>NZ_CAXBPD010000011.1:0-191168 GCF_963977555.1 uncultured Cyclobacterium sp. | reverse complement strand
GTTTTAAAGCTTAAACCATTGGTTACCCTTATCTCTTCCTGTTCATTTTTGTCTTCACACAAAAACGAACCAAAATAGTCAAGGCGGTATGTAAATCTTAACGCAAAATGAATACTCACTGACTAAACAAAAAAATACTCCGCCGAAAAGGCGTCAGACAGATTTTTTGTTCTTAACGCCATTGAGCATCCATTTTACTAATTTCCATAAGGCCGAGAATAAAAAATAAGAGCCTTAGTTTAAATTAACAACTACCTAGCGTAATTTATTTTCGAGTTTTCAGAATTCCATCTAACTCTTTAAAGGCTTAGGTAAATTTTTATAGGTTAAGTGGATTCATTTTCCCCATATTACCAGCCCTGAAAGGGCGTAATATAACAGCCACAGGTGCAGCGCGTGGTTCGGTTTATGCACATTAAACGATTTTGGCGGTATTGTTGCTTTTTTTCTGCAACAATGCTGACAAAATCTTTCAAATGGTTCGCCTAGGTTGTTTTTTTGATGTCTTAAGATTTCATCTATCTTATAAAATTATGAGTATAAATTAACCTCTCAAGATGTTTTAAAGCTTAAACCATTGGTTACCCTTATCTCTTCCTGTTCATTTTTGTCTTCACACAAAAACGAACCAAAATAGTCAAGGCGGTATGTAAATCTTAACGCAAAATGAATACTCACTGGCTAAACAAAAAAAAACTCCGCCGAAAAGGCGTCAGACAGATTTTTTGTTCTTAACGCCATTGAGCAATCATTTTACTAATTTCCATAAGGCCGAAATAAAAAATAATTGCATCAATTAAAATTAACTACCTAGCGTAATTTATAACCGATGTATTAGCATTCTATCTGATTCTCTATTGATTTAAATTCCGAGCATGTCGATTTTACCATTACCCAAAACTCCGCAGGAGTGACATTTTTGTAGCCAAGGCTGTCAAGCCTTGGTAATAGCAATAAGCACAACCTGATTTTGGCGGTATTGTTGCTTTTTTTTGCATCAATGCTGACAAAATCTTTCAAGTTAGTTGGCCTAGGAAATTTTTTGAGAGTTCTTAAAATTTCGTCTATCTTATAAAATTATGAGCATAAATTAACCTCTCAAGATGTTTTAAAGCTTAAACCATTGGTTACCCTTATCTCTTCCTGTTCATTTTTGTCTTGACACAAAAACGAACCAAAAAAGTCAAGGCGGTATGTAAATCTTAACGCAAAATGAATACTCACTGGCTAAACAAAAAAAAACTCCGCCGAAAAGGCGTCAGACAGATTTTTTGTTCTTAACGCCATTGAGCAATCATTTTACTAATTTCCATAAGGCCGAGAATAAAAAATAGCACTGATAAAAATTAACTCCCTAACGTTATTTATTGCCGATTCTTTAAATAAATCATAATGGAATGAGGCGTCGTTCTCTTCATTTCCCAGCCCAAAAGGGGCGCAATATATCAGCCAAGGGTGCAGCCCGTGGTTCGGTTTATGCACATTATACAATTTTGGCGGTATTGTTGCTTTTTTTCTGCAACAATGCTGACAAAATCTTTCAAGTTAGTTGGCCTAGGAAATTTTTTGAGAGTTCTTAAAATTTCGTCTATCTTATAAAATTATGAGCATAAATTAACCTCTCAAGATGTTTTAAAGCTTAAACCATTGGTTACCCTTATCTCTTCCTGTTCATTTTTGTCTTGACACAAAAACGAACCAAGAAAGTCAAGGCTAAATGTAAATCTTTCCATAAGGCCGAGAATAAAAAATAAGAGCATTTGTTTAAATTAACTACACAACATTGCTTTTTACCGATGTATTAGAATGCTATCTGATTCTCTATTGATTTAAATACCGATCAGGTGGATTTTACTGTTACCCAAAACTCCGGAGGAGTGATATTTTTGTAGGCAAGGCTGTCAAGCCTTGGTAATAGCAATAAGCACAACCTGATTTTGGCGGTATTGTTGCTTTTTTTTTGCAACAATGCTGACAAAATCTCATACCCTGGATTCTTAACTAAAAAGAAAACTTGATATGCAATTCATTCCCTTTTCTCCATCTAATCCATCCTTTCCCTTTTTCCTTGAGTTGGTCATCAACAAATTTACCATAAAGCCACTCATCATTTACAATCAGGGGTTTGATAAATTCATATTCCAAAGGAACTGTTCCCGAATGGTCCAAAGGTTTAAGGTGAATTTGTATTGAATGCGCTTCATTGGTTTCCACACTGTTTACGGTCATAAGGAACTCAGGCCAAGAAAAGAATTTTCCCTTGTTCTTATCCAAGTATGTTATTTGTCCATTGGCTTTATTGCTTACCACCTTGATGAAATCATGGCCAATGCCTAAAACTTTGAAATACAAGACCCCATAATCCAGTTTAAGGTGTTCGGGGTAAAGCCAGGGAGGTGCATAAGAAGTGGTAGGTTCCCCGTATTGGTTTTTAGTGAAAACCAGACTATCCATCGGCATGTGTTCGGTCAGACCCTTTTCAAGGTTTACATTGCCGTAAAAATAAAGGGTAGGATATTCATAATAATTGGGTTTGAAGAAACCGATCCCATTAGTTGCTATTTCCACTCTTTCCTTTGAAATTGAAATGTTGGAAACCAAAGAAAAAGCTTTTGTCTCAAACGCTAACGGTGCCATTGGAATGGGCTTGTTTTCATTATCAGCAAGAATGGGGTTAATCTCACAAACGATAAAGGAAATACCAAACAGCAGGCTAACAATAAACGCTAAGGGATGTAAGTATTTTCTATAATGTCTCATAATTAGAAATCCAAGGCTTTTGCAATTGTTTCTCCTTCCTTAACTTCTATGCTAAAAGTCTGAGGTGATTTCTCCTTATTTGCTCCCAATGGACGCACATGGACTTTATAAGTACCTGTATTCAAGATAAATTTTGTGCCTTTATTATACGTTCTTCCGCTTGCTACGTTTTTTCCACCCTGCTCTTCAGTTACAGTTACTATAGAATCGATATCCTCTCCAGCTACTTTTGCATAGATTTCAACTTTACCCGTTTTAAAATCATAACGTAAAGGAGATGATTTACCGGCAGCAATTACGATGCTATCCAATTCAGTTTTAGTGTGCATTCCTTTTATTACCAAGGCTTGAATGGCCACTTGGTAAACCCCAGGATTGACCTCTATTTCTTTATTGACACCATAGGTTCTGGCAGTAGCAATGACTTTATCCTGTGAATTGAGAATTTTTATCATACTGTCCCAGCCGGCTCCATTGTTTGAAATGAAGACATCCAATGTACCTCCATCAAAAGTGACGGTTTGATGGCCCATGCCATTTTCATGACTTTCAATATTTTCAATAGTAATACCATCAACATCACTCCCTTCCAAAGGCATCACTTCAAAATTATAGGTACTTGGAGGAAGGTAAAAGTAACCGGTGTCTTGGTAGGTCCTGAGCATGATGGGTCTCCTTTTGGCAACAATATCATAAGCTTTGACAAAGACATCCAATGGCTTGCCATTTTTAAGGGCATAGACCGAAAAGTTGTTGTCAGGCTTGTCCACCGTAGCGGCGGTGGCTAGATTAAGTATTTCACCTAAATTCTCTGCATTCTCCGCAGTAAAGTAGCTCCCATCTCCTGCTCCTGCCGCACACCTCAATTGTTGGGTATCCTCCTCCTTTAAACCAAAACCAATGATGTGCAACTTAAAGTCAATGCCTTCTTCTTTAGCTGCTTGAACTATTTCACAAATATTCCCATCACAGGATTCTATGCCATCGGTAATAAGGATAATGGTAGCTTTCTGCTTGGACGCTCTCAAATTATCTATGACCAAAGCAGCAGAATAGGCCAATGGTGTTTTGCCAAGGGGTTTGATTCCTTTGACAGCTGTTATTACTTCCGTTTTTGTGCCGGAGGCTGCATCCACCATAAATTCCACATCTTCGCAGTCCCCTTCTTTCCGGTGACCATAGGCTACAAGGCCTAATTTTTGATTTTCGGATAGGTTTTCTACAGTATTGCTCAAGGCATTTGCGGCAATTTCCATTTTGGTTTTGCCCTGCAGCTGTCCCCACATGGAACCACTTGCATCATAGATAAAAATTATTGGGGCTTTGTTTTCCTGATTTTGACCTTGGGTATTCAGCACAATAAATAGGGTCAGGAAAAGGAGGGTTATCTTTTTCATGAGGGTTCATTTGATTTGCAAATCATGTTGGCGAAATGGCCTCTGTAAGATGTTCTGTAAAAGGCTACTTCGATGTGTTAGTCTATCTAAAATAGCAATTATATTTTATTATACCCTATCTGTCATGCACTTATATGAAAACATTAGCCTTACTCAATTTTATTCTTGAAAGGATTATAGGTTTATAGACTGGCTCAGGTACAGTTGTTATTCGACTTCGTACCTGTCGGATTCTAAAACTAAAACCATTAACATCTGACCCTTTTTGCTTCAAAATTTATCTGATCACTGTAGTTTATGCTTTAACTTAAATATCCCTCCTGCGAAAATGCTTATTCTTTCTAGCCGCTAAATCGTAAAATGCTAATTAAAGGATCAATTGGATCATTTCATAAAATTTAGGGTAAGGGCAATTATGCAAGATTAATCACACTCTTAGTACTTGAATTGAAAGGATAATAAAAAAAAATTAGACTTACATTTTCAGTCCTATGGCTTACAATTGCATTCCTTCAGGTTACATTCAAGTTCCTTCTGCTTACATTTCTGTTCCTACAGCTTACATTTCTGTTCCTACAGCTTACATCTCCGTTCCTACAGCTTACATCTCCGTTCCTACAGCTTACATTTCTGTTCCTACAGGTTACATCTTCGTTCCTACGGCCTACAATTGCATTTCTTCGTGTTACTTTTGGATTTCCGCAGGTATCTTTCCACTGCCTTCACTTTACTGTCCCGTTCCTTCGGATAACTATTGCCATCTTATCGGCGACAAATGCATTATACCTCCTACCTGCTTTACTATTTAGGAATGGTGGCAAAGACATCTTTAATGGACTTGCTTAAATTTTCGGGTGTAGGCGGTGAAAACATCGTAACCATCCTTTTTCCCTCTTTGTCAAATACTTTATGGGTGAGGACATCACCGGCAGCACTCACTAATCCGGAGCTTGATGGGAAACCATTTGGATAATAGCTTTCCCATTTCCCAAGCAGTACTCCTTCGGAAGCTGTTATCAATATCAATTTTTCATCTCCTCTGATGAATGAGGTTTCTCCATGGAGCAGGCCGTTTTTGTAATGCACCTCATAACTAAATCTATCTTCATTATTCTTGATATAGTCAGGATAAATCCATAAACCCTCTTTTTTACCTTTGGCATATTTGCCTTTCATTTTAATGGTACCCTCCTCATTATAATGCGTACAATCACCTTGAAGCGCTCCATTGAAATAGTACATTTCGGATTTTAGAGTGCCGGAAGTATAATAGGTTAGTAGCTTTCCAACAAGCTGTTCCTTGGCATTTCGGTAGCCTTTCTCATGAATTTTCCCATTGGCATGATACGTGCTAAATGGAACTGATTTATGTGTAACTGTCTTTGTCTCATAGGTGACCTTAGTTTCCGGTTTTTTTTCTTGTTTAGGGATGGACTTAAAAAACGTTCGCATTGCTTCTAGAAAAATTTCGGTTTTATCCTTACTGACCCCAACCTTGTCTACAAACTCCCCATCTTCCGTATATATGCCCCGCAAGGTGAATTGATTATCACTGGAAATAAAGCCTACAGCCAATAAATTATCGCTATTATCATAGTACATTTCCCATTTTTTATTAGGTGCGGGTTTACCTAAAAATGCATGTACGGAGCGGATTTTATGGGTTCCTTCATAAAGGATGGTCTCTCCATGAAGTTGGCCGTTTTTATAGTTCACAGAGAAGCTATAGGGAAGACCATCTTTAGATTCAGCATAGTTATTATAGACCCATAAGCCATCTTTTTTGCCTTGCACATATTCCCCTGCCCTACTAATTGAGCCATCCTCATTGTAATGAATGCATACCCCATTCAGCACCCCATTGTCGTAAACGGCAGTCATCGATAATTTTTCGGAGGGAAAGAAAATGGCTAGCGTATCAACGAATTGCTTGTCGGCATTCACAAAACCTTTTTTGTAAACATTGCCATTGGGATGGTATTCTACATAGGGCTTGGGTTTAAACACCACCCTATTGTATTTTACTTGTGCCTGGGCAAAATTGACTATGGAAAAGGAAAAAACAAGAAGGATAAGCGCACGTAAAACCATGATAGAATACCTTTTATAGCGGATAATGCTAAAGGTATAAAAATGTCAATAATAATAAGCTTACCAATAGCACAATCTTATAGACAATTCTGAATACTAATAAGGTCGGTGGTAAAACAGCTTGGGCAAACCACACAGCTTCAAATAATGGTTGAAAAAGCCGGTCACTATACTTGGATGGGGGAAAAATTATAGCCTCTGAAAAATACCTGGATAACTCACCCATTAATGGCCAAAGATGAATGGCTCAGAAAAGAGAGACGAATTCAAAATACCTTTGGATTAACGGAAAACCAGTGAACAAGTAACCTGCACTACTGCCAATTACAATTTAAATCCGCTTAGGTGGACCAATTTAGTGAAGTACTCGGGATTTAAAATCAGTTCATTAAGCATTTTCTCCATGTTTTTACTCAATTCATAATCGCTGGTATAGGAGACAAAGACATCTCCTTCAGGGGCAAAATATACCTTTGAAACATCAAAGTTGCTATCCTTGGCACCGGTTTTCAAAAGGATTTCCCACAGTTCCCCTTGCAATAAATCATATTTATCCACCAACCTATAGACAAAATCATCATCAGGTTGTTCCGGTAACCAAACGGTATAATTACCGTTTATTTTCGACCTTTCCACTCTACAGAGATATACTTTACTGGTTTCCATTTTATTAGCAATTTTAAAGAAGATCGTATTTTTCTCCTTATTCCCATTTAGCTGTATGCCGTACAACATTTCCTCTAACTGGTCTAATTCAAACACACTATACAGTCCACATTGCCAAAAACTGGTCCCTAAGCTTGTGGAAGGGGTATTGAAATTTACCTTAAAATTATTCAAGGTTCAACATTGCATTCAGACTAGGCTGTTCCAGCTGCCAGAATGCTTAGTTATTGGGCAACCATTTTTTAAATCAGGCAGTCGTTTAAATCCGTTTATTTATTTACATCATAATAATTTTTGGTTTGTGAAGAGTCAATTATGGACTGTTTTTTATATAACTTTAGTTGTTGGTTCAATTGTGCGAGAGAATCTTTATAAATCTGAGATTCATTCGTTAGAGAATCAACTTGAGATTCAAAAACTTCAGATTGATATTTTAAATTCTCGTAATCAGATTTTATAATTGAAGGAAGAAATGTTTTATAAACACCAAACAAACCAAACAGAATGAAAAAAGGTAAATATATTTTTTGGAATTTTGGAATAGGTTGCGGTTTTAGAGATTCTAAGTATTCTTTACCTGATAATTTTATTTTACATTTTTCAGGTTTATCAGATGGGCTACTACCAATTACTCCTTTAGTAGATGAATCCCATGGAATTCTAGGATATGGTTTTGTTAAAATTAATTTCCTTTCTTTAAGTCAGAAATTACACTTTTTAATAAATCAATATTAGATTCGATTTCCGCAATATCTAAAAATTTACCATTATCATTTTCTGATAAATGCTTTAAAATCTTATATTCTAATGTGTGTTTCATTCAAATATATGCCAACACTACGCTAAAAAGCGTTGCTGTCCCAAAATCCAGCTATTATTTTTTAGCGATTGTTATAGCAAGTTTTAATTTTTTCTTTCACAAAACCATATTCTTCCTTTATTCCATCTTTGGAAACTTTGGTAAATGTTTCGTATTCAATATCTGATTCCTTATTCAATCTTAATGCATTGCAACATCCTTCTATGCGGTCTGTCTGCATTATTTTTCCTTTTTCTGAATCAAATAGAACTATAATAAAGCCAGGGGTATTATTTATTAAGTCCCATTTAATTTGAGCCAGTAATTTCCCATCAGGCGACCAAGTGTGTTTGTCCTGCCATCCGTTATTTTTTTTTAATCGCGAACTTGCTTACTCCAATAACTTCCAATTCCGCCAAATTATATGATGAACCGTGTCGGATTTCACTTATGATACTATATTTAATTTGAAAAGGCTTCATTTTTTCAATTGGCTACAACGATAGGCGGTATAAAACCGTTGCGCATTTCAAAGCACAAACTTACTAGCCCACTAAAACGTTGATTAAATGTTATTTCATTCAAATATAGCACTTTCCGCACAATGTTTTATGACCGCATGTTATCACCAATAATTACTTATCCCTAATCTTAAATATCAAATTTTCGGGTTCAATCTGAGTTTTAACATATATCAAATCGTCAAATATTTCTGTCAATACAATATCTTTAAAATTAATAATCTTATCTACGTCTTGCCCTTTTACCATAATCTGGTTGTTTGAAATAATATAACTCATTGTCAGTTTAGGATAGCCTTGCTTTTTTTTAAGAACATAAAATCTAGTTATTTCAATTAACGGTCTAAAAAACACAAATGCAAATCCAAAAAATAATAGTTCTCCAATTTCTCTAGAAGTCAAACCTTTAATCACGAAATACAATCCAATCTCAATCAATCCAAATGCCACATATAAATATGAAGTTCTTAAAGTCGAAAGAATAATAATTTTCCTTTGGTCAGCAATGCAAGTATTAACGTCATTTTCTTTTGGTATTTTATCTAAATCTTCAACTATTGATTTCCTTTTAAACGAACCATGTATCGCAATCAAAAGAAATGTCAGCATACTATAGAAATATCCTCCATTGTGATAAACTAATTCTTCATATTCATTACTTGATATAAATATGGATATGAAAACCCAATTCAACAAGATTATCATTAAAATCAAAATTATCCGAATGCTATATTTTATCTTCTCCGGTACTTTCATTTTATTAGTGTGAACAATTGAATATAAGTAAGTTTATCCAAACAGTTACGTATATATCAACAATGCCCCCACTCTTTTAATTGATTCTCTGTCAAATTAAGCATTCCAAACAAAGTATCCAGTAAATAGACTAAAAATTTAATGGAAACTGCTGAAAATGGTCTGGAAATGATTAAAGGATTTGCTGCAGAGGGTAGACAATTAATGCGAGATTTACACAGTGTCAAATTGTACTTTAATTGCACATAAAGCTAAAACTGATCAGTTTGAGACCAACACATGTTTAAAAGAAAAAAACCTCTAAATAAAAAGCAGACATGGAAAATGTTCTACTTAGGCTATTTTTTTAAGGATACCATGTCCCCTATATTCGAGATAAATCGTAAAGGACACTCTGTAAGCTTTTAGTTAGTAGCCAATCACTCAATTACCTCTCGTGTTTTTTAAAATTTTCTCTTTTTCGGATTTTGCCTAGTGTCCCAAAATTTTAAAATTTCAATGTGTTCATCGCAAATTTTGTAAACTAAATAGTAATTATTTTCAACAAGTCTCATTTTTATATTCGCTGAATTTGAATTTACTCCCAATTTGGGGTGTTTCTCAATTATTTTAATAACTTCTTGAGTTAATTTGAACAATTTACGGCTATATAAATTTGAATTGTTTCTTTTGTCCCAGTATTCACAAATAGCTTCAAATTCATAAATTGCTTCTAGTGACCAAATTGTTTTCAATTTCATTTGTTAAATCTCTTTACCAAATCTTCGTTTGTCATGAAATTTCCTTTTTTAATCTCTGTGCTTCTTTTTTCTAGCTCCTGCTGCACTTCTTCCGACAATTCGATCGTTCCATCAGCACTTAATTGACTCACCATATTTGATATTGATTCCAATAGCTCCTCATCGTTTAAAGATGTAATTTGATCTATAAGTTTGTCTTTTACCTTTGACATAAGATTGTATTTTATGTTACCAAATTATTAATAATAGTGTACTTTTTAATTTTTTTTAGCTTATGAGAAGTGAAACTGAGATATCTTCTGTTTGAAGAATACAATATAAGAACTACTAAAGCTTGTACAAATTACTAAAATCTTAATGTGGGAATTATGCATTTTTTTGCCCTTTAAAAGCACGACCTTCTCTTCCAGCTCCCACTCGTAAATTTAATTAAAAACCGAAGCCGGACAACCTTTTCGCTATTTCGGTTTTTTATTCTAGTAAATTAAGGATTTTACACAAGGAATCCATTGAATATCCTAATGTTTTAATGGAACCTGTTAAAAATGGTCCAGAAATGGCAAAAAAGAACATAAAGTTTATTAGATCATACTTTCAGGCACTTTTTAATAATTTTACATCTTTCTAAAATTCGACAACAAATCCTCTTCATATAAAGCCACCAGAGGATTAAGTCCTAATCCTGACCACTTAAAAGTCCAATAAACCGAAGGCTTAATCGCATCATTGAGGTTTAATTGTTGTAGCGCGTTTTATATTTTTTAATTGGCTAAGGGCCACAATAGATATATTGAAAAAATTACTACCAAATAAGTAAATACCCAGATAATTGCTTGACTTGCAGCACCCTTAAACTCAATATTGAATATTTTAAATGCTACTTGGTCTGAAATTATTCGGAGAACTAGCACTAAAAACAAGGAGGCGGTCCCAGCAAGAGGAATGCCTAATGTAGCTGCTGTGTGTTCTTTTGCGATTTCTATCCAATTCGTATCGTTAGTAAATACATTTAAAATCTTAAAAGCCAAATAAGTATGTACAACCATGATAACAATAGCTGCTGCCCAAGAAAAAACTTGCTTTAGTTTGGTAGAAAAATCGAGCATACTTCTTTAGTTTGTATATAAATGTACGTCAACGTCAAGCTAAGAAACGTAGAGCATTCAAATTACTAAATAAAGTATAAACCGAAAAGTGAGTATCTATAATAAATTTTACTCTGGTGAACGATTTTCCCTATATTTTCTTAGGTAATGTGTGTGCGGTCGGCTTTCATTTTAGCTCGGTTGTTTCTTCCTTTTTTGTGTTCGTGGTTTCTTTTTATGCGCTGACTTATAATCTACTATAAACTTGCTTATTTCTTTTCTGTCTTTTTCTGTCAAGGGTTCACTTTCTATAATGAAGTCAACTCCTTTAGGTTCTTTGACGTGTCCCATTTTATTTGGTTTTAAAGTATTTATCTACTAATTTCTTTGCCGAATGTGTTGGAATAATCATTTTTTGCCCACGTACATTAGATGCTCCCAATGATTCTTCATAGTGTTTTATTAACTTCGTTTTTGCTGTAAAGGCTACGAAACCCTCGAATCCCAACTGAAAGGAAAGTTTACAGGCAAAAGCTACAAGATTACCAGCGACACCTTCGTAAAGTTTTTCATTTCCTATGTTGAATGGGGCATTTTCGAGCAGGTTCATGAAAATATGGTCAGTTTCCCTTTGTATACTTAAAAGACCTTGAACAATATCTGGATTATTGACTATTGTCAGTTTGTAGGTTTCTTTTTTCAGGTCGTTGAGTTCAGCTTTCCAATCAAAATTCCATCCGTTTTTTGAGGTTATATTTTTCAGGTCGGTTTTGGTTAGGATAGAAACTTCGGTTCTGAAACTATCGCCCTAAATAGTGTTGAAAATCGAGTCGGTAAGCCGGTCAATTATAAAAGAATGTCCAATATCTTTTTGTTTTTTCATTTATCCGAAGATACGAAATTTAGATGGCTTTTTGGGGTTAACTTTTTAATAGTGGTTCTGCTAATTGCGGTATTATTTTTGCTCAGGCCCAACAAAAATATATACACCTATTTATCCTAGGAGTTGCGTATATATCAAATATGCACCCACACTTTTCGATTGTTTTCCTTGTAAATTAAGCACTCCAAGCAAAGTATCCAGTAAATAGACTAATAATTTAAAGAAAACTGTTAAAAATAGTTTAAAAATGGCTGAAGGAACAGGAAGCTTTATTAGACCATCTTTACAGGAGCAATTTAACTATTCAACTGCTACCTAAATTCCCCAGCAAAAGCTATCCTATCCCCATCACAGGAAGCTTCCAGAGGCTGAGTCCAATTCTGATCGATTAGGACTACAATAAACCGGAGCATTAATCGCATCAATGTAGTTTACTTATTAAGTTTTGGTGGTTTTATTTCGGGTGGATTGACAATAGCATTTTTAACAACAGTTGCAACAGTGTCAATTGTTATTTTCTTTTTTCTACAATATTCAGATTGTAGCCAATCTTCAATTAGTTTCGATCCTTTACTGGCATTACATGAAATACAACATAGCGCGATATTGTCACTTCCATTTATACTTATATCATTGACAATATGTTCCCATGATGGTTTAGATTTTATTGAATTGCTCCCTAGAAATTCTACCCCACAATAAACACAGTTTTTATCTCGTTCCTTTACAAAATTTTCAACATCGTCTGGAATTCCCCATTTATTCGCCATAGGTCAATTATTCTCCTTCAAAAAAATCATTGTCAATTTCTTTTACTTCATTTGTTATCTTTACTTGAACGCCAACATTATATTGATGCATTAAATCTACCAGTTTGGGTCCATCAATCAGTATAATTGAATGATGAGCCTCTCTCGCCTTCCTAATCGCTGAATCGTCAAATGTAGATGTCGTTATAAATACTCCTTTTGAAGTGTCTCCACTCAGTGCCCCAATAAAGTTTCTTATATCCTTTTCACGTACTTTATTTTCATTGTATCTTTTTGCTTGAGTGTGAATTTTTTCAAGTCCAAGTTTGTCCTCATTTATAATTCCATCAATTCCGCCATCTCCTGTTTTAGATGTTTCAATAAAATCTCCGTACCCCATTCTTTTAAGTAAAATCAAAATTACTTTTTCAAAAAAGTAAGGGTCAAGTTCTCTAAGTTTATCAAGTAGCTCAGTTTTAACTTCTGTTTCAATTGTTTCAAATCCAGTATCGATTAGGTCCTGAGGCGATGCATTGTCAACCACTACAGTTTCGAATTCTGCTTTATCATCTTTTTTGCTTTTAACAGTAGAACGATGTTGGATGAAATCAGGATCATTCTGTAAGTCCGAGAGAAGTAATTTTCCACTTAATAAAGCTTGTTTTCCTTTTTCTCCGATTTGAACCATCCCACTTTTGGGATAGAATACAAACTTTCCCATTTTCAGGTAGGATTTTCCCCAAAGTATTCTGTCAATCAAGGTATTGGCTCCAGAACTTGTTTTCTTATCTAAAAGTTCTTTCGGTAATGCAGAATAATATTTGTCACATACTCTTATTGTTAATTCTCAACTGCTTATTGATTCAATAGAACTTAAAGTTTCTAAAATCGGCATAAAAGTTTCATGATATTTAGGTAATTCCATTTATTAATTCGGTTATTTTTAATTAAACAGAACAATTGTAGAAAAGAAAGGCTATCACGAATTTACGTATATATCCACTATGCACCCACTCTATGAATTGTTTTTCCTTTCAAATTAAGCATTCCAAACAAAGTATACAGTAAATAGACTAAGAATTTAATAAAAACTATTAAAAATGGATAAAGAAACAAAAAGCTCTAATTGACCATATTTACTGGCACTATTAAAAAATTCAACTGCTACCTACCCCCCCCAATAAAAATCTATCCAATCTACATCGCAGAAAGCTACCGAAGGCTGAGTCCAATCCTGACAACTCAGGACTACATTAAACCGGAGCATTGATCGCATCATTGAAGCTTAATTAATATATCTTATTATTAATTCATATGTTTAAAACTACTGTATGTAAGTTTTCTCCACAACCATTCTAAGGGACCTTGTTGAAATTTTCTTAGCCACAACCAGCTAAGCGTTAACTGTATAATCCAAATAATCACCACTAAACCCAACAACTCAAATCGGGAGAATTGGTTAAATAATGATAGTCCATAACCATAAAAAATCAATCCCAACAGGGTGTTCTGAAGGATGTAGTTCGTAAGTGCTGTTCTTCCTACTTTAGAAATTAAGGTTATCTTGGAAGACCTGAGAAACTTTTGAAATAGTCCGTTGAAGATCAATATAAATCCTACTCCGAGAAGTTCCTTTGGAAATGTAAAAAGCCATCCTTTCCAAATATTTGTAACTGGCTCAAAATATTCATAGGTCCAATGGTAATATCTTAAATAATTGATAATTAATCCAACACCAAGAATAACCAAAGAGATAAGCCAATAATATTTCCAGACTTGATAATTCTGGAATATTCCTGACCGATAAAAAATGATGCCTAAGATCATTGCTATTAGAGATGGGAAAAGCAGCCCTTGGTAGTAAACAAGCCCCTTGTGAGCACTGGAATTTTTATACGTTTCTTTTAAACCTATCAGATAGGTACTTTTATTGGCTTCAACTTTTGAGGTGTCAGGATCTTTTTTCTTGGTTTGATTTTTCCAAAAGTTGATATTCTTAATGTCATCATTTGATCGTTGGTCTTCCGGTAGGTTGATGGCTTTTGTGTAATTATCCTGCCAGCCTTTCCTCTTCATGGTTTGATCGTAAGATTTGGCCAGTTGAAGTAAGGATAGAAAAGCAATAACGAAAAGTAGGCTTTTTGTTTTGAAGGATCTGAACGGAAATAATAAAAAGCCACAGATGGCATAATGATAGAGAACATCTCCCGTCCAAATAAAATAGGAATGAATTACTCCAATGATGAATAACCAAAGTAATCTTCTGGCATAAATGTCCATTGCCTTAAGTCCCAATTGCTTTTTCTCAAGGCGTTCTAAAAAAATGTAAAAACCTACGCCAAATAAAAGGGCAAACATGGTGTAAAACTTACCCTGAGACAGGAAGTAGACCCAAAATCGTGTGGAGTAATCAATAGTCCCTTCAAACCCAAATTTCCATGGACTCCATGGGTCAGGGTAAGCGAAGTTCTCGATATTAATAAACAGAATCCCAAGTATGGCAATACCTCTTAAAAAGTCTAGAGAAGAAATCCGCTCGGAAGATTCGGTAGCTTTTATTGATGTTGACATTTTGAAGGTTGCGATATGATGGGTAGCGCCAAGTTATGATGTGTTAGGATTAAATAGCACTAAGCTATTGCCTCGCACATAGCTACGCCTTGATTTAAATTTACAACTTGTGGCGGACTTTCCAAGTACCACGAAATTATCCTGACCAACAAAACCCCATTCAGCCATAAAATTTGTTTTGGCCTGTTAGTATGCAACCGAGCTTCATTGAAACCTTCGGGGTTTAATTGCCTGGAAGCTTTCTAAATAAACAGCAAATTAATTAAGTAGGGTTTTCACCTACCGGATTACCACAGCTTCGTGGTACTGCAAAGGTCTAGTATTAGCCTAGTGCGGGATTTAGAAGCAATTCCGATCCGTTCGCAAAGTTTCATAAAAGTAAAAAACGCTCAATTTTAGCCATACAGCCCACTTTATACTTATACAACCTTATGCCCTTGTTGCTTTCTATTGTAAATTTCCTTTCCCACGCTATTTATATGGTCAAGAAATTTAGGGTTGGTTATTCTATTATAAACTGAAACATCAAATTTGTACGGCAACATCAAATCATCTAAATCAAACTCAATTTGGGTTTGTAAACTAAAATCAATATCCTTTCCTATTAAAGTTAGGTCTATGTCGGAAGCAGGTTTATAGTTACCCATTGCTCTTGAGCCATAGATCAATACTTCTTCTACTTGTTGGTATCTTGAGAAGACTGCGCTAATGCTGGTAATTTCGTCTTTTGTCAAACCTGAACTGTCCATTTTATAAAAATCTTCCTTGTTCTTCGCTTCTTTTACCGTCCATATTCTTTTGGAATTCTAAAAAAGCCGGATAATACCCTTTCATTATTTTGTCATAAATCTCATCCGCAGTTTCTTCATTGTAAGTATGTGAAGTTTTGTTTCGGCTTCCAATCATATCCATCCATACCTTACCTTCAGAAACTAGTTTTAATTGAAAAGCTTCCCTTGTTGCATCTCTGCTGCCGCCAACATTAGGATTGCCCTGATAGGTAGCGTAATCTTTCATAACATTCCAAGCCAATTCGTGGGTATACTCAAACCGCTGTATTAGACCTTCCTTAATTATTTCATCCAACACATACCCTGCATCACTATCGTCAATAGGCTCATTTTCATCTATAAAATTATGCTTAATGTATTCAACTGCCTGTGAAAGTTTGTTTAGTGCTTTCTCAAAATTTGAAAATCTCTGCTCCCACCTGATCTCTGTTTCCATTTTCTTAATAATTAATTGACGAACAATGTCTGCATTCAATTTAAGCTTTAATTATTATTCAATTGGCTTTTTGTCTTCTCAAAATGCTTTTTCCTTGATAAGAATTGAAGCTTTGTGTTGTGAAAAAAGCCTACTTTTTTATAAGCTTAGCTTTAAACAATGAGGCAAAATAGTCGTATAAAAGCAAATATATCAAGGATTTATGCATATATCGCTATTCATACAGCCCCTTTGGATTGTTTTCCCAGTTAAATTAAGTATTCCAAACAAAGTATCCACAAAATTGACTAAGAATATAATGAAAACTGCTGAAAATGGTCTGGAAATGGCTAAAGAAACAAAATGATTATTAGGCTACAATTACAGGCGCAATTTAATTATTCTACTTCTACACAAATCCCCCACAAAACCTATCTAATCCCCAACGCAGAAAACTAATGGAGGCGGAATCCTAACCCTGATCGATTAGGACTGCAATATACCGAAGGCTTAATCGCATCATTGTAGCTTAATTGTTAGGGTTAGTTATTTTTATTTCCGGTGGATTGGCAATAGCATACTTTCTCCTATAGCTCAACACTTAAAAATTAAAAGTGATAAAACCATTCTCATTGGCAATCCTAATAACCAGCCATCTAAATGGGCCCTTCGACAGGCTCATGGATCATTTTGATGAATATAGCCACCAAAATACTTAATACCTTTAACTAATTTTAAGCGTCAAGAATTTTCGTCTCAAATCCGTCAATGCTTCTGGTGTTTTTGTTTTTCCAATATTCTTCAATTTTCTCCTCTCCTTGTTTTGTGGCCCAAGAATTTAATGTGGTGGGTTCTTCTTTAAAATCCATAAAAGGCACCGCAAAACCACAAGAAGTTTGAACCAAGTCTACTTTCATTTCGACTATTTGTCTGGCACCCACATTCTCAGGAAACAAATTTGAATATTTATGAAAATCACTATCTCTTTTGTGGTAAATTTTTGCTTCTCTGTACAGCCTTAAAATCAAAGGCTTCCCTTCAAAAGCACAAAACATAATGGTCATTCTATTGTTCTTTATTAAATGGGCTGCGGTTTAATTTCCACTCCCTGTTAAATTCAACCAAACAATTTTGTTCTCATTAATAACTCTAAATGAGTCAGTACCTTTTGGAGACACATTAACTCTGCCCTCATTAGAAGCTGTTCCTACAAAGAATAATTTTTGATTTTCAATGAATTCTTGAAGTTCACTGGTAATATAATCTAATTTCTTTCCCATATTTTTAAATTAGCGGCAAAAATATCCTAATTAAAGTGTGCAGAAGATACATTGTTAAGGGTAAAGCTGATTAATCATAGAATTCTATGGTCAGTCCATTGAGATAAATGTAACTGTTTGAGTTAATAGACTACCTTTAAATCCAACGTCCTTGTCCCAACGTGTCAGAGTAATTTTGTGTTCAGAAACTGTTATTCCCCAAGTTTCATGCAACGACGGAAGACCAACATAGTCTACTATAACTACACTGTCTTTTAAATTATTAATTGTCCAAAATTGTTTATCAACATAAATCTGAGGTGAATCATCATTGTACATAATTTTTCCCTCGTCAATTTGAATTTCTCCGTCAGGATAAATAATTGTCGTATTGTCTTTAATCGATTCTGGATAATTATCCCATGATTCTGTAATTTGAAATTTATTAATGTCAAAAGTGAAATAGTTGGAAGTAGTTGGAAGTAGTTTGGAAACTTGTCAATTTCCAATGTTTTCCAGCCGGAAACTCCCCAGAAAGTAATTGCACGATATCAGCTCTTGGTTCAGTGTCATTGTTTTCACACGATGATAAGCCTAATACCAAAACCGCTGTATAGAATAGTTTTTTCATGGTCAACTATAAATAATACTATTGCTTTTCTCAAAGTACTTTATTCGTTCTCAGTAATTACACAACGCTCAGTATAGGATGTCGTAACTGATGGCAGGAAGCTATGCATACTTATACAATATTGAAATAAACATCTGGTAAATAAAGGTTTACCATTGATATTTTGTCCATAAACAAATTCTGATAATGATATGCAAAATACATAAAAGTTACGAATTGCTCAATAGCCGGATCAACTCAGCTAAAACTTTAATAGATAAGGCCAAACGTGAGGTGTCTGGGTTTGCCTTCCATATCCATAAGTCCATAGAGCCAATCACCATCAAAACTTATGTTGGATATACTTTTTTAAGCTATACCCAATCCAATGCACAGATATCTTTTATTTCAATAAGTTACCTTTACAGATTTAGCCTGATGAGATCAATCCCTATCTATTTACTTTGAGACTAGTTAATCCACATTTCTTTCAATGTATTTGATAATCTCTTTCGCAATATCTTTTTGAGTTGCTTTTTCAATGCCTTCAAGACCTGGTGATGAATTTACCTCTAAAACCAACGGACCATTTGATGATTGCAACATATCAACTCCTGCCACACCCAAACCCATGGCTTTTGTAGCCTTAATTGCGGTTAATTCTTCCTGATCAGATAATTCGATTATCGATGCACTTCCACCTCTGTGCAAATTCGATCTAAATTCCCCTTCTTTTCCTTGTCTTTTCATTGCCCCAACAACTACTCCATCAACCACAAATGCCCTGATGTCAGCACCTCCGGCTTCCTTAATAAATTGTTGCGCAATTACTCTTGCATTGAGACCATCAAATGCCTCCATTACTGAATTAGCAGCATTGTTAGTTTCGGCCATTACAACACCTAAACCTTGCGTACCTTCCAATAATTTAATTATAAGAGGCGCTCCACCCACACTTTTCACAACGTGATCAGCAAATTTCGAACTATCAGCAAAAGTCGTTTTAGGTAAACCCACACCAGCTCTAGTCAATATTTGCAGACTTCTAAGTTTATCCCTTGATCTTACCAAAGCCTGAGATTCAACAGCAGAAAAAACTTTCATCATTTCAAATTGCCTAACAACAGCAGTCCCATAGAAAGTGACTGATGCACCTATTCTGGGTATTATTGCATCAATATTCTCTAAATGTTCACCGTTATAGAAAATTTTTGGGGCTTTTTTTTCCAATTCGATTATACACTTAAGATGATCTATTATCATCGCCTCATGACCCCTTTCTTTGATTGCATCTACGAGACGTTTAGTAGAATACAGTTTAGGATTTCTAGATAACACTGCTATTTTCATACTGGATATTTTTTATTGTTTTTTTACAAGGTAATTATATTTATGTATATCTATTGTCATAAAAAGCCTCAATGAGCTAAAATAATTGAATGGTTTTTATTGGAAGAAGACAATATGAGGACTAGTAATCCTTGTTCACATAACTAAATTTCATTTAGTAAGGTTGAAGTGCGGTATATGGGGAGAATTACGTATATACATTGTGTGTGACCAGCATGGTCAATTGGTATCTAAGATACCAAATTATTCCAAAGAGTTAAAACCCATTAGTGAGTTTAAAGGGTATCCATTATGTGCGGGAATTTTTGTCTCGAAGCCTCAGCAAGTGGTTCTATTTATTCACAGGGGTGGTAGGTATGTTTTAAGTGGGTCGAGTGTTATGCAAATAACTGAGGGATAGTTTACATATAAAATTTGTACTAGCTATGTTTTAGCTGGGGAGTTGCGTATATATGGACTATGCACCCAACTCCTACTGTGTATTTTCCTATCAATTTAAGGATTTGAGACAATTAATATAGTAAAGATGCTAAAGTTTTAATGGAAACTTTTGAAAATTGTCCGCAAATGGCTAAAAAGTGTGTGCTATGGTTGGTGTGCAAAATAGAGCTATAAACATATGAACTTGCTAGGGTCATCTTTCAAATGCCGAATTCCAAACTTTAAAAATTTGACCAGTTCCTGATCTCGATCCATCCATACCAACCTCTTGATACTTTTTTGTCCCTATAATCGAGTAGGAAGATAGGGGTTATTCCCCTATCTGTCCTCTCACACCACCGTAGTGCGACAAGAAGTCGCTTTGATAACTGTTTAACGTTCAAAGAACGATTAAACCTTGTGTTCCATCACAAGTAGCCTATGGATACGTGCATTTCTGGTAACGGAATTGTGCGAAGCTATCCGGACAATATAGCCCGTAAAGAGATTCTGCCAAGAATGTCTGTTGCGCACCAACGTCAGGGGCGGGGGAGTTAGGCTCGATGGGTATGATCAACATATGTGAACTGCTGATAAATGTCGTGACGTGAAGACAGCGAAAGACGTTGACACGCTGTGACCAAAACGGTAAGGGGTATAGTTGGCAGGCTTTGCGGTTTCTGCTACATGGATTTCGATTCCCCCGGCAAAGAGGCAGGATCTAACCCCGTCAGTTATCCAAGCGGAACTTGGTAAGCCCGCAACCCTTCCCGGCATTCCGGGATTAGCCGGCTGCAAAGCAGGCCCAACGGGCTGCGGGTAAAGGAAAGACGGAGAAAGCAAATGCCGCCATCTAATTTGGCGGATATGCCCACTTCCGTCATGGTACTCTTTTACGAGAAAATTACAGTAAGACTTCAATGAGGAAAACGCAAATGAATCCGACAAATGCTGGATGTGCATCCCCAACGACATGGCACGATTGGAACTCCATTAATTGGAAGAAGGTCGAACGTGGCGTAAAGTCACTACAATCACGTATCGTAAAGGCCGTCAAACAAAAACATTTTCACAAGGCAAAAGCACTGCTGCACCTGATGTCAAGGTCATTCTACGGGAAACTGCTCGCAATTTTCCGGGTAACCTCCAACAAAGGCAGCAGAACCCCCGGGGTGGACAAAGTGCTATGGAACACACCGGAGAGAAAGTGGAAAGCCACTGAACTTCTCAAAGTCAGGGGATACAAAGCAAAACCACTCAGGCGAAAATCCATCAAAAAGAAAAACGGAAAGTACCGGCACCTGGGCATACCCACCGTGGCAGACAGGGCCATGCAGGCCCTGTTCAGGCTGGGACTGGACCCGATAGCGGAGACCACAGCGGACTTGAACTCATACGGATTCAGGCCCAAACGCTCGTGCGCCGACGCAGTGGTCCAATGCCACAACGTGCTGTGCCAACGCAATTCGGCCGAATGGATACTGGAAGCGGACATCAAAGGATGTTTCGACAACATTTCGCACCAGTGGATTCTGCAAAATATCCCCTTGAGCCAAAAGGTGCTGGCACAATGGCTCAAGGCGAGCTACATGGACAACAAACAATGGTTTCCAACAGAAAGCGGAACACCGCAGGGTGGTATAATCTCGCCTACAATCGCCAACATGGTACTTGACGGAATGGAAAAAGAAATAAACATCCATGCCGGACACAAAGGGGGGAGAAACCCACACAAAATTAACTTCATCCGCTACGCGGACGACTTTGTGGTGACCTGTGACGACAGTGAATATCTTGAAAGTGAGATAAAACCGCTAATCAACAGATTTCTCTCCAAAAGAGGGCTTGAACTCTCCCGGGAGAAAACCAAGATTACCCATATACGCAAGGGTTTCGACTTTCTGGGCTTCAACATCCGCAAATACGGTGACAAATGCCTTACCAAACCCATGAAGGACTCAGTGAAGTCAATCATGGAAAGTATCGGCGGTGCGGCAGCCAGCCACAAATCCGTGACGCAGGCAGAACTCATTCGTATGATCTCTCCCAAGATTAGGGGGTGGGCAAACTACTTCCGCCATTCAGCCGCCTCACGAACCTTTGCGCTGCTGGACCATAAAGTGTTCAGATTACTGTGGAAATGGGCCAAGCGCAGACACCCCAAAAAAGGAAGCCGATGGGTCAGAGCAAAATACTTTAAAACCCAAGGCACCAGAAATTGGGTGTTTGCCGCAACGGACAGGGATAAGACCTTCGAGCTCCCGCTCTTCGAAGCCGCCAAAATTCGACGGCATGTCAAAATAAGAAGCAACTCAAACCCTTATGACAGGGAATGGGAAGCTTACTTTAAAGAAAGGACGGCAAGGAGGAAAACCTACCAAAATACCGTAAAAAAAGGCTAGCTAGTTTGATGACCGGACTGCCCAGGCAGTTTTTAGAGTGCTTGAGCCGTATGAGGGGAAACTCTCACGTACGGTTCTTGGAGGGGAAAGGGGGAGTAATCCCCCTGACCTACTCGACCGTACCATTCGGTATACGGCGGTTTGTTAAAATAATGATAGCTATGTTTCATTGGTCAGCCGTTTGTAAGTGTTGTAAAAACCAGTGTATCCCTGTTTTATGAAATATGCATTGTTTAGGGTTGTATTCAGTATTGGACTATGCGCTACTCGGCAATATCCTTTGCTGCTATTACCCCATTCATATGACTTTTGCTTACTCGCTTTTAATTTTAACAAATTCTTAGTTCTTGTCTTGAACCTCTTCCATTCTTTCCATAAGCTCATCCGTAATCTTACTCTTACACATGAGTCAAGTTTTTGCATCACTGACTTAGCTTTGGCTATCGAAAAATAATTAACCCAACCTTGGATCAAGGTTTACGTTTTCAATATCTTCTGCATTTTATTACTTCCGCTGTTACGCTTTGTAGTTGCTTTTCTTTTCTCCTTGATGCGCAATATAGATTTATTAGAAATCCGTATTGCCCATGCTCCTCTATCTTTATAAAACGAGAAACCCAATAATGTGCTTTCTCTTGGACTGCTTACTTTGCTCTTTTCTTTGTTTACTTTTAATTTTAAGTCCTTTTCTATGTATTTGGTGATACTTCCCAGAACTCGCCGGGCCGACTTTTCACTCTTTACATAAATGCTACAGTCATCTGCATACCTGACGAAACTTAGACGCCTTCTGCTTAGTTCTTTATCGAGCTCATATAAGATAATATTCGATAAAAGTGGACTTAAAGGGCTCCCTTGGGGAGTGCCTTCTATTCGTTGGCTCACTACTCCATCTTCCATTATGCCACTGCGCAAGTATTCTCGAATAAAACGTAAGGTGCCTTTATCCGTGATTTTTAGCATTAGCAAACTCATCAGTTTATCATGGTTTACCTTGTCGAAAACTTTTCCAGATCAAGTTCTATCACATAACTCTTCCCTTCGTTTAAGAAGGTTTGTGCCTGTAATACCGCCTGATGGGCATTCTTCTTGGGACGAAACCCATAACTAAATGAGGAAAAATAAGGCTCGTAGTATTGACTTAACCAACAACATCCCTTGTAGAAGCAATCGGTCAATTACCGTGGGTATTCCTAGCATTCTTACTCCTCCCTCTTCTTTGGGTATCTCTACCTTTTCTACAGGGCTTGGCTTGTAGATACCTGTTATCACTTCTTTGCGCAATTCTTGGTAGTTAATATCTAGGTAGTCTCGAAGTTTATCGATCTGCATACGGTCAACACCTCCTACTCCCTTATTGAATTCTACCTGCAATAGGGCTTTATCAATATTACGCCTGTCCATAATTGTTGCCAGCATACTACTTGACTTTTGGTGCACAGGGTCACTTCCTTACTATTCCAATGATGGGCTAAACTCCTATTTGCACTTTACTTTCGGGTACTGCCCTTTCCTCTTGCATACAGTTCTCTTACGTGGTTCGGTTTTACGCCTTCTCTTTGGAACTTTGTAATTTGTTCCCTTAATTTAACATTCAGCCCTTCAGTTCTTTTGTGAGGCCTCCTTGACTTTATTCTCTCAAGGCTCGTTTCTTTCCTACTATGGCTTCTGCTGACTTCTAACAATACCGATTTACATCGCTGTAATCGTTCACCGCTTGAGCATTCGCGCATGCCTCCGCCAATGTAATGTCAGATCTCTCAGGGTAAGGTCATTCGCTTTCTATTCATGTAGCCTCTCCATTTACGTTTATGTGTTCTGTGCAGTATTGGGCTTTTGTTTCTTTTGCAACATCACCCACACATATCCGCCTTATATGAAGTTTCTGTTCGTAGGCTCGAATATTTGCCGCCAGCTTCTTTCAGATTCGCAGTCACCCACGACACCCTTGCTCTTGGCTAACGATAAGTACTGCAACTCTCGTTCGGGACTCACACCCTATAGCTTAATGACCATGCCTGACACACAATAAAGAAAGGCCTGGTAAAATACCAGACCTTTCGAGGTTAGTTGATTATTTAAAAAAGTGGATTGTAATTACTTACTATTTGTTGATAATTAACCTTAACTGGTCAACAATACCTTCTTTACCAAGTAACCTCACCATATAAACGCCTTGTTCAAGTCTGCTCAATGGTAATGTGTATGCATTTACACTGTTGTTTCTGGCATTGAAAGTCAGCACTAATCTACCTTTCATGTCGTAAACATTGATCCAATCCAAAGACACTCCTTCCGGAATAACGATAAACGCTTCATTCTGAGCAGGATTTGGAAAGATAATTGCCTCAGATAAAGTTGGTTTTTGCTGTTCCTCGCTTGAAATCTCGACCGTACCTTCTGGTAATGGATCTTCTTCAAATAGGATTCTTGCATTTGAACCGTCATTTATAGGATCTACTCTTTCTAGCATTATTCCTGAGACGCTTGCATTGTTTGCTGAAGCTATGAAACTCAAGTTCATTTCGCCATCTGTTACTACAATGTCCTCGAAAACAAGTTCGGTAGGTACATAATTACTTTCTACATATAAGTCAAAATCGTCTTTTACCAAAGCCCCTTCAATCAGGATATCAAAAACCCTTTGACCCGGTTGACCATCTGGCCCTCCAAGGCCAAACCACAGTTCATTGTGGAAAGTCCTTACTCTATAAGTACCGTTATCAACTGGGATATTGTAGGCCAGCGATTTGCTATACCTATCTGTCTGGTACAGTTCAATGGAACTAGACGAGGTATTTTTGTACGTTTTAGTGCTATTGAATAAAGTTGGAAATGCTTTGTCACCCAGGAAGACCTTGCCTTGATAAGAGGTATTGACCTCTGATCCAGCATTCAATAGCATAGACCAAACCGGAGCTTCCTCCCATATAATAATTTCCAAGGTATCTGAATCCATTACAGCAACACTATCCATCACAGTCAAAATTACATTATAGTCACCTGCTGTCATGTATTCGTGTGTTGGGTTAATCAATGTACTCGATTCTCCATCACCAAAGTTCCAGTTGTAGATCAATTCACCTGATCCTGTAGAGGAAGATGCATCAAAAGTGATTTCAAAAGGTGCAGCTCCTTCGACCGCAGAAGCGTTAATCACTGCAGATGGTGGTAGGGTTACTGAGGTCATTGACTCAATTGTCAATCCTACCAGTGTGGCATTGTTTTTAGATGCTACCAACTTAAGGTTTAACTCCCCATCCCTTACTTCGATGTTTTCGAAAGTCAATTCTGTTGGGGCATTTCCATTTTCTATAAACAGATCAAAATTATTTTTAACCACCTCACCTTCTATCATGATATCATACACGCGCTGACCAGCCTCTGAAACCGGACCTGATTTTCCAAACCACAATTCATTGTGATAGGTTTTTATGGTGTAAACTCCGTCTTCTACCGGTGCCGAAATGGTAAAGTTCTTGCCAGATCTTTCGGTTAAAAACAGCGTTGGATCACCTGCTCCAAAATTGTTCCAGGTAGATGCATTGGCGATTGTAATTCCAGAAGTTGATTCGCCTTCAAAATCAGTACCCATATAACTTGTTGGCGTGTCTGTCCCAACATTAACATTCAGAGAATAGGCCGGTACTGGAACATAATCACCCACTTTTATTTCAATCTCATCCGTATCCATGTACCCGTTTTCGTCTGTCACTTTAAGACTTACCAAATAGGTGCCATTTTCATTAAAGGTATATTGTGGCTGCGCTTCTGTAGAAGTAGCGTCACTTCCAAAGTCCCACTTATAAGTTAAAACTCCATCGCCAGTAGAATTACCAGCATCAAAAGTGACTGCTAAAGGAGCTGGACCATTTACGGTATTGGCTTCTGCAATCGCTTCAGGGTAAACAGCAAGTCCATCCTGGGCAATAATGGAGAATCCAGAAATATTGGCTTTGTTGATAGTTGCTACCATTTGAATGTCCAATGAATTATCAGCTACCGTTATGTTTTCATGTGTCAACTCAATTGGTGCGTAGCCATTTTCAACAAATAAATCGAAGTTTGCTTTCACGAGCTCCCCTTCAATATAAATATTATAAACCCTTTGATTAGGTTGACCGGCAGGTCCTTTTTTACCAAACCACAGTTCACTGTGATACGTTTTCACTGTAAACACACCGTTTTCAACTGGAACGGAATAAGTGAAATTATTTGCATACCGCTCTGTTAAGAACAATGGAGCATCTCCTGCTGCGTTATTACTGTAAGGATTTGAGCTTGTATAAGTTACGTCAGCATTGTTTTCACCAATAAAAGTTTTACCATTATTGTCTACCGTATTTTGGCTACCCGCATTGATATTTAATTCAAATTCAGATGGTGGAATAGCATTGATAGTCACAGAATCTACAGCAGAAACACCAAACATACTTGAAACTGTCAACAAAACATTGTATTCACCAAATTCTTCAAATATATGTGTTGGATTTTGCTCGGTAGAAGTGTTTCCATCACCAAAGTCCCAAGCAAAGGTAAAGTCTTGAGGCCTGGATATTTCATTGGTAAACGCTACTTCTAATGGCACTAAGCCTCCTAAAGTGGTTGCAGTAATATTGGCTATCGGAACAGCTCCAATTTGCCCTTGATTGACGATGGAAATCCCAGAAATACTCGCATTGTTTGCCTTAGCGATTAGATTAAGGCTTAAGGTGCCATCCGTAACCTGGATGTTTTCAAAATCCAATGCCGCGGGCTGATTGTTGTTTTCGATGAACAAATCAAAATTAGATTTAACAACATTCCCTTCAAGTAAGATATCGTAAACACGTCTCCCTGCTTCGTTAGGCCCTCCATTTGGTAGACCAAACCAAGTTTCTGTATGATGAGTAGTGACCGTATAAACACCATTTGGTACATCTATTTGATAGGCAATATTTGAAGCATACCTTTCTGATTTATACATCTCATTCCCTACAACATTTCCATTTCTATAAACTGAACCACCATTGTGAATTGAAGTAAGATTAACATCTCCAATAAAAGAATTTCCTTCGAACTCAACATCGGTACTGGATCCGGTATTGTAATACAAGAAGACCTCTTCAAAATTACCATCGGCAACTATTGGTAGGATTACCTCCTCATCATTTCTAGTAGTAATTACCAAATTGGCAGAAGCTGTAAGACTCTCACCTACAAAATCAAGTGTTATATTATAGGTACTTCCTGCTTTCAATAGTATATCACTTGCCAATTCTCCGGCAACGATTTCAAAATCTTCCGCATTTTCACCAGTTATGGCAACAGATTTAATCCAAAGGCCTGTTTGGCCATTGTCTAGCCCTATACTAATTTCTTTAGGTTCACCCTTTTTAACAAGAATTGATTCCGGCAAAATTAATTCACTTTCAACCAAAGGTGTGGTATTAGGATCATCAAAACCGAAGTATTCCATGTTACCAATATTTCCGCCGCCTCTTCTAGGTGAACCAGCAACGACGTACAATCCTTTTCCAGAAACGATACCTTGTGTTCCATGACGCCCGATATTTAAGGTATCAAGAATTTTCCATTCCCTCGTTAATGGGTCAAACATCTCTACATTAGGTAGCGCTAGAGGATTTGTAGCTACCTCTCCTCCGGCTACGATCAACTTACCAAGATAATTATTCACTACCGCTGCAGCTCTTGGCGTTGGCAGGTTCAAGCTATCTGGTAAAGTACTCCAAGTTTGTGTATTAAAATCATAAACATCTACTTCAGACAATACAGGAGCGAATGTTCCTTCTGGACCTCCAGATTGTCTACCCGAAACAGCATATAATTTATTACCTATTGTGGCAGCAAAGAAATGGTCTCTGGCCCTAGGTGCATCACCTAATACAGTCCATTCACCAGTTTCAGGATCATACATGTCGAAATAATTGACATAACCGCCATCATGACCATCCGTATTACCACCTACTATATAAAACTTACCTCTATACTCTACTAAACCCGCTGATCCCCTTCTCCTATTTTCAGGAATTTCAGGTCCTTCAATCCATAACTCGTTCACTGGATCAAACATCCAAATATTTGTTGCAGGTGTTTCATTAGGAAAGTCATTGGTATCGAAAGCACCAATCACCCAAATAAGCCCTTGATAAGTAACTGCTTGAAAATGATTAAAGCTGTAAGGATTGATTTCTGTTAAAGACCTCCATGAATCATTTTCTATGTCATAGATATCGATGGTAGTTGAACTTTCTCTTCCTCCCATAAGGTAAAACTCATGACCTGCCTGAACAAAACTACCTTCATGCCTAGGGTGATAGGAACGATTTTCATTTTTTAAATGCCATTCCTGACTCGTCAACTGTGGACTAATGGTCCAATTAAAGTTAAATGTAACTGCATCCGAATGAATTTCATCCCCATCATCTATAGTCACCGTAATTCTATATGGACTATTGGCCAATGCTCCTTCTTCGATTGTTCCGTAAATGGTTCCATTGGTCGGTTCCAAATATATTCCAGGAGGCAATCCCACTGCAGCATAACTCAAGTTACCATTTCCACCTGAGGCCTGAACAAACATACTTCCATCTGTTTGATGACCAACGAAATTGATCTGGTCTTCAACTTTAGTATAGGAAATTGGTGTTTGTATAGGCTTACCAAGAATTTCTATTCCATTGAAAAGTGGGTTTTCTTTTTGTTTTTCGAAAAAGATATTCAACTCTCCATCAGTGACTGTCACAAGGTACTGCTCCATTCCACCGACCTGATGACCAAACCGCTCAATAAGATCTATGGATGTTTCTACTACTTCACCCTCTATTTGGATGCCATAATAGCGTTTTCCAAGTGCAGATGTACCTATATAGCCATTTCCCAAATAAAGGTTTACTGCATATTGCCCATCAGGAAGTGGGATTTTGTATTCCATGCTGGCATCAGTGGTATATCGCTCTTTATTAAAGATTGAAACATATTCATCATCAGTAATGTAACTAGGTATAGAAGCATGTCTGTTTTCAATAGGGAAAACATTACTACCACTTTTACTATTAGTAGCTTCAAAAGCCTCTGTGTTTACAGGCCCCTGTATATTATTTGCCATCCATGACGGTAAGCCACCAGCAGCATTTATTGTATTTCCACCACCACTTATTCTCAAAAGAACGGTGAAATCCTGCTCAACCATCACTTCAAAAGTTTGCTCGATAAAATAGCCATTTTGGTCAGTTGCTCTTACGGTAATATTTGAACTGACTTCATCATCAGGAATAGCAACAGTTAAGATTTGATCATTGATAGTTGCTCCTACTACAGGGTTGGTGTTTTCTGCAATTGAGAACGTTAAATTATTCTCTCCATTATTATCACCAAAGTATTCCGTAAGATCCACGATAACATCTTCGTCTCCCAACAACCTATTGATATCTTTCAGGCTACGTATATCGTATGGTTTTTCACCGATGGCGCTTATAAAATTCCAAACCCCAATAAAACTTTTGTTAGGGTCATTGCTGGTACCATATATACCTACTGCCAATGGTTGATTGATATCTTGTATGGAAGTAAGTACGGCTCCAGCTGCTTGAATGGTACCAAGTGGCACCAATGCTTGGTTACTGTACTTGTAAAAAGGTTTAACAGTTCCGTTTACAGGATCAATATCAAATGACAATTCTATTAGCGTATTTGAATTGGGGCGCTCGTTAACAGGTATTGGAAGAAACAACGGATTCGGATCTTCCACATCATTGATCTCCTGTGAGGCAAGCACTCCTGCACTATTAAATACTAGCTTGATGAAATTACTTTGAGTTCCGTCTCCAATCTGTATTCCAACTTCACCAGTTCCATCAAAATCATACAATTGGCCAGGAGAAGATAACCCTATTATCCCTGAACTAATGACGTAATTGCCTATTTCAGATCCAACATTTATACCTAATTGAAATCCCTTATCCTGATTATTTGACAAGCCATTGGCGGTTCCGCCGGTCATGGATACCTGAATGGCACCAGCAGTACCTCCATATATGTCAGGCGGTCCAGGACTGTCATTTCCCTTGTCCAACCAGTCCAGCCAGTTGGGATTACTATCCCCATTGTTCATGAGCCCGGTTAGTCCTAAACCTAAATAACCAAACTCATTTCCTGAAGCATCAGATTGATTGGTAAACAATTGGTTTTCCAAAGGCAAATTAATCGGATAACCAACCTGGAAAGGATCTAAAGAATCAGAAATGCCATCACCATCATCATCCTCATCATTAAGGTTAGATATCAAATCCTTGTCATAATCATTTGGTGCCGAACCACCAGAACAATAATCTGTGCCATTGTCAATTTCGTCCTGATTGGAATAACCATCGTGGTCATAATCAGCTAAGGGATCGAATTCTGGATCATCTATTGCGATGCAAAATATATCATCAGCAGGAGTCAAAACCATGATCCTATTGTCAAAAGTTGCTGCCCAAATTGTCCCTGGGAATGAGGATACATCTCCATTGGTAGTAATACCTAAAGCATTTCCTCCATTCAAGTTCCACTTGTTAAATTCAGCTTCTTTTAATGTCCCGTTTTCATTGAGGTGAATTAAGTGTAAAATACCTCCATTTTTACCGACAATTAAAGAGCCCTTGATCGCTCCTTCAAAATTACTTGCCGTATATTCAGCTATGCCGTTTGAGTTGTTTGGTACTACTGTAACAATATCTGGTTGTGGCCCATTAGAATTGGGTAAAGTAGGTGATATAAAGTCGGCTTCAACTCCATTTGCCAAACTAAAAGGAACTGGGGGCCAGTTAGCTGGAAGGCTATTGGAGGCATATTCCTCAAATCCGGGTTGGCCAGGCGCTACAGGTTCTAGTATTTGTGTCCTGAATTTGTCTGTTGGCTGGACAGTAGGTGTGATATTCGTGAAATTTTTATCATCACCAACAAATTTCGTGTACAATCCTGCTCCACCTGGAGAAAAAGGAAAAGGACTACCTGCTTGATAAGGTTGTCCAGGATTGGCTCTAACCGGCGTAGGGTGTCCCCCATAATAACTTCCAGGGGAATAGGTTTCCAGATCAGCGGTGACCATTAAGAGGTGATCCTGATTGTCAACGAATTCGCCTGTGACAGTTGGATTTAGAGGACTGGCTCCTGGTTCAAGAGGGTCATAAGCATTGTTAACTAATAGAGGGTCGCCTTCATTCTGAGGCATACCTCCCCAGTTAATATTGGCGCCATTGTCAGTCAAATAAAGCTTGTTGCTTTCAGTAACTACCAAATCATAGGTATTCCTATACCCTGGAGAAAAAATCTGCACAGGACCATCCAAGGTCACCATGCCCATGTTCAATCCATCATTACCTCCAAAAGGATCGTTGACATCCACCCCATCATATCCAGGATCATTAGGGTTATAAATTCCATTTACATTGGCCCTGGTGGGATCATCTAGTGTAGGGACATCGTATTTATAAGCCCTTCCTGAATGGCTATCCGTTTTTACCGGAAGCGCTTCTAAAGCATCCAGGTCTATTTTCAAAACAGCACCAGCTAGTGCATATTCAGATATATAGGTAAAATTCTTTGAAGGAGCACCAGCATTTGTAAAACCTCCGTTACTAATAATCAAATAAGGTTTACCTCCAATTATAGTATGTTCAATACCATTAATAGCATGGTTTTCTTCAGATCTTGCTAAACCACGAACCAAATCGATTACTTCCCAGGTAGTTCCTGTCCAAGTCAAACGGGTGATCATGCCAGAATTGGTATCTAACATAGTGTCTCCACTAGGTCCACCCCACTTAGGATCACTTGAAGTAGCATATATAACAGGGTTTGTTGCAGTTCCTGTTACTGTAATCCCAGTTATCTGCCGACCGTACCGATTGTCAAATGCCAGCAATCCATGATCATCATAATTAGGTATTTCTTTTACACCCAATAATACTTCCTCCCCAACAACATCGTATTGATTTGGACCTTCCTTAGAAATGGTGTAGATTTTAATCTCTCCTTTGAGCTGTGAAACATAAAGCCGCTCATCAGGTCCAAACTCCAAAGAGGTACCTAAAACTATCTCTTCAAACTCATTAAAATTTAGTGCTGTTTGATTAAAACTTACTGTCTGACCTAAAAGTTTTCCGAAACTTCCCAACCCAATCAAAATTATGTAAAAAAACAATTTGACCGGAATAATTACCCGCTTTTTCATCGTAATTGAAATTAAATATGCTAAAACTGTCTTTATTATAAAAATATAAAAATTTACAACTGTTTATATGACACAATATTAATCAATTAGTCTTTAAAAGTCAAATTTGAAAAGCATTTAATCAGTTTTAAAATACATTTTTGTTTATTCATTTGTTTTAAATCGCTTGGTTTATCCAAAGAAGCCAGAATATGTATTTTAATGGTTACTTTTGTATATTCTTATGAAGGAACAAAAAAACTACTTTATTCTGGTTTTGATTCTAGGGGCACTCAGTACCATTAGTCCATTTTCTGTGGACATGTATTTACCAGCCTTCCCTGCCATAGCTGATAGTCTCTCCACAAGTATTTCAAATGTACAGTTGTCTTTGACAAGCTACTTGATCGGGATTGCTATCGGACAATTGTTTTATGGACCGCTCCTTGACAAATTTGGCAGAAAAAAGCCTCTTTATATAGGTCTCTGGATTTATGTGGCTACCTCTATAGGCTGTTCTTTTACCTCCTCTGTAGAATCGCTAATCTTTATGCGTTTTATGCAAGCCGTTGGAGGTTGTGTGGGCATGGTAGCAGCCCAGGCATTGGTAAGGGACATTTTCCCAGTAAATAAAATTGCACAAGCGTTTGCCATGCTAACATTGGTTATCGCTGTCTCCCCGATGATAGCGCCTACTTTAGGGGGCTATATCACTGCTCACTTCCATTGGCATTGGCTCTTTATAATCTTGTCTATTCTTTGTACGCTCATAATATTAGCTTGCAAATGGCAACTTCCAGATGGAGCAGATCCTGATCCAAGTGTATCACTAAAACCCAAAGCTGTTACCTACAAATACATAGCCGTATTAAAAGACAAACAGTACCTGACCTACATTTTAGTTGGTGGGATTGCCGGTGCAGCACCATTTGCCTATATAGCAGGTTCTTCAGATGTATTTATTAATATCTATGGATTATCTGTCACCGAATATGGCTGGCTGTTCGCCTTTTTGTCAATAGCCATGATAGGTGCTACCCAGTTAAATCATATACTATTAAATCACTTTAGTAACCGAACCATTGTAATTACTGCGCTGTGTTACCAGCTGGTCATTGGTCTTATAATGGTCATTGGGGTTTGGGCAAATATCTTCAATGTCTATTTCCTTATAGGCATGATGTTTATCTTTTTAACGGGCCATGGATTAAGTGTACCTAATTCTGCAGCAATATCCCTTGCGCCCTTTACCAAGGATGCAGGCAGTGCAGCTGCAATGATGGGATTTATGCGCATGGCCATTGGAGGGATTGTTTCTGCTTTAGTAAGTGTATTTCACAATGGAACGGCTATACCTATGGTCCTATTAATGGCTTCCTGTATTTTAGTTGCAGGACTTGTATTGCTTAGATACTATTATTCGACAGGCGAGCTGCTTAACAGGTACCATAATTCGAAACCTAGTTAAGGGGCAAATTACTATATAATAGGTGATACTGGAATAATTTTTTAACTTTGCACTTTATTATTAAAACAGTAAGGAAAAAGAATGATTTCAGTAGATAATTTATCCCTTAAATTCGGCAAGAGAACCCTGTTCGAAGAAGTTAATTTAAAATTTACTCCCGGAAACTGTTTTGGCGTTATCGGCGCCAATGGCGCCGGTAAGTCAACTTTTTTGAAGATTCTTACCGGTGAGATGGATAGTACTACGGGCAGTGTAAACATTACACCTGGCCAACGAATGGCTGTATTGTCTCAAGATCACTTTGCCTTTCAGGATGAAGAGGTTTTACGTACTGTCATTATTGGTCATCAAAAGCTTTTTGATATCATGACTGAGAAGGACGCTATCTATATGAAGGAGGACTTTAGCGAGGCTGATGGTTTAAGGGCAGCCGAATTGGAAGCTGATTTTGCGGAGATGGATGGCTGGAATGCTGAAAGTGATGCTGCGGCTTTATTGTCTGGACTAGGAGTAGTGGAAAGTCTTCATGGCAAATTAATGAAAGACCTTTCAGGAGATCAAAAGGTAAGGGTGCTACTTGCTCAGGCTTTGTTTGGCAACCCTGATATCTTGGTTCTTGATGAACCTACCAATGACTTGGATGCAGAAACGATTGGATGGCTAGAGGATTTTTTGATCAACTTCAAAAATCTAGTTATTGTTGTATCTCACGATAGACACTTTCTGGATGAAGTAGCTACGCATATTGTGGACATAGATTTCGGTAAGATAAATATCTACTCTGGAAACTATACCTTCTGGTATGAATCCTCTCAAATTGCCGCCAAGCAGAAAACAGATCAAAACAAAAAAGTTGAAGACAAGCGAAAAGAACTTCAAGCATTTATAGAGCGATTTTCTGCCAACGTAGCCAAATCAAAGCAAGCTACGGCAAGGAAAAAGATGCTAGAGAAATTGAATGTAGATGAAATCAAGCCTTCTACCAGAAAATACCCAGGCATTATTTTCAAACCAGAAAGAGAAGCTGGCGACCAAATACTTCTCACTGAAGAACTTGAGTTGAAAAATGATGGCACCACCTATTTTACTGATGTCAATTTAATGGTCGATAAAGGGGACAAAATAGCCTTTCTTTCAAAAACCAAACAAGCGGTAACGAAGTTTTTTCAAACCTTAATGGATGAAAATCCAGTTCAATCTGGAAGCTATAAATGGGGAGTAACCATCAACAAGGCGTATATGCCAAATGATAACTCTCCTTTCTTTGATTCTGACTTGAAGTTAATCGACTGGTTGAGTCAATATTCCGACAATCAAGAGGAAGCCTACGTAAGAACCTTTCTGGGAAGGATGTTATTTACGGGTGAGGAATCTTTTAAGAAAGCATCAGTACTTTCGGGTGGTGAGAAAGTAAGGTGTATGCTTTCCCGTATGATGCTTCAAAATCCAAACTTATTGGTATTGGATGAACCTACAAATCACCTGGATCTTGAATCCATTCATGCCCTTAACAATGCAATGATAGATTTCAATGGAACTGTTTTATTCTCTTCTTATGATCACGCTTTTGTTCAATCGGTAGCCAACAGAATAATCGAATTCACCCCTTCAGGAACAATCGATAGAAGAATGGATTATGAGTCTTATCTTGAGAGTACAGAGATTAAAGCGCTAAGAGAAAAAATGTATGGCACTTCAAAAGTAAAATAAGAAGAAGTCTTTGAAATAATTATGATAAAAAGCTGTGGAAATTAATTCCACAGCTTTTTATTTTTTAGACGTTTACGCCTGTTGTTCCACCACCATTTAAGGTAAGGTCAACGGGTGAATTCGTTTTCCAAGCTCCGCTTGTAAAGTCAGGTACATCTATAGAGTTGGACCTATTGGCTACTGACCACTCACTCAATGGAGCGATTGCACTCCACAGTGCCCCATCGTATACATCCTGATCATATGGCAGACCATTTCTAAGGCAATCAATCATCCTCCAGTCCATCATGAAGTCCATTCCACCATGACCTCCAATTTTCTTGGCCATCTCTCCTACTTTTTTAACAATCTCTGGCGTATATTTCTCTTCTAAAGCCTTCATTTCTTCCGCTTTTAACCAGCCTTCATGTCCTGTAGAAATACCAGGCGTAGGATACTTGCTGGCCATACCTTTAGTACCACTCAATAGATGAAGTCTAGAATAAGGACGAGGAGAGCTCACATCATGCTGAAGCATAATTGATTTCCCTTTTTTAGTCTTTATGATTGTGGTATTCATATTACCCCTGAAATTTTTAGTAGCATAGGAGTTGTAAAAATCGTCGGTTTTAGCCAACTCCTGAGCGTGGGCTTTCATGAGAAAATCATTGCTGGAAAGAGCAGAAAGATAATCCATCTGGTCTCCTCTGTTGATATCCATTGCCTGGCAAACAGGCCCTAATCCGTGAGTTGGATAAATATTACCATCCCTATAATTCTCCTTTAAACGCCACATGTCCTGATAGCCATCTTTGGCAAAATTCAATCCCAACAAATCATGGATATACGCTCCTTCTCCATGGAATACATCTCCAAAGAAACCATCTCTAGCCATGTTAAGTGTCATCAATTCAAAGAAATCATAACAACAGTTTTCCATCATCATGCAATGCTTCTTTGTGCGTTCGGATGTCTCTACCAACTGCCAGCACTCTTCCAAAGTCACAGCTATAGGCACCTCACAACAGGAATGTTTGCCCGCCTCCATGGCATAAACAGCCATAGGCGTATGCCACTCCCAAGGGGTAGCGATATAGATCAAATCGAGATCATCTCTGTCCATCATTTCCTTCCACGCGTAGGAAGAACCGCTATAAGTATCGGGCGTATGGGAAGTGCCTTCCAATGACTTCACTACTTTATTTACCATTTCAGGAAGCAAATCACAAAGTGCTTTGATCTCTACGCCTTCGATTTTACTGAGCCTATTGACTGCTCCAGGCCCTCTGCTTCCTAAACCTACAATCCCTATTCTTACCACATCCAATTTAGGAGCAGCGTAACCTGACATGTTAAATCTCTGGGTATGACTTCTCTTACTTTGCGCCAATACCTTGTTTTGTTCTTCTAGTGACAACCCTTTAAAACCAGTTCCCACGACTCCTAATCCGGCAAGGCCGGAGAGCTTCAAAAACTCTCTCCTTTTATTACTCATAAGTACATTAATTAGTTAGTTGAATTTTTATTTTATTTTCAATTTAAAATCATCAGATTTTAAAAAACACTTTCTTTTTATATAAGAAATAACACAAATACCACATAATGGCCAACGTTATCATACCATTAAGCAAAGCTAAAAGTACCTCGGGAACCCCAATCGGTTCCAAAAATCCATAATTAAAAATATGAACCACCTTTGTTAACCAGCCATGCCCCAATAGGTTAGCAAACAAATAAATGAATATGGAATTCATACCTACAACGATAAATACAAAAGGCCATTTGTTGAATTTCTTTATATCTATAAACCAGAAAAAGAAGGCCAACACCAAAATGGCCCATCCACCAGATGCCAAAACGAAGGAACTAGTGCAAATTCTTTTAATAATGGGAGTAATCCCAGACCAATCTAGTCCATAACCTACAGCCAAGCCTGACAGACCCGCAATTATTAAATATTTAATCTTATTGCTATTCGTTTCATCGCTTAGCAGAAATTTACCACACATTGCTCCCCAAAGGGTATGTGCTGCTGTAGGAATGCAATTTATGGCTACCCATCCCCCACTGCTAATTTTACCCATCAAAATCATGTCTATAAAGGAGCCAAAGTTTTCCCCTTTGATAAAAGGAGTCGAGGGATCATATAACCGGTACATCAATTCCGTTAATACCAGTAAGCCGATAGAAATGGCAAGTTGATACTTAAATGGTTTCCTGATTAAGAAATAAGTGAATAAAATGGTAAAAGACAATTGCGTGAGGACATTCCATAACTCGAATACCAACTCTCCAGCATGAATGCAGTATAAACCAGTACCAAAGAGAAAAAGAAGAAGACACCTTTTAAGTATATGCCTTGTTACCATCTTTTGATCACCTTGATTCGCCAATCGTTTGTTCAAAGAAAATGGCATGGCCACCCCTACGATAAACATAAAAAAGGGCTGAATGAGATCCCAAAACCTTAACCCATTCCAAGGGTGGTGAGTGAACTGATTAAAAAACAAATATCCTAAAGATCCCTCAGAAAACAATTCCTGGAATACACCATAAATCATTGCTGACTCTCCAACCAGCAAAAACATCGTGATCCCTCTATAGGCATCCAGAGAAATTAATCTTTTACTACTGGCATTCTGAATGGTGGTCATTATTAATTAGTGAAGAAAATCATAGTTCATTTACCTTAAAGGGATAATTCAAATATAGCTTTTCAAGGTTCAGGTTCAAATAGTACATCCTATAAATTATATGACTGGTTACCCTTTAATTCTAAATTTTTTCACCTCATGCCAAATGATCCCATAGATTCCCTGTTGGATCATAGAATAAAATGAAAGTTTTAATTAAGTGAAACCGTCAAATAAACACGTCGAGAGATTTGACCCAATTCCATCCAGAGGGAATTTATATAGGCTCTTTTAGAACAAAATGTGGCTCTTTTTCCCTAGTCTAAAATTTCTTTTACGATTGAATAATAGCCTCTGGCCTGTTGATCCATTCCCAAATCAGTAGGATGTGTTCCATCAACGGTTCCTTCCATGGAAAGGCCTATTTCATCCTTCTCCAGATAATACAGTTCTTCCACACCCTCAGCAATCAATTTTTTAAATGCTGCCTTGGACAATTCATTTCGATTTTGATAGGACTCTTTCCTTTCTTTGTTTACCATTTCATCTGTATAGCCCGCATGTTCGACCATAAGAATTGGTGTATTAGGCCTCTTTGCTTTTAATTCTCTAACAGAATCGATTATCCTTTTGGTTACTTCCTCTTCAGAAAAGGTGTTTCTGACTAAATTAGGTAAGCAATCTAAAACATAAAGACTACTGTTAATCGTAGCCATATAACCAATTAGGGGTCTTTCCAAAAGACCATTTCCAGAAAAACCAAGATTGATCATTGGCTTATTGATCATTCTTTCTAAAATGGCAGTCCAAGCCATACCTGGTCTGGACGCACAGCCCCCTTGAGCAATGGAAGTTCCATAAACAACCACAGGCAGATCATCATTACCAGGAGCGATAAAACTGAAGTCTGATTTTTCATCAACGCCTATTTCAAGAAATGTTACTTCATTGTACAATGGCAAGTAAAGGTCAAAGTTCTTTAAAGTAATATTGTCTGCTTTAAGGGGGAAGTTATATTGTATGGTATCACCAAAGGAATAACTGCCCCTAACCCATACCCAACGATCACCCTCCCTATTGTACAGGTCCAGCCCCGAAACACCTGTTGCAGGCATATGAGGCATTTCTTGACGTCCAGAGACAACGTACCTTACTTTAATCTCTTGCGCATTGGTACTGAACCGTAGCTTAACTCCAGCTGCATGTCTGGATAAATTCCATACTGCTTTTCTAACCTTATTTTCTGCCTCATCTGGAAGTCTGTGATAATCTAAAGCTGGCCATCCTTGACCATGGACAAGATTTTTGCCAGGGATATTCAAAGGATTTTTCCAACTTAAATCAACTTGAGCAGTAACATATGAAAACTGGCAAAACAATACGGTCATTGCCAAAAACAATTTTAGATTCATCTTGATATAATTAGTGAAATTATTTTTTAGGAAAGTTTAAGCAACTAATTTAGAAAAATTAAGAAGATAAAAACCTAAAAAAATCAATAAACTGTGAACCAATTCTTTTCCATCTGTCTGATTATCGGACTGTCCCTAGGAAATTCCTTAGTGGCCCAAACGCAATCCAATAAAAAACCAAATGTTATTGTCATCCTTACGGATGATCAAGGTTACAAAGACCTTGGAAGTTATGGCGCTACAGACCTTAAAACACCAAATATTGACCGATTGGCTACAGAAGGGGTTAAATTCACCCAATTTTATGCGGCAGCACCTGTGTGCTCCCCCTCAAGAGCAGCATTAATGACCGGTAAATACAATTTTAATGCTGGTCTTTTTGGCAATGTCGTTCCTCCCAACTCTGATCCTGAAGGTAAATCCGGATTACCTACTGAAGAGGTAACCATGGCGGAAATGTTCAAATCCAACGGATATAGAACAGGTTTAATTGGCAAATGGCATCTGGGCCATACGCCAGAGAAGCTACCCAATGGTCAAGGCTTTGATTATTTTTTTGGGCACCAAAGAGGATGTATTGATAATTATTCACACTTCTTCTTCTGGCATGGTCCAAACCTACATGACCTTTATAGAAATGAAACAGAAATCTACAGACCTGGAGAATTTTTCGGTGACCTGATGGTTCAAGAGATGAAGCAGTTTACAAGTGAAAAATCAGACCAACCCTTTTTCACTTATTGGGCTATAAATATGCCGCATTACCCCTATCAAGGAGACCCTAAGTGGCTAGATTATTATAGCAACCTCGAAACGCCTAGAAAAGAATATGCCGCATTTGTATCCACAATTGATGAAATGGTTGGAGAAATATACCAACATTTAAAAGCCATAGGTGAACTCGATAACACGATCATTGTCTACCAATCAGATCATGGCTTTAGCGTAGAAGAACGTGCCTTTTTTGGGGGTGGCGATTCAGGAGCTTTAAGTGGCGCAAAGTTTAGTATGTTAGAGGGAGGCATAAGAGTCCCTGCCATCATCAGGTTCCCTTCTGTAATTCCACAAAGTGAAAGCAGACACCATTGGGCAAACAGTATCGATTGGATGCCTACACTTGCCGAATTAGCTGGAATCGATATACCTTCCAGTCAAAAAATAGACGGTAAAAGTTTATTACCGTTGATTTTGGATCCAAGAAAAGCCACTCCACACGAAACCATGTTTTGGGGCACTGGATTCCCCGATGATAAAAAACACGCCTGGGCTGTTAGAAAAGGACCTTGGAAATTACTTGGTAATCCTTATGACCCAACGGGTAAGTTAACTTTTACTGCAGCAGACAAACTCTACCTCACCAATATGGAGATGGACTCGACGGAAGTAAGTAACCTTGCTGATAAATATCCAGAAAGGGTTAAAGAGTTAAACGAAATGTATGAAAGTTGGATAAATGAAATAAAAAATGAAATAAAATAAGTGAAATCATTCAATTTAATTCATGTATTGTTTTTAAAAATTCTCACTTCTGAATAAAGATAATTTAAATCAATCCTCTAATTAATAAAATTAACCTCAAACGATCCTTGGTTATATAAAATTCTAGCTAAACTTTATTTAAAAATTAAAAAGTAAGGAAAACTTTTCTTTACTTTTTAATTTTCTAAAGTATTCAGCTCAAAATTCAGTATTGCAATTCATCATTTTTATTCATTAAATTTCGGAATAATATAATTTAATACATTTTTACAAAACTTTATTCCGATATTTTATTATGTGTGGTATAGTAGCATACATTGGATCCAGAGAAGCATATCCAATAATTTTAAAAGGCCTTCAGCGATTAGAGTACCGAGGTTATGACAGTTCAGGCGTAGCTTTGTTAGACAAAGAGTTGTCTGTTTATAAAAAAATGGGGAAAGTAGCAGAGCTAGAATCCTCTCTGGTGGGCAAAAACCTTCATGCCCATTCAGGAATTGGCCATACTCGATGGGCCACTCATGGAGAACCTTCTGACAGAAATGCCCATCCTCATCGCTCAAAATCAGGTAAATTGGCAATGGTCCACAATGGCATCATTGAGAACTTTTTACCTATAAAGAAAGAGTTACTGCAAAAAGGGTATGTTTTTGAAAGCGAAACCGATACCGAGGTATTGCTTCATTTCATAGATGACATCTACCAAAATGATGCGGAAAACCTTGAGGAAGCAGTCAGAATAGCACTGAAGCGAATTGTGGGTGCTTACGTAATCATTATTTTAGATCAGGACCAACCTGACACTTTAATAGCTGCCCGTAAAGGTAGCCCTTTGGTTATAGGTATTGGCAAAAACGAGCATTTTTTAGCTTCTGATGCTTCACCTATAATAGAATATACCAAAGAAGTGGTCTATATCAATGATTATGAAATGGCTATCGTAAAGCCAGATGAACTGATCTTAAAAAACCCCGGCAATGAAAGAATAACTCCTTTTATTACCAAGCTTGACATGGAGCTGGCAGCCATAGAAAAAGGTGGCTATGAGCATTTTATGTTGAAAGAAATTTTTGAGCAACCTACGGCTGTTTTTGATTGCCTTAGAGGAAGACTTGATGCCAAAAATGGCACCATCACTATGGGAGGCATTGACCAACACCTCGATTTGTTGAAAGAAGCCAAAAGAATCATAATAGTTGGCTGTGGTACTTCCTGGCATGCTGGCCTATTGGCGGAATATGTGCTAGAAGAACTTTGTCGAATACCTGTAGAAGTGGAGTATGCCTCCGAATTTAGGTACAGGAACCCTGTGATAAACCCAGGAGATGTGATCATTGCTGTCTCTCAAAGTGGGGAAACAGCAGATACATTGGTCGCCCTTGAAAATGCCAAAAGCAAGGGAGCCTTTATTTTTGGAGTAGTCAATGTCGTAGGTTCGAGTATTGCCAGGTTATCAGAAGCTGGAGCTTATACCCATGCTGGTCCAGAAATTGGCGTAGCCTCTACCAAAGCGTTTACTGCCCAACTGGCGGTTCTCTACATGATTGCGATTAAACTGGGTTATGCCAAAGGGACTTTATCTAAAGAAAAGTACCAACATTACATAAACGAACTTTCCTTAGTCCCAGAAAAAATTCAGGATGTGCTGAATACAGCAGGCTCAATCGAAAAACTAGCCGCTAAATACCAGCAGGCTAGAGATTTTCTTTTTTTAGGAAGGGGGTATAATTTTCCTATAGCCCTTGAAGGAGCGCTTAAATTGAAAGAGATCAGCTATATCCATGCAGAAGGATACCCAGCTGCCGAAATGAAGCATGGCCCAATCGCCCTAGTAGAGGAAACACTACCTGTGGTATTTGTGGCCACTAAAGACTTGTATCATGAAAAGCTCGTTAGCAATGCAAGAGAAATCAAAGCCAGAAAAGGAATGGTATTGGCTGTAGTTACTGAAAATGATACGGTATTCGAAGAAATAGCGGATGACATCATTTCTGTTCCTGCTGCTGATGAACTTATCGCGCCATTGATAAGCGTAGTCCCACTACAGCTTTTGGCTTATTATACGGGCTTAGCAAAAGGGCTGGATGTAGATAAACCTAGGAATTTAGCGAAATCTGTAACTGTAGAATAGCTCCTTGTTTAAATAAAAATTTTTAGAATGAATAAAATCTCTCGCCACCCACTGTCATCCTTAGGCTATAAATTCATTGATCCTAAATATTTGCCGGAAGGTGCAGATGAATATTACCTTCGAAACAAACAAAACAGGTCAACAACTTTGTTTCGGAACTTAAGTGCTAGTGAACTTGAACAACTTGTAAGAAACCACAATCAAGCAGACAACTGGAACAACGTTTTAGTATCAGATGCTTTCAATCCTGATCTGGTAAAAAATTGCAAATTTTTCGGCTTGATCAGAATTGGAAAACTGGAACCATTTTTCCTGGAATACCATAATTTAAGAATGCCAGTAGGCCTTTACAACAGTACCATTATCAGCTGCGATATTGGGGACAATGTGGTCATCGACAATGTTAACTATCTTTCGCATTACATTCTAGGTGATGAGGTAGTCTTGGTTAATGTCAATGAAATGTCCACAACTAGCCATGCGAAGTTTGGCAACGGTATTGTAAAGGAAGGGGAATCAGAAGATGTAAGGATATGGCTTGAGCTATGTAATGAAAATGGAGGCAGAAAAGTAGCCCCATTTAGTGGCATGCTCCCTGGTGATGCTTGGATGTGGTCCAGATACAGAACAGATAAAGACTTTCAATCCAAACTCCTCACTTTTACTCAAAACGAATTTGATGTTAAGAGAGGCTATTATGGTAAAGTTGGAGACCGCTGTATCATTAAGAATACTTTGATCATCAAAGATGTATGGATAGGATCAGATGCATATATCAAAGGTGCCAATAAACTTAAGAACCTCACAATACATTCAACAGCGGATGCTAGCACCCAAGTAGGTGAAGGCTGTGAATTGGTAAATGGAATTATTAGTGAAGGGTGCACGCTCTTTTATGGGGTCAAAGCAGTGAGGTTTTTAATGGCTGCTCAATCTCAGCTTAAGTACGGTGCCCGACTGATCAATAGCTATTTAGGTTCCAATGCCACCATTTCTTGTTGTGAGGTTTTGAATTCCTTAATTTTCCCTTCCCACGAGCAGCACCATAACAACTCCTTTTTGTGTGCTGCACTCGTGCAAGGTCAAAGCAATATGGCCGCTGGAGCCACAGTGGGCTCCAATCATAACTCCAGAGGAGCAGATGGTGAGATTATTGCTGGAAGAGGTTTTTGGCCTGGCTTATGTGTCAGCCTTAAACACAATTCTCGTTTGGCTACCTTTACCATTGTGGCCAAAGGTGATTATCCTGCTGAGTTGGATATTCCCATTCCTTTTTCCCTACTTAGCAACGATGTGACTCACGATGAGTTGATCGTAATGCCTGCCTATTGGTTTCAATATAACCTGTATGCTTTATCTAGGAACGCCTGGAAATACAAAGCCAGAGACAAGAGAATAGAAAAGTTTCAACGATTGGAATTTGATTTCCTAGCGCCTGACAGTATGGTAGAAGTTTTGAATTCCATTGCTGTTTTAGAAACGCTTTGTGGTAAGGCTTATTATGCAAAACACCTACCTGAACAAGTAGTATCAAATCAATCTATCCGACAAAAAGGTGAAGAATTACTTTCTTCGAAAGATCCCCAAGTTAAAGACTTGGACATTTTTGCCAATGGGTGGGAAAATAGTAAAAGGAAAATTAGATTGATAAAGGTTGTTGAGGCTTATACCCTTTTCAAACAACTGATTCAATATTATCCAGTTTATTGCTTGTCAGAATATTATACTAAGGCAGATTTGAGTAATGAGGACTTCATCATGGATTTGACATCCAATCTTCCTGCTCCAGATGAATGGATTAATGTCGGTGGTCAATTGGTGCCAAAACTTAGCATGGATCAATTGATTGCAGATGTAAAAGAAGGCGAAATCAATAGTTGGAATGAGCTGCACGACCGATACAAAATACTCGGTAATGAATATGCCGAAGCTAAAACCAAACATGCCTTTGCCATTGCCTTTTCAGATCGAGGAATAGCAAGCTCAGATTTTGATAAAGGTCAATTACAAGAAATGCTGGAACAATCAAAATCGTTTCGCCAATCCATGTCTGAAAAAATTTACACCAGTAGGAAAAAGGACTATGACAACTCTTTTAGAAACATGGTATATGCCGACGAGGAAGAAAGAGATCTCGTGTTGGGCGCATTGGAAGACAATGGCTTCATCCAAACAGAAAAAGAAGAGTGTCAAAAATTCATTCAGCAAATAAATGATTACCTGAATAGCTTAGACCTTTAGTGGAAGGTATTTGTCTGGTTTGGAATTAGAAGGGAGTATGGCTAAAGCTATTCTCCTTTTTTTTGATCCCTAAATTATTTCATAAAGCTACCAAACCAATAATATGACATTATTTAATCGGAAACTGTGGAAATAGAGCTAATAATCTTTTTTCCTTTGGGAATTCCTCCTTCTATTTAAAATATCATCAAACCTCCATGGCTTATTAGTAATCTAACTTTTTAAACCCCAAATATTTTACTAAATTATATTTAAATCGGCATTTGTACCAAATCCACATAAATTATGATCAGAAAAGCTTTTTTCACTGTGATTTTGGTTGGTATATTAGGCGCAATTGATTCAATTCAATTATATGCGCAAACTTGTCCTGATCTTAAAATTGATTCTTCAGCAATGAATCAAAGTTATTTAGAGATCCAATCCCTCAAAGGTAATTTTCAGATATCATTGCCAAAAATCATGGTTTTTCCTGAGGGTAAAGAACGTATCTACTGCCTACTGCCTGATATTTTGACAAATCATAACACTCCAATCATTCAATGGAATGAATTGGTTTTAAAGAAAGGGTTAAATTCTACGGACAAATGGCAAGGAAATATAGACAGGGCTGAATTTTTCCCAACACTCTGTCTCCCCTCCTTGAAACCTGCAAATTTTACAAATGCCACATCTGCCACCGATTTTTATTATGATACGCAATCAAACCTGGTATCGATGAAGGGTAGCATTGCTTTTGCCAACGTAGATGGCAATAAAATCATATTGCATTTAAACATTGAAAATCAGGAAATCCCAAAACCAAAAATTAATAATTTATCAGGGAAAATAATTACTTCCAATGGAGAATTGGAAGTAATTTCCGGAGAAATAAGTTTCGAGGAAAACAAAGGAATTTTAAGAGGATCAGGCATCGCTTCCTCCAATGTGGGTAATCAGGGATTTCAATTCTCAATACCTAAATATAAAGGGCAGCCGGGTAAGTTTGTGGTAAATGAAGGAAGTGAAAAACAGCCATTATTTAACGTATACAAGATAGAAGGTATTCCTACGATAGGATTGGAAATACATAGATATGAACTACAAGAGAGTGATTTAAACTTCAAATCGTTTTTTGACAAATATCCCTTTGATATAGATTCATTAGATCTAAATCGTTTACATTTAAAATCAATTTTATCGAGTAACTCAATAGCCATTGACCCCAAACCCATGCCAGAAATTGTGCCCCTTTTTAATACCGCTTCTAATGAGGCTAATTTTGGAATGGAGACGAGTAATTCGATAAAAAGTCCATCCACATGGAAAGAAAATTTAACTGTAAAATTTAGATCCGAACCTATTTGGCAGTTCCAAATTGAAGAATTAACTGAAGAATTCAAGCCTAACAAGCTTGTAATAAAAAACGTCGTTTCTTCTGATTTTGAAGGAAAAGGCAATAAATTAGGCCTTAATATGGATCAGGTGAATGCTATAAATGAAGGCTTCACTAAAATTTTCAAATCCTTTGATGAAGACAGTGACACTTTAGGTTTAAAAAAGGCTGTTCTGCAGCTTTTTTCTGATAACAATCTTCCTTCCACTGCTTCTATTCAAGACGACTTTGAAGCATTTCTAATCACTACCGTAACAGAATTTCGCAATCAAGAGAAAGTGGCTATGGGGAAAATCCAAAGTAGCACTGACACCACGAAATTCAATCGCATTAAAAAGTCGTCTTACGCTCTATTATTGGATGAAAAAGCCCTTTTCCCATTATTAAGGCAGTATGAAATCAATAACACGAAAATTCAAATCCATTATGGTGATACGATTACCCTAATCGCAAATAATCCCCTTCAAGGCGAACAACAGCTATCTATTCCCACTAATGCTAGGCTATACGATATTTACCAGTTCTATGGGATATTGAAACTGCTTCCCATTTCATTGGGATTTGAAACCAATCTAAAGTTTTTTGACCTTTCTGTCCAAAGCCAAAAACTAATTACAAATACCGAACAAACCGAAAGGCAATTAATAATTCCTGATTTTATTCATGCCTCGATAAAGGTTGTTGAAGAAGTAATCTTAGAAAATCATCCGGCATTTAAAATAAATGTAAAGTTTCAAGGCCTTAAAAATAATTTATTTATAGAAAGTTTCCATGGAGAAAATTCGGGTATTTATTACTTAAGCAAATCCCAGCCCCATCAAATAATAAAGGCCACCTTCGAAGAAGGAATCGTATTAGAATAATTAAAATAAACAATGCAACATCAATCAAAAACCCAATTTCTCCAGACCTTAAGTTTCCTTTTTATAGCTTCCACCTTCTATTTAGGTTCCTGCCAACAAGCCGCACCAATAGCGAATGAAGCTGATCAAAAAGCAGCCCTCGAAAATGGCTACCTTGCTCATGAGGGATACCGAAGAAGCATGTATTTTGTAAATGCATGGTTGGAATACGCAGACAAGGAAACGGGACTAATTCCAAGAAACCTTAAGGAAAGCAAAGACATTTGGAATGCCAGAGATGCAGCGGCGGACAACTATCCATTTATGGTACTTACTGCTGCTATTTTAGATAAAACACTATATGAAGGAAAAATGGCAGAAATCCTTCAAACGGAAATTAAGCTTACCTCCAGACTTGACAGGCTTCCAGATACTTATTCATTCTCCAAAAAAGGCTTTGAGAATCAAGAAATTGACAAGGATGAAATTATTTTTGGTGCTTCGGAATACATCAAAGATGGTCTACTACCGCTTACAGAGTATATTGGCCATACCCCCTGGTCAGATCGAATGATAGCCTTGCTTGACGACATATGGAAAAATGCTTCTTATGAGACCCCCTATGGACACATCCCTTCCTTGGATGTAGAAGTTAATGGGGAATTGCTACAGGCTTTGTCTCGCGTATATTGGATGACTGGAGATGACAAATACCTGGACTGGGCCAAACGTTTGGGAGATTATTACCTTCTGGGGAAGCATCATCCTACAGGTGATTTGGAAGTACTTCGACTTAGGGACCATGGTTGTGAAATCGTATCGGGATTGTGCGAACTTTACGTTGCGGTAGCCAATAATAACCCTGAGAAAAGTGCGGCTTATAAAACACCTGTTTACAGAATGTTGGATAGAATTCTGGAAGTCGGAATAAATGAAGATGGGCTGTTTTACAATCAAATTAACCCCCAAACGGGAGAAATATTAGACGAGGAAATCGCAGATACTTATGGATATACTTACAATGCCTATTACAGTGTCTATCTCCAAGACAAACACCAACCTTACCAAAAAGCAGTCCTTAAGGCCTTGGGAAATCTCCACAAATACACCAATTTTGATTGGGAAAGAGGAAGTGCAGACGGTTATGCAGATGCAGTAGAAAGTGCATTAAATTTATACAATAGAGAATCCTTAACTGGGACCAAGGAATGGATTGACAGTGAAATTCAGCACATGTGGTCACTTCAGGATTCTTCTTACAGAAAAGACACTGAGGAATTTAGAAATACCGGAATAATTGAAGGTTGGCATGGAGATGGGAATTTTGCACGTACCAGCATCATGTATTCCTTATGGAAAAGTCAAGGAGTAACAGCTTCACCTTGGAAAGAGCAACTTTACCTCGGAGCCACTCCTGTAGACAATGGTATTTTAATCAGCATGGTGAGTGATTCCGATTGGGAAGGTAAAATTAAATTTGACCGCCCGAGGCATAAAACCATTTTCAAATTGCCTATGGATTACCCCAGAATCAACCAACTGCCTGAGTGGTTTACTGTCACTGAGGACCAAAAGTACAAAGTTACATTTTCAAAAGGTGGAACAACGCCTACTTACAGGGGTGAAGAACTTATAGATGGGATTATGATTAGCCTTGAAAAAGGTCAGCAGGTATCCCTAATTGTGACACCATTAGAAAAATGATACCAGACTTATTGTTTAGTAATTTAATAGAGCATTTAAAGCTATGGGGACACCTCTTAACAACCAATTTGTAGTAGGAAGATAGAATAATAGCATTTCAAGCATTTCAGAATTCATTTAGAAATGCTTGAAATGCTATATTAAAAATCCCCTAAGGATTCAAATGTATTTTAATTAGAAAACGGCCTTTTAGCCGATTTTTACTTCTCTTCTTTCTTTTCTTTCAATTTTTGCTGAACAATGTCTGCTGGATACTTTAGGGTAAGGTCTCTGATTTCAAAAGAGAAGTCACTGTACAATTTTTGCCAAACCTCTTTTTCTTCTTCTGTATAGTCATAAAAACCCTTCCCGTTGGTGATCCCTAAACCTCCCTCATCCACAATTTTATTGATGAGCCTTCCTGGTGCATCCGAATTATCCAATGTTGGAAAAAGGTCCTTCATGACTTTTCTGTAAGAAGCAATTCCCGTAAAATCCATCCAACGAAAGACGCCCATCATTGGGATAAAATAACCTGCCACATTCCGACAAGCCCTGTCAACATCTTCCACAGAAGCATAATCACCATCTACCAAATGCATGGCTTCTCGGTACATGGCATACATAAGTCTATTGGCAATAAACCCTGGAATATCTTTTTTTAATAAAACCGTTTCTTTTTGCCATAATTCTCCAAGCCCATAGAGGAATTGTGCTTTGTCTAAATCGCTTTTCTCTCCACAGATAACCTCTAAGAAACGAGTTGTAAACGCTGGTTCCATCCAGTGCAACCCGAAAAACCTTTCGGGATGACTTACAAAAACCTGTAAATCAGTTATGGGAATTGCTGAAGTATTACTCGTGATATAGGCATCCTTGGATACAATTTTGTCAACGGCCTTGAAAACTTCCCCTTTAATATTGATATCTTCTTTGATGGACTCTATCACTAGCTGGCAATCTTTGAGTTGAGCTAAGTCAGCAGATATATGAAGTTTGTCAAGATAATCCTCAACTTTACCAGTTAGAAGTCCTTTTTCTTCAGCCAATTTGAAATGGTTATTGATCCGAAGTCGCGCAGCGGCAAGAGCACCTTCTACCAACTCTACACCCGTTACAGGATGTCCGGCTATTAGCATACATACAGCAATACTACTACCCATCATTCCCAAACCAATTATTCCTACAGGAAAATTTTTAGGATCAAATTCACTCGACATATTAATAGATTAAAGGGTAAAAAGGCTGGCTAATTTATAGCCAGCCTTTAATCAATTGATTGATTTTATAAATGTACAACTTTTCCGGTTCTGACAGATTCGTCACAAGCAAAAGCTATTCTTAAACTATTGACGGCATCCTCCATGTGATCAGTCAAGTCTATATCTTCACGGATAGCTTTTAAGAAATATTCCTGCTCACGCTTGCATAGGCCATTGTGGTCTGGCTCGTCCGTAAGGTCAATCCATTCGTCTTCATGAGCAAATTTCTCATTTTCATCCAGTTCAGATCTATGGTAAAGAAGAGACTCCGTTTTGGTATGAGCCTCTATACTGTCAGATTTCCCTGATCCACCTGCCTCTTTGGCAACTATAGAAACAGAACCTTCCGGCCCAAATACATCTTTAACAAAAAATGCAGTCTCACTGACCATAGGGCCCCAACCAGCTTCATACCATCCAACTGAACCATCTTCAAACCGGATTTGAAGATTTCCATAATTATAATTCCCTTCGGGAATCTCCTCAGTAAGCCTTGCCCCTATTGCATAAACCTGGACCGGCTTGGAACGAGTCATTTGGCACATCACATCAATATAATGTACACCGCAATCCACTATTGGACTTAGGCTTTTCATTAGGTTTCTATGAAGGGTCCACATTTTACCTTCACTTTGTTGGTTAAGGTTCATACGCATGACCAAGGGTTTGCCTAATTTGTGGCTGACAGAAATGAAATTCTCCCAGGAAGGATGATGCCTTAAAATATAGCCTACTACAAGTTTTTTCTTGTGTTTAGCAGCAGCGTTTACCACTCTTCTTGCTCCTTCTACAGTATCTGCAAGCGGTTTTTCTACGAATATATCACAGCCTCTTTCGATTGCTTCAATGGCAAAAGTTTCATGTGTATCTGGATAAGTGGAAATACTTACCGCATCGGGTTTAGTAGCATCCATTGCCTTATAGAAATCATCATAAAGCGCATAACCACCTCCAAGCTTTTCATTCAAGACTTCTTTGGTTTTACCTCCTGAAACAAGGCCTACGATTTCATAGCCATCCAACTGGTGATAAGCCAATGCATGGGAGGCCCCCATATTGCCACATCCTACAACTAATATTTTTACTGATTTTTGGGTCATGGTATTATTTTTAGTTGATTAAAATTAACTTTTCTATTTTTTGGTTCTTGAATAAAATATTCCCTTTCGGATTATTTAATAAGTGGATAAAGTGTAATTTCCTTAAATTCTATTGTAGCTCCTTCAGATTGCACTTGAATTCTTCCAAATTCAGGTTGAACATTTGTAGCAAAATTTACCAGTTTACCATTTAGAAAGACAGCAATATTGCCATCCCAAGTCTGTACTTCTAAATCATTCCACTTTCCTACTTTTTTCTCTACTTCTCTTTTCCCCCTGAAGTTAATAGTATCCGTCCATTTAGGAGACCTACCATACCAGTTAATCCTTCCTTTATTAATTCGCACAAGATCTCCTCCTGGTTTATAAAGATGAGAACTACCCTGTAATTCTTTGGCAACTGGAGAGCTTAAGCCGAAAGTTTCAGTGCCATCCCCTACCGCCAAGAAATCACCTGTTCCACCCTCGATTATTTGTACTTCTATACCGTGCATCCAAATACCACTGTATCCTCCATCTTCACCTTTGGAGTGTATTAGTAACCCACTGTCTCTGGCCTTTTCTTTACGGTCGCCATAGGTCTCGCCTTCCCAGCGAAAAGAGGTTTTCAATATGTAGTTGTCATAAGGATTGTTGGTAGTAATACAACCCCATTCTTCTCCACTTATCGTCAATAAACCATCTGCTACTTGAAAAACATTTTTAGGATCTTCATCCCTTCCCCTATCTCTGATGAAAGTGTACCAATGATCTAGGTCTTCACCATTAAATAACTCAATTGCCTCCCCTTTTTCCCAACTTGCCGGTAGTTCAATAGGAAAACTCTGGGCCATGACAGAAAAATTCACCATACAAAGGGCGAAAAACAACACTAAACAAATACTTGGCTTTCTAAGCATAATTGCATTTTTCATTGGTTCAAATTAATTAAATTATTTATCTCTGGCATATATACCATCCGGTAAGGACTGTAGGTAATGCATTAAATCACTGACCTCTTGATTGTTTAGATTAGAAAGCAAACCGGCAGGCATCAAAGATTGATTGGACTCTTCTAAAGACACTATGTCCTTTTCTTCTACTTGCACAGAACTGCCTGGTCCTATGGCCAGCTCATACCTTCCACTTTGATATTTTTTGACGATTCCCATGTAATTTTGGGACTTGGTTTGCAAAGAGACCGTTTCATATTCCCGTGCAAAACTTGCTCCAGGGAAAAGCATGGCTTCTAAAATATCATGTTTGGAACGAATTTCCCCAATATTGGTAAGATCAGGTCCAAATGTTTGTCCATTACCAGCTACTGCATGACAAGTGCTACAAGCACCTTTACCAAAGAAGATGCTTCTCCCTCTATCCACATCTCCTTTTACTAAACCCGCCGCCATCTCTTCTAATTGTGACAAGCGGCCTTCTTGTCTAGCCTCAAGACTGTCTAAAATAACCTTTCCTGAAGTACTTTCTTCAAAGATCTTTGCCAATTGGCCCATAGACAAATTGTCCCAAACGCCTTTTCGTTCCAACAATTTAATTTCCAACGTTTGAAGTAAATCTGCATCTGTTACCCCTTCAAACAATTCCAATAAATAAGAAATAGCTCCATTTGGCGCGGCTGAGAATACATTATTAAGAAGCCAAAACAATTGGGAGGATTCTAAACTTATATTTCTAAGGACATTTAAAGACACACCGTGCAAGGGTCGTTGTCCTTCCACAAGCAGTTGATTGGCAATCCATTCAAAATCCTTCGTTCCTGTTGGCTCTCCCAAGGCAGCTAAACCTTTGTAGATGGTTAATTTTAAAGAAGGATTGTCCTCGTTAGCAGCCAACATACTTTTGAGCTTACCTAGAAAATCCCCAGCCTCTAATTGTACAGCCAAATTTATGACCGATTTCTGGATCCGTTCATCAGGATTGTTCAGTAGGCCCAACAAACTATTTTTCAAATTGACTGAAAGCTCCTTAGGAGGATTTTCTTCCAGCAAATGCAACACTTGAAATTTCTCCTCAGAAGATTTACTGGAACTTTGTAATTCAGCTGCAAGATATGCCTGAACTGGATTTGCATTTACAAAAGATGGTAAAATAGCAGTAAGCTCATTGATATCCGCATTGTCATGGGTAAAATAATACTCCAAATAACCAGTAAAGGCATTTTCCCATTCGGTATGGTTTTGCAATACCCAAAGTGCTGTACCTCTTATGGTACTGTCAGCATCAATAAGATAAGGTTGAATTAACGCTTCAGTCAATGCTCCACTTTGCTTTTGATCAAGGGCAATTATGGCCGCTTTATTGAATTCCCCATCTTGGATTTCTTCCAAAAGCATTTCTTCATTTTCCATTTGAATCAATGCAAAAATGACAGCATGCGCTAGAAACCTGTCCGAGGGATTTGAATTTAATAAGCTAACCAAAGGTTTTGTGGCCTGAGGGTCTCCAATTTGACCAAGCGCTACGGCTACCTGTCTTGCCAAGGCCAAATTCGTTTGATTTTCCAATAAACGAATCAGTTCTCCTTTGGCTGAAATAACTTCTGCCAAACCCAAAACCCTGGCAGTAGCGATTTTCACCTGGTCACTTTTGTCCTGTAAACCTACAAGTACCTGACTCCAAGCTCTTGGATTTTGAGTTCTAAACAATAAGAAAACAGCTTTAACCCTTACCGTTTCATCCGGATGCGTTTTTAATAAATCTACTAAATAGGGAATAGCAACAAGTGGCTGCTTAATTAGGTATTCACCCGCTTTTTCAGCTACTTTAATCCTGGTATCGTCCAACAGTCCCACCAATTCGGGAACAGTTAGGTTATCCCAAGCAATACTATTTCCCCAAAGATCATCCTCATCAGACTGTTTACTTATTTTTCTAATCCTGAAAATTCCCCCAGAAACCTCTGGCTTAGCAGTTCTACTTAATGGACAACCTGCAATAAACCAGCCTCCAGTATTAATTACCAATAAGTTACCATTCGGTTCTTGAAGTACATCGGTAGGATGAAAATCAGGTAGATTGGAAGTCATAAAATGCTCGCTCCCGGCAGCATAGGTCGCCCCTTGAGGTGTAAGTACGGTTCTTACAATCCTGCCAGTATTGAATTCTGCATGAAATAAATTGCCTAGATAGGCATCCTCCCATTTATTGCCCTCATAGCGCATAAGTCCTGCTGGAGAAACTCTTGCCATTTTATGCATTACAGGCATCAAATCACCCGTACGAACCAATTTATCTTCTCCAATAACAGGGTTAGCTTTAGGGTACACTCCGTCTTCTACCCAATGCATAAGTGCGTCTCTATAACCTCCCTGAGGGTCAGTGAAATAAGTCATGGTACCCATAACATCTCCAGTAGGCGTAAAAACCAACTCAATAGAGTTGTCAAAACCACCGCCGGCAAAGCTCTGTAATTGAGAACCATTTGGTAAACAACGCCAAATTCTAGCTCCTTTACCTTTGAAATTGACAAATTCCTTACTTTGAATATCAAAGCCTCGTCTGGCATCTGCCATGTACAAATAGCCATCCGGTCCCATAAATGGGCCACTTAAAATAGCTGCATTGTGATGTAAAGTCCATCCAGTAATTAGCACTTCCTTTTCTTCAGCCACCCCATCCCCATCATGGTCAGTAAACTTGATCAAGTCAGGGGAAGCTGTGACAATTAAACTTCCATCTACAAAGGCACCTCCCATAGGAAATGGGATATTGTCAACGTAAACGGTTTTATGGTCAAAAATACCATCCGCATCCGAGTCAGTCAAAAGTAATATTTGAAAGTCCGGTTCAGCTACTATTTCCTCGGTTCCTTCGGTGTGTCCGCTGGACTCCATTACGAATAGCCCACCCCTGTCATCAAATACCGCAAACATAGGATATTGAACAAGACCGGGCACAATGGCCTCCTCTACTACGAATCCTTCAGGAACCTCGATTCCGGCTACTTTTTTAGAAGAATTTCCCCAGATACCTAAAGTTGCCCAAATAATTAAGATAACGAGAATAGCAGTAAACCCCAACCATAATTTATTCTTATTACTTCTCTCCTTTTGCATGAATAACCAGAATTTACGCAGGCTTTTGCCTATCTAATAACATGGGGAAAAATTGACCTTCTAATTTCTCACCTGGAGCAAAAATCGGAACACCTTTCAACAATTCTTTGTCAGTGTTGGATTTTGTTCCATCAGCAAAAACATTCAAAACAAAAGCCCTTCTGGATCGTTCCGATTTGTTTTCATAGGAACCATGAACCATTAAGGGATGATGGAAAGCACCATAGCCTCTCTCCATTTCAATTGGAACAGGGTTAAATTCCTTCTTTTGGTCATCCGTGAGGTATTCCATCAACCCTTCCATATCTCCCGCAAGTTCTGGCTTGTCTAGCAAACCCCATTGGTGGCTTTTAGGAACATAATAAAGGCAACCATTCTCAACGTCCACATCATCTAACCCTACCCAGCAAGTCAAGTGCTGCATAGGTACAGACCTGGTCCAATAGGAATAATCCTGGTGCCAGGCCACCACTCCTCCATGCTTAGAAGGCTTGCAAAACAATTGATCATGCCAGAAACGTACTGAATGCTCTCCTAGCAACTGGCTGGCGGCCATGACAAATGCCGGATTCCATAAAATATCATGAAACCCTTCTTTTATTCGCCAATGTCCTAGGGAATGAAAAAGAACGGTATCTGGGTTTGAAGATTCATTAGATGCAAAATCATAAAACAATTCCATGCCTTCCTGATTGGGATCAGTCAGACTTTCTAGTTCTTCATTAAGTTTAGCTACCTGCCAATGTTCCAATAATTTAATATTGGGTAAGTAGCCATTGGTATGGAAAAAGGTAACCTGCTCTTCTGTGAGCCGATATTGCTCCCATTCTTTCTCATTTTTTGGCCATTCAAAAAGGTCGGACAGTAGCTCATGAACTTTTGATAAATCGTTCACCATTGATTATAATAATTAAGGGTTGGGCAATAAAGGTGCAATTTGTTCAGGAGAGGTAACTCCTGCAGGCAATTCTGTTACGGTCAGGTTACGGAAATGAATCGGAGCTCCCTCTGATTCAAGACAGATATAGCCCTTTTTTTGAGTGGCCTTACTGATACCATTAACAAATTTTCCATTAACGGAAAGTTTAACTACTCCATCCACGGCCACGACTACATAGGTATTCCACTGGCCTTTACCTAAACAACGGTTTTCTATGGATTTACTACGTGTTCCCCTAGGCGTATCCGGAACCGTTTCTACACCACCCACACCAAATAATTCACCATGTACATATGCTATTGGCGGCAACTCACCCTTGTCATTTTTATGCTGGTTTACCCAGTCCAATTCAAGCATCTGAACTTCCAATCCATTAGGAAGGTCATTTGGTCCTGGAGTAGCATCCGACCAAACAAAGGTGCCAGAATTCCCACCATCAGACATGTGTTTCCATTCTACATACATGATGAAATTTTCATATTGCTTTTCAGAACGGATGACTCCTATAGGTAATCCTTCACAAACCAATTCGTCTCCATCGAAACGCCAGGTGTCTTTACCCGTGTTCACATCTACCCAATTAATTGATTTTCCTTTGTCTTTTTTACCTTGAATTAAAGCGCTGAGATCCTGTTGAACCCCAAATTTAAAGAGCTTTTCTTGAGCTTCGGCAAATTCCGTGATCAGCCCTGATATGAAAAGAATTGTAAAAAACTTATAAATTGTCTTCATTATTTAGATTTTAGAATAGAAAGGTTTAGACCGCTTTGGTGATTCCTGGTATGGCTACTTGAGGGACATCAACTACCAAATCCCATCGGTAATCTGCAGCAGCTGGACCTAATTTCACTTCACTTTTCATTGCCTCTTCCCAAGTAATCGTTTGGCCACTATAACCTGCCATGCGACCAATAATTGCCAGCATGGTACTGTTGGCCATTAATTCACCTTGGTTCATAGGTTTTCCTGCCCTTATGGCTGCAAATAACTCCTCATGTTGGGTTTCATAGGGGTTATTGGATGGACCTTCATAATCCCATCTAGTCCCACCCATTGTGGCATGAGTCCTTTTCCCGGTATCTATAGTCGCAAATCCTTCAGTTCCTGTGAAATCGGCTCTATTGGTATTTGAGCAACCTTTTTGTTGCCTGCTCATATGCACCCCTTTGATATTGTTCTCATATTGGTACTCTATAGCAAAATGATCGTAAATATTCCCCCATTTTTCTTCGGTTCTTGCTTGTCTTCCACCTGTACCTGTAACACTTAATGGCAAACGATCTCCCAATGCCCAAGACATTAGGTCAAGGCTGTGAACCATCATTTCTACAATATAATCACCTGATAACCAATCATAATAATACCAATTCCTCAATTGATATTCCATCTCTGTCCAACTCTCTTGTCGCTCTTTGTACCACAAGCCTCCCCCATTCCTAATAGTAAAAACACTGGTAATGTCTCCAATTTCTCCGTTATTCATGCGCTCAAATAAGGCTCTTTTTGGCATATCAAACCTATAGGTAAATCCTGAAACCACTGATAGCCCTTTTTCTTTGGCCAATCTTGCCGATTCCAAAACACTCCTAATACCGGGAGCATCTACCGCAACTGGTTTTTCACAAAAAACATGTTTACCTGCCTCTACAGCAGCTTTAAAGTGGGAAGGCCTGAAAGCTGGAGGAGTTGTTAAAATGACCACATCAACACCTGAGTCAAGCACTTGCTGGATAGCATCAAAGCCAACAAATTTATGTGCCTCATCAACTTTTACCTGCTCTGGATTAATTTTGACAAGAGATTGATAAGATTCTTCGAGATAATCTGCGAAAATATCTCCCATCGCAGTCAGTTCTGCATCCTTATCTGCTTTTAGGGCTTGGGCTGCAGCGCCAGTTCCTCTTCCACCACATCCAATAAGGCCTACTTTAAGTTTGGCCCTTTGTCCAGCAAAACCTTCTCTGATATTGAACCCAAAAGGCAATACCGTGCCGGCCACAATAGCTGTTCCAGTAGATTTTAAAAATGATCGGCGATTTTTATTATTTAGATCCATAGAATATAACTGTTTTGAGACCTATTGGTCTTATAGAATAAATGAATAATCCGTAAAATACGATATGTCTTATCAACTTCAAACAATTTTTATGTCAAAAGCTATGGCTATTCGCAATTTAATATTTGCAGTTGTTCTGTTTCAGTAAAAAATAATATATTTGAGTAGATTGACAATAACCCACTACACCCATGCGACTACAAAGTTCTGTTAAAAATACAGATGAACTTACCTTCTTAATTAAAGGAGAGGTTTTAAATGACCCTTATTCTTTAGCGATTTATGCGACAGATGCCAGCATATACCAAATTACGCCTTTGGCAGTAGTCCTTCCAAAGGATGAATCAGATGTACAGAAAGTCATTTCCTGGGCAAATAAAAACAAAGTTTCCATTTTACCTCGCGGAGGAGGTACCAGTTTAGCAGGACAGACGGTTGGCGCTTCTATTGTCCTTGATTTTTCCAAATACATGAACCATACGCTCGAAATAAATACAGAAGAGGGCTGGGTAAGGGTTCAACCAGGAAAAGTCCGAGATGTCCTCAATGAAGAGCTAGCTCCTCTAGGCTTGCATTTCCCAGTAGATCCTGCTACTTCAAGTAGGGCCAACATAGGAGGAATGGTAGGTAATAATTCCTCTGGAACCAAAAGCATAATTTATGGTAAAACAGTGGACCATGTCCTTGAGGCAAAAGTGCTTTTGGTCGATGGTACACTGCTCCATCTGAAGAATAAAACCAAGGAAGCATATCAAGCAATGGCCAAACAAGGCGATCGAGAAGGAGAAATATACAGGTCTTTCGCCAGAATCATAGAGAAAAACAAGGCATTAATTGAAAGAAAATTTCCGAAAGTAATGCGGAGGGTCGGTGGCTATAACATGGATGAATTCCTCCAGGAAGACAATTGGAACCTGTCAAAAATAATTACTGGTAGTGAAGGCACTTTAGCCGTAACCCTTGAATTAAAACTAAACCTTGCTCCTTTACCAAAATTTAAATCAGTATGTGTTGTCCACTTCGATGCCTTGCTAGCTGCAGTAGGTGCAGTTACACCCATACTGCAATTTAAACCATCAGCGGTGGAAATATTGGATAAAATTGTAGTTGACCTTAGTCGCGAGAACCTAACCACCCAACGCCATTGCCATTTTATCAGCGGAAACCCGGAGGCTATTCTAATTGTGGAATTTTATGGCGATACGATGGAGGATGTTATGGATAGGCCCATGGCAATGATTAAGGAGCTCCAGGAAAAAGGACTGGGATATGCCTATCCCCTCTTCCCTCAGGGACCTGAATACGAAGATGTGTGGGTAGTAAGAAAAAAGGGATTAGGCTTAATGCTGGGTATAAAAGGTCAAAAAAAACCTTTACCATTTATAGAAGATGCAGGCATCCCTACCCAATACCTCAAAGATTACATTGACAGGACACTCCAAATCTGCAGAAAACACAACACAGCAGTTGCCATGTATGCCCATGTGAGTGTCGGTGTTATCCATGTGAGGCCTATCCTTGACCTGAGGCAGCAGGTTGACATCAAAAGACTAGAGGACATTGCTGAAGACACTTTTAACCTTGTGATGGAATATGGGGGATCGTGGAGTGGTGAACATGGCGACGGGCTTGTCAGGAGCGCTTTTAACGAAAGGTTTTTTGGGAAGGAGCTTTATCAGGCATTTATACAAATAAAGCAATTATTCGATCCGGAAAACTTGATGAATCCAGGTAAAATAATTTCCAATCAAACCATTTCTGAAAACCTGCGTTATGGGGCAAATTATGCCGATAGAAATGTTAAAACTGAGTTCATTTACAAGACAGAACAAAGTTTTCAAGAATCAGTGCATATGTGCACAGGGGTTGGAGAATGCCGGAAATTACTGGGAGGCACAATGTGTCCAAGTTTCAAAGCTACGAGAGATGAAGAACATTCCACCCGAGGAAGGGCCAACGCTTTAAGAATGGCCATGTCCGGACAATTGGATGAAGAAGGTTTAACCAGTAAAAGACTTCAGGAAACCTTAAGCCTATGTTTAAGTTGCAAAGCATGTAAATCTGAATGCCCCAGCAATGTGGACATGGCTAAAATGAAAAGTGAAGTACAACAACTGTATTTCGACAAACATGGCCCATCAATAAGAGATAAAATGATCCGTGATGCCCCAAAGATGGCCAGAAGATTTGCAGGTAAACTCTCTTCAACCTTTAATAAAATTCAATCCAGCGCTTTATTCAAATCAGGGCTAGAAAAAATTGCAGGTTTTGACAAGCGGCGATCACTCCCTCAATATGCAAAAACACCTTTTTATAAATGGTTCTCTCAAAATGAAACCCATTTATTAAAGGCGGAAAAAAAGGTAGTACTTTTTGCGGATACTTATTTGAATTACCATGAACCTGAAATCGGCAAGGATGCTGTAAAATTATTAAATGATTGTGGATATGAGGTGATTTTGGCGAATGTAGGTTGTTGCCAAAGGCCTAAAATCTCTCACGGATTTTTAAAAGAAGCAAAGAATGATGGTCATGCCACCATAAAGGACTTGGTGAAATATATTGACAAAGGGTTGAAAATAGTGGTTTGTGAGCCAAGTTGTGCCTCTGCTCTGAATGATGATTTTCCAGATTTATTACCTGATGAAGGGTTGGCAGTGAAATTAAAAACCAATGTGGTAATGATCGATGTCTTTTTGTACCAAGAGATGAAAAATGGGGCTATTAACGTGAAGCTTCAAGCCAAAGAAGGGAAATTACATGTACATGGTCACTGTCATCAAAAAGCACTCTACGGCACCCAAGCCATGAAACAAACTTTAGCCAACCCAGATGAATTTGACGAAATACCTTCTGGATGCTGTGGAATGGCTGGATCCTTCGGCTATGAAAAGGAACATTATGATTTATCCCATAAAATAGGCGAAGAAATATTATTCCCCACTGTTAAGAATTTACCAGAAAATACATCAGTGGCAGCATGTGGCTTTTCTTGCCGTCACCAAATTGATCATTTTACAGGCGTAAAATCCAAGCACTGGGTTTCCTGTGTCGAGGTCCTAAAAGCTAAAACCTAAAGCTGATAAGGTAATACCGTTTAATTAAAAAATTTAGTTAATAACTACTTTGAATTCCATCAGCCCAAATAACTTATCAAAACCCAAGATACCATCATGAAAGACAATAGCAGGAGAAAATTCGTCAAACAGGCCACAGCAAGTGCTGCCAGTTTCTATATAGTCCCTTCCCATGTAATAAGTGGCTTGGGACACAAAGCTCCCAGTGACAAATTAAATATTGCTGGAGTTGGGATTGGTGGAAAAGGCAGACCAAACTTGAATGCCATGAAATCAGAAAATATAGTGGCACTTTGTGATACGGACTGGTCTTATTCAAAGCCTTGTTTCGAGGATTTTCCCAAGGCCAAAAAGTACTATGATTGGAGGGTAATGTTTGATGAGATGGGGAAAGACATTGATGCAGTCATGGTTGCCACACCAGACCATACCCATGCAATAGTCGCAGCAACAGCATTGACCATGGACAAGCATGTTTATTGTCAAAAACCCCTGACCCATTCCATTTACGAATCTCGTCTACTCACACAATTGGCCAAGATTCACACTGTAGCTACACAGATGGGAAATCAGGGGAATTCAGGAATAGATGCCAAGGAGGTTATCGAATGGATTCAGAATGGAGAAATAGGCGAGGTAAAAGAAGTGCATACTTGGACAAATCGGCCCATTTGGCCTCAGGGACTCGAAAGACCAAAGGAAGCCATGGTTCCTCCAGAAACTTTAAAATGGGATTTATTTTTAGGACCTGCTACTTACAGACCCTACAATGAAATATACACTCCTTGGAATTGGCGAGGCTGGTGGGATTTTGGCACTGGAGCTTTTGGAGACATGGCCTGTCATGTGTTAGACCCCGTTTATGCGGCATTGAATCTAGGCTATCCAGACCAAATTGAAGGTAATTCTTCCCCATATAATACAGAGAGCCCTCCACAATCTGAGCAAGTTAAATTTCATTTCCCTGCTAGGCCCCCAATAAATGGATTCAAACTCCCTGAAGTAGCTGTTTATTGGTACGATGGAGGCTTATTGCCTTACAGACCAGATTTATTACCTGATGGAATTGACCTAATGGAAGATCGACTTGGGGGATCTGTATTTGTAGGAACCAAGGATACCCTCTTTTGCGGTTCTGGAGGAGTGGGCAGGAGATTGCTATCTGGAAGAGAACCAAAAGTAAGCCCAAGCTTAAGGCGAATTCCAAAAGCCAAAGGTTATAAAGATGGCCCTCATGAACAAGACTGGATAAGAGCTTGCAAGGAATCACCGGAATATAGGATTCAAAGTACTTCTAATTTTGCCTATGCGGGCCCCTTCAATGAAATGGTACTTCTAGGTGTTTTGGCTATTCGCCTGCAAAGTCTTCACAAAACATTACATTGGGATGGTCCTTCTATGAAATTTACCAACATCCATTCAAGCGATGAAATAAAAGTAATTGAAAGCAAACATTTTTCCATGAGAAATGGAAGGCCAGTATTCGAAAGTAAATTCATGGAAACAAAAGCATTGGAAGCCGCTGAACAGAACATCCGTCACGAATACAGAGAGGGATGGAAATTGCCTGTGGAGTTGGGTCAGTAGTGAGTACATTAGACCTACTACTTCGGCTCAGGAACCGGTCAGGACGTTTCCAAATCGATAGGGGAACCAGCCATTTCCGAATTAACATAGTCTCAGGAACAGGTCATCCACCCTCCCGGCGACTGAGCAGAGCCGAAGCCAGAGGGTTACCAGCTAAAACTAAAAAAAAGATGTTCAAGTGAAGAGTAGCACTTAAACATCTTTTTTTATTACTTATTATAAGCCCGAATAAACGGTAGGATTCTTACTTGAATTTTGATTTGGCTTTAAAAACCTACACCATAAACTTCAGCGCCTTTCACAGGCATTTCACAAGTAAAAATGCCCCCACTCAAAGGGTATTTCTCCAGCATTTCAGGAGTCATGTTTTCCTGAGCAGTAGTAATCAATAACTCATTCCTTTCTTTTCCACCAAAAGCACAAGAAGTTACATTGGGAGCAGGAACATTGATTTTATTCAATTGTTGTCCGGTTTCAGGATCCCACTGGTAAACGCCAAAGCCACCATAGTGGGCAACCCAAAGTTTTCCGTTTTCATCCATACACATCCCATCAGGTGTCCCAAGAGATTCCGGAATCTTAACAGCCACCTTTTTAAAACTGATATTTCCCGTGCTCAAGTCATAATCGTAGGCTTTGATTTCTCTGGTAGGGCTGTCTATAAAGTACATGGTTTTGTGATCCAGAGACCAGCAGATCCCATTGGAAATAGATACATCCTCCACTTTTTTAGTCACCGTGAGGTCCTTATCAACGCAATAAAGTGCACCCGCATGATCTGTGAATTTGGTACTCATCGTACCTACCCAAAGTCTGCCATAACGGTCACAAAACCCGTCATTACAACGGTTTTCGGGTTTGTCTTTTTCAATGTCACAAAGCCAGTCAAACTTCTCTGTATTAGGATCAAAAAGGGCAAGTTTTGCATCCAAAGCCAAAACAAGTTTCCCATTACCATCGGGAACTACTAAAGTAAGCCTATGTGGAAAAGACCATTTCTTTACCCCACTTACTTCCGGTTTAAGTTGGTACAAATGCCCCTTTTCTATGTCTACCCATAGGTAACATCCCTGATCGGCCAGCCATGTTGGACTTTCAGCTAAAACACATTGTGCATTCAATAATAATATCGCTTCCAAATCACAAGAGGTTTAAAAGCCGTGCAAACGCATCATTTGCACGGGTTTTTATATTAAATCATTTATTAAGGCCAATATACAGCTATTTTTTTCTGAAGAAAAGTGACACTTCTCTCCAATTGATCCATGCCATCTACACCATCTTCAATACTGATCCAGCTATCGAAACCAACACGTTTCAGTTCTGTAAAGATCGCATCATAGTCATTCAAGCCTTTTCCAATCTCTCCATGGCTCAATCTTTTGGCGTAACCCACTGCTCCACCTTCTTCTTTTCTCAGGTCTTCAATAGTACCTGACTTCAGGTACCTATCACTTGCATGCATAGTAACTACTCTATCAGAAACACGTTTCAACAATTCGATAGGATCTTCTCCCGCAAGAAAGGTATTACTAGGGTCATAATTGACCCCGAAATTTGGGTGGTCAATACTGTCTACCAATTTACAGAAAACATCCATTTGTTGTGCAAATTCAGGATATTCCCAAAAATCATCTTTGTAGTGATTTTCAAGAATCAATGTAATCCCTCTTTCCTCTGCATAAGGAATACAAGCCATAATTGAATCGGCCGCAAGTTTCACCCCTTCATCCAAAGTCAACTCAGGTCTTTTTTGACCAGAAAGTACCCTGCAATAGTTACCGCCAAGGGTATGTGTCATGTCAATCCAATGCTTTTGCTTGGCAATTTCCTTGTCCCGAAAAGCTTTGTCGGGATGAGTAAAATCTGGTGAACAACACATCATAGGGATGCTTTTTCCAGTATCCTCCACCATTTTTCTATAAGTTGACCATTTCGACTGGTCTTCCATGTCCAGAAATCCGGCATACCATTCCAAACCCTCAACCTCTAAAGTAGAGGCCAATTGGATCCACTCTTCTAGTTTCATTGTTCCATCTTTACAGAGGGCCTGCATAAAGGCTTTAGGAAATGCTGCTAATTTAGGCATATTTATAATTTCAATATTTGTATTAATTTATTGTACTCGTGTCTTTTGGTGCATTTCTTCCAATCAGTGGATACTGCTCCAATTCCATAACCTGTCCACTAACAGGGCCGCATTCATCTGACAACCAGAATATAGCAGCTGCTGCTATTTCTTCAGGTGCTAAAATCCTTCCTGCAGGCGCATACATTTTGGGAAGGTCCTCAAACCAATTGTCTGAAAGTCCATGTTCCTTTTTTCGTTGCTTCTCAGTCTCAGTCAACACCCATCCTGGGTTAATTTGATTGATTCGTACACCATTGTCACGGAAAAGACTGTCGCCAAGGTTTCTGGTCATGGTCATTAGGCCTCCTTTAGAAATACTATAGGCCAACAAGTTGGGCTCACCACTCCAGGCATTGACAGAACCAATGTTCAGAACATTGCCCCTATTCGCCTCAAGTTGTTTTAGAGCTGCCTTGATTAAAAGCAAAGGAGCGATGGTATTGATAGAAATTACCTTTTCTAAAAAGGGACGGTCTACTGACTGAAAATCTGAAGACGTCACCCAGGCAGCATTGTTGACCACCGCATCCAATTTACCGAAGGTGCTTACAGCAAGTGCAACTAGCCGCTCTGCACAGCCATCTTCTTGCAGATCTTCAATATGAAGGACTGCATTTTCAGCGCCTATGGTTTCAACTACTTCTTGGCCCCATTTTTCTTCCAGGCCATGAATCACCAGTTTCGCACCCTCCTTTGCACTCCTAAGGGCAATCGCCTTGCCTATACCAGTGGTACTACCCGTAACGATAATCACTTTATCCTTTAAGCGCATAATTATACTGGTTTTAATACACTTTTAATCACCTCTCCATGGTGCATTTTCTCAAAAGCTTCTAACCATGAAGTAACGGGCCAAACGCCTCCTATAATTGGTTTCACATCTAAAATACCAGCACCCATCATGCCAATGACCTTTTCCCATATTGGCCAGTTGTGACTAAAGCTACCTTGTAGACGAACATTTTTCTGAACTATAGGATCCAAAGAGAAATTACATGGTTGAGGTCCCCAACCTACTTTGGTTATTTGCCCATTTGGGCGTACCAAGTTCATTGCAATTTTAAGAGTAGCACTTGCTCCAGCAGCATCAATAATCAAATCTGCACCTAAGCCATCTCTTTCTCTGGCCCAGCCTGTCGCATCACCAATGATCGCCTCACAGCCATAACCTTTAGCAATTTCCAATCTTCCTCTATCGGCTTCCAAACCTACGATCGCTACTTCTGCCCCACTGATCTTGGCCATTACAGCACACAATACGCCTATAGTTCCTGGTCCAATTACCAAAACCCTGTCACCAGGTTTGATATTAGAATTTACGACCACTGCACTATAAGCCACGCAAGAAGGTTCGGTAAGACATGCTTCCTCAAATGGCACTTGCTCAGGAACAGTGTGTAGACAACGGGCAGGAACTTTCACATATTTGGTCATTGCTCCATTTACGCCATATCCAAAACCCTTTCTTGTAGGGTCAAGGTTATAAAGTCCAATACGGCTCATAGGATTCAAAGGATCTATCACGGCAGCCGTTTCACTCACTACCCTGTCACCTACTTTCCAACCTTCTACTCTAGGCCCAACTTCTAAAATTTTCCCTCCAAATTCATGGCCAAGTACGACAGGATAGTTTACCGGCCAACTGTGATCAGAAGTCCATTGATGCAAATCACTACCACATACGCCAACATTGGCCACTTCCAATAATACTTCTCCCTCTCCAATTTCCGGTTGTTCAATTTCTCTTATTTCTACGGAACCTTTGGTTTCCGCATAGTTTACTACAGCTGCTGCTTTCATTTCGCTATTTTTTTTTGTTATATTTTTATATCTCCGTAGGCATGTATAGCCTCACAAATCTTCCTTAACGAAGCTTCTAAGTTGCCATCTGCAGTTTTAAAAGCATCAGCATCAATGGTCAATGGAGCGCCAAGTACTACTAGAGGAGCACCATATGTTGGAGTAGAAATGGCTTGCTCTAGGCTTAATCCTCCAACAGCCTGCACTGGTACATTTACCGCTGCAACAATTTCCTTCAATTGATCCAATGGACTTGGCATTCTTTTGCCTTGGGCAGCTATGCCACGCCTCTCGTCATATCCTATATGATGCACAATGTAATCACATCCCAGGTCTTCAAGAAACTTCGCACCTGCTACCATGTCAGGGCAGCCTAAATTATCTCCCATCACTTTTATACCATGGTCTTTACCTGCCTGAACAACACATTTTATGGTTTCTTCATGGGCTCTTGCCATCACCACAACATGTGTAGCACCGGCTTTGGCCATCATTTCTGCCTCAAGGTACCCACCATCCATTGTTTTAAGGTCTGCAACTATTGGAACTCCAGGAAATGCTTCCCTAAGTTTTCTAACACCATGTAGTCCTTCAGCAAGGATTAAAGGAGTGCCTGCTTCCAGCCAATCAACCCCTGCTCTCATGGCAAGTGCTGCTGTTTCCAAGGCTTCGTCAATATTGGTTAGGTCTAAACTAATTTGTACAATTGGTTTCATTTGCTTAAGGTTATTTGTAATAGATTATTAATTGAATATTTTACTAAATCATTAAAGTAAATTGATTTTAAAGGAAGTTTGCGCACAGTATTTTAACCTATCTTTGGCTAAAGGCTGTTTTAAATAAACAACAATAGATTAAAAATCGACCAGTCCATGAGCGTATATTTATCTAGACAATCTTCCTACATTAGTAAAAAACACCTGATTTTCTAGTAAATTGAAATCCTGAACTTAAAATTTATTTATATAATTAAAGATAAAAATACTGTGTCTAGCTCAATTGAATTTTGGGGATTAATATTTTTTATTCTGTTCAATTTAATTATTTATTTTTGATCATGTCTGTTATTTTCAATAGAATTACGTCAAATTACCATGAATGGGCTATTCTTTAAATTAAAGGTTTACCATTTACATTTATCACCTAAAAATAATGCAATAATGCAGGAGAAGTGGGTTTTTAAAAGTGAGAACATAAAAAAAACGGTAGATTTTAAGGCAGCTTTAACTAGCGTTTTAAGAGAGAACATGAATGAACTTGAAATATTCATAAGCCTCTACACAAAACTAGATGGGGCCTTGGCAGAGAACATCCAACTTTTGGATCCATTAAAAGCACCACTTCAGGAATCTGGTTTCATTTCTTTGGGGTTTAACAAGCATTTTTATAACGCCTGCTTAAATATCAATGAAGCGGATCTAGACACCATTAAATTGGCCTATAATTTTAATGTTGACGAGGGCCAGCTCATTTTAACTGGACCGGACATTCCAGAAAGAGAACCAGATGATATTTAAGAAATTTTTATGATGAAATTTGACATTGCGATTATAGGATCTGGACCAGCTGGAGCCATGGCTGCCTATAAAGCTGCAGAGAAGGGTAAAAGCGTAGTTATACTTGAGAAAGAAAAACTGCCACGGTACAAAACCTGTGGGGGCGGTCTTGTACATAGGGGCCGGGTACGATTGCCTTTCTCTATAGAAGAAGTGGTAGAAAAAGAATACAGGGAACTAGTAGTGTTTTTTGAAAACTCTTCTCAATTTTTCACCGCCAAAAGAAAAGAACCCATTATTTCCATGGTCATGAGAGATAGTTTTGATCAATTCTTGGTCAATAAGGCTTTGGAAAAAGGAGCCGTATTAATGGAACAAACAGCGGCCCTAAACATTGAAAGATCAGAACGTGCTTTGATCCTCAAAACTACAGAAGGTAGTATCCAATGTCAATACTTGATAGGAGCAGATGGAGTCCTTAGCAATACAGCTAAAATGGGAGGCTGGAAAGAAAGCCGAATCCTGATTCCAGCTTTGGAATACGAGGTTGTTGTTTCAAGTGAGGATTATAATAGATTATCCGGTAAGGTACGCTTCGATGTGGATGCAGTACCTGATGGCTATGCCTGGTGTTTCCCTAAAAACGGTCACCTTTCATTAGGAGTTGGCACTTTGAAAAAACAAAAAATTGACCTACGGAAATACTACAATGCCTACCTGAAAAAGTTAGACATTAAAGAAATTATTTCTTCAGAAGCTCATGGCTTTCAAATACCAATAGGCAAAAGAAAAGATGGATTTTCTAAAAACAGGGTTTTTCTAACTGGGGATGCGGCTGGTTTCGCTGATCCATTAACAGCCGAAGGCATTTCTAATGCCTTACTTTCAGGGGAATTGGCTGCTCAGGCCATTGCCGACAACTTTCATGATGAAATTGCAGCCTCAGAAGCTTACCAGAAATTACTAGAAAAACAAATTTTAACTGATTTAGGCAGTTCTTCTATCATTGCTTTTATTTGTTATGCTCAACCAGCTATTCGTAATATGTTACTAAATAAGTTTGGCCAGAAAGGTTGCGAAATACTGACTGATATTTTTATGGGGAAAAAAGCTTTTCCTGACGACCTTAAAAGAAAAATAAAAAGCCATGTTCCCTTGCTGAAATTTATCTAACAGCATGGAAACATGGCCTTAATTTCTCTATTAAACCGCTTTATTTAAGAGGAATGCTAAGCACATAGCTATCTGCAGTAACAAATAATAAATCCTCTTTACCATTTAATGCAACATTAGATACCAGTTCCTTTAATTTCAACCTGCCTAACAACTCGCCATTGGAGCCAAAAATCCAAATGCCCCCAGGACCGGAAGCAATAATGGTCCCATCCTTTTTAATTTTTAATCCATCTGGAAGCCCAGGTTCATTGGCTAGCACAGCACTGGCATCATAAAACACCCTACCATTTTTTAAACCTTCATCCCCATCCAATTCATATAAATACCAGTAAGGTTTTTCAGGATCAGAATTGGCAATTAAAAGGTGTTTTTCATCGGGTAGTAGGGCAATGCCATTTGGTCGGCTAATACTATCCAACAACAATTGTAAGTGACCGTCCTTGTTGTACCTATAGACACCTTGAAAATCGATCTCCTTTTTGGGGTCTTCCATTCTAAATTCCAATCCGTAAGCAGGATCAGTAAAATAGAGGTTTCCCTTAGAATCAAAGATGGCATCATTGGGACTATTGAAGCGTTTTCCATCAAATTCAGCTATGACACTTTCATATTCGGGTCTAGGAGCATCCAATTCCGCCATCATTCTCGCTAAACCTCGATCCCCATGTTGGCACAGAACCAGTTTCCCATTAGGATCTAGTAGCAAGCCGTTGGACCCCACTTCACCACCTCTGCTCTCACCAGTAGTGAGACCTGCCGGATGAAGATAAACCTCGGGTGCTCCTCCCTCCTTCCATACATGAACTTTATTGGCAGGAATTTCTGAAAACAATAACATCTTTTCTTCTTCTACCCATAATGGTCCTTCTGTCCATTCATAACCTGCCCCTAAAATCCTAGCCTCAATCCCTGAGGCAATAATATTTTCTAGCCCACGATTTTCATTAACAATTGTAATAGGAAGGTAATCTTGGTCCTCTTCCGCTGCTTTCTTTTCGCTACAAGAAAACACACCTAAAGCTGATAGTAAAAGGAAACTTGAAATATGAAACGCTTTCATGAGGTTATTTTATCACTGAAAACTTATAAATGCATTCATGGGTATAGGTATCTCCAGGCCTTACAGTAACAGATGGGAACGAAGGCTGATTAGGAGAATCTGGGTAATGCTGCGTTTCCAAACATATGGCCCCTTGTTTCACATAGTCTTTACCATGTTTAGAAGGGCCTCCACTTGACATAAAGTTACCCGTATATACCTGAACACCTGGCTGATCAGTAAAAACCTCCATTTTCCTACCATTTTCAGGAACCCATACAGTGGCTGTCAATATCGTCTCCTTGTTTCCTTCTTCCCGGTTGATTACCCAATTGTGATCATAACCTCCACCTTTTTTAAGTTGCTCATTGTCGTCATCAATTCGTTCCCCTATCATATGTGGTTCACTAAAATCAAATGGTGTTCCTTTTACCGACCTAATTTCACCAAGTGGAATTAAGGTATCATCAACAGGAGTGAAATTGTCTGCGTTAAGTTGAAGCATGTGATTTCTCACATTACCCTCCCCTTGGCCATTGAGGTTGAAGAATGAATGCTGTGTGAGGTTAACGATAGTCGGTTTATCTGTAGTCGCCTTGTAGGTGATTTTGAATTCATTGTCCTCTGTCAAATAGTAATTCATGAAAACAGTAAGTTCTCCAGGAAAGCCGCCTTCCCCATCAGGAGACACATATTTCATCTCCAATTTTTGATTCGTCGCTTCCAGAACTTCCCATACCACTTTATGGTAGCCTTCTGGCGCACCATGAAGATTATTCGGACCATTATTGGCTTCTAAGGGATATTCTTTCCCATCAAGACTGAACTTTGCATTTGCAATCCTATTTCCATAACGGCCAATAGGTGCCCCATAATAACCTCCAGGATTATTGATGTACTCGTCTAAATTGTCATACCCCAATACCACGTCTTCAAACTTCCCATTTTTGTCGGGGGCAAAAAGTTCTACTACCCTTGCACCAAAATTGGTAACGGTCATTTCCATTCCATTTTTATTGGTGAGGTGGTATAATTTTATAGTTTTACCATTTAAGGTTTTTTCAAATGCTGAATCTTTCATTGCTGTTAAATATTTGGGTTCTGATTTTAGTTCGTTATCAGTTTGCTCTTTATTATTCTGGCCACAGGCCACTAACAAACCAGCTATTAATAAGGCCATTAAGGGTGATGCTTTCATTTCATTGGGATTTTAATCGTGTACAATTCCTCATGCAATTGTCTTAAAAACTGAGGATCTAATTTAATCACTTTTCTATCATAGGTCATCAAACCATTCGTTTCTATTTCAACATCTGTGGTCTGGGTATAAATGGCTGCGGATAGTCCCATTGGTAAAAGAGGCTTTAAGTCTTTGATCAATTTGCTATACCTTTCTTTTAGAGCCGCCTTGTCCTCAAAGCTTTGGTATCCCCAATTGTCCTTCTCTTGCCAGGTATGTCCTTCAATCGGTAATCCTAATCCACCATATTCCCCCAAAACGATAATTTGCTTGGTTCCCCAAATTTTTGGATCAGGCATAACGGGATCTGGATAATTGTGCATGTCCATGATCTGACCTTCCAAGGTATAATTCCCTCCACTTGCACCATTTACCATTCTTGAAGGATCATAAGCAACCGTCCATTTAACAATTTCTTCAGTATTGAATTGGCCCCAAGCCTCATTGAATGGAACCCAGACGACTATAGAAGGAAAATTATAATTGGCATCCATAATGGCCTTCCATTCTTTTTTGAAAATAGCTATGGACGCTGGGGTTCTTTCTTTTTCTGTTCCCTTCCCTATTACACCAGGCCTTGATTCCCATCTATTGCCCATGTCTCCACTAGGCATATCTTGCCATACCAACATGCCTATTTGATCACAATGGTAATACCACCTCGCAGGTTCTACCTTCACGTGCTTCCTGATCATGTTGAATCCCATTTCTTTGGTTTTATCAATATCGAATACCATAGCTTCTTCTGTTGGGGCAGTATACAAACCATCAGGCCACCAACCTTGATCCAAAGGACCATACTGAAACAAAAACTTGTCATTCAAAAGCAATCTTTGATTGCCATTTTCATCTGGCAACATGCTTATCTTTCTCATTGCGGTATAACTCTTCACCTCATCCAACACTTTACGTCCATTCATCAAACTCACTTCTACATCATAAAGAAATGGATTGTTCGGCTCCCAAATATTAGGTTCTTCCAAAGTAAAAATGGCCTCCTCCCCAGCAGCGACTTTCTTTTCTTCCACAAGGGTACCCTTGTCCATTAAACTTATATTAACCATCTGCCCTGACTGCGCATGCATCACTTGAGCGGAAATAATAATTTGTTTTTTGTCCAAATCTGGTGTGTTTCTTATAGAGGCAATGTATTGATCTGGGACCGCTTCTAACCAGACCGTTTGCCAAATTCCAGTAACTGGGGTATACCAAATCGCATGGGGTTTGTTGACCTGTTTGCCTCTTGGCTGGGGACCTTCGTCAGTAGGATCCCAAACCCTTACGGTCAATTGTTGCGACTTTCCGGATATTAAAGCATCACTAATTTCAAATGAGAATGGGTCGTAACCGCCTTGATGCATCCCTACACTTTTTCCATTGACAAATATTTCCGCTTCCCAGTCCACTGCTCCAAAATGAAGTAGCAGCTGGCCTTTCTTCATGCCACGATCCACCTCAAATTCTCTTTGATACCAAAGCTCCTTGTCCTTGCCTACTGTCTTACCCACCCCTGATAAGGCAGATTCAACGGCGTAAGGAACTAGAATTTCTCCTTGAAAATCGGAAGGTTTGTTTTCTCCTTTCTTTAATATTGCGTAGCGCCATAATCCATTTAGGTTTGACCAATTTTCTCTTGTCATCTGTGGTCTTGGATACTCTGGGAGCGGTACTTTAGGATCGATATCCGTTGCCCATTGCGATAAGATTTTGTGTTGCACAGGTTGCCAGTTTTCTTGCTGACAAAAGGTGGGAAGCGCTATAAAAAATAAGGCAATCCAACAGGTTATTTTTTTAATCATGGGTTGTAATTGTTTCCGGAAATTTGATTTCCAATTGACATTTTATAAATGATATAAAGCGAAAATATTAAAAAATTAAACCAAATAGGTTATAATTTTTTTGAAATCCAAAAAATAAAATAAGACGATTCCATTCATTTCTCTTACTTGGTATTTTCATTTGATACTGGTAAAAAAGGAATTGAAAATAGGAATAATGAATCTTCTAAATTTTAGGGCAAATAATTGAGTTTTTGGTAAAGAAATAGACAAAGGATTCGGTTCATAATATTTTATAATTCAGCTACTTATTAAATAATTATTCTCTATTTTTACCTATCAGTTTGGATAAGGCCAAGGTTAATTCTCAATTGATTAAGGCATTTTTATTAAGTTTTTTTCGTAAAATCATTTGTTGGAACAGTTGAAAGGAAATAGTAAATTTTTATTGACAAGTATCATTTTATCTTTAATATTTGCATCTCAAATTTTTGAAATTAAAGGCGATATTACCTCCCCTTTTGCAACTATTGAGATCGAAGATCAAATTGATGCAGTGGTTAAATTCAATGGAGAATTAACCCTTTCCCCGGAAATGTTATCGGTTACCTATTCAGGTGACAACGCTAAGCTTCAACTTGAAGTACTACCAGGAATAGGATATAGTTTTATTGACCAAACAATATCCCCTAATATCTTGTACAATGAAGATTGGGAAGCCAAAGGCAAAGAGATAATTGTTAATATACAGGTTTCAGATGGAGTGGATCTCAGCGAAGTATATCCATTTAAAGTAATTGTCATGCCACCCATTTTGCCTTTAGCCTATTCAGAAAACAGTTGTAAAGGCATTATATCGCTTACATTAAGTGCTTATAAACCAAATCAGCGGCATGAAGCATCTTTTCCATTTACCTTCAAACTGATCGATGATATTGGAGATACTTTAAAAGTAGTAACTATAAATAATACCGCGCCCTTTCAGAGTTCAGCAACTGCCACCTTCGGACAAGATTTTGAACTTAATAGAGACATAGAGTATAAGATTTATGCGGTAGATAACTTGGGAAGGGAATATTTAAGAAACGCTGGTCCATTAGGATTAGCTTATTCATTGGACTTTGAATTGAACTTCGCTGGACTTCTTTGCCCTGAAGACAAGACAGGAATTGTTGAGTTTATTATCTTCAATGCGACACTTCCAGTAAATAACTTTATTATTATAGACAGTGAAGGTAAAGAAAAACCTACGGATTTTGAAATTGTTTCTGAATCAGATGGTTTTGTGGTAATTCAAGCCAATAAAATGGATCCAGGCACTTATACCCTGGAAATTGAAGACAGGTTTCAATGCAACGGGAGGGAAAGCTTCGAAATTGTCATCCCAGAACCTGTAGAAATAGTGGAAACAGTGCAGCATGTGACTTGCTATGGAGATAATAATGGGGAAGCCAGTGTCTTAATTAAAGGTGGTTGGTCATCGCCTTTTCCTAGAAGTCATAGAAAGGAATGGGTACAATATGATGTCATTTGGTACAATGAGGCTGGCCTTGAAATGGCCAATGAAATAAATTCATTTGTGAGTCTGGGAGGACAAATTATCGGGATGGAAAGTAAGCTTCGAAACTTACCTCCTGGAAGTTATTATGCAAAAATCATAGACGAAGGAAGACTTTTCGAAATTTCAGGTGCTGCACCTCTTGCTTGCGAAAAATCAACCCCCATGATAACCATTGAAGGACCGGAACCTTTATCCCTATCTGAAACCACACAAAACATCTCCTGCAACGGTATAGCAGACGGAAGTATAACGATAAATCCAGCGGGAGGTACTCCTGAATATAACATAGAATGGTTTGCAGGTAATTTTGATAACCCTAATTTACCTGTAGATGAAGGATTGCTAGCTTTACCTGCCAATTCTGGTGAGAATGAATTTTCAAAACAACAATTGAGCCCAGGTAAATATGCGGTAATGATTACAGATCAAAACGGATGTGTTCTGGCAAAGAACTTTACCATTACCGAACCCACTCCCTTAACCTTAGTAGAACTGAGTGATCTCAGAAAAAATGTCAGGTGCTTTGGGGAAGCGACAGGATCAATCGCTATCGAATTGCACAAGGACACTCCCACGCCATTTTCAATAGAAGTATTTAAAGATGGAGAACTATTAAATGAAATGGGCCCTGTAAATCGTATCGATTCAAACCCTATTTACTTTAATAATTTGAAAGGTGGCCTTTATGATTTTAGAATCGCCGATGACAAAGGTTGTGATTTCCTACTAGAAGGAATACTTGTAGATCAACCTAAAACAGGATTGCTTATACAGGATACTTTCATCTCCGATTATAATGGTTATCAAATATCATTTCCAGGGGCAAATGATGGCAGCATTTCGCTTGACATTAACGGTGGGAAAGGCACCTATGATTATTACTGGACAGGCCCTAATGGCTTTGAAGCGACTACAAAAGACATCGACAACCTTGGCCCTGGAGAATACCAATTTATAGTAACTGATGAAAACAATTGTACTGCCAGTTTGGCATCCGTATTATTAAATGCGCCAGAGCCTTTGACCTTGACCCCCAACATTCCTGAAGTCAATGGTTTTCAGATAAGTTGTTTTGGTGATGCAGGAGGGGAAATTAAACCAAACCCTTCCGGAGGTACCGGAAATTACAGCTATATGTGGACTGGACCAGAGGGCTTTTCTTCTACAGAAAGCAACCTTCAAAACCTTTCTGCAGGCTTTTATTCACTTAAAGTAGCTGACGAAAATGGCGCTATAGTCGAGGCTACTTATAAAATCACTGAACCAAAAGAATTAATCCTATCTGAAGCCACCGATCTTCAGGTACCGGTGGCCTGTTATGGAGATAGCAATGGCTCCTTCAGCATTAAAATAGATCAAGCTTCATTGGCTCCCTTCACCATTTCTTTAGGGACAATGGGTGAAAACCAAGCTATACGCACTATTCCAGATTTCAGCAGTGAAACTTTCACTTTTGATAACCTTTCTGGAAACCAGTATTGGGTTACAGTGGAAGATGCTAATGGCTGTATTAAAAGGTTGGACAACATTTTGGTTGACCAACCTGAAACTGGTCTTCAGCTAACTGATATAGAACTCTCTGGGTTTAATGGTTTTGAAGTTTCATGTGCTGGCGCAATGGATGGCTCGATTAAATTCAATGTTTCGGGAAATCAGGGGCCTATATCTTACAGCTGGACAGGGCCTAATGGTTTTACTTCCAATAAATCAAATATCGAAGGATTGGCAGCAGGGAATTATGAAGTCCTTGTTCTGGATGAAAATGGATGTACCCTCAGTGAAAATTTCCTAATCAATGCACCTGAACCTTTGTCTTTGGTAGATGAAGTTTCTAATTATAATGGATTTGGCGTCCATTGCAATGGTGGTAATGAAGGGTTTATTTATCTGAATATTTCGGGAGGATCAGGTAAAACCAAAATTCAATGGAGCGGACCAGACGGATTTATTTCTGAGGATTCTCGTTTGGAAAATATATTCCCGGGAACATACCATGTGAGCATTACTGATAGTAATGGTTGTGAAATCAATAAAACCTACACTTTGACAGAGCCGCAGGGTCTGGAAGTGGCAGAATTAACAGAAGAAAAAGTGAATGTTTCTTGCTATGGCCAGGAAACAGGGGTATTTGCAGCGGCTATCAACCGGACCTCAGCTGGACCGTATAAATATGAGTTGAAAAATGAAGCCGGTGATTTGATCGACGCCTCCCCTTTTACCACAGAAACCAAATGGTTTTTTACCAACCTTCCTGCAGAAAAATATGTCATTACGATAAGCGATGCAAACGATTGCTTTAAGGAAATTGATAACCTTGAAATTACGCAACCGCTTACAGGTTTGCAAATTGATGAAGTGAGCATTTCTTCTTTCAATGGATTTAATATCAGTTGCTCAGAAGCAGCAGATGGCTGGATAGAGGTTATTACTTCTGGTGGGTCCGGAAACAACATCTACAAATGGACTGGTCCAGAAAATTTCTCAGCAGACACTCCTTCAATTACAAATTTAGTCCCAGGTGATTATCACCTTACAATAGTGGATCAAAACGGCTGCGAGGCACTTACTGAAATTATAAATCTGATTGAACCAAAACCATTGCTGATCAATTCAGAAGTAGGTATCAATAATGGACATGGTATCAGTTGCAATGGTGCGAATGACGGCCATATCAAATTGGATCCTTCTGGAGGAACTGGCATGCATTCCATTCTTTGGACAGGTCCTGATGGCTTCACCTCTAATGCTTTGAGCTTAACCAATCTTTCCCCTGGAATTTATACAGTGGATGTTAAGGATGAAAATGGCTGCGAAGTAAGTGAGCAATTTGATATTACAGCGCCAGACCCACTTTCCCTAACCCTTGTTGAAAGTGTAGCCGTTTCATGTTATGGCGAAGCCTCTGGTAGTATTTCCTTGCTTACTGAAGGAGGAATAGTTGATACCTATAACTACAAGTGGACGAAGAATGGTTTACCAGTAACACTGAATTCCCCTAATCCTGAAGGACTTTCTTCCGGCACCTACGCGGTGACAGTAACTGATGCCAATGGCTGTCAAGTCAAAAGTGCACCTATTGTTATTTCACAACCTTCAGCACCTTTGGAAGTAGTGATGGAACAAACGGAAGTATCCTGTTACGATGCCAATGATGCCAACCTTTCCATAGCCATACAAGGAGGTGTCAAGCCCTACCAAATCAGTTGGAATATAGGAGCTACTCAAAGTTCTTTTGAAGGGATTGGCCCGGGATTTTATCAGGTGACCGTTACCGATGCGAACGGTTGTAAAATCATAAAGGAAACCACCATCGAAGAAGTGCCGGTTTTTAAAATAGATCCTGTAATCAACCCGATTTCATGTTTTGGCGCTACAGATGGAAGTATAATGCTTAATCTTGAAGGAGGAAAAGCTCCTGTGAAGGCTACCTGGGCCCATGGCCCCGAACAATCTTCCATTTATAACCTAGAACCTGGGATTTACACGGTATATCTTGAAGATGCCAGTGGATGTATCATTGAAAGATCTTTTAATTTACATGAACCAGAATTGCTTGTAGCAGAAGGTCATGTAAAGGATGCTTTTTCTTGTGACAATGGCCAAAGTGGAGAAATTTCCCTTACGGTATCTGGTGGAAGAGCACCTTATAGCTATCGTTGGAGTAATGGTGAAGAAAGCCCATTCATATCCAACCTTACCAATGGCTCCTATTCGGTAGTCGTTACGGATCAATCAGGATGTAAGGTAAGTCACACCTTTGAAGTCAACAGACCTGATCCTATCGCTATAAATCTGTCCAACACAACAACAGCGCAATGCAACCCCAGGAAGATTATAGAAAACTACTCCATAAATATTGACGGTGGAGTAGCGCCCTATTCTATCGACTGGAGCAGCGGGGAAGTATTTGATGAAGGATACCGTATGGAGGCCAATGCACCTGGAAATTATCAGGTTACGGTTACCGATGGCAACGGGTGTGTCCAGACCAAAAGTTTTGCTGTCAAAAACAATATCCTGCTAGTAAAAGGAGATTACTTATCTGATGCATTTCCTATATATGGCGAAAACCTGGTTAACTTTGATGTTCAATTTATTAATAAAAGCAATGGCAACATTGGCTTGTACTATTGGGATTTCGGTGATGGAAGCAATTCCTTGGAAGCCTCTCCAACTTATCGATACAAATCACCAGGAACCTACAAAGTAACTTTAACAGCCACAGATATTTGGGGTTGTGAAACCAGTACCTCATTTTCGATAAAAATCACAGACTTTTTCTTGAAAACTCCAAATGTGTTCAGTCCGAATGGGGATGGTCTCAATGATTATTTTTTCCCAAAATTCTTAAATATAAATAGTCTAGTAATTATCATAATGAACTCTTGGGGAGAAATTGTGTACCAATCTGAAGACCTGAAAGACCTTGGTTGGGATGGAAGTTTTCGTGGCCAGAAAGCAAGTCCTGGCAATTACATTTATAAATTAAATTACACCTCTGCAGACGGAAGAAACTTTAGCGAAACCGGTGCATTCATGCTATTGGAATGAAAAATATAAAATTTTTAATGCTTTTTATAAGCTGCTTTTTATCCTACCCAGTGGGATTAAAAGCACAAGATTTCCAATTCACTCAGTTTTATGCTGCGCCACTTAATTTAAGTCCAGCTTTTGCTGGAGCGATGGAAACCACCAGGGTTGGAATCAACTACAGAAAACAATGGCCAGGGTTAGGTTACGATTTTACTGCCTCAGGCGTCTATTATGACAATTTCATTGAGGAGACCAACGTTGGATTTGGCATATCCGCTTCCCAATTTTCAGAATCATTGCTTAATATAAGGTCTACAGATATTGCAGGATATATTTCCTATAAATTATTGCTTAATAACTACAGTTTTCTCCGTTTTGGTGGTCAGTTGGGATTGGTAAACAGAAGTTTAACTTTACAGGAGTTGGTTTTTGGTGATCAAATAGATTTATTGAACCAAACAATAAATCCGAGCACTTTTGATGTATTGCCTGGAGAAGACAGCAAATGGTATCCCGACCTAGCCTTTGGAGCATTATTGCAGGTTCCGGATTTTTGGTTTGGGATAAGCAGTAGCCACGTCTCCCGTCCCAATATCGGTTTCCTGGATCAGGGCATTGGTAATAACCTTCCAATCAAGTGGGCCATTCACGGAGGCTATGTTAAAAACCTGGATAGGAGAATGTTTAAATCTGGTGAAATCCGTAAAGTGTTTTCTGTTTCCTTCAATTATAAAAAACAGGGAGCCTTCCAGCAAATTGAAGTAATTCCTCAAGTACAAATTGAAAATTTTATCGGAGGACTTGGGTTTAGAAATATTAGCCGTTTCAATGAGCTGCCGGATCAAAACTCCATTAATGCTGTATTGGGATTTAGTTTAATGAGTGGGATTACGATGGCCTACAGTTATGATTATATGCTAAATAAATTTAGTAGTCCTGCCCATGTATCGCATGAAGTATCGATCTATTTCACAGACCTTAGAAGAAAAAAGTTTATGCAAACTATTCTTCCCTGCCCTACTAGCAATGGAAGGGGATACTAAGATATTCAATAGGGGTATTATTTTCAGTTGATAGGACTTCAATAGAAGGATAATAGACGTTTTATTATAATTGGTAAACACTTTTCAGGAAGTTCATATCTACCTATGTAAGTTAAGGTTATGCTTTTATATCACAATTATCTGGCTTAAACACCATTTTGTATAGCTACCTAAAGCACCTTTTTTGCGAGTTAAAGTCAAAATTTAACCTGGTTTTTAAAATTTCAATATTTATATAAAAATATAAGTAATTATTTAATATGTATTGTCTAATTTTAATCGTTGATCTAGGTTCAGCTTTAAGTAAGTCTAATTTTTAATGACCATTTAGATATTGATTGTTTTTACAAAAAGTATATTAAAGCGTATTAAAGAATTTGGAAAAATTATATTTCCAGGAATAGTTGTTGCTTTACTAATTAGCTACCAGGTTTTCGAAACAAAAGGTGAAATATTCACCATTTTTGCCCCAGTCACAATTACAGGCCAGACCGATCAGCAAGTTCATTATAAGGGAGACCTGGTACTCTCTTTGGATATGCTAACCATAGATTATTCAGGAGATAAATCCAACCTTAATCTGGAAATCTTGGCAGGTGAAGGTTATACTTTTACAGGCCAAACAATTAGTACATCTATCGTTTACGATGACACCTGGGAAGCTAAAGGCCAGGAGATAACAGTCAATGTTCAGGTATCTGATGGAGTAGATGTCAGCCCAATTTTTCCAATGACAGTTCTTGTCATCCCTCCTATTTTACCACTCAATTATTTTGAAAATAGCTGTTTAGGTACTATTACTTTAACTGTGAGTGCCTACAAACCGGATCAAAGGCATGAAGAATCCTTTCCTTTTACCTTTCAATTGGTAGATGAAACAGACAATATAATATCAGAGATAACAGTAGACAACACAGCCCCCTTCCAAAGCTCTGCTTCGGTGGTCTTTGGCTTAGATAACGATCTGGATAGAGAAGCCCAATATAAAATTATTGCTGTCGATAATATTGGAAGAGAATATTTCAGAAATGCAGGGCCACTAGGTCAAGCTTATTCTCTGGATTTTGAATTAAATTTTGCAGGATACCTTTGCCCAGATGACGATACAGGAGTAGTAGAATTTATTATCTTCAATGCAGCACTCCCTGTAAGCAATTTTGTAATCATTGACAGTAATGGAAATGAAACACCTACAAATTTTCATGTGGTTTCCGATGATGACGGCTTCGCCGTAATTCAGGTACAGAACTTAGAAGTGGGTGCCTATACCCTAGAAATCGAAGACAGATTTCAATGCAATGGAAGGGAAAGTTTCGAAATAATAATACCAGAACCAATAGAAATAACAGAGACGGTTGAACACCTCGCATGCTATGGAGACATGGACGGAGAAATTAGCCTATTCATAAGCGGGGGTTGGTCCCAACCATTTGCCGGAAATCCTCGAGAAAACTGGATTAAATATGGGGTTACCTGGTTTGATGAAGGTGGAGAAGAGGTAGAAGGTGATATCAATACATTTGTCTCAGAGGGAGGAGAAATCATAGGGATGGAAAGCAAACTCGAAAACTTGCCAGCCGGAGCATATTATGCTAAAATAACAGATAGAGGTAGGTTGTTTGATATTGCAGGGGCAGATCCTCTTGTTTGTGAATTAACTACTTCTTGGATAACGGTGGAAGGACCAGATGCTCTCCTTCTTTCTGAAACCATACAAGACATTACATGTAATGGTGCCGACGATGGATCAATAGCGATCAATCCATCTGGAGGAGTACCAGGATATACCATTGCTTGGTACACAGGAAATTTTGACAATTTAAGTACTCCCAATTCCAATGACTTGGATGTATTGCCACCAAGTTCTGAGGATGATGTATTTACACGTCAGCAATTAAAGCCTGGGGACTACGCTGTATTACTTACAGATGAGAATGGCTGTATTGTGGCAGAAAATTTTACCATTTCTGAACCAACCCCATTAACGCTAACTGAACGAAGTGATTTGAGAGAAGATGTCAGGTGCTTTGGCGAAGAAACAGGGACCATTGCCATTGAGCTGCATGAAAATACTCCTACCCCATTTTCAATTGAAGTTTTTCTCGACGGTGATTTAGTCGAAGTGCTAGGACCAATTAATACCATTCCTTCAGGGCCTTTGCTTTTTACAGAATTGGAGGGTGGTACATACGATTTTAGGATTGAAGACAAAAACGGCTGTAATTATCTTTTGGAAGGAATATTAGTAGATGAGCCGCCTACGGGACTACTTATAGAGGACATTGTTGTCTCCGATTTCAATGGCTTTCAAATATCCTGTTCAGGAATTGCGGATGGAAGTATTTCCTTGGACATTTCAGGGGGCCTTGGCGCTTTGGACTATTTCTGGACAGGACCGAATGGCTTCGAATCCACCAGCAAGGACATAAATAATCTTGAACCAGGGGAATACCAATTCATAGTAACGGATGAAAACATTTGTACAGCGAGTATTGCTAGTATTGTTTTAGAGGAACCGGATCCTTTATTATTAAATGAAAATATTCCTGAAAGCAACGGTTTTCAGATAAGCTGTTTTGGTGCTTCTGATGCGAGCATTGACCTCAATCCATCAGGTGGCACAGGCAATTATACTTATTCATGGTCAGGTCCTGACAGCTTCAGTGCTTTTGAAAGCAGTATCCAAAACCTTTCGGCCGGAACCTACTCGCTTGAGCTTACTGATGAAAATGGGTGTCTTATCGAACGGACCTATGAGATCACCGAACCAAATGAACTAATCGTCTCTGAAGACCTCCCTTCTAAGGTTCCAGTAGCTTGTTTTGGTGAGAGCAATGGGGCTTTTACAATCAACATTGACCAATCCTCTTTGCCTCCATATGCCATTACTTTGGAGCCTATGGATGAATCAACCACTATTCTGAGCATATCCAATTTTACAGGAGAATCTTATTCTTTTGTAAACCTTCCTGGAAACCTTTACAAAGTAACCGTCGAAGATGCCAATGGTTGTGTTACCATTTTGGATAACATATTGGTGGATCAACCCGCCTCCGGGCTTCAATTGACAGCTCTTCAGTTGTCTGATTTTAATGACTATGAAATTTCCTGTGCGGGAGAAAGTGATGGATCCATTTCATTTAATATAACTGGAAACCAAGGTGTCTTATCATACAATTGGACTGGTCCAAATGGATTTATTTCTGAAGAAGCAAACCTGGTAGGGTTAGAAGCAGGAATATATGAGCTTGTAGTAGCTGATGAATCTGGATGTACATTAAGCCGGCAATTTGTCATTGAGGAACCTGATCCTTTAACCCTGATCGATGAAGTATCCGATTATAATGGATTTGGGGTACAATGCAATGGCGGGAATGAAGGATACATCTACCTGGATATTTCCGGAGGTTCAGGGGGCACTACCATAGAATGGACAGGTCCTGATGGTTTTGTTTCTCAAAGTGAAAATTTGGACAATCTATTCCCAGGAACTTACAATGTTGTCATCACCGACCTAAACGGTTGCCAAATAAACAAAACCTATACCCTTACGGAGCCTCAGGGGTTAGAAATAGCAGAATTGGCAGGTGAAAAGGTGAATGTCTTTTGCTTTGGCCAGGCAACTGGGGTTTTGGCTGCAGTCATCAACAGAACTTCTGCTGGGCCTTATATCTATACCTTGATGAATGAAGGGGGTGATGTGGTAAGTACCTCTCCTCCCACTTCTGAAACGACCTGGAATTTCACAGGCTTAATTGCTGGGAGGTATTCATTTACTGTTAGTGATGTTAATGATTGCTTACAGGAAATTGAAAACCTGGAAATCACACAGCCAGCTTCAGGTTTACAGATTGAAGAGGTAAGCGTTTCTAATTTCACTGGCTTCAATAGCTCTTGTTTTGGTGCCGATAACGCATGGATAAAAGTCACCACTTCCGGAGGATCTGGAAACTATCACTATGAATGGTCAGGCCCTGATAATTTCATTGGCAATAAACCCTCTATTGAAAATTTAAAGCCTGGTGACTACCAACTCACCATTACCGACCAAAACGGATGTGAAGTCACCACAGATGTAATCAATATTATTGAACCTGATCCATTGCTCGCTAATTCAATAGTAAGCTCGAATAATGGTTATGAAATCAGTTGCAATGGTGCTGATGATGGTAGCATTGAATTGAACCCTTCTGGTGGCACAGGGAATTACACATTGTCCTGGACAGGGCCCAATGGCTTCACTTCTGATGCATTGACAGTGAGCAATCTTGCACCAGGTAATTATGAAGTAACTATAATAGATGAAAACAATTGCGAAGTTATAGAAGAGTTTTCCATTGAAGAACCAGAACCTTTAACCTTGAGGCTTGTTGAGAAAGTAGCTGTGCTGTGTTATGGCGAAGCAACAGGTAGTATTTCAATTTCTGTTGAAGGGGGCATTCTGGATTCTTATTCTTACAATTGGACTAGAGATGGTTTACCTATAGCGCTCAACACAGCCAATATCAATGGCCTTTTGTCAGGCCTTTACAGTGTGGTTGTCACAGATGCGAATGGCTGTCAAATTGAGCGTTCAAATATTGAAGTTTCACAACCAGTTGCTCCACTAGAAGTGACTATGAAAAATACGGAGGTTTCTTGTTACAATGCCAATGATGCTGATCTTTCTATAGACATACAAGGCGGTGTAGCACCCTACAATATAAGTTGGAACATAGGCTCAACTCAAAGTTCCTTTATTGGAATTGGTCCTGGATTTTATCAGGTTACAGTGACAGATGCCAATGGTTGCTCAGTGATTAAAGAAACAACCATTGCTGAAGTACCGGTATTCGAAATAGCCCCTGTTGTCAACCCCATTTCCTGTTTTGGTGCTATGGATGGCAGCATCCTACTAAATCTTAACGGAGGCGCTGCCCCAGTGAAGGCCACATGGGCACATGGACCAGAGCAGTCTTCCTTGTATAATTTAGCTCCGGGTATTTACTCCGTCTACTTAGAAGATGCCAAAGGTTGCACCATCGAGAGGACTTTCAACCTATTGGAACCTGAATTACTGATTGCTTCAGGACAGGTGGAAGATGCTTTGGTTTGCCAAGACGGCAATAGTGGTGCGATTAACCTTACCGTTTCTGGAGGAAGGCCACCCTATAACTATAATTGGAGTACTGGAGAAACAAGTCCCTCTATTTTCAACCTGACCAACGGTACTTATTCTGTAGAAGTTTCCGATCAATCTGGCTGCTATGTAAGACAAACTTTTGAGGTTAAAAGGCCTGATCCAATTGTCATAAATGTTGCCACCACCACCTCTACACAATGTGAACCAAGGGAGATTCTTGAAACCATTGATTTAAATATCGATGGCGGTGTAGCCCCTTACTCCATCGATTGGAGCAGCGGAGAAGTCTCTAATAATGGCTACCGCATGGAAACCAATACACCTGGTAATTACCAGGTGACCGTTACGGATGGTTTTGGTTGCGTTCAGACCAAAAGCTTTGTGGTCGAAAACAATATAGTGTTGGCAGAAGGAGACTATCTATCCGCTTCCTACCCGACATATGGTGAAAACCTGGTAAATTTTGAGGTGCAATTTATTAATAAAAGTAGCGGAAATATAAGCTTCTATTATTGGGATTTTGGAGATGGAAACAACTCCTTGGAAGAAAACCCAACCTTTAGCTACCAAGTTCCTGGCACCTATACAGTTACTTTGATGGTCACTGACACATGGGGTTGTGAAACTTACGATACTTTCGAGATTGTAATCACTGATTATTTCCTTAAAACACCAAATGTATTTACGCCTAATAATGATGGTATCAACGATACCTATTTCCCCAAGTTTGTACATGTAGAAAGCCTTGCATTCACCATTATGGACAAATGGGGTGAGATTTTATTTCATTCTGAAGACCTTAACGATACAGGATGGGATGGCAGCTATCGTGGGCAGAAGGCAAGTCCGGGCAACTACATTTACAAATTGAATTATACCACAACAGACGGAAGAAATTTTAGTGAAACCGGTGCATTTATGCTTTTGGAATGAGAGAGATGAAAATTATTTTGCTGTACATTACTTTTATGTTATCCGGTCCATTAGGCTTAATGGCACAGGATTTTCAGTTTACACAATTCTATGCGGCACCGCTTAACCTAAGCCCCGCCTTTGCCGGTGCTATGGAAGTCACCAGAGTTGGCATCAACTATAGAAAGCAATGGCCTGGGCTAGGCTATGATTTTAATGCTTATGGGCTGTATTTTGACAGCTATATAGATGAGACCAAAGTAGGGTTTGGCTTTTCTGCTTCTCAATTTTCAGAATCCTTATTGAACATTAGGTCAACGGATATAGCAGGATTTCTGTCCTATAAACTTATGCTGAACAACCAAAGTTTCCTTCGCTTTGGGGGCCAGTTGGGACTTGTAAATAGAAGTATTACCCTACAGGAAATGGTGTTTGGAGATCAAATAGACTTGCTAAACCGGACTGTTAATCCAGGCAGCATGGATCTTTTACCGGGAGAAGACAGCAAATGGTATCCAGACATTGCTTTTGGAGCGCTGCTACAAGTGCCTGACTTTTGGCTTGGGGTTAGCAGTAGCCACCTCTCCCGTCCCAATATTGGCTTTCTGGATGATGGCATAGGAAATAACCTGCCCATAAAATGGGGGGTCCATGGAGGATATGTTAAAAACCTCGACCGAAGGATGTTTAAAACTGGTAATATCCGTAAGGTGTTTTCAGTTTCCTTCAATTATAAAAGACAGGGAACCTTCCAACAAATAGAAGTCATCCCTCAAATTCAAGTAGAGAATTTCATTGGAGGACTTGGCTTCAGAAACGTTACCAGATTCAATGAATTGCCAGACCAGAACTCCATCAATGCTGTTTTGGGTTTTAGTCTATTGAGTGGCATTACCATGGCCTACAGTTATGATTATATGCTCAATAGATTTAGCAACCCTGCACACGTTTCTCATGAGGTATCGATCTACTTCACAGACCTTCGAAAGAAGAAGTTTATGCAAACCATTCTGCCATGCCCACCAAGTAACGCCACTTGGAGGTATTGAAGACTGCTTTCATTAAGATTGAGAAAAATTAATTTAAACAAAAGACAGTTATTTTTTAAATGAAAAAATCCAATTTTGGCTAAAGCCGGAATCCGGTCATTTTAATTTTAAATCGACTAAAACCCATTCCTATTGAGGTTTTGACTTAAGGTTAATTGATTAAAACATTGAAATTTGGTAAAGAATTTTATTTATAAATAGCCTCCTGCTTAGCTGGAAGCCTCATAAAAGATTTACCCATCGAGGGTTTTAACCAAATCATCAATCCGTTAATTTCTCCTAACGGAAATAGGCTAATAATTTCTAACTATTTCTTTAAATAAACAATTGGTCAAATCCCATTAAAAATTTTCCCAGTATTTAGAACTAAGCAAGACCTTGCAAAGGGAAGATAAGTATTAGATACACAATACTGTAAACTAGCCAGATAGATTAATTTCTATTTATTTATAACTTCTAAATTAGAAGAGCGAAATAGCTATGGCTTGGGTTTACCCAAAACATCAGGTCAATTCATGAATTTAACATTACCGAATAAAATTCTTTGTTTCCTTAATTTCCATTTGATAAAATACAGCAATTTTCGTTTATTAGCCATAGAATTAACCTTAAATAAACCCTTATATGACTTTCAAAGGAAGAGAATTGCTTGGCTATTGTACCATTTTTGGGCTAATGGCCCTGGTTGGCATTTCAGCAGCCTTTGCGCAAAACAATAGCTTGAGCCAAGCAGAAAGGGTTGATTTGAACAATAAAGTAGCTGCTTCATTGAGAAAAGGAGTGGCCTTTTTTCAGACCATTAACACCCAAGGCGGTTATGTTTATTTTGTAACCCCCGATTTATCGTTGAAATGGGGAGAAGTGCCCTTAGACGATCAAACTATCGAAGTTCAGCCTCCAGGAACTCCCGCAGTAGGTCAATCCTTTTTACGTGCCTATCGGGCAACGGGTGATAAAAAAGCGCTGGAATTTGCCAAAGAAGCGGCCTATGCTTTGATTCGCGGTCAAAACATAAATGGTGGTTGGGACCACACAATCAACTTTCAGAAACTAGACAATGACAAAGTAAGTTTCGATGACAATCAAACCCAATCTGCCGTCAGTTTCTTAATGGCCTTGGATCAAGAACTTGAAGACAGTCTTATCAATGCTGCCACCCAAAGGGCATTGAAAATGATGATGCACACGCAACTAAGCAATGGTGGCTGGCCCCATAAGTATCCCGAACAAGGAAACTACCATGATTACGCAACTTTTAACGATGGAGGAATTAATGATTGTATCCGTGTCATGATGGAAGCTTATCAATATTACCCCAATGATGAAGCCATTGAAAAAAGCTTACGTAAGGCGGCCAGATTCATGAATATTTCCCAACTTCCTCCCCCACAACCAGGTTGGGCACAACAATACAACGAGTTTCTACAACCTGCCTGGGCCCGTACCTTTGAACCAGCAGCAGTTTGTCCTTCCGTAACGCTTAACAATATCAATACCCTGATTGATTTATACCTGGTATTTGGTAACGCAACAATACTGGAACCAATACCAGATGCTTTGAGGTGGCTTCGAGAGATAAGAATGGAAAATGGAAAGTGGGCACGGTTTGTAGAACTGGGAACAAATAAGCCACTTTATTATGATCGCCCTAGAATTCGCGTAGACAATATTGAAGACCTACATCCTGAACGACGAACAGGATATGGTTACCAATCTAATTTGCAATCCCTACTTAAAAAGAGTACGCTACGATATGAAAAGGCATTAAAAGTGGGAAATGAAGAATTGTGGAAAGCAGAGAATCTATTGGTATCAAAAGAAGAAATTTCAATGCGTTTAAATGAAATTACTTCTAAGGTAAAAAAAATAATCAAGGAGCAGGAAAAATCTGGCGCATGGGTCACAAAAAATGATAAATTCAAGAAAACAATGCCTAGAGGAGAACGTTGGAATGGCCAATATTTAACAATGGATCGAATAAGCAGCGCCGTTTTCAATGAAAATATTGCCACACTTTCTGAGTACATCTCCTTGGGCAAGCAGCTCGATAAATTCTAATAAACTGAATTCAACCCATTATCATGAAAAAATCGTCATTGGTAGGCTTAAGGAAGGTTTTTAGTGGAGAAAGCCGTGGAAATTCCCAGCAAGGCTGCACTGCCACACCCTTTCCCAACTCAGAAACCACATCAAAAGGGTTCGCTGTGCCGAAATAGCCGTTTTTTAGGACAATTCTAAATCGAACTCAGATTAATAATAAGACCTTAGAACTAAGGGGTAATAAAATAATTGCTTATCCAAAGCACTTAGGCCAAAATTTATGAAATTTTACATTCTGATAAGCTCAATCCTATTGCCGGTAAGACAACCTATTAATAATTCAGGCCCTTTTATAAACAGTAAAAATCCCTTAGTTTAGTATTGCAATCACAGTGATACTTTTCCTAGTAAAAGGAATACTATTACTTACCAATAAATTAGAAAACAATAAAAAATATTTGCATCAAATGACTAAAAAAACACTAGGTATAGGGATGGTAGGTGCACGATATGGTGCGCGCATGCATCATGCAAATTACATGAGTTTAACTCCCGTTCTGGTCGAAATTAGAGCTGTCTGTTCCTTGACCCAAAAAAGTGCTGAAGCTTATGCCAATGACATTGGCGTTTCCTTTGTGACGACCAATCTGGACGAACTGCTAGCACGGGAGGACATTGATGTCATTGATATCTGCACTCCTCCAGCATCACATCATGAGATTGCAATTAAAGCAGCTAAGGCAGGCAAACACATTATAATGGAGAAACCGCTTACGGGATATTTTGGAGCGCCTGGAGATCCTGAGCCTATTGGTCTCCACGTAGCGCGATCAAAAATGAGAGAGGGGGCAAGAAAAAATGCGGAGGCAGTAAGAGAGGCTGTTAGAGCCAACAAGGTGCTGTTTTGCTATGCGGAAAATTGGGTTTACGCCCCTCCTATTGTAAAAATGCGCAATCTGATTGCCGCATCTAAGGGATCTGTGCTTGAATTAAGGGCAGAGGAAAATCATTCCGGTTCTAATTCCGTGTTTTCCAAAGAGTGGAAATACATGGGCGGAGGAGCTTTGCTAAGAATGGGAGCACACGCTGTAGGTGCTTGTCTTTACTTAAAACAATGGGAAGGACAACAACGTAGAGGGAAAAGTATTCTTCCAGTTGCTGTAATGGCTGATACTGCCGACCTCATTCATACCGATGCCTCCGAAAACGCACGGAAAGCCAATGCCCATCAATGGATTAGCTCTGACCCTGTTGATGTAGAGGACTGGGCCAATGTTGTGATTAGATTTGATGATGGATCCAGGGCAACGGTCATTGTAAGTGATGTAGGACTTGGAGGACTTAATACAAAGGTAACCGCCTATATGACGGATGGTGTGATCAAAGCCAATATGACTTCCAATGACGTTATTGAAACCTATGCCGTAGATCCGAGAACATTTGAGAGCGAAAACTTCACAGAGAAATTAGAGACCAAAGCAGGCTGGAACCGTCCAAGTTGTGATGAAGACTGGTTTAGGGGATTCTCTCTAGAGATAGAGGATTTTGTTCATTCCATTCATGAAAACAAAGCGCCCCGTTCAGGTATTGATTTGGCAGTCGATGTGGTGAACGTTATTTATGCAGCCTACCAATCAGCAGAAGAAGGCAGGGTTATTCAATTGCATTGATAAAAGTTTAGGATTAAAAAAATAAAACTGTTTAGTAGCATTGCATGGTATTACCATTTGCCCATTATGATTAATGGCAAGTCTTATGAAAAAGCATTTTAAAAAAAAGCGCAGTAAATCTGATCAAGATGATTCAGATTTACTGCGCTCAAAATGTGACTAAAGGATTACTTAACAGTCAAACTTCATTAAAAAATAAAGCTTCTTTTAATCGAGGGCTTTATGCTGTTTCCAAACTCTTCTTGGTTTTTCTATAGACATACTTTGGATAAATATTTCGTTTGGCAAAACGATTTAGTTTATCGCTATTAATCATCTTTTGATAGACTTGCTTTGTCACACCAAAGTATTCGTAAGTAGATCCATCATGAAAGGTGATTTCCAATAATAAACCTTTGTGTTTATAATCAGCAATACCAGCTACATTAATCGTTTCAGTGTAGTTTTCTAGATTACTGGCAATGGTCTCAGGCGCTATGCTCACCAAAAAATGGTAACCATCAATGACCCTACGACTTTGTATTTCTGCTTCAGCTTGTAAGGCATCGCCTTCTAAAAATTTATCAGGATGCCACTCTTTCACTAAATCGCGGTATTTCTTTTTCAAGGTCGTCAATTCGATTTCCTTTTCAACCCCAAAGAGTTTTTTGTATTCATTTATGCGCTTCATCGGACTTTTTATTTTCGGCCACAAAAGTACGGCTTAATTTTCCTTTAATTACTATCAGATCAAAACTTTATTAGAACCATTGAAATTTTAATAATAGCTATAAAACTACAAGGATTTAAATTCTTTATGAGATTGACAGGTAAATCAGCATGAATTTCTAGTAGTAAATAACAAGAGGAAGGTAAAAAAGTATTATTTTCAATCCATTGTTTTTAAAATATTAAAAAAAATTGATCAAATATGATGTAATTACGATCAATGGTGAAAAAATTATGAGTGTGAAAAAGATTATAATTTGAATTTTAAATCGGTTTATCAAATATTCTTGTCAGCGTTTCTCATTAAGTTTCAATTTAAAGACGAAAAAGAAAGTTTATAAACCTATTTTTTAAACGTGCTCAAAGCTTAAAAAATTGATAGTTTTAATAAGGAATTAATAAACATCAAACCTTATTCTCATAAAATTCATTTTTCAAAAACAATAATCTATTTTCGAAAAAGAACTTGGGGAAATGGAATTTAAGTTGTTCGAATCTTAAAATCACTTTATTATAAAAAGTTTCAATTATTACTCAAACAATTTTTTCTTATTATGAAGAAAGAACAATTATCGAATGTTTTTCTGGATCAAAGTAAAGAGCTGTATTGGATGGTTAACCAGGACTTCAATTTAATTTTTGCCAATAAGGCTTATATCGGTCTGTTGAAAGAAATCAGCGGTGTTGAGGTTAAATTGAATAGTTCTATATTTATCGAAGGATTTAGTGAGGATTATTACTCAAAATGGAAAGCCTACTACATTAGGGCGCTAAAAGGAGAATATTTGGAAATAGAAGAGCATTTTTTCAATCCAAAGACGGCTGAAACGCAATATGGTCAAACTACTTTCGAACCTATAAGGGGAGACGATAATCAAATTTTTGCAGTTGCCTGCCAATCAAAAAACATTACTCGTTTAGTGAAGCGAAAATCTGAAGCCAACCAATTGATAGATGCCTCCTTAGATGTTTTTTGTACAATTAATGAGAAGGGAGATTTTGTGTATGTTAGTGCTGCTGCCACAAAATTGTGGGGATATTTACCAGAAGAATTAATAGGTAAAGCCTACCATGATTTAATTATAGAAGAAGATGTAACAAAAAGTACCATAGAAGCAGCTGCTATTTTATCTGGTCAAGACACAAAATCTTTCGTCAATCGATACAAGAAAAAAAATGGTGGTGTTGCTTACAATCATTGGTCTATCAGGTGGGATGCCAATACAAAGCTCATGTATTGTGTTACTAGAGATGCAAAAGAGAAAATTGAGCAGGAAGAAAAACTTGAACTAAGCCAAAAAAGGTATGAGTCTCTATTTAAAAACAGCTTGGATTGTGTCATTATCATCTCTCCTGAAGGCAAGACAAGCTATGTATCAGGATCAATTATTAATATTCTAGGTTATTCTCCCTCTGAAGCAATGAATATAGACTTCAAAGAATTAATACACCCTGAAGATTTAGAGGATTCAGAAAAAGCTTTGGAACGCTGCATAAACCACCCAGGAATTTCTATGAAGGGCCACACTGCTAGGGTAAAACATAAAAATGGTTCGTGGAGATGGGTTGAACCAGTCATCACCAATTTGCTTCATGATCCTTCCGTAAAGGGTATTGTAGATAATTTCAGAGACATCACCAGTCAAAAAGAGGAAGAAGAAAAACTAAAACTGCTTGAAAGTGTCGTCACCCATACGAATGATGCCATTTTAATTACAGAAGCACAAGCACAAGATGATTCAGGACCTAGAATTATTTATGCCAATGAGGCTTTTACTAAGATGACGGGTTATGAAGTAGCAGAAGTAATTGGAAAAACAACCGGATTCCTGCATGGAGCTAATACCAGCAAAGAAGATATAGAAAAATTAAGAAATGCGTTAAAAAATTGGGAATCCTGTGAAATAACTACCATTAACTACAAAAAAAATGGAGAAGAATTCTGGATAGACTTTACCGTCACTCCTGTTGCAAATGAAAAAGGACTTTTTACCCACTGGATTACCATTCAGCGGGACGTGACTGAGCAAAAAACCAAAGAGCTGGAAAATGAGCTTATTAGTAAGATAGGTGATATTTTCAATCAATCAATTGACAGTGACTTAAAAACATGCCTGGACATGTTGTGCAAACTAATTGCTAAGTTTGGTGATTTTACCTTCGTAGAAGTGTGGCTCCCTGCTATTGGTTCAAAAACAATTAATCTTGTAACAAATTATGTAGAAAGCAAGGCCGGAGGTGCCTTTTATCTTGCAGCCAAGAACTTAGATGCCTTCGTTTTAGGTGAAGCGATATCTGGCTATGTTTGGGAAAACAGTATAACAGAAATATGGGAAGAAGGAGATAAAGAATGGCGTTTCTTCAAAAGAAAAGCGGCTGCAAAAAAAGCAGGAATAAAAGCCATGATGGGAGTACCTTTAAAACATAGAGAAGAGGTTGTTGGGGTACTATTGATGGGAACAGAAAAATACAAATCTAACCTGACCCTACTTTTAAAAGTATTTGAAAAATTAGAGTCAACTATAGGATCTGAACTAAACCGAAAAAAAATAGCAGTCGAATTGGCTCAGATTTTTGATTTTAGTCCCGATGTTATTTGTGTGGCTGATTTTGATGGCTATATAAAACGCATCAACCCTGCTGGCCTAAAATTGCTGGGATATACATTGGAAGAAATGTATTCCCGGCCGCTTAAATCCTTTGTACATGAGGAAGATCAGCTATTAACAATTGAAAAACAAAGGGAATTGTACAGTTCAGGAAATCCCCAAAATTTTGAAAACCGATATGTTACAAAGCAGGGTAAACTAGTATGGTTGAGCTGGACAGCTACCTCAGCCCCAGAGCATGGAGTAGTGTACGCTGTTGCCAAAGACATTACAGAAGAAAAGAAACTGAGAGAATTAAACCTTCAAGTCGGTAGACTTGCCAAAATTGGCAGTTGGGAAGTGGATGTAATAAATCAAACTGTCTTCTGGTCAGAGGAGGTTCACCAGTTGTACGGAACAGACCCCAATACATTTGTGCCAAATGTGGAATCCGCCATCAATTTTTACAGAGACGATTTTCGTCAAATGGCACAGTCATATTTTGAGAAGTGTATTTCTACGAGAGAACCCTATGACATCGAAGCGATTATTGTAACTGCTAGAAATAAAGAAATTTGGGTTCGAACCACTGCAAAAGCTGAATTTGTCGATGATGTCTGTACAAGAGTTTATGGCAGTTTTCAGAATATTGATGAAAGAAAAAAAGTAGAAGAAGAAAGAAATAGTTTATTGATTACTATAGAAAACAGCCTAAATGAAATTTATATATTTGATGAAGAAACATTTAAATTCACTTATGTCAATAAAGGAGCACTTCTTAACTTGGGCTATTCCAGTAGCGAAATAAAAACTTTAACACCACTAGATCTCAAGCCCTCCTATACGGCACCTACATTTAAACTACTAGTTTCTCCTTTAGTGAACAAAGAAAAAGAAAAAATTGAATTTTTCACCTACCACAAACGGAAAAATGGATCCCTATATCCCGTGGAAGTACATTTACAATTGGTGTCAGATGGCAACACCAATAGATATTTGGCAATAATATTAGATGTTACAGCGCATAAAAAATCAGAAGAAGACAATAGGTTCAAAGCTAAATTATTAAGTACTATCGGCCAGGCAGCTATAGCAACCAACCTAGATGGAGTTGTTAAATATTGGAACAAAGCCGCTGAAAGTATTTATGGATGGACCCTAGAAGAAGCAATAGGCAATAATATTATGCACCTAACTACTCCCCAAACTAATGAAGCCCAAGCCCATCAGATAATGGATAAGCTAAGGAACGGACAAAGGTGGTCTGGAAAATTTAAAGTGCGAAATAAGGAGGGAGTTATTTTTACTGCAAAAATTACAAATGATCCAATTTTTGATGAAAATAATAATTTATCTGGAATCATTGGTATTTCATCAGACATTACGAATGAAGTCAAAAACGAGGAGTTGATAAAACAATATACACATGAACTTGAACGCTCAAACGAGGAGCTTGAACAATTTGCTTTTATTGCTTCTCATGATCTACAGGAACCCTTGAGAATGATTGCGAGCTTCATGGATTTGTTAAAGCGAAAATATGGAGGTCAATTGGATGAAAAGGGAAACCAATACATCCATTATGCTACAGATGGTGCCAAGAGAATGAAACAAATTATTCTTGACCTTTTACAGTACTCGAGAGCAAAAAGGCTAACTGAAGGAAAAGAAAAAGTTAATTTAAATGAATTACTTTTAGAATTTCAAAAACTTAGAAGAAAACTTATTTCAGAAAAATCTGCCAAAATCATTAACAATAACCTCCCAACCCTAGTTACGCATAAGGCGGCAATAGTACAAATAATCCATTGCCTAATAGACAATGCCCTTATTTATTCCAGAAAAAACACCCCTCCTATAATTGAGATTGGTGCTGAAGAAAATGAAAAAGAATGGCGATTTTCTATCAAAGACAATGGGGTAGGAATCGATTCTCAATTCTATGACAAAATATTTATCATCTTTCAAAGACTCCAAAACAAAGAAAAAGATTCGGGCACAGGAATAGGACTTTCTATTGCTAAAAGACACGTAGAACTTTTAGGAGGGCGAATTTGGTTAGAGTCTGTTCCTGAGGAAGGAACAATATTTTATTTTACAATTTTAAAAACCATTTGAAATGGATAATAAAGAAATAAAATTAGCCAACATTCTTTTGGTAGAAGACAATGAAGGAGATATTGTACTCATTCTGGAAGCTTTTGAAGAACTCAAAATAAAAGCAGAGATCAATATTGCAAAGAATGGGCAAGAAGCCCTTGATTACCTTTTTGAGCGGGGAACAAAAAACAAATCGAAAAAACCTGACTTGATCCTCTTGGATATTAATATCCCCATTTATAACGGTCATGAGGTATTGAAGCAAATTAAAGAGGATCCAATTCTCAAAAAAACACCTGTAATTATGTTAACTACTTCTACCAATCAAAAAGACATAAATAAAGCCTACCAAAATCACTGCAACAGCTATGTAAAAAAACCTCTAAATGTGGATGAGTTTTTAGATGCCATTCTAAAAATAGAGCAATTTTGGTTGCAATTATCGATATTAGCCAAATAAAAGCAGCGGGAAATCCAACGCATACTTATAGCCATAATCTATCTTATTTCTCCAACACCTGTTATTGAATTATGTCTCTATTGCAATTCACTGAAAAAGGTATTTTTTGCCAAAGAGCAAATGTATATATCGACCCATGGAAACCGGTAGACTATGCCATCATTACCCATGCTCACGCAGACCACTCTCGTTGGGGCAATAAATTTTACCTGTGCCATCACCTGTCTAAACCCATAATCCAACACCGCCTGGGTGCAGACATTCATATAGAGTCGATGGAATACCTAAGCAAAAAAACCATAAATGGTGTGGAATTCAGCTTCTATCCTGCCGGACATATTATCGGTTCTGCTCAAGTGCGTGTCGCCTATAAAGGGGAGGTTTGGGTGGCTTCAGGTGATTACAAGTTGGAAAATGATGGGTTTTCAACTCCTTTTGAGCCCATAGAATGTCATACATTTATTACAGAATGCACCTTCGGCTTGCCTGTATTCAAATGGCAGGATCAGAAAGAAGTTTTTGAAGACATTAACAATTGGTGGAGAAAAAACAAAGATGAAGACAAGGTAACCATTCTGACGGGCTATTCATTGGGGAAAGCCCAGCGTTTAATTCAGGGAGTTGATCCTTCCATTGGTAGAATATTTACGCATGGGGCCATAGAAAAAACAAACGAGATTATCCGAAATATGGGTGTTAGCTTAAATGAAACGACCTATGTAACGCCCGAAATGAATAAAAAGGACTTTAAAGGCGCTTTGGTAATTGCACCTCCTTCCGCCTTAGGAACATCTTGGCAAAAAAAGTTTCAACCATTTGAGGTAGGAATTGCTTCCGGCTGGATGAAAATGAGAGGCCCCAGAAGAAGGCGGTCCGTAGATAGAGGGTTTGTATTGTCCGACCATGCAGATTGGGACGGCTTAAATATAGCCATCAAAGCCACAGGATGCGAAAAAGTAATTGTAACGCATGGATACACCAATATTTTCAGTAAATGGTTAAATGACCAGGGTATAGATACACAAATTGAGGCTACCGAATTTGAAGGAGAACTTTTAGAATCCACAGAAAAAACAGATGTAGAATGAAAAACTTTGTTCATCTTTTTACACAGCTGGACCAAACCACCAAAACTTTGAAAAAGGTAGCTGCTTTGGTGAATTATTTTAATGAGGCCAGTGATTCGGATAAGTTGTGGACCATTGCCATTTTAAGTCATCGCAAACCAAAGAGAAGTGTAAGAACAGCCTTATTAAGAGAATGGTCGGCATCAGCTGCCAATGTTCCTTTATGGCTATTTGAAGAATCTTATCACATTGTAGGTGACTTGGCTGAAACCTTGGCATTAATGCACCCAAACCTGGAAAGCAGGCATGATAAAAGCCTAAGCGAATGGATTGAATTTATCATTGATTTAAAAAACCTTGAAGAGCAAGTTTCTCCATCATCCAATGATTCATTTCCTACCAAAAAGGAACAAGTACTTTGGGCATGGAATCAGATGGATGAAACTGAACGCTTTGTTTTCAACAAGTTAATGACCGGTGGCTGGCGAGTTGGGGTTTCTCAAAAGTTAATGACGCGAGCCCTGGCCCAGCACAGTGGCATTGAGGAGAACACGCTTTCTCATCGCTTAATGGGCAATTGGAGAGCGGTGACCACTACCTACCATCAATTAATCGTCGCATCCGATCCCGCAGATAAAATTTCACAACCCTACCCTTTTTATCTTGCCTATGCCATAGAAGTAGCCCCGCAGGAATTAGGTGATACAGATGCGTGGATGGCAGAAAGAAAATGGGACGGCATAAGAGGGCAACTTATCGTTCGAGAAAACCAATTGTTTGTATGGTCTAGAGGTGAAGAATTGGTAACCGATAAATTCCCTGAATTTGAAGTGCTTACCAAAGCACTTCCCAACGGGACAGTAATCGACGGAGAGATCATCGCCTATGAAAATGGACAACCATTGGGGTTTAATGTTTTACAAAGTCGCATAGGAAGAAAAAATGTGAGTAAAGCCATTTTGAAAAAGGCCCCAGTTACTATGATTGCCTACGATCTATTGGAAAATAATGGGATAGATATCCGAGAAAAACCCATGCACTATAGAAGAGGGAAATTAGAGAAGTTGGTAAAAGAGTCAGCTGATGATAAATTGCTTATTTCTGCATTGGTAGCATTTAGCAATTGGGAAGAATTGATAAAAGAAAGAGCCAATTCCCGAGAGCACCATGCTGAAGGTTTAATGCTAAAACACAAAAATGGTACCTACAAAGTAGGCCGTAAAAAGGGAGATTGGTGGAAATGGAAAGTAGATCCCCTTACGATCGATGCAGTCTTATTGTACGCCATGAGAGGGCATGGCAGAAGAGCCAACCTGTATACCGATTATACTTTTGCCGTATGGAAAGGTGATGAATTGGTTCCCTTTACCAAGGCATATTCAGGATTAACAGATAAGGAAATCAATCAGGTGGATGCTTTTGTCAAGCGGAATACAATCGATCGTTTTGGGCCAGTAAGAAGTGTAAAACCAGAATTGGTTTTTGAAATTGCTTTTGAGGGGATTGCCAGGTCCTCACGCCATAAATCAGGAGTAGCGCTGCGATTTCCAAGGATGTTTAGGTGGCGAAAAGATAAACCTGCCAATGAAGCCAATACTTTGGATGATCTTGAGAGGCTATTGAAATTGTACGAATAAGTCATGAATAAGCCAGTGGCTGAGGCTATTTATTTTTGAAAGGTTTATAATCGTTAGCATACCCCACCTATCCAATGTACCCTTTTAAAGGAGTAGCTTTTAATAATACGTTAGTAAGAGTAAAAAACAATTGTAAAACAGGACAATTACTGGAGGCATAAAGGTTTTATATCTATACCCACCTATTAATCCAACAGAGGCAAATAAAATAGCAGAAAATCTCGCAGATGTTTAAGTCCGTAACAAAGATAAATTACTGTTGGAAAAATTTTTTGTCTCAAAACGACTGGTTAGTTTTACCCTCTTAAAAAAACTCAAGCATAGGATTAAATGTGGTATTGAAAACAATAATTTTTAGAATCATCAATAATCTTAAGTCAATCATCATAAATTAAGGCTATTAGCAAAGCTTAAATCATGCGTGTTTACAACGCTACATCTTTCTATGACCTAAGCTTCAAGACCTACTTAAATCCTATTCAATAAGAAATATAACCTATGAAAAGAGTCGTAATAACAGGACTAGGAGCTTTGACTCCTATTGGAAACTCAGTAGACGAATTTTGGCAAAATGCCATCAATGGTAAAAGTGGCGTCTCAAGAATCACCAAGTTTGACTCTTCGCTATTCAAAACAACCTTTGCCAGTGAATTAAAGGGATTTAGCCCTGAATTGCACCTTAACCGCAACGAGATAAAAAGAGGCGATCGATTTACACAGTACGCACTTTATTCGGCTGCCGAGGCCATAGAAGATAGCGGATTTGATATACAAAAGCTCTCTCCTTTTGACGTAGGGGTAATTTGGGGCTCAGGACAGGGCGGTATGCAAACTTTCGAAGATGAGGTCATCAATTATGCTGAGAATGGTAAAAACCCTCGTTTCAACCCATTTTTCATACCAAAATTACTAGTGAATATGGCTTCTGGAATGATCGCCATGAAATTTGGATTGATGGGGATCAACTATACAGCTGTTTCTGCCTGTGCCTCTTCAAACTCAGCGATTATGGATGCTTTCAATTATATTCGCTTGAACAAGGCCAAAATAATGGTTACCGGTGGTTCAGAAGCGCCGATTACGGAATCTTCTGTAGGAGGATTCAGTGCCATGAAAGCATTGTCTACTCAAAATGAAAACCCCCAACAGGCATCCCGCCCTTTTGATGTGCAACGGGATGGTTTTGTAATGGGAGAAGGGGCTGGAGCACTGATTCTGGAAGAATATGAACATGCCAAAAAGCGAGGTGCAAAGATTTATGCAGAGATAGTTGGCGCTGGAATGACTGATGATGCTTACCATATCTCCGCAACACACCCGGAAGGAATAGGTGCTATAAAGGCGATGGAATTGGCAATGGATGAAGCCGAGCTTAACCCGGAAGAAATTAATTATTTGAATGCGCACGCTACTTCAACGCCCGTGGGGGACATAAGTGAAATGAAAGCGGTAGACAAAATATTTAAAAGCAATTTCAAAAACCTTAAAATCAGTGCTACAAAATCAATGACTGGTCATTTAATGGGAGCAGCTGGAGCTATTGAAGCTATTTTATCCATTAAAGCAATCCAAAACAACATCATTCCTCCAACCATAAACACCGAAGAAATCGATCCAGAGATTCCCCAGTCGATGCCTATCGTGTTAAAAGATGCGGTTGAAGGAGATGTGAAAATTGCCATGAGCAACACCTTTGGTTTTGGTGGCCATAATGCAACAACCCTATTCAAACGTATCTAAATTTTTGACAATAAAATTATCAATTAGTGTCCTGTTTCAGGTGACCTGAAGCAATCTATCCAACTGGGTTAAGGAACTAAATAGTGCCTTAACCCAGTCGCTTTGGCTTCGTATACCATCACAAAAAGCCCTAAACAAATCATTGAAAAAGTTAATAAAGCATGAGACGGATTGCTATTCTCAAACTTTCCATTTTGATGGATTAAAGAATACTCAACAGCTATAAAGCAGATGCTTCCTATATCAATAAAGCTATTATTTTAACAATTAACCTTTCGGTATAGGCGTACAATAGGTAGTTAATAGAGGTATTTGCCCCATTGGAACGATCAAATTTTTAACTTATATTAACCGCCCAAACATAAATACCTTTTCAACCAACACCTAGTTGGCAACCTACCCCACAAAAAAGTCTGGCAAATCGAGCATAAAAGAATGAACCCAATGAAATACCCTATTTTATCATTATTAGTAATAGCATCCAGCCTTTCCTCTTGTAAGCCACAAAAGAAAGAGGAATTAAAAGAAAAAGAAGCAATCTATTCTGGAAACCCTGTTTTTCCTGGTTGGTATGCTGACCCTGAAGGAATAATATTTGATGATGAATTTTGGATTTACCCTACATTTTCAGATGATTATGGAGCTATTGATAATTCTACAGATCTAACTAAACAGCAACTGGAACTGCAGAAGAACACAATTAATCCACAATACCTGAAGCAAACTTTTCTAGATGCTTTTTCTTCAAAAGACCTAGTGAATTGGGAAAAACATTCCCGCGTGCTTGACATTAAGGACGTTTCATGGGCAGCCTATTCCATTTGGGCTCCTTCAATCATTAAGGCCAATGATAAGTACTATTTATTTTTTGGTGCCAACGATATTCAGAGCAACGAAGAGATGGGAGGAATTGGAGTAGCAATAGCAGATAGCCCGGAAGGGCCTTTTGTAGATGCCCTGGGAAAACCCTTGATCAATTCATTTCACAATGGAGCACAACCCATAGACCAATTTGTTTTTAAAGACGATGATGGAAAGCATTATATGTATTACGGGGGTTGGAGACATTGTAATATTGTCCAACTAGGTGATGATTTACTGGATTTAGTACCTTTTGAGGATGGAGAAACATATAAAGAAGTAACTCCTGACAAATATGTGGAAGGGCCTTTTGTGTTCAAACGAAATGATAAATATTACTTTATGTGGTCAGAAGGGAGTTGGGGAGGCCCAGATTACAGTGTTGCCTATGCTATAGGGGATTCCCCTTTTGGTCCATTTGAGCGAATTGGTAAAGTCCTACAGCAAGACCCAAAAATTGCCACCGGTGCAGGTCATCACTCTGTAATAAACATACCAGACACGGATGAATACTATATTGTTTACCACCGTCGCCCCTTGGGTACTACTAATGGTAATCACCGTGAAACTTGTATTGATGAAATGACTTTTGATGAGAATGGTTTTATCAATCCCGTTAAAATGACGAATGAAGGAGTGAAAAAAAAGGTGCTAAAAGAAAACTTCTAAACGTCGATTACTACTCCTTTAAACCTTTCTGCTACTCCAACAATGAATGGGTGGCATGGTTTTTTAATCATATGACAGAAAAGTATGTTAGACAACTTTGAAATATTAGATTCGATAGTAGATTCAATGGCTATTATAAACGTTTCTGGCGAAATTATTTTCACTAATAAGGCCTGGCGTAATTTTTCTGTGGAAAATATGGGCGATGATGCTTGCACAGGGGTCAGCAGTAATTATTTATCTACTTGCGAGGCGGTTAAAGGCGAAGAAAAAAAAATGGCCAAAGATGCCAGACAGGGTATTCAACAAGTAATGGATAGGAAACTTGAAAAATTTGAATTAGAATACCCCTGCCATTCTCCTAATGAAAATAGATGGTTTATTTTAAGAGTTACCCAGGTTTTAGAAAATCCTCAATTAACCTTATTGGCGCATATCAATATTACCAACCGAAAAAATTCAGAATTAGAAGTTGAAAAAAATTACAATAGGTCACATATTATAAATGAACGTCTCAATACTACCTTATACAATATCGTTCATGATATCCAGAATCCTTTGGCTTCTATCATGGGCTTAATTAATCTAACAAAATCAGAAAAGGATATAGAAAGTCTAAAGGAATATTTGGGATTAATAGAAAAGGGTAGTTCCAATTTAAGGTCTTTTGTTAAAGAAACCTTGAAGCATATAACTACGATGGAGGAATTACAATCTGTAAATGTAGCGCAGGTAGTTTCAAGTTATCAGGATACGATTGAACAACTGTTACAATCAAATTCCATTGATTTTAAGGTAGACATTCAGCAAAATGGGGAATTCCATACCAATGAAATTGAGTTTCGCTCCATCTTATCAAATTTAATAAGCAACGCTATAAAATACTCAGATAACCAAAAACTTGAAAAAATTATATTATTTAGCTTTGCTTCGAATGCTTACGAGGCTGTTTTGAAGGTTGAAGACAATGGGATAGGGATTAAGAAAGAGGATATTGCAAAAATTATGAGGCGCAATTATCAGGTAAACAAAAAATCTAGTGAAGGAGTAGGTTTAGGCTTGCATATGGTCCAAAGATTTGTCAACAATCTTGAAGGATCAATAAAAATACATTCTGAATTAGGCAAAGGATCTACCTTTATTGTTAAAGTGCCAAATAAAAGCTCTGAAAGCCAGGTATCATAGACCATAAAGAAATACCATCTACAGTACCACAACATCACAAACTATTAAAAAATGCCGTTTTGATTCTGGGAGAATTATAGCCCCCTATTAATTTAAGCAAATTATAGGGAAGCCTAAAACTCCACAAGAATTAAAAAACATGTTTCGTCCAATTATGCCTAATAAGTGTTTTAATGACGCAAAAAAAAATGACATAAAATTCTCGTCACTTTACTAAGATCACCTACTAAAATAAAAAATAGCATTTGTGTTTGAAAGACCAATTTTCAGTATTCTAAGTGCTAATAATTGCTTATGACCTGATTTCAAACCTATATAAAAGACCCTCATTTCAATATTTTATTCCGTAAAAAATCACATGATATTTTTTTTATTTAGAAATTTCAAATTTTTTGATATATTCATCGACTAGGTCATTTTTTTTTATCTTATATTTGATAGATTTTAAATGAACAATACTTAATGGTTTTTTCACCTAAAAACTTTTGAACATGACATTAAAACTAAATTCCATCCTTCTTGTTGACGACGATAAGGCCACTAATTTTGTCAATAATTTTACAATTAAAAGATCAGCTTGTTCGGATAATGTAGTCATTGCCGAAAATGGTCTTGAGGCTTTAGAATATCTCCGATCTAAACAAGGAGAATCCTCCACCCAACCCAATGTTATTTTTTTGGATATTAACATGCCTATTATGAACGGATGGGAATTTTTGGAGGAATACGAAAAATTGAAACATGACAATCGTGAAGATATTATTTTTATTATGCTAACGACTTCTTTAAACCCTGATGATGTAAATAGAGCCAAAAGTTTTACCTCAATCAGTGGATATCGAAATAAGCCATTGACTGCTAAAATGATTGAGGATATTGTTGAAGAATACGTTGTTGTAAATTATTAGAAAAATATTTAATAAATATTCTTTCTATAATCAGGATCTAGTGATGTTACCTTCAGCGAAACCCAAACAGGATTAACTAAAGCCATTTGTTTTTTTCAATTTAGTTCAAGGTATTTCCCTCATACGAACCTTTAAGGCGATCTTTCTCTTTATCCCAGAATAGGCAATAGACAAACTATTAGGTACTGAATTCACCTTTCATAAATACAGGACAAGCTTTAGGAATTCAATTGCATAATCTGGGTTTAAAGAAACCCAATTTTCTGGTCGATCAAGTGTTATACCTACCTCGAATTAGGTTATGTGGTGGTGTTTTTTTGATTGTAGAGAAATTTTTTCTTCAATGGCGCTTTTGCTACTGAAGGGCATACAATGTTCAAAGGCCTCATTTGTCTTTACGAAAAAATTATTTTTACCTATATCCTCAATAAGCCCACTGCTATAGAAGATATCACGTGTAGGACCGATCGCTCCTGCAATAACCAATTTAATTCCTTTTCGCTTCAATTCGGCAATAGTTTGTCGTAGCATGTGTACAGCACTACTGTCAATATAATTGATGGCTTCCGCATTTAAAATAATGAATTTTACTGCTTCTCCCTTATTGTCAAGTTGAATTTGCAATTGATTTTTGAAATAATCTTTGTTCCCAAAAAAGAGCTGCGCATCAAAGCGAATGATCAAAAAATCTTTAAAGGTTTCTGTGTCTTCAGGAAAACGACCAACATTTTTGAAGTAGTCGGTATTTCGTATTCGCCCTAACACAGCAATATGTGGCCTTGAAGTTCTGTATACAAGTAACAGCAACGAAATCAAAACACCAAGTAAAATTCCTTCCTTGATACCGACGGTTAAGGTGATCATAAAAGTGGCAATTAATAGAAAAAACTCATCTCTTCGATTTCTGAAAAGTTCAATAGGGTATTTATAATCTATCAGGCCAAAGACAGCTACCATAATAATGGCAGCTAAAACCGCATTAGGAAGATAATAGAACAAAGGGGTTAAAAACAATAATGTAAGGCCCACTACAAGAGCACTTATCATAGGTGCAACACCTGTTTTTGCGCCAGCCTGGTCATTGACTGCTGTTCTTGAAAAACCTCCGGTAGTTGGGTAGGATTGAAATAGCGATCCTAAAATATTAGATGTACCTAGAGCGATTAGCTCCTGGTTGGAATCCACTTTGTAATAAGAGTGCTTTTCCTCTATGGCTTTGGCTACGGAGATCGCTTCCATAAACGCGATTAGGGCTAAAGTCAGCCCTATTGGTAGTAACTCAGAAATTCTGGAATAAGCAATGGTAGGCACTTGAAAGGACGGTAACCCACTAGGCACCTCACCTACTATTTTTACTCCCTGATCGTTTAAGCCAAAAATATAGATACCCAAGACACCAAGAACCACCACCACCAAGGCAGCAGGAATTCGACTGTTGAACCTCTTAATCGCTTTAATGAGAAGGATTGCAAATATACCAATTCCAAAAGTGATCAAATTGGTGTCAGAAACGGTTGAAAATGCATTTCCCAACAAAATATGTATTTGACTACTGCTTTCAATAGTAGTACCCAAAAGATGCTTTAGCTGGCTCAGGGCTATAATAATAGCGGCGGCGGAAGTGAACCCACTTATAACCGGCTTAGATAAGAAATTAACTAAAAACCCCATGCGAAGCAGCCCCAATCCCAATTGGATAACGCCCATAAATAAAGCCAGAAAGATCGCCATTGCAATGTATTCATCCATACCTGTAAGGGCCAGAGCTCCCAACCCAGAAGCTACCAATAATGAATCCATGGCAACAGGTCCTACGGCTAGCTGTCTGGAGGTACCCATAATCGCATAGATTACCTGTGGAATCAAGGAGGCGTAAAGCCCAAAAACAGGAGGCAGCCCTGCAATCATTGCATAGGCCATCCCTTGGGGAATCAGCATAATCCCTACAGTTAATCCAGCTCCTACATCTCCTGAGAGATAGGTTTTTTTATAGCTCGGAAGCCAATGAAGTATGGGTAAATAATCTTTTAACATGGTTATAATTTGAAATCAAAAGTACCGTATTCAAAGACTCCTTACAGTAACAATGGTCACAAAGCTGATAATCTACCAGCGGCTAAATGCAGCTGTTATGAAGGCAAAATTTAATAATTCTTAAAAAGCCCAATAACTTTGTACTCCAAACCTTTAGCATTAGGCAAAAACCTTATACTTACCATGAGCACCTTTTTGCGTCCTTAGAAACAGAAACAAGTACATTCATTCCTTATTGCAACCTTTAATAGTTCATCCTTTAAAAAGTACTTTTTCTATCCATAAGTACCCTGCAAAAACATGCTTTTATAATCAGCACAAGCTTTTCCTCTGTCGGAACCATCAATTATTTGACCTATATTTACCCTCTGGACACGCACAATGAATTAAACCAAAGCTAAAATTAAACCTATATTCACGGTTTTTGGCTTTTAGTCAGCGGGTTTAGACGGTTAAAATATTGCTTTTAAAGCCGTCATAAGACCTAAATTGGGCCTTAAGTACTTATTAAAGCTCCAAATAAAGCATAAACTGAAAAGCGGTTAAATTCTGAAAACATGAGTGATTCATCAAATATTTGTTTGTCCTGCGGAATCTGTTGCGATGGCACCTTAATTGGCTTTGTGCAACTAGATCCTGAAGAAGTGCCCAGAGTGAAAGCATTTATGGAAATAGAGGATGAAAAAGGCAATGGCTTTTTCCTGCAACCTTGTAAGAAATTTTGTGATGCTTGTACTGTTTACTCCAAGAGACCTAGTCAATGTGCCAGTTTTGAATGCGGACTTTTAAAATCCGTCGACCAAAAAGAATTAGAATTTGATTCTGCTGTAGAAATGGTCAAGGTAGTGAAAATAAAAAAGGTCGCCATAGAGGAAAAATTGGCTTTAAGTAACATCAAACTACAATCGCAATCCTTTTATTTTAAAATGGTCGAATTGAATAGGTTGTTACGAAATAAAATTGCTGATTTGTCAATATCCCAAAGCCAACAGGAATTACTATCGGACATTGAGGAACTTGACAATCTTGTGATGAAAAATTTTGATGTCTCTTTCTTCTAATGTAATCAAATTTATAATTGCCCCTTTGCTTGACCAGAAGAAAACAAAGGGTAAAACAGTAAGATTACCTCATTCCTTTCCAAACGCAAGAGCTGCATTTTGGCCTTCTATACACCAGGTAGTGGATACCCCCCTTAATAATTTGGCTACCGAATTGCCATAAAAGTTTACTATTTGCTGATCCTTCGAAAAAGACAATTGATCCCAAAGGTTTTAAAATACGCTATAAAATAGGGTTGCATTGATAGCGCCTTTGATTCAGAACAATGGTCTTTTAATTAACAACTACCCAGTTAAGACCATAAAATGGTCATCTCCTACTTTTTACGCATTGTAACGATCGACTTTTTAACCTATATTCAACATGTGACTTAAAATAAACCCAAACCAATGCCCTACGAGCCATGGCTTTAAACCAAAATACTGGGCATTACTAACAAACCACAACATGTTAGAAAAATTAGGAGAAAAATTCATCCACATATTTCTTAAATACTTACCTAATTCTTTTGTCTTCGCTATTATTTTAACCTTAATCACAGGAATTGTTGCTATTGCCTGGTTGGAAGTAAGCCCGATGGAAATAATAAAATTTTGGTATATGGGATTTTTTGACTTATTGGGGTTTTCAATGCAAATTGTGTTAATCATCATCACAGGCTTTAGCATTGCCTTGTCTCCTCTGGTAAAACGTGGAATAGGCGCCCTCTCTACTTATATTAAAACGCCAGCACAAGTCTATTTTGTGGTGGTATTTATAGGTATGCTTTTATCCATGATAAGCTTTGGTTGGGTGGTAATCACCTGCGTTTTAGCAAGAGAGTTGGCTTTGCGAGTGAAAGGTATTAATTACCCTTTTTTAATTGCATGCGCTTACTTTTCATTTAACAGTTGGGTTTTAGGATTTTCCAGCTCCATCCCCTTACTCCTCAATTCTGACAACAATTTCATGATTGAAACTGGCCTCTTATCCGCTGTTATACCAACTACCTATACTTTACAATCCTCACTAAATATTGCAATGATGGGCTTAATAGTGATTGGCGGCTCACTGCTAATGTTCCTATTGCGGCCAAAACATTTTAAGAATAAAGAATTGAGCGATTTGACACTTTCTAATGGCATTTCTGACCAAAAGACAATTAAAGAAGAGGCTTCAGAATTACATTTACCTTTTACCGCCTTATCAGATAAATTGAACAATAGTATCCTCCTTCAAATGATTATTTTCATTATGGGACTTACCTATATTGTATTTCATTTCAGTACCCGAGGTTTTGATTTGAATTTTAACATCATGATTTTTATTTTCCTAATTGTAGGAATGGCTTTGCACCAAACGCCTTCACGTTATGCCATTGCCATGAAGCGTTCCAGTAGCAATGTCTCAGGAATTCTATTTCAATACCCCTTTTATGCAGGCATTATGGGAATCATGATGTATACAGGTTTGGGAGATCAACTCGGGCAATTGATGGCTGAAGTAGCAACATTGGAGTCCTATCCATTTTATGCCTATTTAACCGGCGCAATAGTCAATTTTGCCATTCCATCTGCAGGAGGCGAATTTGCTGTCATTGGGCCAAGTATTATTAATGCCATCAAAGAGCTTGGTGCAGGATTGCCTGAAAATGAAATAACAGCTATGATTTCCAGGGCATCCTTGTCAGTGGCTTATGGTGAAAGTCTAAGCAATTTATTACAACCGTTCTATTTATTGGTTGTCCTGCCAATCATGGGAAATGGAGTCAATATACAAGCAAGAGATGTAATGGGATATATGGTCATTCCATTCATTATATTGTTCATTTTACAATCTTTATTGGTCGTCTTGTGGCCACTTTAACTTTGCTTTTAAAACATGAAAAATATTCCCTTTCTTAGATAGGTAATGACCGCTTTGGGCATGATTATTATTGGTAGTAACTGGCCAATTGTTTGGACTATATTTGTTTCAAAAAAGGCAAATTAAAAAGCAGCATTCCAACAAAAACTTTACTAAAAGCTATAAGGATAAATTTTAAATGATATGGTTATTTCCTTTCTATTAATTGTTATTGGGTTTTTGGGGTTAATTTTTGGAGCCAATTGGCTTGTGGATGGTGCATCAGCCTTAGCAAAAAAGTACCATATCCCTGATTTAGTAATTGGTCTAACAATCGTAGCTTTTGGGACCTCAGCACCTGAGTTAGTCGTCAATGCTGTAGCTTCCATGGACGGACTTTCGGACATTGTTTTAGCCAATATAATTGGCAGCAATATTTTTAATTTATTTATCATTTTGGGCATAGCTGGACTCATTTATCCCATAACTGTCCAATCTTCCACAGCTTGGAGAGAAATTCCTATTTCCTTAATTGTCACCATCGTTTTCTTTGGACTTGCTAATGATTTTTTCATCCATCAAAACACTGAAATATCCAGACTTGACGGGATCATTTTACTCTTATTCTTTGTATTTTTTCTGTACTATGTATTTAAACAAATGAAAACAGAAAAAGGGGAAGTCCTTCCCTATAGTCACAGATCCAATTCAAAGATTTGGAGTCTGATAATAGTGGGTTTTATCGGACTCATTATCGGCGGTAAACTAGTAGTGGATAATAGTATAGGTATTGCTACGGATTTAGGGGTAAGTCAAAAAATAATTGGATTAACAATAATTGCTGCAGGCACTTCCCTGCCAGAATTGATTACCTCCATAGTAGCGGCCCTTAAAAAAAATAGTGACATTGCAATTGGCAATGTAATAGGCTCAAACATTTTTAACGTACTTCTTATTCTTGGTATTAGTTCATTAATAAAGCCCATCTCTTATAATCAAATATTCAATCAGGATTTCGCTTTACTCATCGGAGGCACTGCTTTTCTTATAATGGCCATGGTTACGGGCAAAAGGAAAAAATTGGACAGATGGGAAGCCTTACTTTTGGTCGTATTTTATTTAATTTATACCTCCTATTTAATCTCTAAAGAATTGTAAAAGGACGAAATCTACTGTCAGTAAAGGCATTTGCTAATTAAAAATAACAAAGGTTTACTTTACCGAAAAATACTTTGGAACCAAATCCTTTATTTTAGTCAAGGTTTCAGCCACGGATAGTTCACTCATACCTCCTGAAGCATTTGCATGTCCACCGCCATTAAAATTCTCTGCCGCCATTATATTTACGGGATTCTCCTCCCCTTTTGAACGGAATGAGATCTTCATAATGCCATCTCTTTCAGTGAACACTATTGCCGCCTTCATTCCTTTAATTGACAAGGCCTGATTTGCCAAGCTATCAGTGTCCCCTTTTTGGTAATTGTATTTTGCCAATTCTTCTTTTGATAAAGAAATAATGGCCACCATATAGTCTTCTAATATCTCCATCTTCTCACACATAGCATAGCCTTGCAACCGTAAACGACTTGCAGTGTTGTTATCACTTAACATCTCATGAACCAGGTGATGTGCTACACCGGCAGCTAGCAACTTAGCCAATAGCTCATGGGTATGTGGCTTAGTGGAAGGGAATCGAAAATTCCCCGTATCTGTCAATATTCCCAGGTACAAAGGCGTACCAATTTTTGGGTCAAGTAAATCCCCATTGCCGGATTGTTCGATTAAATCTACAATCAACTCTGAAGTGGATGAAGCACTCGTTTCAGAAACTGTAATTGTAGGAAAGTCCTCTGGGTTTAGATGATGGTCAATCATTATGGTTTTACAAGTTACCGCCTCTAGCAAAACTTGCATATCATACCCAACACGGTTTGTACCATTGTAGTCCAAACAAAACACCAGGTCAGCAGCCGTGAAAGCAGTAGCTACAGCTGCAGACTGATCTGTCATCAATAGAAAACCTGAAGTATCTAACCAATTCAAAAAACCCGGCGCAGGATCTGGATGACAAATAGTAGCTGTTTTACCAAGCTTTTCAATGAAATGTAGCAGGCCCAGGGAGCTTCCAACTGAGTCGCCATCTGGAGATTTATGTGAGGTAATTATTATGTTTGAGGCTGCTTTAATCTCAGCTACTATTTGTTGGTAAACATTCATTCTATTACTATTATTTCTTAATTAAATATTCATTTCTTCAATTATGCAACCAACTACCTGTCTCCTTCTCGAATTAATTGAAGGGAATCCATTCGAATACGGGCCTCTCCTATCAGAATAGTTAGTTCATTTTTATGTTCCAAGGCAGTGCGAATCTCATCGGGTCGAATTGACTTGTTGCGCTTATACAGTGATGCTAAACGTCCAATTTCATGATCCATCGTTTGGTTCATAGCACTTAGGCCAATTTCTATTTCCTTCTTTTTCAATTGTTCAGCTATCTCGATAGCCGTTTTAATCATTTCTGGAAGAATTTCATCCACGAACATCTCATTTTCGATCAGTTCGTTTACTTTTCCAGGTATCAATTGCTTGTAAAACAAGTCTGCCGGATAGTCTTCAGTTACCTCTTCACTCGCATGGTCTACTACCACACGAATGGGGGTATTGGGCAAGAATCGATCAACAAAAACCCCTTCTCTACCTGCTGTTTCGAGCACGAAAATCACCTCTAACAATATCCCATTGTCCTCTGTGCCTCTTAGTACACCAAAGCTAGCAGCTCCAGTACCTAAACTAAGTACCATATCGATGGCCCCAGTCACCATAGGATGATCCCAACTAATGAAGCTTACGTCTTCTCTGCTTAAAGCACGTTTCCGATCGAAGGTTATAGATATTCCTTGATCCGGAATTGACGGGAAAGCAGCCACGTTTGCTCTTGATGGGTGTAGCAAATAGGTGTGCGGCGCCAAATCTTCCATTTCAATACCAAAGTGTTCAAATACTTTGGTCATATAAATTTCGAGTCCTAAATCCTGATCAGCAGCCTTTATCGCTTCTACCAATGAAGCAGCAACCTTTGGTCTGAACGAATTCATTTCTAGCAACCTGTCACGTCCTTTGGCCAATGTCTCCTTTAGCTGCTTTTGATAGGTTGCTGTATCGGTAATTAAAGCCGCTAAATTGGCAGCAGAAGTAGCTGATGAAACGGCCAATGTTGTTTCAATTAAGCGATCGCTAAACAATTGGCCAATCTGATTTCCCCCTTCTATGTTTTCTTCAAAAGCATTTAAGCCTTCATGAAACCAACGCACCAAAACCTCTTGCGGGCTACCTTTCAAGTAAGGCACATGGATTTGAATAGCCTCCGTCTGCCCTATCCGATCCAAACGACCTATCCGCTGCTCTAAAAGCTCAGGATGCACAGGTAAATCGAATAACACCAAATGATGCGCAAATTGAAAATTACGGCCTTCGCTACCAATCTCAGCGCACAATAATATTTGTGCTCCATCTGGTTCAGCAAACCAAGCGGCATTTCTATCCCGCTGCACTATGGTAAGGTCTTCATGAAACACCCCTACTTTAGCACTGCTGAGCTTTTGCAAAGCCTTTTCTAAAGCCAATACTTTTGCTTTACTTCTACAGATCAAAACGATTTTTTCTGGATTTAATTGATCCAACAAACCAACCAACCAACTAACACGTGGGTCCTTTGTAAACCAAAACTGTTGCTTTAAAGGCGCTTCGATCTCTGATTCTTTGTCAATGGCGTATTCTTTGGCAAGGCGTTTTATCCATTCTTCATGCTTCTCTTCTCCTGTTAATGGAATTAAGTGTGCTTTTCGTTTAGGAAAACCACTCATTGCCGCGCGTGTATTCCTAAACACCACTCGACCTGGACCATGCTGGTCCAATAAATCTTCAATCAATTGATTTTTACCTACAGCTCCTTTTTCCTCAAGCTTGGCTATTCTTTGCTCTCCTATTAACGTGACCAGTAATTTTTTTTCCTTGGCCTTTAAAGTTTTCCCTAAAGACAAAGCTTCAACAATATTGGCAATGGCTGAATGGTCTTGTGATTCGTTAATGAATTTATGGTAGTCAGCATACCGTTCTGGGTCCAATAACCTTAATCGAGCAAAATGACTTTCCACGCCCAATTGCTCTGGTGTTGCGGTCAATAGCAACAGGCCTTTTGCTACTTTACTTAACATTTCAACAATCGCATATTCCGGACTTACCTTTTCTAAGGACCAGGCCAAATGATGTGCTTCATCTACCACCAGCATGTCCCAATCTGCAGAAATCGCTTGTTGTGCTCTCTTCTTAGAACCCGAGAGGAATGAGGTGCTACAAATGATCAATTGATCATCCAGGAAAGGGTTTCCCTCAGGCGCACTTTCATCCAAGGAAGCACATCTCTCCTCATCAAAAATGTGAAACCATAAATTGAAACGCCTTAGCATTTCAACGAACCACTGATGAATTAATGAATCAGGGACCAATATTAATATCCGAGAAACTTGCCCACTCAACAACAAACGATGCATGATCAAACATGCTTCTATCGTTTTACCAAGTCCTACCTGATCGGATAGCAAAACGCGTGGTGCATATCGAGAACTTACCTCATGTGCGATGTACAGCTGATGTGGAATTAGATCTATCCGGCCACCAACAAACCCATTAATAGGCGAAATTCTACGCATATGGTCATAGGCCAGGGTATTGCGTCTTAATGCAAATACATCAGGTGTCTCTACATCTCCGATCAAAAGTCGATCGTTTACCCCATGTGACACGGATACCTCTCCCAAATCTGCTTCTGATAAGGTTCCTTGCTTTCCTATATAGACAATAAGTTCTCCATTGTCCTGTACCCGCTCAATAACAAATGAGTTCTTATTGGTATCCACAACCGTATCCCCCGGTTTAAACACAACTCTTCGCAATGGGGTATTGGTTAAGGCATATTGGCGCGTTTCTCCAGCTACCGGAAAATGCACTTTAACTCGACTTTTATTTGCTTCAATAATTATACCTACACCCAACTCAGGCTCACCTTCACTTGCCCATCTTTGATCTGGATAGAAATCCACCATATTCTCAATTAATTTACCTATTACTATTACCCTCCCAAAAGGGCATTTCCTTAAAAAAATGCAAGTTCTTCAATTTTTAGCCCCGCCGCCACGAACTGATGGTTTTTATTTCTCTAAGAGTACACTTTAAATAAGTTTAACGGTTATTAAGCTTTTCCCTGAATTCCATACCGCTCATGGCAGTCAATTGAATGGCAATGTAAAGCGCTGAACTTTTAAGGGATCTTTTCCATTTATATTTGTTTTTTTTTATAGCTTAAAATGCCAAAACTGATTTAGAAAAAAATTATTAACTAGGCTTCTGTTTTTATAGTTTTAGATTAATTAGCAATGGCTGTAGTTAATAACATTTATCAGCCTTAATTTAAAGACAATGAAAAATAAAATTTTATTCCCAATTTCAATTTTATTAAATCTCGTATTCCTAATAGCTGCGGTATACTTTGTAAATAAAATTGGATATGAATCGCTCTCGTTCAATCTTTATGGACCAGCGGGTGGGAATGGAACCGAAATAAACGCCCTTTACAAAACAGCAGATAAAAACCCAGTTTCTGAGGTTTCCCATGGAATAAGAATGGACATTCAAGGGGAAAGCCTTGTGCTTGCTGCTACAAATCCCGGAAAATTGTCTTTTGATTCCTTGATTTCAAATAGTGTAATCGTTCGAAGTAAATACCAACGGTTCAATGAAGAAAGCGTGGTTTATGAAGAAGGGGTTGATTATACGGTCGATTACAACACAGGTGAAATCAGAAGAACAGAAAATTCCAACATCCCTGATTATGCCACCCATGTTCTTTATGGACTAAAGGACTTCGATCATAGGAAATTCCCAGATTACACTAACCATCCATTTTTTGTTTGGGTAGACTATGTAACCAAAAACGGCGCAAGCTTTGCTCAACCAAATGACCAAAGTAAATTCTTATCGAAATTCCGAGAAAAATTAGTTGAGGGCACACCTGTTACTATCGTTTCCTATGGCAATAGCATTACCGCTGGAGGTGAGGCCTCTTCTAATGAATTAAGGTTTCAATATTTATATGGAGATTACTTAAGAAGTAAATTCCCTAATGCCAATTTGAAAATTGAAGACACTTCAATATCAGGTTATACCTCTTCTCAAGGAATAAAATGGTGGAGTACTTACATAGGTAAAACCACACCTGACCTTGTATTGTTAGGGTGGGGAATGAACGATCACAATATAGGCAGCAACAGCCCTGAACAGTACAAACAAAACCTAATACAGCTGGTGGAAATGGTGCGGGAAGAAAAGAAGGCTGAAGTGATTATTTATTCTACATTTCCTCCAAATGATGAATGGCATTATGGAAGCCATTCCATGGAAAAATTTGCTCAGGCAGCTAAAGAGGCAGCATTGGAAGCCAATTGTGCATATGTGGATGTATACAGTACCTGGATGAAAGTATTGGAAAGAAAAGACCAATCCTCCCTTTTAGGTAACAATATCAACCACCCGAATGACTTTGGCCATTGGTTGTATGCTCAAGCCTTTGAAGCCATGACTTTTTAATTAGAACAAACCAAATACCTAAAAATGGGCTTGCGCTAAAACAACCTTTATTCTCTAAAATTAAATATATTTTTTAGTTAATTTAAAAGCAATTAAATTGGTAAAATTAATAACGCAGAGAAATGAAATTAATCGTTTTTCCAATTAATATTTATATCAACTTAAAAACAACGCATGCACCAATTTCTTTTTGATTATATCTCTAAATACATGCCTTTGACTGAAGATGAAAAGAAAGTTATCCTTGATTTGAATTTATTCAAGGAGGTAAAAAAAGGAACAGTGCTTTTGAGTGAAGGAGAAAAATCAAATTTAGGGTACTTTGTAATCAAAGGTTGTATAAGGAAATTTTACATCATTGACGGAGAAGAAAAAACGACAAATTTTTACACAGAATTTCAGGGTGAAGTGCCTGAATGTGCTATCAATAACAAACCCTCGGCCTATTATCTTGCCTGCAGTGAAGATTCGATAATTTCCGCTTCGTCCTCTAAGCTAGACGAGGAAGTTTTTGCTAAATTCCCAAGATTTGAAACCTTATGTCGTATCGTCTCAGAAGATTTGCTAGTAAAAAGTCAGTCCTCTCTTGACGAGTTTAAGAACTCGTCTCCTTCGAAGAGATACGAAAATTTAATGGCCACAAGACCTGATTTGATTCAAAGAATTCCCCAACATCAATTGGCAAGTTTTTTAGGAATTGCCCCACAATCATTAAGCCGGCTAAAGGCAAGGCTCATTAAAACTAAAAAATAAAACTTTTAATTTCTTAACTTAAGTGAACGTTTTTTAGGTTCCAGTCCATGCAACTTTGCAATATCTTTTAACTTCAAAAATTAAAATTATGCAAAAATGGATCTTAGTAATTGTTTTGGCTATACTATTTGTAAGCCCTTTGCAACTCAAAGCACAGTATGCAAAAAATGACAGTACCCACAGCAAGTTCTTCATTGGAAGCACTTTCTTCGTGCTAAGCAATTTAATTCCCGACGACAACTCACCAGATTTTGCCCAGTTGAACTTGGGATATCGAATAGGGCCCAAAGACGCGCTATCCTTAGAGTTGAAAACCTGGAAATATGCTTGGTCACTTGGCATTCCTTATGGAGATTCTTTTGAAGCACCCGATGAAAAGTTTCCCGGTTATATAAGGGAGTTTGGAATTGCTTTGGCTTATCAACATTTTTGGTGGAAAGGCTTGTACACAGGAATCCACGTAATGAATGCCTTCCAAACTTTTAAGGATGAAGAAAACAAGAAAATAAAAAATGGCTTTCAAATCTTTAACACCTACCGGCTTGGATACCACTTTAAGTTATTCAATGACAAATTCTTTATTGAGCCCTCCTTAGCTATTACCCACAGGCCCTATCACACTAGAATGCCAGATTCATTCAAAGAACTTGATGACAAATGGTCGAAATTATTAATTGGTGAACCAGGACTTCATTTTGGATATAACTTTTAAAAAGAAGAATTAACAAATGGCATTTATTTCATCCATTACCATACCGTTCTATTTGATTATGGGAGAAATAGTGCCAATTTCTATACCTAGCACCCTTCCGAAAGCATCAAAAATTAAGGCCGGAAATCTCTAATTCCAGTCATTTACTTCCATAATAGGGTTAAAGAGAAAATAAATTGATAGATCTAAGGATATAGAAATAGCCAAATAATCACCTATTTCAGGTATATAGCACACGATATTTAATGCAAATTCAAAACCACTTGACCTAGTGTCAATTATTTTGTATATACGTTCATAAGAATAGTTTTATCAATTGATAGCGAATCAGGCAACACCTACGGAGCATTATGAAGAATTAGTCCGGATCCTTGGCAAAGAATATATTAAGGAAAAGATTGAAAATGGATGAAATCACCGAACATGGCCATAGGAAGAATGTAACCACAAGAATCAGTCATTTATCCAGAAATTAGGGATCTGCTTGGACGAATCGAACGTGGTGCTTATAGCTAATTGTGCTGATATACAGAATCACCGGTAGCAAGTATGCAGCTGGTTTAAGTGGAAAAGGGGCTGCGATAGAGGGAGGTAGATGGATATTATGAAAGTGTCATTGCTAAACCGGAAGGTAATTTGATTGAATTAACCGCATAAAATCACAATATTCCTTAAGCTAAATTTAATTCACCCATCCAATTAGCACCATAGATCCCTTCGACAGGCTCAGGGACCGATGCAAATTACAGAGTACTTTCAAGTAGACTGAAATAACACATTGATGAAAAAAATTGAAGTAGTTGCAGCCATTATTTTTCACGAAGAGCAAGTCCTTTGTGTGCAAAGACCCAAAAACTTACGCCCTTATATTTCTGAGAAATTTGAATTTCCGGGAGGGAAAATTGAAGCGGGGGAAACAATAGAAGAAGCCTTGCATCGGGAACTGCAGGAAGAGTTGAACCTAAAAACGAACATTAAACACCTGTTCCTTACTGTATTTCACCAATACCCTGATTTTGATTTGACCATGCATGGTTTTATTTGCGAGGTTGAATCCAAAGCCCTTACCCTACATGAACATATCCACCATGAATGGTTACATTTGGAGGAGCTACACAAATTAGATTGGGCAGCTGCAGACATCCCCTTAGTAGATAAATTGATGGCAATCAAATCCATGGATTCATTAGGAATAAAAGGTAGAAAATGAGCTTGATTTCAAACTTTGTAGCGCAAATTGAACAGCAGCAATTATGGGATAAAAAGCTGGTCTTAAACCGAAAAGAATACCTGAAGGTTAAAGGGAGCACTGATACCAACCTCTATTATGTGGCCAGTGGAAGTTTGAGAATTTACGTTTTGGAAGAGTTTGAAGAGAACAACATCAGGTTTGGTTACCAAAACAATTTCATTGCTGCTTTGGATTCATTTATCAGCGAAAAACCATCTGACCTATACATTCAAGCAATCAAAAAAACGGAATTGAAGGTAATCAAAAAAGCAACCTTCATGGCATTTATTGACAGGTCGACTGAAAACACCAAAATCTGGCAAACAATGCTTGGTGACCTTATCTACCAACAAATGGAAAGAGAACGCGACATTTTAACAACATCTCCGCTGGAAAGGTACAAGCGGGTATTGGCAAGAAGCCCTCAATTGTTTCAGGAAATCCCAAACAAATACATTGCCTCCTATCTGAGAATGACCCCTGAAACATTGTCCAGAATTAAAAAGTCTTGATCTTAATCAATGTTTTTACTGGAAATAACCCCGAATTTTGGCAAAAAAAGGATGAGAATAGCATCAGAAGAATTAATACAGGATTTGGTCGAGCGTACACGAATAAACATCAACCAAATCCAAAAATTTAGTGATTTGCCAATAACAAAGTTAAATTGGAAACCAGCGCCAGACAGTTGGAGCATTTTGGAATGCATCGAACACCTAAACCTGTATGGAGACTTTTATATCCCTGAATTAAACAAATCCATCGAAAATTCTAGTATTAGCCCCAAGGGGAACTTCAAATCTGGCATTTTAGGTAATTATTTCGCCAAAAGCATGTTGCCTAAGGAGAATTTGAATAAAATGAAAACCTTCAACGACAAAAACCCAATGGGCAGCAAATTAGACAAATCAACCCTTCATAGGTTCCTCACCCAACAGGAACAGCTTCTGAACCTCTTGGAGAAAGCCAGCAAAGTGGATTTGAACAAAACCAAAACAGCCATTAGCATCTCAAAATGGATCAAGTTGAGGCTAGGCGATACCCTTAGGGTAGTCATCTATCACAATGACCGACACATGGTACAAGCCAGAAAAAACCTGGTATAGTCTATGCTTCTCCCTTTTCAATATTTAGCGGCAATTGAATTATTTACTCCGAAACTTCCGCGTTATTTTGAACAGTGTCATGGCCCCAATCTGCTATGGACTGAACTACTGGAATCAATGTTTTTCCAAAATCGGTTAGCGAATACTCCACTTTTAACGGTGGCTTGGAGGTGTACACCTTTCTCTTGATGATGCCATCTTCTTCCAGGGTTTTTAACTGCAGACTCAGGGTCCGCTCCGTTACCGTAGGCATTTCTTTACGCAACTCATTGTAGCGCAAAGTATCATTCCTTAGGTGAAACAGGATCACTGTTTTCCACTTCCCTCCTATTAGCCCCATCGTTAAACTTGCACAACATGGGTATTCCTTTCCCTTGAACTTATACATTAGCAAATAATTTAAGACTATCCTTTTTGACCTTTATCACAAAGTTATCAAACTATCTATAAGTTTGCAACTATAAAATATATAGCATTTGATTATATATATATTGAAAATGTATTGAATTGGTATTATTCGGCCAAAGATTTTGACCGTAATAGCAAAATTTCAAGTGAAGATTTTGACCGGGTCAAGGCGCTTTTAAGGATGAGTCCTTCCAGCACGAATTTACAACCTTGGCATTTTATCATTGCATCAACTGAAGAAGGCAAAAAGCGAATTGCAAAAGGAACGCAAGGCTTTTTTACTTTCAATGAAGCCAAAGTTTTAAAAGCTTCCCACGTGGTTTTATTTTGTTCAAGAATCACCGCAGATGAGGATTATATGCAACATGTTTTGGGGGTAGAAGACCTGACGGGTAGGTTTCCAACCGAGCTACCTGCAATTTGCATAACCATGTAATTACTCGACATTATGCCCGGCTAATTTCGTTAGTAAACATCAATTCATATACCTGTTCATTAAATGCTAAGGCTTCTTTTACTTAATAATTTAAATCAGGTATAACAAGGGGATAATTAGGAATTAGGTTTATATTAGGTAAATAAAGCCTTTAATTAAATAGAAAAGTATTCCAATAAGTAAAGGCTTTCCAAATAATTGGTATTACCTAAAAACCCACAATGTCAAACACAAACCAAACTTCTAGGATACTTTTAAATCTAGTCTTGATTGGAATTATTTATTTAGGAACGAACAATCCACTTATGGCGCAGGGAGAATTTAACAAGATCAATGCTTATGCTAGTGTTGGTGCCGTCCCAGGATTAGAAGCTTTGATGAATATTGAAGTCCTAGTCAACGATGGAGGATACTTCACCTGGTACGGTAGAGGAGGTTTAGGGTATGGAGGTATACTATTGAACCAAGGAGGCCCAGGAGTATTGGCAGCCATGACCATGCTATCTGGAAGGAAAAATCACCATATTGAGGTCAATGGAGGTGCTTTTTTGGGTTATGATAATAATTATGGTAGGACCTTTATTCTGCCAAGTTTGGATTTTGGTTATCGCTTCCAAAAACCCAGCGGGGGCTTCTTATTCAAAATAAAAACTGGAATTCTTGGCTTTGGAATAGGATTGGGATACGCTTTTTAAAGTATCTGATATTTCGTTATTTTAAAATATTATAGAATTAATGCTCACCGTTAATTTTTTATTACGAGCTGTAGGTTAGATTTTGCCACAAAATGAGTGAAAATTCAACTGTACCCGAAAGAGCAAATTAGGTTAGGCAAAATTGTAATTTACTATTGAAGAATTCATATATTTCTCTCAACTTGTACTTTTAAATTAATCAAAAACCGACTACGTTTGTACGACAAACAATTCGGAGATTTTTTTTCTGTTGCCTTGTTGTTGAAAGAGGGAAAATTAACCATCTAGGCAGATGATTAACTCACTTATTTATCTTCTAAAAAGTATTTTTATGTCAAGATTGTTTTTTTCGTTTTTAATCTTTGGGACAATTATTTTTTCAAGTTGTACTTCCAAATATGCTATTTTGGACCGCAATTTCGAGACAGAAGAAATAGCTATTTCAAGTAAGTTAATGGATATAGAGATTTTAGACGAAAGGCCTAATGTCACAAGTGAAAAAATACGCTTGAACGTAATATCCTTTCCTGGTCAATCCGATAAAGTTTCACCCATTTTAAATAATGAGCAAGAGCAATTGATCATTGATCAGATTGAGTCCTATTTCTCTGATGGAGATACTGAAATAAGCGTTAAATGTACCATTTTGCGTGGATTTCAGGAGTTTTCGGCCCATACTTTTAACGAAAGGGAGTATGTTGAATTTGAAACCAAAATAGAATTGTTAAATGCCGCGGGAAAAATGATGAAATACTGTACCTCTACAGCTTTTTTTGAAGCGAAATCTATGGATGCAAACTATGATTTTATAGATAAGCTGTACCTAAAGGCAATCAAAACTTCCATTTATAGTTGCTTTCAAAAATTGGATGATTAAAGCTGAGACAGGTAATTGTCCAATTGAAATCGCTACAATATAGGCTCTACCAGCGGTTAGCTGAGCCTTACTTTTTCTTTAAAAACTAAAAATAGTAATGGAAAAATATTCTCTTTTAGCGAGGGATTTTTCATTTAAAGGAGTCTAAACCTTTATCCATTACTATTTATCATCAATTTTTAAAATTTAAGTAAAATGAAGCACTCGAAAACAATTCTCTCTGTGCTCTTTGGAGTGACAATATTGATTAGCTCTTGTGACAACGAAGAAGAGGTTTGTGTTGAAACCAAATGGTACCAAGACACTGACAGCGACGGTTTAGGAAATGCTGATGTGAGTCAAACCGCTTGCGTCCAACCTAGCGGATATGTAGCTGACAACAGCGATACAGATGACAGCAGCGCTGCTTCTACAGGAAGCACGCCCATAGCGGCATTTAATGAGTTCAATGAAAATGCTGTCACCATTTCTTTTGATGGGGAGGATATCACCATCGAATCCAATGGGCTTCCAAACCATACTTCTCCTTATTGGTCAACGAATAACAGCCTATACATTGAACCGTTTGTTGCCAGTACTAGTGAAATGTCTCCTGGAACCATTTCTAGTGGAAGTTACACAGTTACCGTACCTGCTGCACCCGAAAAATCTTCTTCAAGTTCAGCTACCGGTTTAGGTGCTATAGGTATTGCAGTTACAGGAGCTCCCATATTCAATGATGAAGAAGGTCCAAACATAGCTTTATCTGCCAATGTAGCATCAGGTTTTGATTATGCCGGAGCCCATATGGGACCAACAGGCTATCATTATCACCTTGAATCTACCGATGTAGAGGTAAACACCTCTTTGTCTCACGATGATGAAAAATTAATTGGCATATTACAAGATGGGTTTTTACTCTATGGAAGAAAATGTAATTCCACCGATGACCATCCCACTAATCTGGATGCATCTGGCGGACACATTTCCGCAACCCAGCACAGTGATGAAGAAGAATTTTATCACTACCACATTATCAATGAAACCTATATAGGTTCCTATATTCTATTGTTCGGTGTAGATCTACAAGGAACACCAAATTCAATAATGTAATCCGGCACCTCCTGTTTTTCCAGAATAAGAATTGTTCGAAATGTCAAACCTGAAACTAAGGACAATTCCTATTTTGTTAATTGTATACAATGATTAGAAATTTCATTTTTATACTGCTGTTGCTTTCCATTGCAAGTTGTAAGGAAGAATCAAAAACAGCAATCATTACCCAAGCAAAGGAAGCGATCCCTTTGTTCGAGGTACCCACGAATACTATAGACAAATCAAAACTTGTCTACAACAACAAGGTTTCACTTTGGACGCTAGATGGGGAGAAGTTTTCAGGTTATGCCATAAGCTATTACCCTGACAGTACCTTAAAGCAAAAGATTGGGATATTGGATGGTAAAAAGCAAAATGAAACCACCGACTGGTATCCTGATGGTAGAATAAAACATTTGGCCTATTACCATTTAGGGAGATTGCATGGAGAAAAGAAAACATGGACAACTGATGTCTCCCATCTATTAATTTCCCATCTTCAATATTATTCAGGGAAATTGCATGGGGTTCAAAAAAAATGGTACCCTACAGGTGAAATTTTCAAGGTCCTTACCCTAAACATGGGGAGAGAGGAAGGTCTCCAACAAGCCTTTAGGAAAAATGGGGATTTGTTTGCCAATTATGAAGCAAAAAACGGGAGAATTTTTGGTCTCAAAAGAGCCGTCCTCTGTGTAGGGCTGGAAGATGAAGTTGTCCAATATGAAGATTAAAAGATTTTTGATCTAATCCCTCTTTTACCCTAATTTTTGGCTAAAGCCATGATAAAATAATCACCTTTTTTAAATGGGCTAAAGCCCATTCCTATTGAATTAATTCATAGGAAATCCTGAAAATAATTCAATACCTACATTGATCAATAGCCCTAGAATGGAATGAATTTACACGATTATGGGATTGCTGATAATGGGTTTTTCAAATAGTAAATATTTTAGGATTGCTAAACCTTTTAATTATGATAAGCTTGCCATTCCCAAATGAAACGCAGAAGCCTGAAGGGCTGAAACTATAATAGCCACGGGTGAAGCCCGTGGTATAGGAAAGCTACACGACCTTGATTTTGGCGGTATTGTTGCCCCTTTTCTGCAACAATGCTGACAAAATCAAAGTGACGTAAACGCTTGAAAGGACTAAATGATGTATTTAAAATTTATACGATTTTCATAGGGTTTGCACCAATGGTCAGCTATCAATTACTCCTAGCTTTAGCTGGGGATGGAATGAATTTACACGACTATGGGCCTTTAGCCAAAACCTTAACGTTATTCCGGTACTTGAACCTGTCAAAGACATAGCTACAGATGCCTGACTGAGTAGGTATCCTTTTTAACAAAAGTTGAAAACTACCTATAGGATAGGCCCAAATTAGGTTGCGCTAAACTTTGACCATAAGGAAAGGATTGCTGATAATGGGTTTTTTCAAATAGTAAATATTTTAGGATTGCTAAACCTTTTAATTATGATAAGCTTGCCATTCCCAAATGAAACGCAGAAGCCTGAAGGGCTGAAACTATAATAGCCACGGGTGAAGCCCGTGGTATAGGAAAGCTACACGACCTTGATTTTGGCGGTATTGTTGCCCCTTTTCTGCAACAATGCTGACAAAATCAAAGTGACGTAAACGCTTTAAAGGACTAAATAATGAAATTACACAACTTTGTAGCTTTAGCTTAACAGGATCCAGTTCCTATGCCAACCCAAGCCATTGATTCCAATCCCTTACCGAAGAAGAGCCTTTTATCGAAAGTTGAAAACTTTCGTTATGGTAGGTATAAGTTACGCAACGATAAACTTTGACCAGGTCCAAACCAGATGTAGGTCAACACTAAACTTACAGGTCCCCTGTTGCGTCAGCGCTTTGGTTTTGATTTTCTAGAAACTGCAACACCTGCCGCTCCACAAAACTGTTTTCATTGGGTACCAGATGGCTCAGTTCCTGATTAAATCCGGCATTTTCAATGTTATGATGCGAATAAAGCTTTAGCAACTTCCCCAACTGTGCACCGCTCAATTCTTTTAGAATGGAAATCGAAGCATGCACAACAGAACCATGTAATAGAGACGCATCAACCAATTTATCAAAAATCATGTTTTCAATGCTAAAGTCGACCTTTCCAATAAGGTTGAAAAGATGAAGCTGCAAATGCTCAGATTCCAGTTGCCTTGAAGAAAGTGATTTCAAAAGAAGGTAGGATTGGAAATGCTCTCCCTCGATTAGGATCTGTACTATTGATTTGATAACAAAATCATCTAAATCCGGAAGCAACCCGATCCGCTCTATCGCCCAGGTCCAATCACTCTCATCGCTGCTTTCTAGAATTTTATTAAACAATAAGGCATCAAGTTGCTGCGCTGTCAGCTTACTAACTTGCTGCTGAATCGGTCCATGGATTACATTCCATAGTTTATGCGTGGTGTAAGCTGCTCCGGGTACTATATATTCCAGCACGTCTTTCATTGTTGCACCTGAAACACCGTCTAGAGAAGTGCTGTCTGTTTCTGGTCTTTTGACCAATTCTTCAAAAGTATAATTTCCCAATGGCAGGAATGGATCTGCCAACAACTGATGCAGTTGCTTGTATTCCATTTGAGAAAAAGGCTCGTGGTCATATTTACTTAGAAATTCCCCATCCACCAGTTCGAAACCCAGGTACCTACCGGTTATGTTCCAGTAGATCAGTATATTTAGCGGACGGCATTCATTTTCAAAACATACCCCTTCCTGAAGTTCAATATAATAATGTACGGGAGTACCAGTTGATGTTTTTACCTGGTAAATATCCCGATTGGCTAACGAATCATAAATAGAGGATACGATTACATCAGAGGAATCAGATAGCGGCATGGTCGATTGTTGAAAGTATCGGATGTCCGCTCCATTTTCAAAAGTAAAAGGGAGCAATAATGCCCCAACCAATAAGCCCTTGATCCAATTGATCATCTATTTATAATTTGAATGAACAACTTATGCATTGGGTACTATCCCTCCATGTTCTTTTAGCATACTTTTCAATTCTGCTAGAGGCACATCTGCTGGGGTAACCTTATGTTTAATGGCCAATACTGCTGCTGCTGCCGCCGCTTGCGCCATTCCCATACACGATGCCTGAACTCGAAGTGCAGAATTGGCAAGCCTGTCACTACTCAGGCAACGACCAGCAACTAAGAAGTTCTGGCTGTTTTTGGGTATCAATGCCCTGAGCGGTATGGTGGCAACGACGTCCTCTTTTAAAAATTCCTGATAAATGGATTTTCCGTCTCTGTGCAAATCAATAGGGTAAAATGAATAGGACAAGGAGTCTTCAAAGACTTTCCCTGTAACATAATCATTATGGGTGATTTTATAGAGCCCTTCAATTCGGTAGGTTTCCCGAATGGCCGTCTCGGGCCTGGCATCCAATAATTTTATCTTTTCACAACCTGGGAATGTTCTTAATTTTCTAATCAATTGCAATAGTGAAGCCCTACCCTCTAAGTTGGCCTTTGTATGTAGTTCCGACGTAGAGGAGTCAGCACCATGTACGTAGACATAATTATAGGGAGAAGTAGGAGGGAAATTATTAACGGATGATTCCACCTTCACATCACTATTGATAAGCATGTTTTGCTTAAGCCTGGAATGGTATTCCTTTGGAATCTTTGAAAGGTCTAGCGATTCCAAATCATAACCACCTATTCTGAAGACAAAGGATCCGGGCTGCGTGTCTTCTTCCCTCAATAACTTATATCCGGCTATCGATGCAGCGGTAGCATTACCGGTACAATCAATGATTTGGTCACATATAATTTCATTGCTGATCCCTTTACCCACCGTTTTTACAGACCATTTGCCTTTGTTAAATGTGATGGTTGTGGGCGTTTCGTAATATCGGATTTCCACTCCAGCTTCCACACATTTTTCCTCCGCAAGCATTGCATAGAGTGCTGGATTAACTGTTACCTGATGCCTCCAATGCCGAATGGTCGTATTATTGGGAACAATAGAGAAGTTGGGTAGAATGTCATCATTTAGGTTCACCGCATCCATCACCAGCTCCCATCCTATACCTCCGATGACTTGTTTTCCCCAGGCATGAAAGATTCCAGGAAATGAAACGCCTCCGGTAGTGGTGGTTCCTCCCAATTGACTACCACTTTCTACCAGGATTGTTTTAGCACCCGCTCTTCCTGCTTGAATGGCTGCCACTACCCCTGCAGTGCCACCACCAACAATTAAAATATCCGTTTCTATTGTTTTCTCCGTTACCTTATACGGCTTTTTTACCACTTCTGCTTTGGCAAGTGGCGAAGAGGCAATTCCAAGGGAAATGGCTCCCATAGTGGAAATCATCTTTCTACGCTTCATATTTTTATATTTTCAACCTTTACAGGCAAAATGACAATTGATTATATAAGTATTTTTCCACAACTTATTCTTGTTTTGGTACCACAAGAACTGAATCAAGGAAAATCCTGCAACTTTGGTTCAACCTAAATTGCAAGTTGGACTAAGGTAAGAATATCCTATGGAATTCTATAGTTCTGTACCCTTGTAAAAGGCATATTTAATAAATTCTGGACGTTGGGTAAAGCCAGAATATTGGGTGGTACCCTGTAAACCGGCTAACGATTTGAAATGTCAATAACGCACTCGGAAATTCAAAAAAACCGAAATCCTCCTTTAAAGGGAGCTCAGGGGGAATTATTACGTAATTATCAATTACTTCGATCAATTTTATATTGAAAATCCTCGAAAAAATCCCCCTGCCATAAGAGAAGGGGAATTTGCAACAAAGGGTCAGGTTATCAATAGCCCTCAGCTTTAGCTGGAGGGTTGTATGAAATTCACCTAGCTTACTGGCTTTAGCCAAATCCTTAACCTATGACCGGTGGCTGAGCCTGTCGAAGTCAACCCGTCGAAGCCAGACTTCCGAAGCCAAAGGATTTTGCTTATATTGATTCTTTTACAGCAGAATACCAAAATCAAAGACAAATAATTGATACAGTAGTGGCCTAAAAAATATTCCTATGCAACATCAATCCTTTTGATAAACAATAAACTTATCCATAATGAAAACAATGACCTGTAACCAACTTGGGGGTGCTTGTGACCTAACATTTCATGCCAATACCTTTGATGAAATGGCTGAACTCAGTAAAAACCATGGCAAGGAAATGTTCCAAAAAAAAGATCCTGCTCATATGCAAGCCATGAAAGAGATGCAGCAATTATTGCAATCCCCTGAGGCCATGAGAAAATGGTTCGATGACAAACGAAAACAATTTGATGCATTACCTGAGGATAAATAATAACGCATAATATAGCAACTATGTCCAAGCAAATGAAAACTCCAGGCGTCTACATCGTCGAAAAAGAAGCCTTTCCAAATTCAATTTTTCCTGTGCCAACCTCCATCCCGGCCTTTATTGGGTATACCCGAAACACCAGCTATGGCGATAAAATATTGCTTAACAAAGCCATTGAAATCAATTCATTTGCGGATTTCTTAGAGATATTTGGTAAAGAAGCTCCTTTAATAAAGTTTGACATTGACGATAGCCCAACAGACAACCATGATTTTACTCTTGGCGACAACAATGACACCTTTGCCTTCAAACCAACTGGCCCCACCTATCGCATGCACAGCGCCCTATGGTTTTTTTATCAAAATGGTGGTGGGAAATGCACCATTATTAGTGTGGGCGATTACGATAGTCCACTAAGCTTGAATGCGCTAAAGACAGGAATCAAAGCCCTGGAAAAAGAAAATGAACCTACCCTACTCCTCATTCCCGATGCCATTGATTTAATGGACCCTAAACATACGAAATTAAAAGACCGATATGCAGCAGCCTATGCACTACAAGCCGATATGATCAACCACTGTGGTGCCATGGGTAACCGAATGGCAATATTGGATATTCCGAGAGGCTATTGGGGACCAATTGCGAACCCACTAGAAAGCATTATTGCCTTTAGAGAAAACGTGAACCCAATCCAAGCCACTTACAATTCATATGCAGCGGCCTATTGTCCCTGGCTATATACCAACCTTTACCAAGAATCAGCACTTTCCGTAGCCAACTTATCGGACAATGCCCTGATAAAGGTGGACAGCTTACTCAAAATAGAAGCTGCCAAGTTGGAATATGAAGATGCAAAAGGGAGCTTTTTGCGCTTGACAGCAGACCTGACAAGCCAAGCCGCTGCTGAAGGAGCAGATGAACTTCCAAAAGAAAAATCAAACCTTAGCGAGGAAGAAAAGCTTCGAAACAAGAGAGAAAGGCAGAAAAATGCACATCAAAGCCTGCTCCAGATAAGTAATGATTATAAACTAATTATTAGTGCACTATTAAAAAAAATAAACCTAATGCCTCCTGCTGCTGCCATGGCCGGGATTTACACCTTGGGAGACAATAACCGAGGAGTATGGCAGGCACCAGCAAACGTCTCCATAAATGGTGTCATTGCTTCTGCGATCAATATTACCCCTGAAATGCAAGAAGACCTGAATGTACCCTTATCCGGCCAAGCTATTAATGCCATTCGTACATTTATAGGACAAGGAGTTTTGGTCTGGGGAGTCCGCACATTAGATGGCAACTCTCAAGACTGGAGGTATATCAGTGTACGGCGTACAGCCATCTATCTTGAACAATCCATTAAATTGGGCCTGCAAGCCTATATTTTTGCTCCCAATGATGCCAACACCTGGGTAACAATAAACAGCCTGGTATCCAACTTTTTAAATGAAATTTGGAAACGAGGAGGGCTTATGGGATCAACTCCGGCAAATGCTTATTCAGTAGCGGTAGGCTTGGGAAGCACCATGACGGCAGAAGATATTTTCAATGGCATCTTACGGGTTTCCGTAAAAGTAGCCATAAGCCACCCAGCAGAATTTATTGAACTTAGCTTTATGCAGGAGATGGAGAAGAGTTAAGGGTTTAGGTTTCAAAAAAAAACTAATTCGTAATCTGAGCCTGCCGAAGGCAACGGTATAGAAGAAAACAAATACAATAAACTATAACGTGGTTTCGACCGGCTCAACCACTGGAAACGTTAGACGAAAACATCGGAACCGCACCGTCGCCTGAGCTTGTCGAAGGAAAAATCGCAAATAAAACCTGGTTATTCACTAAAATTTATATTGTATAATCCAGTTAAAACAGTTAATTAGGGTTCCTTTAACCCCTTAAAATCAGGTAAAATTTGGAAGTGCATTTTAAACCAATATTAATCAGCATCACGTGAAGTTCCTACCATTTTATAAAAATCAATTCAGCATTCGAGGGGCATTGGCATTGATAACTGCATTGACCCTGTTTCCGGCATGTTCTGGCAATCAGGCAACGAATAAAAATGAACGTGTTCCTAATATCATTTTCATCCTAAGTGATGACCTTAGTTGGGGAGATATGGGGGCTTATGGTCAGGAGAAAATCAAAACCCCAAACATAGACAGGATTGCCTATGAGGGTATAAAATTCACGAATGCGTATGCAGGAAGTACAGTATGTGCTCCCTCCAGGTCCTCCCTGATGCAGGGATTGCATCAAGGCCATGCCAGGGTAAGGGGCAATTCCTATCAATCGTTTCGCGAATCGTTAAGAGAGGATGATTATACGGTGGCCATGCTTTTGCAAGAAGCGGGATACAAAACAGGTTTGTTTGGCAAGTGGGGATTGGCATTGGAAAATCAACCAGGGGTTCCAAACAATATGGGTTTCGGTGAATTCTACGGTTACCTCAACCAACGTCAAGCCCACACTTATTATCCTGAATTCCTGTATCACAATAAAGAGAAGGTATATTTCCCAAGGAATGAATCCCATTATGAATATGAAAACTATTCCAAGGCAAGTGCTTATGATGAAGATGGAAGAGTAATTCCCAACGGCATAGAAGACCCGAAAGCGGCTGTTTATTCTTTTGATATCATCAATGAAAAGGCACTTGACTTTGTTAGGCAAAACAAAGAGCAGCCTTTCTTCCTGTACCTGGCGAACACTACTCCTCATGGTCCGCTTATTGTCCCAGAACTTGGCGAATACAAAGACCAGGACTGGCCTATCCAACACAAAGAGTGGGCTGCCATGATTTCTCGAATGGACGGAGATGTAGGAAGATTGATGGCCTTATTGGAAGAATTAAATTTGGATGATGACACCATCATCTTCTTTGCCTCCGACAATGGCAATTCAAGTCAGGGATATGAAAAAAGGTACCTCGATCTCGAAGAAGGCCCTACTTTAAGTGAATTTTTCAAGCATTTGTCCCCTACCAGAGGGCAAAAAAGCAAGGAATATAACGGTGGTTTTCATGTGCCAGCCATGGCGCGTTGGCCAGGCCATATTCCAGCAGGTTCCGAAAGCGATCTTATATGGGCTTTCTGGGATTTTCTCCCTACCCAGCTGATTTAGCCCAGGTTAGTACCCCTTCAGATATAGATGGTCTCTCTATCTTACCAACACTTACGGGAAATGGTAAGCAAAAACAACATGAATACCTGTACTGGGAACACCATCAAAATCAAGCCGTAAGATGGGGTGACTATTATGGCCATAAAGCAAGTGGGGCTGAATTGGAATTGTACAATTTAATAGCTGACCCCCAACAGGAAAATGATATCAGTGCTGACAATTTAGACAAAGTGGAAGCGATAAATAAAATGATGTCGGATTCCCATCGCCCCAGTGATGTTTGGCCAAGTCCAGGCGAAAGCAAAGATGCTTTCCTGCAAAGGATGAAGGCTGCAAACATTCCTGCACGACCCAATAATGTTGGTCATTATTAATTCTTAGGTGGAGATGTTCCAACTACTTTGAGATTCCCAATGCTTTGCCCAGCAGGCCCATTGCTAAGCCTAAGAATGACGACTTAAAAACGCTTGGAAAACGGCCAATGGCATTAGCGGAAAGCCCTTTTCACGGTTGAGCTTACTGATGGCTAATGCCTTACAAATAACATCCATTCACACCCCGGGTAGCACCTCCTTCGTCGGTTTACCTAGGGCTACCAAGATTGCACCCGGCTAGCGTGCTGCATTGGATAACATCTGAATTTCTCGTTCTAAATTGTTTATTCTCGGATTGACGATTGTGTTTTGAAATTTTTGAACTCAGGTGAGTAGGCAATATCCCTTAATTTTAGACGAAAACAGAAGAAGCCTACAGGGCTTCAACAACAATAACCACGGGTAAAACCCGTGGATCGATAACACAAATGCTACCGGATTTTGGCGGTATTGTTGCCTGTTTTTAGCAACAATGCTGACAAAATCCAGACGCAAAAGCTAAATGCTGAACATTAATTGAATTATTATCGAATCCGAATTTCATTCATAACAGTAAACCCTATCGGACACTTGCCGTGGCATGTATATTACCACAATCCCTATTATTTTAGGGTTCCCACTGATTTGCCACACAGGGCCATCGCTAAGCCTCACCTTGGCGATTGTGTTTTGAAATTTTTGACCTCAGGTGAATAGGCAATATCCCTTCATTTTAGACGAAAACAAAAGAAGCCTAAAGGGCTTCAACAACAATAACCACGGGTAAAACCCGTGGATCGATAACACAAACGCTACCGGATTTTGGCGGTATTGTTGCCTGTTTTTAGCAACAATGCTGACAAAATCCAGACGCCAAGTAGTTACAGATCCTTAATTATATAGCTTTCGAATCCGAGATGGAATTCAAAATTTAAATAAAATACCATTACATTTAATCTGAGGATGCGAGCGTTTCAGGGTTTGCCCCCATCCCTAGGTTTTGACCCTTCCAATTCAACACGTACTGATGAAAAATTTGCTCAATTATATTAATACCCGCTTTTTTGTAAGCAAGGAGGTCCTTGCTTTACTTGAGAAATACTTGACCACAGTAAACGTGCCTGCACAAACCAAACTTTTGGAGCCAGGTAAAATAGAACGCTATGTGTATTTTTTGAGTAAGGGAATCGTCAAAGGCTATCAGAATATTGATGGAAAGTTAGTAGTCCAACATTTGGTACCTGAACATGATTTCTTTACATCTTTGGATAGTTTTATGAGCGAAACACCCTCCTCGGATTATTATGAAACGATAACCGACTGTACCCTGGTAAAAATCTCAAAACCCGACTTTATATTGTTGCAAGAATCGACTCCGATTTGGGCTGAGCTTGTGAAAACTGTCACCAATGAGCATTTGAGCTGTAAGTTAGAGCGGGTAAAAGATTTTCAAATTTTAACCGCCAAGGAGCGCTACCTAAAGTTCCAAAATCAATATCCAAAACTGGCTTTAAATGTATCAGTAGACAATATTGCCTCCTTCTTAGGCATAGCACCTCAATCACTGAGCCGTATACGAAAGCAAATCGCTTTCTAACAATTGTTATTTTAGAATTCTTAATTGTTGCTGAAGTTTGCTCATACAAAATTCAACACCATGAGCAAGGAAATTTCACTAGTAACAGGTGCCAATGGACATTTAGGCAATAATTTGGTCAGGTTATTACTTTCTAAAAACCATAAAGTAAGGGCAACAGTACGAAACATAAACAACCTAGAACCTTTTGAGGGCTTGGATTGCGAAGTAGTACCCGCTGACATTACAGATAGTGCTTCACTTAGAAAGGCCTTCAAAGGAATCACCAACCTCTATGCAGTGGGAGCCAATTTCAGCATGTGGGCCAAAAACCCTAAGGTCGAAATCTATGACAACAATGTAAAAGGTACGCAGAATGTTTTTGACCTGGCCAAGGAAAGCGGCATACAGAACATTGTCTATGTAAGCTCAGTAGCCGCTTTGGACTTCACTAAATTTCCAGCCAACGTTAACAATGGCTACAATCAGGACCGCAGAAACTGGTATTACAATTCCAAAAATGATTCTGACAAACTGGCCATAGAATTAGGTGAAAAATATGGGATTAGAACCGTATTAATTTTACCCTCTGCCATGATTGGCAGTGAAGCCTTCAAACTGAGCTATACGAACAAACTAGTACATCAAATTTTGAATGGGCAAATCCCAGTAGACACCAATGTCACCTTAAATTGGATTGACGTAAAGGATGTGGCTCTAGGCGCTTACAGGGCTATGTTGAAGGGCAGAAATGGAGAACGTTACATATTATCGAACGAAAAACACACTTCTTTACAAGAAAGCGTCAAAATAGCGGCTGAGTTGTACCCAGAATTAAAATTAAAAACACCCAAAAAAGTACCCAAATCCCTTTTGTATGCAGTAGCAGGACTTATGGAGTTTATCAGTAAAATCACTGGCAAAGAACCCTTGTTGCAACGGCATTATCTGGACATGTTTTATGGGTTGAAACAAGATTATGATATCCAGAAATCCAGACAGGAATTGGATTTCAACCCCAAGCCCTCCAAAGTAGCCCTTATAGATTCTTTGAAGTATTTAAAAAATGATTGGGTAAAGAAAAGCACCAATTAGGTCTTTTTTGATAGCTTCCAAGGCGACTTTCAGTTTGGGCTCCTCCACTAAAAGTAATGCCTGTAACTATCTGGGCCATAATCCTACCTGGATCTCCACCCGCAACGCTATACCTAGCTATAGAGAATAGTGTATATGATCCCGCACCAATTACAACCAGGGAATTGGTGCATAGCCCCGCTTTCTTTTTGACTGTTTCAATACCGCAAATACCACCTAATAAAATGCAGCAACAAAGAAATGACTACACCTTGAGCTGTAAAAGCAATGGCAGCCCCCCTATTATCAATCATCAATATTTTGTAATTTTGGTAGTTGCGTAAATTTTAATACTGTTTTAAATGCGAACTGGCATCAGTCCAGCTTCACAGATGCGACCAGCTTATGCATTTTTCGACTCATGGATAGCAGCCATTTTAGTTGTTCCCAAACCAATTGGGCTTCCTGAAGATAACGAACAGATTCTTTTTCATTTGACGCTAAATTTCTAATTTCTGCAGGATCAAAGGCAGGGATTTCTTCCTCGTCAATAAGATCGTTTGATGATGTTCTTTTCTCATGGTAACAATCTTTATCTTTTAGGCACTCGAGCACTTTTTCCAGGTTTGCTTCTATTTTCTCTATTACCGTCTTGAACCGTTCAGATGCTTCTGAAGTTTTATAGTTCTGAACGTAGGAGCTTAAAGAAGCCAATGAAACTAAAAAAGTGTGGTTTAAAACAACCAGCTCGTAAATTTTATCAGTTTCCCTTTGCTTTGATTTGGGCTCCTGTGCCATGCGTTGAAAGGCCGAGCTCAAATTGGAGGTTTCCAAAAACGCTTGGTTTCGCGCTATTTTGAAACTGGTCGGTATGTTTCCCTTTAGTTGATAATAATCGGCAATTTTATGGAGAAAATTCGTGTTTGCCTTCACGCTATGTTCTAAGTTCTCTTTGATTTCGACATATTCCCAAGAAGGCCAAAGCCAAAGCATGGCTACATAGGATAGTCCAGCACCAACAAAAGTATCCAATATGCGGAATTTAATTAGGCTCAAAACATCAGGACTTAGAATAGCATAAATAAAGACCACACTTAGCGTAATGAAAGTGGATGAAGCCCTATAATTTTTTTGAACCAATGAAAGAGCAATTACCAGTGAGATAATTCCCAGGACTGCATTCACATAATAATCTTGAATCAAAAAAACCACCGCAAATGCAACGGAGCCTCCGATGAGTGTACCAATGATACGGTCCTTTGCTCTGCTCTTAGTAAGTCCGTAACTGGGCCGCATGATTACAATTATAATCAATAAAATAGAGTAAGGATTCTGAAAAGAAAAAATCGACCCCAGTGCAAAGCCGATCATCACTGTAACTGCTAATCGAATGGAATGTCTGAAAATGGGAGACTTAAAACTTAAATTTCTTACCAATAACTTTGGATTATAATCTTGAAGTTCAATAAACCTCTTGGCAGATTTTCTATCAATAAATTCAATCTCAGAAGCCTCCGGATCACCTAGCAACCATTTTATTCTTTTGAGTTTCTCGAATTGTTTTTCCTGATATTCGAGCAAATTTTGAAGCATAAGAAATTCATTGTAATCCAAACTATCACGTAGCAAGTCTACTTCAATCCTTATATCTTCTAAACTTTTTCTGATAGTATGGTTTTTGGGAAGGTTTTTTTTATTACTACCCGCTATGGAGATCATTCGCAACTGATAAGACATTTCAAAAATTAAATCTTGAAATAACTTAATGTATTTAGGGTGGCGATTAAAAAGCGCATCCATATGATCGTAATTCCCAGGATTTGCAACGGCTGTTTCCAACATTTCCACCAATTGTACAAATATCAACAAGCGTTTATTCTGGTAATTCGACAATCCTGAAGTTTTCCTTGAGAACACTAAAATTTCCCTCAAAGTCCCATGATTCTTGGTAAGCTTGCTTTGCAGTTTGATTAGCTTTGATTGAATTTTATGGTGGTCTTCTTGTGGATCGACTAATTTTCCCCGTAGACCTATGAATTTTGAGGTAAGGGTATAGGTTTCAATTAAAAATTCCTCGGTTTCAACTTTTGGATTTAATCGATACCAAATGATGGACAAGAGCAAATACCAAAGCCCGCCTATGCCTAGCCACATGGCATATTGATAGATTTCCAAATTCTCAGAATCACGCGCAAAGCTCAATGCCAAAGTCAAAAGTCCTGAAAAACTAACTAGCGAAGCGCGAAAACCAAAAACCGAAATATAGGCGATAATAAAGGTAATTGATCCTAAAATGGGAAGCAGCAACCAAAGTTCAAATTGTAGATAGCCCTTAATAAAACTAACAATCATCACCAATATCGCAGACACAAGAATCCCTAGCTTTTTGTGCCTAAAACTCCCAACAACATCACTAGGCGAACTCCAAAAAGCACCTAAGGCAAGCAAAAGCCCTATTTCAATATATCCCAGTTGTAAGCCAATTATTACTGGTAAGGTCACTGCAATGCCTATCAGAATGGCCCTCAAAAAACTGATGCTTTTCAAAAACTCTTTTAATTCCTCGAGATTTCCGGAAATGAAAAGACCAAGGGTACTCAAAAAGGAAAGCTTCATATAAAAGGAAGGATTATTGCTAAAGCAAATTTATTTATTCACTGCCAATAAGTATTATTGTGTATTGGCTTACATTAAATCAATGAATTATTGGTGTTTCGAAGGTATGGACTAAAATACTTATCAAGAATTTTCAATAGCATTGCTTCATTAGCACCACCACATAGTATATTTTGTGTCTTAATAAACTGATTTTAAACACTATTACCGAATGGCTTAGGCAATTGAACGAAAGACCAATTTTAGCAATCAGGAACTATTCTGGATTTAAACCATAAATTGATTGCCTGTATGCTATACCCCATTTAGCCACTTCGTCGATAAGGGGTGAAAGGGTTTCACCATATTCAGTAATAGAATATTGAACAGTTATCGGCTTTGTATTCATTACCTTTCGTCTCACCAAGTGGTTCGTTTCCAAATCCTGAAGTTCTTTTGATAACATTTTATTGCCTATTCCATCCACTTCTCTCAACAAATCCATAAACCCTAATTCACTTCCTTCTATGAGGGTCCCCAAAATATGGAACTTCCATTTCCCAGACAAAATGCTCATCGTATCGCTAATGGCTTGCATTTTAGCTTGACAAACCGCGGTATTATTTACAACTGCTTTCTTTTTCATAGAATGTAATCCCCATAATGACAAGATAATGTAACAACTATCTCATGGCAGTTAGTTCCCTATAGGAAACCACTTTCCAAAAGGAAATCCATGCCAGTTATATTATTGTTCTCCGGTATATTTATAGCATTCAAATCATATAAAAATAAGGTGGGAGAAACAGGTTATATCGACTCAAATATATCCCATCGAAAACAACTTATTATGAATAAAGTAACGTCAAATAATAACCCGCTTATATGCGACATTCAATCCGGATGGTGCGAAACCTCAGAAGAAACCTCGGATAAGACTTCTCACAAGCAAATTCAATCAACAGAGAAAGTCATTAAGATAATTTATTTCACCGATCCTATTTGCTCTTCCTGTTGGGGCATAGAACCCCAATTGAGAAAACTAAAATTGGAATATGGAAAGGACATTTTAATTGACTATAGAATGGGAGGCTTATTGCCTAATTGGAGTTACAACAGTGGTGGAATTGGTAAACCTTCCGACGTAGCCCATCACTGGGACGAAGTGAGTCTCCACTACGACATGCCTATTGATGGAGATGTATGGTTACAAGACCCATTAGCCTCCTCTTTTCCGCCCTCTATTGCTTTCAAAGCAGCACAAATGCAAGACAATGAAAAAGCCCTTTTGTTTCTTCGAGAAATCAGGGAGATGGTTTTTCTTCAGAAGAAAAACATTGCAAAATGGGAACACATTACCATTGCAGCTAAAAAAGTGGGGTTAAACATTGAGCAGTTTGAAAGTGACATAGAATACAGGGCTAAAAAGCTGTTTGAAGAAGACTTGAAGTTGGGTAAAGAACTGGGCGTGCGAGGATTTCCTACCCTCTTCTTTTTGGACGATTCGGGCAATAAAGAAATCGTTTATAGCACAAAACCTTATGCGCTATTAGAGGCCGCTATTCTAAAACTTAATCCTACCATTACGAAAAGTGAATACCGTAAAAACTGGGAAACACTTTTCTCAGCATACCATTCGCTCACCGCAAAGGAGTTTACTGAACTTTCTGGAACTCCAAGAGCCGAAAGTGAAAACTTTTTGAATGAACTTTCCGATATTGGAACATTGGATAAATTAACCACGAAAAACGGGGCCCTTTGGAAATTAAATGATAAATAAGTCAAAAATCTTAAAAACATTAAACCCAATTAATAAATGGAACTTCTAAAAGTAATTGACATTATAGGCATTGCTGCATTTAGTATAGCAGGAGCATTTGCCGCTATGGAAAAAAAATTGGACATTTTTGGAATTTTCATTATCGCTTTTGTAACTGCATTAGGGGGTGGCACTTTACGCGATGTATTGATCGGAGTTGGGCCCGTAAATTGGTTGCTTGACATCAGCTCAGGACTGATTGTGTTATTCGGGACTATTGCAGCAATGCTTTTTACAACAGTAATTAAAAATTACCATAAAATTCTCTTACTTTTTGATTCCATCGGGTTGGGCTTTTTCACAATTTTAGGTATTCAAGCAGGCATTTCCCTGGAGTTGCATCCTGTAATGAGTATTACCCTTGGAACCATTACAGCTTGTTTCGGTGGAGTTATTAGAGACATTGCTTTAAATAATATTCCCCTTATTTTTCAGAAAGAAATATATGCAACTACATGTATTTTTGGCGGAATTATATTTTTCCTTCTGCAAAAGGTTGCAATACCCGGAATGCCAGTGGACATTATTTGTCTACTTACTGTTGTTTTATTTCAATTATTAGCGGTAAGATACGACTGGAGATTACCAGTAATATATAGACCTGAGTAATCAAAAATCCAAACAATTTTTCTGATAAGCCAATTCAAGAAATACCGTGGCGTATTGAATTCCCCATTCCCACATCAAACTTCCTCAAAGCCCTATCAGCTTTTCTCAGCCCTTTTTAATTATTTAATTAATTATTAATAATTTACCATTAATAATTAGGCAATACCAACTTATATTTAGGATTAATGGACTGCATTCTTAACAATTTGGAGAATGCTTCGTTAGGTATATTAAACAAGATTAGCAAATGATTAAGTCAAGTCCGAACCTGTCGAAAAAGGACTATAAAAAGAAGTAGACACTACCAATAAAATTTTTACATTATGAAAGTTAGAAACCTATTATTAATGCTAAGTTTTATTGCACTGATCACATTCAGTTGCAAAGACGATGACGACGATATCCCTGCAAAAGTAAGTGTACAGACCTTCGATGTAGAATTGGACAATGCTTATGAAATCCCAATGGTTATGGGAAGAAACGAAACTGGTGACATTCAAATGAATTTGTTTGACGACAATTCACTGGAATTTACAATTACGGTAAACAATCTTATGTCTACAGATGCGCTGACCAAAGCCCATGTCCATACAGGTGATGTGGTTACAGCGGGAAGTGTAGCCATAACCCTGGTAGATGGGACCGATATCGCATTTTCCGGCAATATGGCCACAGGGACGATTACACTCACTGATGGTGAAGTAGCTACTTTGAAAGGCAGTGATGTATATGTCAATGTGCATTCAACAGAAGAAACAGCAGGTTTGGTAAGAGGACAGATAGACCAAACCATTGACAATGCCTATAATGTAGCTTTATCACCTGCCAATGAAATCCCTGCGATTACAGGAAGAAATGAAACAGGCGTTGCTTATTTAAGAATAATAGGCAATACTATGATCTATAAAGCCATGGTGAATGACCTGGATGCTACTGATGCGATCACGGCAGGTCATATACATGAAGGTGCCGAGGATGTTAATGGAGGAGTACTTGTGAACCTAGGGTTTACGGACGATGCGCAACTTGACATCACAAAAAGTCTTACTTTAAGTGACGATGAACTTACCAAGATAAACAATGATGCCTTGTACGTAAACATCCACTCCACCCAACATGGTGGTGGTTTGCTACGTGGTCAGATCAGATAAGGTATAATTTTTGGAGAATCAAGCCGTGGGCAAATGTGCTCACGGCATCCTCCCCTCCTGCTCAACTGGCTGAATTTATCCGCCGCGGAGACACAGCAATAAATTGTTTGGCTATTGCATCATTCGGGATTTACCGCCCAAAACTTCTCTTTTTCGATTAGTCTACTATTTGAATTACCCTCCCCTCCTGATATGTGCATAAAATGTGATATTGTCAGAAAAGCCGACCTCTTATTACTTACTCGTTTTAATTTGTTTATGTTTACCCCCTTCAACATAGATACATTTTTTATCAACTAATCAGCATTCTCTAAACACCTGAAAAATGAAAATCCAAGATAAAACCATTACAAGAGGCTTTATGCTGTCAGGCTTAATGAATTTAACGGTCTTGATTTTTTCAAGGTTTTTTACCAATTCCACCATTCCTGAATTTGATCCAGTGGTCATGTCAAATTTTGGTTTGCTGATGATTGTAATTTGGGGATTGGCGTATATGGCTATTGCTTACAATTATGATAAAGTGCCATGGCTCATAGGCATTTTTGCGATTGAAAAATCCATTTATGGCTATATTTGGATCAACTGGATGCTCAATAATAATGTTTCAGAAGTGTATGAAAAAGATACCATGGCTGGTATATTTTACTCAATATATGGGATTAATGACCTTTTATTTTGCCTGTTCTTCCTGCTTATTTTCCTAAAGACGATAAACAGTACAAGCCAGAAATAAATCAATTAATTTTAGCGCCTTACAGCCGCTACAATCTGATCTTAGCATCAGTTCAATACCAATAGACAAAAACCAACAGCAACCTGATACAGCTTTAATCGTTAATCATTTATTACTTTTACGCCGCTCAAACTATACCATCTCGTATGACCTTTCTATATGTTTTATTCTTTTTAATTGTATTGGGTTTTATTGGTTTCTATTTCAAAAGAAAAAAACAATCAAAATGGATTTTGCCTACTGAGCCTTTCCCCGAAGACTGGAAAAATGTGCTGAACAATACGGTCTCCTATTACAGGTCATTGTCTTCTGAGGAACAAAAAAGATTTGAATACAAAATCCAAGAGTTTTTATTGAATTGTAAAATAACGGGCATAAAAACAGCTATAGACCTTACCGATAAAATACTTGTTGCGGCCAGTGCCATCATTCCAATATTTGGGTTTGAAGATTGGAAATACATCAACCTATATGAGGTATTGATCTATCCAACCTTGTTTAATGAGGGCTTTGCAACTGAAGGCGAGAACAGAAGCGTTGCAGGAATGGTTGGAAATGGCCCTATGGAGGGCGTAATGATTTTATCTCAAAAAGCTTTGAAATTAGGTTTTCAAAACGAGACGGACAAGAAAAACACAGCTATTCACGAGTTTGTGCATTTAATCGACAAAATAGATGGAACTGTCGATGGTGTTCCCGCTTCGCTTATGGAAAGGCAATATACCATACCCTGGCTGGATTTCATCAATAAAAAGCTACTGGAAATTCAAGAGGGTAAATCAGATATGAACCCTTATGGAGGTACCAACCAAGCAGAATTTTTCTCTGTAGCTAGCGAGTATTTTTTTGAACGACCTAAATTACTAAAACGAAAACACCCAGAACTTTACAAGCTTTTAGAAGGTGTATTCAAACAAGATATGGCATCTAGAAAATTAGGTAAATGACAATGGGTTTCTTCCTTTCCAATGCTTGCTACTAGCGAAGATTGTAAAAATTGTATGGAGAAGATGCGTTTTTGACAACTTTTAAAAAGTATTTTTATTTTATTAAAACGCAAATTTTTAAAAATAATTATTAAATCTATATATTTGATAATTGAAACAAAACAGCAATATTTAATTTTGTTCAACCCTTAAAAAGGAAAGAATAATTTATTAAATAATTTTTTTAAGTATGACATACTCATAAAACCAAACATGTTTTATGTATGTGTAGTAAACAAAAGATATAATTTTTAATTTTTGATAGCATGAGATTTCAATTCATAGCCGTTTGCTTGTTTTTTATTATGGCCATTTCAAGTGGTCATGCGGCCAACTACTATGTATCTGATAAAACAGGAAGTGACACCCGAACATTGGAAGAAGCACAGCATCCTGACAGCCCGTGGAAATCGATTGAAAAAGTGAACTCCCTATTCAACAAACTAAAACCTGGAGATGCCATTCTATTTAAAAGAGGGGAAACCTTTTATGGCACCTTACATATTAAAGCCTCAGGTTCTGCTCCTTCGCCAATAAAAATTGGAGCCTACGGTTCAGGATCGAAACCTATTATCACCTCTTTCAAAACCATCAAAGGCTGGAAAGCCAAAGGTAATGGCATTTATGAAAGCATTGACCCTGTCAATTCAAATACTGTCCAAGTGCTTTTAATCGATGGGAAGATCAATGAAATGGGAAGGTATCCAAATGTTGGCATCGAAAATGATGGCTATTTGACCATCAATAAGACTGGAGCCAATGAGATATACAGTGAGCAATTGCAAAGTTACCACGACTGGAAAGGTGCAGACATAGTCATTAGAGCAAAGGACTGGATTATAAACAGGTACAAAATCGAATCACAAACAGGCCAAAAAATTCATTACAATGCAAATATCAGTCCCTACAAAGCACAAGTAGGCTATGGCTTTTTTATCTCCAATCACCCGAGTACCCTTGATTCTTTTGGCGAGTGGTTTTTTAACCCAACTAATAAAAAAATCAGTATTTATTTAGGGAATGAGAACCCTTCTACCATGTCAATAGAAGTAAGTACACTGGACAACTTACTCACCAAGGATTATCTTGAAAGTAATATCAGCATTCAAAATATACAGTTTAAAGGTGCCAACGAAAATATTCTTCAATTGGAAGGAGGCGTTAACATAAAAGTAAGTGATTCTGAAATCTCTTTTTCTGGTGAAGACGGTATCCATGCCCTGGGGGTGGTAGACTTAATAATCGAGCGGAATATTGTCCGGGAAAATTACAATAACAGCTTGTTCTTAAAATATGGCAATGATGCAGCGATAGTCCGAGACAATGAGATCAGCAACACCGGACTGGTCTCCGGTAGAACCAGAAATGATGACGCCGCTGGAATAGGAATTTTCGCAAGTGGTGAAAACATATTGGTCCAAAACAATTCGATAATTAACACAGGATTTAATGGCATTCAATTTAACGGCAACTATACTGTCGTCAAGAATAATTATGTAGATACCTTTTGTCTTATAAAAAGTGACGGAGGAGGAATTTACACTTTTGGAAAGGCGGAATACCAAAGCTATAGAGGTAGAAAAATTGAAGGCAACATTATAATAAATGGGATTGGAAGTATTTACGGAGCGCCTAAAAGAGGAGTCGAATTCAAGTTGTTGGCAGAAGGAATTTTCTTGGATGACAACTCAAATAACATCACTATCTCCGGCAATACCATCGCTAATATCACCAACAGTGGACTAAAAATTGCCAATGGTAACACCATATCAGTATCTGACAATTTGTTTTTCAACACGCATGCTGCTATTACCTTAGGAAATAGTTTAATAGGCAATGACACTCGGAAAATAAATATCGAAAACAATCAATTTTTCGCAAAGCGCTCTGACCAATACTCATATGCTATCAAAACCTATAAAGATGACCTCTCCTTGATGGCTAATTTTGATAAAAACTACTTTTTCAGGCCTTTAGGAGATGAATTTAGCATCATCAGCGAACGCCTAGAAAATGGTGAAGTAAAAATTACAATAGATGACCTGGCCCATTGGAGTGCGAAATACAATAAAGATAAAAATTCGACAAGCAATACCATGGCTATTTCAACTTACACTATAGGTAGGAAAATTGGGAACAGTCTTTTCGAAAACTCTTTTTTCGATAAAAGTATTGCTGGCATATCTTGTAACGATTGCCAACCAACCTGGGATAATAAAAATAAATTAACAGGAGGAGCACTTAAAGTCAATAGTTCTGGTACCAGTTCAGTTAAATTAAATTTAGGGGCATTGAAAAAGGACAAAACTTACGTATTGTCGCTAAAGGGTTATGCTTCAAAAGTCGGAAATCTAGCTTTTAATTTAAGGTTAACCGATAGCCCTTGGGAGCGATTGTCCCCTATCAGTACTGTCAAAATCAATAAAGAAATCAATGACATTGAGGTGGTAGTTTCACCCTATCAGGATGCAACAGAAGTATCCCTAATGATCCACTCTAATGAAGACAATATAACTTATTGGCTGGATGAAATGGAATTTGTAGAAGCCGAAGCCAAATTGATAAATCCGGAGGAGGTAATGGTATTTGAGACAAATCCCACTAAAAGCATTAAAACCATAAATTTGACGGGCACTTATGTGAATGCTAAGTTAGAACAGTTTTCTGGCGAGGTAACCCTACCTCCCTATGGTTCCATGGCACTTATCCGCTTGATGGATAATACTATCCCCAAAGAAGAATCAAAGGATTTACATTTTCATACAGGCAGCCAAGAGACTATAAAATTCAAAGACACTATTTTCAAAAAAATCAATAGTGAATACATCACCACATCAGGTTCCAATACTTATACCAATGCTGAGGCAAGCAATGAGACAATTTTCCAATCTGAAAGATTCGCTACCCAATTGACTTTCCAGATACCTATTGAAAATGGAAACTACACTGTAAAAACATATCATAACGAGTTGTATTTTGGAAAAGGTGGGGCTACAGCAAAAGCTGGAAACCGCGTGTTCGACATCTTAGTGGAAGATGAGTTGGTACAAGATGATTTTGATATTTATACACAGGGTAAAAATGAACCTACAACACTCACTTTCGATTCGATACAAGTAATCGATGGAGTCTTAAATCTTCAGCTAATTGCTAGTGTTAACAATGCTACAATTTCTGGTATTTCCATCATTCGGGAAATCATTGAAGAAAAACCTAAATTAGGTTTAAGTTATTTTTTAAATGCAGGGGGAACCACAGACGAGACATTAGCTGGGGTGACTTACCTTGCTGAAAGCAACACCCCAAATTATTTCAATCCTGGTTCAGGCCGTTACGAAAATGTAGAAATTGAGGAAGAGGCTCTATTTCAGACAGAAAGAAATGGGAAAAACCTGGTTTACACCTTCCCTGTTTCAAATGGAACTTATACCGTCTTTACTTTGCACAATGAACTCTGGTTTGGACAGGCTGGAGGCGAAGCTGAAGCAGGTAAAAGGGTTTATGACATTGCTCTTCAAGGAGAAGTTTTAAAGAATGATTTTGACATTTTTGTAGAAAACCATAATTTACCTATGTTGTTATCCTTTGAAAATATAATTGTATTTGATGGTAAATTGACCTTAGAATTGTCTGCCTCTGTCAACAATGCAAGTCTTTCAGGAATTGCAATCATAGGGACCGAGGCGCATAATCAAAATTTAGTGACTAGCTTGAAAAGTCTCCAAGAATATTATAACAATAGGCAAAAGGAAATACCACCCATTATCGATGTTAGTGTACATATTTTTCCAAACCCCTCCAAGGGAGCTGTCACTTTGGATATTAAGGCTGAATTTGAAAAAGGCAGCGTTTTCATACACAATACTAATGGTCTAATGGTCAGCCAATTCGATTGGATAAAAACAAATGGAAATATGCTCGACATTCCATTGGTAGGGCTAACAAAAGGCATCTATATGATAAGTGTTAGCAATTCGAAAACGATCGTTTACAAACAAAAACTGATTATCAATCCATAAAAAATTTCTAGCTTTCAAAATCAAACCAATGCCAAGCTTAAACCTTAATAAGCAAGGCCCTTTTTAATCAAATAAACCGCTTATATTGTCTCCAATTAGTAATTTTTCATTAATTTAGGACTTGTCAAAAGTCGAGACCGTGCACACGCAATTTTGGGGTTTCGAAATCTGTACCTGCCTAAAATATTTTTAGCATTAGCATCAGAAATTTATCTAAATGAAAAGTTTACTATTATTGGTTGCGGTCTTATGTGCCTTGCCATTGTCTGCCCAGGATCTTTTCCCATTATGGGATTCCAATCAAAAATTACCTGAACTAAAGGATATTCCTATAGTTGAAAACCTTGAATTTTCTGTAATAAAACCATTTGAATTTGAAAAAGATGGTTACAGGTTTTTACACGGAGTGGCATTAATCTGGCACAAGGACAAACTCTACGCTTCCTTTGGACACAATAAAAATGGTGAAAACACCGTAACAGAAGAAGCCAATTACCGTGTCAGTGAAGATGAAGGTAACACCTGGGGACCAGTAAAAAAAATAGGGGGAGGCGGAAAAGTAGCTGTTAGTCATGGAGAATTCCTATCCTATAAAGACAAATTGTGGGCATTTATGGGAGAATATGATGGCATCATGGAAAATCTTCGTGTTCGGGCTTACCTGTTAAATGAAGATACGGACAACTGGGAGGATAAAGGAATAGTCGCAAGAAATAACTTTTGGCCACTTGCCGCTCCTGAAAAAATGGAGGATGGCAATTGGATAATGTCAGGCTTCCAAGTAAATGAAACTGGCAGTGGCAACAATCCGCCAGCGGTAGCGATTAGTCAAGGGGATAATTTCACAAAATGGGATGTAGTTGTTATCCCTATGAAAACAAAAAGCGTTTGGGGAGAAAGCACCATCATGATTGATGGCCCAAATATTATAAATGTGGCTCGCTGGGGAAAGGAATCGATCGCTCTAGCTTCTAAAAGCGAGGATTATGGCAGTACTTGGTCGGAACTTAGATCCAGTAATTTACCAATGACAACATCGAAACCGTATTCAGGTCAATTAAGTACTGGCGAGTATTATTTAATCGGTGCTAGTTACAAAGGAGTCAATAAATCAAGAAATGTCCTTACTATTGCCCTCAGTCGACCAGGAGAATTGGTGTTTTCTAAAATGTTTGTAATTCGACACGCTGTCTTTCCAGAAGGACCAGGAGAATCACACCCAAAAGCTGCATTGGCATATCCTCATGCAGTGGAATACCAAGGAAAGCTTTACGTTGGCTATTCCAACAGCGGCGGCAAAGTTGGCCGACCCATTAGTGAAGGCAGATCTTCATGGAACAACAACAGTGCGGAAATGGCTATTATTCCTCTCGAAATGATAACTTCTCAATAACCTTAAAATAAAAGTGGGTAATCTGGGCTTTCCTTATTGATCAAAAATTGAGTCAAACTACTACTTACCCTGCCTCATAATCAAGGTTAAAATTTAAAACATCAAACCAATGCTATACATCAAATTCGATATACAAGACCCTACAAAATTTAAAGATTTTCAAAAGCTATATGCCCATATGGAAACTGTAAGGCAACCCGGTTTTAAGTTCGAGGAAGAAGAGTCTCCTGTTATTGATTGGGAAAAAGTGACTAATGAAGAGGAAGTAAATGAAGCACTGAAAAAACTAGATGATTTTTTTGATGAAGACCCAGCCGTTAAAAGGTACCAAAAATTAATTCCAGACTATGTCAATGAATTTTTAGAATGTTACCTGGTAGTGGACAATGATAAATTAGGGACTCTTGGAATTCAGGAAACCTTGGCTATATTCAATTATATAGAATTCGGATTTGAAGTGTTCTTTACTAAACTTGAAAATCAAGATAATAAAAGTGGGCTCATTGAATATGTGGCAGATAACTTCCCATATGGCGGTATCGATCGGTTCTTAATGGTATTGAAAGCATTTGACATGATCCCTACCGAATGTTTTGATGGTTTTACGATCTTCGAATTTGAATGGAATACTGACTTTGAATACAGTACTAAAGATTTGCCAGAAAAAACAAAAAATTACCTGAAAAGTAAAAGAAATGAAACTTAAAGGCCATGATAAGTGAAAATGACTTAGTTGAATCAATTTTCGTCAGAGATTTCAGTAACAAATCTATTGATCTCCTGAAAGAATACAAAGGCAAACCACTTTTGCTCCTTATCTATAACAACCAATGTTTGGGTTGTACTGGTAGAGCGATACCACTGGCCTACGAGTTGCAAAAAGAAAATGAGGAGCTACAAGTTGTCGGCATTCATGCTAGCTTCAATGCAAGCCTAGTAACTGAAAGCGATATAAAAAGTATTTTTACAATTGATAAGCTTCCCTTCCCCATTTATTTAGACAATGGAAGGGCTGTTTATGATCAATTTGATTCATCCGGCACCCCAGAATGGGTTTTAATCACAAGAGACGGCAAATTAAACCGTACTATATTCGGATCTCAAGAAGGGGCACAGAATCGTTTGTTTTATGCAATAGAGCAGCTTAAAGCAGAATAATTAATGAGGTTTAAACTTTTAGACCATTTCTTTATCGCCTTTTAAATTTATTTAAAACATCTATCAAAACTTAAAGGATCTGGTTAACTATTCAACTCTATTTTTTAAATACAATGAATGGATTATTGACAAGCTTCAAACAATTCTTAAATTGAAGTAAATTCACAAAACAATATTTAGTTAATAAATCTTTTATATAAGTTTCAACTTATTTACACCTTAGCTATCTCGATTTATGAAAATGTATATCGTCGTAAAAGACAATATTCCAGATAAGTTAATCCCAGTGATTACTGCTCATGCCTCCTTGGCATGTTATAAAAAATTCGAGGAAAATGAGCAAATGAAGCAATGGATCGGCGGGGTTTTTAAAAAAGTGGTTTGTCTGGTAAATGAAGCTTCGTTTAACAACCTTAAAAGTGAAACCGAAAATATCTTGCTAACAGAATCCAGTCTAGGAAACAAGGAGGTTTGTCTGGCTTTTTGCCCAAGAGAAGAATATCCCAAAAAATTCAAGTTTTTGAAAATGTGGACGCCACAAGGAATTGAATAAATGGAAAATCAATTTTTTAATCTGCTCCTTAAGACAGGAAATATCCTTATTTTTAGAAATGAAGACAGGATAAGCTTGCAATTCAATTATGAAAATGGGGATCATTGCTTTTTGGCTCCTACCGATACCCAAGACCTCATTCAACTATTGACAATGCTTTGTCAGCACCTATGGGAGGATAAGAACTACAAAAAAATACCCTATATAAAACAATTGTTCGTAGAAAATAAAAATGCCTTCAGTTGGGGAATTGATTCCTCGGAATTGACCATTGAAAGAAGTAAGTTAGGTAATGGCATAGTGCTTAAACACCAAGGGGATAACCCTTTGAATTTAGAAGTAAACCAAGTAGTTGAAATAGTGCAAATTCTGGAACGGTTAAACATTTAACCAAGCTTGTGAATACTGATTTACATTTTTATAGCTGCCTTATTTTTTTATCATTTTAAACGTTTTATAGATTCGATAGCCCTACTTTTGAAGGATAAAGTTAATTGAGCGTGGTTGCTACCTAAATTAGGTAAAAATTTGAAAGTCATTGGCACCCTAATTTTAAAATTGTATAAAGAATAATGGGATTGAATATTGTATTAATTGAACCCGAAATCCCTACGAATACGGGGAATATTGGTCGGCTAAGTTTAGGTTCGGGGTCAACATTGCACCTCGTAAAACCCTTTGGATTCGAACTAAGTGATAAACGATTAAAAAGAGCCGGACTAGATTACTGGAAGCACATCTCACTTTTTATTTATGAAAGTATTGACGATTTCTACGCAAAAAACAAAGGCAAACAATTTGCTTATTTCTCAAGTCATGGAACCCAAGATTACTGTTCCATTGATTATCAAGAGGATATGTTTCTTGTATTCGGCAAAGAATCGACCGGTTTGCCTGAGAATATAGTAGCAAAAAACCTTGATTTAGTATACAATATCCCAATTTATAGTCCTCATATTCGAAGTTTAAACTTGGCAAACGCAGTAGCTATTGTTGTATATGAAGGTATAAGAAACATAAAAACGCAATAAGGCATGGCTTCAGATAAACCAAAGCGAGAGAAAGAAAGGCTACATTCACGTAACAAAAACCGAGAAAAATATGATTTGAGTGCTTTGTCAGTTGCTATCCCAGCATTGGGAAATCACATAAGACCCAGCAAATCTGGAGAACCTTCTATTGATTTCACTGATCCTATTGCTGTTAGACTTTTAAACCGAGCAATACTCCATCACTATTACGGTATAAAGCACTGGGAATTTCCAACAGAAAATTTATGCCCTCCTATACCAGGAAGAGCAGATTACCTCCATTATATTGCCGATATATTGGCTGAAAACAATGCTAACACCATACCCACTGGAAACAAATTCACTTGTCTTGATATCGGCGTTGGGGCAAGTTGCATTTATCCAATTATTGGGGTAACCAGTTACGGTTGGCGCTTTATCGGGTCTGATGTTGATCCTAAATCAATTGCATCGGCCCAGCAAATTGTACAAGCAAATTCATCATTAAAAGGCAAAATTGAGTGCCGTTTACAAAAAGAACCTAAGTTCATTTTTAAAGGCATCATTAATCTCAACGATAGAATCGATTTAACAATAAGTAACCCTCCCTTTCATTCATCGATAGAAGAAGCCCAAAAAGGAACGCGGAGAAAGATTAAGAATCTATCGGGCAAAAATGTAAAAACACCTACACTCAATTTTTCAGGTTTAAGCCATGAGCTTATATTTGATGGTGGAGAAGCCAGGTTTATTCAGAAAATGATTAGTGAAAGCAAAAAGTTTTCTAAAAACTGCTTCTGGTTTTCGACATTGGTCTCTAAGGAGTCAAATCTTAAAAGGATTTACAAATTACTAGAACAGGTTGGTGCGAATCAGGTAAAAATGATCCCATTAGGAACAAATAATAAATCAAGCCGAATAGTAGCATGGACATTCCTTACAGAGGAAGAAAAACAAGCATGGATAAAAAAGAGATGGTAAATCTTAATTTTAAATAGCCATGTATAAGACCAGCCACTTTGTTTATACCATCCATTAATTTGATATGGGGTAGCTGAAATCATGAATCCCTACTCTTGATTCAAAATTTTCAAATTACATTACCAACTACTCCCCCACATATCACCTATTTTATTAAGCCTTAAAATCCAGGTCCAGGTCGAAGAGGTATTCAGTTATTCAACGAAATAGCCAATAAGATATCTAATACCTATTTCATTCGAAATCAATGCCATTTCCTGTATTCCGAAATCATTTTGCAAAGAGCAGCTTAAAACATAAAGTAATTTTAGTTACAAATCACGAAAAAGAAAGGAATGCGCTTATCTTTGTTTCACCAAATAATCATTACGGATAAAGAAAAAAAGCCATGGCCCGTTCCGCTTTATTTTAGTATTAGGTACTTATATTAATCAAGTTCACCAATCGAAATACAAGCCCATTCATTGTTTAATTCTCTGTTTCAAAAACTAAAATAAATTCTATCAAATGAATCGAATTTTTATTGCCTTTTTTTTCCTCTTAATACAAACCCATCTTTTTGGACAAGTCATACAAGGAACCGTCATAAACAGCAAAAAAGAGCCCATTTCCGATGCTCAGGTATTAAACTTGTCTACCAAAATGCACACCCATAGCGATGAAAAAGGCCAATTCAATCTTCAAAACATCACTGCTGGGGATACTCTTAAATTGTCTCACTTGGGATATGAATTAAACAATACCATCATTTATAATTTATCTTCTCCTTTAACGATTCTTTTGGAGGAGAAATCCATCTCTCTGGAAGGGGTAGTTATATCACCAAAGACAAATGCCTTAAACCTTATCACGGCCATAGACTTACAAACCAATCCTGTAAATTCCTCCCAGGATATTCTAAGACAGGTTCCAGGACTTTTTATTGGACAACATGCTGGCGGGGGTAAAGCGGAGCAAATTTTTTTAAGGGGCTTTGACATTGATCATGGAACTGACATTGGCATTACAGTGGATGGCTTGCCAGTCAATATGGTCTCACATGCGCATGGCCAAGGCTATGCAGACTTGCACTTCGTTATTCCAGAGACTGTAGACAAAATTGATTTCGGCAAAGGACCCTACTATGCCGACAAGGGAAATTTTGCCACAGCAGGGTATGTTAATTTCAAAACCAAACGCAACCTGGATAACAGTTCTATAAAAATGGAGAAGGGTCAATTTAGCACCAACCGTTTATTGGGTATGTTTGATTTAACAAACAATGAAAAGCATGACGCCTACATCGCCACTGAATACCTCAGTACAGATGGCCCTTTTGAAAGCCCTCAAAACTTCAATAGAATTAACTTATTTGGAAAGTATACAGGGAATATCACCCCCATGGATAAATTAGGAATTACCATTTCGCAACTATCAAGTAAATGGGATGCCTCTGGACAGGTTCCACAAAGGGCAATTGACTTGGGATTGATTAGTCGCTTCGGCGCCATTGACGACACAGAAGGTGGCAATACAAGCAGAACCAATGTTTTGATCAATTACGAGAAATTTATAGACGAACAATCCTATATAAAAAGCACTGTGTTTTACAGTCATTATGACTTTGAACTTTACTCCAATTTTACTTTTTTCCTTGAAGACGAGGCAAATGGTGATCAGATCAAACAAAAAGAAAACCGAGATATTTATGGATTAAATAGTGAGTATTTTCGCACATTTTCCATAAATAAAGTTGAAACTACCGTTCAGGCTGGTCTTACGCTTAGAAATGACCAGAGCAATGGCAATGAACTGTCTCATACGTTAAATAGAAGACAGACCCTTTCAAACATTCAGTTGGGAGATATTAATGAGACCAATTTTGGCACTTATTTAAACACTAACTTTTATTATAAAAAATGGACTTTCAACCCTTCCATTCGGGTTGATTATTTTGATTTTCAATACAATGATGCTATGCAGGTTAATTACCAAACCCAAGCTTCATCAAAAACGATAGTAAGCCCTAAGTTGAATATATTGTATGATTACACTCAAAATCTTCAAGTGTATTTAAAGGGGGGAAAAGGTTTTCATTCCAATGACACCCGAGTTATTCTTACACAAAACGGTAAGGAAACCCTTCCTGCAGCCTATGGATTGGATGCAGGCTTTGTTTGGAAACCTGTTCCCAAATTACTTGTAAATTCTGCTTACTGGTATTTATTCTTAGAACAAGAATTTGTATATGTAGGAGATGCTGGCATTGTGGAGCCAAGTGGAAAAACCCGAAGACAAGGAATTGATTTAAGTCTCCGCTATCAACCATTAAAATGGCTTTTCTGGAATTTCGACACCAACTACACACATGCAAGGGCGATAGAAGAAGAAACTGGGGAAAATTATATCCCTTTGGCTCCTGATTTCATTTTAGAAAGCGGCTTGAATGCCATTCATAAATCAGGTATTTATGCTGGGGCGAATGTGCGTCATATCAAAGACAGACCTGCCAATGAAGACAACTCAATTGTTGCTGAGGGATATACAGTGGTAGATGTGAACATTGGCTATAAGTGGAAAAAATTGAACTTTGGAATACAAGTTCAAAACCTACTGAACACTGAATGGAATGAGACCCAATTTGCTACAGAATCAAGGTTGCAAAATGAACCTATTCCCGTAGAAGAAATTCACTTAACTCCAGGGACTCCCTTTTTTATTAAGGGTAGTATTGAATATAAATTTTAACCCCTATTTCAAAACACTTTTTTGTTTAGATTTTGTAAGTATAGTTGCAAAAAAGGAGTGCAACTATACTTACAAAAACTTTTCGTTTAGGGAGGCTTAGCTAAAAATTTGGGTTCTGGTGCGAAATCTACTGGAATTCCTGCAAATTAAAACTTGGTAGCTTTTCTTAAAGTGAATTTGCATTAAAAGTGTCTCCCAATGAAACATCTCCCGTTTCAAAACCCTTTTTAAACCACCTTACCCTCTGTTCTGATGTTCCATGGGTAAAAGAATCAGGTACTACCCTACCCGAGGATTGCTTTTGCAATCGGTCATCCCCAATGGCATTTGCTGCATTTAAAGCTTCTTCAAGGTCCCCTGCTTCCATCATACGCATTCTACTTTCAGAACGATTTGCCCAAACACCAGCAAAAAAATCAGCCTGTAATTCCAACATTACAGAGTATTTATTGTATTCCGTCTCGCTAACTTGTCCTCTCAGCTTGTGCACTTTGTCCGTTGTTCCCATTAATTTCTGAACATGGTGACCAACTTCATGTGCAATGACATAGGCCTGCGCAAAATCTCCTGGGGCATTTAATTTGCGTTCCATGTCATCGAAAAAACTGAGGTCAATGTACAGTTTTTCGTCTCCTGGGCAATAAAATGGACCTGTAGCACTAGAGGCAGAACCGCAAGCCGAAGAAACTGACCCTGTAAACAATACAAGAGTAGGCTCACGGTAATTTTCCAAAATTCCATTCCATACATCTTCTGTACTCGCTAGGATTGTCGCACTGAATTCTGCCAGTTCATTCTCCTTGTCAGTACCTTGATAAGCAGGGGCGGTAACTTGCTGGCCACTGTTTCCAGAAATTAAACCGCTGAGTAAAGTCAAGGGATTGTTACCAGTAATAAAGGAAACAACAATAAATAGACCTGCAATGACCAACCCCACCTTTGAGAAAAGTATTTTGATCAAGGGACCCATCAGCAAAGAACTAAAGCCACCAAATCCTCTGCTGGGACCAGACTGGCCTCTACGGTCATCCACATTTGAACTTTGACGTCTACCTTGCCATTTCATAATTAGGGTACTTAAGTGGTGAAAATTAATCAAGTTATAGCTCAAATATTATTTTTTGCCATAGTTCAGAAATATAGGAATAAAGAAAAGTTTTATTACCAACTGCAGGAATTTAATTTTTAGGCTCAGCTTATCAACTAGTTTATACATAAAACTAAAAAAATAATGCTTGTCTCCTTAAAACGAGTTCCTATTGAACATTAATGGTACTCTCTCTGAAGATGGATCAATACAAAATGATTAAATACAGGCCAAATCAATACATAAGGAACCAAGAAAAAACACGCTCTTAATCAGAACCAACACATATAATTTGTAAATTATGGTTGAATTTTTAGATTCCTCATGTCAAAATTGATTAAGTCTTCCTACTATTTCCCTTTACAAGTCACTATTGATGATAGGGAACCAGCAACCCTGGAAGGTGAGTTCCAGAAAATAGGAAACATGATCATCAGTCGTCAACGCCTGATGACAGGCGATTACCTTTTTGATCGGGATTTTTTGGTGGAAAGGAAAACCATTCCTGATTTTTGCCAATCCATAAAGGACGGGCGATTATTTAAGCAGGTGAAAAACTTAACCAATTGTCAGGTGCCAGCTTGCCTTATTTTGGAGGGAAAGAATCAGCAATTTAAGAAAACTGATTTTTCACCCCAGGCCATTCAGAGCATACAGCTCTCTATTTCTTTAGCTTTCAGACTTCCAATACTTAAGACAAAAAATTTCCATGAGACAGTTAGGCTAATGTTGAAATGCTACATACAACTAACCAAATACAGGGTAAAAAATTTTATGTTTAATCCAAGAACCTCTGTATTTAAAAAGAAAAGTAACCCTTTACTTGCCCAAAGAATTCACATACTTGAAGGTTTTCCAGGAATAGGCACCGACAGGGCTGAAAGATTGTTAAAGAAATTTGGAAATCTTCACGCAGTGTTTACAGCGGAAGATGCAGATTTTCTGAAATTGCCAGGGTTTGGGAAAAAGACTGTTGATCAGCTAAGGGATGTTTTAAACAAAAAAAATTAAACATGATTTAAAGAACAATCTTTTTTTAACAAAGGACAGCATAGGTTTTAGTCCACAAATTCCCTTAACTTTAAAGGCACAAATTAATAAAAAGACAAACAATACATTAAATAGTTATTTACAATGAAAAAATCTGTTTTCACCTTAATTATCATTCTTTTTGCAAAAAGCATTTTTGCCCAAAGCATCGAAAAATTTCCTGTAAGCGAAAACTGGCTTGAGGAAATTGAATCTTTGGCTCCCTCTTCAGCAAGAGTTAAGGCCACAGTGAAAAAAATCATGGTTTTTTCACAACACACAGGATTTTACCATTGGACTATACCACACAATGACGAAATGCTAAAGATTTTGGCAAAAAAGTCGGGTGCCTTTGAAATTACCATCGCTCGAGATATCGACAGTTTCGACAAAAAGAATTTAAAAAAATATGATGCTGTAATATTAAATAATTCCAATCCATCAGGACCAAAACGTGATCTTTTCTCTGATCTCTTGGAGCAAAACTCTAGCCTTGATACCAATACCATTACTAAACTTGCCGCGCAGTATGAAAATAATCTGATGGAATATGTGGCTAAAGGTGGGGGGCTAATGATAATGCACGGTGCGATCACCGTACAAAACAATTCTATTAAATTCAGCGAAATGGTCGGTGGAAGTTTTGACTACCACCCCAAACAACAAGAAATGCATTTAAAAGAGGTTAACCCTGAGCATCCTTTAGTACAGGCTTTTAATGGCGAAGGTTTTACCCATATTGATGAACCCTATTTCTTCAAAAACGCTTATTTTGATTATAATTTCAAACCACTTTTGTACATTGAAGCAGATAAGTTGGAAGGGGTAAAAAATGAGGTCGAGAACAACATCATTTATGTATCTTGGATCAAACGTCATGGAAAAGGCAGGGTATTTTACAGTTCTCCTTCACACAACCCACAAAGTATGAACGCGGAGTTGCTTCAATTTTTTCTGGATGGCATGCAGTATGTTGTAGGCGACCTCCATTGTGATGACAGCCCAATGGGCAGCTAAATGAAATACAATGTGAAACTGACAAAAGCCCCCAAAGTGAATAAGGTTTTCGCCAATTATCCAGGTTTAGTGAAAGCTAAAATGCTTTAACTTCGGAAATTGGTTATTTAGACAACGATATCCAATCTGAGGAAATCTCAAAGTAGGGAGAATCAAATTTTCGGACTGATAATGGCAGTACCCTAAGAATGGATTGGAAATAAAAACTCCAAACCAATAAGCCATGTATTTTATAAGTACCAGCAGATTGGGATCTATCTTTAGGAGCGTTATTGAAGTCACATTTGACTTTGAAGGGAAACGTGCCTTCATTTTCAACTCGATCAAAAAGTACCAGAAACTGAATTAAAAACATACATAAAAGCAGCCCTAACGTATCATAAAGTAAAACACTTGATAACTTTGGGCATGTATTTTTTCAAAATGCAAATGATTACAGAAGCCCTTTCTATCAATAGAAAGGGCTTTTCTTATTAAATGAATGGCCGCTTTTATTTCCTTTTGAGCACTATTAATTGTTTAAACCAGAATTATGTCATAGGATTCTTAAAACCTATTTCTGTGTTTAGGGAAAGTGCTTTACTCTCAGGAAAATCAAGATTTCTGGAGATTTTAGCATAGCAACGAAGTGGCTGATTTGTCCGCCAGGGCGGATCAGCACCTAATAGATTTTCTTTTGCATTTTTAGGGTTAAACACATAAGATTCTCACCAATTAAATGTGAAGGCTTGGTAGGTACATCATACCCCCTTTAATCCGAACAAAGGAAAATCTATCCACCACTCCAATCTGATGAACAGCTTGAACCTGAAGTGGGTACCACTTTCCCATTGAAACAGAAGAACTAAACCATAACGACCCAAAATAAACCAAAATCAAATATTCAATATTGTTTGAGGATGGACATCATTTGCATATAAAAAATCAATTTTTAACTAATGAACAAAAGTTATAAGCCATTAATCAGCAAAACAATAAGTATATATTTTTATGATTTAAAATATTAAATATAGCATGTTTTTTATATATTAATAAAAAATATTCACGTAAACTTTAATTTTATGAAAACACTTTATACAAAATTAAAGACCTTTTTATCACGATTCTCAACATGCCTTATTTTAATAAGCATTTTGTCATCGGGGCCTTTGACGGGAGAAGCAAGATCAAATCATGGAATTGCATCCGAGATGGATTTTCAGGATGTAAATATGATATCGGGTGTAGTTACCGATGAAAATGGAAATGGACTACCCGGAGTAAGTATCCTTATTGAAGGAACCTCCAATGGGACCATTACAGAATTAAATGGGTCGTATAAAATTAATGTTGTTAACAATGCCGGTGTTTTAATATTTACATTTCTTGGTTATGAAAAACAAGAAATATCCGTATTGAATAAATCCGTTATCAATGTTTCAATGGAACCCGATATCAAATCTCTCGAAGGGGTGGTGGTTACTGCCATGGGAATCGAAAGAGAAGACAAAACAATAGGTTATGCCGTTTCTACGATAAAAGGGGAAGACTTGGCGCAGGCCACCTTGGTAAATCCAGTCAGTACCTTACAGGGGAAAACTGCAGGAGTACAAATAAGTACAACTTCTGGAGGAACGTTTGGTGGATCTAGAATTACAATAAGAGGTAATTCAACTTTTGGCCAAAATACACAACCGATATTTGTCGTCGATAATGTTATCATGGACAATGACGTTAGTGGAACAGGTGGGGCCGATTGGGGCAATCAATTGAAAAACCTAAATCCTGATGATTTTGAATCTGTCACTATTCTGAAAGGTGCTGCTGCATCTGCACTGTATGGTTCACGGGCAATTAATGGCGTTGTTATCATAACAACAAAATCAGGCAAAAAAAAGAGAGGAATTGGCGTAAGTTTTAATCAAACATTAGGCACTCGTTTTATTTCAGATCAAGTTGATTTTCAGGATCAATATGGTCAGGGGCAAACCGCAGGATGGTTTACCTTTAATACAAATGGCCCTAATACTTACCCCCGGGAAGACAAACACGATACGAGGCAATTTCCTTTTTATGATATTACAACAGACCTTCCTTCTTTACAATACAATCAGTATGAAGAACATGCTGCAAGTTGGGGACCCAAATTTGAAGGACAAGAATACATTGATTATGATGGGAGTCGAGCCCAATGGGTAGCACAACCGGATAATTACAGAAAAACTTTTAATACAGGAATGATTAGCAATACCAACATCTCCTTAGATGGCGCTGGAGAAAACAATTCCTTCAGGGTATCCTTTTCTAATTTCACTGAAAAAGGGGTTATACCAAGAAACAACTTTGATAGGAAATCATTGAGCGTTAAAGGAACTCAGGAGTTAATTGAAAATCGCTTGACGTTAATGCATTGTTTCATTACACCCGCTCACTAGCGGAAAACCCAGTAAATCCTGGTGCAAATTCGGATTGGTTCCATACCGGGTTCCCTAGAAATTACAATGTAGATAAATGGAGAAATAATTATAAAGATGTGGATGGTGGAGTGCCCTATCCTACAGGAAATGGCAATTACTACTACACCCATTACAGTGCCAAATGGATGAGCATGAACCATAATTACTCCGGTAGAACGGAAGGTTCACTGGTAGCAAAAGCCAATATTGACTATAAGATAATGGATATCCTGAGTTTTTCTTTAGAGGGTAATATTAACCAATTCACCCTATCCACAGAATCTAGAGGCATTGCTACAAGTGCTGACCGGCTCAATGGTAGCTATTCTCTAAGTAACGGGGAGAAGTTTCAATCAACTTTTGATGCTAAACTTATGTACAATACTGATTTAAATCCAGACCTCAGCTTGAATATAATAGGTGGGGCAAATTCTTGGAATACAAAGTCAATTGGAACGAGTGTAGGAACGAGTGGCGGTTTTGTTGTGAGGGATTTTTATAATATTCTAAATTCCAGACTAAACCCAAATGTATCTGGCGGAACAAGTTATGAAAAAAGGATAAACTCATTTTATGGATATGCTACGGCATCATTCAAAAATAGTGTTTTTTTAAATGTAACTGCAAGAAACGACTGGTCCTCAGCTTTGGTATATCCTGACGGATCAGGTGACCCCTCCTATTTTTACCATTCTGAAAGTTTGTCATGGGTACATAGTGAGGATTTAACTTTACCATCAGCCATCTCCTCACTCAGGTTGAGAGCATCCTATGCTGAAGTAGGAAATGATACAGATCCATTTAGAATTTCTACTGGGTTTGTACCTGCAGGAATAGGGTCTAGTAATATCCCCATGTATAGATTTGAAAATTCAACTGCCGTTTCACCCAATATAAGGCCTGAAAAAAAGAAATCTATAGAATTGGGTTTCAATGCTTTATTGTTTGATGGACTGGTCAATTTTGATTTCAATTTTTACAAGGACAATACAATAGACCAAATTATACCTTTAAGCGTACCCAATGAAAGCGGAATCGGTTCAATTCTTTTAAATGGAGGGAATATCCAAAACCAGGGTATTGAAATTCTAGTAGATGTTGCGATCATTGATCGACAGGATATGTCTTGGAACCTAGGTTTTAACTGGACCAGAAACAAAGATAAGATCCTCGAGCTTGTTCCTGGAGTAACAGAGTTTAATTTGTATGGAGATCCTGCGGATGCCAATGCTGCAACTGCCTCTTATGCTTATGCAGGTGGCGTTTATGGAGACTTGGTTACGCGTAAAGGATACAAACCTTACCAGGCCACTGATGCAGGTGGGAATAATATTGACCATCCTAATAATGGCATTCCTATTTTGAGTCCCAGAAACGGATGGTCAATAGCTTATCCCATAGGCATCCAAAACCTTGATTCTCTTCATGTCATGGGAAATATGCAATCTGATTGGTTTGGAGGAGTTAACTCAAATTTTAGATACAAGGGACTTAGTTTGGGTGTGCTATTTGACGTCCGTTGGGGAGGTGAAATTTATTCAGCTGATGCCCGCTATGGGTTACACCAGGGCGTTATTGAGAGTTCATTGCCCAACAGGGATGCCTCTCAAGGTGGGATTGTATGGACCAGTGACGGGCAAGGTCAGAATATTTATGGTAAGGAATATGAGGACGGGTACATACCCCATGGAGTGTTTCCAGATGAAACAACAATCACGAGTGGTCAAGCAGATAACAGGACATCAGTAGATGTGGGTGGAATGACTTACGAAGATGCTTATGCCCAAGGTTTAGTCGAGCCTACCCATTGGTCTGGGTACATTTATAGATGGACATCTGCCAGTACAGGTACCCCCATAACCGGTGTGTATACACAAAAATGGGTTGCTTTAAGAGAAGTCTCACTGACCTATCAATTGCCTTCTGACCTGTCTAACAGATTAAGAATGCAAAATGCATCCCTCATTTTGACTGCCAGGGATCTCCCATTTATTTACAACTCCATGCCCGATAATATCAACCCTACCATAAGTAATAATTTAGCAGCCAACCCTTTACAAATGAATTCGGCTCCATACATTACTTCGATGACACTCGGTATAAAGGCAAACTTTTAATTTTGAAGAAGATGAAAAGATATAAAAGTATAATTATAACGCTGCTCACATTTGTGATTTTTGTGAGTTGTACAAACGATTATCAGGAAATCAATCAAGATCCTAACGTAGCGGTGCCACCTAGTGAATACCTGCTTACTTATGCAATGAAAGAGATGGGAACTTACAAAGGTGCTGAGTGGTACCATGAAAACCATCAAACGATGACCTGGGCACAATATCTTGTACAGGGGGAATCAAATGCCGGTGGTGTTGATAACCTCTTAGATGGCTCTAGGTATGGAACATTTTACGGATCCATTATAAACCATCTTTCTGAATTTAGAAGACAAGTGAGCATGATGCCTGAGGAAGAGCAGAAAATCCGTAAAAAAATGGTGGCAGTTTCTGATATTTTGCAAGCTTATTTTGCGCTTAAGATTACCGACCAATATGGAAGAATTCCTTATACAGAGGCAAGTTTAGGAAGAGCTGAAGGTTTGACGAATCCTGATTATGATACTCAGGAGCAAATTTTAAATACACTATTGTCCGAACTGGATAACGCAATAAGTGTATTAAGTGAAAATCTTGAAGTAGAATTTGATTTCGCTGGCTTAGATTTCTATTATGGAGCGGATTGGGATAAATGGATAAAATGCGCCAATGCAGTCAAATTGAGAATTGCCACTCGATTCGAAAGTCAGGATGAAAGTAGAACCAGATCTATAATTGCTTCAGTTGTGACTGGTGAAGGAAGCTTTACTAGCGAAAGCGATCAGTTTATTTATGACATTTCTCAAATTGAGGAATGGAGAGGCACTGGAGGAGCTGACTTTGAATGGAAAGGCACCATGTGGGCGCCTAAACCCACCATTGAATTCATGAAAGAAACCCTTGATCCAAGGTTAAGAATCTTCTATCAGGTGAATGGCTACCATGAGGAGACATTGGATATCTATGAAGCTACAAATACTCCAATACCTCCTGCAGTAGATACTGAAAACGACACCAAAGTACTTTATACCACGAGCGAAGGGGAACAGATTTTAGGCTATAGGTATATTGGAGTTCCCCCGTACAGGCAGGATCCAACTATAGGTCAAATGGATTACAATTACGCTGATAACTCCCTTGTAGCGGGAATAAATGCCAATATGATTTCCAAATACCACCAAAGATTGCTTCAGAATGTGGATGCAAATTATGGAGGTCCCCGGTTAGATGGCAAATATGTTGACGTATTTATTTCTTATGCTGAGGTTTGTTTTATGATGTCTGAATTTATACTAAAAGGCTACACAACTGGCAATGCGGAGGAATGGTATGAAAATGGCATTAAGGCTTCTATTGGTACGTATAATATGTTAGGAGAAGTGCAAAATCTCGCTCTGATCGTGGGAAATAAAACATACAATTACCTACCTGTTAGTAATTCAGAGACCGATGGCTATTTGAACGAGTCAAAGGTGGAATTTAATGGAACCAATGACCTAGAAAAAGTATATATACAAGCATTTTTGAATTTCTACAGGTTACCAGAGGAAGGCTGGGCACTATCGAAAAGGACAGGGTATCCCAAATTCGGTTCCTCAATTCTTGCCAGAACTCCTGTAGACAATAATGAACTTAAATTCCCCAGAAGGATCCCAACACCGGAACCAGGAGATTTAAATAGAGAAAATTGGTTAAGGGCAAATTCAGAACAGGGATTTATAAATCCTCAAGACATATCTCCAGCTGCGCTCAATGAACAAAGGATTTGGTGGGATAAAAACAATCCTACTATAGGAAGTGGCGGAAACTAAAGACTTAAAAAAATACACCGTAAGATTAAAGGTAGAAGGAAAATCCTTCTACCTTTTTTACTTTACTACCTTTAGAATTATTATACTTGTTACGTTTTTGTTAATTGGGATATTTACAAATTGAAGATCCTCTATTGAAGAAAGAACCTGATGCCATTATTAATTTGAAAAGTTTAGTATATACGATAATTTTCAGCCATTTATAAAAAAAAATTGATCAATTTATCAAACCTAGGTTTCTTATGAATTATGGTTCCTTATCTCAATTTTACACCAACCCCTAGTGAAAGCCTTTAATCAACTCATACAAGCTTATTTTGGAGAACTTTCCCATGAAGAATTGGAAATAGTTCAATCCTATTTTTACGAAGAAAAACTTAAAAGAAATGACTTTTACACCCTTTCGGGTAAAGTCTGTGACCGTTTAAGCATTATTAAATCAGGGGTTTTTAGAATTTATACCTTGGCTGATGGAAAAGAAATCACCCAATGGATATCTCATGAAAACCAACTTATAACAGAAGTTATGGGTTTCTTTTATCATCAACCAAACCGATGGAACATCCAAGCATTGTCAGATGTAAGTTTGTTGACCATCAACAAAGCAAACTATCTGAAGTTATGTGAATCCTTACCTAAATGGAATACGGTAGAAAAACGTTTCATTGTCAAGTGCTTTGCCATGCTTGAAGACAGGGTTTTCTCGCATATTTCCATGACTGCTGAAGAGCGTTATGACTTGTATTACATTCAGAACCAAGAATTATTTAACCAAGTCCCCTTGCAATACATTGCTTCAGTGTTGGGCATGTCTGCTGAAACCTTAAGTAGGATACGAAAACGCAAAAGTGAAAATTCTTGATTTAAGTCAAGTGGCACTAACTTAGAATTATTGAAATTTGTAGTGGTTTAAATCACTCATTAAAACAATACTAAGGAAATGAAAACGCTTTTAAAACTTGAAGAAATAGGCCAGTTTTTACTTGCCATACTCTTATTCAATCAATTGGATCATGCTTGGTGGATTTTCCCGGCATTACTATTATTGCCTGATTTATCCATGCTTGGTTATGTGGCCAATCCAAAAATTGGTGCTTGGCTGTATAATTTTTTTCACCATAAATTAACAGGCATTGTATTTTTCGCTTTAGGAATAAGTTTTGATACTTCCCTCCTAACCTTGGCAGGTATCATTTTATTTGCCCACTCAGCCATGGATAGAATTTTTGGCTATGGGCTAAAGTTTACTGACAGTTTTAAACATACACATTTGGAGGAGATAGCAAAGTAAAAGGTAGTCGACAAATATTTTTAATAAGAAAAAATTGAACTTCAGGTAAAATTGACCTGAATTCTTCCCTGCTAAATCAACATAAAAGCCTGCCAGCAAGTACATTTCGATTTTTTTACCTATTTTTATTAATAGCAATTTGATGTAGCAAAAACCAAACTTGCCTAGCACATCAAAATAAAACCAACTACTATATCTAAGCCTTAATTGCATTCTCTTTCCTCTATTTAATAGGTTCAAGAGAATTGCAGGACTTATTGGCAAATAATTACCAATGGCCAAATGAGCTGCGGGAAATCAGCTTCTTTATTTGGAAAAAAAATTAACATTTAAAATCATGAATATTAGTTTAGATATTGCCGCATTGGCAAGTGCCATACTTTACCCTTTGGTTTTATTAATTGTCTTTATCCTTTTTCGTAAAGAAATTCCTGCATTAATCAAAAGCCTCTCAGGCCGCTTGACCGGACTATCATTTGCAGGAATTTCTTTAGAGTTAGCAAAAGCAGAGGCATTCTCTCCTAATTGGGTGGCTCAGGGAGCATTAGACTTGAGACAAAAAGCAGAGGCTGCAAATGTAAATGACAGTACGGCCGGTAATTTTAGTACCATTCTTGAGACTACCGGTGAGGTAGACTATGTCATCATTAACCTAGGAAGGGGAAAAGAATGGTTGTCTTCTCGATTGTACATTATGTCCATTATTTTTGAAAACAGGAAAGGAATAAAAGGGATTGTATTTTTAGAATCGACAAAAGATACTAGAAAAAAATTCATTGGCTGGGCGGAACCGCAAAAAGTAAGGTGGGCATTAGCCAATCAATTCCCATGGTTTGAAAAGGCTTATTCGGACGCTTATTCAATAATATTAGATCAGGGTGCCAAAATTGTTAATCATAAAGGAAGGTTAGGATTTAGCTACGATCCCAATAGCTCAAGATCCAGCATAACTTTATTAGAAAATTTTCTTAAAAAAATTCAGTCCCCTCCTGAAAACCCTCCTATCCCTGAAGAAGAAATAGAATGGGTAGATTTACCTTCAGATCCCATGAACCCAAACTATACAAAAGAACACACAAGTTGGCTGAATGCCGAAAGCTTAGAAACCTCACTTGACGAAATATTGGTAACGGAAAACATCAACCCCACCAATCAGACCTCCAAAAATATTGAAAAACAAGTAAAAATGGCGCTGATTTCAGCTCATAAATTTATTGCAGTAGTGAATGAGGAGAAGCAATTCTCCTACTTGGTGAAACGAGAAAAACTATTGGAACAACTACTACCAGGTTAAAACTATAGAAATCAAAAAAGGAAAAAATTTTTATTTTAATTAATCAGGTAACACATTAACCTTAAAGCAAATTTTCTATGTGTTAGCCTTTCCGCATTTTGTGTTATTGATTTCAGGAATATTAGATGAAATTTGATGGTAAATAAATTGATGATGCAAGAAAAAATATTCCACATAAAATCAATTGGTGAGCTACATGAAATTTTTGGCTTTCCTAAGCCTTCTCACCCGCTAATCAGCATCATTGATGTAAGCCAATGGGAAATAAGGGATGAATGGATTGGTAAAAAATGTGTCACAGACTTATACTCTATAGCTTTAAAAGATGCCAGTTGTGCTATGGATTACGGTCGAAATTCCTTTGATTTCAATGAAGGAGTTTTAATTTTTACCGCACCCAACCAAGTTACATCCACTCAAAAAACGCAGCAACTAAATGAAATTCATGGATGGATGATCTTTTTTCATCCGGATCTCATTCGAAATACAGACTTGGGTAAGCGCATGGATAATTATGCCTTTTTCTCCTATGAAGTGTATGAGGCCCTTCACTTATCTGATGGGGAACAAAACACCCTTAACGAATGTGTGAACCTGATACAAAATGAAATAGCAGAGCGAATTGATAATCACAGCCAAAGGGTAATTGTAAGTACTTTGGAGTTATTGTTGAACTACAGTTTGAGGTATTATGAAAGACAATTCAATACCAGGTCAGCCCACAATATAGATGTGGTAAGTCAATTTGAGGCATTGTTAAAAGCTTATTATAAAAAAGGGTTATTTATAGAAAAGGGAACGCCATCGGCTGATTATTTTGCTGAATCCATTCACCTTTCGACACATTACCTTAGCGATTTGTTAAAAAAAGAAACAGGCCTTGGCACCAAAGAGCATATCAATCTTTTTATTGTAGAAAAGGCCAAAATGCTACTTTTAAGTGATTCAGATACTATTAGTGGTATTGCCTATAAACTAGGTTTCAATTACCCTCACTATTTCAGTCGGATGTTTAAATCTAAAACAGGAATGACGCCCTATGATTACAGAAACAAGACCTTGTTAAACTAATTCACTATGAAAATTATTCTTACAGGTTCTTCAGGAATGGTGGGCCACGCAGTATTAATAGAATGTCTTGATGATCCATTAGTTAAAGAAGTCTTACTCATCAACCGTAGCCCAATAAAGCTAAAACATCCCAAAATAAAAGAATTGCTGGTAGCAGACTTTGATCTAATCCCAACCCATGCCAAAGAATTCACTGGATATGATGCCTGCTTTCACTGCATGGGTGTATCCGCAGTTGGGCTTAGAGAAAAGACCTATGAAAAAATGACTTTCGGCTACAGTAAAATTCTATTTGATACACTATTCGAAAGCACCCCAGCAATGACAGTAATCTATGTTTCTGGAGTAGGTACGGATAGCTCTGAAAAGGGGAATTCCATGTGGGCCCGAATTAAAGGAAAAACGGAAAATTACCTCCTGAATCTAGGCTTTAAGAATGCATATGCTTTTAGGCCTGGAATTATTTTACCAGAGAAAGGAGTAAAATCAAAAACGGGTTGGTACAATACATTGTATGTGTTACTACGTCCTGTTTTTCCGTTATTTAAAATAATGAAAAGCACAATTGGAAGTAGCGATTTAGGAAAAGCCATGCTATTAATCAACAAAAATCCTAAAGGAAAAAAAATATTAGAACCTTACCAAATTAAGCAATTATCAAATAAATAAACCTATCAAGGGCTTTAGTAGTTAAATCCAAAAGACCCGATAGAAATCCTTATAGCGTATTCGATTTATGAATGATATAAATTAGGTAAAATCTTTAAAGAGTGTTATTCCTTCGGAATTTGATTTTAATTCCGCCAAATCTTTTATGGCACATTTGAATATCAGAATTATAACAGATCAATTATGACAACAATAGATAAATCTAAACCAGTATTGGTTACAGGAGCCAATGGATATGTGGCCAGTTGGTTGGTGAAAAAACTTTTGGACGAAGGAATGACCGTTCACGCTGCTGTTCGCAACCCAAAGGACGATAAGAAATTAAGCCACTTGAAAGCTGCTGCAGCCAATTCAAAAGGAACAATCAAATTTTTTGCAGGTGATTTATTAAAGCCTGGATCCTACAAAGAAGCCATGGAAGGTTGTGCCTTGGTTTACCATACCGCTTCTCCGTTTACAATGGATGTAAAAGATCCGCAATCGGAATTAATAGATCCTGCAGTAAATGGTACTGCAAATGTTTTGAATACAGCAAATGATGTAAGCTCAGTATTGCGCGTAGTAGTGACGAGCAGTTGTGCAGCCATTTATACCGATGCAGTTGACACCGTAAATGCACCTGGAGGCAAGATTACTGAACAGATTTGGAATACCACCGCCTCCATAGACTACCAACCTTACTCCTATTCAAAAACATTAGCAGAAAAAAAGGCTTGGGAAATTGAAAAGTCCCAAAGTCAATGGGATTTAGTGACCATCAATATGTCCTTGGTTTTAGGACCTGCATTAAATGCCTCTTACAACACCTCAGAAAGTATAAATATTCTTAAGATGATAGGTGGCGGAGAACTCAAAATGGGTGCTCCTAAAATGGGAATTGGCGTAGTTGATGTCCGTGATGTAGCTGAAGCACATTTTATAGCAGGTTTTACGCCTGAAGCGAAAGGGCGATACATTACATCCGCACATGACACAGACCTTCTTGAAATGAGTGCTGTTCTTCTGCCGAAGTACGGGGACAAGTATCCTCTGCCCAAACGAGCAATGCCTAAGTGGTTATTAATGCTGATTGGGCCAATGGCCAATAAACTGTTTACACGAAAGTATATTAAGAACAATGTAAATATACCTTTTCAGTCAGATAATTCTAAAATTAAAAGGGAATTGGGTATCAAATTCATACCATTGAAAAAAACGATGGAAGACTCTTTTCAAGTCATGATAGATGAAGGCATTTTCAAAGCCAAGTAGTCTGGCTTTTTCTACAAATTAATAAGAAACAAAAAGGAGGCTAAATGGCCTCCTTTTTGTTTCGGAAAAATGGATAATATAATAGTCTGTTTCTCTTAAATCATTCGATGGGTCAGAAATGCTTGTCCGCAAAATCAAGGTATTGCTTCCAATCATAGCGTAACAATCCATGGCCTCCCGAACGAATGTGATAACCTATAGTTCCCATTACAGGTTGGTTTAAAGGGGGTAGCACTTCTGCTGGTACGCCTTCTTTTCCCAATAGTTCATAGGCTGGAGAAGCCGCAACACATGATAAAAACTCACCTCTTGGGTCTGCCCACTGATCTTCTACCCCACTGGCCACATACAAGGGTCTAGGTGCCATCAATGCTAGCAGCTGATGCTGATCTACAGGTAATTCATTTTCTTTCTCATCATAAACCGTAAAACTATCAGAAAACCAATAAGGAATCACATTGATCATCCGACCGATGGTTTCTCCATAGGCCCTGCGAGATAAGGCTGCTCCCCCACAACCTGAATTATTTGAGATTACCATACCAAATCGTTCATCGGTTGCCCCTGCCCATAAAGCTGCTTTGCCTAACCTGCTATGACCCAATACGGCCACCTTCTTGAAATCAACCCAATCTTCCTCTTCAAGATAATCCATTACTCGAGAAAGGCCCCAAGCCCAAGCTGCAATACTCGCCCATGAATTGGATTCTCTTTTTTCACTTGGATACAAAGCATGAACACCATCCTTAAATCCATCTGCATAGTCCGGGTCTATTTGACCATAATAAAGGGTTACCAAACCATAACCTCTGGACAAAATATCCTCATAGGGCCAATTGTCAATTCTTAGACCACGCCCCTTTTCAGAAGGCTTATTATTTGCACTTCCCATAATTTCATTGTTTCTAACCCAAGTATCAGGAACAGCCACTTGATCGTCAGAAGAAATGGTATGATTGCCGTAAAAATTAAGTCCCAAAAAAGCAGGTACCTTCTTTTCAGAATTGGGATAGAACACTAAAAGATCTAAATAAAGGGATTTTCCTTCCCTTTCAAGGGTAAGCCTAACTACTTGACGAGTGGCCTTTCCATGCAAATAATCCTTATTTTCCAATAGGATTTCTCTGGTGATTTTGCCATCCCATTCTGGTGATTTACCATATATTTCATTTTCAAATATTTTAACTAATTCTGTCCTCCTTTTCGCCCATTGCCTTTTGTTGGTAACTGCTTTTCCGCTTTCCAAGGTTAAAAGACTGGGTAATTGATACTCAGGAACCCTATCTTCTTCATAATTTGGTTCAAATTTCTGACCATAAACAGGAATAAGAATGCCTAACAGGCACAATAAGGCAAGCAACTTTTTCATTTTATGATTTTTATAGTAAATAGATTGGGTAAACGTTTCTTCATTGTTAAAGCATCAATTTATTGAGCTCGAAAAGGGAAATCAACTAAACTTCAAATAGTGTAACCACTTAAAAAAGTTTAAGGGCTACTATTATACTGGTAAAGTTATGGTTAGTTTTCAATTCTTAAAGGAACAGTCCTATCGGATTGCCGATATTTTTGAAGTAGCGTTTCCATTTCCTTCACCATCTCCTGGTTTTCCAGGTATAAATTTACTCTTTGCTCTGGGTCTTCTTCCAAATCAAAAAGGAGTCCTGCTGTCTCAAAATGGGAATACCCTTTCAGTGCCTTGAAGGATTCAGGCAAAGACCTGTGACCACCCGTAGAATCATCAATGTACAACCATTTACCTTTTCTTATCCCCCACTTTGTTGCATAGGTATTGTGAACAGTTGCCTCTCTCAATGGTGCTGGATAGGGTTCAGATTTAAAAACTGGTAAAAGATTGTAACTGTCAGGGGCAGCATTATCAGGAAGATCCGCGTTAGTAATTTCAGCTAATGTAGCCATTAAATCAATTTGAGAAATCGTTTCCTGAGAAACTGACCCGGCTTTTATTTTGCCTGGCCACTTGACAATAAAGGGTACATGATGACCTCCCTCCCAAACATCACGTTTCAAGCCGCGAAAGTTCCCCATGCTAAAATGCCCATACTTTTCAGCTCTCTCCCAAGCATAGCCTTCAGGTCCATTATCAGCACTAAATATCACTATGGTGTTTTCTTCTAACCCCATGTCCTTGATGGCTTGGATTACCTGTCCTGCCACCCAATCTGTTTGCACCATGAAGTCTCCATAGCCCCCAGCCTGTGATTTCCCATCAAACGCATCATTTGGAATAATGGGCGCATGTGGCGAAGGCAAAGCCATATAAAGGAAAAATGGTTTTTTAGGATCTCTGGTTTTTATGTATTCTACCGCTTTATCAGTAAGGCTGGGTAAAACCTCATAGGGATTCCAACCTTCTACCATTGGGCCAGGTCGAAATTCCCAATCCCCTTCCTTGGTAGAGTAACCAATGTTTTGAATATCCATAGAGGCATTTGGTACAATGGGCAGGCGATCATTTTCCACCCATGCATATGGTGGGAAATTGATAGTGCCGTCACCATAGTAATAATCGAAGCCTCTATCAAGAGGTCCACCAGAAATTGGTTGGCTCCAATCAATGTCTTTCGGTAAATAAACTTTTCGCATTTGCCCCCATTGCATAACTTCTCCAGAGGGTTCATTATTGAACCTCCAGTCCCAACCCAAGTGCCATTTTCCTATACAGGCTGTTTCATAACCTTTAGTCTTTAATACCTGAGGAAGCGTGATGTCGGAAGCATTAAAAAAAGGTTTACCGAAGGCTCCTACAATCCCGTGCTGCCGTCGCCAATGGTAACTTCCTGTTAACAATGCATACCTGCTTGGAGAGCATATGCCCGAAGAACTGTGGGCATCGGTAAATCGCATTCCTTCTGAGGCAAGTTGATCCAGGTAAGGTGTGGGAATTTTAGATGCTGGGTTTTGGATAGCAAGGTCTCCGTAACCCATATCGTCCGCATAGATGATTACAATATTTGGTGTTGTTTCATCCTTTGATTGGCTACAAGAAGAAACAAGCATGAATAGGCTGGAAAAGAGGACAATGCTAGTTGTTTTTATTATTACTATGTTCATCTAAAAGAATTTGTTATAATTTAAGTTATAAATGAATGGTTTCTCTATATAAGTTGTGATAAGTGGCTTAAACTTTATTATTAGCAAGAAGTCATAAATTAGGTGCTAAAAAATCAGTAATTAATTTATGAAATTATTTCGAAGAAATAAATTGGCTTTTAAATGCTTATATTAATTCATTATTTCAATCGGCAGAAAATGAAAGGTAACCTTTTAAAACCAAACCTCTTTTATATGATTTATAGCATTCAAATTTAAGCAGTATCTAATTTTGAAGATAAACTGAACAAATAGCTGAAAAATTTTCATTATGTTGAAGGCAATAGGTGAAAAAATCTTACATCTATCTAAAAAGAGAAAGTTTTGGCAAACATTACACTAAAATCCGTAAAAAAGTGCTTTTTTTGCACTGCCAAAATCATTTGATACTTATCGTTGAGTGAGGGGATGAATAGATTTGATTTTGGAAATTCAATGTTTGGATTACATTATATAAACCACCATTATGATTTTAGGAATTTTAAAAGAACCTTCTCCGGAAACCAGGGTTTCCTTGCATCCGGAAGCTGTAAAGGTCCTAACTGCATCAGGCAATAAAGTCCTGATTGAAAAAGGGGCTGGAGAATCCTCTTTCCTTTCTGATACCACATATTTGGAAGCTGGTGCTGAGGTTAAAGAACGCGTTGCTGTTTTTAAGGAAGCAGAAATGATTTTTCAAATCACACCGATGGATGCCTCAGAGCATGCTTTACTTACTAAAGGGAAATATCTGTTTGGTGTATACCAACCCTTAGTAGCCAAAGACCTTATGAAAACACTTGCTGGCACAGGAGTCTCTTTGTTCAGTATGGATTCAATCCCAAGGATTTCGCGAGCTCAAAGCATGGATGTATTGTCCTCTATGAGTACCGTTTCGGGTTACAAGGCAGTCTTATTGGCAGCGGCAAACTTACCGAGATTTTTCCCAATGCTAATGACAGCTGCAGGCACTATTGCACCAGCCAAAGTATTGGTAATAGGTGCAGGTGTGGCAGGGCTACAAGCAATCGCTACTGCTAAAAGACTAGGTGCTGTGGTAGAAGCATTTGATACCAGACCCTCAGTAAAGGAACAAGTTGAGAGTTTAGGTGGTAAGTTTGTAGAAGTACCAGGAGCTGTAGAAGATACAGGTGCTGGAGGGTATGCAGTAGAGCAATCTGCCGAATACAAGCAAAAGCAATCCGAAATGTTGGAGAAATCCATCATTAAATCTGACGTAGTTATAACGACTGCATTGATCCCAGGCAGAAAAGCGCCTATCTTGATTACCAAATCCATGTTGGAAAAAATGAAATCAGGCGCAGTAGTAGTAGATCTTGCGGCAGCTAATGGTGGGAATTGCGAAGGTACGCAAAACAACGAAACGGTATCTATAAATGGAATAACGGTAATTGGTAACTCTGCTTTACCTTCCACTATGCCACAGGATGCAAGTAAAATGTACAGTAAGAACGTACAAAATTTATTGAAACTCATGTTAAAAGAGGATCAACTAAACCTCAATTTTGAGGACGCAATAATTAAAGGAACCTGCATCACTCATGATGGAGCGATAGTTTATGAACCCTTATTAAAATAATATGGAAGCGATTATTGAATATATATCAATTAACCAACAAGAACTTTATATTTTCATTCTGGCGATATTCGTAGGTGTTGAGGTTATTTCAAAAGTACCTACTGTGCTGCATACACCACTTATGTCGGGGTCCAACGCCCTCTCAGGAGTAGTTATCGTAGGGTCTATTATTGTATTAGGAAAAACAGACCCTTCCAACTATCTGGCCTTGTCCCTAGGCTTTTTGGCAGTTTTGCTTGCTACCCTAAATGTGGTAGGTGGATTTGCTGTGACCAACAGAATGTTAGAGATGTTTAAGAAAAAACCAGGTAAAAAATAAGAATTATGATTTTACAGATAATAGATATTTGCTACCTGATAGCAGTGGTACTCTTTATCGTGGGTATCAAGATGATGAGTCATCCAGATTCTGCTAGAAAAGGGAATAGCATCGCCTTAGCAGGAATGATATTGGCTATATTGGCCTCCTTTCTAACCCCAGGTTTAGATAACCTAGTACTTATACTTATTGCTATGGCCCTCGGAACGGTAGGTGGTTTATACTCTGCCAAAACAGTTCAGATGACAGCAATGCCTCAATTGGTATCTTTCTTCAATGGGATGGGTGGAGCTGCAGCAGCTTTGATCGGTTTGGTTGAATACGGTGACCTACCTATTGGTGACATCGGTAAAGGTGCAGTACTAATGTCCAGTTTGGTCATTGGATCTGTTTCGTTTTCAGGTTCATTAGTAGCAATGGGCAAGCTACAAGGTGTTTTAAAAGATATTCGTATCAATAAAATGCTTGGATTTGCAGTATTGGGAATAGCCGTAGCATTGGCTGTTTATATACTTACTTCTGGTGCACCACAGCCGACACTAATCTACGTATTGGTAGTTCTTTCACTCATTTATGGATTGATGTTCGTCTATCCTATTGGAGGTGCAGACATGCCAGTAGTTATCTCTTTACTCAACTCCCTGACAGGAGTTACAGCTGCTACCACAGGATTACTTTATGACAATAAGGTAATGCTTATGGGGGGTATCTTGGTTGGTTCCGCAGGGATTCTACTTACCTTATTAATGGCTAAAGCCATGAACAGGTCCGTATCTAATATTCTATTTACTTCATTCGGTGCTTCTGCTGGAGCAGCTGCGTCAGGTCAAGAGGGTGATCAGGTGGCCAAGGAAATCAATTCTTATGATTCCTCCATCTTATTGGCTTATGCCAAGCGTGTAGTAATTGTTCCTGGATATGGTTTGGCAGTTGCACAAGCACAACATGCTGTACACGATTTAGAGAAAATATTAGAAGAAAAAGGTGTTGAAGTACTTTATGGAATTCACCCTGTTGCAGGTAGGATGCCTGGTCATATGAACGTGCTCTTAGCAGAGTCTGATGTTTCTTATGACAAGCTTATCGAAATGGATGACATCAATGAGAAATTCCCTAATACTGATGTAGTAATGGTGATTGGTGCCAATGATGTAGTTAACCCTGCTGCAAATGATGATCCTTCAAGTCCTATTTATGGCATGCCTATACTAGAAGTCAATAAATCGACCAACGTGATAGTGATCAAAAGAAGTATGAGTTCAGGTTATGCCGGGATTCAGAATGCGCTCTTTTTCGATCCTAAAACCCGAATGCTATTTGGAGATGCCAAAAAGGTACTCAATGACCTCGTGGGAGAAGTTAAAAACATGTAAACTAAAAAGGCTGCTTTTACAAAAGCAGCCTTTTTTTATGCTTAAAAATCAAATCCTGTGATTCTTTATCCCTTTTTTACAATTTAAAATATAAGTTAACGAAGGTAAGTATCTTAATTTTTCTTGCCTACAAATCTAATAACTGACCCTTTCCCATTGTGGTATAGCCCTTCACCTAACTCCACTTCTTTCTCTTCCAATAGGATGATGGTGTAATTGCTGAAATCCGCTTTTATCTCTTCTATAGAGAACAAGGAATCCATATCTTTTGGACCTCCAATTTTTTCATTTTGCACCCGGTACTGTAAATTCTTCTTGCTAAAAGCTTCAAATATAATTGTCCCACCTTTTTTTAAAAAGCCATCCAATATTTTATGGTATTGAGACTTTACTTTGGCTGGAAAATGAGCATAAATTAAAGCCATTGCATCAAACTGTTCGTCTTGATACTTCGCTGATAAAAGGTCATTTGCTTGATAATCTAGGCTTACCTTATTCTTTTCTGCCAGCTTTATGGCTTTATTCTTTCCTTCTTCGCTTTGATCAAAGGCAAAAACAGTCCAGCCGATTTTTGCCGCGAAAACAGCATTTCTACCTTCTCCCTCAGCAGGCAAAAGAATGGTACCAATTGCTAGTTCCTTTATTTTTTCTTCAAAAAATAGGTTTGGTGCTTCCCCATAGGCATAAGCTTCCTTGCCATACCTTTCATTCCATTTTTTAATCCAAATGTCTTCCATCAATTAAATTTAATCAAATAATGCCAACATTCCATCTCCGTCCAGAGATCCAAGGAAACTATCTCCTTCTGCGATTACCTCTTTAGCCATTTTTGTTTTAGCCTGTTGAAGCAGCATGATTTTCTCTTCAATGGTATTAGTACAAACCATTCGATAGGCCATTACATGTTTTTCCTGCCCCATACGATAACAACGGTCTATGGCTTGATTCTCTACAGCAGGATTCCACCATGGGTCCAAAATATATACATAATCGGCAGCAGTAAGGTTTAATCCTGTGCCACCTGCTTTAAGACTGATCAAAAATACCCGCTTGGTATCATCATTTTGAAATTGATTGACACGGGCTTCACGTTCCTTGAGGCTTGTCTTTCCATCCAGATAGTTATATTCGATTTGATTCTCCTTAAATTTCTCTTGAACAATGTCCAACATTTTCACGAACTGGCTAAATACCAACACTTTGTGATTTCCAGTTTTTTCCGTTATGTGTTCGAGTAGTGTTTCCATTTTAGTAGAAGCACTCTTCCCTTCATTATTTGGGACAAGATCGGTGGAATCACACACCTGCCTCAATCTAGTAAGCCCTTCCAACACATACATTTTGGAAGATTCTGACCCTTCCTCCTCAAATTTCTTAAGGAGAAAATCCCTATACTCATTTCGATAAGCATCATAAATTTTTCGTTGCTCAGTATTCATCTCGCAATACAAATATTCTTCTGTCTTTTCGGGTAACTCAGTGAGCACTTCTTTTTTGGTCCTGCGGAGTATAAAAGGTTGAATTTTTCTTTGCAGTTCAGACAACATTTCGGTATTACCCTTTTTTAATGGAAGAAGATAATTGTCTTTAAACCCTTTGAAATTTTTAAAAAACCCTGGATTGACAAAGTTCATCTGTGCATAAAGTTCAACCAAGTCATTTTCAATAGGTGTACCAGTCAATGCTACTTTAAATTTCCCCTTTAACTTTGTGATGGCCTTATAGCGTTGGGAATGGGTGTTTTTTATAGCCTGAGATTCATCCGCAATAATGGCATCGAATTCTATTTGCTTGAGCAATTCCAAGTCATTAATGACCAGCCCATAGCTAGTCAGTATTACTTGATGCTTGCTGAGCTCCTTCACCGAATCATAGCGGTTACCATGATGGATGAAGTAATCTATATGAGGAGCAAATTTCTCCAGCTCATTTTTCCAGTTAAAAAGCAGCGTGGTGGGCACGACAACAAGTACACGGTTCTTATTGTTTTCCACCAGTTTGCAAATCATGGCGATCAGCTGAAGGGTTTTCCCTAAGCCCATATCATCTGCTAAAATGCCTCCCCATCCATATTCCAGCAGGAAATTCAACCAATTCAAACCTGCAAATTGATAGTTCCTCAAAGTAGCGTTCAATTGCTTGGGAACAGTCGTTTGTTGGATTTCAGTAAACTTCCGAAATCTTTCTTTTTTTTCTTCGATTTCCTGCGAAATACCTGGATAATTCACCAATTCTGGCAGGTCATCAAGGAGGTTAAAATGGGCCTTGGATATTTTAATGTTTTCTTTATTGGTCTCACCGGTTCGAAAAAGCCGGTTAAATTTTTTGACCCAATCCTCAGGTAAAATCCCTAAAGTGCCATCAGCCAACTCTACAAAGTTATTATTCTTTTCAAAGGCTTTTTTTATGTCCTTTAGTTTTACCTTATTGTTTCCAAAAACCACCTGGGCATTGACTTCAAACCAGTCTTGAGAAGAGCCAAACTCCATGCTGATCTTGGGTGGAAATGGAGAGAACTTTTTGATGTTAATTTTATCTAAGCCAAGCACTCGAATACCTCTTTTTTTAAGTATTTCAAAAGCCTTCATAAACCATAAATTATTCATGAAGGCATCGTGGGTTAAATGAAAAAACCCCTGTCCCCCACCCCGTTGGAAGCTAGGGTGCAAGTCTCTCAAAAATGCGAGGTATTCATCCTCTACCTCTTCATCGCGCAGGTAAAGCGTTCTGGTATCCGGATCCATGATGGAGTTCCCTTCCAAAGGATTGGAATATGCATTTTCCCCATATTTGACCAAAGGCCGGAAAATGACAAGTCCGGTCAATTCAGAAATATATAGTTCACGATTTAGGACTCCATTTCCATTAGATTCATTAAACACCCCAGATTCATCAATAATTTCAACATTTTTAGACATGGGCCATAAAATCTTATTTACTAAATCATCTAATTCCCTTTCCACAACTTGTAATACTGGGAAATCCCTCAAAAACTCAAGTACCTTCATTTCCATAGGGGTTCGTAAATAAAAAAGCGACTGATTTAATAAGGTGACGTAGGTCGAATTACTTTCCAATTGATCACTTATTTCCTCAAGCAAAAATTCCTGTTCATTTGACTTTAAAATGACGAGGACATCATACAACAATCCTTCTTTTTGAATTTTAAGGACCAATTTGGCATTCAAAACTTGAATAGGTTGCTTAAAATTGCTTTTCTTGGGATATAGCGTATCTCGTCCATTTCCTTGAAAAGCAAATAGGCTATATTCGGATGCAAGTCGCAAAAACTCCCCAAAAAGAGCATGGATGATTTGAAAATCTTTCGTTTTGAGCGCCATGTTTAATCTGTTAGCCACCATCAAAATACTTTCCAAATCAGGATTATTTCCCAGTCGAATATCATCAGGATCTTCCAGTAGGGTGAATTTAACTTTTAAGGCCTTAGGATCATTTTTGCTCCCCTTTGCCATAAACGGAAGTATTTTTTCAAATTTTCCGCGATAATCCTTTACTAAGGCAAAGGCAGCATTGTACAAACCCCACTCAGAGGAGGTCCCTGTAGCAGTAAGTTTCTCATCAGCATCACGGAAAGGTGCAAATAAATTTTGCTCCATACTCTTGGAGACACGGTCCACATCATAAAACCCTCTAATAGGCCCCTTAGGAATCAAAATGACCTCACCTTCAGAATACACAAAACTTAAGGCTTTCAGTGGATCTTTTATTTGATCTTGTAGACCAAAGCGTATTAAATATTCCTTCATGGCCTGCTCCCTCTGCGCAGTATTTAAAAAAGTCAATTCCTTTATTTGGGGATTTTTAAAACGCATTTTTAGCCATTGTAAACCTAATCTGACCTGGTGCTCAAGTTTATTAAATCCATTTATGGTAATATTTCCACTGGAATATTCCACCGATAAATCATGAAGCCGACCCTGAATTTCTACTTCATAATGGAATCCATTTTTTAAAATAATAATGTTATTTAACCAGGCTTGAACAGAAATGTCAGGCACCATGGTCATTTTTTCAGACAAGCTGGGAATTTCATGTTGACCACAAGGAATTACCAAAGGAAAATTCAATTTTTTCTCTGTAAGAATTGGAGGGCCTACTTCACTGCTAATCTCCTGGACAGGATTAAAATCTTTATTAGATTCCGATGCATACTCCTTATCCTTATTGGTATCCAAATACAATAAAGCTGCAGCTACGTGCTTGCATTCGAAATTTTCCATGTAATACACGCAATTACAATCGAACGGTTCCTCGTCAAAAAACTCCTCATCTTTAACCCAATCATTATCCATTAAATCAATAAAAACTTGGTAATAAGGCTCCACATTACCCTTCACCAAGAAATAAAAGGTTTCTAATTCCTCATCATAAAAATCGAAGGTAACTTCCCCTTGATTTAGAAGTAATTTTCCTCTTTTTATCAATTCAGGTGGCAATTCGTTCTTTAAATACCTTAATGTTTTTAATTGCGTTCTTTCAAGTGGCATAGCCTTTAAGTTTGTGAAAATCTTAGGGTTTAAGCATTACAATATAGATTCCTTAATTATTTTGATGAAAATTCTCCAACATCCTACATATTCTAAAATTAGCGGAATTCTAAGGATTTAATAAAATTTAAACCAATTATCCTCCTATTTATTTCGATATTATTCCGCTCGTTATTAGGTTCATTGAATAAATCAAACCCAGGCTCTAACTCCATACTTTCAATCCTAACTAAAATTATTTTATTATTTTTAAAAGAAGCGAATTCAAGGTATCTTCGTAAAGGTTCTTAGAACCTAAACCAGTTATTTTTTTTAAAATGCACTTAAAAATATTTAAAATGCATTTATTTTTATTCAAAATAATTTTATAGCTTTGACAATTATTTTTAGTTTTATTAATCTTTTTAAAAATTATGAACAGATTGAAATTAATACACTACTTTCAATTTTTTAGTTTGATTGTTTTGGGGGCATGTGCTACAGAATATGAGCATCATTTACCCACCGATGGAAGTATAAGTTTTCAGGTTAATGAAAGCTTCGTGGGAAATGAGAGAAATAGAAATTTAGCACTCCCTGTACAGGGGGTGAGTAGTGTGGTCCTTACTATCGATAACGAAGATGGGGGCCAAACCATTTTTGACCGTCAATCCTTACCTATATTGGGCTTTGGTGATGAAATCCTGATAGAAGAAATAAACCTCGCACAAGGCAACTATCAAATTTCTGCATTTCATTTGACTGATAGTAGTGGGAACATCTTATATGCCACTCCAATGGAAGGCTCTGAATTTGGAGAGTTTCTGACGCGCCCACTTCCAATCCCTTTTAAAGTGGCAGCGAGCGAATCACAAAGCCTAAGCCTTGAGATCATTTCTACTGCCGGAAAGAATCCAGAGTCTTTCGGTTTTGAATCCGGAATGGCTGGCTTTAGAGAGACCTTTTACTTTTTCATTTCTGTAGTACGTGAAAAGGTTGATGACTTTATGGATTTTATTCCAGCAGAATTAACTATTAGCCAGGGAGCCCATCTATTGACCCAGCAACTTAATGGCAAATTGAACAAAATTGTACTGCCAAAGACCAACGAAAAGTATGACCTTACACTTACTTATGGACCTTTTCAACCCATCGAAAAGAAGATAACTTACGATAGTCTTCAAATATTTGAGCAGCGACCACTAATTGTTGAAATGACAAAAAAGCGTGCAGATGAGTGGTACATAGGAGGAACATTCCAAGGGAATGTGCATTTGTCCTCTCAATCAGCCCTTGATTCTTTTGGTTTAAAGGGATATGATATTATTGAGGGTAGTTTAACCATAGGCCATACACCTGAAGGTTCATCCGATCCCATTTTAGACCTATCAGCATTGGCTACAATAGACCAAATAGAAAATTATTTGATCATCATAAATAATCCGGAACTACGATCATTAGAAGGTCTCGATTTTCTTAGAAAAATTAACCTGGACTTGGTAATTAGGGATAACCCTCTTTTAGATTCATTTTCTGGGCTGACTTCTTTGGAATATTTGCATGGACTCAACTTGATAAACAATCCAAATATCCGAGACTTCAATGGTTTTAACCATGTTGCATCCAAGTTGGTATCCTTACATATTGAAAATATGGAGCATTTTATAGGATTAGAAGGAGAAGGGTTTGAAAACGCAATAAATTTGATTTATATAGATATTCTTTCCAATCCCAATCTAAAGCATCTTACTTTCCCTACGCAAACTGAAACGCATCATTCAAGCCTTAAAGTTAGTAACAATCCATCCTTAATTTCTTTCGGTGGTGGAAATGGTAGGTTTAAAAATCTTTCAAATCTTAGTCTCGAAAACAATGAAAACTTATCAGACTTGGGTGGCCTTGTACATAAAGATGGGGAAGGAATTCGGGGATTATCCGTAATCAACAGTCCGAAATTGACCTCCTTATCACCGCTTTTTCTTAGTCAAGCTGCGGGCAAATTACGCATAGAGAATAATGAAAAATTGGAAGATCTCAATGTTTTTTCTTCAGCAAGTATCTTTTTTGACAAAATAATTATATCTGAAAATCCACAACTTAAAAATATAGATGGTTTTGAAAATGCAAAAACATTTGATTTTCAAAGGGACCCACTGGATAACACAATTCCTTTGCCCAAGATGATTAAAATCACAGATAATAAATCTTTGGATAATTTTTGCGGATTGAAAAACACCCGGGTATCTCTAGGTATCCATCTTCAAATTGAACGCAATGCGTATAATCCAAGTATTTTAGAAATTGTAGGAGGCAATTGCAAGCTATGAATGTAATCTATCAAGAATTTCGAATCGTATGCTTCATGCTTTTGATTACTATTGGATCAGTCTTGGTTTCTTGCGAAGAGGCCGAAAAACCAATTATAGTTCCTGATCCTATTGCGAACCCGGGAGAAGAAAAAGAGGAAAATCCCGAAACACATGAAAAATTACCCGCTGTAATTATCAAGATTGCCAAAACTTCACATAAATCTTCTAGGCAACTAAGAGTGACCGATTATAGTAAGGCAATTATTACTATTCAAACAGTAGATGGTGATTCTACCGCTTACATTAACAAGAGAATTCAGGTTCAGGACATGGGAGATCACTACCTGACAGAAAAAATCATGCTTCCGGAAGGATCTTATCAGGTAGTTGCATTTTATGTGCTGGATGATAACAATGACATTGTAGAGGCCACTCCTAAGAAAAACTCCTCACTAAGTGAGGACCAAAATTTGTCATTGCCACTGGCTTTTGAATTAAAAGCCATACCAATGGAAAATGAGGAGGAAGCGGAAGTTCAACTTTCCATGCAAGTAGTAACTGCAGAAGGACATAGTCCCTCCGACTTTGGTTTTCAGTCGTTTGGTTTGGATATTGTAACTCCTACTTTTAATAAAATCTACATGGCAATGGTTACTGATCAGCGATTAATGGATTTCTTGTCGGGATCTATAGAAATCACTGTGGACGGTGAAGTCCTTACCCAAGAATTAATTGCCGGAATTAATGAATCTGTATCACTTCCCATAGCTGATAGTTATGCTATTCTTTTTAAAAGCTTCAACTTTGACAATTTCACGGATACGCTAACATTAGATCAACTTAATTCCTTTGTTGAACAGCCTATGGTAGTAGAAATGGTAGCGTCAGAAATTAAATGTTTAGGAGGGGAACATTCGGGAGATTTGGTATTGACAACACAAACTGAATTAAATGATTGGGCATTACGCTGTCATACCGGAATTCAAGGAGACCTTTTCATTCTGGGAGGTGATGACCAAGATCCTATCCTAGACCTGTCGGCTTTAGAATTAGTGACCCATGTTTACGGCGATTTAAAAATTGAAAACACAGCAAATCTAAAAAACCTACATGGTTTGGAAAACCTGACCCTTGTAGAAGGATGGGTAACAATTGAGAAAAATAGCAATTTAGAAACTCTTGAAGGTTTATCCCTGTCCGAACCAAGACATTTAAATTTAACCATAAATGACAACCCGTTATTGTTAAACCTCAAAGGATTGGACAACATCAAAAAGTTGGGTTATGTATTTATAGATTCCAATTCAAGTTTAATAGATTTTCAAGGCTTGGAACAAGTCTATGAAATATCCCAATTAGTGGTAACTTCCAATGGTGCTCAAACCTCTTTTCAAGGGCTCAATAATGTACGACATATCGGTTCTATTGAGCTTAAATATTTTGATATTACCAACTTTGATGGTTTTCAAGGAGTGGAAACCATAGGGAGCCTTACTTTATGGGACATGCGTAGACTTGAAGACTTTACTGGGTTTTCTGGTACGGTGACCTTTGACTTAGACTTTATGAATACAGGATTTAAATCATTGGAAGGCCTTACCGTGGCAGAGGAGCTTCGAGCTGTACACTTGGTAGACAATTTATCTCTAAAAAACCTTCGTGGATTGAGCAATCTCAAAATAATAAGTAAAAATCTTACAATTCAAGATAATTGGAGCATAAAATCCTTGGAAGGGCTTGATAACTTGACAGCTGTAGCAGGAAGGATGCAAATTCAATCGAATACCTATCTCACAAATTATTGCGCTTTGTCCAAGTTATTTGATGCAGAAACATTTCCAGTAATAGTGATAAGCGAAAATGGGTACACCCCCACGATTGAACAGTTGAAAAATGGTGAATGTCAAGGTGTTTTAGAATATTAAAACAGTTTTAAAATAATACCGGGTAAGAAAATCTCTTTTCCGGTATTATTTTATAAATATCCTTCCCAAACAAATAGAGAAGGAAACCAACTTTTACAAATTAAAATTATACGCAAACACCAATAAAACTGGCCAGGGTTCGGTTAGCCCAGTTATACGTGCATCTTGTTTTAAATTTTCCAAATCATTTTTATAGGAGGATGATCTTACAGGAATAATTATTCCCATATCCCAAAAATTCCCTTCTTTACGATTACTATTTAATTTAATCCCTGCGCCCAATGAGGGGCCAAAATAAGTTTTGCTTGATTGAGGTAATCCATCAATTTTAATGGCTGCATTGGTACCAACCATACCTGAAAGATAAAATTGTGCCATACTCTTGCTTTCAAAGTCCTTAATTATCCCAATGTTATAACCTATATCAGCAATCTGGTAGCCAACACCACCAAATAAGTTTACTCCCTTGGCTACATTGGTACCTACATGCAATCCTACTCCTCCATAGGGAAGTCCAAAGCCTACTCCTATATTGGCTTCTCCTGCTTGTGAGCTTAAATGATCTTTTTGAGAAAATGCTGATAAACTAAACATCAAACATGCAAAAAATAATACTAAGGTTCTACTGATTTTCATAATTATAAAAATTCTATACTGGTTAAACTTTTTTTACCAATTCATTAAAAAACATTTATATTAGTATGAAATACTTAAATCCATATTCCATAAAACTAATCACATAATAGTTTAAAACTACTTATATTTTCATGATAATCTAAAATAAAATAGCGAAAAATTATTGCTCGATCACACTATTTTTTTTGAACTGAGGATAGTGAATTCACCAATTTAACTTTACCCTTTAGGGGTAAATAAACCTAAAAAATTTCTGGTCTGATTTGGAACAACTATAAAAACTTATTCCCCGGCAAAGGCGCTTAATATTCAATCAAAATCATTTAGAATTAGCCTTAAAAAATCAAATGGATTCAATCATAAATAGCTGTAATTATATTTTTTTTAAAGTGAAAAAATCTTTTCCATGATTACCCATTTCTCACCTGGTTTGGCCCAAGGAAGTGCTTGTTGCAAGGTACTCATCAACTTTTCCCATTCCATCACCTTTTCATTGCTTTCATCCATCTTGGCTTTTTCATCAAAAGAAAAGGTATGACCAACTTCCATGATCATGAATAGACGGTTACCTGTAAGGTAAATATCCATTACTTCAACGTCTGCATCCTTTATGCTTGAAATTATGACTTCAGAAACCCTTTTATGATGATCAATGTACTTCTCAATAATTATAGGGTCATCTTTTAAATCCAATGCAAGACAATATCTCTTCATATTAATTTATTTTTTAAAGTCGATAAAAGTTTACCGCGTTCGAATGCCATATTTTTTGCCGCGTAGCTTTAGAATGCCCTTGAAAATACCCTTCTACCAGTCCTACTACTTGTTCATAACTACCTGCCAATTTGCAGACTGGCCAGTCAGAGCCAAACATGACCCTGTCCTCCCCAAAAGCTTCCATTACAATATCCATATAAGGATAAAATTCTTTGTCTTCCCAATGATGCCAAGCGGCTTCTGTAATCATTCCAGATAGCTTACAATGTACATTAGGGAATTCAGCCAATGCTTTGATATTTTCCTTCCATTTTTTATTCTGACCATTCTTTATGTCCGGTTTTGCCAAATGATCCAGAACGAAGTTTCCCCGTTCGAAATTGGCCACCGACTTAATAGCACCTTTCAATTGATGTGGAAGCACCAAAAGATCATAGCTGTAGCCAATATCAAATATCGCATGTAGTCCTCGTTGAAAAGCTTCATTTAAAATGAATTCAGAGTCGGCTTCATCCTGAAGCACATGCCTAAAACCTTTAAGCTTTTTAAAAGCCTCATAAATACTTAATCGGGCAGCTAGGTTCGGGGACTTCAAGTCGATCCATCCCACCACGCCTAAAATAAAAGGATGATTTTCTGCCAACTTTAGAAGGAAATGGTTTTCCTTCTCATCCTGTAATGCTTGGACAGCAACTGTTCCTTCAACTCCGTTTGCCGCTAGTATTGAAAATAAATCAACCGGGAGGAAGTCCCTCTTCAAACAACGCATTTCCTCATTAATCCATGAATATTCAATCCGGTCATAGCGCCAAAAGTGCTGATGAGCATCTATTTTTTTGGTCATAACAAATGAATAATTAAATATTATGGATGTAAATAAACAAATGCATTTATATTCATTCCTGCTCCGACCGAGGCAAACAAAGAATAATCACCTGAGTTGATTTGATGGTTTTCTTTGTCCCCTTTAGCAACCAAATCGTACAGAATTGGTACAGTAGCCACTGAGTTATTACCCAATTCCTGAATACTCATCGGCATAAGGTCCTTTGGAATATCGGTTTTGTTATAAAGCAGAAAAAGACGCTCTAATATATTGTGATCCATTTTAGCATTTGCTTGGTGGATTAGCACATGTTTGAGATCTTCGATATCAATAGCAGCTCGTTCGATACAATCCTTGAGGGTTGGCGCAACAGTTTTAATTGCATATTCATACAATTTCCTACCATTCATTTTCAAAAACCGGGTATTGTCGGGGTGATTGGGATTGTATGAAGGACCCATGCTCAATAAATAAGCGTGATCTAAAGTGTCTGACCGTGTAATATGGGCCAGAATACCCTCTTTCCTATCTCCTTCTTTGGCCTCAAGGATGACCGCTCCTGCCCCATCAGAAAAAATCATGCTGTCGATGTCATGAGGATCAGAAATTCTTGACAAATTTTCTGCACCAATTACCATTACTCTTTTGGCATCTCCTGATTGAAGGTAATAATTGGCCTGAATCATCCCTTGAATCCAACCTGGGCAGCCAAATGGCAAATCATAGGCAACAGTATAGGGATTTTTTATGCCAAGCTTGTGTTTAACCCTGGCAGCCAGAGTTGGACAGGTATCAATTCGAATATTGTCCTTTAATATGTCTCCAAAATTATGTGCAACAATAATGTAATCCAGCGTTTCTCCATCTATATCCGCTGAGCTCAAGGCATCCTTTGCCGCAAAATAGCCCATATCTGAAGTCATTAAATTTTCTTCTAGATACCTTCTCTCTCGTATTTCAGTGATTTTTTGAAGTGTGGCCACAATATCGGCATTTGGTTTAACCAACCTGTTGCCACTTGCGTCATAAAATTCATTGGTTAAAAAATAATCATTTGGGATAACTTCTTTAGGCAAGTATTTCCCTGAACCAACAATTATGCTACTTATTATTTTCTTATCCATTAATTATTTTTCTAACTAAAATTTCACAATCCCAAAATACGTATTATTAGCACTATTTGTGACGAAATCTCCAGAATGACTCGAATTATTAAACCCAACAATCATTTAATTTGCAATAATCTTTATCCGTTTTTAGTTTACTGTATTTAACCAACAAATAAACAATCAAACGATTTCTTTTACTAATAGTATTTTAAAAGTACCAATCAGGCCAACTTCACAATGCCCAATCAAGTACATAAAGCCCACAAATTCTAGCCTGCCAATTAAAATAAGGTCATTAAAAATACTTTCGCTTCTATAATACGCCACAAATGTGCAAATGACTACTTTTTATTGAAGACATTAACCTCATTAACCATAGAAAAAAATGGTTTTGTCCTGTTTAGAAGATCTGTTTTAAAATTGGCCATAAAAAAAAGGGGCTGAAATTAATCAGCCCCATTGCATTTTCTGATTTATTTCAAATCAGGCTGCGGTGTCATTCTTAAATATGGTTTTATTTCCTTAAATCCTTTAGGGAATTTAGAAGGAATGTCTTCCGTTTTAATGGCAGGAGAAACCACTACATCTTCACCATTTTTCCAATCCGCTGGAGTAGCTACAGAATAATTAGCAGTCAACTGCAGAGAATCAATTACCCTCAAAAGTTCAACAAAGTTTCTACCTGTACTCGCGGGATAAGTAATGATAAGTTTTACTTTTTTGTCATTTCCAATAATAAAAACGGAACGAACAGTAAAACTTTCACTAGAATTTGGGTGAATCATGTCATAAAGCTCGGAAACCTTCTTGTCCTCATCCGCAATTATAGGAAAACCTACGCTTGTATTTTGAGTTTCGTTGATATCCTTAATCCAAGACCTGTGACTTTCTGCTCCATCCACACTTAAGGCAAGCATTTTGACATTTCTTTTGTCAAATTCTCCCTTTAACTTGGAAGCCGCTCCTAATTCTGTAGTACATACTGGTGTGTAATCGGCAGGGTGAGAAAACAAAATCCCCCAACTGTCTCCAAGGTATTCATAAAGGTTTATTTGTCCAGCTGAAGAGTCAGCCGTAAAATCCGGTGCAAAATCTCCTAATCTTAATGCCATAATTTTACTTTTTTAAATTAATTTATTATTCATTGGGTTCATTAGAGAAACAGAATTGGCAAAAATAAAGTTTACACATAGTAAAATATTTTCTTTCTATAAATTTTACCCCTAATTTTCAAAGGTTTGTGATTAGTTTTGGATTATTTTTTTGGTGTGTTTTGGTTTGTTCTTGAAAGGCCCTATATTTGCATCACCATTTAGGAAAAGAGCACATCAGTCATTAAATGGTCCGTTCGTCTAGGGGTTAGGACGTATCCCTTTCACGGATGAAACACGGGTTCGATTCCCGTACGGACTACTTCATATGATGCTCTTTTTCTTTTCTGGTCCGTTCGTCTAGGGGTTAGGACGTATCCCTTTCACGGATGAAACACGGGTTCGATTCCCGTACGGACTACAACAAATTTTTTTTGTTTGCCACCTGGCAGGCAAATTTTATTTGTGGTTGTTAGTGGTTAAAGTGAATAAAAAAACCTGATCAATCGATCAGGTTTTTTTTTTGGCCAAAAAATGATTCCTATTTAAAACCTCCCATAAGATGGATCAGGCTGAATATCTGGGGGATTTATTTCAAGCATAAATTTTTGACAGTC
>NZ_CAXBPD010000010.1:0-243942 GCF_963977555.1 uncultured Cyclobacterium sp. | reverse complement strand
AATTAATAATTAACAATTAATAATTAACAATTAATAATTAACAATTAATAATTAACAATTAATAATTAATAATTAACCATTAACAATTACCTACCCCCAATGATCAATTTTCTTATAACGCTAATCTCTTTTTATTTCGCCAGTGCTCAATTAGAAAAGAATGAAACGATAAATAAACCTACAGAGCAAGACCTCTTCATTGCAGGCGAAGGTGGTTACCATACCTATCGCATTCCTTCGCTTCTTATAGCGGCAGACGGTTCTGTTTTGGCTTTTGTTGAGGGGAGAAATTCGGGGAGTTCTGATACTGGAGACATAGATGTCTTAATGAAAAAATCTACAGATGGAGGGCGCACATGGTCTGAACAAACCGTTTTATGGGACAAAGACGAAAGTGTATGTGGTAACCCTAACCCTGTGCTAGATGAAATTACTGGAGACATCCATTTATTGCTCACATGGAATAGAGGGGATGATCATGAAGGAGATATAATTACTAAAAAAAGCAAAGATACGCGAAGGGTATTTGTGATGAAATCCACTGACAATGGCGAAAGTTGGTCCGAATCCAAAGACATTACTGAAACCACCAAGGATCCGTCTTGGGGATGGTATGCTACTGGTCCAGGTGTAGGTATCCAAATTAAGTATGGCCCCAATAAAGGGCGTTTGGTGATCCCTGCCAATCACAGTTATGATGACCCAAATGGGGGTGTAAGAGGAGGACCTTTTGAATATGGATCTCATGTTATTTTTAGTGATGACCATGGGACAACCTGGGAACTTGGAGGTTCGATCTCACCCAAAATGAACGAAAGCCAGCTAATAGAAATGGCAGATGGAAATGGTACCCTATTAATGAACATGCGGTCTTATTTCGGTAAAAATAGAAGGGCACTGTCAGTTAGCAGGGATGGTGGTATTTCTTGGTCCCATCCAGTGGAAGCCTCTACTTTAGTTGAGCCGGTTTGTCAGGCAGCTTTTTTGAGGTATTCTTGGCCTAACGATCGGACTGGAGACCTGGTTTTATTTTCCAATCCGGCAAGCACAAAAAGAGAGAACATGACCATTAAGTTAAGTAGGGACAGCGGCAGGACCTGGGCTGCCTCTAAATTACTCCATTCAGGCCCATCTGCCTATTCAGCTTTGGCAGCTTTGCCCAATGGCGAATTTCTTTGCTTGTATGAAAAAGGGGAAGAGAATGCCTATGAAAAGATAGTGTTGGCACGTATGTCTTTGGACAACTTGCGATAAAAAGAGTTAAAAAACAAAACCCCTCTTCGCCTAATGGCATTGAGGGGTTTTGTTTTTTTAACCTGAATTTAATGGGTTTAATTGGTAAAATTAGTTGGCTAACATCCATCAATGCCAATTTTTACGGCTTTGTGGACATTAATAAATTAAAATTACTCTATAAACAATTGTTCGATAAATACTGGTCTTGGAATTTCGATGTTTTTACCGGTCGCTGTAAGCATTCCAGTTTTGTGGTCTATATTAAAAATGGCTAGGTTGTCTGTTTCCATATTGGCTACAAATACCAGCGTACCTTTCTCATCCACTTTAAAATTTCTAGGGTGTTTGCCACCTGCAGGTACATGCCCTTGTGTTTCCAGCAAACCTGTTTCTGGATCTACTTTGTACACGACTAAATTGTCCTGTCCTCGATTACTTGCATATAGCCATCGGCCATCCATAGAAAAATGAATATCAGCACCCGCGTTATAGTCACTATGTAGTTTGTCATTTAGCATGTTAATCCTATCAATAGGGCTTAAGTCACCATTGGTCTCATCCAATATGTATACACTTATTGTATTGCTCAACTCCTCTAGAGAGTAGGCAAATGGAAGGCTAGGATGGAATACGAAATGCCTGGGGCCTGCACCTGGAGTTGTTTTAACAATCACTGGGCTTTCGTCCACCGTACCATTGGTCTTTTTAACCTTGTATTTTAATATCTGATCAATTCCTAAATCCGAGGCATATACCCATTGACCATCTTTTGATGGAATCATGGCATGCATATGGGCGGTTGTTTGGTTGGCATGAACGCTTTTACCTGTATGTTGAATAAAAGAAGCCGCTTCACTTAGCCCTCCATTTTCTAAGATCTTAAATGTGGACAAATTACCACCCTTATAATGAGACAGAAACACCACATTTCCTGAGGGGTCTACACTAATATGGCAAGGACTCGCACCTACAGAGGACACTTCATTGATCTTGGTCAGTTTGCCCGTATCCGGAGCAATAGCATAAGCGATTACCGTTCCTGCTTCATCTTTGGCATCTTTACCTTCCCTATAGGCAGCATATAAAAACTTCTTGTTAGGATGCAAGGCCAAAAAGGTGGGGCTTTCTTTGTCATGGATGGTTTGGACAGTAGTGGTAGTCAGGTTTTTTCTGTCAAATTCCAATACATAAATGCCTTCACTATTGTTTTGGCTATAGGTGCCAACGTAAATGATTTCTTTGGATTTTTGGGCCATAAGGGAGATAGGGGAACACATTAAAATATACAACAATATGAAAGGTATCTGTTTTACCATTCTGGTAAAGAGCAAGTTTCCAGTTTTATAAATCATAGCTGAATATAAGGCTAAAACATCAATTGGTAACCTTAAGCGTAATAAAAAACAAATAATTACTTAAAACTTGGTTTTAATGCTTCGTATATTTTGTCAAATACGGCAGTGTTTTCATAAATTCCTCGAAAAAGATCAGACTGAGGTCCGTAAGCAAAAATCGGTACCATGATGGCAGTATGGTCTTCAGTGGAGAATTCAAGTTCTACGCTTCGAGCATTTAGATTGCCTTGTGGGAGGGTGATTCCTCCAGTTTCATGATCAGCAGTGATGATTATCAACGTCCGTCCATTTTGGTCAGCAAACCGAAGGGCTTCAGCGATCGCTTGGTCAAAATCAATCCCTTCTTCGATTACCGTCTGGCTATCATTTATATGTCCTCCTGAATCAATAAAAGCAGCTTCTACCATTAAGAAAAAAGGTTTATTTTTCCTTTCCAAAAATTGCAAACTGGCTAGAGTAGCATCTCTCAGGTAGCCTTGGCGGCCATTCATCACTTTAGGTAGTTCATCATCCGAAGCAAAATAACCTACCTTATCGGAATCACTTGCTGCTAGCTGATCCAATGAAGCAGTAAGTTCGAACCCCGCACTGGATAAATTCACAGTTTCATTTACTTCATAGCTTGTGAAGTCGTTTTTGCCCCCTCCAATGAATAGGTTTAAAGGGCTTTTGGCCAGGTCACTGGCAATTTCTTTGGTCATGTCCCTTTCTGTCCTATGTGCATAAAATGACCCTGGAGTGGCTCCTGTTAATTTATCAGTGGTAACAATGCCCGTTATAAAACCCTGGCTATCCAAAACCTCAGGTAGGTTTTTTGCTGGACTTCCATCAGGAAGTGCTCCCACACTTCTGTTTTTCACTTTATTTCCTGTAGCCAAGGCTGTCCCCGCTGCCGCAGAGTCTGTTGTGAAATCGTCTGCAGCTTGTGTTTTGATCAATCCAATATTTTTAAGCTGTGTCAACGTCAACTGATTGCCATTGCCATACATGGCGGCAGAAATTTGTGCCAGGCCGTTTCCATCACCAATAAGTAGAATTACGTTATCAACAGGGCCGCTGATTCCATCTCTTTCAAAGGTAGGTTTGTAGATTTTGCTTAGGTCTGGTGTTTGATAATAGCGGTCATTTAGGTTGCTCAAATAGGCATTTGCTGCGTAAGGATGGTCTGTATTGATAAAATCTACTCCTAATTCATACAAAGCTTTCCAAGACGTTTTACTGTCTGGAGTAGCCCAAAAGCGGAAAGGTTTTTCCATACCATGTACAAGGTCCAGTACTGATTTAATTTTGTTAAGGTCCTCGTCTACAAGCCGGCCTTTTCCATTCCATTGGGAAAAATTTTTGAAGCTTAAACTGAAAAGTTCAATTTTCTCCATTGGGAGATTTTCAGTGTCTTGAATACTTTGGTAATCAAAAAATATTGGAAAAGGATATTTAGGATAATCTTCCACCTTTGGCCTGTTTCCTGAAATAACTATTTTCACAAATGGATTTTCCTGATCTTCCCAAAGGATGCCATAGGGTTTAATGGCTTCCATTACTTTATCTAAAGTAGAATAGGCTTCGGTTTTAATGTCCACTAGAAGGAGGATTGGATTTAATTTGCCCAACCCAAGTTTTTTGGCTTTTAGCATCGGATCCAAATAAAGGGAGGTAAGGGTTTGCCCATCTTTTATACTTTCCTTCTCATGTGCAACATATAAAGTACTGCCTTGAAGTATTACATCTGCTTCTATTGATGCAGCGTCGTTGGCATACGCTTCCCAAAAAGGGGCATTTTGAAGATAATCATTATGGCTGTGGATTTTTGCTTGCTGGCCAATACTTGCCAGTGGAACTGAAAATATTAAAACAGTGCCTATTAAGGCCATTAAAACTTTCTTTTGCTTTTTCGAACGCATCTTAAAGGGATTTTAAAAATTTAGCCTAAATTATAGTTAATGAACCGGAATAAGGATTAAAATCAGCTTTATTTTTAGGTTTGGGTGCGTTTTTGGTCTTTAAGATATGTTCATGAATTTTATTTTCTTGAATTCTTCAATTTTTTTATTAAATCTTCACTTTGGTATAGAACTTGTATTGTATCACCCATAGCATCTTAATTTAAGGTGTTAAGCTTTTAAATTTTAAACCACAATTAAAAAGACATTATGAAATCAGCGAAAATAATTTTAGGGACATTGGCAGGACTTGCGATAGGGGTACAAATTGGATTGTTGGTTGCTCCTGAGAAAGGTAAAACAACTAGAAAAAAACTATCCCAAAAAGGGGAAGGTTATTTGAAAGATATCAATGGACAATTTGACCATTTTGTAAAAGGAATGAACGAAAAGTTGGACAAAATGAATAAAAATATAGCTTCTGTAGCCGAGGAAACAAGGGCTAAAGGAAAAAATTTGATCGCAGAAGCGAAAGATAAAACCAAGTAATTTTTTTTATTGTTATAAGGCCAATGGTTAACATTGGCCTTTTTTTTTATCAAAATTTTAAAAACATGGAACTACAGAATACAACAGCCCTAATTACGGGTGGTAATACAGGAATTGGATTTGGCATTGCACAGGCATTGGTAGCCGAAGGTGTAAACGTAGCCATTACCAGTCGGTCCTTAGGACGGGCGGAAGAGGCTGCAGAAAAAATCCGTAAAATGGAGGCATCTAAAGGGAAAATAAAGGCCTTTGAAATGGATGTCAAGGATTATAGCGCTCAGAAAAATGTAGTAGCTCAAGTACTCAAGGAATGGGGGAAATTGGACTATTTTATTGCCAATGCAGGTGTCGGTCATTTTGCACCCGTAGAAGATTTAAGTGTAGAGCAGTGGCAAGATACTATTGACACCAACTTAACCGGGGTGTTTTATGGTATCAAAGCTTCTGTTGATGCTTTGAAAGCAACAAAAGGTTTCTTTTTAACGATATCAAGTTTAGCCGGCACAAACTTTTTTGCTAATGGATCTGCATACAATGCGAGTAAATTTGGATTGACCGGCTTTACTCAGGCGGTGATGCTGGATTTAAGGCAATACGGTGTAAGGGTAAGTACGATTATGCCAGGATCCGTAGCTACGGGCTTTAACGACCACGAAGTGGATGAGAAGGATGCCTGGAAAATCCAAAAAGAAGACTTAGGGGAATTGGTAGTAGGGTTATTCAAACTTGATGCTAGAACGCTTCCAAGTAAAATTGAGGTTAGACCCTCTCAACCGCCAAATAAATAGACCATTGAACCCGTCAAGGTTCAATACAGTTTTGGAACAAATTGGATGGACAATAGTTTCAAATGATTTTTAGTTTCTAATCATAAAAAAATACCAGCTATCATTCTTAAATGGCTGGTATTTTTTATTGTCAATATATTTTAGTTCCGTTCATGAAATAATGCTGAATATTCCGTGATAAAAAAATACATGGTAAAATGTTGATTTTTAGTGTTTTAAAACCTCATTTAGCAATGTCGAAGAGACTTTTTTATTTGCGGATAGTCGTTAAAATGCATTTCATGTAAAATCAATCTCAACCTTTTTAAATTTTTTAGTAAATTGTTTGATTAGATTTTAATCTTTCACTTTAAAATCGCAAAATAAGTCAACAAGTTATTTTAAGTATTACTAACAATTTATGGACACATTGATTAAACGAAGAGATTTTATGGGTAAAGCGGCTGTGGCGGGACTAGGCCTTGGGTTGGCCTCGTCTACCCTTTCATTTGGCACCCCATCTGTTAAACGGAAAAAAAGTGTTGGTATAATAGGACTTGATACCTCCCACAGTATTGCGTTTGCCAAAGCCTTTAATGCTTCTGATGCTGGATCAGATTTGGGTGGTTATAAAGTTGTTGCTGCTTATCCTCATGGCAGTAAAGATATTGAAACATCGGTAGAAAGAATTCCGGGGTATATAGAAGAAATTAAGAAGCTAGGTGTAGAAATCGTAGATTCAATCGCTGCCCTTCTTGAAAAAGTGGATGTTATTTTATTGGAAACCAATGATGGTAGACTTCACCTTGAACAAGCATTGGAAGTTTTCAAATCAGGTAAGACCGTATTTATTGATAAACCGATAGCGGCTTCTTTGCCAGATGCCATTGCCATATTTGCTGCGGCCAAAAAATACAATGTGCCGGTTTTCTCTAGTAGTTCTTTAAGGTATATGGAGAATGCAATAAAAGTTAGAAATGGTGAAATCGGTGAGGTTTATGGTGCAGACGCATTTAGTCCTGCAAAATACGAAGTTACCCACCCGGATCTATTTTGGTATGGAATCCATGGTGTGGAAACACTCTATAGCTTAATGGGAGCTGGTTGTAAAACGGTCCAAAGGACTTATACCGAAGGAGCAGATGTAGTAGTCGGAACCTGGGAAGGTGGAAAAATCGGAACCTTCAGAGGAACCAGGTCAGGTAAAGGTGGCTACGGAGGAAAAGCTTTCGGTGAAACGGGTATAATGGACATGGGAGGGTATGGTGGCTATCGCCCTTTATTGGTAGAAATAGCCAAATTCTTCGATTCAGGAACATCACCTATTAGCGAAGAGGAAACCATAGAAATTTTCGCTTTTATGCAGGCTGCAGATGAGAGCAAAAAAATGAATGGTAGAGCGGTTTCCCTAGATGCTGTTTTGGCGAAAGGAAAAAGAGATGCCCAAAAAATTAAAATTTAAATAATTACCTTTTAATATGAAAAATAGTAGAAGAACTTTTGTGAAAAAGGCCATTGCTGGAGCAACTTTTGCGACAGTAGGAGGGATGTTACCTGGCATGACAGCTAAAAGCTACGGAAAGATTATTGGTGCAAATGATCGTATCAATGTAGCAAGTATGGGAGTAGTAAGTAGGGGCCATGCTGTTGGAACCAACTTTGCGAGTCAAAAGCAGTGTGATGTAATCTATAGCTGCGATGTGGACATAAGAGCTGCCGAAAAATTCGCTGGATCTGTTAATGACATTCAAGGCAGAAGACCAAAAATCGAAAAGGACTTAAGAAAGGTTCTTGAAGACAAGGATGTGGATGCTTTGATAGTAACTGCTCCTGATCACTGGCATGCACCAGCAGCTATTTTGGGCCTAAAAGCAGGCAAACATGTGTATGTTGAAAAACCTTGTGCACACAATCCTCATGAAGGAGAATTGCTTATGCAGGCACAGAAGAAATACAATAAAGTAGTTCAGGTGGGTAACCAAAGACGTTCCTGGCCAAATGTAATCAAAGGTATTGAAGAGCTTCACAACGGAGTTATCGGAAAACCTTATATGGCAAAAACCTGGTACGCTAACAACAGAGCGCCCATCGGTAACGGTAAGCAAGTCCCAGTTCCTGAATGGTTGGACTTTGAATTATGGCAGGGGCCGGCGCCAAGAGAGGCCTATAGAGACAATATAATCCACTACAACTGGCATTGGTTTTGGAACTGGGGAACTGGTGAAGCATTAAATAATGGTACCCATATGGTGGATCTTGCGCGTTGGGGATTACAAGTAGAATACCCTAATAAAGTAAACTCTTCAGGTGGAAGATACAGGTATGAGGACGATTGGCAAACGCCAGATACACAAGTTATCAATATGGAATTTGACAACAAATCCATGATCACCTGGGAAGGCAGAAGTTGTAACGGTAAGAAAATTGAAAGTGGAAATGTAGGAACTTTGTTTTATGGCGAAGAAGGAAGCCTATTGATCGAAGGAGGAAATTCCTATAAGATTTTCAACCTTAAGGATGAATTGGTAAAAGACGTGAAAAATGATCAGGTAATCGACCCTACCAATACCTCAAATCCAGCGCAAGCTTTGGATGCACTTCACATTCAAAACTTCTTTGACGGAATCACCAATGGAATAGAAGTAAGGTCTGAAATCGTAGGTGCTCACCAAAGTACCTTGCTATTGCAGTTGGGTAATATTTCTCAACGTATCGGAAGAACCTTACATGTAGATTCTTCTAATGGAAATATAAAATACGATCCAAAAGCAATGGAGCTTTGGAAAAGGGAATATGAGCCGGGTTGGGAGCCAACCGTTTAATTCTGGTATTTATTCAAACAGTAAGGCCGAACCATTTTGGTTTGGCCTTTTTGCCAATTAATCATCAAAATTTTCTTACATGGAATTAAGTACCATTGACCTGATCGTAATCGGGGTGTTCTTTTTATTGATGCTTCTCATAGGCGTATGGTCCTATTTTAGAAACAATGATGCTGAGGACTATTTTGTAGCAGGAGGGAAACTCCCCTGGTGGCTATCTGGGATATCTCACCACGTGTCAGGTTATAGTGGAGCCGTATTTGTGGCCTATGCAGGATTAGCTTATACTCATGGGTTTTCATTGTACATCTGGTGGGCCCTGGGAATTGGTTTATCAGTCGTCATTTCAGCCAAGATTTTCCCAGTTTATTGGGTACGTTTGAGAAAAAGATTTAAAATCCAATCTCCTCTAGAGTTTCTTGCTACTCGCTATAATCTGGCCACCCAGCAATTAATGGCATGGAGTGGCGTCATCCTCAAATTATTTGATATTGGGGCAAAGTGGGCTGCCATAGCTATTTTATTAAATGTATTTACCGGAATATCTTTGACCTATGGTATTTTAATTTCAGGAGGTATATCTTTGCTTTACATTACCTTTGGAGGCTTGTGGGCAGTAATTATCACCGATTTTGCCCAGTTTATTGTTCAGATCATAGCAGGCCTTGTTATGTTTTACGTGGTAATCGAGAAATTAGGAGGCATTGAAAGTGTATTTACCGTATGGGACCAGTTACCAGATGGTAATGGAGATGCCTTCAATGAACCTTATACCGTTGGTTTTGCACTCTTGTTCCTGTTTATCAATTTCCTATCTTACAATGGTGGGCAGTGGAATTTGGCTACCAGATACATTTCTTCACCTTCAGAACAAGAAGCTACAAAAGCGGCGAGATTATCTGGTATTTTATACATTATCTGGCCATTGATATTGTTTTTCCCAATGTGGGCTGCTCCAGTGATTCTTCCAGGCCTGGAAGATCCAACACAGTCATATGGGATTTTGACCATGGAATTACTGCCTGTAGGGCTTATAGGCTTGGTAATCGCATCACTATTTGCCAACACCATGTCCATGACTTCTTCTGATATAAATACGATATCTGCTGTAATTACCAGAGACATACTCCCTGCACTTAATAAAAAATTCCGAGATGGAAGAACATCCTTATTGACTGCAAGGATTACCACATTCCTTTTTACCCTAGGAACCATCCTTGTCGCCCTTCAGTTTGAGAAATTTGGCGGCGTTTTAGGATTAATCATTAGCTGGTTTGGTGCCTTAGTTGGGCCAATTGCGGTACCAATGTTATTTGGCTTGATCCCCTGGTTTAAATCTTGTGGACCTAAAGCAGCTATTGGTTCTATTTTGGTTGGTCTTGTGGCTTTTGTGATTACCAAAAATGTGGATGTAGGAAACCTGGCACTTGAAATAGGTCTACCAGTAATTTGCTCTACCATCACTTACATATTGGTTGGCTTTATCGAGCGAGACAATGTGCCTGATAAGGTCAAGCAAATGCTTGAGGACGTTTCTCACGAGTAGAAACAAAAGGTTTAGGTTATTTTAAAAAAAAATTCGGGCCACTATGAAAAAGTGTCCCGAATTTTTTTGAGTAAGTGGTCACCTAAAGTAGGATTAACCTATTATAAATTCCGATCATGACGAAATTTATAATACCTACAACTGCGCTGCCACCCTTTTGAAGTAGGCAATGCTTTCTTCCACATCGGGAAGGTTGTTCTCCCAGTTGTGTTCGTATTCTGCAGAAAATGCCCCTTCAAAACCTTGTCTATGCAATTCATGAAGCACGCCTGCCACATTACTATTGCCTGTTCCCCATGGTAGGTCATGTGCATCCCTGACACCAAACTTGTTCAAATCCTTTATGTGAAGGCTGATAACTCTTCCTTCCAATTGTCTAAGACATTCCACAGGATTGAGGCCTGACCTTACCCAGTGTCCAATATCCGCGCAAACGCCCATTAATTCCGATCTACCTTCCAGCGACCTTGCGGCTACTTCAGGATGCCAATAGTAGGAGGGTACAGGATGGTTGTGTAAGGCAAGTTTGATTTGGTATTCCTCACAAAGCTTTTCTATTTGATCAAATTGATTGGGCTTTGCTTCTGAGGTGAGTATGCCTATGCCTAATTCTTTGGCAAAATCAAATAATTTGGGCAAGTCCTCATCACTGGCGTTAACTACCCCATAGCCCACAGGCTCTATATCATATTGTTTCAATAGGGCTTTGATTTTTGCTTTTCCTTCAGCAGTTATGCTTTTGAAATCAGTGGTTTCATTGCCGGATTTACTGATTTTTTGACCAGGATACATTTCTACATATTTCACCCCTATACTGTTAAGTTTTTCAAGGGTTTCCTCAAGCGAAAAAAGTCTGAATGTGTAAGCTTGACTGCCGACTTTCCATCCTTTAGGCATCCCATCCTGAGCCTGTACATGGAAGGAGAGCATCAGGATGAAAGAAAATAAGACTAATTTGAATGATTTATTGTTCATAAGACGATAGGTTTGGTTTGCTTTTAAATATTATTTATCAAAACTAAGTGTTTTTAATGGAAGAATGAAATAAGAAATCAATGGTCAGTTATTCTGCCAAGCTCATTAAGAATTAATGTTTAATTAATTAAAAGTGAACCAGGCAATAGGAAGCAAATCTGTATATTTGACCTTGTTTTATATTGATTTAATATTCTTAAAGCATGAGGGTAAACCTTATTTTTCAGTTTGTTTTTCTGAACCTATTCTGTTTTCAATTGTCTGGCTGGAGCCAAACGCCTAAGGTCCGAAATGGTTTTAATTTAATTGCTCACAGGGGAGGAATCGTAAACAATCAAATCCCTGAAAACAATTTGAAGGCCTTAAATGAGGCAATCAATCGGGGGTATTATATGGTGGAGGTGGATGTGAGGTTGACTAAAGATGGGGTGTTAATTACGCATCACGACAAAGACTTTAAAAGGTATTATGGGGAAGACCGGCTCGTAACAGAAATGACCTGGGAGGAAATCCGAGAACTTACGGGAGATTTTGGGCAAAAGGTCTTGAAGTTGGAAATGGTTTTGTCTCACTGTGCCGGCAAAATTCAAGTGATGGTGGACAATAAAATCAATGGGTTTGAAAAAGAGGCTTTCGATGAAATCATCAACTTGCTTGATCGGTATGAATTAAGGGGAGAAGCGTTAATGATAGGTACAGAGGCATCGACTGAATATTTTACGGGTAAAATAAAACTTAGTTGCTCCATTGGACAATTGAAAGCAAATGCCAAAAGAAAGGATTTTAGCCCCGATCACTATTACCTGTTTTCCAGTGCAATTCCTTCAGCTGATTTTAACTGGGCAAAAAAGCATGAGGTGATGGTCGTGGGAGCGATTAATACATGGGCTTATGAACACAAAAGGATCAAAATTACTCCTGAAGAAACCATAAACAACCTCAAGACGGTGGGGGTCACCTGTTTTCAAATCGATTCTGTATTTGAAGCATTTTTTAATTGATAGAATTCTAATTTATTATTTCGCCTTAAAATCAGGGTTTAAAGTTTTAGGAATGGGAGCATTTGTATTGTCCTGCAGATTTTCCATCAGGGTTAAAAGTTCCTTGGCTTTTTCCGGTTTTTCATACACCAGGTTATTGCTTTCTGAAACGTCTTCCTTTAGGTTGTAAAGTTCTAAATCATTGTTTTCAAAATAATGGATAAGCTTCCAATCACCATACCGCACAGCTGAGCCTGGCCGAGTTCTAAATACCGGGTCTTGGCTCTCCTCATTTCCTCCCTCTAGGTAAACAGGGAAGTGCCAGAAAAGAGGCCTTTCCGGTAAATGCTGATTTTCTGTAAGCAAAGAGAGTAAACTTAGGCCATCTAGGTTCTTGCTTTCCGGTTTAGTGATCCCTGTCAATTCCATAAGGGTTGGAAAGATATCAAGGTTTGTAATTGGCACCTCGGATACCTGTCTGGGATTAATTCTACCAGGCCAGACTGCAAAAGAGGGAACCCTAATACCTCCTTCATAATAAGCACCTTTACCTGCCCTTAATGGCCTTTGTTTGGTCACCTTAAATAATCCTCCATTGTCAGTAATGAAAAAGATAAATGTGTTTTCAAACAACTGCTTTTCATGCAATAAATCAATTAACCGCCCAATGTTGCGGTCCAAATTTTCTACCATGGTAGCATATTCTGCATTGTCTTGCTCATTTGAAGGTGATTTACCAAGGTACTTGTTTAGCAATCCGGTCACAGGTTGGATAGGTGTATGTACTGCGTAAGGGGAATAATTAAGAAAAAAGGGTTGCTTTTGGTTGCCGGCTATAAAATCCAGTGTTTTGTCCATCACCAAGTCGGTCAGGTACTCATCGCTTGTAGATTGAATACTAGGCACATTTCGATAAGGAGGGTAATAGCTTCCGGGGTTTCCTGCATCAGATCCTCCAATGTTTACATCAAATCCTCTGGACAAAGGATCCTTGCTGATGTGCCATTTTCCAGCATGGCAGGTGGCATATCCATTTTGTTGCAATAATTCAGAGAAAAGCAGGTGATGGTCCGCGATGGTTTCATTATTGACTACAGGTACAAGCTTGCGGTTTTCGGTTTTACCTCTATCCGAATTGGCCACCGTATAAACGCCATGTCGGGGGGTATTTTCACCACTCATCATGCAGGCCCTGCTGGGTGCGCAATTGGCCGCTGCAGCATAGGCTTGATTGAATATCATCCCTTTAGAGGCCAATAGGTCAAGGTTTGGGGTTTCATAGAACTCACTACCCATAAAGCCGGTATCTCTCCAGCCCATGTCATCGACATTGATTAAAATGATATTGGGTAAGGTTTTTTCTGAGGGTACTTTTTGATATCCAGAAACTTGCAATGAAATGAATAGCAAAAAGCAGGATAAGGTCAGTTCCTTTGTCATTTGGATAGGTTTACTTTTTAGGAAGAATAGGTTTAAGTCTACTAAAGTTGCTAAAAGAAGTTAAAAATGGGTAAAATGACTGATTTTCTAACAAGCCGGCATACCTTTTCTTTTAACTTAGAGTTAAAGTTAGATCAAGGTGTAAATTTTAGTAGTTATGATTTCTTTACAAATTTAATGGAAGGATAGTTAAATAATCGCATAAGTTCTTAATTGAATAAGGCAACTAAGGGATTTTCAAAATTCCTCCTAGGAATTGGGTTTTATCGTTATTGATATTGGGTAATTCTATCTATCTTGTAAAGAGATGATTAGTTTACCGTGATCTAAATGATCTTATTGTAAAATTAATAAAACCTGGTATCCGAGGAATGCTTTCCTAATATTATATAGTATCAAAAGAAAATAAAACTAAACCAAGCCTACAAAATACGGTTATATTGTGCAATAAAACTGCGCCTATAGAAACCTTATGCACAATTAAATTAATACAAAAGCAACAATGAAAAAATTATTTGCAATTACGATCTTGACACTTGTATTAACATCCTTCACTTCTGACAAAGAAACTTTTGTAGGAAAAATTCTTTACAAATATTCGTTCACAGACTTAAAGGGTAACGACATCACAGACCAATTAGTACCTTATTTTGGTCGAGAGCAACACTACTTCATCGACAACTGGAATTACAAAGCGTATGATGAAAAAAATTCGTGGATGCAACTATACAATAGTGAAACAAATAGTTACTATTATTTTAATAAGGACAATACCGCTCAAAAACATGACGGTTCGACACAAACTTCACAAAAATTTACAGTAACTAAACTTGATAAAAAGGAAAAAATTGCGGGTTACGACTGTGAATCCATTCAGGTGGAGACAGACAATGCCACCACAATATATTACTTCAACAAGACCATCAAGACCGACCGTAAGAATTTTATTGAACATGAATTCGGTGAATGGAATAAATATTTAGAAGCGACTGAAGGAGCCTTAAGCTTGAAGTTTGTAATGACTGATCATAAAAATGGTTTCATCTGGACAAGTGTTGCGACCGAAGTATCAAAACAAAAATTGACATCAAGCGACTTTGTATTTCCGGCAGACATCAAACTAAAAGATTAACTGTGTATTACATCACCTTGGATACAGCGGGTGTACCCGATTAAATATTAAAATTTTTATCTTTAAGGAGAGTGAGCCAACGATGAAGCCTCGAAAAGCAAATTACAATGCGAAAGACAGGTAATTACGGTTGTAGCTGTGACATGTGTGGCGGGGATCAGGTAGCTACTGGCTACACCCCATCTGGGGTAAAGTTGACAGTGCCTGTCCCTCTTCCGGAAAACGCATTCATAATTATGCGTTGGGATGTTTGCAATGCATCCAATATTCAAAGATATTTTTTAAAAGTTTCTTTAATTCATCATAATTACTACCTTTTACAAAAAAGCCCTGGATTGTTAAGTTAAGGTAGGCTTCATCTATATTTTTTTGGCTTGCTGCTGTTGAGAAAAAAACAAATGGAATACTTTTTTTTCGTAGCTCGGGTGTTGCATCTATTTCACGCTTAAATTCTAAGCCGTTTTTTCCTGGCATATTAATATCTGAGAAAATTAAAAACATCTTGTCCGATGTCGTACTTAAGTACTTATAAGCACTTTCGGCCTCAGCAAACCATTCGATCTTATTTTGAATATTTAGATCGCGAACTATCGATTCAAAAATCTCTACATCGTCTCTGTCATCCTCTACGATAACAATTGTTCCTGATTTTGACATAATAATATTTAACTATTTATAATTTACGGATTATTCCGCAAAAGTAGACCACCATTCCGCGGCAAAGTATACCAAGGTTTGATCCTGACATATTGATACTTAATTTTTTTTACCCTAAAAGCAAAAGATAAATTTACTTTAATTTTTTGTTTCTCCAAGACGCTCCTTTACGATCTGTTCTATCTGCTTTAGCTGACCGTGTCAATGGTTGCAACGGACAGGGAAGTTTCATTGATGGAATCATACGACCTACCTAAATGAAGTTGGGAGGTGAATATTATTGGCGGTTCGTAATGACATTCTTCTAAATATCCTACAATGGAAAAACCAGATAAAGAAGTGGAAAAGGATTATTTCCGGCTTTTTAGGGTAGGGTTGATGGTTGTTGAGTAGATGGGATCAATTAGAAAATTTGAACAGATCTCGCAAAGCCGCGAAGCCGCAGAGAAAATGTTTATTGCCATTAACTAAAAATAAACCCAATAATACCTGATAAAGAATAAGTATTAAAAATTATCCATACCCACTTTGCGCCTTAGCGAGCAAATAAATAGGGATGGATTCGTTTTTAGGAATGAATTTCTCGCAGAGCCGCAAAGTCGCAAAGGATTTATTATTTGTCCCAAACTAAAAATAAACCTAAAACTAACTGATTCAGCACAATGGTATTCTCTCAATCTTCTTAGCGTCTTAGCGCCTTAGCGAGCAAATAAAAAGGAATGGATTCGTATTTAGGAAAGAGTTGCACGCAGAGCCGCGAAGTCGCAAAGAACATTTTTATCCCCTAACTAAAATAAAACTTAATACTAACTGGTTAAAGACAAAGGTTTAAAAAAAACTATCCTTACCCCTTAGCGTCTTAGCGCCTTAGCGAGCAAATATTTAGGAATACAATCGTATTCTGGAAAGAATTTCACGCAGAGTCGCAAAGTCGCAAAGGATTTATTATTTGTCCCAAACTAAAAATAAACCTAAAACTAACTGATTCAGCACAATGGTATTCTCTCAATCCTCTTAGCGTCTCTGCGCCTTAGCGAGCAAATAAAAAGGAATGGATTCTTATTTAGGAAAGAATTGCACGCAGAGCCGCGGAGTCGCAAAGAACCTTTATAATCCCCTAACTAAAATAAAACTTAATACTAACTGTTTAAAGACAAAGGTTTAAAAAAAAACTATCCTTACCCCTTAGCGTCTTTGCGCCTTAGCGAGCAAATATTTAGGAATACAATCGTTTTCTGGAAAGAATTGCACGCAGAGCCGCGGAGTCGCAAAGAACCTTTATAATCCCCTAACTAAAATAAAACTTAATACTAACTGTTTAAAGACAAAGGTTTAAAAAAAAACTATCCTTACCCCTTAGCGTCTTTGCGCCTTAGCGAGCAAATATTTAGGAATACAATCGTTTTCTGGAAAGAATTGCACGCAGAGTCGCAGAGTCGCAAAGGATTTATTATTCGTCCCAAACTAAAAATAAACCTAAAACTAACTGATTCAAGGCACAGGTATTCAAAGGAATTACCTCTATCTCCTCTTAGCGTCTCTGCGCCTTAGCGAGAAAAAAATAAACGCAAATGCATTGCTCAGGTGCTCTCCCTAATAATAAGTTTTGGCATTATTATTTCTGTCCTTTTGATGCAGTACTCACCTGACAATTTTATCTCCTCCAGAATTATGTTAGCCGCCAGCTCTCCCATTTCAAAAGAGGGTTGGGACATGGTGCTGATAGATGGACTTATAAAACGACTGGTTTCATCATCTCCAAATCCGGCAACCGATAGTTCTTCAGGAATCTTTATACCAAAATTATGGGCAGCATGTATGGTACCAATGGCCAGAATATCGGCAAAACAAAGGATTCCATCTGGTTTTACAGGCAATTTCCAAAGTTTTTCCAATGCCTGCCCTGCTTGCTCATACCTAAAATCTTCAACTTCTATCACATACTCCTGCTTAAAGAGCAAACCTGCTTCTTGCAACGCTTTTTTATAACCCATTAATCTATCTCTGCAAACCATTAAAGAAATCGGACCGCAGATATAGGCTATATTTCTTCTTCCTTTATCTATTAAATGTTTTGTGATGGTGTAAGCACCATTTTTATCATCTGTACTTACTTTAGAAGCCTTTAGGTTTTCACTGGTTCTTTCGAGCATAACTACAGAAATGCCTCTTTCAATCACCTGCTGCACATGTATAAAGTCTTTGGTCTGCTTGGAGAATGCAATAATAATCCCGTCGACACGACTATTGGCCAGGGTTTCCACAATCTCGACTTCTTTGGTGAATAATTCCCCTGATTGAAAAATCATCACTTTATAGCCTTCTTTATAGGCGATGTTTTCAATCCCGGAAATAGAATTGGACCAAAAATACCTGTTGATGGTAGGAACGACCACACCGATTATTTTAGATTTTTTACTGCTAAGACTACTCGCTAGTAGGTTTGGGTGGTAATCCATTGCTTTGGCCATCTCCAGGACCGCCATTTTGGTTTCCTTCTTTATTTCAGTAGAACCTCTCAAGGCTCTGGACACTGTGGCAACAGAGATGTTTAACTTAAGCGCTATATCTTTTATCGTAATTGGTTTTGACATGCATTACTGGGTTTACTTATTTAAAGTCAAATCACCTAACTAAATAATTAATTATATGTTTTCTAAGAAAAGGCCAATTTATGATTTTTCAATAAAAGTAAGGTTTTATTGTCTTATTTCTAAATGATAACGTTATCGAAAACGTTTGCAATATAAAAATTGTAAATTTGGTAAAAAAATGATGATAATGATTGCGAATTATACGTAGCTTGGAATTTAATTTCGATCCATAGTGGTTTATCTACTTTGGCATGCTAACCTAAAAATAACCCAAAATGACAAAAAAACTACTTTTATTCCTATGCCTGGCCTTGATGCTGGAATTAGGTGATTCTTATGGACAATCTGTGCAGGTACAAGGTACCGTAACGGACGACACCGATTTACCCATTCCAGGGGTAAGTATCCTAGCCAAGGGTACCAATCAGGGAACAGTAACTGATATTGATGGCAATTACCAACTTAGTGTACCTAGTGCCCAATCCGTTTTAGTCTTTTCTTTTCTGGGGTTTAAAAACCAGGAAATAACAGTTGGAAACCAGGATAAAATTGATGTTAAACTACTATCAGAAATGTCTGACCTCGGAGAGGTAGTGGTAGTGGGCTATGGTACCCAGAAAAAATCTGACCTTACAGGGGCAGTTGCAACCATCGGAGGTAGAGATTTGGCCAATAGAAGGACTGCAAATGTTTCTCAGGCCTTGCAAGGACAGGTTTCAGGTGTAATGGTCACTCGTAACAACTCTGCTCCAGGATCATCTGCCAATATTAGGATCCGAGGCATTACTACTATAGGGGACAGCAATCCCCTAATAATTATGGATGGGGTGCCTGTAAATAGCATAGATCATATCAATCCCAATGACATCGAAAGTATATCAGTTTTGAAAGATGCAGCCTCAGCATCCATTTATGGGTCGAGAGCTGCTGCAGGAGTTATTTTGGTAACTACCAAAAGGGCTAAAAAGGGAGAGTTAAGCCTAAATTACAATTTTGAGTATGGCACAGAAGTACCTACCAGAATACCGGAATACGTGAACGTAACCCGGTATATGGATATGGTAAATGAATTGCGATGGAATGACAATGGAAATGATGGCAACGAATATCCCTTGTACCCCCAAGAAATGGTAGACAACTACATGGATTTAAATGCCTCCAATCCTGATTTGTACCCTAATACTGATTGGGTGGGATTAATCTTGAAAAAAAGTGCACCTAGACAGCGCCACTCCTTAGATATTTCTGGAGGTACTGATGCTATAAGGACTAAAGCTTCTTTTGTATATGATAAATTCGACGCTTTGTATGAAGGAAGAACCTTCGAAAGGTTTACAGCCAGGGTCAATACAGATGGGAACATTACAGATAAACTAGGTTTTACTGCAGATATTTTCCTTAGAAGAGAAATCCTGAATCAACCAAGTATGGATCCCATTTATATGATGAACATATCAGCTCCCGTATATGCTGCTGAATGGCAAGATGGTAGAGTAGCTGAAGGCAAAACAGGAGCCAATATTTATGGTCAATTAAAATATGGTGGAACACGTCAAAATTGGGAAAACCAAGTTGGTGGCCGTTTGGGATTGAATTATGAGATTACCAAGGGACTTAAAATTTCGGCCATAGCCTCTCCAAATTTTGGTTTTGACAAGGGGAAAAACTTCCAGAAAAAAGTGAGCTATACAGCATGGGATGATCCTACTGTGACACTCGGTAACCTGCAATGGGCCAATTCCACTTATTTAGAAGAAAGCAGAAATGACAGTCACCAACTGACAACTCAATTGCTACTCAATTACGATAAAGTTTTCGGAAAGCATACCTTAAACTTATTGGCCGGAAATGAAAGTTTTCAATCATTTAATGAAAACCTTTCTGCCTCCAGAGATCAGTTTTTATTGGACAATTACCCTTACTTGAACTTAGGACCACTTGAGTTTAGAGGGAATGGAGGAAGTGCCTATGAAAATGCCTATAACTCTTGGTTTGGACGTTTTTCTTATAATTATGACAGCAAGTATTTTCTTCAGGGAAATTTAAGGTACGATGCCTCTTCTCGTTTTGGTAGTGATTACCGTTGGGGATCTTTCCCTTCCTTTTCAGCTGGCTGGGTATTGTCTGAAGAAGACTTTTTGAAGTCCAATGAAGCCATTTCCTTCCTTAAAATTAGAGGTTCTTATGGTACTCTTGGCAACGAAAGAATTGGAAACTATCCTTACCAGTCTACCATTGGATTCAGTAACGTATTGTTCCATCAGGGGTCCAATGTAGTGTCTTCCCAATCCTCTGCACAATGGCAATATGCGATCCCAAATATTACTTGGGAAAAAACCTCTTCTTATAATATTGGTGTGGATGCCAATTTCCTCAATTATCGATTGAGAGTTTCTGGTGAATATTTTAATAAAACAACCAGAGACATGTTGTTGCCTTTGGAAATTCCAGATTATATAGGTTTTGACAACCCTGACCAAAATACAGGTAAAATGAATACCAAAGGCTGGGAATTGGACCTTGGCTGGGCGGATGATATCAATGAACTGGGCTACAGCGTTAGTTTCAATATTTCTGATTTCAGGTCTGTAATGGGCGATCTGGGAGGAATTCAGTTTCTAGGAAGTCAGGTAAGGAAAGAAGGTTCCGAGTTTGACGAATGGTACGGTTATGTATCTCAAGGTTTATTCCAAACGCAAGAGGAAGTAGACAATTCTCCAGTGATGAATGCCAATGTGAAACCCGGTGACGTTAAATACCTCGACATCAGTGGGCCTAATGGAGAGCCTGATGGTAAAATTTCCCCTGAATATGATCGAACTCTTTTGGGAGGTAGTATGCCAAGGTTTATGTATGGAGGGAACATCCAGTTGGATTTCAGAAACTTTGATTTTGGACTGGTAATTCAAGGAATAGGTAAACAAAATAGCCGGTTGTCAGGGCTAATGGTAGAGCCAATTGTTGAAAACTGGGGGTCGATCCCACAAATAATTGACGGAAACTACTGGAGCACTTACAATAGTCCTGCAGAAAATGAGAGTGTAAGTTACCCAAGATTATCTAGAAACAGCCAATCAAATAACTATGCCATGTCAGATTATTGGATGATTAACGGGTCTTATTTCAGGTTGAAAAATATCTCGCTGGGATATACCCTTCCTACAAGCATGGCCGAGAGACTGGGCATGCAAAATATCAGGGTTTATGGCAATGCCACAGACCTACTGACCATTGATAATTATCCACAAGGCTGGGATCCTGAGGTTTCTGTAACGGGTTATCCGATTACTTCCTCTTTCCTTATGGGTGTTTCTGTTCAATTTTAAACCAACTTTACCATGAAATTAAAAACAATATTAAATACCGCACTTTTGGTAGGAATGGTTGGCTGCGCTGATCTGGATTTAAATCCACTGTCAGAAGGTTCCAGTGAAGCCTGGTATTCTAATGCCACAGAAGTTGAAATGTCAGTTAATGATATCTTTAGATCTGTTTTTTGGCAGGGTTATGAAGATGCTTGGACAGATGACTTTACCAATAGAGAGGCGCTGACGCCTGTTACCAATGCTACAATCAATGGAGAATGGGGAACGTTAAATACGCTATGGGCCAATACCTATAAAGTAATCGCGAGATCAAATACACTGTTACTCAATATGGATAAAATTCAGGGGTCCGTTCCCCAAGCCACTATTGATACCTATAAAGGGAATGCACATTTCGTACGGGCAGCCAAGTATGGAGAATTGGTCTTTTATTTTGGTGATGTTATCTATTCTACTGACATTTTAAGTTTGGAGGAAGCATTTACAATGGGACGAACCGATAAGAACACCATAAAAGAAGCGGTTTATCAAGATTTCGATATTGCAGCAAGTTTACTTCCTGAAGCCTATGGTTCATCTGAAAACAAACTGGCAACCAAAGGCGCGGCTTATGCCATGAAAGCGAGGTTTGCTATGCAAATGGGTGATTTTGCCATAGCCAGAGATGCAGCTAAAGCCTGCATGGACTTGGGAGTTCATGAATTGTATCCCAATTATGAAGAACTGTTTCTAACAAGCACAAGAAATCCGAGTGAAGTGATTTTTGCCATGCCAAGGTCCAGGTCTCTGAATGTGACCTGGTCAGTAAGGAACTACCTTCCCAGAAATGTTGGTGGCTGGGGTGCGGCTTTTGCGCCATCATGGGATTTGTTACATGCCTATTTATGTACAGATGGGTTGCCTATAGATGAATCCCCCTTGTATGATCCAAGAAATCCATTTGAAAACCGAGATCCGAGGTGCGGGGCAACTATCGTTCCATTTCAATCTAGACACCTTAATTTTACCTACCAACCCCACCCTGATTCCACTCAGGTTATGAATTTTAATACAGGGAATTACCAAACCAATAATGATACACGTTCGGTAGCTGCATTTGCTTCTTTCAATGGATTGATGCGCAAAAAAGGCGTTGATGACCAATGGTTGCAAAATTATGCTGCGGAAAATGATGAAATATTGATGCGTTATGCCGATGTATTGCTAATGTATGCCGAGGCAAAAATAGAATTGGGAGAAATCGATGCCAGTGTGCATGAGGCCATGAATAGGGTTAGGGCAAGGGCTTACGGAGTGGACTTAGGGCAAGTGATGGAATATCCTGCTATAACCACCACCGATCAAGCAGCACTAAGAACCATATTGAGGACCGAAAGAAGAATGGAGTTTGGTTTTGAAGGCATCAGGTACAGTGATATAATCCGTTGGGAAATTGCAGAAAAAGTGCTTAACAGAGATGTTTATGGCATGTTGGATGTAGCGGAGTTAAAAGAAAAAGTAGTCGACCAAAACCTATGGTTTTTTTCTGTAACACCCGAGATAGATGAAGATGGGATAGCCGATCTTTTGCCTATGTACGAAGCAGGTCTTGTAAAAAGACTAGCTATAAGACAATTTGAGGCACCTAAACAATACCTCTGGCCAATCCCTTCAAAAGAGATTTTGATCAATAGCAATTTGGAACAGAACCCGGGCTATTAAATTACCAATTGGTTTATCAAATAAATTCCGGTCAGGAGAATTATACTTTTCTGACCGGATCCTTTATGTTTAAAAAATGCTTTTGATCAGGTGTCAACTGTTAAAATATAAAATAATGAAGCGTTTTAAATTTTCATGGTTTATAGCATGCATGGCATTGATTGGTCAATCTTTGGGTGTTTTAGCCCAGTCAAACACAAAGGAAAAGAAACCAAATATTATCTTTATTTATGCGGATGACTTGCGCTTTGATGGAATAGGCATAAATGGAAATCAGCATATAATCACCCCCATGTTGGACCGCATTGCTGAAAAAAGTGTGCGATTCAATCAGGCCAATGTGGTTTTTTCCCTATGTAGCCCTAGCAGGGCTGCACTCCTAACAGGTCGATATGGCAGTGCCAATGGCGTATTGGAATTGGGTAGTGACCTCAATGACGGGGAAATAACTATAGCCCAATATTTAAAAAAAGCAGGATACCATACTGGTATGTCTGGAAAATGGCACATCGGAAAGGAACCGAAAGCTGTAGGCTTTGACTTTTCTGTGTTTTTTAGAAGCAATGGCACCTATTATGGAAGAACAATTAATGATGAGGGTACAGTAGCGAAAGTGGAAAAACACTGTGACCTCTATTGTGCCGAAAGGTCGATGGACTTTATTAAAGAAGCGGCAAAAAATGAGGCTCCCTTTTTCCTCTTCCACAATACCCAATTGCCACATATGAATGGCGAATTGATATGGGATGCGCGACAAGAAACTAAAAAGAAGTATGAAACTTCTAAAATGCCGGTGGCAGCAAACCGGATGGACGACTTATCAGGTAAGCCAGAATACCTAAAATCGGTAAGGAATTTAAGCCAAGCAAAAGTCTATGGCTATCCGGATAGTTTGGCCATCCAAAAACATACCCTGGATTATTATTCAGTAATCACCGAAATGGATGAATACCTTGGCTTACTCTTTCAAACGATTGAGGACTTGGGTTTGAAACAAAATACCTATGTGTTTTTTATGAGTGACAATGGCTGGATGCTTGGAGAACATGGTTTTACAAGTAAAGTATTGCCATATCAACCTTCTACTAAGGTTCCTCTTTTTGTAATTGGGCCTGACTTAGTACCTGTTGATTTGGATCAGATGGTTGTTAATATAGACATAGCGCCAACCATATTAGAGTTGGCAGGAGTAGGGTTGCCAGATAATTTCCATGGAAATAGCCTTTTGCCACTTTTAAAAGGGGAGTCTCTAGATTGGAGAGATGCTTTTGTATATGAAGGTCTCGGTACTTATGGAGGGGCTTTACCTAATTTAACAGTAATCAACAAAGATTTTCGTTATATTGAAACTTATGAAAATAGAAGCTTGGAAAAAGTTATTTTTCGAGAGTTTTATGACCAAAATAAAGACCCATTGGAAGTAAATAATTTAATGGATTCTGCGGAAATAGACGAAAAAGTTAATGCCGCTCAAGAGCTTATCAATGCACATAAAACCAATATATTAAACCAATAATTATCTCTCAGAATCAAAGGAATAGAAATGAAAAACAATAGATTTCTGTATTTGTTATCGCTAATACTATTGGCTGCTTCAGCATGTCAGCCTGAGGAGGTTGAGCAGACCTCATCCCATAGATCAATTAGTGGGATTTACCCACATTTGGCTTACTATAACAATGAAGGAGAATGTGGAACAGGTGCTGTGGTGCCCTGGGCGGATAAATTGTGGGTGATCACCTATGGTCCCCATTTGCCCTTTGGCTCATCTGATAAACTTTATGAGATAGATCAAGACCTTAATTTGCAAATCAGGCCTGAAAGTATTGGTGGTACGCCTGCTAACCGAATGATCCATAAGGAAAGTGAACAATTGTTCATTGGCCCTTATGCCATCAGTAAAGATGGTGAGGTTAGGACGATCCCCTATACAGATATGCCCGGAAGGCATACAGGGAATGCCAGACACCTGACCGATCCAGCCAATAAAATTTACTATGCCAGTATGGAAGAAGGCTTTTATGAAGTGGATGTGCATGACCTTTCAGTCAAACAGTTTTATGAAGATGGGAATGTAACCAACAAAAAAAAGAATGACACGGATGCCAATCCGGCCGGCAGTCTTTTAAAGGGTGCCCATGGCAAGGGGTATTATTCCGGTCAAGGCGTTACAGTTTATTCAAACAATGGCGAGTCAGGAGGTTTGGCACAAAAGCAATTTGACATAGAAGCAGGCTCCCTTTCTGAATGGGATGGGAAGGATTGGAAGCTTGTTCGTAGAAATCAGTTTGTAGAAGTAACTGGTCCAGGAGGGATCTATGGCAATGCTAATCCGGAAACTGATCCCATATGGGCTACAGGATGGGACCATAAATCTGTAATTCTAGCCTCAAGGGATGCCGAAAAAGGCTGGTCATTTTATCGCCTGCCGAAAGCAAGTCACAGTTATGACGGGGCACATGGATGGAATACAGAATGGCCAAGAATCAGGAATGTAGGGACAGAAGGAGCGCCTGATTATTTGATGACCATGCATGGCATGTTTTGGAAATTTCCTAGCGAGTTCAACGAAGGCAATACTGCCGGAATTCGCCCTAGATCTGCTTATTTGAAGGTTATAGGAGACTTTACCCGATGGAATGATGGACTGGTATTTGGAACGGATGATTCTGCCAATAAGGAATTTTTGAATAAAAGAAGTGCCAAAGGTAATATTCAAGGCCCCGGACAATCCAATTCCAATTTATGGTTTGGGAACATGGATTTGCCTGACGCCTTAGGTCCCAATACCGCAAATGGGGCCGTGTGGTTGAATGAAGAAATAGCAGCCAATGCTCCTTCTGAGCCCATGTTGTTTGCAGGCTGGGAAAACAGGAACCTTTGGATAAAAAATGAAGGCAAAACCAATGTGAATTTCACCATAGAGATTGATGTCAAAGGTGATGGAAATTGGGAAAAACTTGATGAAGTAGCCTTGCAGGCAGGAGAAAGCACAAGGAAATACTTTGATCAAAACACCAATGGGGAGTGGATCCGATTGATTGCTAGCAAAAACACAAGGGCTACGGCCCATATTGCTTTTGCTAATTCGGATGATAGAAATGCCTATCAAACCGGAATTTTTGAAGGGGTCAATACCATAGCGCAAAATGATTTCACCGGAGGATTCTTGTATGGGTTGGGTGACGACCGAAGGAAGTTAGGCTTGGTGGCCAAGTCCTACAAAGATGGGCAGCCAACAGACATTGGGTATTATGAAATGGATGACAAATTCCAATTGGTAAAAAAAGAAGATCCGACAACCCAACAATTTATCAATGATAATTTCGAAATTCCTACCAACGTTTTTGAAGTAGATGAAGCTTCCGTTTTAATCATTGATGACAAGGGTAGAAGATGGCGTTTGCCAAAGGGAGATGAGAGGTATAGTAAACCGTCGTTAGCTGGCAACCTTAGAATAGACCGGGAAGTGGCTACAGAAAGAGACCTGTTCAATTGCCATGGCACTTTTTATGAGTTGCCTGCTGAAAATGCGGATGGATATGCTAAAATAAGACCGGTGGCATCGCACCAATTGAAAGTCAACGATTACGCCTCATATAGGGGAATGTTATTGTTAACAGGTGTTGATCCAGCAGCGGCAACTTCCAATGAGCACATCGTAGTTTCTGACGATGGCAAAGTAGCTGTGTGGACGGGAGCGATAGACGATCTTTGGCAATTGGGCAAACCTGTTGGGAAAGGTGGTCCATGGGCTAACTCAGTAATCAAAGCTGGAACACCTTCAGATCCATACCTTTTTGCATTCTATGACGATCGTTCTCTTGAACTTAGTCACGATTCGGACGAAGAGGTTACGTTTACCCTTCAAATGGAGCCGATAGGACATGGCCCATGGATGGATTGGAAAGAAGTAACGGTACCTGCAGGTAAAAAGCATGTGGAACAATTTCCTGATGGCATAGAGGCAAGATGGGTTCGATTGGTAGCCAACCAAAACTGCAAAGCAACTGCTCAGTTCACCTACAAGTAAGCTTAGAAACACAAAGCACATGATTGAACAATGTTCAAAACACTTTACCAGTGGTTTATTTTTAGTAGTTCTTACTTTGATCCTTGCTGGATTCCAAGGCAATGTTAAGTCGGGTAATAGAGTTTTGATCGAAAGTCTAGAGACGGATTCTTTGCGCTATGACATGTTTCTATTGGAAGATGACAGTGGACAACCAAAGGGCTATATGGCAGAAATTTTTACTCCAGTTTGTCATACCAACGAATGTTACCCTGTTTATGTAAATTTTTATTGGGATTTGCTGGGCAATTATCAAAGGTATGGTGTTCCGGATGGAGAGCTGCTAACCAAATTAGACCATGTTCCTTTTGATGCTGCAGATCATGAAAAGTTACAGGAAATTCTTAGCAATGAGAGGTCTTTACTTAAAGATTATAAAATCGAAGAACTGGTAGGAGGCACCCAGACAGCAGCTGCCAATGGGGTGGATGCAGTGACGGGTGCGACTCTTAAAACAATAAAGAATGAAGTGATTTATGGTGCGGTCTACTCATGTTATACCTTGTGGCACCTGGCACATGGTGATATGGCAACTATTGCAAAGGCTTATACCGCTGAAAATTATTCCGATGAACAATTGTTTAACTTTCTGGAAGGTGGTCATTACCCTTACCAGTATTGGGCCATAGAAAAGGTGCTGGCGAAGGGCTTAGAGAAAGATGATAAAATAGCCAAGGCAATGTTACAAATATTGCGAAGTGATAATATTTTCTTAGCAAGGCATTTAATAGCGGTTCTCCCCATTGAGGTTTATTCTTCCAGGGAAAGACAACTTCAACTATGGGAGACGCTGGAAAATAGTCAATACCGCTTGCAAATGGACCTATTTGACAAATTAAATGATTTGTCATTGCACCCTGAAATTCAAAACAAATTGTTAATTGGATTGAATGAAGCAAATCCTGCACAGCAAAGGAAAATCCTAACTGTACTCCAAAATCAGTCAAACCTAAACAGAGCTGAACAAATATTGGCCCTAAATTACCTTGCCGAAGGCAAATGGGCACCTGAAATGGAAGCACTCCTCAAAGGGCAGGAAAAATTAGATAAAAAAGTCAAAAAACAATTGAACACTCAAAATAAATAAACCTGAAATGAAACGAATACTATGGATTTTTGGCCTGTTGCTGGGCTTTACCCAAATAAACCCGTCACAAGCCCAAGACAGGGTTTTGGTGGAAGCAGAGTCATTTGAAAACACTGGAGGCTGGGTGATAGACCAGCAATCCTTTGATGTATTGTACAGTTCCTACCTGATGGCCCACGGTATGGGGAGAGTGGTAGAAGATGCGAGTACTAAAGTGAATTTTCAAAAAGCGGGAACTTACCATATGTGGGTAAGAACAAAAGATTGGGCACCCTATCCTACAGGACCAGGCGCTTTTAAATTGGCCATAAACAGCAAAGAACTTGATCAGGTTTTCGGACAAAGTGGCATTGTGGATTGGGACTGGTATTATGCGGGAGAAGTGGCCATGAAACAAGGAGAAAATGAATTGGTTGCCAAAGACCTTTCAGGGTTCAATGGTAGGTTTGACGCGATTTATTTTTCCACATCTAAAACGGACAAGCCAACCAATGACAATGAAAAACTTCTGACCCTTCGCAAGGAACTTTTAGGCTTAACAGATGGACCTGAAGAAATTGGAAAATTTGATTTGGTAGTTGTAGGGGGAGGTATAGCCGGTACCACGGCCGCCATTTCTGCAGCAAGAATGGGCTTGAAGGTTGCTTTGATCCAAAACAGACCCGTATTGGGAGGGAACAATAGCTCTGAAATCAGGGTGCACCTTATGGGTAGGGTGGATGTAAACCATTACCCAAAGCTAGGTAGAATTGTTAGGGAATTGGACAACGGGGATCCGGGGAACGGAAATCCTGATGACAAAAGGTATGGAGATGACAGAAAGCTAGAAATAGTAAGAGCAGAACCAAATATCTCCCTGCATCTCAATACCCATGTGTATGAAGTGGAAATGGATGGGAATAGCATCAAAGCGGTAATAGGCCGTGACATTGCGACCAACCAGGAGTATCGTTTTGAAAGTACTTATTTTTCTGATTGCACGGGTGACGGCACATTGGGTTATCTTGCAGGAGCCGAATACCGAATGGGACGAGAAAGTAAGGAAGAAACCGGAGAATCCTTGGCAGCCGAAACAGCCGATGATTTTACTTTGGGTACCTCAAATTTATGGGCTTCTTTAGAAAAGGAATATGAATCTAATTTCCCAGAAACCCCTTGGGCATTACAGTTTTCAGACGAGTACCACATAGATGAACACAAGGCGGATTGGCAGTGGGAAACTGGCTTTGGCAACTTTAATACTATCTATGAAGCGGAACAAATCAGGGACCATAATCTGCGTGCAATATATGGCAACTGGTCTTATCTGAAAAAGGAGAAAGCCGATAAGTACAAAAACCATGAATTGGCATGGGTATCTTACATAGGAGGTAAAAGGGAATCGAGAAGACTAATGGGCGACCATATTTTGACGCAAATGGACATACAGGATGGGGTAATGTATCCTGATGGCAGTGTTACAGCCACCTGGACCATTGACCTTCATTTCCCTGATGCCAAGAATTCAAAATACTTCGAAGGGGAGGAGTTTTTTGCTGCGACCAAGCACATTAGGGTGAAGCCTTATACTATTCCTTACCGGGCATTATATTCCAGAAATATTGACAATTTATACATGGCGGGAAGGAATATCAGTACTACACATGTAGCCTTTGGTAGCACTCGGGTGATGCGTACTTGTGGCATGATGGGAGAGGCAGTAGGCTATGCAGCCTATGTGGCCAATAGGAACAATGCCAGCCCTAGAGAGGTTTATACCCGTCATTTGGATGAGTTCATGGGTATTATCGAATCTCCCTTGAACATTTACAACTACCCGACATTGCCCAATAAATAAAGGCAACTTCAAAGATGAATTACTCAAAAATACCAATCCTTTTATTGTTGCCTTTCTTGCTGAGACCATTTGGAGTTTGGGCTCAAGATTCTTCTCCTAATTTCGTCTTTATTATTACAGATGATATTTCAGCGGAAGACCTCAGCATCTATGGAAATCAATCCATAGATACCCCTAACTTAGAAAGACTGGCGATGATGGGGTTGGTATTTGACAATGCCTATTTGACTACAAGTTCTTGCTCACCCAGCAGAATCTCCATGATTACCGGAAGGTACCCCCACAATACCGGCGCACCTGAGATCCATGTCGAGCTGCCTCCAAGTCAAAATACCTTTGTCAAAGAATTAAAAAAGAATGGGTACCATACCGTATTATCCGGTAAAAATCACATGGCTCCTCCCGCACAATTGGGATTTATGGAACATTCAGACAGTAAGCCTGCTGGTAGCGAAAACTGGCTGACCCATTTGAAGAACAGGCCTAAAGACCAACCTTTCTTTTTCTGGTTGGCTTCCCATGATGCCCATAGAGACTGGCAGATCAATGGGAAGGCTCGAATCTATCTTCCCAATCAAGTGGAAGTACAACCCTATTTGTATGACGGGCCACTCACCAGGAAAGACCTTACTGGGTATTACCATGAGATCAGTCGGCTAGATCATTATGTGGGCTTGGTATTGGATGAATTGGAGACTCAAGGTATTATAGACAATACTTACATCATATTTCTTACAGACAATGGAAGGCCATTTCCCAGAAGTAAAACTTACTTGTATAAAAATGGTATACAAACCCCTTTACTCATTGCCGGGCCACAAGTCAAGCAGGGAAGAACCAATGCCCTTGTAAGTGCCATAGATGTATCTGCCACGATCTTGGAGCTTGCAGGCTTAAGTGTCCCTGAAACCATTCAGGGCATAAGTTTTTCTGAAGTTTTTCAAAATCACGGAGCTGTTGTTAGGGAAGTGGCTTTTGCTGAACGTAATTGGCATCGATACAGTATGCATGAGCGGATGGTGCGTATGGGAGAATGGATTTACATTAGAAACAACTGGCCCAACAAGAGGAATCTTTCAGGAGAATCGGATCCCTCCGCCTTTCCTGCGGCAAAAGAATTGTGGAGCAAGCTTGAAGAGGGTCAATTGACACCTGCACAATCATTGATTACCTTATTGCCTCAACCCGCAGAAGAACTGTACCACATTAAAAAAGATCCTCATAATTTGAATAATGTGGTTTATGCCCCTGAAAATAGGGAGTTATTAAACCAAATGAGGATTTTACTTATAAGTTGGACCAATCAGACAGGGGATAATATTCCGGATGATCCCACACCACATAAAGCAACATTGGAAGGAAGGTTATTAGAATGGGAAAGAAGGGAAATGCCCGGAGATGCTACTAACGCTTCCCAAATCAATCAATCAGGGCCAATTAGGATAAAATGACACTTTATAAAGCCTTTCAACAGGCTGATGGTTTTAAAATAATGCGCTTATCTTTAAACTTCTTTAGTTTATTTCTGGCCTTTTTTTAATTGTTATGCATCAACTAGATTACCTAACCATATTTATTTTCACCCTTATCATTCTTGGAGCAGGATTGTCCTTTGGAAGGCAAGGTGGAGACATGAAATCCTTTTTTGCAGCCGGGGGAGCAGTTCCCTGGTCTATCAGCGGTCTATCCCTCTTTATGAGTTTTTTTTCCGCAGGAACCTTTGTGGTTTGGGGGTCTATTGCTTATGAGTGGGGCTGGGTGGCCATCACCATTCAAATGGCCATGTGTGTCAGTGGTTTCCTGATCGGTAAATACCTTGCTCCAAAATGGAAGGAAACACGGTCGATTACAGTGGCTGCTTACCTGACCAATAGGTTTGGTAAAAAAGTCCAACAATACTATACTTTTATTTTCCTCGTGCTATCTCTTGGGTATACAGGGGCATTTCTCTACCCTGTGGCCAAAATCTTAAATGTAGTAACAGGCTTTGATATCTACTATGCCATTTTGCTCTTAGGAGGCATGATCATGATCTATACTGCCGTAGGTGGCTTGTGGGCAGTGATTGTAACAGATGTCTTACAATTTGTCATCCTTACAGCTGCTGTTTTGATAGTATTGCCTCTGTCCTTAGAAAAAGTAGGTGGAATTAATCAATTCATTGCAGAAGCACCCGATACCTTTTTCAATATTTTTAATGGTGAATACACCTTGTGGTTTATTCTGGCATTTGTGGGTTATAATACTATTTTTATAGGAGGGAACTGGGCCTATGTACAACGCTATACCTCAGTAAAAGATACAACTTCAGCGAGTAAGGTAGGCTACCTCTTTGGCATTTTGTACTTGATAAGCCCTTTGATCTGGATGTTACCTCCCATGATTTACCGTGTTCTTGATCCTAGCCTCACCGGTTTGGAAACAGAAGGAGCCTACTTAAGAATGTGCATGACAGTGCTCCCTGTGGGTATGCTTGGACTAATGCTGGGAGGAATGATCTTTGCTACGGCCAGTTCCGTAAATACATCCCTAAACCTGGCAGCTGCTGTTTTAACCAATGATGTATACCATCCGCTAAACCCAAAGGCCAGTCACAAGACCCTGATGAAAGTAGCCAGGCTTGCCACTTTGCTTTTTGGATTGGGGACGATTGGTGTTGCTTTTATGGTTCCTTTGGCCGGTGGAATAGTTGAGGTAGTTTTAAGTATTGGCGCTGTTACAGGAGGTGCTTTGTATGCCCCTGCCATTTGGGGTTTGTTTTCTAAGCGTCAGACAGGGACCTCTATTTTGATGGTCACCGGGATTTCCTTGGTAATAAACCTGTTTTTTAAATTTATCTCTCCCTCTCTGTTTTCATTTTCTTTAGGCAGAAGTAGTGAAATGATTGTAGGCGTGTTTTTACCCATCGTTTTACTGGCAGCCTATGAGCTATATGCCAGGAAAAGAAATTTAGAAAGTAAGCAATATTCAACCTACTTGGCCAAAAACAAGCACAATAAGGATGATTTGACTGAAAGTTTAAATGATAGTCAAGGTCAGAATACTTTTGGATATAAAGTAATGGGCTGGGCATTTACCGGCATAGGCTTGCTATTCTTTGGTTTAGGGGTTTGGGGTGGAGGAGGAAGCATTTACCTCTTTATCATGGGAACTTTAATTTTATCCCTCGGAATTTATGCCATTCAATACGCGCAAAAAAAGGAAAAGGCGCAAACTTTATAATTATATCAGAACCAATTTTATTTAATGATCTTAGAAAATTTTACTGAAAAAAAACGATCCCTAAAAACTGAAACCATAGCTTCAGATTTAGTGATAGTTGGTGGAGGTCTTGCGGGGACATGCTGTGCCATTACAGCAGCCAGACAAGGTATCAATGTGGTATTGGTACAAGACCGACCCGTATTAGGCGGAAACGGCTCTTCTGAGGTTCGGTTATGGATCTTGGGAGCAACCTCCCATATGGGCAATAATAACCGCTGGGCGAGAGAAGGAGGGGTAATAGATGAGCTTTTGCTGGAAAACCTCTACAGAAACCCTGAAGGCAACCCATTGATTTTGGATACTATCCTGATTGAGAAAGTAACAGAGCTTCCCAATATAAGACTACTTTTAAATACTTCCATGTATGATTTGGAAAAGAAAAGTCCGGATGAGATTGATCATGTATGGGCTTTTTGCAGTCAAAACTCAATGCAGTACAAGCTTAAAGCCCCTTTGTTTGTAGACGGATCCGGAGATGGTATCATGAGTTTTATGGCTGGAGCTGCTTTCCGTATGGGTGCAGAATCCGCTGATGAATTTGACGAGGCCTTTGCGCCGGATCATCAATATGGCGAATTGTTGGGACACAGTTTGTACTTCTACAGCAAAGACACAGGAAAGCCGGTTCGCTTTGTTGCTCCAAAATATGCCAATACGAAAATCGACGAATTACCTCGGTTCAAATCCTTCAATTTGAAGGACCATGGTTGTCGACTTTGGTGGGTAGAATATGGCGGAAGAAAAGATACCATTCATGAATCTGAAACGATAAAATGGGAATTGTGGCGGGTGATCTATGGCATCTGGAACCAGCTGAAAAACTCCGGAGAATTCCCAGAAGTGGAAAACCACACCCTGGAATGGGTAGGCACAATTCCGGGTAAAAGGGAGAGTAGAAGATTTGAAGGAGATTATATTTTGTCCCAAAAAGATTTGGTTGAACAACGGGAATTTGAGGATGCCATTTCTTTTGGAGGATGGGCGCTTGACCTACATCCCGCAGATGGTGTTTACGGGGAAAAACCGGGCTGTACACAATGGCATACCAAAGGGGTTTATCAGATTCCATACCGGACCATGTACAGCAAAAACATCAAAAATCTTTTGCTTACTGGAAGGATAATAAGTGCCAGTCATGTGGCCTTTGGATCCACTAGAGTGATGGCCACTTGTGCCCACAATGCACAGGCTGTAGCCATGGCCGCTGTGCTTTGCAAAGAGCAAGGAATTTCTCCTTCAGAAATCCTAAAAGAGGGTAGGATGGAAGCCTTAAAAGATCGCTTGGTTTTACAAGGACAATACATTCCCAATCATGTTTTAAAGTTGGAAAAAGACCTGACCCAGACCGCCAAAATTTCTGCTTCCTCTACCATGCAATTGAATGGACTTCCCTTTGATGGGCCTTGGAAATCATTGACCTTTGCAGCGGCTCAGATGTTGCCGCTCTCTTCCGGGAATTTACCGGCAATGAAATTTCAGTTTAAGGCCTCAGAAAACACTACAATTGTAGTGTCTTTGTTGAAAAGTGAGAAGAAGGGAAATTTTAGCCCAGAGATAACTCTTGCTGAAAAAGAATTCGAATTAACTTTAGGTGAGCAATCATTAACAATTGATTTAGAGTTTAATATAAAGGAAACAGAATATTATTTTGTAGCCTTTTCTGCCAACGAAAAGGTCTCAATAAGAAATTCTCAAATCCGAGCTACAGGGCTATTAACTGTCTTTCAAAAATTCAACAAAGCCGTGGCTACCACCAGTAGGCAAGAACCTCCAAAAGGTATTGGTATAGAGGCATTTGACTTTTGGCTGCCGGAAAGAAGACCTGAAGGTTATAACTTGGCATTTGAATGCTCACAAGCCATTGACCTTTATTCAACAAAGTTTTTAGGTAATGGAATTTTCCGTCCCACAATAAGGACAAATGCTTGGGCAGCGTGCCTGGATGATACTAATCCTAAGATTGAGATGGTTTGGGATAAAGTTCAGAATATTCGTGAATTAAAGCTGTATTTTGATACTGATTTTGACCATGCGCTGGAATCAACCCTGATGGGCCATCCGGAATCTGAAATTCCTTTTTGTGTAAGTGATATTCAATTGACTGACGGAAGTGGAAAAGTCTTGGCTGAAATCCAGAATAACCATCAAACAGTAGTAACATTTAAATTTAAAACCCCGGTACAAGCGGACAAGTTGTTGCTTACATTTAAGCAGCAAAATGCACATGTTCCGGTGGCCTTATTCGGAATAGTATGTTTGTAAATTGTATGAATAAAATTGGTATGTTGTATCCAAAATATTGGGTATTTGCAGTGCTCTTTTTCTTTGGGATTTCATCAGTTCTAGCCCAAAAAAACTTGTCCTTTTCGGCCACTGCAAGCAGTAGTTCTTCGCAAGAAAATCATGCTGAAAAATTGTCCATAGATGGAGACCTGCAGACTCATTGGAGCAGTTCGGCTGAGGATGAAAATGCATGGTTAGTTTTGCGTTTTCCGGGAGCCACGGAAGTTATAAAAGTAGAAATAAATTTTGCTCAAAGCGCTGTTCCCAATGAGACTATTTACCTGCAATATTTACTAAATGGAGAATGGAAGACTTTCCATAAAGTGGAAAATAATAAGGCAGAAAAAATAGAAATTGAACTGAAAAAACCTCAATTAATTGACCGAGTTCGGCTGGCTGCTAAAGATGAAAAAGTGATGGAGATAAGTGAAATATTTTTGCTCGGTCAACAATATTCGGATGAAAGTGGCTTGGAAAACAAACCTATTCTTGTCAATCAAAGTGGCTATAATCTTTACCGAAGCAAACGATTCACGGCCCCGGGAATTTCTGACAATACTCCATTTTCTATTGTAAATGTCAAAACTGCTCAGGTCCAATTCTCAGGAAAAGTTTCTGCCGAAAAAGGAGATTTTTCAGATTTTAATCCGCTAACTGAAGAGGAGTTTTTGGTTCAAATTAAGGATCTCCAATCTTTCCCATTTAGGATTGCGCCCAATTGGATCGAGCGGGTCACTTACCGAAACATGGTGGATTTTATGTTAGGGGCACGACATTATGTAGGCACAGTGGATGATATCCGGCGCATCAGTTTCGCTTGGAGGGATGGAGATTTCTTCAACTGGGCCATGCAAAGTTTGGTCGCCATGTACTTGAGCAATCCAGAAGCTTATGAACGCATGGAAAAGAAAGGTCGATATGTTTCTAATGAAGCATTTCCTGAAAACTACAAAGGACTTTGGGGACAATTGGAGCCATATGCCGAAGATACACCAGACATTGTGCAATTAATGCATTGGGATGCTGATGTAAAAATAAGCCAGCAACTGGATCATGAAATGCAAAAGGCCGAGTTGGCTCATTTTTTATATGCCTGGCCTTATTTAAAGCAATGGCTACCTCAGCAAAACTTTGATCTGGTTTACCAGTATGTAAAGGACAATTGGGAGAAAGAAACGGTTTCTGAGCATTCTCTTTCCCAGTACAATTTAAGCAAGGAGCACGATCTTCTTTCCTTGAAAACCCAATTGGGAACGACCAAAGGGGAGATGCCTCCAGGTTTTTCTGTGATTCCAAATTTGATGCTGTATGAAGTGGCCAAACTGGAAGATGAACCAGATGCAGAAAAGTATTTTGAGGCAGCTTACCAACAAATGAATTGGATGGTGCAAAATCTCGATTGGGCCGACCCCATGACCACCAAAGGACAAAGGATGTCTGAGCACATGACCATGCGGGCTTTTGCTTACTTTCAGGAACAGTTTCCAGACAGAGCTCCCAAAGGAATCCCTGAAAAGGTCAAGGAATGGGCAAAAATGATGCTGGAGCGATCTGACAACCTTTGGGATTTTAGAAAATACAGTGCCGATGAATGGACCCCTCCGGGCTGGAATGAAACTGGAAATATTTTGGGATTTCCAGCGGCAGTTTTTGCAGCAAATGGCATTTTGGAGGATAAGGCCTTAATCAAGGATTTGGAAATGCTAGCTTGGTCTCATTTTGAAAATGCCTTTGGAAGGAATCCCACAGGCAGGCAATTTTCCTACAAAGGGCCTGAAGAAATAGAAGGAGTAGATCTGGGTTGGTACAGTCGGCATAGGGGAGGAATTGGTTTATTGGATGACGTTCGATTTGTTTTTGATGGCTCTCCAAAATCTTTCCACTATCCCAATTTTCCTGAGGCAGGTGACTTGGGATGGACGGAAGGCTGGGTACAATTCAATACCGCTTTTAATTTGAGTATGGCCTATATGGCCAATTATTATACGGATATAGCATTGGAGAAAACGGGTAATGGCAAATACATGGTTGTTCTCACTGCTCCACTAAATTTTGATTACGAGAAAGTAGAAAAGGCTTCTCTCAAAATTTCCAATGACGCTGGTGATAGCATTATTGTAGAACTACAGGAAGATCAACGGTTGGGGCCAAATTTAATCGGTACCATTGTATTAACTGGAGATGGCATTCTTTTCGAAAACAAAAAGCTACCTTTTGGTAAGGATGATACCCTTAGCCTGAGTTATGGTCATGGTTTTTTTCAGCGAAAGCTTGTTTTATCAAGTTCTGATTTTAAATAAATGCGATAAAAAAAAGGATTGGGGCATCTTTCATCTTTTTACCTATCCTTTTATATTTTCCCTTTTCTACTTAGTTTTAAAACCAAAAATAGTTAAACCCAAATCCTTAAAATGAACTTGAACCCAAAATTTTGCCATACCCTTTTTGTTGTCTTGTTTATTGTGTTTTCTCCAAGTTCGCTTTGGGCTCAGCAAGAATTTATTCTATGGGAGGAATCTGTTTTAGCCAAAGCAAAACAAAATGCAGGCACATTGAAGTATAGTTCTGCAATAGAGAAACTGAAAGTTGAGGTGGATAAGGCTTTGGAAAGTGGGCCTTTTTCAGTGGTTCATAAGAAGCAACTGCCACCAAGTGGTGATATCCATGATTACACCAGTATGGGGCCTTATTGGTGGCCTGACCCCGAAAAAGAGGATGGATTACCTTATATCCGGCGGGATGGTGAAGTAAACCCTGAATTTCATGATTACAAGGATCACAATGAATTTGGTGCCTTAATGAAATCTTTGAAAACATTAAGTCAGGCCTATTATTTTACCGCGAATGAAAAGTATGCCAAATATGCATTGAAACTGGTCAATACATGGTTTCTGGATGAGGGCACTAAAATGAATCCAAACCTGAATTATGCCCAACGAATACCTGGAAGAACAGAAGGCCGAGGAATTGGAATTATAGACACTAGGCAGATGGCACTATTGCCAGATATTTTAAAAGTTCTTTCTGCTTCTACACATTGGGATGCTGGATTAGAAAAAGGAATGGAGAATTGGTTGACTACTTATGTTTCCTGGTTAATTAACAGCAAACATGGAAAAGAGGAAGCCGTTCATGGTAACAACCATACCACCTGGTATTTTGCTCAGATAATTCCTTTGACCTTGTATATTGGAGAAACAAATAGGGCGGATAGTTTGGCCAAAGCAGGACTGCCTTTGATCATAGAAGAAATGATTGAGAAGGATGGGAGTCAACCTGCGGAGCTTGCAAGGACCATTTCCTGGAATTACAGCAGCATGAACTTGCTGGCGATTATGTATTATGCACAAGCTTGTGAAAAGGTTGGTATCAATCTTTGGGATGTTGTTAACCAAAAAGGAGGGGGCATACAAAAGGGTTTGGACTTTTTGTTCCATTATATCCAGCAAAAAAATGAGTGGCCCTATCCGCAAATTAAAGCTTTGAAGCTATCACTTATTAAAGAGCAACTGAATCTTGCTGCCTTTGAATATCAAAACAAAAAATATAAGAAAGGTGCTGATCAAATGAAAGGTGAGGATACTGAATTTAGTTATTGGGACCTGGTAAATTTTAAGCAAATGCGGAGATAGTTGAATTGAATAAGTAGCTAGTATTGATATTTTTAAGCTTTTAATAGCCAAAAAATTAATGAGATAAATTTTAAGGTGGAAATGAGTAAAGTAATTAGCTAATTAAATCCAATTTTATCCTATCTAATTATGCTTTTGCAAAAAATTTGATTTTTCATCGTTCCTATTTAATAATGAAATAGGATTTTGCTATTGTGGGGATTAGCTGCGAAGGTCAAAATCAGCCATTTTGTTAGTATTTTGACATCACCATATGTAGTGCGATAAATCATTTTTTTAATCGCCAGTTTTCCTTTGATTACTGCCATGCCTGATATGGGTCAGGGCAGGCAATAGGGATCCTGTTTAAATCCTGATTAAAATTAAAAATCGTTAAACATTTTGGTTGTAATTAAATATTTAAAGCAGGTAAATCCCTTAGCACCAATACAGCATTTTTGTATTCTCCATTTAATTATTTAATTTTAGACCCACATTCAAATTATGAAACAACATTACTTTTAACAATTATTTCGTATAGGATTTTCTATGAACTTTTAACTTTAATCTAAAGTATTAAACAAATTAATATTTTGGTTTTTAAAACTTTTTACCCATTTCACTAAATCGCTATTATACATAAGTGTTTTACGATTTTTTTTCAAAGTTTTGAAAGATATTAGAACTCGTTTAGCAAAGTCGAAAAATTGAGGGAGCTCTAAGGTAACACCAAGATTCATCATAAACGATTTAATTAATTATAGTATAATAATAGGTATTCAATTTTTTTGAATCAGGGTTAATCGAACCAAAACAGCAAATACCAAAAATATGAAAACTGCCATAAATTTCTTTTTAAAAATCAGTATAACTGTACTATTATTTTACGGTTGTAATTTTCCCACAAATGATGATATTGATGATTTAGACGATGATATTAATTCGTTAACTATACCGGTAGGATTTGACTTTAGTACTTATCATGATGTAACCGTAACCATAAATGACAACGGTGGTTACGCAAAATATGACGTTTATGCTTATACGGATGAATTATACGATGCCGGTACAGAGACCTTTGAAGATGAATCGGGCGAAACAGTGACAGAAACAGTCTATAAGTCTGAAGTTTTAGATAAATTAATTTTTAGTGGCGTGCCGGTTAATGGGCAGTTGATACAGACTGTTAATATTCCTAAATTTTACGATAAAATATATATTCGTAGAAACGAGCATTTGAATTATACTTCCTCAATAGTGGCTATTGTTGATCAAGAAGTGAATTACAGTTTTACAAATAGTCAGGCTGCTTTAAGAACAATGGCTGTTAAGAATGTGACCGATTATTTGTATTCGGTCAATGGGGATGGACAATTGTTTCAAATTGACCCGCTTACCGGTGTACTCACCGATTTGTCAACCATGCCAATGGGAAGTTATACCTGTGCAATTGATCAAGAAAATAAACTGCTGTATTCTATAGGTAGAAGCAGTCCTTATCCCCTAATGAAGTATTCAATTGTAGCGGATTCATGGGAAACAGTGGCAAATATTGGGTTTGGAGGGCCTCGATTAGAGTTTAATTCAAAAAATGGATTACTGTATTATTCAAGTGGATCAAGACTTTATACCTTCAACCCATCCACTGGGAAAAGATTAGATACTTGGAATATTATCGGGCTTCACAATACAGATGGGGGTGATTTAGTTTTCGCAGATGATGGCAAGCTGTTCCTATGCTCAGCATCAGGTTTGTATGGCTTAGAATTAGATGAAGACAATAATTATCAAAGTACTAGAATAAGCGCAGACAACTTACCTTTTACGCCAACTTCTATGACTTTTGATTCAAATCAAGAATTATGGATAGCTGATATTTCCGGCTATGCTAATTTGATAATAATGGATACTGAAACTGGGGGATGGAAATACCAATATGGCGTAAAAGCCAACAACAATACAACCTATAAACGTTCAATTCATGATTTAAGCACTTTTAGGGTATATGCTGATAATAAAGATGAAACTGATTCGGATGGTGACGGAATTTTAGATCAAGATGATGCTTACCCAAATGACGCTGAAGCAGCCTTTGAATTGTTTACCCCAAGTAAATATGGTAAGGGGACAATTGCTTTCGAGGATTTGTGGCCTGCAACAGGGGATTACGACTTTAATGATGCTGTTTTGAGCTACCAAGCCATAGCTGTACTTAATGCTGAAAATTTGGCTGTACGGTTAGAATTAATCTGTAATATTAAAGCGAATGGTGCAGGGTATACGAATGGAATTGGTTTGGAAATTGAAGGTTTGGATCCGTCCCAAATTGAAAGTGTAACAGGGCCTATTTTAACCCACAATTACATTGGCTTAAATGCAAACGGTACAGAGTCTGGTCAGGATAATGCTGTAATTATTTTAGCAGATGATGTTGACAATATATTAAAGGAAACCACCATTTCCATTAATTTTGTAGCACCAGTAAGTACAGATGATTTGGGTGTTGCTCCCTTTAATCCATTCATAATTGTTAATAAGGTAAGGGAAAAAGAAATTCACTTGCCTAATAAGTCCATTACTAGTTTAGGAAGTGGAAGTCTGGAATTTACCGGACAGAATATTGATAAAGATGGCGATTTTATTTCCGATAATGGTTTACCGTGGGCAATTAGCATTATACATGATTTTAAGGTTCCCAAGGAAAAAACAAATATTATAAATGCTTATAACTTTTTTGGTGCTTGGGCAGAATCGGGAGGTAAAACCAATGTAGACTGGTATAAAGATAATCCTGGGAATAGAAATGATGATTTATTGGAATAACTAAAGTGACTTTTCCAATTGCTAACTGAAGCCATGCGTATTATTTAAAAAACCACCCTGAACTCCACATCAGGGTGGTTTTTTTTGGAAGCGAAAATTTGTACCTTAACTTTTGGCATTCAAAGTATTTCTTTAATTTTTTGATTGACAATGCCTAAATGTTTTTTCATGTGCATTTGCAATGCATTGTTGATAAAAGACTATTTATGGAATGAAAGAAAATTATTCATGCACTGTTCTATGTAAATAAATGAATTATTTGTAAAAATAAATTGTATACATATCAATGCCAAGCACATAGTATACGATATTTCTCAAAAGATATTTATTAATATTTTTGTGTGGCAAAAGCTATTTTATAAAGGATATTAAATATTATAGCCTTAATGATAGATTTATTTGAGGTACATTTTTCCGTATTTAATAGATGTTTCAATTAATTTTATTATTTTTATTTTATTAAAAAATATATTTTAATAAAATTACAAAGAAAAGCATTCTCTACCTTTTACTCCCTATTACTATGAAAATTAAGTATTTATTACTGGTTCTTTGTGTATTTATTGGGTTTTCTTCTATTGCCCAAACCTTTTCTCCAGCTTTTCAAGGTTACAGTAGAAAAAAAACTACCTATATCACCCTCAAAGATGGTAGTGAACTTTCTGTAGTCATTAAAAAATTATTCTTTAAAAAAGGTTTAATCGATGATTTGAAAGTAGAAAAATCTAGTGATGGACAGAAAATAAAAATTAATCCTGAGGACATTGACCACATGTATGTTCCTCCTAGTGCCCTTTCCAAAATTAGTCAAAAATTAGATGCGTCATCAGATTTACAAAAAATACAGGACAATGAACTCTCCGGAGAACATTTGGATGATGGCTATCTCTACATGGAATCATCGAACGTACAAGTGAAAAAAAATAAAACACAATATTGTATGATGCAGGTAATGAATCCTACTTTCAGTAAAAAAATTAAAGTATACAATGATCCATTTGCAAAGGAATCAGCAAGTATTGGTTTTGCGGGCATGACTGTTGCCGGTGGCCTTGACAAGTCTTATTACATCAAGAAAAATGGTGAAGATATAGCAAGGCGTATTAAGAAAAAAGAATACAAAAAAGACATTGAAGAGCTTTTTGCTGAATGTCCGGCTGTGATCGAGAAATATAAAGATAGTCCAAAATGGATGGAGTTTGAAGAATTTATTTACGATTATTCTACCTTATGTGATTAAATAGTAGCCACGAAAAATAATCATTTTAAAGCTTTTATTTCATATATGGATTTAAAATTCTATATATGAAATAAAGGTTTTATGGTTAGTTCCAAAAATTATCAAGTAGTAGAATAATGATGTTGTATTTCTCCAGTAGTATTAGCTAATTTCTGTTTTATCTTATCGATTATTTCCCGTAATTTTTTAATAAAAATTGGTTCAGCCTATAACTTCGCAGAAGGTAAATTGATCTTTGTAACCGTTACGTTTTTATAAAAAGTGCCAAATTGCTGAATTTTTAAAACTATTTATTTTTTTGTTTAAAATAGTTTGAAAATGAGGATGGTTATATTTTAGGAGCAAGTGTAATTTTTTTATTGGTAGTTGTCATTTACACTAATTCCCAAAATCACGAACAAGTAAATTTGAATCCCGGTAAAATTGACGTCCCTCATGAAAGAACAATCAATTGGAACGAAGGTTCAGCGTTTTAAGATTCTATCGTTGGTATATGGGCCAACAAATCTGTAGAATATGGTCCATAGCGAGGGAAAGTAGAAAATCCTCGGATACTATTGGCTCAGCTACATTCGAAAGCTAACATTGAATTTGAAAATTGATGGGCTATAGCGACTTAGGAAAATTAAAATACAGGTAAAATGTAGCCTTCAATTCATCAAGAGTTATGAGTATGCCCTTGTATTGTAGGTAAAGTTAAGATTTACTATTTGTGGTAAATACTTTTTTTGGTAATTCTCATACATTAAAACGGTGTTTTTAAAAAATTTAGGAAAAGGCATTTTTTACTATTAACTTCCATTAAAATTAATAACTGTATTTTTATGGAAAGTCCAATCTCCTCGAATGAATTCGATAGACTGTTAGCATTGGCCGATTACGATCTAGATAATCAAGAATTAGAGGGCCAATTAAAAGACCTTACCAAACTTGCCGCTAAGGTGGCAGGGACGGATATTTCATTTGTTAATTTAATTGATGCTGTAACTCAGTGGAGTGTTGCGAGTGAAGGTTTACCCGTCATGCAATTACCCAGAGAAGAGTCTGTTTGCCAGTATACCATTATGGAAAACAATTCTCTTGAAATTCAAGATCTTTCTAAAGATGAACGATTTAAAAATAAGCTATATGTAACTGCTGATCCAAATTTAAGGTATTATTTAGGGGTGCCATTGACGACTGAATCAGGGTTTAATCTTGGGGCACTGTGTGTGCTAGATAAAAAGTCTAGGGTTATCAGTCCTGAAAAGATAGCTCTGTTGGAAATTATTGCCGGAGAGATCATGAACAGGTTAAAAATTATTAAGTCTGTGAGTGAATTAAAATCCAAGGTCAAGGACTCTTTGGAAAAACAAGAGCAGGTAGCCCATGACATTAGAGGTCCTATAGGCGGCATCATAGGTTTGGCGCAAATAATTAAAGAACAAGGTGACCAAAATCGGTTGGATGACGTTCTGGAGTTTATTAAAGTTATTCAAAGTAGTAGTCAATCTTTGCTTGAATTAGCCGATCAAATATTGACTACCCATGACAACCATAAACATGCCCCTACTTTAACGAATGAGGGCGATTATAATCTCTTAATTTTAAAAGAGAAATTGAAAAACCTATATGGAGTTCAAGCCGATCAGAAAAAAGTCGAATTTAATATTGAGTTGACCGGTAATAATTTAGAAATGAGATTCCCAAAAACGAAATTACTTCAAATAATAGGTAATTTGATTTCAAATGCTATCAAGTTTACGTCTGAAGGTGGTAAAATAGGCGTTGGACTCAGTCTTTCTGAAAAAAATTATAGAAAGGAATTGAAGATTGAGGTTACTGATACCGGAGCAGGGATGACAGAAGATCAAATTGAAAAAATTATGAAAGGTGAAGGTAAAACTACAGAGGGAACAGCTGGGGAAAAAGGTTATGGTTTCGGTTTACCTTTGGTTAAACATTTAATAGACTCAATGGGAGGAATTTTAAAAATTGATGCTAAAATGGGTGCTTATTCCAAGTTTGAAGTAAAGTTGCCTGTTTAATTTTACAGGCTAAACCAAGACATATTTATCTTTAGAACATAAAAAAAACCTCCGTCAAGAGGTTTTTTTTATGTCTTTAGAATAACTTTTTAAATTAAAAAGCACCCTTAAAGCCTTCCATTAATTTATCTACTTGCGTATCTACCATAAAGGAAAGTTTTACGTTGTCCCAACCAAAGGTGACTTTGGCTACTTTATTGTCCTCTGCAGAAATAGAATAGGAAAGTCTTTCTTGTGCATCCATGGATGTCTTAGGACTTACTTTTATAGCGACAGCATCATCACTTGCAAGCGCAGTCGAATTTACTTTTCCATCTTGAATATAGGCGTAGATCGCATTGCCTTTACTATTAAGATGAATGGTCCAGTCACCGGATTGTGCAGGAGTAATAAATACAGTGTATTTACCAGCGTTTACTGTTTTGCCAGCGATATTTACAGCTGTACTGAATTCAATGGTTGTTGGTGCATTGGCGCCGGCTCTCCATGGTGTACCGTAAGGAACGAGGTCACCAAATACATTTCTGCCTTTTACTGCAGGAGAGGAATAATCAATACTAATCTTAGTGAAGCCCACATTTTGAGAAACAAAGCTTGAAGGGCTGGGTGCTGGGGCTTGAAGTTGGGCATGGGATTGGTAAGTGGTTGAAACGACCATCAAAATGGTTAATGTCAAAGCCAAGCAAAGAGATTTCATTTTTTTCATAATTGGTTTTTTTGAGCGTGTAAAGAGGAAAGATACAAAAGGCATATGAAAATTTAACTTTTTTATTGAATGATTTTTGAAACATCTTAAGTAGATATCTATGTATCAATTATAGTAAACTAGGTAAGTTACTGTATGTCAATATGCCCAAATTCTTCCGTAAATGGCAAACCGTTGAAAAACTTGGTTTCCTCTTTAAAAATCTTCCACGACCCTCGCGAAGTTGTAATGAAATTAAATATTTAGCTGATTGGGTCATTACTTCCACTGAATAATATGAAGTAATGACCTTATTTGAGTTATTAAATAGTATTAACGTATCTAGTTTTACCAGACAATTTTTTACTCGCAATGCTTCCCGATATAGCTAATTCCGTTAATTTAAATCCTAAGTGTTTCAAATCTTATGATTTAGTTTCAATATTTGTTGATTTTTTTTAATATCTTAAATTATTAATTGGAGGTTTAGGGAATTTTAATAAGAATAAGTGATTTATGCTCGTATAAAATAAGGTAGTATTCGTTTAATATAGGTCCTATGGTTTGGAGTTTTTAAAGGGGATTTAAGTAATAGAAAAGAATATTAAGCATTTTTCTAATCATATTTCTGTTAAGGTTTATAGTTTAAATGGAGATTGACTAGATAATTATAATAACAATGAATACGGAGACAAACGAACTTTTTTAATTAATGATTGGGCTTCATTATAATTCATCAAATTTTAAAATATGAGTAAAAAACAATCATATCAGGAATTAGAAAGACAGATTGCTGCGCTTACAAAGCAATATGAGCTACTTCAGTTAAATGGAAAGTCGAATGGAGAGACAGAACCACTTAGAAAAGAGGACCCCAATTTAGGTAAAGTTAAAATAGGTAATCAGAAGTTCTCTCATATATTGCTCAACAATATGGGGGATTCAGTTTTCATAAAAAATGATGAAAGTAAATTAGTATTGGTGAATGACGCTTTCTGCAAGTTGTTCAATCTTTCGAGAAACGATATAATTGGTAAAACTCTCGCTGAACATGTTCCTCCGAATGAACGAGAGAGTTTTATGAAAATTGATAGGATGGTACTAGCAAATGGTATTGAAAATATTAATGAAGAAACCCTAACAGTTGGAGGAATAACAAGAATAATATCTACCAGGAAATCACAATTTATTGATAGCAATGGAAATAAATTTTTGGTAGGTGTAATTCGTGATATATCAGAACGAAAAAAAGACGAATTAGCATTAAAAGAAAGTGAAGAGCGATTTAAAAATCTTAATGCTACTAAGGATAAATTATTATCAATAATAGCCCATGACCTAAGGGGGCCATTTAACAACATAATAGGCCTTTCGGAACTTCTCCTCAAAAGTGATAATTTTGGGGAGAATGATCAATATGAAAAATACATAGAAATTATAAATTCATCAGCCAAAAATACCTTAGTATTACTGGACAATTTATTGAATTGGGCAAAGTCTCAAACTGGAGAACTAGCCTATGATCCAAAGAAAATCATTTTATCTGAAGTTGTACATGAGATTTTAAATCATGAAAAATCTCTAGCAAATGTTAAAAATATTTCTTTAGAATATATCTCCAAAAACGAAATAGTACTTCATACGGATGAAAATTTATTGACAACTGTTCTGAGAAATTTAATTTCCAATGCAATAAAATTTACAAATTTTGGAGGTAAAATAGAATTACTTGCGACGTTAAACGACCAACAGGTTGAAATAGCTATTATTGACAATGGAGTTGGCATGAGTGAAGCAAAAAAACTTAAACTTTTCAACTTATCTACTAATTTATCATCCATTGGTACAGGAAATGAAAGAGGATCTGGTTTAGGCTTAATTCTCTGTAAAGAATTTGTAGAAAAGCTTGGTGGAAATATTTGGGTAGAAAGTACTATCGGAATAGGTAGTAAGTTCACGTTTAGTTTGCCATTGAGCTTGGAAGCGTAGAAACTAAAAATAGCTATTTGGAAGTTACCTTAATCAATTCAGTTGATCCCTAAGATCTTTGCAAATTTGTTTGTAATGGTATTAGTAAAGAGTTATTACCTTTTAATTTTTATAATAATTTCGTCTTCAGGGATCATTTTACATTCCGATTTCGAGATTAGGGGGAACAACTCCCTTATTATTGCTACTTTTGCTCTGAAAACGATTAATAACTTTTCGGAAGACTAAGCCAAATATAAAAAATAATAGTATGTCAATAACAAAAGAGTCTGACCTAATTGGAATGAAAAAAATTAGCGAGGTAGTCGGAACAACTCTCAAGCTAATGATTGAGTATGCTAAAGTGGGTATGTCAACCAAAGAATTAGATGATTATGGTGGTGAAATTTTGAAAAGTTACGGAGCGAAATCTGCCCCATTTGAAACGTATAATTTTCCAGGATTCACTTGTATCAGTGTTAATCAAGAAGCGGCACATGGTATACCCTCATCAAATAAAATCTTGGTAGAAGGTGATTTGATCAATATAGATGTCTCTGCCGAGCTAAATGGTTTCTGGTCGGACAATGGAGGTTCATTTGTAATCGGAAAGGACATTCATAACCATCAACCACTAGTAAATGCCTCCAAGAGCATTTTACAAAAAGCTATTAACAGGATAAAAGGAGGTGTCAAGATTGCAGATATTGGCTATGTAATAGAAATGGAAGCCAGGAAATCAGGCTTTAAAGTTATCAAAAACTTAGCAGGGCATGGAGTTGGAAAAAGTTTACATGAAGCACCTGAAGATATCCTAAATTACAGGGTTAGAAGCAATCGTAACCGATTTAAGAAAAATACCACCGTAGCAATTGAAACTTTTATTTCAACAAAATCTACCTACGCTGTAGAACAAATGGATGGATGGACATTGGTAGGAAACAAAGGAGGGTATGTAACCCAACATGAACAGACAATTTTAATTACTGACAGTGACCCTATTATTCTCACCGCCTCCAATGGGCTTTGGGATTGATAACACCTTAATTACCAATGTGGTAAAAACTATTTTTGATGTCAATTGAAATTTCTTAAATTCTACAAATCATTAGAAGGTAAGGTTTTTAAAATTTGCTTAAATAGCGAACCTAAAAATGAATACATTGAAATGGCTTTTTCTGTCGATATTAATTATTTCCTTGGATTTTGCACATCCAGTGAATGCACAAGAAAATTTATTAGATCGTTTAGCGTCACCCATTATTTTTTCGGGAAACGATTCAGTGGCATATAGAGACCCAGCGGTTTTATTTAATGAGAATACTTTTCACCTTTATTATACGGTTGTGAGGTCTGAAAATGGGCTTATATATTCCTACACAGCCACTAGTCATTCCCAGGATTTAATAAACTGGGATTGGCCTAGAAAAACAAACAGATAAGCTATGTCTTGTAGATTTTTTTGTCGTTAATAACAGGTTGACAAAATAAATACCTATAAAGATATATCCACCACGCAATCTTTGCAATGGAAATATTCGGTCTGAAGAATTGATTGGTCCCTTCAATGATAGTTTGTCTATTTTTTTATAGCTTGAGGTGTTAACAATCCCTGAATGGGGTTTCAAGAATAACAGAAAATGGTAGGTTCCAACTTAAAACAATCCTCAAATGCAGACATCAAAAAGAGCGTTTTTCATTCAACTTGGACTAACAGGCTTGTCTTTATTAAGTTGGCCTAGGATGCTTAAGGCAGGCAAAAAGAAAAGTAATGCGCTTAAAACCAAAAATTGGAAAGGTTTGACGGTCTTATTTCAAGGAGACTCGATTACTGATGGTGGGAGGTCTCGAAACCAAGATTGGAACCATATTATGGGGCATGGCTATGCTTATCTTGTATCCAGCCGTCTATGGTTTGATTATCCAAAAGAGGGTTTAATGTTTTACAATAGAGGCATAAGTGGAAATAAAGTAAAAGACTTGCAAGAACGCTGGCAGAAAGATGCCATTGACCTAAAACCCGATGTGCTAAGTATTTTAATAGGAGTGAATGATGTATCTGGAATTCTTGCAAATGAAAACGCAATAGAGACCTGGCATGAAAATTATAAAATGCTTTTAGATACCACCAAAGCAGAACTGCCGAACACCATTCTTATTTTATGTGAACCTTTTTTATTGCCAGCTGATTGGGCAAAAGAAAAAGTGGACGCCTGGCAAAATGTGATTCAAAAAATGCAGGCTATAATCCGTCAATTGGCGAAAGACTATAAAACCATTCATGTGCCCTTTCAAGAACCTTTTAATAAAGCTTGCCAAGAAGCACCTGCAAAATATTGGGTTTGGGATGGGGTTCATCCTATGCCTGCGGGACATGAATTAATGGCGCGTGTTTGGATCAATGAGGTAAGTGAAAAGCTGGATTTTATTGGAAAGTAATAGCAACCCTTACATTTTTTGCTTAGGAACTCTCTCTTGGCAATACAAAATTTTTAATCATCCAAAAAGTGATTGGGCTTTGCTTCTGCAGAAGGCAAGGATTTGATTTCCCATTTTAAGTACTCCCAGAGATACAGGATAAGTAGGTCATCTTTACTAATAGTGGCAATGTATTAAGCAATGAAAATGCACTTAACAGAAGTAAAAGCCGCTGAATTCTAATTGGCTGTATTAGCCTTATTCCATGCTACTGGAACGCATAAAATGGATAGGTATTTTGGCTAATGTTTGTTTTCGTTTATTTTTTTATTATTACTTTTATTTTTGTTTTGTGAAAAAAAAACAAAATAAATCAATAGTTTTACGAAAGCGTTTCTTTTTAGATGCCTGTCTTAATTACACTAAGGTTATATAGGGGAAGATATTTGTATGGGTTACATGAAATAGCATGTGCTAGATTTGTTTCATAGCTAAACCCTAAATTAATTGATTATTAATATAAAGGTTAAACGATAATATATGACTCAGTTGAAAAACGAAATTGGCGCTAACTGCTCATCTCATAAAAGAAAAATAATTACGATTATTTGTACCCTTACAATAGGTGTATTGGGCATTGTCATGGTAAGTTATTCACATAGTAAAAATACATTTCAGCAAAAAGACGGTTATCTTATAAAAACAGAATTGGGTAAGGATGCGAAAATTACTAGTGAAGGAAATTCCAATCAATCCTATGTGCCAGCCATCCTTTCGATAGATAATGGTATATATAAACCTAGGGTCATCAATACCACTGATTTGGGGGCGGATCCGGATGACAAACAATCCATGGTGCGGCAATTGGTCAGTGCCAATGAATTCGATATTGAAGGCTTGATCGTTTCTACAGGTTGTTGGAGAAAAACTCAAAGTAATACAGATATGCTGGACAAAATTGTCAATGCTTATGCTGAAGTTTACGATAACCTTACGGTTCATGCCAAAGGATTCCCAAGTCCAGAATACCTGAAATCAATTTCCATTATGGGGCAATTGGGCTATGGCATGTCTGATGTAGGTTTAGGAAAAGACAGTCCTGGATCAGAATTGATTATAAATGCTGCAGACAAAGCCGATCCACGACCAGTTTGGATTATGGGGTGGGGAGGAATGAATACTGCTGCTCAAGCCATTTGGAAAGTGAGGGAAACACGTTCTCAAGAAGCCTTCAATGCATTTCTAAGTAAACTGAGATTGTTCGATATTTTGGGTCAGGATGATTCAGGTGCTTGGATAGCGAAAAATTTCCCGCAAGTATTTTACATCCGTGCTACAGGAGTATATGGCTGGGCTCCTTCCGATGAATATTTAGACAATCACATCCAAAACCATGGGCCTCTTGGTGCCGAATATCCTGATCGCCAATGGGCAACAGAAGGGGACTCGCCTGCCTTTATGCATGTGTATCCCAATGGGTTAAATGATCCTGAGCAAATTGATCAGGGAGGCTGGGGTGGTCGTTTTAGTTTTGCCAAGCAAGAAGGTATCAGAAGCATGTCCGAAGTGAAGAAAATAAAAGAAGATGCAGAATTAATGTACGATCCTTATTATATGTATGGCAATACTCCTGAAAAGGCCAAAGCAATTAAAAAATGGAGTGATGGCTATAACAATGATTTTGCAGCACGTATGGACTGGAGTATTACAAGCAGATATGAGGATGCAAACCATCATCCAAAAGCAGTGTTGAATGGAGATATAACGCTTTCGGTATTAAAAAGATCGGCAAAGGCAGGAGCAACCATTGAATTAAATGCGGAGGGGTCCAGTGATCCTGATGGAGATGAACTGAGTTATAAATGGTCTTTTTATGATGAACCGAGTTCCTATGATGGTTCGGTAACTATTCAGAATAGTGAATCTTCTTCAACTAAAGTGCTTATCCCTTTAAATGCTTTGAACAAGGAAATCCACCTTGTTTTAGAAGTTCATGACAATGGTTCTCCCAATTTATACGCTTACCGACGCCTCATCGTAGAGGTGCATCCTTAGGCTGTGCTGATTAAAGACACAAATGGTACATGGTCATTTGCTTTATAAAAAGGTAACAAAATTTTAAAATAAACCATAAAACAATTGGAAACCCTGAAAGAATTTCTAGAAAAAAAACTTAGCAGGTAAAAGGGTTTTAAGCCTATTTATACTGGCCAATATTGTATATTTCTTTATGCTTTCCGTCACAATTCCCCATACAATGGCATTCTCTAATGGATTGGATTTGTTGGACCTGAAGCCTTTTGGGTCCGATTGGGATGCGTAAACAATTTATTCAGTACCTTGGAGAGGGTGGACGCAGGACTTATCTAATCTCTAGCTAATCCTCTGCTTGTAAATAGCCTATAAAAAGGCATCCCAATCCTCAGGTTTTATCAGTATAAAACTTAAAAACCAAAGTAGTTGGTAACCTATCGAGCAGCTATTTATTTCTCTTATGTAACAAAAGTACCTGTACAGGTTAATACATTTTCACACCTTTACATTATCAAAACGTCCAACAGTTTACGGTCTTTGCTGGAAATAGCTTATAAAACAGTAATTACATCGGAATTGGTGTCAATTAAACTGTGATTAATGGTAGGGTGGTTTATTGTTAACAACGTTTGAAAAGAAAATCTAAACTTATAAAAAATGAACGTAATTGAAATAATCAAAAATAAACAAGGTACCATAATAGATGTAAGAACTCCTATGGAGTTTAGCGGCGGAAATGTAGCGGGTTCAATTAACATACCTTTACATGAGTTGGATAAAAGAAAAGAGGAGCTTACGTCTTTTGAACATCCATTGGTATTGTGTTGTGCAAGCGGGGGTAGAAGTGCTCAAGCTACGCAATATTTAAAACAACAGGGGATTGATTGTCACAACGGTGGTTCTTGGTTAGACGTTAATTATTACCAAACTCAAACTGCATAAAATAATGATAAATACAATCAAACAAATTTTTGGTTTTGGCCCAAAGGTGGATTTCGCCGGATTGGTAAAACAAGGGGCTATTATTTTAGATGTTCGTAGTAAGGGCGAATTTCAAAGTGGACATATAAAAGGGTCAACAAATATAGCTGTAGATGCGTTAAGTAGTAATCTTGGTAGGCTTAAAGACAAGAGCAAGCCCATTATTACCTGTTGTGCAAGTGGAATGAGAAGTGCCTCTGCCAAAAGAATATTAAAATCCAAAGGTTATAGTGAAGTTCACAATGGAGGGGCTTGGCACAGTTTGCAAAATAAAATTCAATAAAAATTTTAAAATAACCAAAATGAAAAAAACCAATCACATCGGACTCGACGCAGTTAAAAGTAAATCTTTAGCTGAAGGATTAAATAACTTACTTGCAGATTATATGATGTTTTATCAAAATACCAGAGGTTTGCATTGGAATATTAAAGGAGACAAGTTTTTCGAGTTACATTTAAAATTTGAAGAACTTTATAACGATTTACTCCTAAAAGTAGATGAAGTAGCTGAAAGGATATTGACATTGGGAGTAACACCCTTACACACCTTCGAGGATTACACAAATGTTGCAAAAATAAAGGGCGTAAAAAATGTGTCTGAAGGAAAAGAAGGTGTTCAAACAATCTTGGAAGCATTTGAAATCATAATAATGAAACAGAGGGAGTTGTTATCTCTTTCTGCTGATGCAGAAGACGAAGGAACCAATGCCCTGATGAGTGACTATATTAGTGAACAGGAAAAGCTCGTTTGGATGTACTCCTCTTTCTTGAATAAATAGCCTTGAAAACTTTGTTAGCTTCCTTTATTGTGGTTGGTACAACTATAAATAAGGAAGCTTTTGTGTTGTATCCGTTCTGATGTGTAAGCGTCCAGAAATATGTAGGTGAGTTTTCTCCTAACTGGAAAATTTTTGCCTAAATTTGAGTGGCCTAATCAGTGTTTTAGGTTAGCAATAGCATTTGATTGCCATAGGCTTATTTAAGAATTTTATGGACGAAATTTCAAAGCGCTTATCGTCAGATATTTACAGGTTAGGGGTAAGAAGAGGAGACCATTTGTTAATCCATTCTTCACTCAACGCTATGGGGAGATTTCCCAATCGAGCTGAAAGAATTGTGAAAGTTTTGTTGGATTGTTTGGGCGAGGAAGGAACCCTATTAATGCCAAGTCTTTCCTACACCACAGTACACAAAAATCAGCCTATTTTTAATGAATTAACTACAGCTTCTTGTGTCGGAGGTCTAACGGAATTTTTCAGAGCTTACCCAGGTGTGAAAAGAAGCATTCATCCTACTCATTCGGTGTGTGGGCTGGGAGCTAAAGCAGATTTCCTTTTAAAAGATCATCTTAAAGATGAAACACCTTGTGGCCCTTACTCACCTTTTGCCAAATTGCCATTGGTAAAGGGAAAGATACTGTTTTTAGGATGTGGAACACGTCCCAATACATCTATGCATGCAGTCGAAGAAAAATTCATTTCACCTTATTTATTTGGCGAAAGGGTTGCACATGAAATTCAGCTTGCAAATGGAGAAACCCTAAACAAAACCTATCAAAGGCATGGCTTTAAGGGCTATGAGCAACGTTATGACCGTCTTTTTAACATTCTTGAACTTGGAGATTATAGAACTGGAAATATGCTAGAAGCAAAGACTGTGGTGATGGAGGCAAGAGCTGTATGGGAAACAGGGATCCAGTATTTACAACAAGATCCCTTTTATTTTGTAGACAAGGTAAATTAATCAGTCTGCACTCAGATGGCAGCCACAGCCGCTGTGTGTGTTGCTCTGAATGCTTTCATGCCATGGAAAGGCTTCGTTAAAAAGATTGTTTTCCCAATAAAAAGGCCTTCTTTTTTTAGGTTCATTTCCAATTTCATCCATTGTATCCGACTTATAAAGCCTTCCATTGATCATCGTATGTGTGATGGACTTGGAGTTTTTTATGTCTTCCAATGGGTTTTTATCCATAATAATAAGGTCTGCCAATTTCCCCTCCTTTAAAGAGCCAATTTCCTTGCCCATTCCGATATATTGTGCACCATTTATTGTTGCAACCTTCAATGCGTCGTGATTAGACATGCCTCCCTGAACAAAACTCCAAAGCTCCCAATGGGCTCCCAAACCTTGCAATTGCCCATGTGCTCCTAAGTTTATTTTCACTCCTTTTTCCGCAAGTGCATTGACTTGTTTGGAAGTGAGGATGTGTCCATTTTCATATTCCTCATCAGGTGCCATGGTTCTATGTCTTGACCGCCCATCGATTACCCCTCTTGGCGTAAAGCGCAAAAGCTTCTCATTCTCCCAAACATTGGTCTTTTGGTACCAATAATTCTCCCCATTAAGCCCGCCATAATTGACAATAAGGGTAGGGGTGTAGCCAACTTTTGACTGGCTCCAGAATTCAAGCACATCTTTATAAACCGGGGCTATTGGGATGTTGTGCTCGATGCCGGTATGGCCATCCTGCACCATAGACATGTTATGGAAGAATGTTGAACCTCCCTCTGGCACTACATTTACGCCGAGTTCTCTGGCTGCTTGCAATACTTGTTGTCGCTGGTCCCTTCTTGGCTGGTTGTAAGATTTAACGGAGCCTGCTCCAAATGCTTTGGTACGACGGATAGAGGATTTGGCGTCTTCCAATTTATTAATTACAGCCTTAAAATCTCCATCGGCGCCGTATAAAATAAAGCCTGTACTGAAAATCCTAGGCCCTACTAAACTGCCATTTTTTACCATTTCAGATAATGTAAATACGGTTTCGCTATTGGCAGAAGGATCATGGGAAGTGGTGACCCCAAAGGCCAGGTTTGCATACAATTGCCAGTTTTGTTGCACAGTAAGGCCATCTCTAAAAGCTCCAATATGGGCATGTGCGTCCACCATTCCTGGCATTATGGTTTTGCCACTCATTTCGTAAACCTTTGCACCTTTTGGTAACTTGACCTTATCCTTTTCGCCAATAGCCAGAATCTTGGCTCCATCTGTAACGATAGTGCCATTTTCAATGACCTCATCTCCCTCCATGGTGATAATCGTGGCTCCTGTAAAAGCTATGCTTCCTATTGGTTGGTCCACTTTAGCACTGAGGCCTATGCTTATTCCTTCTTCTCTTGGCTCCTTGCCTTCTCTGGCCGCTGCACCAAGGAATGTAAACGTCTCATTTAGTTTTTTACTGTAGTACTGATCACCCAAACTCCAATGCACGGTCTTGCTGTCTTTGGACCAGTGAAGGTAAAGTCCGGCGTCTTTATCCAATGTGGCAACAGGCACTGATTTACTATTGTCATCAAGATTATTCGTTTGTCCGTTGAGGACTAAGGGCGCTACATATGCTTTATGAAGGTGAATGAAGGCGACCCATTTATTGTCTGGACTTGGAACCAACCGGTTGCCATATTTTGATTCAATATGTGTTCTTTCATCTTTTCCATTAATGTCCACCGATTTTAGGCTTTTGGTCAGGTTACCAAAGAACTTGCCACCTGTCTGAAAGAAAATCCTTTCACCAGTCCGTGTAAACATTGGGAAATCACCAGCAGCGGTTATAAATTTACTTTTGCCGGTTTCGAAGTTAAGTAAATAAATCCCAGGGTTTTTAGTGAATGTTCTCCCTTGGTCCAGGTTACCTCCTTCTTTTTTATATACCAGGCTTTTCCCATCTTGAGAATAGGAGGGCTGTCTGTAAATCCCCTTTTCTTGGATTAGGGTTGTGATTTTTCTGCTTTTCATGTCAATTTCTGCAATCGTACCCTTGTTTAAATCATTCCAGGTAACCATTGCAATCTTACTCCCATCTGGAGAAAAGACAGGCTCCGCTTCAAAATCTTCTCCTGATGTTAACCTTTTGGGTTTGCCATTGGGCAGCTCTTTTGTCCAAACGTAACCCAAAGCCCTAAATACAATGGATTTTCCATCAGGGGAAGTGCTCACATCCCTTATCATTTTTGAGGTGAAATTTTCGCGTTCGATTTGATGTTCAAAATGTACCCTTTTTGCCAGTGGCATGCTGACATCTACAGAAAAAGGAATTGTAACCTGGTCAAGATTGGAAGTGTTTATTTTTTGAAATTTTCCTTTTGCCCATATTACCAATTCGTCGCCTTTTGGCATCCACGAGAATCCAGGATACACTCCGAAAATGGCCCAAGCTGTTTGCTGGTCTTTGTTTAATTGGTCATATACAGGCCATTCTTCACCAGTTTCGAGATCGTGGACATATAACACTGTCTTTGTTCTTACCCGCTTTACAAAAGCAAGTTTGCTTCCATCAGGAGATATTTGCGGCCTTGCTGCCCCGCCAGGTCCACCAGTAATAATTTCTATTTCTCCATTTTGAAAATCATATCTCTTGATCACGTAGATTTGACCATTTGGATCTCGGTTGTATTGAAAACTGCCTCCAGGAGACATGTCCTCACTATAATACAGGTACTTGCCGTCTGGTGAAACAGATGGCTCGTTTACATCTTGCTGGTCATTCTTTCTCTTGGTCAGTTGTAAACCATCACCTCCGGAAATGTGGTATTGCCACATTTCTCCAGCACCAAGGGACCTGCCAGAAGAAAAATGCTTTCTTGCAATCAGAAAGTTACCATCGGGCATCCAATCAGCGTTATTGAGCAAGCGGAAGGATTCCTTGGTGATTTGTTTTGCTTCGGTTCCATCTGCTTTCATTACCCAGATATTGTCTCCTCCTCCTGCATCTGAGGTGAAAGAAATCCATTTTCCATCTGGACTAAATCGCGGTTGAACATCGAAAGGCATTCCAGTTTTTAAAGGCTTTGCTGTACCTCCATCTATAGGGATTGCATAGAGGTCACCTAACATGTCAAAAATTATGGTACGACCATCAGGGCTTACATCTAAATTCATCCAAGTACCTTCATCCGTTGTGAAATTTACTCGATCAAATTCCCAATCACCATTTGGCTCGGAAACATTCCAATCCGTTTCCTCCTGAGCTGATAAATGTGATAGCATAAATACTCCTACTATCCAAACTATTAAAAACTTTTGCATAATGATTGAATTTTTACTTGTCTACACAAAGATATAGGCAATAAAATGAATAACTTATAGATGTGCCAACAATTTGGACATTGACTTGTTTGTAATATGATGAAGCTAACAGAAAAAAAGGTTGTAGCCATTGCAGGAGCTACAGGATATATAGGTAAATGGTTTATGGACAGGTTTAAGGACCAGTACCACATAGTAGGCCTTAGTAGAAAGGAAGTCGAAAGCAATCCTGAGCAGGATATAGAATGGAGACAGGTGGAATTGTATTCCATTTCTTCAACTACCCAAGCACTAGAAGGGGTGGACTTTGCCATTTATTTGGTACACTCTATGAATGCTTCCACCAGGCTTAACCAGGGAAGCTTTGAAGATACGGACTTACTTTTGGCCGATAATTTCTCAAGAGCGGCTACGGCCAATGGGGTGAAACAGATCATTTATTTGGGAGGTATTTTACCCAAAGGGGAACCTGAAGAGGAATGGTCACAACATTTGAAAAGTCGGCTGGAAGTAGAAGAAACCTTATCTACTGGAACTGCCGCTTTGACTGCCCTGAGGGCAAGTATCATTGTGGGGCCGGGGGGTTCTTCTTTTGATATGATCAAGAACCTGGTAAAAAAATTACCTGTTTTGATATGCCCGCAGTGGACAGAATCGGAAACCCAACCTATCTCTCTAAAAGACACACTTACCATAATTGATGCCTGTTTAGGTAATGAAGAGGTGTATGATAAAGCCATAGAAATAGGTAGTCCTGAAGTAATGACTTACAAGGAAATGCTAATCAAAACTTCTGATGTGATGGGTAAGAAGCGATTGGTTTTTTCTGTTCCTTTTTTCTCTCCTGGGTTATCAAAATTATGGGTGGGATATTTTGGAGAAAGTCCGTCTCAGCTTGTTTCACCTTTAATAGAAAGCCTGAAACATACCATGACGGTTTCCAAAGAATTGGCCTTTGATGCCGCTCCTATTGATTACCAAAGTTATGATGAGGCGGTTAAAATCGCACTTGAGACGGTGAAGGAGCCTTTGTTACCAACTTTCAAACCAATCGAAAAGCATAAAAATACGGTTAGAAGTATACAGCGTTTGCCAAATGTTCTTCGTAAAAGCGCCTATTGGGCAGCAAACCGTTATAAGACCTGGTTACCTATTTTCTTTAAATCCATAATTATTGCGAAAGAGAACAAAGACAGGGTCATCAGTTTGCACCTGTCATTTATAAAAACGCCAATGCTAAAATTGTCATGGGTGAAGGATAGAAGTGATAAAAAACGACAGCTTTTTTATATTTCAGGCGGTTGGTTAGTAAGTCGGTCAAATTATGGTTGGCTGGAGTTCCGAGAGGTATTGGGTGGTAAATATATTATTACTGCCATCCACGAATATGTGCCTAAAATTCCCTGGTTTTTTTATGTAAATACCCAAGCAAAGTTACACCTTTGGGTAATGAATAGGTATGCAAAATACTTAAACACCATAAGTAAGAAAAGAGGGGGTTGAATTGAAATAAATAGCATGCTTTGAACAGATAAATCAAAAAAAAATAAATGCCTTCCATTTACCGATTTTAGCCCTAACCTTGATTTATTCTCGATTTTTAATTGGCATAGCTCTTAAAATAGACAAGCTGAATAGCTATTATAGTGAAATTGGTAAAAAAAATCCCCGAAATACATCCGGGGATTTAAAGTTGACTATTGTTTTGAAAAATAATAAAAGCTTAAGCTTTTAACTTAGGCTCCCATCCTTTTTCATACTCTCTTTTCCAAAGTGCTTTCCCTTTCTTACTATTAGTAATGTGACCATTTGAAGTATCACAAGTCAGTACTTCTCCTGTTCTGGAAGCGATATTGGCCAAGTGGCAAAGCAATACACTTTTAGCACCTTCATCGATAGGGCTTTTTTGTTCTGCTTTTCCTCGAATAGCATCGAAGAAGTTAACCACGTGAAGGGTAGACATATCGCCTCCGCCTCCAAGTGCAGTGCCAGCCTCATTGCTACTGGATTCACTGTTTTTAACTAACTTACCACCTCTATCGTATAGCTTGTAACCGCCTCTATCAATATAAGCAGAACCGTCTGTTCCATAAACGATGGTACCTCTTCCCGGGCCATAGGTATTGTGTCCATTTCGGCTTTTGCAGTCCCACTGAATGGTTCTATTGCCTGAAAACTTAAATACAGCATCCATAGTATCGTACATGGTCCAGCCATCATTTGGCCAATGGTACTTTCCTGAATCTACGGAAACTTTTTCAGGGAAATCTACCTGAAGTGCCCATCTGGCAACATCAATTTCATGGGTGCCATTGTTGCCAGCTTCAGCTGTTCCATGGTCCCAACCATACCAATGCCAGTTGTAGTTCCAGGTTTCTTCTGTATACTCTCTTCTCGGCGCAGGTCCTTGAAACAATTCCCAATCCAAACCATTTGGAGGTGTAGCCTTCTTTTGGTTAGGCACTTCCCCTCTGGCTGAATTGTAAAATGCCGTTGCTTTGTAAACATTCCCGATCACACCTTCATGAATATCCTTGATGATTTGGATACTTTCAGGAGAGGAGCGCTGCTGATTACCCATTTGCACCACCTTATTGTAATGCTTTTGGTAAGCTACTAAAAGCTCTCCTTCATAAGGATTGTGGCTACAAGGTTTTTCTACATAGACATTTTTACCTGCTTCAAGTGCTAGCCAGGTACCTGGTGCGTGCCAGTGATCTGGGGTAGCATTGATCAAAGCATCTACCTCTTTGTCTTCCAATACTTTGAGAATACTATTTTCAAGTTTTGGTTGATAATCGATGTGTTTCTGGAAATTCTTAGCAGCCTTTTCTCTTTGCGATGGCATTACATCACAGAGGTACATAAGGTTTATATTGCTGGATTTTAATTTTATAGGCTCATAATATGCGCCCAATCTTCTTCCTAAACCGGCTATGGCTAAGTTAATTCTGTCATTTGCTCCGATGATATTCCCGTAGCTTTTGGCAGAAAACCCTACAGCTCCTAAAGAAGATATGCCCATGGTTGCCAAAGCAGATTTTTTAATAAAATCCCTCCTGCTATCATTAGATTTATTCATAATAATTCCTAGGTTAGTTGATGTATTGTTAATAACTTCTATTTTGCATTCAAATGCTTCTGGCAATTCCAATTTCCAAACCTCTCAATTCAGCAAGTCCTTTCAGTCTACCAATGGCAGAATAACCAGGGTTGGTGACTTTTCCCAGATCATCCAGCATTTGATGTCCATGGTCTGGACGCATAGGAAGTGATTTACCAATTTTCTGCTGTAATTTCACAATGGCTTCTACAACATCTGCCATAGGAACATCACCTTCCATGTGGTTGGCTTCGTAGAAATTTCCTTCTTCATCTCGCTGAGTACTTCTCAAATGAATGAAATGAATGTGCTCACCATATTTTTCTACCATTGCAGGAAGATCATTGTCTGCCCTGATTCCTAATGAACCGGTGCAAAAGGTGAAACCGTTATAGGGACTATTGTTGTTTTCCAGGATACGGTCATAATCCTTGGCAGTACTTACCACTCTTGGCAAACCGAAAATAGGAAAGGGCGGATCATCAGGGTGAATACAAACGGAAACTTTGTTTTCTTCCGCCACAGGAACAATTGCATCAAGAAATAAATTAAGGTTTTCACCTAATTTATTTGCATCAATTCCTTTAAATGTATCCAATGCTTTTTGAAAATCTTCTACAGAGTAACCTTCTTCTGCTCCGGGTAAGCCAGCAATGATATTATTAACCAATTGGTTCTTTTCCTCTTCAGACAAAGTATCAAAATGAGCCTTGGCCTTTTGCTTCATGCTTTCACTATAATCTGCAGCAGCACTCGGCCGTTTGAGAATAAATAAATCAAAAGCAGCTATGGCTTTCATTTCAAAGCGAAGTGCTTTTGCCCCGTTTGCCATAGGATAAGCAAGGTTAGTCCGTGTCCAATCCAATATGGGCATAAAATTGTAACAAACAGTGAAAACTCCTTCAGCAGCTAGGTTTCTAATGCTTTGTTGATAATTTTTAATGCACTCTTCAAAATTCCCTGATCGGGTTTTGATGTTCTCATGTACAGGTACACTTTCTACGACGGACCAGGTCAATCCGGCCTCTTCGATGATGGCTTTCCGCTCCTTTATTGCTTCCCGGGGCCAGACCTGGCCATTGGGAATTTGGTGCAAGGCGGTTACTATGCCAGTAGCTCCTGATTGTAAGATATCTGATAACTGAACTGGATCATTCGGACCATACCATCGCATGGTTTGTTCCATGTAAATTGGCTGCTTATTACTGCTCATACTCCTGAATACGCGCTAAATCCCCCATCTATTTCTGTAATTGTTCCTGTTACGAACTTTGAAGCTTCACTGCTTAGCCACTGTACAGCCCCAAAAAGTTCTTCTGGACTCCCAAATCTAGCCATTGGTGTATGCGCAATGATTTGATTGCCCCTCTGTGTGAGGCTGCCATCCTTATTGGTTAGCAAAGCTTCATTTTGTGCGGTTAAAAAGAAGCCTGGTGCTACAGCATTGACACGTAATCCTGCGCCATATTTTTTAGCAAATTCTACAGACATCCATTTGGTCATATTGTCAATAGCCGCTTTGGCTGAAGCATAACCCATTACACGGGTCATTGGTCTGCTGGCCGCCATGGAGGAGATATTTATGATGGACGCTTTATTTGATTTCACCAATAATGGCAAAAAGGTCTTTATTGGAAGGAAGGTTCCCATATAATTGAGATCCATGATCGTTTTTACAGCTTCAGAAGACAGGTCAGTGACCATTTGATCTGGCATTACAGTAGCTCCTGGCATATTGCCTCCAGCAGCATTGATCAAAACATCTATCTGCTCAAATTCTTTCTCTAGATTTTCTTTGACCTGAGTAAGGTCATTTTCGTTGGTTACATCTGCTATGGCAGGGTAGGCATAACCTCCATCATCCTTGATTTCACTTACCAGAGCAGCTACTTTCTCCTCATTCCTGCCAAGGATTATCATCTGCGCACCTTCCAAGGCCAGGTGTTTGGCAATTGCTTTGCCTAAAACACCGGTTCCACCACTAATTATGATGACTTTGTTTTTTACTGAAAATAATTGAGACATTGTATGTATTATATTTATTATTTAATTTAAAGTGAAACTCCTCGTTTCCAAGGTATGAAATCGTCCTGATTCAACAAAACCGCTTTCGCTTTTATCTTACCACTAGCCACTTGGATAATATGTTCCATTAACTCATCACCCATTTCAGGTATGGTTTTTTCACCTGAAATAATTCCGCCAGTGTCTACGTCAATGATGTCAGACATTCTATTGCTCAGCTTGTGGTTGGAAGATACTTTAATAACAGGAGTAATGGGATTCCCCGTCGGGGTGCCCAAGCCTGTAGTGAAGAGAATGATGTTGGCGCCAGAACCAGCCATTGCGGTAGTGCTTTCGACATCATTTCCAGGGGAACACAATAAGCTGAGTCCTGGTTTTGTGACAATTTCAGTATAATCAAGGATGTCTACAATAGGAGAGGTCCCACCTTTTTTGGCCGCTCCAGCTGATTTTATGGCATCAGTGATCAAGCCATCTTTAATATTTCCTGGACTTGGATTCATGTCAAAACCAGAACCTACGGCTTCAGCGGATGCGGAGTAGGCACGCATTAACTTTACAAATTTTGCAGCATTCTCATCGGTAGTGCACCTATTGATTAACTCCTGTTCCACACCGCATAGCTCGGGAAATTCAGAAAGGATGGTCTTCCCTCCCAATCCGGCAAGAATATCAGATACCTGACCTAAAGATGGGTTGGCAGAAATCCCAGAGAAACCATCAGATCCCCCACATTCCAACCCTATAGTCAATTGACTCAAAGGAGCAGGCGCTCTTACCAGTTGATCGGCCTCTGTCATGGCCAGAAAAGTAGATTGGATGGCTTTGGTGAGCAATTGCGGTTCGGTGCCTTCTTCCTGTTGTTCTAAGATGATTACTGGTTTTTTGAAATCCGGATTTATATTGGCTAACTTTTCTCTCAAAATCGCAGGTTGAGCATTTTGGCAACCAAGACTTAAAATAGTTGCGCCCGCCACATTAGGATTATTGATGTATCCCGCAATCAATGCGCAAAGTGCCTCAGAATCTTGTCTGGTACCTCCGCAACCTCCGTTATGGGTTAGGAATTTGATACCATCTAAATTTTTGAATAATTTTTCTTCGCCTGCCTGTTCTAGCGTTTCCACACCAACTTGCTGAAGCCCTTCTTTGTCTCCATCAAGATAAAGTTGCTTCATTTGCTTCACAAACGATTTATAGGGATTGGGCTTTGCAAAACCCAGTTCCTCTACAAAAGCTTGCTTCATGATTTCTATGTTTCGGTTTTCACAAAAAACCAAAGGAACGACTAGCCAGTAGTTGGCGGTTCCTACCTGTCCATCAGGGCGATGATAGCCATCAAAAGTCCTGTCTTTCCATTTGCTAACATCAGGAGCATTCCACTCAAACGACTTTCTTTGGCCAGTATATGCCGCTGTCTGATGAGCCAGGTTGCTCGTTGTGATTACCTCACCTGATGCAATGGGAAACAAAGCTTTACCTACGATAATACCATACATATAAACTTTGTCATCCTGAGCTAAGTCAGAAATGGTGAATTTATGCTTGGCAGAAACACTGCTTTTTAATGTTATTTCATGATTTCCAAATTGGATAATTTCGCCCTTATTAAGGTCCGTTAACGCAACCAAAACGTTGTCGTCAGGATGAATTTGTAAAACTTTATGCACCATTTCAATTATTTGATTATCTTGAGCAATCGATTGCACAATTTATAAATAAATTAAAAGAAAAGAGGCTAAGGGCTTCTTTTTTTTTAAATCCCCAGTAATTTTGCTGGTTTATTGTCATTATTTTAAAAGCTTTTTAAAGGTGTTTAGTAGTGAAATTTCACAAAAATTCTAAAATTCCAGAAAAAGAGTTGCTCAGGGCAAGAATAAATTGCAAACGAAACAGGCTGGAAACGCATGGCTAATTCATTATTAGTCAGTCTGTAGGTGAGCAGCATACTGTGCTAAAAAATATTATAGCTTAGCTTTATATGATATATATTGTACATGAATTATTGAAATAAAACTTAATTCATATAATTTTAAGAAGTAAACAAATAATAGAAACCCAAATTATATTGCAATTCATATGTTTAAATTTAAAAAGACGAATTTTCCAATCTACCTAAGTATGCTGTTTTTTGCAGCTATTTTGGTGAGCTGCTCGAAACCGGGAGGAGTAAGGATCTTAAAACTCGGTCATGGATTGGATACCAGTCATCCTGTACATGCAGCCATGTTGTATTTAGCTGATAAGGCAGAAGAAAAATCTGATGGTAAGATGATTGTTCAGGTGTATCCCAACCAACAATTAGGAACAGAACGGGAACTGGTAGAATTATTACAGATTGGTAGTTTGGCCATGACCAAAGTTTCCACTGCAGCAATGGAGGGATTTGCACCTGAAATTAAAATATTAGGTCAACCTTATTTGTTTCGCGATGATGCGCAACAAGCCAAAGTACTTGAGGGACCAATAGGTAAACAGCTACTTGCTGCTGGCGAGAAATATTGGTTGAAGGGCTTGTGCTTTTACGACGGTGGTAAACGTAGTTTTTATACCAAAGACAAGCCTGTTATGGTTCCTTCCGATATAGAGGGTTTGAAAATTCGAGTGATGGAAAGCCCAACTGCAGTAAATATGGTCCAGAGTTTCGGAGGTTCACCTACCCCAGTATCCTTTGGTGAACTTTATACTGCATTGCAACAAGGAATTGTAGATGGAGCTGAGAACAATCCGCCAAGTTTTGTTACTTCCCGACATTATGAGGTTTGTAAATATTATTCTTTAAATGAACATACTGCCATCCCAGATATGATGATTGTAAGTACCAAAGTTTGGGACTTACTTTCCGAAGAAGAAAGAAAATGGCTGCAAGATGCTGCTGATGAGTCAGCCGTTTACCAGTACAAATTATGGGAAGAATCAGTAGCTGAATCCATGAAAATTTTGGAGGAAGCTGGAGTAGAGGTTATTTATCCTGACAAAGAGCCATTTAGAAAAGAAGCGGAAAAGGTTTATGAAATCATGAAAGAATCAGATCCGGAAATGTATAAGTTGGTGCAAGAAATTAGAAAATATTAAGCAATGGTCAGTCTTAAACTAAAATTAGATAAAATTGTAGGGGTCCTGCTGATGGTCATCATGGCTGTGATGGTACTTAATGTTACCTGGCAGGTATTTTCCCGGTATGTGCTCCAATCTCCTAGCTCCTTTACAGACGAACTATCCAGGTATTTATTAGTATGGTTAGGGATGCTAGGTGCTGCTTATGTAGCAGGACAAGGAAATCACCTAGCCATAGACATATTGCCAACCAAACTGGTCGGCGAAGCGAAAAGAAGATTGTTAATCGTTATAAATATTGTCATCATACTATTTGTTATTCCTGTGATGATAATGGGAGGGGCAAACCTGGTTTACATTACCTTTATTCTGGAACAAAAATCAGCGACATTACAATTGCCGTTGGCTTATGTTTATATGATGATCCCTTTTTCAGGTCTATTGGTACTTTTTTACCAATTGGCAGATCTTAAAATTTTAATGAACAATAAAGCCCCCCAAAATATTTAAATCATGGAAGAATATTTAAGCATACTTATACTGATACTTAGTTTTGTTATTCTAATGGGTATTGGCGTTCCTGTTGCCTGGGCATTGGGTTTTTCTAGTTTCCTTACACTTACTGTTACCATAGCATCTGTTCCTTCAGCCACCACTATTGCCCAAAGAATGGGTGTGGGGCTAGATAGTTTTGCCTTATTGGCCATCCCGTTTTTTATCTTGGCTGGAGAGATTATGAACAAAGGAGGCATTGCCAATAGGTTAATTAATTTGGCAAAAGCCATGACAGGAAAACTTCCTGGTGGCTTGTTGTATGTAAATGTAATTGCGGCCATGCTTTTTGGAGCCATTGCAGGTTCAGCAGCAGCAGCGGCTTCTGCAATTGGCGGGATTTTAGGTCCAAGAATGGAAAAAGAAGGCTACCCAAGGGAGTTGGGTGCTGCGGTTAACATTACCGCTTCTACAACAGGTTTGATTATTCCCCCATCCAATGTTTTGATCGTTTATTCTTTGGCCAGCGGTGGCGTGTCCATTGCGGCTTTATTTATTGCAGGATATATTCCAGGTTTACTAATTGGATTATTCTTGATGATTACTGCTGCTATTTTTATCAAAAAACACAACCTTAAACCAGGAGAACCTACAAGTGCCAAAGAACTTGGTACAAAATTTCTAGCTGCATTTCCTAGTTTGATGCTTTTGGTCGTAGTAATTGGAGGAATAGTAGTAGGTGTATTTACGGCAACAGAAGCGTCTGCAATAGCAGTTGTATATACCTTGGTCTTGTCCTTTATGTATGGGGAAATAAAATTGAAAAATCTCCCCTCCATTTTATTGAAAAGCTCTGAAACAACAGCGATTGTAATGTTATTGATCGCTACTTCAATGAGCATGTCATGGGCCATGTCCAGTGAAAATATCCCTCAGTCAATTAGTTCTGCTTTACTTTCGATGAGTGACAATAAATTCATGATCTTGATCATGATAAACTTGATTTTATTGTTTGTCGGCACCTTTATGGACATGACGCCAGCAGTATTGATTTTCACTCCCATTTTTCTACCCGCAGTCGTGACTTTAGGTATAGATCCAATCCACTTTGGTATCATGATGGTATTGAACTTATGTATTGGGGTATGTACACCTCCGGTGGGATCTGTTTTATTTGTTGGGGTAGGAGTGGCCAAGACTACTATTGCAAAGGTATTCTTTCCATTGCTTCCCTTTTTCTTGGCGATGCTATTGGGCTTGCTTCTGATTACATTGATTCCAGAGCTTACCCTATGGTTGCCATCTGTTTTCGGTTTATAAAAATTAGACACTTCCTATATATAACTCCTCAGCTTTTGGTTGAGGAGTTTTTTTATACCCTATTGCCATAAGTCATGGAATAAGCATGGTTCTCGACGAGGTTGAAATTGAAACCAGCAAGAAAGTTACTGGTTTTGTCTTCCGAGACGGATCAGCGCGTAATAGATTGTTGCCTATTTTGGGTTTTATTTACCCAATTGGCCTTAACCGTAATACGTAAGCTATAATAAGCTTAAATATCTAAAACACTGGTTTTCCTATTATCGTAATTTGTCCTGATAAAGTGGAGGAGATTATGCGCACAATTTAAACCTAGATTTGGGTCTATAAATTGGGTTTTTCATGTCTGAAGATTTGGGTCTATTCTTCACTTTCATCAATAAATATTTCTTCAATAGCGCTACCAAACAGTTTGGCGATCTTAAAAGCAAGGGGCAGGCTTGGATCGAACTTCCCCTTTTCTATGGCATTGATGGTTTGCCTAGATACAGACAGGCTGTCGGCAAGGTCTGCCTGAGTCCAGTTGTTTTGCGCACGTAGTACTTTCAAATTGTTTTTCATTGGTAACGCATTTTTCCAATAGCGATTGCAACCAAATAAGTAAGGCTAATGGCTATTACCAAAAAGGAAATTTCAGCATCAACTGCTATTAAGTTTGTAACATCTAAAAGACTATAAGCCAAGCCTCCAAATACCCCAACTCCTAATGCTATTCCAATGGCCTCCAGTTGAATTTGCTTCTCCATTTCATCAAGCGATTTGAGAAAGCGAATATTAGCCAATAGCAAACCTACTGCGAAAAGTAGGTTGACAAAAACCCCCAACCAAGTTATCAGGTTATTGTGATGCCATAAAAACTGAGGTCCGAAAGTAACCAAAGCAACAGTTGTGACCCATAAAGCAGTCCATATTCCCAAATTCTTAGTTTTCTGTTTGCGCTGTTTTTTCCATTTTTGCGTTTCCATATCTTTTTAATTAATGTAAAATAAACTTTACATAAAGGTAAGTATGATTTTCATAAAGTCAAGTACGATTTACAAAAAAATGAAATTTATTTTTTTACCTAATTGCACCGTATGGCTTTAAGCTTATCGTGAAAATGTCATTTACTACAGAGTAAGAAACTTAGGCAGTCTTTGTATTTTTCCCTAAATATTTATAGGACTTCTATAACCTGAATTTATAAATGGTTAAAATTTTTACTTAAAAAAGAAAGCCCTGAAAAATGTGAATTTTTCAGGGCTTTGGTAGTGCGAATTAGGGTGCTTTATTCAGTTGTATTTTCCTCTATAGTAGTAAGTGGAGGAACATTGTTTTCATAACCTGAATAGCCCTTGTTTTGATTGATAATACCTTGGGTATTACTATTTATTGCAGGGGCAGGTATAGGCCACAGTACATGATAAGGACTATAGGTATAGGTATCTCCATGTCTGGTTGAAACTCCTTTATTGTAAAAGTCAGTTACAGACATTATCCTGTCGTAGAGGAAGTTTTCATCTGAAAAGTTCTCTATAGAATAAGTTTTACCATTATAAGCTTGGATGCCAGTGTTGGCAAAAATGAAAGCCATTCTGGTAAGTTCTGTTTTTCTAGGTTCTTCGTAATACAATTCTCTAGCTCTTTCATCCAATATGGTCCCAATATTCATTTGGTCAGGAGAATAAGTAGCAGCACCCGCACGGGTTCTTACCGCATTTAGGTCATTGGCAGCATTGGCTAAATCACCTTTCCAAACGTAGGCTTCAGCCCTTAAAAGATACGTTTCGGCTAACCTAAATATATACCAATCGCTATGGCCTCCACTAGGTCTTATGTTTTGAGGATCAGGTATGAATAATTTGTAATGAGGCCAAGAAAACCAGCTTCTAATGGTGTCTACTACTAATACGGTGCCTTCATTGTTTCGGAACTGTAAGGGTTCTCCGTAATAGTCATCAGTACCTTTTAAATCAGGGTTATTATGAACCAAATCAGTCATGTCCATCCAGTTTCCAGGTGCATGCCTTAGGTCGTTTTCATCATCCCATATCATACTTTGGTGGTACCAGGTACCACGAAGTCTCCCAATACCCCTACCATAGGTGCTAACTTGATCAATTTCAATTCCTGGCTGATCAATAGTGCCTCGATTACCATTTGGCGTATTGATGTTAGTAAACCAGAAAGGCACACCTTGTCGCATAGAAGACATTCCGCCAGAATTTCCTTCAGTATCAACACGATCCATGACCATCAAAATCGCTTCTTTATTTACATTTGCCGATTTATTTTCAGGTCGATGTAAATCCCAAATTAGGTTCTTCGAAGGGTCATTACCTGTAGAGCCAAATCTGTCAGTCATCAAGGAATGTGTACCTCCATCTATTAACCTTGAAGCGGATGCAATGGCATCGTCAAATTCTCCAAGTGCAAGATTTACTTTAGTTAAAAGGTGCTGAATGGCTCCTTTAGGAACTTGCCCTTTGTCCATCACTGCTGGAACCCATGGTTCTGCCCATTCTAGGTCCTCTTTCATTTTCCGGAGAATTACTTCCCTCTTGGTGGAATAAAAGTTCAGTCGAGGTACAAGTATTTCTTCAAGAATCAAAGGGACATCTCCAAATTGATTTGTAAGCCTATAGTACCTTAATGCTCTATGGAAATAAGCAGTTCCGAGGATGTGGTTTCTTTCCTCTTCTGATTCATAATCTGTTGGGTCGTCAATTCTAGAGATTACGGTATTTGCATATTTAATCCCTTTAAAACCCTCATACCAATACCAGCCTATTCTATTGTAGTTGGCAGAGTTAAGATTGGCATCTGGTGTTATCAGTAAGTTCATGTCCTGTGCAGGGCCAGATTTATCGGTTGTTCCTTCTACGGCCACCTCGGTAAATATATGCTCCGTAAGGATAGGAGGGCCATCACCAGTAAGTTCATGTCTCATATTTCTCTCACATGCAACCAATGCTCCCCAAAGCCCACTTGAAGAGTTGAAAGTGTTTTCGGGTGCATAGAAGGATAATGGTTCAGGTTCTAGCCAACTTTCATCACAAGAAGTTGTACTTACCAATAGGCCAGTGGCCAATACGGAGAGGTAAAACGTTGATTTTTTTATATTAAATTTCATGATTTTTTTCATTTTAGCCAATTATTACAAAGTTAAATCAACTCCAAGTGTAAAGATTCTAGGGGTTGGGACTGCAGATTCTGGGTCCCAGAAATTAAACTCAGTAGCATAGAAGCCAACATTCCTTACGTTCATATAAAATCGTAAATTTTCTATTTTCGCCCTTTCTACAATAGCGCGGGGTACAGTATATGCTACAGAAACATTTTCCAAACGAACAAATGACCTGCTTTGATAAACATTGAAACCTCCGGCTCCACCTTCGCTAGAATAGAGTCTGGCCCATTCATTGCTAGGGTTTTCCTCTGTCCAATAAGGGAGAATATAGGAATTGGATCGGTCAAGGAATCCTTGTCTGTTTTTCCTTTGGTTGAAAGTACCCATATGCCCTAAATAAGCATACATCATAAAAGATACATCAAAGTTTTTCCAGACTTTAAATTCATTTCTAAAACTCCATCTTGATCTTGGTTCCGTAAAACCTAAAAATTGTCTATCGGCATTTGAATAAAGCCCATCTTCGTTTACATCTTCAACTTTAAAATCACCTGGCCTTACGCCATAATCACTCGCTTGATCAGCTTCAGGAGTTTGCCAAATTCCGTCTGTTTTGTAATCCCATACGGCATCGATTGGATGACCTATAAACCATTTGTTTTCTATATCGTTTAGTTCCTCTCCATTTTCATCCAAGTCCCCATATAGACTAATTATTTTATTGCGATTCATTTGGAAATTTAAACTAGTTCTCCATGTAAGGTTTGACCTTTGAATAAGCTGACTATTCAAGCTAACCTCTACGCCCCGATTCCTTACTTCGCCTAAATTGTCATAGACAAAGTTAAACCCTAAAATATCTGGGAGTGAACGTTCTACCAAGAGATCAGTTGTGGACATGTCATAGGCCTCTATGGTACCGTCTAAAACACCATTGAATAGGGAGAAGTCTAATCCTATATTTGAAGAGGTTGTTTTTTCCCATTTGAGGTTTGAGTTTTGCATGGTATTTACATACAATTGACTTACAAAATACATATCACCGCTTGGTCTTTGGTAGAAATATTTACCTGTTTGCAAGTCTGAAAGGGCAGCGTATCTACCAATGTCACGGTTGCCATTTACACCCCATGAAACCCTTAATTTACCATAGTCCAACCATGGAATGTTGACAAAATCCTCATCAGTGAAAACCCATCCAAATGCGGCTGATGTGAAAGTGGCTCTGGGGTTGCTTTGACCAAAAGCAGAGTATCCATCTCTTCTTACAGAAAGCGTGGTGATGTATTTATCAGCAAGGGTGTATATTACCCTCCCCATAAGTGCATCTGCTGTATGGGTTTGGTCATTGCTTGAAATGATTGGGTTGATACCCGCTCCAATATTGTGGTAGCCTAACCGGTCATGTGGTTCAAATCCCACATTGGACATGGTATTGTCCCAGCTTTGGTATTTTTCTGAGTTTGCTAAAAGCGTCACATCGAAATTGTGGATATTATTAATGTTTTTGCTCCAGCTTAAGATATTATCAACCTGCCAGAAATATACCTTTCTTTGTTGTCTGCTTGCTCTTCCCCCCATGTTTTCAAAATCCTGATGAGCCGCCATTTCATGATTGTAGCGTTCATAAAATTCATAACGTGGTGTGAAGTTTGTTCTAAACTTGATACCAAAAGGGAGTTCAATTGCTGCAAATAAAGTAGCATTGATGGTGGTCTCTTTCTGTAACCTGTCTGTAAATCCAGGAGTGTAATAGGGGTGGCGTCCACCACTCACTTCTTCATTTGGTCTAAATCTAAGGCTCTCACCATCTTCTAAAAAGGGTTCTGCCCACGGAGATAAGTTGACCATGTCGCCCCAATTCACTGAAATTTGGCTTTCGTCTCGATCTGCAAATTGTGTGTTCATACCCACCGTAAGCCAATCGTTTATATTGCCTTCTATATTGAACCTACTTCTTATGGTGGTGAACTTATCACCCACAATCAATCCCTCATTGTCCAAATAGCCCATGGACCAATAATATTGGAAATCTTCATTTCTGCCTGAAAGACTTACAGTATGATCCTGTCTTAAGCCATTTTGAAACATCATATTGTACCAGTTGACACTTTCTCCAGCTTTGTAATTGGCTATTTCAAGTGGTTGCATGTTTAAACGCTGCAACCATACCGTTTCTGGATCCCCTTCTGACCCATCATATTTAAGCCAGGTGTCTAAAGAGATGTTAGCTGGAAGTGTGTTAGGATTTGAGAATCTATAAGGTTCAAATCCTCCAGCATTTATACTTTCCATTACGTCTTCTCTCCAGGAAAGAAAGCCTTCTGGGCCATATAAAGGCTCATTTTTAGACATTGTAGCCAGCCCCCAATTTGAATTAATTTTAATTTGAGTCTTTCCTAATTCACCTTTTTTAGTGTTGATAAGTATTACACCACTAGCAGCTTTCGCGCCGAATACTGCTGCAGAACTCGCATCCTTTAAAACATCTATGCTTTCGATGTCATTTGGGTTGATATCTGCAAGTTGCCCATAGTAGATGGCCCCATCAAGTACCAATAGGGGACTAGAACCTGCATTTAAGGAAGTTCTTCCACGTACTTCGAGGCTACCTCCACCTTTTGCTGATGTACTTTAGCCTACATTCAAACCAGCAATATTTCCCCTCAATACATCCTGAATTGAATTTGGATTCTCATTTTCAAGCTTGGATGCGGTAACGGATGAAACAGCACCTGTCAGGTCTCTTTTTCTTGCGGTTCCATAGCCTATGACTACCACTTCATCTAATGAAGCGGTGTCCATAATCAAGGTGACATTCAATTCTGAACGGTTCCCCACTTCCATAGTTTGAGTAGTAAAGCCAACAAAAGAAAAAGTCAAACTTGCATTGTCAGGCACTGTAATTTTATAATTGCCTTCAATATCTGTGACTGTTCCTGTTCCTTGCCCTTCGATAAGTACCGTTACTCCAGGAAGACCCTCACCGCTTTCATCAGTTACTTGACCCGAAACTGTAATGTCATCGTCAATTCTGATTTTAGGTAACTTCGCTGTAGCATCGACTGAAATGTACAGCATGCAGAGACAGAGTATCAGAATTTTCATTTCTGATACCCTGAAAAATTGTTTTTGTAATAAGTTTTTCATTCTTTTTGGGTTAGAATTAAAAGATTATTTTAGAATACAGATAGGAAATTTGATTCATGAGGTCCTATATGATATTCAATAATAGTAAAACAAAATTAATTATGCAATCGGTTTCATTATCAAAAATAATGATGTACGTAACCAATTATACAATTTATATTCTGGTTTTTGAATATTAGGAAGAATTTAGTAAATAATTAATGAGTTATTTTATTATTCTTAATATATTTAAAAAAGTATATTTAATGTATATAAAAAACAAATTAATATAAATATTTAGGTTAATATTTAGTTTAGATAGTAATTAATATAATAATGTTATTATGAAATGATTATAAATTTAAATATTAATCAAATAGTTGAATATTATTAAAAATTCAGAATGATTCATCGGATTTAAATCATGACATACCCTTTATAATGCCGGTTTGAAACTATATTTCCCTAAGTTGGTTGTGTTAATTTGCTTGCAGCTTACTGATTTGCTATTTCCAGATTTTTCAGGGTGATTTCCAAAGTCCGCTCAAAAGGTAAAGCGATCGCGGGAAAAACTAGGCTGTTTTAGAGATTTCAACCAAATAGCGATTTTAAATTTAAATTCCTAACCAGCAGATTTCGTCGAAATGACAATAAAATAGATGATTTTATGCTGATTATAGTGCGTAACAGAGTGTCTATTGGCTATTTTGGGCTAATCCAAATTTTCAAAATTACTCCTATTTTTTAACCATTTGTATGACTATTTTCTTATAAGTTGGTGTTTTCCTTCTTTTGCCATTGAAGTTTTTGTAAAATAAAGTAAATTGAAGATTATTCATTTTACTTTATATATAAGGTGTCAATTTCATATGGATTGTTAATGCTTAAATGGCTCTATTCTTTTCGTGTTTTAATAGCATTTTGTGCAGCTATTTCCTTAGGTGCTTTGCTTTCTTGTGAACAAGAAACTAAGCTGGAAATGCCTGCCCAAGTGGACTTCAATTTTCATATTAAACCTATTCTTGTACAGAAATGCTACCTCTGTCATGGCCCAGATCCAAGTAGTAGAGAAGCAGGTTTGAGATTAGACAATGAAGAGGGAGCAACAAAACTTTTGGAAAGTGGGAATTGGGCAATCGTACCTGAATCTGTTCATAAAAGTGCATTGATCGATCGAATTACTAGCCAAGATGAGGATTTTATGATGCCTCCTCCATCTTTAAAACAAACACTCTCTGACCATGAAGTGGCGTTGATAAAAAAATGGATAGCAGACGGTGCAGCATATGAACCCCACTGGGCTTTTTTGTCTCCAACCACAGAAAAGGAAACAGCAAAGGATGCCTTTAGCAGTCAAATTGATGCGCTAATTAACGATAAAATAGCCGAAAAAGGCTTGAAACCTGGCTTAAAAGCTGATAAATACCAGCTGATACGTAGGTTGTCCTATGTTCTGACAGGCCTTCCACCAGAAGTGGAAAGAGTAAAAAAGTTTGTGGAAGATGACAGGCCAGAGGCTTATGCTGAATTGGTGGATGAATACCTTGAAAACCCTGCATTTGGAGAGAAGTGGGCCAGCCATTGGATGGATGTGGTGCGCTATGCTGAGACCAAAGGACATGAGTTTGATTATCAAATTCAAGGGGCCTGGAGATTCAGGGATTACCTTATAAGAGCCTTCAATCAGGACGTTCCTTATGATCAACTAATAAAAGAACAATTGATGGGAGACATGCTTTCTTCTCCCAGAGTTAATCCCAAAACTGGTGAGAATGAATCTGTTTTAGGTACTTTGTTTTTTACCATGGGTGAAGGAACGCACAGTCCAGTTGATGTAAAAAAAGATGAAGCAGACAGAATAGACAATATGATAGATGTGGTAGGCAAAAGTTTTCAGGGATTAACCGTTGCCTGTGCTAAATGCCATGATCATAAATTTGACCCCATACCTACTGCAGATTACTATTCGCTTTATGGGGTTTTGGGAAGCACTCGTTTCAGCCCTGTACCTGTTGGAGACTCTAATTTGAAATTTGAAAGGATTTCTCAGGCAGCTGGGTTTAAACAGCAAATTAAATCTTTATTAGCCAATTCCTGGATAGACTCCACATCGGCAGATACACTTCCAGTTCAGCTTGTTAATTTAAAATCTCCAGCGGCCTATTCTGAAGATTTTGTTGTCTTGGGAGATTTTAGAGGTGCTGATTTTCAGGACTGGAAAGCTGATGGTTTTGCCTTTGGTAATAGCACCACTTTGGGAGAACCTTTGTTAACTTCTTCTAAAGGTGATTTACAAGCATTGTCTTCGGGAATTGCTTCTAGTCAAAAATTTGGAAGGGGTATCTATGGTGCATTAAGGTCTCCTGACTTTATTATTGACAAGCAGTTTATAGGTGTCAAAGCAAAAGGTAAAGGCGCAAGCATCCGTATAGTGATGGAGAATTTTCAACTCATAAGTAACCCTATTTACGGTGATCTGGACCAAAAAGTTGATGGAGAAGAATGGCAAAATTATACCATTGATGTAGGGAGTTGGAAGGGGCAGAAAGTCTATATTGAAATTTTACCAGGTTCATTTATCAGGCATAGGTATACACAAGATCCAGAGGCCTATATAGAAGCTGCCTATGCCATTGCTTTTGATGAGGTTTGGCAAGCTCCCTTCTTAAACGATCAGGAAACTAACGTTTCACTTTCTCAGGCAGTAAAGAACTGGAAGGATGGTGAAAGTACACCTTCAGAAATTGTCTTTCTCAATCAGAAATTAAAATCAAGGGCTATTGAAAATCATTTCCCTGCTGCCTGGGCTTTAAAAGCTAAAAGTGAAGCCATCAGTAATTTGGTTAAAGACAGCGTATTTATACAAGGTGTAACGGATGGTTTTGCAAGGGAAAACCCTGTTTTTATTCGGGGGAATCATACTGACCAAAGTGAGGAAACAATGCCAAGAATTTTCCTTTCCGGTATATTTGAAGAACAGAAACCCTATAAGGGCGAGGGAAGCGGAAGACAGCAAATGGTAAAGATGATTTTGTCGGAAGATAACCCTTTAACCTCTAGGGTTATGGTAAACAGGATTTGGCACCATGTATTTGGTAGAGGAATAGTAGAAACAGTTGATAATTTTGGGCTTCAAGGAAAATTACCCACAAATCCTGAATTGCTGGATTTTCTATCTTTGCAATTTGTTCAACAATCCTGGTCTATTAAAACCATGGTTAAAAACATGGTATTGAGCCAGGCTTTTCAAAGAGCAACTTCGGGCGGAAGCGTAGATAAAGATCCTGACAATTTATACCTTACAAGGTATTCTGTCAGAAGGCTTGAAGCGGAAGGAATCAGAGATGCTGTTTTGGCTGCTGCTGGAACATTGGATACATCTATGTTCGGTGAGCCGGTAGCTGTACATCTGACTTCATTTATGCAGGGGAGAGGAAGGCCTGGAAATTCAGGACCCTTGGATGGAGATGGGAGAAGATCAGTATACCTGGAAGTGAGGAGAAATTTTCTTGACCGGATGATGACCGCCTTTGACCGCCCTACGCCATTTACCACTTTCGGAAAACGTGACGTAACCAATGTGCCAGCCCAATCTTTGTTTTTAATGAATGATCCATTCATTGCAGAACAGGCAGGCCGTATGGCCAAAGGATTGTTGGACAATAAAAAGCTTTCTGAAAAAGAAAAAATCTCTGAGGCTTATTTAAAGGCATTTTCGAGGCCAGCTACGGAAGATGAAATCAGTAAAGGCCAGTTGTTTCTGAATGAAACGAGGGCTGTAGCCTCCGTTGAATCTGAGGAGGAGGGAAACATAGACTTGCTAGTATGGAAAGAATACTGCCATGCTTTATTTAATATGAAATCATTTATTTATTTACTGTAGCCCCATGAACAATCACAAGCCACTTCTCAATAAAGCCCTAAGTAGAAGAGAAATGTTGAAATTTAGCAGTTGTGGGTTTGGCACTCTTGCTCTAATGGGCATGATGGGTGGCCTGAATACTGCCTGCAAGTCTACAGACAAGCAACCGCAAAACATTCTAAGTCAATTGGCCAAGGCGCCTAATTTTCTACCAAAAGCCAAGAATGTTATTTTCTTGTACATGGACGGAGGAGTGTCTCAGGTAGATTCTTTTGATCCAAAACCCAGGCTAGCCAGAGAAAATGGTATGGATCCCAAGTTTAAAATAGATGCGACACAATTTAATAACAATGGGAAAATTCTAAAGAGCCCTTGGGATTTTAAGCAATATGGAGAATCTGGAATGGCGGTAAGTGAGCTTTTCCCTCACATTGCTGGCTGTGCAGATGATTTGGCATTGATTAGGTCAATGGTATCTAATTTCCCCGAGCATACCAACGCCAATTATTTCCTACATACTGGGAGTGGGCTGCAGGGAAGACCAAGTGTAGGCGCCTGGGTCAATTATGGATTAGGAACCGAAAACAGCAATTTGCCAGGTTATGTGGTTTTGGATGGTGGACTGATTCCTCCAGGAGGAGTTGATAATTTTAAGAATGGTTTTCTACCTGCCGATTACCAGGCGTCTATTATGAAAACTGGGACCACCCCGGTTGCGAATATTAAGCCGGACAGCAGTTTGACAAGTCACCAAAAACAGAAGTTGGATTTCATCAAAGAAATGGATGCGGAAGAGGAGGGTAAATCAAACGAAATTGAGGCTGCCATTAAAAATTACGAATTGGCTTACCACATGCAATCCTCCGTGCCTGAATTGACCGAGTTTTCTTCGGAGACCAAAGCGACAAAGCAGATGTATGGGTTATTTGATGAGGATTTGAATACAAGAAATTATGGGGCCCAATGCTTAATGGCGAGGAGACTGGTAGAAAGAGGTGTTCGCTTTGTGGAGCTTACTTGTCCCTACATGAGTGGGATTGATAGGTGGGACCAACACCATAGTTTAAAAGACGGACATGAGCGGAATGCTCATGCGGTAGATCAACCTATAGCAGGTCTTTTAAAAGATTTGAAATCCAGAGGGCTGCTAGAAGAAACACTAGTGGTTTGGACTGGAGAGTTTGGTCGTACCCCTTTTGCTCAGGGAGCTGATGGGAGAGACCATAATCCTTCCGCTTTTAGCATGTGGATGGCCGGGGCCGGTGTGAAAGGAGGAACCATTTATGGGCAAACGGATGAGTATGGCTATAGGGTAGAAGAAAACCCTGTCACGATTCATGATCTTCACGCCACCATACTTCACCTATTGGGAGTGGATCACAAGCAGTTGACCTATCATTTTGGGGGTAGAGATTTCAGGCTTACAGATGTACATGGAAACGTGGTCAAAGATATATTGGCCTAAAATACTAAGTAAGGTAGAGGTTAAACGCTAAGGCTTTTACTAAAAGTGCTAGTGGTATAACTCAAAAATATTGACATGTCTTAACATATTTTAATAAGCAAAGCGCACTTAACCCTTAACGACGATTTTTTCTAAGTTTATAGGCTTGGATTACTAGAAAAGCTATAGCTGATTTCCAATAAAACCAATTTTGCAAACACCTCTCCCCTATATTTTAATAGCTATGAAATCAACTTATCCTTTTTACCTTGTTTTGATTGTTATGGTTTTAGCTGTATTTGTTTCGCAAAACCTACTTGCCCAAGAAGAGTTAAAGAATCCTTTAAAAGTAAGGAGTACCAACAAGTTAAATTTGGCCAATAGGACGGCTCAAATTCCAGTAATTGCAATTGATTTTCCTGGTGGAAATGTTGTTGTCGAGAAAATTTTAGGAGATACCATCTTCTTTAAGCCTGACCTCCGGGATACTAAAGGAGAGTGGTTTTATTGGTGCTTTACTGTTAAAAACACTTCGAATAAGAAATGGTTTTTTAAAGCGACTAAACCCAATGTTTTGACCAATATGGGAGCGGCGTACAGCACAGATGGTGGCTATGAATGGAATTGGATTGATAAAGAAAATCACCTGGGCCCTGAACTTTTTAGCTTTGATTTTTCTGGTAGCGGAGCCCCTGTTATGCTAAGTATGGGTATGGCTTACACGCAGAAAAACTTCGATAGGTTTATGTTAAAGCACAAAAATTCTAAATACATTAGAAAGTCTGTGCTCAGTAAAACCCGAGCAGGGAGAGGTGTTGAAAAACTGTTAATCAGTAACTTTGATCACCAACCCAAGGTTAGAATTTTGTTTACTGCCAGGGCCCATGCTGGAGAAATGATGAGTAATTATATTATTGAAGGAATGATTGACGCCATGTTATCAAAAAATCCCACCATGGTTAAGTTGTTAGAACATGTAGAGATTATGGTAATTCCATTTTTAGATAAGGATGGGGTAGAGCAAGGTGACCAGGGCAAGAACCGAACCCCTAGAGACCACAACAGGGATTATTCCGGAGAGAGTATTTATACAAGTACGAAAGCCATAAGGGAAGACATACCAAAATGGATCGAAGGATTGCCTTGGATAGGGATAGATCTTCACAATCCTTGGATCAAAGGAGAAAACAATGAATGGGTTTATTTTGTGGGTAATGAAGAGGAAAGGATTGCTGCTGCACAGGAAAAATTTGTTAATACTTTAATCCGATCACAGAAGGGGCCACTTACAATTAACAGTAAAACCGGTTTTCTAGCATATGGAACTGCCTGGAATAAAGGAAGCAATTATGAACAGGGATATTCTTTTAGCAAGTGGGCCTCAGGTTTTTTAGATGAAGGGTTAATAATGACTACAACCCTAGAGTTTCCATTTGGAATTAATAATGGGCAGCTTGTAACCCAAGAAAAAGCCAGATTATTTGGAAAGGATTTAATTTTTGCTCTTTCGGAATATATCGAAAGCCAATGAGGAGGAGTATTTTGAAAGTGATCATAAGGTAAATTTTCAATTGAATTTTTTATGCTTTCAACATATTTACTTAGGTATTCAGCCCCGTATGAGATAGATTTTATAGAAGGCGGATTAAAAATTGATTTTTATACCACCTTAAAAGCTATAATTAAGATCTGTTTATGGATAACAATTTTACCTCGCCATATTTTTTTACATGAACGGTATGTTTAATCTATGGATTCTCCACATTTGGAATTGATATTTTTTACCAATGTTAGAGAAATAGTGAGTTTATTTTTTTAGGACTCAAAACTAAAACTTACCTAAGAAGTTGATTTTCAGCAAATGATGCGGTTCTTTTTCTATTAAATACATTTGTATTTCTATTCTATATGTTATTAAAAAGATGCTTATTTACATGAAATATTATATTTCGTATAATTATTATGACTGGATTTTTACTCTTTTTATTTCTTTCTATATTTAATTTATTATTTAAATAAATTTAAAATGTTTGCCTTAATTGGTAAATATTTATAATAATTTTTAAGAAAGGAGGTAAAATATGAGTTGATGTAGTTTTAATTATCAATATTATTGATTATTCGAGTCCTTTATTTTTGAGGTTCGGAATTATGTTTAAGTAAAAAATTATAAAAAATTATAAAAAATTACTGATTGACCTAAAAATTTACTAAAAATTAAAATTTAAACATGTTAAAAAATAAAATTATTCTACTATTATTAATAGTGTTACCTGCTTTGTCTGTTTTGGGCCAGCAGAGGACTATTACCGGAGTGGTATCCGATGAGACAGGGGAACCCATTCCCTCAGTCTTGGTGCTTATAAAAGGTTCCACTGCAGGAACCACCACAGATCTTGATGGGTCTTATAGCATTTCTGTTTCAGGCGAGGTTACTTTGATTTTCAATATGATTGGGTTCGCAGGGCAAGAGATTAGCACTAAAGGAACCAATACTATAGATGTTTCTCTTAAAGAGTCAAGTGTGGATTTAAATGAAGTGGTTGTAGTTGGTTTTAGTGAAGTTGAGAGGCAACACTTGGCGTCATCAGTAGAGCAACTGGATATGGACCTTGTAAAAAGCAGGCCTATATTTAAACTGGAGGAAGCTTTTAGCGGAACCATTCCTGGTGTTACCTTAATGCAGGGAAACAATCTGCCGGGAAGCGTACCAGGGTCCATTTCAATAAGGGGAATTAGTACTTTACAAAATGCTGGTCCATTGGTTATTATTGATGGAATGGAACAATCTCTTACTGATATTGATCCTAATCAAGTTAAAAATATAACCGTATTAAAGGATGCTGCATCTGCTGCACTATATGGGTCAAGAGGAGCAAATGGTGTTATCATCATAGAGACTGACAGGGGTACAACTGGACAGTTTAAAGTTAATCTTCATTCTTGGGCAGCCCTTCATAACCCAATAGATCTTCCCAATTTTGTTGGTGCTACAGACTATATGAAATTGAATAATGAAGCGAGAAGCCACCAAGGCCAGTCACTTTTATTCTCTGATGAAGATATTGCAGCTTCTGAGAGTGGTAACTATTCGAATGTCAATTGGTTGGATCAAGTAATGCAACGTCAGTCCTATTCTCACAATACATCTGCTAGTATTTCTGGTGGAGGCGGAGTGGGTACTTTCAATTTGATGCTCGGTTACATAGATGAGAACGGAATGAATGAATTGGAAGGCTCCAATAAATTTTCGGCACGTTTTAATACCAATATAAATATTGCTGATAAATTTGTATTGTTAGCAGATTTTTACGCGCATAGGTTACAAGTAGATAGGCTTCAGGCCAATAATGACGGTCACGGCCTTTATCAGCTTGCTTGGAGAATGAATCCAACTCAACCTATTTTTTATGATTCGGATTTAGAAGATAATTATATTCTTCACAATAACATTAATCCTGTTGCCTCTATTGAACATGGTGGGTCATGGAATGCTTTGCATGATAGAAGCACAATTAACCTTAGACCCAAATATTTTATTAACAAAAACCTTAGTGTAGAAGGTAATGTTTCTTACATGATTAATAAGTCAGCAAATAAATACAAAAGGTTGACCTATAAGTTTTTTGATGGAGACGGTAAACCGGTCAATATATGGAGTAATTCAGTAGGTGCTAGTCAGGGGGTTAGTCAAAGTCAGGTGACCGCCAGGGCTCTTATTAATTATGAGAAAGAATTGAGAGAAGGTGCAGATAAGATTTATTTGCTAGGAGGTGTAGAAATAATGAACAATACCTATACAGACTATAGAGAGTTTTCTAAGTCCTCTTTTTTCGCTAAACTAAATTACTCATTGGACAACAGATACCTTATTGAGGCTACTGCTAGGGGTGATGGGTCTAGTAAGTTTGCACCTGGAAATAAATGGGGATTTTTCCCTTCCGGTGCCTTTGCATGGAACGTTCACAATGAATCCTTCATGAGTGGTCTTGTGGGGTCTGGTTTGATAAATAATTTGAAATTCAGAGCTTCCTATGGTCTTATAGGAAATGAGAATGTTGATCCTTATTTATGGCAAGAAGTTGTAAATACTTGGGGGTGGACCATGAGAGTTCCTAATCCTGATTTTAGTTGGGAAAAGCAACGTCAATCAAATTTTGGTTTGGATTTAACCACTTTCAAAAACAAGCTAAACTTTACAGCTGAATACTATCACAAATTTTCTTATGATTTAATTTATTCAAATTTCCCAGTTCCCCCATTGACAGGCTCTTACTATCTTACTTCTTCGGTAAATATTGGAGAGGTTGAAAACAAAGGTTGGGAGTTCTCAGCGAATTATTCGGATAAGGTAGGAGAGGTAGATTATAGTGTAGGTGGAATTTTATTTGACAATCAAAACCGAGTTTTGAAAGCTGGATATAATCGTTCTGACACCCTTATCTTCAAGGACAACCAAGATAAAATATGGTATGAAGGAATAGCCATTGATAATTATTTCGGATATGAAAGTGATGGTTTCTTCCAGTCTTGGGAAGAGGTAGATGGAACAGAAGCCAAATTGCCAAACACTTACCCCGGCGATATCAAATATTCTGATAGAAATGGAGATGGTGTAATAAACGATCAAGACAAAGTAAATCTAGGAGATCCATTTCCTCATATGAACTATTCAATAAATTTCAATTTGAGATTTCGAAGATGGGATTTTAATTTCTTAGGTCAAGGCGTAGGAAAAAGATTAGGAAGGCTCAATGGACAAGAAGGATATCCAGTATTGATGGATGGTGTTAATAATAACCTTGGAGCCCCTAGTGAATTTTATATGAACAATAGGTGGACACCAGATAATCCTAATAGTAGATTCCCTAGAGTCTGGACAGGTACCAGTCCAAATGCAGTGCTCAGTGATGTTTGGCTTAGTAACGCAGCCTTCTTTAGGGTGAAAATGCTGCAACTAGGATATACTATACCAAAAATTGGACGCAATATTAAAAGCGTAAGGATTTACTTTAATGCTCAGGATGCTATTACCATTACAAAATGGGAAGGTTTAGAACCTGAACGTGATGGAGGAAATGGTAATTACCCTAGAATGGCTACATTTAGTTTGGGAGTAAAAGCCACTATAAATTAAGAAGGAAAACCATGAGAAAATTAATAATAATTATAGGATTTATAGGGTTCAGTTTGTCAGGCTGTGTAGAATTTCTCGACAAAACTGACCCAACAGCAACCTCCTTTGTTGAATTCTTTAATGATGAGGAAGATTTACGAAGGGTGGTTTATAGCAGCTACTTGGATGTATTTACGCATCCAAGTTCGCATCAGAATTTATTTTATATGGAAGAAGGTAAATCTGATAACGCATACAGCAGGGTAGATGGTCACCATCACCAAAGAATTGCAAACGGTAATATCAATAGTACCTCTTCTGCATTTCTTTTTTACTATGAATTGCAAATGAAGCATTTAGGAAGGTTGAATACCTTTGTTGACAATGCTGACATACCCTATGTGGAAGATGAATCCGTTCGTACTAAGTACAAGGCGATTTTGGAGGCACTTAGGGTATGGCATTATTTTAAGCTGACTTTCAGGTGGGGTGATGTTCCTTTTCATTTACAACCTGCGGATTTAGTAGATGCATTACAGCCAACTACTCCGAAAGAAGAAATTCTGGGTCAACTTTTCCCCTTGGCTGATGACATCGCTTCTCGTTTACCTGCTGATGAGTATACTTCAGATAAATACATGTTCAACAAATACTCATTTAAGGCTTTGACGATGAGGTACGCCTTGTATAATGGTCGCTATGAATTGGCAGCAAAGTTGGCCAAGGAAATAATGGACAGTGAAAAGTATTCCTTGTATTCAAATTATGAAGAGCTTTTTCAATATGAAGGAGCATCAACTAACAATGAATTTATCATGCACTTTGATATGCAAAGCCATAACAATAGTGCTACCAATTCATTTCGTGATTTAGGACCTCATTACCGTACTGGTAATGGTCAATCTTACGTGGTACCTTTGAAATCATTAGTAGACTCATATTGGACCCTTCAAGGTAGGGCTATATCAAACTGCCCTTTACACACCGAAGAAGAGTATTTGCTTAATCCTAACTTAAACAGGGATCCTAGATATGAATCTAGTATAATGGGGCAAGGTGATACCTTTTATGGGGAGCAAATTGATATTTACAATACCAATAATCCTATGTATTTTGAAAATCAGAGAGCGAGCAAATCCGGTTTTTGGTTTAAGAAATTTGTTTCCGAAGCAGATGCATTTAGATCAGGAGGCAATTTTGATTTTGGATTATTGCGTTATGCCGAAGTCTTGTTAACCTATGCTGAAGCAAAAATCATGATGGATGATATTGATGCACTTGCCTTAGAAAGTATAAATTTGGTAAGGGAAAGAGCAGGTTTAGACATGTCAATTGCAGACGTAACGGGAAGTGAATACAGTAATTTAAGCCAAGAGGATTGGATCAATCTTATCAGAAATGAGAGAAGGGTTGAATTTGCAGGAGAAGGTTTAAGATATGAAGACATTATTCGATGGGGGATTGCAGAAGAAGTATTGAATCAACCCGCACTGGGGCACACTCGCATGGAAAATGGAGAGATGGTTTCACTAAAAATCGAAGATCGTTCTTTTCAATCTCATAATTACCGTTGGCCTTTTCATGAAAATAGCCTAAGAGTTGAGCCAGGATTGACTCAAAATCCAGGTTATTAAGAAATTGTCACATGTGATAAGTAAAAAAAGGTTCACTTAAAAAGTGAGCCTTTTTTTATTATAATTAGCGTCTCAAGCCTACCCTGAGCAAATAAGTATTAAAAAGTCAGCCTTATTTTTATAGCAATCTAAAACCAGTTAGCTTAGAGCTAAAAGCAAGTGAGTTGGGATTAAGTAAAAAAGCAAACATGAGCATTACTATTTCAGAAACGAGGGAAATTGATGTTGGACAAATTGTTGCCCTTTACAAAGCAAACAAATGGTCCGCTGCGGAAAAGCCCCATGAATTAAAAAATGCCTTGCTTAATTCTCATTCATTAATATCTGCTTGGGATAAGGAGAGTTTGATTGGGATAGGTAATGCAGTTTCCGATGGATATTTAGTTGTTTATTTTCCCCATTTATTGGTCCATCCCGATTATCAGGGGAAAGGTATCGGTAAAAGAATTGTTGCTAAATTTCAAGAAAAGTACAAAGACTTTCACATGCAAATTTTAACTGCTGATCATGAAGCCATTCCGTTTTATAAAAAAGTGGGTTTTGAGAAAGCAGGAGAAACAATGTCCATGTGGATATACAAAGGCAATGATCACTAAAATTATCTCTTTCTATTGAAAACCTGCTAAACGCACAAAAAAGGCTTAGGGTGAAACTGAAGACCTAATTCGATTGAAATATTATAGTCGCGTGGAAATAGCTGAAAAGAAGTCAATTTTAGAATCTTAATTAAAAAATATTTTTTACTGGTAATTTTCTTTTATTTTTTTGAATTTATAGGTATCATTATACCAACTTAAGGTAATAATCAATCCATTTTCCTTCTTTTTTATTAAAAGTGCAGAATTAATTGATGAATTAATCTTTGTTTTTGTTTATAAAAGGAATTTTATCTAATTTGATAAAGAACAGCTTCAATCAGTATAAATGATATAATACTTATACCAGGTATACAAAATGAATGAATTGTTTTATTATTTCTTTTAATAGACAAAAAATTCGTTCTTAATAGCGTTAATTCCATAAATTAAGGGTGAATTTGCTTGCATAGACCAACGATTAAATGAAACGGTAGAATTGGTTGAATAGCCATTTTATTGATTTCTACTCCCAATTGACCCAATAGACCAATTTATTACTTATACCTACCGGGTAAATGGGAAGTTTTCAATCCAATTTCAAAAAAAATAGCCATATGTAAAGAAAAAGCCAATAACGAAAAAGCCATCTATAAATAGATGGCCTTCACAAAAACGATAGACAAATGGGTAAGTTTCTCAGGTTCATCCATTTGATCTGATTTAATGCAATTCATAAAACAACACTAAAGCCTACAAAGTTATGAAAAAACGACTACTCTCGGGGTATCCGTCAATCAAAATATTGATATTCCTAATGGCTATTCAGCTATTTTACCCCAATATCCATAAAGGGCATGCGCATGCCCTTTATGAAGAAGTACCTAATGAAGAAGTACCTAGCTCCATTAATTCCTCTGAAAACAATGCCGTAAAACTGAATTTTATGGCAGATGTTACAGTAACAGGTACAGTAACAGATCAAAATGGTGAACCTATTCCAGGAGCAACCATTTCTTTGCCCGGAACGACTATCGGTACAGCTACTGATTTAGATGGCAAGTATTCTTTAACAGTACCGGAAGCCTCTGAATTGGTTTTTTCCTTTATTGGATTTGAAAGCCAGCAGATAAATATCGGTGACCGATCCATAATTAATGTTACCTTATTAGAATCAACTTCCTCTTTGGATGAAGTGGTTGTGGTAGGCTTTGGTACGCAGAAAAGAGCCAATGTTACTGGTGCTGTGAGTACCGTATCTGGTGAAGATCTGGCCAGAAGGCCCGTGGTCAATACTGCTGCAGCATTGCAGGGTACAACTCCAGGCCTTTCTATTCAAAACAACGGTGGTGCCCCTGGAGATGAAAGCACCAGTATCAGAATAAGAGGGGTAGGAACATTGAATAATTCCAATCCTTTGATTTTAGTAGACGGGGTGGAGCAATCGCTAAGTACAGTGGAGCCAAATAACATCGCTTCCATAACTGTGTTAAAAGATGCCGCCTCTTCAGCCATTTATGGTTCTAGGGCAGCTAATGGCGTAATATTGGTGACTACCAAAAGAGGTGAAGATGGTGCTGTCAAGATTACTTACAACAATTTTGTAGGATGGCAAAACCCCAACTTCTTTCCGGAACCAACAGATCCAGTAACCTGGATGAGGTTAGAAAATGAAGCCCAAGCCAATGTGGGGGCAAATCCAACTTACAGTGAAACCTATATTGAGAATGTGGCTGCAGGTACTAATCCTTTGCAATATCCTTTTGCGGATTATGAAGCTGGAATCTTTAATCGGAATGCGATGCAACAAAGGCACTCCATTTCCCTTTCCAGTGGTGGAAAATCCGGAAGAGTATTCGCCTCAGTCAATTATTCTGACACTGATGGTATTCTTCAAAACTTTAACAATAAGCAAGTAACCATGCGGATAAATTCCGACATGTATGCCACTGATAAGTTGACGATTAAAACCAACCTGATGTATAGGAATAGAGGCTTTAGTGGACCAGGATTTACGGGTCAGCGAATCACCCAAGCCTTATTGCATATCAATAGAAATATTGTGATGGAATACCCTGACGGTACATATGACTTGGTTTCTGGTCAATGGAATGCCCGTGCAATGGCTCAAGAGGGAGAAACCAGTAATGTAAGTGATGATGTTTTTGGTCAGTTAGGCTTCGCTTACACCATCAATGAAGCTTTATCTTTGGAAGGTAACGTTACGCTCAATACCGAGTCTACTGACGGTTTTGTGTTTCAAAATAGCTTGGCAGGGATGAGGAATTACTTGACAGGAGATTTGGTAAATGTTGGCGGTTGGTTTGCCACATCAGTGCTTACCGAAAGTCAGATGAATCAACGAGAATTAAGCCAGCGATTGTATTTGAATTATGACCAAACCTTTGGCAAACACAGTATCCAAGGAACTGTTGGTTATGAGGAAATTTACAATCGATACAAACAAATTTCTGCTTCCCGAGACAATTTCTATAGCAATGATTTACGGGATATCAGTGCAGGTGACATTCAAAACCAAACAACAAGTGGTTATTCCCAAGAGTGGAGGCTAAGGTCATTTTTTGGCAGGGCCAATTATAGTTTTGACGACAAATACATGTTTCAAGCCAATGTTAGGTATGATGGATCTTCAAGGTTTGGAGAAGGCAAACGATGGGGTATTTTCCCTTCCTTCTCAGCAGGCTGGAGAATATCAGAAGAAGACTTCCTTAGTGATGGAGATTTGTTTAGTGATTTAAGGCTTCGAGGCTCATGGGGTCAATTGGGTAACCAGAGTATTGGACTTTACAGGTACCTCAATACCTACAACTTGGGTACTGGCTACCAGTTTAACAATAACCTGGTTCCAGGTACAGCCATCACTAGCGCAGGTAATCCTGACATTACCTGGGAAACCACTACTATGTCTAATATTGGATTGGATATGGGCTTTATGGACGATAGGATTGAAGTAATCGCGGAGTATTTTTACAAATACACTGATGATATTTTGATAGAATTACCTATTCCTAGAACCATAGGCTACAACCCTCCAGTCCAAAATGCAGCCGCAGTTTCTAATAAAGGTTGGGAATTGGCCATCAATTACCATGGCTCTCCAGCCTCAGACAATGGGTTCGAGTATTCTGTAGGTTTGAATTTTTCAGATGTAGTAAGTAAAATTGAAGATTTAAAAGGTACAGGACCATTTTTCCCTGATAAATTTACAGTATGGACTGAAGGGGAATCAATCAATTCCCTGAGAGGTTTAAAATCTCCTGGGATTTATAAGACCCAAGAGGACTTAGACAATTATCCAGCGACCATTTTTCCTACAGTTACTATTGGAGACATTATATATGAGGATTTAAATGGGGATGGTGTTATTTCTCAATCTCTTTATCCTGCAGGCGATCAATACATCATGGGGAATGAAGACCCAAGATATGAGTTTGGTGTTCGGTTTAGTGCTTCTTATAAAGGATTTGATTTTTCTATGTTTTGGCAAGGAGTACTTCGTCAGCAACATTCTTTGGATGGTGCTTTGATGGAAGGTCCAAATTATACGAATTTTATTCCTACGACCATGGCTAGAGAAGCTTATCACCCTGAAAGAAATCCAAATGGCACCTGGCCAATGGTTAGATCCGGGAATTCAGCCAACCTAATGGAGTCAGATTTTTGGTTACAAAACACCAGTTATCTTAGGTTAAAGAATTTCCAATTGGGGTATACTATTCCTCAAAATCTTGTAGCCAACCTTAGGGTTTATATCTCCGGTGAAAACATGTTGACTTTTACAGAAACAGAGCTGTTCGATCCGGAAACACCTAGAGGAAGAAGTCAGTTCTTCCCACACAGCAAACTTTTCAGTGGTGGCATAAACGTCAGGTTTTAATCTAAAAAAGGAAAAGCGATGAAAATAATAAATAAAACAATAAAATACATAGGACTGTCTTATTTGGCTATTAGCTTATTCAGTTGTGATGATGGGCTGGATTTGGTGCCTCCCGGGCAGGTTTCAGAACTAATTTACTGGCAGCAAGAAAAGGATGCTAATCTGGCAGTAAATGGGATCTATACGGAGTTAGATGGTCAATTGATGGTGAAAGAATTAGATGGAGCGACGGATATTGGATTCCGAGCACCTTCCGGACCAGGTTCACTGCATGATGTGACTATGGGGTCTTTTGATCCAGTCAACGCGGCGATAGGATCTCAATGGGACAGGTATTACAGAGGCGTACAAAGGGCCAATAATGTGCTGGCAAATATTGACAGAATCGAGCAGGGTGACCAAGATTTACTGGCCAGGTACAAGGCAGAGGCAAGGTTTTTGCGCGCTTTCTTTTATACCCAATTAAGCAGTCTTTGGGGTGATGTGCCATTGATTTTAGAGCCACTGGAAATTACTGATCAAATCGGTAGAACAGCAAAGTCTGAAGTGGTTGATTTTGTCATTGCTGAACTGGATCAGATAATTCAGGGAAACCAGTTACCTATGAGTTATTCTCAGGAGGTAGGACGGGCTACTTTAGGTGCTGCCATGGCATTGAAAGCCAGGGTTGCCTACAGAAATGAGAGGTATACTGTTGCTAGAGATGCCTCCAAAGCTGTAATGGATTTAGGAATCTATGAACTCTATCCTGACTATGGAAAATTATTTAACTATGCGGGACAGAATTCTTCTGAAGTGATCTTTGATAGACAATATGCCGTAGGGGGCGATACTTACAATGCCTTTTCGTTTTCGGCGGCATCAATAGGCGGAGGGTCGGTTGTGGAACCCATTCATAACTTGTTTTTAAAATATGGGTACAAAGGACCTCAAAATCCCAACGATCCTTTTGAAAACATTGATCCAAGATGGAATTTCACGACTTATTATACCGGACAGCCAATTGGAACCACCACCTTTAACTCTTTACCGGACAGTCCAACCGCCGATAGGGTGAGGTCCTCTGAATTTTCCACAGTAAACGGCTACAACTTGAAGAAGTGGGTAGATTTTGAAGCTGATGGTAACAATCCAAACACTGGATCTATCAACATGATTTTGATACGTTACGCAGATGTGCTGCTAATGTATGCAGAGTCTAAAATCGAATTGAATGAAATTGACGATTCAGTCTATGAAGCGATCAATATGGTAAGAGGAAGACCAACAGTAGAAATGCCTCCAATAGAAACAGGTAAAACCCAAGAGGAGTTTAGAGCAATCATCAGGGATGAAAGAGCGGTTGAGTTGGCTTTTGAGGGATTACGTTTGTATGACATGAACAGGTGGAAGATCGGGGAGGACAAGATAGGTACCGTTGAGGGGCTTTATTACCTCAATACCAATAGTGGTCAGTGGGAAACCATTACCAGTGGTTTGACCAGGACCTTTAGACCTGAACGGGATTATTTATGGCCTATCCCTCAAGCAGAGATTGATATCAATGATAACATCACGCAAAATCCTAATTATTAAGGATATGCTGCATTTGTCAAAGTGAGAACTTTGATTTAACGTTGAATAAAGCCCCACAAACGAGTTGTTTGTGGGGCTTTTTATGTATTTCAAAAGCTTTGGCGTTAGGTGGATGAGTTAATTTTTAAGAAATGGCAGGGTGAATGTTATAGATGGGAATAGGGCAGTTTGAACCTTATTCCCTCTGTTCATTTTTGTCTTGACACAAAAACGAACCAAAAAAGTCAAGGCTGTCAAATCTTATTTCAAATGATTGGGCTCTTATATCCTATTTTAGGAGAAGCATGTTGTGAATTTTTATTTCCAATTGGTAAAACGAATGTGTAGGATTGAAGTAAAATACCAAAACATCAGGTCTTTGGTGATTTTTTCCCTTTGAGAAATTGAAACAAACCACCGCATAATTCCCTAATTAAAAGCACTAATCCGGTAAAATTATAATAACTCTGGCATCCGCTTGAATGCCGTCCCAATACTATGTGTAAGGCCCTAAAAGTCTAAGTTTCGCCCTTTTTCGTAAGCTACTAAACAATTCTAATGGGTTATTGGCTAAAATAACCAAGTTTGAAGGCAATATCCAGCATTTTTTATAGCTAACTTGTCTCTACTATTAAAATCTCATTAAAAAATGAAGTCAATAACAAAGCTCCTTTATCTTGCCCTCTTTTCCTTTTGCATTTTAAGCTGCAAATTGCAAAAGAAGCAAGAAATCCAAGCGGTCGAAAAACCTAGCAATACAGCCATAATACCAGTTCCAAAACTTGAAGATGACAGTTACGATTGGATGGTGCGCCATAATGATATTCTTGAGGTAAAAGATTCATTGGACCCGGAAATTGTTATAATAGGAAATTCCATCACTCATTTTTGGGGAGGCGATTACCCCCCACTGAAATATGCCGATGGAAGATCAAGAATATCCAATGGCCCAAATTCATGGCAGGAAACATTTAAGAACCATAGGGTTTTGAATTTAGGTTTTGGCTGGGACCGTACTCAAAATGTGCTCTGGCGTTTGAACAATGGGGAACTTGATGGGCTTGATCCCAAATTGGTGATTGTCCATATTGGCACTAACAATACCAGCGAAACAAAAAATGCTCGTATGAATACAGCTGCAGAAATAGTTGAAGGAATCGCTGCCATTTATATCAGTGTTAGGTCTAAAGTCCCGAACGCACAAATTGTATTGATGGAAATAATGCCACGGGAAGAAATGCCTGATAACCCACGCAGGATTTTAATCAACAAAACCAACCACTTACTAAAGCAATATGCTGCTGAGAATGAAATTATTTTGCTAGACCTTGCTTTCAAAATGCTGAGCTCAGATGGTCTTCTTACGAAAAAGATTACTCCTGATTTCTGCCATCCAAGCGATGTTGGATATCAAATTTGGGGCGAGGCATTACGCCCATATATTGAAAGAATTGAAGATTGAAATTTAAAATTTTCATGTGAAATATTTAAAAGTTCATCTTTTCCGAAGAAATAAAAATTTAAGAATTAATTCCAAATCCATGAAAGCCATTACTTTAATGCTATTTCTGATTGTTTCAATTCAGTTGGAAGCACAACAAATAGTAGACCTTTACCCAAATGCCATTCCTAACAGCAAACCTTACTCGATGATAGAAGAAGTCATTGAGAAAAATGGGCAAGTCTCTTGGATTAAAAAGGTTTCTAAACCAACATTGACAATCTATCAACCTGAAAAAGAAATGGCCACTGGTGCAGCCGTAATCATATGCCCTGGTGGTGGGTATTCAGGAGAAAGTTACCTAAAGGAAGGGACCCAAATTGCTGAAGCATTTGTAAAAAAAGGGATTGCAGCATTCATCCTGAAATATCGCCTGCCAAGCGATTCAATCATGATTGATAAATCAATAGGACCTATACAAGATGCCCAACAGGCAATTAAAACAGTGCGTCAACATGCTTCAGAGTGGGGTCTGGATGCTTATAAAATTGGGATAATTGGTTTCTCAGCAGGAGGACATTTAGCGGCTACGGCCGGAACACATTTTAATAAATCTTACATCCCAAATGATGAAAAGATAAGTTTAAAGCCCGATTTTATGATGCTGATTTATCCGGTAATTAGTATGAAAGATGAATTAGCCCATTTAGGGTCCCGTCAAAATTTGCTTGGTAAGGACGCCTCTGAAGAACAAAAGTTGTTGTTTTCAAATGAATTGCATATTGATCAAAATACGCCACCAACCTGGTTAACCCATGCAGGAGACGACAATGTGGTGACAGTGGAGAACAGTATCCGCTTTTACCAGGAATTAATAAGAAATCAAGTTCCTGCAGAAATGCACCTTTATCCTAAAGGAAACCATGGATTTGTGTTGAGTTCACCTGCAGATGAATGGATGCAGCCGCTCTTTAGTTGGATGAATAAAAGTGGTATCGTTAAATGAAAATGAAAAGAGCGTTACTAATATTAGCAACATTTGTACTTATAAGTTGCGACACAAAAGAGCTAGCCATTTATGTGAGTTCTAATGGTGATAATGAGAATGCCGGCACGAAAGAAATGCCGATTCAAACCATTGAAAAAGCCTTGGAAGAGGCGATTAAGATCAGGGAAAGTAGCAGTGAACCCATTACCATCCATTTGAAGAAAGGAGAATATCATTTATCAACTCCTTTGGTAATTCCCCCAGAACTAAGCAATATCGCTATTATTGGAGAAGGTACTGACAAAGTAAGTGTTAAAGGTTCAATGGTTTTGAATACAAACTGGAAACCATTCGATGAAAACATTTGGATTACTGAAGTTGGAGAAGACCTTGTTTTTGACCAGCTGTATATCGATGGGGAAGAACAGATTTTGGCCAGGTATCCTAATTTTGATGAAAATGGAGGTGCCTGGCAAGGGCATGCCGGAGATGCCATAGCAAAGGAACGTGTTGCGACCTGGAAGAATCCTGTTGGAGGTTTTGTACATGCCATGCACAGTGGGCGATGGGGTGGTTTTCATTATGAGATAAGTGGGGTTGATTCATTAGGAGCGCTTACCCTTATTGGTGGCCATCAAAATAATAGACCTTCACCCATGCACCCTGAACTAAGGATGGTAGAAAACATTTTTGAGGAGTTGGACAGCGAAGGAGAATGGTATTTCGATAAACAGGAAAAACTACTATACTTGTGGGCCAAAAATGAAGCTAATTTAATTAATTCAAACACTGAAGTATCTGTATTAAAGCATCTTATAGAGGTGATAGGAAGACCTGAAAATCCTGTTAAAAATGTCAAAATTGAAGGGATACGTTTTGAGCATACTATGCGGACATTTATGGAGCAATATAATAAGTTGCTCCGTAGCGATTGGACAATATACAGAGGAGGGTCAATATTACTTAGTGGAACAGAGGCCATATCTATTAAAAATTGTGAATTCACTAATTTAGGAGGAAATGCGATTTTCGTCAATGGATACAATAGAAATTCAGCAATTATTGGCAACCATATTCATAATGTTGGCGCAACAGCCATCAGTTTTGTAGGAGATTCCACTGCTGTGCGCTCACCTTCTTATCAATATAGCGAATTTGTACCAGTAGCGGCAATGGATACTGTTCGGGGCCCAGCCAATGATCTGTATCCGGCAGATTGTAAAGTAGCGAACAACCTGATTTATAAAGTTGGACGCATTGAAAAACAAGTGGCTGGAATTCAGCTCTCTACGGCCATGAATATTCATGCCAAAAACAATAGTATTTATGATGTTCCTCGGGCAGGAATCAATGTAAGTGAAGGTACCTGGGGAGGGCACCTTATTGAAAATAACGATGTATTTAATACCGTGTTGGAAACTGGAGACCATGGGGCTTTTAATTCCTGGGGTAGAGACCGCTTCTGGCATCCAAATAGGAAAGTGATAGACAGTTTGGTCCAGGCGAACCCTGAAATGCCCTATTGGGATGCCATTCACACAACCATTATCCGAAACAATCGTTTTCGTTGTGACCATGGTTGGGACATTGATCTTGATGATGGGTCATCCAACTACCATATTTATAATAATTTATGCTTAAATGGAGGTATCAAACTTCGGGAAGGTTTTGACAGGGTAGTTGAAAACAATATAATGATAAACAACGGTTTTCATCCCCATGTTTGGTTTGCCAATAGTCAAGATGTTTTTAGAAAGAACATTACCATGACCAAACATTTTCCAATACGCCTTACGGGTTGGGGTAAGGAAGTAGATTACAACTTATTTCCTGATGCTGTTTCATTGGCTTTGGCCCAGGAAAACAATACTGATGCCCACAGTCTTTATGGAGATCCCAAGTTTGTCTCTCCTGAAACAGGTGATTTTACAGTTGCAGAGAATTCACCCGTACTTCAATTGGGATTTAAAAATTTCCCAATGGACAATTTTGGGGTTCAAAAAGCTGAATTAAAAGCCATTGCAAAGCAACCTTATATTCCGGAATTAAATGCCCCTTATTCTCAAAATGAAAGCAACAGTATTACAAATTGGCTTGGAGGGACACTTAAAAACGTGGAGACCCTTGCAGAACAATCCGCATCAGGTTTGCACAGCATGGCTGGAGTGATTGTTTTAGACGTAAAAGACAAAAGTAAATTAGCCATGTCAGGAATAACAGAAGGAGATGTTGTCGTTGGGGTTGAAGGTGAAAAAATAAAAAACATTGCAGAACTGTTCATAAAATATCGGGAAAATTTATGGCATGGATATTTGAAATTAAGCATTGTCCGTAATCAGAAAGAGCGTGAAATAAGGGTTAATTTGCAATGATTTGCATGATTATAGCTACATATTTGGTAATATTGTATAAAAATAATTGCCAAGAAAACTTTTAATACAAGGGTTTTATCCGGCTCAATTGTTAGTGGTTTATCAGGCTAGTCAACGCTTGTTCTTAGTTATTGGGTGCAAGGCAAATGCTGACTTCAAGTAAAGAATAAATATAAATTTGGCCCGTCTAACAGAATTATTCTCTAATTTTGCAAAATTTTATTTGAAAAAATATGGCAAATATAATAAATGAAATTTCAAGGACTTTTAGCGAGTACTTGATATTACCAGGCTTAACAAAAAAGTCAAACACCCCAGACAACGTAAATCTAAAGACACCTTTAGTTAAATATAAAAAAGGGGAGGTCCCTAGAATCTCTCTAAATATTCCCTTTGTCTCTGCCATCATGCAATCCGTTTCTGACAATGGACTTGCAATTGCTTTGGCAAAAGAAGGAGGTTTATCATTTATTTTTGGTTCTCAGTCGATTGAGGAACAAGTTAAAATGGTAATGATAGTAAAGAAATACAAAGCTGGATTTGTAGAAAGCAGGGCCAATTTAACACCTGAACATACTTTAAAAGATGTACTGGACTTGAAAAAGAAAACGAGTTTTTCAACTGTTGGAGTCACAGATGATGGTTCGTCTTTTGGTAAACTTTTAGGATTAATTACAAGTCGGGATTATAGGGTTAGTAAGGATAATCTTGATAAGAAGGTTAAGGATTTTATGACACCCTTATCCAATTTGATAACTGCTCAAGATGGAATCACTTTAAACGATGCCAATGATACCATTTGGGAACATAAATTGAACAATTTGCCAATTATCGATAAGAATGGTAAATTAAAATATTTTGTGTTTCGCAAAGATTATGACAGTCATAAAGACCACCCAAACGAACTATCTGATGATAAGAAAAGATTAGTCGTTGGTGCGGGGATCAACACAAGAGACTATGAGGAAAGGGTGCCTGCTTTGGTAGAAGCTGGTGTAGATGTATTGTGCATCGACTCTTCAGATGGCTTTTCAGAATGGCAAAAAGAAACCATTGCTTATGTTAAGAAAAAGTACGACAATAACGTTTTAATTGGTGCAGGGAATGTAGTCGACAAAGATGGTTTCCTTTATTTGGCCAAAGCTGGAGCCGATTTTGTTAAAGTTGGTGTTGGTGGTGGTTCTATCTGTATTACCAGGGAACAAAAAGGAATTGGTAGAGGACAAGCAACTGCGCTTATTGACGTCGCCAAAGCCAGAGATGAATACTTTATAGAAAGTGGAGAATACATTCCCATCTGTTCAGATGGAGGAATTGTTCAGGATTATCACATCACATTGGCCCTAGCAATGGGTGCGGATTTTTTAATGATGGGTAGGTATTTTGCCCGTTTCGATGAAAGTCCGACCAGAAAACTGCTTGTGGGAGGAAACTATGTTAAAGAATACTGGGGCGAGGGTTCTAATAGAGCAAGAAATTGGCAGCGGTATGATATGGGAGGAAAGGACAATTTGAAATTTGAAGAAGGCGTAGACAGTTATGTCCCCTATGCCGGTAAACTCAAAGACAATCTAGACCAAACGATCGGAAAAACGAAATCAACGATGTGTAGTTGTGGTTTATCCTCAATTAAGGAGTTACAATCCGATGCCAAGTTGACGTTGGTATCCTCTACGAGTATCATCGAAGGTGGGGCGCATGATGTCATTGTAAAAGATGGTAAAAATTGAGGACCTATAAAAATCCTTATAATAGGTGGAATAAGCACCATCATGCATATTAAATTCAGGTGTGACAGATTGTTTCTCCTTCTAAAATTGGCTACTATTGTATAACCATCATTTTGGCATCTAAGCCAAAAGGAAATAGCAATGGAAAGTCTACCCTTGTACATTAGCCTGCTGTTTGGGCTTATAGTAATTGGCACTATAGCTTGGTTTTATTATGTAACTCAATCCAAAAATTTTCTCCTCATTGGTATTGGATGGACGTTTTTACAAGGTATTCTAGGTCAAAGTGAAATTTATCGATATACCGAAGCCATACCGCCAAGAATTATGCTTTTCGGTGTTTTTCCTCCATTGGTCCTTGTGGGGTTCACCTTTTTGACAAAAAGAGGTAAGGCATTTATTGAGCAGATTGACCTGGAGAAACTGACTTATTTTCACAGCATACGCGTACCCGTTGAAGTTGTTCTTGCCCTGCTTTATTATCAAGGTGTCGTATCTGTTTACATGACATTTGAAGGAACAAACTTTGATTTGTTTTCAGGTATAACTGCACCCCTTGTGGCCTATTTATCGTTTAGAACAGCCCAAAAAAACAAAATGCTGTTGTTGGGATGGAACATTCTTTGCCTCTTACTTTTATTGAACGTGGTAATAACGGCAGTATTGGCATTTCCAACTCCCTTTCAGCAGTTGGCATTTAACCAACCTAATATTGCTGTATTGTATTTTCCATTTAATTTGTTGCCAACAGTTGTCGTCCCGACAGTGTTTTTTGGTCATTTGTTGGCCATTAGACAATTGACCATTAACAAGGTAAAAAAAGAGCGAATATAAACAAGAAAGTGGACTGATAGCGCCTTTAGGAGTGGCTATGCTATTGAACGAAAGGTGCTGATTTTTTGGTTTTTATTACTATTTTTAAAGATAATAATAAGAGTAAGCTTTCAACGCCTACTTTACATAGCAATTGGATCCCTAATATTCAGAAGAAAAAATCAATGAAAGATAAGGTTACACGCCAATTGGCTGCGGTCATGTTTACAGATATCGTTGGTTATACAGCACTGATGCAAAAAGATGAGGAAGTAGCAGTGGGGACCAGGACCCGGCACCGGGAGGTTTTCGAAAGCCTACATACAAGTCACAATGGGGAAATCATACAGTATTATGGAGATGGTACACTTAGTGTTTTCAAAAGTGCCATTGAGGCAACAAACTGCGCCATCCAAATCCAGAAGCTTTTACAAGAAGGTAATCCAGTACCGGTGCGGATAGGTTTGCACTTGGGTGATATTGTATACAGTGAAACCGAAGTGTATGGGGACGGTGTGAATTTCGCTTCACGCATTGAAAGCATGAGCGTGGCAGGAGGCATTCTATTGTCTGATAAATTAAACGATGAGCTAAAAAACCATCCTACTATTGCTACAACTTCACTTGGTCATTTTGAACTTAAGAATATTATAAAGCCCGTTGAGGTATTTGCAGTTTGCAATGAGGGAATTAAAGTGCCCGAAGTGCAAGAATTAAAAGGTAAGCAAAAATCGGCCTATAAAACAATTGCAGTTTTGCCTTTTGCAAATAGGAGTACGAGTGCTGAAAATGAATATTTTAGTGATGGCATAACGGAAGAGATCATCAATGCTTTGGCGAAAATTAAGCGTCTGAAAGTTACTTCCAGAACTTCTTCTTTCTTCTTCAAAAATAAAAATGTTCCAATTAAACAAATAGCGAAAGAGTTGGATGTTTCTGCTATTCTTGAAGGGAGTGTTCGTTTGGCTGGCGATACAATGAGGATTACTGCTCAGTTAATCCAAACAGAAGAAGACTTTCATTTTTGGTCAGAAACTTGGGACAGGAAACTGGAGAATATTTTTGAGGTTCAAGACGAAATTAGTCTATTAATAGCGGATAAGTTGAGAGAGCATTTTGGACACTTTGAAATTAGTGAACACTTGGTCACCAAACCCACGAACAGTATCAGCGCCTATGAATACTGCCTAAAAGCAAAATTTTTCGTGAATAAGTGGAACCCGAATGATGTAGAAACGGGCATTTCCTATTATGATAAAGCGCTGAAAATTGACGAAAACTATTCTGAGGCCTTGATTGGAAAAGCGGACTGTTATAGTTTTTTAGGTACTACTGGATTTATGCCATTTGAGGAAGCCTGGGAGAAAACAATTCAATTTACAAATCAAGCAATTGCTTTAAACAATCAATCGTCAGGTGTTTATTATCAATTGGCCAATCAAGCTTTTTTTATAGCTTGTGATTTTACCGAATCGCTTACACAAATGAATAAAGCGATAACCGTCAAACCTAATAATGCCGATGCGCATCAATTTGTATCCTTTTTATACATCATTGCAGGCAGGAAGGATAAAGCACTAATTCATCTTGATAAAGCACTTAGCATCAATCCACTTTCGGATGAAACACATTTTTTTAGAGCGTATGTTCATTATATGATTGGTGATTATGCGGTTTCCTTGGAAATGCTAAATCGTTGTTTGTCCAGTAATGATAAAAATATCCCTGCGCACTCCATAAAAACATTGTGTCTATTAAAGTTAGAAAATTACGAAGAGGTAATCAACTACTTTGATACTGTACCTGAAGATGCCATTGTTGAAGGAGAAAAAATGGGTGCGATTGCATTGGCTTTTGCATTGAAAAAAGATAAAACCAATTCTTCACGTTATTTAAAATTGCTAGAAGAACAAGCCAAAGCGCCCAATGGGTTTACTGCAAACTCGTATTTATTTTTGATGCATGTGGTTCTTGGGGATTTTGATAAGGCATTTGCATGGGTGGACAAGGCCCTTCAAAATAAGTCATCTTTATTGATGCTGCGTTATACAGATCCTTTGGCTAATACATTGCGAAAAGATTCAAGGTATTGGAAATATCATAAAATAATTTATCCCAATAGCAATGATGAGCTACCAATGGCTACCAAAAAGGCTTTGTTAGATGAAGAAGCTGCAAGCAATTACAAAGGCCGCTTATTAACGCTTTTTGATGCAGAGAAACCCTACCTGGATAGTGATTTGTCCCTAAGGTCATTAGCGGGTGAATTAGATATGCATCCGAACCAACTTTCCTGGCTGCTCAATGAGAGTATTGGTAAAAATTTTAACGAGTTTGTCAATCACTATCGAGTAGAAGCTTTTAAGGAAATTGCGAATGACCCTAAAAATTCCCACTTGTCTCTTATAGGCTTGGCTTATGATAGTGGGTTTAATTCTAAAACTGTTTTTAACACCTATTTTAAAAAGGAAACAGGTTTAACGCCAAAGCAGTTTCTTAAAAGTCAGAATTAGAGAGGTTTATAATAGGTTCGGATTTATAATCGCGAACATTTTATCAAAACCGCCGGCTTATTTTTGTTTCATTATTAAAATTTAATCTTTAATGTCAAAAACACTAATAATGAAAGCAGTAATAAGCACGGGTTATGGATCAGCAGAGGTTCTTCAAGTACAAGAAGTGGTTAAACCTATTCCTAAGGAAAATGAAATTTTGATAAAAGTTTACGCAGCTTCTGTTACCAGAGCCGGAAGTATGATGCGTACAGGCAAGCCATATATTGGGCGCTTGTTCTTAGGCCTGTTTAAACCGAAGAATCCCATTCCAGGAACTGGCTTTGCCGGAGTGGTAGAAGCAGCAGGAGATGCGGTAAGGACTTTTAAGGTAGGTGACCGAGTTTTTGGTGAGTCCTTAGTAATCTACGGCACACAAGCTGAGTACTTATGTCTTCCCGAAGATGGTTTAATTACCACTATACCTCATAATATGACTTTTGAAGAAGCCGCACCCGTTTGTGATGGGCCATTAACCTCCATTAATTTCCTAAAGGAGCTGGCTGAAATAAAACCAGGCCAAAAAGTTTTGATCAATGGTGCTTCTGGAAGCTTAGGAACTGCTGCAGTACAGCTTGCCAAATACTATGGTGCTGAGGTAACAGGAATTTGTAGCAGCACAAATATTGAAATGGTCAAGTCTTTAGGTGCCGATCATGTTATTGACTACACGAAACAAAACTTTCCTAACATAGAGCAAACCTATGACATTATCTATGACACCATTGGGCAGCTGTCATTTTCAACCTGTAAAGGCTCCCTGACCGAGAGGGGAGTATATGTTTCACCAGTACTGGGCATGCCGCTCCTTTTTCAAATGTTACGGACTTCAATATTCGGAAGTAAGAAAGCAAAATTTTCAGCTACCGGGATAAGACCCGTTCCTGAACTTAAAATGCTATTTGAGGAAGTAAAAGAGATCATTGAAGCAGGAAAATTAAAATCAATCATGGATAGGAGCTATCCCTTGGAACAAGTAGGGAATGCCCATAGGTATATTGATAAAGGGCACAAGAGAGGGAATGTAGTTTTGACAATGGAACATAAATCAGACAAATTCCCGATGGCAAAACGGCAAATTAATAAAAGCCAATCGGCCTGAAATAGTAGGACTATGAAACGGACAAAACAAATACTCCGAATAGTATTTATCCTTGCCAGCATAGGCTCTTTAGCTTTCGTACCATGGATTTTGGTAAAGGCTTGGATAGTACCATTACCGGAAACAATTCAAGAGCAGTTAAACGAAGGAATTGATCATGGCTTTGATGGCATGGTTGTCTATGTGGATGAAGCAGGCCAGCCACCAGCATTTTATACAGCTGGCTGGCATGACCGGAAAAAGAAAATTCCTGCCCGCCCAGATGCCTTATTCAAGATTGCCAGTATTGGCAAATTATACGTCGCTGTTGCAATCGCGAAATTGGCTAATGCCAAACGCTTGTCTTTGGACAATACGCTTGCTGATTACTTCCCTGAACTTAAGGGGAAGATTGAATATGCAGAAAAAATTACTTTGAAATTAATGGTGCAACACCGATCGGGTATACCCAACTTTATCGACAATCCTGCTTATTGGGAAAATCGACCGAATTTCAATAAGGAAGCACTTGAATTAGCCATTGAATTGCCGGCTAGTTTTGAACCAGGTGAAGAATATGAATATTCGAACACCAATTACCTGTTGCTTACCCAAATCATTGACAAGGTGGTAGGGTATAACCATAATCAATATATTAAAGAGGAGATTTTGATACCTCTTGAGCTAAACAATACTTTTGCGTCCCTTACTGAAGTGAACATAGACGATGTAATGAGTGGCTATTACGTGGGAGAAGAGGAAGATTTTAAAACGGAGGAGCAGGGCATGTTAGCTACTGCTTCCGACGTAGGCATATTCTTGAGAGCCTTAAACGATGGTTCATTGTTTGATGAGGGGGAACAAGAAATCTATTCCTCAATTTACGTGTATGAACATACAGGTTTGATAGTTGGCTATCAGAGCATTGCAAAATACCACGAAGACATTGATACGGTTGTTATTCAGTTTAACAATACAACTAATTTTGATGGATACGACTGGAATTTGGCAGAAATCATGTACAGTCGGATAGTGAAAATTGTAAGGAAGAAAAAAAGTGAGTAGTGGTGAATATTAGGGTATAAGAACACTTTTTATATTTATAGGAGTGCGAATTAAGACTATCTTAAAAAAAACAAACAAAATCGTCAATTCGAACCCTTTTGTGAGTGGTTGAGGTGGGAAAAGCTGTGGTAGTTCCACCTTGCTCGACGATTTGATACTTTTGAAGATTAAAACAAGTAATCAGCTAATAATTTAGCTTAAATTGTTAGACTTCGCTATTTTTAATATATCATAAGCTAAACAATTTGGTTTAGCTGAGCCACTAAGACCAAACATGTCAAATATGAAATCCTTAAATTGTTACCTTATATACTGTTGTTTAGGAGCAATTGTCTTGTCTTGTAGCAAACAACAATCACCTGATCCGAAAGCTGAAAACTCTTTTAAGGCCTATTCTGAAACGTATAAAAATCCTGTTTTTGAAGCTGATGATAGGATTGAAAAAATTAAAAGCATTGCTCCTGAAATACAGAATTTAATAGAAATTCATGCAAAGGCTGAAAATATACCGGGCATTGCTTTTGGAATTGTTGCAGATGACCAGTTAGTGATATCAGATGCTACTGGATTAATAAATATTGGGTTGGGGTCACCTGCGACGCCCTTGTCATCATTTAGAATAGCATCAATGACTAAAAGTTTTACTGCTATGGCCATAATGAAACTTAAGGAAGATGGAAAGCTGGCATTAAGTGATCCAGTTAGCAAGTATATTCCTGAAATGGCTACATTGGAATACCTGACCAATGATGCGCCCATTATTGATATTGAAAGCCTGTTAACCATGACGGCTGGTTTTCCGGAGGACAATGCCTGGGGAGATCGGCAATTAGATGAGCCTGATCAAATGTTGAAAAATCTCCTTAGTGAAGGGGTCTCTTTTTCCAATGTACCTTCTTACGAATTTGAATACAGCAATACTGGTTATGCACTTCTGGGAAACATAATTTCACGTATATCTGGTATTCCTTACCAAGACTATATTAGCATGAATCTCTTTGAACCTCTGGGGATGCATCAAACATATTGGGAATACGATAGTGTTCCATCCGGGCAATTGGCCATGGGGTACCGTTGGGAAGACGAACAGTGGAAATTAGAACCCATGCTTCATGATGGAGCTTATGGCGCAATGGGTGGGTTAATTACTTCTATCGAAGATTTTAGTAAATATGTCAGTTTTAACCTTTCCGCATGGCCTCCAAGAAGTGATGAAGACAATGGGCCTATAAAAAGGCATTCCTTAAGAGAGATGCAAACACCACAGTACTCAACTTTGTATGCAAATGAAATGGACTTTAATGGAGATCCCTGTGCCAATATTTCAGGATATGGTTTTGGGCTTGGTATAACAACATTTTGCAATAATTTAAAGGAAGTTGGTCATGGAGGAGCTCTTCCAGGTTTTGGAAGTAATTATCGGTTCTACCCCGAATATGGTATTGGTATAATGGCTTTTTGTAACCTGACCTACACAAGTCCATGGCCTTATAGATCGATTGGTAAATTACTTTTTGAAACCTTAGCATTAGCGCCAAGACAGCTTCCTGTTTCAACTATTCTTAGAAAACGACAAGCACAAATAGTTCAATTGATTCAGCATTGGGACAATGAGCTGGAGGCTGAAATATTGGCAGAGAACTTTTACCTTGATAAATCCAGAGAAGAACGCTTGAAAAAAATAAATAATGTTTTGGATAAAGCTGGATCTATTGGGAATTCAGTTGCTTTTGAGCCAATGAATCAGCTGAGAGGAACCTTTACTTTACAAGCAGAGAAAGGTATCATTAGGATCTTTTTTTCGCTAACACCGGAAAAAAAAGCAAAAGTGCAACAACTTGACATTGCTTTTGAACCAAACGAATGAATTTGAGTCTATTATTTAGAAAAAAATATGTACAGGCATATTGCGAAAACACTTTGGAAAAAAGAGGATAGTAGTAGATTTTACAACAAAAAAATGATGATGAAAATCAATCTATTCTTAATTAAAGAAAGAGATGTATGGAAAATTGATTTCATTAAAGAAAATCAGTAACTATGAAAATTAAGATTTCGGTAATATTGTTTTTATTGGGTCTAGTATCCTGTTCAAAACAAACTGATTTTCAGCTTTTTTCGCCAGATGGTGAGCTGAAAGTAAACATTTCAAATGGTAATAATTCCAGCGTTTTTACTGTAATTAATGGTTCGGATACCCTTCTTGAATCTTCCATTATAGGTTTAAAGATAAACGGTATAAGTTTTGTCGAAAATGTAAGAGTTAGCGACTTTGAAAAGACCGAAATTAATGAGACTTGGGAAACTATAAATGGTAAACAAGCGACGGTTAATAACCATTATAATGCGTATAAATTCAAAGTTGCTAAAGCCTCGGAGTCAGCTCTTTCTTACGAGATAGTTTTCAGGGTTTATGACAAAGGTTTTGCCTATCGGTATGTCTTCCCCTCCGAAGCCATTCAAGACAGTATCAAAATTGATCAGGAATTAACCAGCTTTAATTTCAAGGCTGACTATACCTATTGGGCCTACGATGGAGAGAAACACAATTTAGGACCTGTTTCTAGGACTGAAAATAGTAATAAAGAAGTTAGAACCCCATTTGTTATGCAATTTCATGACAATAGTTTTATGGCCATACATGAAGCTGAAATCACTGAATTTGCTCCTTTTTCTATGGCTGCTTCTACCAATGACAGCTCACTCGGTTTCAATAATGCCTATTCAAAACGCTACCAACCTTTTAAGACCTCATGGAGGGCTTTTATGTTAGGGGGGAAGGTGGGTGATTTGGTTGAATCTGACTTGCTGGTGAATCTAAATGAACCCAGTAAAAATCAAGACTTTTCATGGGTAAAGCCGGGTAAATCTCTGTGGGATTGGCGTGTTTTGGGTTACAAAGCGGCGGATGGTTTCGAATATAAATTGAACACCGAATCCCATAAAAGAATGATTGATTTCGCTGCTGAAAACAATTTTCAGTACTTATTAATTGATGCTGATTGGTATGGGGATGAGTTCAATGAAAGCTCTGATCCTACGACAACGAGAGAAGGAATTGACATTGTAGCATGTATGCAATATGCAGCAGAAAAAAACATAGGGATCATCCTTTATTTAAATGATGTGGGGGCTAAAAAATTTGGCTTAGAGCGGGTTTTGAAACAGTTTTCAGAATGGGGAGCCATTGGGGTGAAATATGGTTTTATGAAAGGCGGGCCAGAAGAAAAGGTGAAGAATACCAGCGCCATTGTAGCAATGTGTGCCAAATATAAATTAATGGTAGACTTTCATGACAATCCCATTCCCCCAAGTGGTGATAGACGAACATGGCCCAACCTTATTACCAAAGAATTTGGTCATGCTCAGGGTGATGCCAAATATTCTCATTTTCCCGAAACAGCTGTCAATCAAGTTTTAATTAACCAGATAGCAGGGCCTTTGGATATGACCAATGGATGGTTTGACTTAAATAGTGCCCATGTGGGTAGGCCTAAAGTTTTCGAGGAGCTACCAGGAACTGTGGTGGCAGAAGTAGCCAAGCTTATTACCATTTATTCAGGATGGATGGTATTGCCTGATAGCCCTGAAGCCTATTTGAAAAAGGAAGATTTGTTTGACTGTATTCGGAAAATGCCAGGACAATTTGATGGTTTTAAAGTGTTGGATGCAGTGCTGGATAATTATGTGAGCATCGCCAGAAAAGCTGGGGATGATTGGTTTATTGGCTCATTGACCAATCGAGAAGCCCGCTCCATAACATTGGATTTAAGCTTTTTGTCGAAGGATGAAAAATACGAGGCAATCCTTTATGAGGATGCCGAAAATTCTAATTTCCTTACCGATAAAGAATCTTATTCTATACGGCAACAGCCAGTTGATGCCAATACCAAACTTACCGTACGTCTGGCTGAAGGAGGTGGAAATGTTGTGTATATTAAAAAGTTATCTAATTAACGGGGATGCCGAAATGCGAAGATAGAAATGTTCGCATGGTCTTTAGATAATAATGTAAATAAGCAGAGATTATAGATTCAAAAAAATTTGTAGTAAATCCCTACCCATCGAGCAGCTTAAAAACCTTAGGTAAGCCATGAACTACCAAACATTTCAACCTCATCCAGATTTACAAGCACTTGTAAATTGCTATTGGTCCTTGGAAGTCCGAGCTGAAAAGGACCCGCAAAAACAAAGAATTGTACCTGATGGCTGCATTGAAATGGCATTTATCCTGGGAGATGATATAAAACGCTATACTTCTGAAAGTGAATTTATTATTCAGCCTCGTGCAATGGTGCTAGGGCAGACCATAGCACCTTTTTATATTGAGCCAACAGGTTATGTCAATACTTTTGCGATTCGATTTTACCCTTATGGGTTTGCTAACTTCGTAAACATCCCGATTAAAAACCTTGTAAATAAGGAAACGCCACTTGAAGTTTTGTTTGGTGAAAAGGACGCCATTTCCTTAGAAAAAAAGATGATTGAGGCAAGCGACAGTAAGGAACGAATAGGGATAATTGAGAGGTTTCTTTTAGATAAGATGAATGAAAAAACAACTATTGATATTATCGTAAAATCGACAATTGAGGCCCTGTTATTAACTAATGGAAGTGCTTCAATAGGTGCAATTCTTAAAGGGGATCTATCCAAAAGGAGACAACTTGAAAGAAATTTTTTGAAACAAATAGGTGTTAGCCCAAAGCAGTTAGGTAAAGTAATCCGTTTACAAACGGCATTAAAAATGTTGCTCAACAAAGAGACGGAAAACCTCACCAATATCGCTTATGAAAGTGAGTATTTTGACCAAGCCCATTTTATAAAAGATTTTAAAGCGTTTACCGGAATCAATCCGAAAAAGTTTTTAAGCAATGAAAGTATGGCACTTTCTGCCCTTTTCTACAAATAGGCTAGGTGACGCATTTTTACAATTTTGGTACCTACAAGTATTCTAAATTCGTATTGTCAACTTAATTAGGTCAATATGAACAAGGTCATACTTTATTCAGCTACCCTACTATTCTTTAGTATGATGGCATGCAACAACCAAAACGATTCCAAAACCGAAACAATATCGGTGGACACTCACGTAAATCAAAAGACAAACGATATGAAAAGCCATGTTTCAATTTTTGAAATTCCAGCAACGGATATTTCACGAGCAGTAGATTTTTATCAAGCTATTTTAGGCATTCCCATCGAGAAAATGGAAATGCAGGGGGTGGAAATGGGGGTGTTTCCGTATGAAGATCAAATGGTTACCGGCGTTATAATGAAAGGAGAGGGTTACAAGCCTTCGGCGGAGGGTACTACCTTATATCTTAATGGGGGGGACAACCTTCATAGTATTCTTAATAAGGTCGAGGAAAATGGAGGGAAAATTATTGTTCCCAAAACTGCTCATGCAGATGACAGCGGTTTTTTTGCCTTGTTTTTAGATACGGAAGGAAACAAGCTAGGGCTGCATTCGCCTCATTAAATAGCTCTAATATAGGTACATTGTGTTAAAATAAGAACGGTTCGGGTGATAATCCGAACCGTTATTGTATTTAATTTAGTACATTTCTACTGACTTTAATTAGTCACAACAGGGTTAAAAATCCATTGTTTCGCTGTCCACCATATCGATATAGCGCTTCATTTTCTTGAGAATGACTTTGAAATGATGTGTTTCATCCCTTGTTACAAAAGTAATGGCCAACCCCTCAGTTTTGGCTCTCCCTGTACGACCCACTCGGTGAACAAAGTCCTTTGGGGACCTTGGCAATTCATAATTGATAACATATGGAAGTTCTAGAAAATCTATTCCTCTAGAGATCAAGTCTGTAGCAACCAATACTTGTAGTTTCCCAGATTTAAAATCCTCCAAGGCCTTCAATCTAGCATGTTGACTTTTCTTCCCATGAATTGAATCGGCTTCAAATCCATTGTTATAAAGCTTTCTAGCTACTGCATCTGCTTTAACGCCAGAAGAGGTAAACACCAAAACCTGGCTCATGTCATTTTCTTTGAGCAAGTGTCTTAGCAAAGGACCTTTGCGGTCATCGCTAACAAAATAGCCGGATAAATTTATTAGTTCCACGTCCTCAGGACTGTCTTTAATCTCAACTACTTCTGGATTTGAGAGCAAAACGCGGTTGATTCCAGCCAACTGATCACTTAATGTTGCCGAAAACAACATGTTTTGCTTTTTGCTAGGTAAAAGTTCGAAGATCTCTTGCATTTCTTTTTCGAAACCCAGATTTAACATCTTATCCGCTTCGTCCAGCACCAATGTTTCCACTTTGGATAGGTCTATAGCACTGGACCTTTGCAAGTCTAGTAAGCGTCCAGGGGTGGCAATTAATATATCTACGCCGAAAATAGCTTTCATTTGAGGGTTGATAGATACACCTCCATAGATGGCCATCGATTTGATCGGATGAGGTAGTTTGTGGGACAATTCTTTAAATACTTCGACAACCTGAATCGCCAGTTCTCGAGAAGGAACTAGCACCAGAACTTTGGGCTGTCTACTTTTTTCAACTGCAGGGCCATAGGCCATTTTGTTCAAAATTGGCGCCACATAACTAACTGTCTTTCCTGAGCCTGTTTTAGCGATGCCTAGTAAATCCCGTCCTTTGATTAACACAGGAATGGCTTGAGCTTGAATAGGAGTAGGGCTCTCGTATCCCAGAGAAGTAATATTGGAAAGTATCGAAGGATGGAGTTTGAGTTTTACAAAAGACATGTTCAAATTTATATTTAAGGACTTGTGGCTTAAATCATACTATAATGATATCAAAATTAAAGAAAATCCTTCAAGAAGTAATCTTTTACTATCCGTGAAGTTAAAGGTAATTGTTTGGAAAAGTAAGGTTAATCCTATGCTTTTCAATTACTTGATAGTAATGGGGGTTTAAATTTTATTTTTAGAATAAGGAGAGAAATTCACTATAACAATAATTAAATCAGCCAACATTGACGTTGCCTGGCAGGTCAATCACAATTAGGGATTTTAGTAGAAGGGAGAACTGTCTCGTTTATTGATTATGGTAAGAAACTATGTAAAAATGTTTTCAAGTAGGTGACAATACTTTTAAATCCTCTAAATTAGTAATGTATAAAGGATTGAACGCTGCTTAGCAGCAGCTATTTAACTGTTTTGTTCATAACCTTCAAAAACCAACGACATAAAAAGTGAAAATCGAAAAGCTACACCACATTGCAATAATCTGTTCCGACTACCATAAGTCTAAAAAGTTCTACACAGGTGTTTTGGGATTTACGATCGACAAAGAGATTTATAGAGAGGAAAGACAATCCTATAAACTGGACCTTTCCTTAAATGGGGACTATTTAATTGAACTATTCTCTTTTCCCGACCCGCCCAAAAGACCCTCAAGACCTGAGGCTAATGGGTTGAGGCATATTGCTTTTGGAGTAAAGGATATAAACGAGGCAATTGAATATTTGAAATTAAAGGAGGTAATAGCAGAAGCGGTTCGAATAGATGAGTTCACGAATAAGAAGTTCACCTTTATCGCTGACCCCGACAATTTGCCAATTGAATTTTATGAAGTATGATAAATATTGAGGGTTATATTAATGGATTTAATTTGCTTTTTCCTCAAACACTAGACATGCAACCCTGGGAGTTCATTAATGACTTGGAAAGCATAATTAATGAACGAATGTCCAAATTATCAACTGAATATAGAATTGAAAATAATATAGCAATACATAAAACGGCAACATTAGAACAAGGTGCAATATTGAAGGGGAGTGTGATCATTTCAGAAAATTGTTTCGTTGGCGCGAATTCCTACTTTAGAGGGCCTATTTATTTAGGTAAATCTGTTAAAATTGGTCCAGGTTCAGAAATCAAACAATCTATAATTCTAGACAACTCAGCGATTGCCCACTTTAACTATATTGGAAACAGCATTATAGGTAAAAATATTAATTTTGAAGCAGGTTCAATTTGTGCCAACCACTTTAATGAAAGGCAAAATAAAACTATTTTCATAAAGTATAAAGGACAGTTAATTGACACCAAAACGGGAAAATTCGGGTCATTGGTTGGCGACAATTCCAAAATTGGTGCCAATGCAGTATTGTCTCCAGGTTCAATTTTAGAAGTAAATAGTATCGTCAAAAGACTCGAATTAATTGAACAAATAAAATGAATAAAAGGGCCAAGCCCTTTTATTCAACCACTATAAATAGCAATTTATTGAAATTAGCGCCTTATGAAAATAATCTCAACGAATATTGGAACACCAACTACCTTCCTTTGGAAAGGTAAAGAAGAAACAACTGGCATCTATAAGAAGCCTACAAATGAACCACTTTATCTAACTAAAAACGATGTTTTAGGAGATGAGATTTCCAATCGATTGAATCATGGAGGCTATTATAAAGCATGCTATTTGTTCTCAGCTGCGCAATATCCGTACTGGAAAAATTTGTATCCGCATCTAGACTGGTCCTGGGGCATGTTTGGGGAAAACTTAACTGTAGCCAATTTTGATGAAAGAGAAGTATTTCTGGGTGCCATTTATAAGGTGGGGGATGCCATCGTTCAGGTTTCCCAGTACCGGGAACCCTGCTACAAATTTGGACATAGATTTGGGACCCAAAAAGTGCTGAAGCAATTTATTGAACATGGTTTTGGGGGTACTTATGTAAGCATTCTAGAAGAAGGACATGTTGCAATTGACGACGATTTTATCATGGTAGAGCGACCAGAAAACAGTTTAACGGTAGCAGCACTATTCCAACTGGTGTTCGCCAAAGAAAAGAACCAGCAAATGCTCAAAATTTCAGCAAAGAGCAAAGCAATTCCTCCTAAAAAGAGGATATGGCTGAGCACATTTATAAAATAAATTGGGTTGTATAATCAAAAGAGTAAGTAGTAAACTTTAAAAAAACTGCCTTTGCACCTGCCATAAATATTTTCTAATACCTTAAATAACATTATATTACAGCTAGTAAGGCATTTAACTATGAATATTTTAGGATCCCTTCACTTTAAATTCACATGATGCAAGAAACTAAAAAATACGATGGATTTTATATTGGAGGATTGGTCGCCATACTTTTGGCCAGTTATTTTTCATGGACGATTTTCTTTTTATTCCTAAGCCTTATTTTGTATCCAATCGGGATAATCCTTGTTTTGCTTTCAAGAAAGAAGTGGTGGATAAAAGTGCTCACAATATTTTTACCATTGTCCTTTACCTTACCTACGGCTACTGTACTGAGTGATTTTATTGAAAGTTTAATTTCTTGAGAAAGGAGATATTTCTCCCAATATTATAGCCTTAGGAGCTGGAGCAATCTAGCTCTATTTTAATTCCCCACCAACGCAGGTTTTTCTTTATTGCCGAGAAATACGACTACCAATATGGAGGCAATAAACATGATCAAGCTGTAAATTACGACAGGAATTACCATGGCGGAATTTTGCAGCAGCGTGGCCGCAATCATAATGCCCAAGGTTCCATTCTGAATTCCTGATTCTATGCTTATTGATACTTGCTGCTTGTAAGGCAATGCGAAGAGTTTGGCTAAGAGAAAGGCAAAACCGAAAGTGAGCACATTTAGGATCAAAGTAACTGGGCCCGCCTCTGCAAAAAAGCCCACAATATTGTCTTTTTCTTTGAACAAAGCTCCACCAACGATTACCACAAAGAAAACGATAGAAGCAATTCTTACTGTCTTATCTGCTTTCAGAGAAAGAGTTGGCCATTGATGTTTTAGAAACATGCCAATCGCCACAGGAATTAAGGTTACACCGGTTATTTGTACTATGGTTTCTAAGACCGGCAGGGCAACACTTCCTTCTTCACCAAAATAGGTAATAGAATAATTGATAAACAAAGGTATGGTAACGATAGTAATGACGGAACTAAGGGCAGTGAGGCTGATTGAAAGGGCCGTGTCTCCTTTGCAAAGATGGGTGATCATATTAGAAGTAGGGCCACCGGGACAACTGGCTATGATCATAACCCCTACAGCCATCGATCCACTAAGGCCAAAACCTAGGATAAGTAAAAAACCCAAAATTGGCAACATAATCAGTTGACAAAAAAGCCCCAGACCAATGGCTTTGGGAGAAACGAAAATGTTTTTAAAGTCTTTAAGGCTTAGGGTAAGTCCCATGCCTAGCATAATAAAGGCAAGTGCTAATGGTAAAAATACAGCGGTAAATACGTTGCTTTCCATAGTTGTTATTTTGGGTTTTTATAGACTTAAATACTGTAACTATTTCAATCAGGCCATATGTAGAGGGACTGAATGTTTTGAAAATGTTTATCTGACATTTTTTCAAGGTCGATATCTAAATGCGTTTTATTAACCGCAATGACTTTCTCGCGCATGTCTTTTGGGAGGTTTTCATAGCCATGAAAAGCACCCAAAATTGCCCCAGCTATGGCAGCTGTTGTATCATTGTCCCTTCCATAGTTTGTAAGAAAAACCAAGGTTTCCGTAAACTTAAAGTCACTGAACAACATCGCGGTTAATACCTGTAGGTGTATCTCTGCGGCGTGAAATGGCATGTCCTGTTGTTTCTGATCGAGCAGTTTATAAGCCCTAAGAATGCTGTCTTCGGGAATGACCGAACCATCACTTGTAGTGTTTGCAATTGTTGAACTATCTTTGGCTTCTAATACAATGGATCGGGCAAGTTCTAAAACCCTATAACTGCTTCGCCCTACCAGTCGGCTTGAAAAATAGCCTTCAGGATCTACCTCTCTCAATACGTTCAAAACCTGATTTTGATCTCCACTGGCAGTCATTGCTGCTGCGGTCATTGCTGCTGAAAGGGAACTAATGTCTTTGGCCAAGCCCAAATCAAAAATGCTCAATTCAAATGCCTGCTTGTAAGCCTCCTCAGGTTGTCCGGGGAACATTAATCCAATAGCAGGTGAATAGAGTAATCCTGCACAAACCATTTCACCCCCGTAAAATTTACCCAATGCTTTATGATAGTCCCGCAGGTTATTTGATTGGTAAGAAAGTGAAACTTTGTACCATTCTTGTAACCACAATACTTTAAGATTAACAGACTCAAGTGCCAAGGTTTGCTCCGGTTTCAGAGGTTTGATGGCGTCGAAATATTGCTCGTAGTCTTTTATAATGTGCTTAGAAAATGACTGGGCATCAAGTTTTAGACTATTCTCACCCACCATATAATCCACCAACAAAGATTTCCACCTGGTATCATCTGTAGTACCTCCCGCTGGGAGGTTGGCTTTCCAAATTCCTTCTGGAGAAACCTCCCTTACCATGGAGTCCAAGCCTGTGATCCAACCATAAGTTTTTTGGATGTCTTCTCTTGCCCACATTTCTGTAGGAGCTCCCATGGCATCGCCTATGGCACTTCCTACCAATAGCCCTTTAATTTTATCAGAAAGCTCCGATTTGGATAACTCAGCGATGATTAAGTTTGTCTTTTTAGGCTCGATTGAAGATTTTTTCTCCTCTTTGCAAGACCAAACTAAACAGCTTATTAAGACCCCAATCCAAAGGCTAAATTTTTTCATTGACAATTAAGTTTATGGCATAAGTTGCCAGTTCTTTTTTCTTAACCAATGACAAAAATAAGGGCAGTTGTGCTAAACCAAAGAGTCGGCGCAGTATTTCAGCACCTGTAAACTGTGCCAAAAGCGCATTGTTGAGTGGATAGCTCTTAATGATTCGCTGAAGTTCATTTTCCGAAGTTCCAGCCATTTTTAAGTGCGCCAACATGATTGCTAAATCAAATTCAGGATCGCCAAGGAAAGAAAATTCAGTATCAATGATTTTTAATCCCCTTCCAGTTTCAAACCAGCTTCCAGGATAGAAATCACCATGGATAAGCACCTTACCGGGACGCAAGTATATTTCCCCTAATAGCTGTATTTTTTCTATTAAAGTAGGATTGTTTTTTACGATGGCGGATAATTCCTGCAAGCCCACCTGAACATCATCTAAGTCAAAGCCATTGTCTGAAAGATAGGGGAATACAAAAATGTGACGGTGATTCAATTTTCTCATTTCCTGATTGCTGGGAAAATCAGGGACTGGCAATTGATGCAGCCTCTTTAAATAGGTCAACATCAGGTCGACAACTCCATCTTTAAGGATAGATTTTTCATCGTAAAGCCATAAAAAATCACCTCCCAAGTCCAGGAATTCTAAAGCCAAAAGGTTAGAATCCTTTTCGAAACCTAATATTTCTGGAGAAAAGTTGGCCAGCAAATTGTCCTTGTTTATGGCATTGTAATATTTGTATTCAATTTCAATACGCTCCAAAGGAGCAGGTATATGTGGATATTTGGCCACAAAAGGGCGGGATTGTTTTAAAATAAAGGTGCGTTTATTTGTTTTTATAGTTAGGGTAACGTTCATATTTCCTTCCCCTGCCTTGAAAGAATCTAATACATCTTCCTTGGCTTGAAGCATTCCAATTTTTTTCAGAAAAGCGATTTGAGTCACATCAAGTGGTGCTTTGATAAACATCCTGTTGGTTTTTATTAAGAAATACCTTTCAATGCACAAATTAGAAATCAAATTGTTAACAAAGGTCATTTTCCTTGAATAAATTCTTGCTCCTAGTTCTTTTCTAGCATTAACTGTTTTATTTTTGGGCCATGAGTAAAACAATCAAAGACAGTCCTCTTTTGAGCCAATTATCGCTTGAATTGGATGGTGAGCTGCACTACGATAGTTTGATGAAAACTTTGTATGCCACTGATGCTTCAGTGTACCGGTCGCTACCTACAGCAGTGGCCTTACCAAAAAGTCATTCCGACATCAAGAAACTGATTCATTTCGCCAATTCTAATGGGCTTTCATTGATTCCGAGAACAGCAGGAACCTCTCTTGCTGGTCAATGTGTAGGAGATGGAATAGTTGTGGATGTTTCCAAATATTTGAATAAAATTATAGAGTTTAATAAAGAAGAAGGTTGGGTAAGGGTTCAACCGGGAGTTGTTCGAAATGAGTTGAACAATTACCTAAAAGAATACGGTTATTTTTTTAGTCCAATTACGAGTACGGCCACCCGCGCAATGATTGGGGGAATGGTTGGGAATAATAGTTGTGGAACCACTTCCATCGTTTATGGCAGTACCAGAGAACATGTACTTGAACTCAAAGTATTGTTAAGTGATGGGTCAGAAACTGTTTTCAAATCCATGACTCCTGATGATTTTGAGCTTAAATGCAAAGAAGATAGTCTGGAAGGTGAGCTTTATAGGCATGTGCGGGAAGAGTTAAGTCAACCTGAAATCCAGAACAATATCAGAGAACACTTTCCTAAGGAAAGTATTCACCGGAGAAACACTGGTTATGCCTTGGATTACTTGCTGGAGTCTCAGCTATTTTCTGAAAAAGAGGCTCAATTTGATTTTTGTAAATTGTTGTGTGGTTCTGAAGGTACGCTAGCGATTACTACAGAGATAAAGATTCACCTTGACCCACTTCCTGATCCTTTTGATATAGTGGTTGCGGCCCATTTTGATACAATCCATGATAGCATGAAAGCGGCGCAGGTAGCCATGAAGGAAAAACCTACTGCTGTGGAATTGATGGACAAAATCATTCTGGATTGTACCAAAGAAAATGTGGAACAAAGTCGAAACAGGGACTTTGTGGAAGGTGATCCCATGGCTATATTGATGGTTGAATTTAGAGGAAAAACCATAGAGGAAGCCAGGGCCCAAGGCCAGCAATTTATATTGGCCTTGAAAAATGCGGGATTGGGGTATGCTTATCCAGTAATAGGGCCGGAAAGAACGAGTAGTGCCTGGGAACTTAGAAGTGCAGGTTTAGGCCTTTTGGCCAATATTCCCGGAGATAAAAAGGCCGTTGCTTGCATTGAAGATACGGCGGTGGACATTGATGATTTAGCAGATTATATTGACGAATTTGCAAAAGTTATAAAAGATTTTGGTCAGCAGCCGGTATATTATGCGCATGCCGGAGCCGGGGAAATTCACCTACGTCCTATTCTTGACTTAAAGAAGTCCAAAGACGTAGAAGAGTTTTACAAAATCAGTGAAGCAAGTGCTAAACTCGTTAAAAAATACAATGGATCATTAAGTGGTGAGCATGGTGATGGCAGGGTAAGGGCAGCATTTATCCCATTAATGGTAGGTGATGAAAATTACGCGCTTTTTAAACGATTAAAAGCCAAGTGGGATCCAAAAGGTATTTTTAACCCTGGAAAAATAGTAGATGCCCCCCCTATGAATTCCTCCCTTAGGTACGAGCCTGACTTGCCAAAGAGAGAACATAACACCAAATTTGATTTTAGCCAAGTAGGAGGAATTCTCCAAATGGCCGAAAAATGCAATGGCTCTGGGGATTGCAGAAAATTACCTAATTCTGGGGGAGGTACCATGTGCCCAAGTTATCAAGCTACTCGCTATGAAAAAGATACGACTAGAGGTAGAGCAAATACTTTGCGTGAGTTCCTAACCAAAAGTGACAAGAGCAATCCATTTGACCATCCTGAAATCAAAGAAGTCATGGACCTCTGTCTTTCTTGCAAGGGCTGTACTTCAGAATGTCCTTCCAATGTAGACATGGCCACCATCAAAGCTGAGTTTCAGTACCAATATTTTAAATCCAATCCAGTTCCATTACGTTCCAAAGCATTTACCTATATTAATTCTTTGAATGAACTTGGTAGTATGGTTCCAGGCATAACAAATTTCTTTTTATCCAATGGCGTCACTGGTGGTCTTATGAAAAAAGTGCTTGGGGTAGCTCCAGCAAGGCATTTGCCTACTTTGAGTCCTCAATCCCTTCGAAAATGGTACAAGAAAAATTATGCGGACCTTACTGGTAAACCAGTAATTAAATCCGTTTATTTCTTTTGCGATGAATTTACAAATCACAATGATACCCTTACAGGGATTAAAGCCATAAAGTTACTTCGGCACCTGGGATATGAAGTGAAGATGGTAGACCATGTTGAGAGTGGGAGAGGAGCAATGTCTAAGGGCTTGCTCGACCATGCCCAAAAAATGGCAGATAAAAATGTGGAAATATTCTCTTCATTATTAACGGCTGAAAGTCCGCTGTTGGGCATTGAACCGTCAGCTATTCTTAGTTTTAGAGATGAATATCCTAGACTGGTAAGTGCTAATTTGAAAGAAAAGGCAAAATCTATTAAATTTCACTGTGAGTTGGTAGATGAGTTTTTGGCCAAAGAAGCCATAGCAGGCAATATAAAATCAGAAAGTTTTACCAAAGAAACCCGGAAAATAAAGCTCCATGGACATTGTCATCAAAAGGCATTGTCTTCTGTCAATTATTCTAAGAAAATACTGGAATTACCGCAAAACTACCAAGTGAGTGTCATCCCTTCAGGATGTTGTGGAATGGCAGGCTCTTTCGGTTACGAAAAGGAGCATTATGAATTAAGTATGCAGATTGGTGAAATGGTTCTTTTTCCAGCGGTTAGAGCGGCCGGTCAGGAAGATTTAATTGCTGCCCCTGGCACAAGTTGTCGTCATCAGATAGCAGATGGAACAGGAAAAAAAGCCAGCCATCCTGTCGAAATTTTATTTGATGCTGCAGGCCTAAAAGAATAATAAGTTTAAGCTCAACCGGGCAAATTGCTGTCCGGTTGAGTTGGCTATTGTTGAAGCATAATAATTTGAACTAGACCACATGGTTTTTAAAGATTTTGTGATCAATTTTTTTTGTATTATTTTTATAAATAAAACTAATTTTTCAGGATTTAACCAAATAACTTATATACTAACCGTTACACAAAATAATCCTTGTAGGAAAAGCTAATTTTGGCTATTATTGAAAACATTATTTTCAATAACCCAAAATGAACCCAATTAGCAAAAACAGTCCAGGCTTGGAACCCAATTTTTATTGGGACCTGTTGATGCAGGGTGACCGGCAGGGGTTAGCAGGACTTTACAAAGAATTTATTAAAACACTTTTTAATTATGGGTTAGGGCTGGTAAAGGATGAAGATTTTATTCAAGATTGTATTCAGGAAGTTTTTATAGATTTATGGAAGTACCACAAATCTTTAGGAAAAGCTGAAAATGTCAAAGCATACCTTGTCAGGGCTTTATCTCATAAAATTTACAGGGAAAGCAAGCATAAATCCATTGCGAAGACTGAACCATGGCAAGATGGATTAGCCAATACCATGGTGGTGGAATCCATTGAAAGTGAAATGATCGGTATTCAAAGGGAAAAGAACCTGCAATTCAAATTGGCCAAAGGATTGGATAAGTTACCAATGCGACAAAAACAGGTAATTCACCTACTGTTTTTTGAGCAAATTTCTTATGAAGAAATTTCAAAAATGATGGGTATAAATCTTCGATCAGTATATACCCTTGCCTGGAAAGCCATTGCTAATCTTAAAAAATACCTCGTTTCAGGAGTTCTAATTTTTGCAGTTGTTCTTCAGTTCTATTAATGGTATTGAAAGAATGGATCGTGTTACCTACTCTTTGATCCACTACAATAAATTGAAATTCATTTGTTCCATGACGTACATATCAAAATCCTAGAACCTTATTTTAAGCATCACAAAGCGATCTAATTGATTTCGAGTAATGGCTAAATATCACTACAATTTCTTTACAAATAACAGAATAATTCTTTCACCCAATACTGTAATACCTGCCTATGTGAAAAATTAAAAAACAAAAACAGCAGCGAAAAATTTCCAATAGCTAATGGATTTAATTAATTGACTACCCAAAATAATGTAACTAAAATGCAAAAACACTTACTAAATGGTTTGAACAATACCTTCATGCTATTTGCGCTTTTTTTCATTCTTCTACCTCTCGGTACAAACGATTTACTGGCAAATTCGAGGAATGATTTCATTAAAGAGACTCCAAATAACCTTGAGAATGTTAAAAGCTTTTTTGGCTTAAGTTTGGCTAATACCCAAGCTGTACGCGTAAATATAACTGGGGTTATTACAGATGAGAATGGTGATCCTATGCCAGGGGCAACGATCACAGTTGAAAATAGTACCCAAGGAACAGTTTCTGATATTGATGGAAATTTCTCTCTCGATGTAGAAAAAGGAACTACACTAGTGGTTTCCTTTATTGGTTATACGACCAAGAGGATTCAAGTAGGAAATCAGACCCAAATCAATATTTTAATGGAACTGGACGATACATCACTTGAAGAAGTGGTGGTGGTAGGCTATGGTACTCAAAAGAAAAGGGATGTTACCGGATCTGTGGTAAGGGCAGATATTGAGGCTTTTCGAGAGTCGCCTAATGTTAACCTTGCCCAATCTCTACAAGGATCTGTTCCAGGCTTAAATGTAGGACAGGTCAATAGAGCGGGGGAGAATCCTTCTATTTCAGTAAGAGGAAGGACGACACTAAGTGGCAATCAAAGTGTTTTGATTGTTGTAGATGGAATTATTTTCACGGGGAGTATGGGGGATTTAAATCCTACAGACATTGAATCCGTTGATGTTTTGAAGGATGCAAGCAGTATGGCCATTTTTGGTGCCCAGGCTGCAAATGGAGTGATCATGATCACCACAAAAAGTGGTAAAGTAGCGCAAAAGCCTATTTTTAATTATACGGGTACGGTCACCACCCAAACACCAACCAATAGGCCGAAATTATTGGATAGGGATGGTTTTTTACAAAAAGTCAGGGATCAGGATTGGCCTCAATCTTATTTGGCACCTGATTATACGCAACCGAACCCCGACTACAATGTTGCGGCTTTGTTTGAACCTACTTTATATGCAGGTTTCGAAAATGGCACCAACTTCGATTGGTGGGATGCAGCAACGCAAACGGGATTAATCAACAATCATAATTTAAGTGTTAGAGGAGCTTCAGAAGCTACTTCTTATTATATTTCTACTGGGTATACCAAACAAGAAGGCTTTATATTGAATGACCAATATGAAAGGGTTACTGCCAGGATCAATTTGGATCATCAAATATTGGATTGGTTTAGATTTGGTGTTCAAACATTCGGTTCATTTGCTGACAATTCTGGTGAAATTCCTGCTTTAAGCCAAATTACCACCATGCCTCCATTGGTGACGCCTTATGATGAGAATGGAAATGTGATTCTCAATCCTGACGGAGCCATTCGTGCCAACCCGTTTTTAAGCCCATTGTCCAATGATTTTGATAAGACCAATACTTTATTTGCGAATGTGTATATGGATATAGAAATCCCTTTCATAGAAGGATTAAAATACCGTGTTAACTTCGGTAACAATTACAACTGGAGAAGGCATTACAGAAGCAATGTATATGGAGCAGGTGCTGCAGGTGAGGCCTTTAAAAGGAATTACAGCAAATACGACTGGACCCTGGATAATATTGTAACTTATCGCAAAAGTTTCAATAACAACCACAACCTGGACCTGACAATGGTGGTAGGTCGTAGGGAGCTTAAATATGAAAGTACAGAGGCCAATGGGACCAATTATTCCAATCTTAGTTTAGGATACAATGACTTAAGTTTAGGACAGCTTCAGTTAATAAACTCCAGTGCCTGGGATGAGAGTTATGTTTACCAGACGGTAAGAGCTAATTATGATTTCAGTAGCAAATACATGCTGACAGCAACTGTTAGAAGGGATGGTTTTTCGGGTTTTTCAAAAAATAATAAATTTGGAATTTTTCCTTCTTTAGGTGTAGGATGGGTGATAAGTGAGGAAAGTTTTATGGAAGAATCCATCCTAAATTACCTTAAATTTAGAGGCTCCTATGGTACCAATGGAAACCTTACCAGTAGGTATTCTTCACTTGCCAGAGTATCCATTTATCCAGCCTATGTTTTCGGAAATGGAGGGAGTACGGTCTTTGGACAAACTGTAAACACCTTGGCCAATTCAAATCTAGCATGGGAAACTACTACAGGGTATAATTTTGGTTTCGATTTCTCCGTATTGCAAGATCGGTTTTCTGGTACTTTAGATTATTACCAAAACACTACCAATGATTTGCTTTACGACATTAATATTCCTGAGATTACTGGATTTTCAAGCATTTCTACTAATGTAGGAGAAATTGCCAATAGAGGAATTGAATTTGTTTTAAGGGGGGATGTCATGGAGAAAGGTGAATTCAATTGGAATGCTAGTTTCAATATAGCTTCAAATAGAAATAGAATCGTTTCTTTATTAGGTCTGGACGCCGATGGTGATGGGCAAGAGGATGATTTAATTGGTAGTGATTTGTTTATTGATGAATCCATCAATTCTATTTACGATTATGAATCTGCTGGAATAATCCAGCTAGGAGAAGAGGCCCCTCAGGGATTCTTTGTAGGAACACACGAAATAATTGATCAAAACGGGGATGGAGTAGTGGATGCGCTTGATCGGGTTATTAGAGGTAGAGAAGAACCCGCCTATAACTTCGGAATACTTAATGAATTCAATTATAAAAACTTCACCTTCAGGTTTTTCATTAATTCCATCCAAGGGGGTAAAAATGGTTATTTAGGTTTGAATAACCCAAATTTTGGGCAGTCAGACAATGCCAGGAGAAACAATTATTTTGTGGATTACGATTATTGGACTCCGTCCAATCCAACAGCAAGGTACAGAGGTCAAGATCAAGAAGCGGGCATAGAGTACAGGTATTATGGAGACAGAAGTTTTGTACGTCTTCAAGATGTATCGCTTTCCTATCGTCTAAATAAGGATTTAATAGTTGAGAAATTAGGACTTCAAGGTGTCAAATTTTTTATAAGTGGAAAAAATTTAGCAACCTGGACAAGTTGGGAAGGATGGGATCCAGAGACAGGTAGTGGTCTTCAACAATCTGGATTGCCCGTGATGAAAGGGTATTCCTTAGGTTTGGATGTTAGTTTTTAATTCTAATTTATTTATGAAAAATATAAAATATAAATTCGTATTCTTCAGCTTATTGCTGCTGAGTTTTCAAGCATGTGATGAATCCAATATTCTCGAGGAAATTCCCCTGGACTTTGCAAGTCCAGAAAACTCCTATATATCCTATTCTGATTTTAATTCGGCAGTATATGCCCTTTATGACCAATCTAGGGAGATTCTTTCCAATGGGGAGCACCGTCCCTTGGACTATATATATGGTACCGATTTGGGCTACAATGGAGCAAACCAGCTAAATGTTAGATTCGGCTCGTATTTGGCCACGCTATTGCCTACGAGTGATGTAGCTGAATTTCATTGGCAGCGCTATTATAAAGTGATTTCAGGAGCCAATATTATTCTTAGTAGAATTGAAGGGTCAATGATGTCAGCTGAAGAAAAAACTTCTATCGAGGCCAAGGCCAAACTATTCAGAGGACTTTCCTACCGGAATCTGGCCCACCTTTATGGAGGAGTACCATTGGAGCTGGAGGAAGTAAGTTCTCCTAAAACAGACTACGTAAGGGCCAGCAGAGTAGAAGTTTACCAACAAGCAGCATCTGATTTGGAGTTTGCGGCTACCAATCTTCCGGGAATTGCTGAAGTTCAAGATGGAGAAGTTAATAACTTAGCAGCCTATCATATTTTGGCTGAAGTTTACCTATCTCTAGAAAGATGGTCAGATGCTATTCAGGCAGCTTCATTGGTAATTGATAACCCTAATACCGCCTTAATGACTGAAAGGTTTGGATCATTGTCAAGTGCTGACGGAGACGTGTATTGGGATTTGTTTAGAAGGTACAATCAAAATAGGGGGATTGGCAATACTGAAGGGATTTGGGTATGGCAATATGAGGTGGATGTGCCTGGTGGTGTTATCTCCTCTTCTTCAAAAGAAGGCCCACAATTGGAAAGAGACCATGCACCTAGACCTTGGAGCTTCATTGTCAGAGACCCTTCAGGAGTATCTCCATTTTTACCTGTTGGCGTTTCAGATTATACTGGTGGTAGAGGGATAGGAAGATTTAGAGGAACAAATCACTTCAACTATGGTATATGGGATTACGATTGGGATGACATGCGTAACTCAGAATACAATTTTGTAAGAGATGTATTGTTTAACAATCCAGCATCAGAATGGTATGGACAGAGAATATCTGATCATATGGATTTATTTCGCCAAAGCCTTGATGATACCATAAGGTATTTCTACCCTTATCAGTCAAAAGTGACCACTCCCGGTCAGCACCCTGCTGAATTGTACGTTGATCCTGAATTAAAAACGTTAAATTCGTCAACAGCCGGTACTACGTATAGCGATCAGTACCATATTCGATTGGCAGAGACTTACTTATTACGTGCTGAAGCTTATCTTGGCAATAACCAAGTTGCCGAAGCCGCCAATGATATTAACGTTGTGCGCACACGTGCCAATGCCAAGTTGGTGTCACCTGCAGAGGTAGACATTGATTATATTTTGGACGAGCGTATGCGGGAACTTGGCGTAGAGGAGAAACGCAGACTTACTTTAAATCGGTTGGGAATGTTGTATGAGCGAACCAATAAATATTGTGATGGAAGACCTGATGTAACGAATCATGGCGTGGATGTGCAACCTTATCATAACCTTTTGCCAATACCTTATTCAGAAATAGAAAGAAATATAGGCGCTGTATTGGTCCAAAACCCAGGCTATGGGACAGAATAAACATATAAAAAGTATGGAAAAGAAAAATAAATTGCTGGTCCTTTCAAAGGACCAGCAATCCAAAAGCAAGAGACACCAAAGCTGGATCTTTGGCATTCTATTTATCCTAGTGATTTCTAGTTGTGGAACTAAAACGGAAGAAACGAGTAACAAACCGCCTAATATTTTGTTTGTGATCAGTGATGACCAGTCCTTTTATCACACAAGTTTTGAAGGTAGTAAATTTATCAATACACCGGCTTTTGATAGGATAGCAAAAGAGGGAGTGTACTTCACCAATGCCATGGCTGGTTCTCCGGGATGTGCACCTTCCAGAAGTAGCATTATTACAGGTAGGTACCACTGGCAAAACGAATCTTCAGGTCAGCATGCAGCCCCATGGCTAAAAAAGCATGTACCTTTTGTAGATTTACTTGAAGCCAATGGATATAAAACCGGTAGAACTGGTAAAGGAGTGTCGCCTTTTAGATACGCAAGGGATGAAAATGATTCATTATGGAGAGCAACGGATGCTGCTGGAATTGAATACAGCAATATCAGGTATGAAGATGGTCCGGCAGATATCAGGCCTGGAGATAAAATCAGCAACCTAAATTATTTTGAGAACTTTAAGTTTTTCATGGAAAATGTAAAAGAAGAAAAGCCATTTTTCTTTTGGTTTGGAGCAACAGAACCGCATCGTGCCTATGAAAAAGATTCCTGGAAAAGAACCGATAAAAAATTGTCTGATGTAGAAGTTCCAGCATTTTTTCCGGACAATGACATTGTCCGTGGTGATATGTTGGATTATGCTGTGGAAATTGAATGGTATGATCGCCATTTAGATTCCATGATCAACTATCTGGAGAAAATTGGAGAACTAGAAAATACTATTATTATAGTCACCGCTGACAATGGAATGCCTTTTCCAAGGGCCAAGGCGAATAGTTATGATTATGGCATCCATGTTCCGTTTGCAGTAAGGTATCCTAAAGATTTCCCAGGAGGTAGAATTGTGAATGACCCTGTAGGATTTGTAGATCTTGCTCCTACCATCCTTGACCTAACCCAAACAAGTGAAGATGGGATGATGCCTATTACAGGCAAAAGCATAAGGCCATTATTGGAGTCTGACAAGCAAGGAACAATTGACCCTTCTAAAAAGTATGCCTTTTCAGGAAGAGAAAGGCATTCCGCTTCCAGGTATCTAAACTGGGGTTATCCGCAACGTTCTATTAGGAGTGAAGACTATTTATTGGTATGGAACATGAAACCAGATCGCTGGCCAGCGGGAGCTCCTCAGCGGATTAATCCAGAGGATGAAAGTGAATTGTTGCCGATGTATGGCATTGATGAGGAGGGTATCAGTCATTCAGACTGGGCATTTACAGATGTGGATGAATCTCCTACCAAGTCTTTTATCATAGAAAATTACCAAGATCCTGCTATAAAACCATTTTTTGATGCTGCCTTCGAGAAAATTCCTGAAGTGCAGTTCTTTGACATCAATAAAGATCCTTATTGTTTAAACAATCTGGTAAATGATGCGCAATATGCTTCTGTAAAAGAGGAAATGCAAGCGGCTTTATTGAATGAATTAAAGGCATCGAATGACCCTAGGGTGGTAGGCCCTGATAAGGAACTTTTTGACACCTATATCAGGTACAGCCCGATGAGGGAATTCCCAAAACCCATACCAGGGAGCGATTTAAAATAAAGGATTTTGTAATATTGAATTAACCCTAAATGATAAAAATACCGGACAATGGTCCGGTATTTTTAATTAACCACTGGATGTAATTTGCAATTTCAAGCCACTAAGGCTTACGAAGAAAATTTTCATTAGTCTACCACCTGAATTCAAAGTTCAAAATTTGCCGTGGACCAAAACATTTGAAAATTTTTCCTATTCCAATATTCAAATGTCATATTATTAAATCTCCGACTTGGCGCTTTAGGGGTTGATCCATTTCAGCATCAGGCAATCCTGGGCCTCCGTTGTATTAATAAGAGTAAATGGTCCAGCAAAGAGGTTATTTAGAGCCTATGCTTGCACATAGGCCAGGTGGCCTGCACTCAACATCCACAGTGTTTTAAGCGAAGGAAATTGAAACTTTTAATACCCAGGATTTTGTATTAATTCACCACTGGTGTTAGATTCAAACTCCAAAGGAGGAAGTGGCATGGCATAATGTTCATCTCTCCATACAATCTGCCGTCCAGAGGCAACTGTTTTATAATAAACAGATTCCTCATCTCCAAGTCGTAATCGACGGATATCTTCCCACCATTTTGCTTCTCCAAAAAACTCAGCCCACCTCTCATACAATAGTGGATCATTTGACAAATGATCACCTGATGGCGCCTTAGTATCGTCAGTTAAAGTTGCATAATCAACAGGGGAAGGAGTATCAGGATCATAACCATAAGCTCTCCTATGAACTTTATTAACATATTCCAAAGCAAGGGTAGGGTTTGAATCCTTTATCACCTCAGCATACATCAAATAAATATCCGGTAATCGGATAAAATAGAAGTTCGCTCCTGCAACCGCCCTGGTTTCCCAAATTGTACCTCCAAGAAATTGATTTTTCTTCAGTGGCCACCCGTAGAAAGTGTTTGGATCAATCCCCGTAGTAGGGGACATTTGCCACCATTTTCCGAATTCTGCTTGAGCTACGGGATATTCCACACCTGCGACAGTAACCGAATCAAAGAATGGTTGCAAAGTGGAAACGTAAAGGCGTGGGTCAGGTCCATCGGTCTCATTACCTGCATTGGCTCTTCGCTCCATCTGTTGGGAGACGTAACTGTCTAAAAGTTTCCACTCTCCATTAACTTCTTCAATTTGCGTCAATGGAGCTGGATCGTTATAACCAAATCGCTTTATATTCATGTCATGAGTATACTGATTACTATATCCCATAGCACTCCTTTCATTATTATTATCTATATAAAATGGAGTATAGAGAATGGTCGCAGATGAGCCGGTATTTTGTTGTCTTGAACCATTATTATTTGTCTTTTCCGGTTCAGCGCGGTTACCAACTTCATAAAATGATTCAGAATTGTATTCATACTGAGTATCACCGTTGAACATATTCTTGTAATGATCGAAAGAGACAAGGGATTTTCCGCTATTGTTGATACAGTCTTCAAGGACAACCTTTGCATTATCATACATTTCTGCAAATAAATAAACCTTGGCCAAGGCAGCTTTGGCAGACCATTCTGTAGCTCGATGATTATCTAGTTGACCTTCTAAAAGCAAGGAGGCATTCTTGAAATCCTCAATCATGGCTTGATAGGTTTCCATAGTTGAAGACCTTCCAACAGACATTGATTCTAAAGAACCAGGCACTTCTGTTATCACAGGTACGCCCATTCCATCCAAATTAGGTTGTCCATAAAATACTTGAAGGTGCCACAAATAGAATCCCCTCATGAACAAGGCTTCTCCTTCATACTGGTCTAACCGCTTGAGTTCTGATTCTGGAGCAATGCTGCGATAGCTATTTATCCCTTCCAAAGCACTATTAGAATAATAAATCCCGCGATATAAGTCCCTCCATTCGTTGACCATTTTGGAATCACCTAACTCTGCCATTCCAATACTCATTCCGATCCAGCTCTCGGTCCCTTTCCATTGAAAATCTACCGTATGATCGAAACAATAAATGCCATATCCATGCCAATAGTGGCCTAAGAAACCCCAATCATGCTGAACACCATAAGTTGATGCTACTAATAGATCAACATGCTCGAGTGTAGTTGGAAAAGAACCTGCGGAAATTGACGTGTTGTCTTCTAATTCCAGGTAATCCTGACATCCGAACATTGAGCAAGAAATTACTAATACCAGCAAGCAATATCTTTTATTAAAATATTTCATTTCTTATTGATTTAATATTTTTAAAATCTATTTTTTACTTAAATACCTAATTCTAATCCAAATGATATCAACTGGGTTTGAGGATAAGTAGATATATTATACTGTCCATGATTTTTCACATCATTTGAAAATTCAGGATCAAGTCCCGAAAATTTAGTGAAAGTAAACAGGTTTTGACCGGACATATATATTCTTAGGTTATCCAGGCCGATCCTATCCAGTATTGGTTTTGAGAAAAAATAACCGATCGATATATTTTTAATTTTCAGGTAAGAGCCATCCTCTACCAAATAAGTCGAGTAATACCGATAATTTTTACTAGGATCTTCAATGAAGGCGCCTGATCCTGAAGGGTCAAAAAGTCCTAACCTTGGTTGATCAGTTAATTCATTTCCTAAGAAATAGGATGCATTAAAAATATCATAAGTTGATTGAAAGTCCTGCTGAAAATTTTGCTCAAAAGCTTTGACATCGTTCATTATATCTCTTCCAGCAATACCTATTATGGTAGCATTCAAATCAAAACTTTTCCATTCCATGTATAGGTTAAATCCATATTGGAATTTAGGCCAGGGATTTCCTATTACTGTTCTGTCCTCTGCGGTAATCCTACCATCTCCATCAAGATCACGAAATCTTAGATCTCCGGGTCCAGTATACTGGTGGTTATAGAATGCTGTTTGACCTGCAAAATCGGATGCAATCTGATTCAATCCGTCAATCTCCTCTTGGCTTTGGATGATCCCATCTGCAATAAAGCCATATAATTGTCCCACCGGTTGACCATTTTCGGTAATGAAAGGCCTGGAATTTGAACTAAGGGGCCAAGCGCCACCGCTGTATATGTAGGCAGTTGGTAAGCCAAGATCAAGTACCTTATTTTCATTATGTGAAAGATTTCCTCCAACAGAAAACTTCAAATCACCAAGGCTATTTCGATATTGGGTACTTATTTCCCATCCTTTGTTCAATATACTTCCAATATTAACTGGCATCAAACTAGGATTGCTATTAACTCCACCGATTCCTGAAGACAATGGAATGGATAAATTATAGATCATATCCTTAGTATTCCTCCAGTAGTAATCAGCATTGAATGTAACTTTACCATCCAAGATGGCAATGTCAATACCGATATCAGTCGAATGAATCTCTTCCCATTTTATATTTTCATTTACAACTCTTATGGAATTAAAACCTCCAATACTGCTTACTTCATCAAAACTATGCATGGTTACTTGCTGATAAGATGGTTGATACAAGAAGTTTCCTAGCGCACTGTCATTGCCGAGTATACCCCAGCTAATTCGTGGCTTTAATAGGTCAAAGAAACCTGTATTAAAGAAGCTCTCCTCATTTATTTTCCATCCTGCTGACACCGATGGAAACACACCCCACCTGTTTTGTGGTCCAAACTTTGGGGACCCATCTCTCCTGACATTTGCAGTTAAAATATACTTACTGTCATAGATATAATTTAACCTTCCAAATTGAGATAAAAAACTGCCATAGGATAGTCCCCCACTTGCTGTCTTGTTGTTATTGGTTGATAGCGAAAAAGACTCTGCTACCCTTACCGGAAATCCTGTTGCTTGTGAACTTAGACTGGCACCATGAGCGTTTCTGACTTCGTATCCACCCATTATTTTAAAGTCGTGTTTTTCACCAAATACACGCTCATAAGTCAATGTGGAATTCAATATATAGGACTCAGAATAATTCAAAGACTTACTGTAGTTTTCATTTGTTTGGGCTCTTCTCAGAAGGTTTGCTTCACTAAAATTGTCGTCATATCCAGAACCAAACGAACCCGAACCTGTCGTTCTAAAATTTAAGCCAGGAGTAATTTCCCAATTCAAATAAAAAATACTATTAACGGACAAATCCCGGCTTTTATAATGTCGATATCCTAGTTCAGCAATAGGATTTCCTCCTGAGAATTCAACTACAGGAGGTACAGCGGCGAAGGTGCCATCATCATTGTATACATCCATATAAGGTAAAGTTCTCCATGGTAATTCCATGGTATAAGGATCTTGTTGCATTTTAGCCAAATACAGTTGATGTCCAAGAGTGATGTTTTTGGAAACTGCATAATCCGCATTTAACCTAATTGAATATCGCTCCCAATAGTTGCCTTTTTGTATGCCTTCTTCTTTTTCATAACCACTTGACAGGTAGTATTTTATTTTTTCACTGCCCCCACTAAATGAAAGTAGGTAGGATTGTTCAATTCCGGTTTCAAATAATTCATCAAACCAATTGGTGTTTGGAAGGTCTGTATCATCCCATAAATCGTAGTCATCTCCAATTCCATTCCGTGCCCGCACGTAGTCATCAGTTTCTAACATCTTATAAGAATTGCTTATTCGTCTTACACCAGTATTTGATGTGAAATTGATGGTATTCTTCTGACCAAATGACCCTCTTTTTGTGGTTACCAATACCACCCCACCAGCAGCCTGTGCACCATAAATTGCTGCTGCGCTAGCATCCTTAATGATTTCAATGGATTCAACGTCACGAGGATTAAAGGTTGGTGAGTTTCCTGAAATAACGCCATCCACAACAAAAAGAGGGCTCAAACCATTTATAGAACCAACACCTCTTATTATAATCTCAGATCCAGAACCTGGCCTCCCGCTGCTTTTATTAACCATTACGCCTGCAACCCTTCCCTGAATGGATTCAGCAATTGATCTTACAGGCAAACCTTTGATGTCTTCGGATTTTATTGAAGCAATTGATCCTGTCAAATCACTTTTTTTGACTGAACCATACCCCACTACAATTACCTCATCCAAAGAAGCCATATCTTCGCTTAAGATGACATCAATTATATTTTGAGTTCCAACAACAACGCGCTGGGTCTCGAAACCAATAAATGAAAAAACTAAGGTTGAGCCTTCCGGAACCGAAAATGAATATCTTCCTTCAAGGTCTGTGGCAGTGCCTATTGAGGTGCCTGGAACGGAGACTGTCACCCCTGGTATAGGGGCTCCATTTTCATCAGTCACTTTGCCGCTGATGGTAATGGCCTCGGGAGCGGAAATGATGGCTTTCTCTATGCCTTCTCTCTTCAATACATCTATTCCATGGTTGACCTGTCGGAACGAAAGATCCGTCTGAAGAGATACTTCCCTTAAAAAGTCAATTACTGTCCCTTCCTTTTGAGTAAAGCTGATCTCCGATCTCCTTTCCATATCCCTGTTTTCAAAGGAAAACTTGAAAGGGGTCTGCCGCTGCACCTCCTTGAAAAACCGGTCAAGAGTCAATTGATCTGCCGTTAAATTAACCCTAACCTCTTCTATAGTTTTGTATTGCCCCTTTGCATTCAGGGCCAGGACAAAATTTAGCAGAAGGGTCTGCAATACGAAACCATAAAGAAAGCATTTGGACAACATAATGATTGTCTTTAGTAATTTATTTTTCATAATTTTACCTTGGTTTATTGAATAATCGATTTTGATAAGCCTAGCCTGACACGGTGCATTCCCCAATGATTGCCGTGGACAGGTTGTTTTTGTTGCCATAGAGGAGCTTGCTCTTCTATGGCTTTTTTATGAAGTATCTGGATGTTTCATATGATCAGAATTTTATGATTGCTTCTTTGCCATTAATTCGGTAATCAAAGCCCTTGATATAGGACATGCTTTCCAGTACCTCCTCAAGTGTTTGCTGAGGGTAAGTCCCAGAAAACTCCCAGGTCACTCCATTGGCATTTTGTAACTTGATTTTGACCCCGAACCATTCTTCCAGCGCTGCCTTTACTTGAGGTAATGTGGATTTTTGGAATCGTAAAACTCCCTCTTTCCATGCCAATACTTTGGCAACATCAAATGCTCCAATAGTATGGGTTTCTTTCAAACCATCGTAATCCAGCATTTCACCTGGTAACAATGGTGTGTTAGTTTCGGAAGAGGAAACCTCAACCTTCCCACTCACAAGTGAAACCTTGATTTTTCCAAGGACTTTAGTGTTAATGTTGAAACTAGTGCCTAAAACGGTAGTCATCAGCCCATCAGTATTCACTTTAAAAGGCCGTAAACTATCCCTTTTTACCTCAAAATAAGCTTCTCCAATCAGATGAAGGGAGCGTTCATTATTTGAGAATTTTTTCGGAAATTCTAGCTGGCTGGAGGAGTTTAACCATACCTTGGTACCATCCCCTAAGGTCAATTGCAATTTTTCACCTGCACCTGTACGCTTAAGCACCGTGGCAGCCTCTTCAATTTCCTCTTCCACTAAGGAGTTCATTTTGTTAATGGGACTAAATAACCCTCCCATACCCAAGGAAAATAATAGAATCGCTGCCACTCTGTTCATTTGCCCCAATCCGTTCCAAAAATTTCGATATCCGAATTTTTTTTTCTCTTTTTTATCGGCTACTGGTTGTTTGGCTTTTTTTTCCCGTTGCCTAAGTACTTCCTGAAGCACCTGCTGCTTAAATCCCACAGGTGAAAGGGGAGTATTAAATGAGGTTCTCAGCAACATTTCCCTTGCCAATCGCATGGTTGGGAACAGCTCTGGATTCGCCTTGATCCACTGCTCCCAATAGGAATCCAGCTCCTTGTCAGGCTGCTTTACCCACCGGACAAACTCCGGGTGGCATAAAAAGTCTTCAATATTGTTCAGTGTTTTCACAGATAATAAATAATAAGTGCCTAGTCTTTCTTTTAGATAATTTCAGACGTATAAAAATTAGCTAAATACATTTTCTAAGGTATTGCATGGCTTTATACATCAGGTTTCTGGTGGCTTGCTGACTTTCGAGCCCCATCATATCCTGAATTTGTCTGTAAGTAAATCCCTCATAGAAACTGTAATAGATAATTTCCCTTTGCCTGGGACTCAGTCCTGAAACCGCAATATTTAACTTTGCAATTTTCTCCTCACTCAATTGACGGTCTATCAGTTGCGCTTCATAAGATAGGGTGAACTGGAAACTTAATGGCAAGTCTTCAAGGGATTCCCTTTTGCCTGGCCATTTTGCCAATTCCCTGATGAGCCGTCTTTTCAGACATTTGAAGAGGTAGAATTTTATGGCATCCGTTTGGCCAAGGTTCCCCCTTCTCTCTCTAAGCTCCACAAATAGGTCCTGCAAGGCATCTTTTACCAAATATGGATCTGCAACAATGCTGAATCCATAGGCATACATCACTTCAAAATACTTTTCGTAAATAAATATGAAAGCGGATTCATTTCCCTGCCTGAACGCATCCCAAGCCGCAATTTCAGAAGAAAATGATGAACAGGTGAGGGAAGAATTTGGCTCTTCCTTGGTTAAGTAAACCGGAGAAATTCTCTTTGCAGGCATTTTTGGGTTATGCTTTTAGTTGATCATCATTGTAAGATATTGAACCTTATTCGGATGAAAAAACACATAGAATTACTTGATATCAATATCCTATATGGGTTTTGAAGTATAAAGTAAAATAAAACATATACGTAACCGTTATATTTTAAAATTTTTTCATTAATTTTTATAAATTTCTGATAATCAGCCAGTTTATTTTTTATTTTCTAAATAAATAAATTTAACTGCTTTTTAAAATGGAGCGTTTTCTTTGCTGACTATTCTTGAGGATTGCATTGTCAAATAAATCAGACAATCAAGGACCCAAAGGCATACAAGGAATTGTACAAGTAATGACGGTTAAAATTATTTATTTGCCTTTGGGGCCTTTCCAGAGCATTGTATTTGTTAATGATAAATATTAAATATTTTTTTTGGAATGAAGGATAACTTTTAAGGGTTTCTGTCTCCTTTTATTGAAACCCTTTGGTATGTGTAAGAGAGATTATAAGATAGCCGACTTTGTACTGGATCCAGAATTCCAAAAATGGGTGTTGTCACCTGACGCCCAAACGAAAAGCTATTGGGAAAAATACCTGAATGAAAATCCTAAAAAAGAAGAGGACATTGCTTTAGCCATGAAGTTGGTATTAAACATGTCCAGAAAGTCATTTAATATTACACCCGATAGAATTGACAATACTTGGAACAATATTGAGAAAGCAATTGATAATGCGGCGGTAAATGAAATACAAAGAAGCCCAGTCCCGCTAAATGCGCTTAGTACAATCCTTCATTTTAGAGCTAAGAAAGCAGAAGGAAAAAGGATCATTCCCCAATTTTACCGTTTAGTAGGGATTTTAGCCATAGTGTTTTCCCTGGCTATAGTAGCCAATATTTACTTTCCTAAGGAAGTAGCTCCGGTAGTCGAGCAGCAAGTGAATATGATTGAACATTACGCACCTCCAGGAGTGAAAGCGAATCTTACACTACAAGATGGTTCCAAGGTAATCCTTAACTCTGGGAGTACTTTAAAATACATTAATAACTTCGAAAGCCATCAGCGCATATTAGAGCTTAATGGAGAAGCCTATTTTGAGGTGGCAGAAGATAAAACCAGACCCTTCAGTGTGAAAACTGGTTCGGTAACAACCACAGCACTCGGTACCGTTTTTCTTATCAGTTCTTATAAAAACGAGCCTATAGACATTTCTTTATTGACAGGTAAAGTCGCTGTAGATATAGATTTAGTAGAAGAACAAAGTATTAACCTCACAAATGGAGAGGGGCTTCAGATAGACTTGAGAAAGGAGAGCATTAAAAATGTATCTTTTGATCCTGACAAATTGTTGGCATGGACAAGAAAGACCATCGTTTTTGACCAGGTTTCCATGTTTGAGATCAAAAGAGTACTTGAAAATTGGTATGGAGTTAAAGTCGCTTTTACAAACCGACCCTCAGCCGATTTGGAAATATCAGGAAAGTTTGATGACCAGAGTTTAAGAAATGTTCTCGAGGGATTGAGTCACTCTGCAAGGTTTAACTATCAATTGGAAAAGGATAAAGTCACATTAAAATTCAACTAATAGAGAATGCCTATGTAAAGTCTAAAAATGTAAAAAAAAGGCCATAGATGCGCTAACATTTATGACCTCTTAATGAAATCGGAAAAAAGACTGCAATCCTTTTTCCGTGAAATGTTTATTTAACCGAATAGCCTAAACAAACAATGTAAAGATATGAAAAAATGCGTACTTAAGCATGTTGTCTACATGACCAAATTATTTACAATAGCCTTCACTATTCAGTGTTTGAGCATGAGTTTCCTTATGGCCTTCAATGGCAATGCCCAGGTGAAAAGCATTGAAGAAGTCCCAATTTACCTTTCTCTTAAAAAAGTGAAGGTAAAAGATGCCTTTAAACGACTCGAAATGGTAACGGATTACAATTTCGTTTTCGCAGCCAGGGAGATCGAAAATGCCGAATTAATCAGTGTTGAAAGCAATGGGGAAAGCCTTTACCGCTTACTCTCAGCCATTGCTTCCCAAACTGACTTAAGTTTCAAACAAGTGAATGACAACATTCATGTTAAAAAATCGGACGTTAAAAGGGTAACTTCTACTACTAAAGTGGACCAAGTGGCCATTACAGGAACCGTTTTAGACGAAAATGGCAATCCAATGCCTGGAGCAACGGTTACCATAGCAAATACAACGAAAGGAACAGTAACGGATTTGGATGGGAATTTCTTTATTCAAGCCGAAGAAGGTGCCACATTGGTGGTTTCATTTATTGGATATAAATCCAAAAGTTTGAAAATTGGCAATCAGACCCAATTTAGGATTAACATGGAACTTGACGATACAGCACTCGAAGAGGTCGTTGTAATAGGTTACGGAACGGTTAAGAAAAGTGATTTGACAGGTTCAGTCTCCAGTGTAAAATCAGATGAAATCAATGCCTTCCCAACATCCAACGTGATGCAAGCCATATCTGGTAGAGCTGCAGGGGTACAGATCATTCAGAACAGTGGTGCTCCGGGAGCAGGGATAAGTGTTAGGATTCGTGGTACGAATTCCATCCAAGGAGGCAATGAACCTCTCTATGTGGTGGATGGATTCCCTTTTTCAGGAAATCCTACCAACTTGAATAACTTTGATATAGAAAGTATTGAAGTGTTAAAAGATGCTTCTGCTACCGCTATTTATGGTTCCAGAGGAGCCAATGGAGTCGTATTGATTACCACCAAACAAGGAAAAGAAGGTACTTCCAAAGTGGATTTTGAAACAAGTTATAGCATGCAATCCATTCGAAAAACCTTGGATTTAATGAATGGGAGCGAATATGCTGAGATCCAGAACATTCAGGCGGCCAATGACAATATTCCTTTGTACTTTACAGATCAGGAAGTAGCTGGATTTGGCCAGGGATTTGATTGGCAAAATTTGATTTTTACTGATGCGCCAATATTGTCTACTTCTTTGAATGTCAGCGGGGGAACCGCCAAAACCAAATATTCCATTTCTGGAAGCTTTTTTGGTCAGGATGGAATTATAAAAGGAAGTGATTACGACAGGTACTCTCTTAGAGCAAATATCAATCATACAATAAGCGATAAGATCACCTTACTTTTCAATACTAACCTAACACATTTAAAAACCGAAAGGAGGGACAGCGGTGGAGGTTCACGTGGAAATTCAATGATCGGAGCAGCCTTGTCTGCAGCACCTATCTCTCAACCTTACAATGAAGATGGCAGTTACAATGTTTTGGGCAATGAGTACCCTTTTATTGCTCCTGACATAGTGAATCCGTTGAATTTTATCAACGAACAAATGAGTATTGTTAAGGCCAATGTTGTCTTGACTAATATGGCATTCGTTTACAAACCTATTCCAGACCTGACTTTGAAAATTTCAGGAGGTATAGAAAACAGAGATGACAGAACAGATGCCTACACAACTAGAAATTTCTTTAATTCTGCTGGTAGAGCAAGTGTGAGTACAGGACAGTTTAGAAGTCTACTGAGTGAAAACACCCTTACCTATGATAAAACTATCGCGAGTAAGCATCAATTAAACGCTCTTCTAGGGTTTACCTATCAAGATTTTACGGATACTTATCTTAGTGGAAGTGGCGTAGGATTCTTAAGTGATGCGTTTGAAACGTATAGCATTCAAGCTGCAGGGACGCCTGGTATACCAAGCAGCGGATATTCAAATTCTGTATTGATTTCTTATTTGAGTAGGGTTAATTATACCTTTGACGATCGATTTTTATTTACTGCTAGTTTTAGGACTGATGGCTCTTCCAAGTATAGTCCAGGCAACAAATGGGGTTTCTTCCCCTCAGGAGCCTTTGCCTATAGGGTATTCAAAGAATCATTTGTTGAAAACAGTAGCTGGCTTTCAGATTTGAAAGTTAGAACAAGTTGGGGACTTACGGGCAGTCAGGCAATTTCTCCTTATGCTACCTTAAGCCAACTAAGTCCTGGAAATACAGTCTTTCAAAATACTCTGTACAACACTTTTGCACCAAGTACAGTACTTCCTGGCAATTTGAAATGGGAAACTACAGAACAAATTGATTTTGGGTTGGACTTTGGTTTTCTGGAGGATAGAATTTTATTCAATGCAGATTATTACCTTAAAAACACCCGAGACTTGCTTAATACGGTGAGACTTCCAAGTTCCCTTGGCTTTACGACAACTATACAAAACGTTGGAAAGGTTCAAAACAAAGGAGTGGAGTTTAGCTTGGATGCCAAAGTTTTGACTGGTGACTTTAAATGGGATGTTTTTGGCAATGTGGCCTTTAACAAGAACAAGGTTTTAAGCTTACACAACGGTGAGGATATTTTAGGGGCATACGTAGGTGTATTGGTAGTTGGCGATAATGTGACCATTTTAAGAGAAGGAAGGCCTATCGGTCAATTTTATGGCTATCAAGAAGATGGTTATGATGAAAATGGAAACATCAATTTCGTCGATCAAGATGACAATGGCATCATCAATGACAATGATAAAACCTATATAGGAGATCCTAACCCAGATTTTATCTACGGATTAAATTCAAGTATGAATTACAAGAACTTTGAGTTTAGTTTTTTCCTACAAGGATCCTTTGGCAATGATATTTTCAATGTAAGTTCTATTACCAGTACAATGGATTTTGGGCAAGGTATGAACATGCCTAAAGATGTTTTGTACGATCACTGGACACCTCAAAATACTGATGCTAAATATCCACTGATCAGCAGAAATACGGCCGTTAGAGTTTCTGATAGGTTTATCGAGGATGGATCTTACCTAAGGTTCAAAAATATTCAGTTGGCATACAATGTACCTGCCTCCCTACTGTTTAAAAAATCACTTAATAGTGCTCAGGTATATGTGAGTGCTCAAAATTTTATCACTTTGACTGGTTATTCCTGGTGGGACCCTGAAGTAAATTCAAGAGGTGCTGGTACCCAATTGGGGATTGACCACTACAGTTATCCTATTCCCAAATCACTCACTATGGGTATAAGATTGGGTTTTTAAAACGGATAATGAAAATCAAGTATTCAACTTAAAGTGAAATAAAATGAAAAGGATAAAAACCATTCAATTGTATATAATTCCAGTATTCCTCCTTATGTTCACAAGTTGTGAGGATTTATTGTTGGAACAACCTAAAACTGTTGCGGTAGAAAATTTTTACAATACTTCTGAAGAAGTCAAAACTGCAGTGAATGCAATTTATTCGCCTTTGCGTTCCACAAGGGCCGAGCAAATTGCTATACTAGATGCACATACAGACTGGGGATATGGTAGAGGAAGCCGAGCGCAATACAATGATTTTGCTGGACTAAATGCTACCAATATCAATACAGCAGGTTCACGATGGAATTCTTTCTATCAAGCCATAAGGAATGCAAACCTGGTCATTGCTAATGCACCAAATGGCAATAGTATTAGCCAAGAAGATATAAATTATTATATCGGAGAAGCCAAGTTTTTAAGGGCTTTGAGTTATTTTGACCTGGTCAGAAACTGGTCTGGTGTCCCTCTTAGAACAGAGGAAAACATGTTGGAAATAGATTTGCCTAGGAGTAGTGAATCTGAAGTTTATGAATTGATCTTGTCAGATCTTGAATATGCGGAAACGCATCTAAATGCTACTGCCGAACTAATAGGAAGACCCACGGTAAATGCAGCTAAAACCTTACTTGCTGATGTGCATATGTTTATGGGCAGTTACGATCTGGCCATGGCCAAAAGCAAGGAAGTTATTGATTCAAACGTTTATTCATTGGTTCCAATAGAAGAGGTCAATGACATTCGTACCGATATTTTCGGAGCTGATCTAGTTACGACTTCAGAAGAGGTGTTTTACTTTAAATACTCCAGAGAGATTGGTCAGGGGAATTTTATGTTATTTATACTGAATCACCCAAGCACAGATTACTTTAATTTTGGAGGGGCCTACGCGCATTATAGTGACGCTTCCAATCCATTTTATATCAATTGGGAAGAGGCTGATCTAAGAAAAGCCTTATGGGATAAAATAGATTTTGGGTTGGGGCCAAATACTTTGGTAAGCAGTAAGTACATGGAACGAGATGCTATTGGAAGGAGTGATGGTGGAAATGATTTACCTATTTACAGGTATGCAGAAGTGCTTTTAATCTATGCAGAAACTGCCGTTAGAAACACCAATTCCGTTACCCCTGAAGCATTAGAAGCTTTAAATAAAGTAAAAAGAAGGGCTTATGGATTAGCAATTGATGCACCTTCAGAAATTGACTACTCTTTCTCTTCAGGCGAAACCACAGAATTCCTTGATGCCTTATTACAGGAGAGGGCTTACGAGTTTCAATTCGAAGGAAAGCGCTGGTTGGATTTAAAAAGAACAGGTAGAGCGCAGGAAATGGTGAGCAAAAATAAGGGCATAACCATAGCTGAAGCCCATTATTTATGGCCAATTCCTCTGTCAGAATTGAATTTTAACGGAGCTATAAATCCTGATACTGATCAAAACCCAGGGTACTGATCAATTTAGTAAGTAAATTATTTAACCCGATTGGTGCAGCTGCTAGCTGGTTAGCAAGTGAAGGAGTTCCTCAAGAGATGAGTACACTTATTAAAAGTATAGCAGTTGCCTGGTTCGGGTTTTACTCGGATTATCCAAAAGGGTTTGAGGTGCCTGTCCTGAAGTTTCTCAGGGAGTGGTGTAATTACAAGAAAATCAGGCTATTTGGAGACTGAGTCTTAGCAGGGCTATGGTGAAGTTGAAAATAGCAACGAAGTGACTGCTTTTGAAGTGATTTCATCATGTATTAGAAGGCCCATTGCCTATTTCGGGTTTAAGCAAAAAAAAGATTTATGAAAAGAAGAGATATGATCGCCGCAATGGGAACACTTTCCCTGGGTGTTGCAGCCTCTCCCTTTGCTAAAGGAGAGGTATTAAAGGAACCATACAAGGTTATAAATAAAAATATAACAACGGACATTGTTGTAGTAGGAGGGGGGACGGCAGGTGCAGTGGCAGCTATTCAAGCTGGCAGAGCAGGTCAAAAGGTGACTCTTATCGAGTGCGTTAGCCAATTAGGTGGCACCACTACTACGGCAGGAGTGGCATTTCCGGGAATATTCTTTGCCTGGGGAAAACAGATAATTAGTGGTATAGGATGGGAAAATGTACAAGAAGCGGTGGAACTAAATGGCGATACCCTTCCTAATTTTTCAATTCCCCATGGTCGCTGGCATTGGAAACATCAGGTGAGACTAAATGGTCCCTTATTTTCTGTACTACTGGAGCAAAAATGTGTTGAAGCGGGCGTTGATTTGCGTTATTACGAAACGCCTACCAAAATAGAATTCAAGAATGGTTTCTGGGAAATGGAGACCGTAGGTAAAGGGATTACCACCAAAATAAAATGCAAACAAATCATCGATTGCTCAGGAAATGCGATTGCCGCAAATATTGCTGGATTTGACTTGTTGAGAGAAGCTGAAACACAACCTGGAACGCTTATATTTAGATTGGGTGGCTATAACATGGAAGCCCTGGATTTGGAAATGATAAAACGAGAATATGAGGCAGCCATTAATCGAGGAGAATTGGTAAGAGAGGAGTTTAGGGGTAATATTGTTGGCCTTTTAAGTACAAAAGGTGACAATATCCAGCACATCAGAGGAGCAGACTCCACAACCTCTGAGTCCCATACTGCCGCCAATATTCATGCAAGAAGTTCACTTCTAAAACACCTAAAGTTTCTAAGGCGGTTACGGGGCTGTGAAAACATTGTACTTGAGGACATGCGAACAGAAATCGGTATCAGGGAAACCTATAGGATAGATGGTTTGTATCAAATCACGCATGAGGATTATACTTCTGGGAAGGTTTTTGATGATTCACTCTCCTATTCCTATTATCCAATAGATTTGCATATCATTGAACATGGGGTAACGCCAAAACAACTAAGTGATGGGGTGGTTGCAACTGTGCCTTTAAGGGCATTGATTCCTAAAAATAGCAAAAACTTTATGGTTGCAGGCAGGTGTTTGTCTAGTGATAGACTGGCTAATTCTGCGTTAAGGGTACAAGGGTCTAGTATGGCCATGGGGCAGGCAGCTGCAGCTACAGCAGTGATTGCTTGTCAGCGAAATGTATCTCCTGCTGATGTTCCATTGGATGAGGTCAGAGAACTTTTAAGAAACCATGGTGCTATTGTTCCAACAGTCTAATCTTAAAAGTTAAACAAGTAAATGTTCAAAATTACAAAGCAATATTTTCTACTAATTATTGCTGTAGTATTAATTGGCATGGTTCCCGTTTCCAATACGGGAACCATACAATATATTAATGATAAAACCTTGACAATAGAAGCGGTTGAAGTAGAAAAACGCTTGATTGATTTTGAAGAGGAAATTTCAATTGATACACTCTATGGGCATTTGTCCATTCAAGGCGAACCAGTATATTTTTCACGAAATGTCGTCACAAGTGTTTGCTTCGATGGTAAATGCAGGTTGCTGGATGTTATTGTCTATTGGAATCCTACCGGAAGGTATTTAGGTTTTGAATTGCCGGAAAAAGAGTACCTCAGTAAACACGATCACGAGCCATTTACAGAGGAAGAGTACCTTAGACTAAATGCATTGTTAGCTGATCCATTCCTACCCCTAGCAGGTTATTCCTACAATGAGATTGTGATGGAAGGATCCAAAGCGGAAACTTCAGAAAACCAATATGATGCTGAGGAAATAGATGGCGTATCCAGTGCTACGTCAAAATTTATATTAGATTATGTGGTAGAGGGCGCTGCTTACACTACCTATAAATTATGGCACCTGATATATGGCCCAACCAGTGCAGTAATTAAGAACTGGACCACCGAAAATTTTGATGCTGATTATATAAATCTTTTACTTGAAAGTGAAAATCTTTCAGATGTTTTGTGGACCTTGGAGCAATTGGAAGGCAAGCTTGATCAATTCCCAGAAGTTAGTCCAATGATTTTCGATTTTATACAAAGCAGTGAATATAGTCTCTCCGAAAAAGCCATTCAAACAATTAGCCCTCAAATTCTAGCTTCCGAATCCTTCCAAGCAAATCTAATCGGGCTATTTCCTCAAATGGATAGCGGTAGGAAGAAATGGATTTTAGAATTGTTCAGGGACGCTCCAAATGTACATCCTAAGACGGCTACTTTTTTTAATGCCATTATTTTTGACCTTGAGGTTCCACTTATTGTACTTCTTTTAGAGGTTTACCAAAAACAGGCAATGTTCGACGCAACAAGTCTGGAACAAGTTACGCACCTAAGTAAATCCGACAACAAATACCTGGCCCAAAAAGCAAAGCTATTTCTGGAAAGTGCTCCGAAATAATTAAAGAATTTTAAGCGCTGTTTGTATGTGGTTTATTTCAAGGAAAAGTCAAAAAATGTTTAATTAGATTGATTTCCCTCCTTAAAGTCATCGGTTTGAGACTCGGATTTCAAATGTGAAAAAAAAAGAATACGATGATTATCTCATTCGCCTGATAAACGCACTTTAATTACGCCTTTATTTTCCTTTAAAGTCCAAGCAGGAACCCTTAACTCTATTCGCTTTAGGTTTTCAATTTGCTTATCCAACTCAAGTGGAGCCGGATCAAGTGAGACAATAGACAAGTTAAACGCAGGATGTGACAGGTTTTCCAACTTGAGGGTTTTGCCATCCTGAGTCAAAACAGCCCCACCGTCTACAAGCTCTATATCGGCCTGAGTCATAAGCTGCCAGGTGATCACTTTTGTAGCATCGGTGGTTTCTATTTGGTCCTCGATTACGATAGATTTTGGGCTATCTTTCGTGAATTTTCTTGTTGCACTTTTTAATTGGCCTGTAAATGTTGGTGAAAGGTCAAAAGTGGCTTCAGGCTTTTCTCCTCCTTTAAAATCAACAATCGTAGCCAAACCATCGACTACATGCAATTCGTTATTAACTGAAATTGTGCTGTGCCCAAAGTTATTCTTGGTAAGTAATTTCCATCGATCGCAGTCCTGACACCTGCTCCATAAATCGAAACCGGCTCTTGACAACACCCCATAGCTCTGATTGCCGGGATCAATCACCCACCTAACGCCGCCCAATTCAAAAATGAAAGATCCGGCATCCATATTTCCATGACTTATTGATCCACGACCTCCTTTGCCTCCACAATAAAAGCCTTCTTCATTGTCTCCTTGACCATTAAAAATTACAAGTGGATTTGCTCCTTCACCCTTCCATGCGCTGGGAATATGTCCCGATCCCTTTTCTTCAAACTGTGACGTCCAAACCAAGCCTGCGCCTGCCAGCCTAGAGATTTTTCCTATCTCTTCAGGAGTTTGCATAAACCTTTCATGGTTCAAATAGTTCTTGTCTCCTGTTTTGGAGGCAAACCAACTCAAGGTAAAATCAGTATATAACTCGGGTATTGCAGGACTATCTGCATAATTGTATAAAAGTTTGGATGGTGCTGCGGTTAATAGCCCGAAATTGGCGCTCTCCATAAAACCCGGAAAGGCACCAATTCCAAAATTTGTTCCAAAAGCACTTTCAAGCATCGCAGCCGTCACTACTGAAAACATGGTTCCATAACCCCAATAAGTAGCGCCTTCAGGATATGCACCATCCGGGGCATATTCTGCAAGTGCATGGTTCAAACCCTCGATTGATCTTTTTATCGTTTTTGCGGCCAATGCAGGATCCACTTCCGCAATGGCAATGGATGCTGCAATCATACCTGCATTGCAAACCTGATTCCAATTATTGGTTCCATTGACCCATCGTGGCGTCTCCCCATTTTCGGGCCAGCTGGGCATAATGCCCTTCTCTATTAAAGACTTTTTCGCCAAGGAGATGGTGGATTTGGGTAATTTTCCAGCGGTCCAATCTAAGGCCAAGGCAATGGCCAATGACATTTCACCTACATCGAGAAAATGCTTTGGATTCCAGGTAGGGAAATTACAAGCAACTACCACTTCATCATTTATCCTTTGCAAAATCGCCGGATCCTTTTCTACTAAATAGACCATTCCGAGCATATTCATTCGGTATAGGAAATTTCTGGAAATACCGAGCTGATTTTGTTGCGATCGAGGGTTATCAGGGATGTCGACCGTAATTAAATCCAATGGCAATATCGTTTCAGCATTCTGCTTGATTGCTTGATACATGTGCTGAATTAGAGGATCGGTTTGAAGCTTTTCTCTTAAATTTTTTCAATTGCCTGATTTAATACCAATCTAGGTTGAGCTTTTCGAAGATTCTTTTTCAGGTACTTTACCGATATAGGGTTATCGAGTTGGTACGATTGAGAACCTTGATTTTCAGACACCTGAGCATAAGCCAGTTCGCTCATAAATATTAAAGTGAGCAGACTGGTTAGAAATAACAATAGATTTATATTTTTCAAGACAGTTAAACTTTTATAGTGATATATAATTCAAAAAAATCTTTCACAGGACGGAATCACATTAACAGGATTGAACGGATAGCCTCACCTCAATAATGGTTTTAAATCCTATTCGATATCCCCAAAAAACTCTTCTAAATCCAGTTTAAACCCTTGGATCACTTTTGACTCTGCCACGTCACCTGAGGTAAGTAAAAGGGAAGGGACATAATTTCCATTGGTAAGACTATAGATTAACAAATCCTGGGTTTCAGCATGAATGATCCAATATTCCCGAACTCCATTGGACTCATAAAGCGCGAACTTATGCTTCAATTCGGTTTTACTGTTGCTGGGAGAAAGAATTTCCACAATCAAATCTGGCGCTCCAATGCAACCCCGGTCATCCAATTTTTCTCGATCACAAATCACGCAAATATCCGGCTGAACCACATCATGGATCAGATGATCTGCTTTGGATGCTTTTGGAAAACGCACATCGAAGGGTGCAGAATAAACCTGGCATTTTTTACCTTTTAGAAAATTGCCAATTCTGAGAAAAAACTCTCCCGACACCTTTTGATGGATTCTTTTTGGTGCTGCCGCAGCTTTTTTAAAAACCCTACCTTTGATCAGTTCGACCACCTCCTCCATCTGCCATTTCAGGTAATCGGCATAGGAATAGTTTTCATATTCCAAATCCGGTTCATTGACCTTATCCGGTTTTTTGACTTCCATATTTTAAATATACTGATTTTGGGACTATTTAAGATTAAAAGAGATTTGAAAAGCTGAAATACTCATGCTATTTTGTGGTATTATGGATGTAAGTAGAGTTGACTTTGCTTTTGAGTACCATCGGTTAAATGATCTAGACGTTAGGATTTTAGTGATTTAACGGTGTGTTCGTTGGGTTAAATCTCCTTTAATTCTAAATCCTAACTATATAGCATTACCTTTTATTTTGAAAAAGATTGATCATGATTAGCAGAAGAAAAGTAATTAGTATTTTATCAAGCCTGCCATTTGGAGGTCTGCTTTTAGGAGCGCTAACAGGTGCAAATAGTGCTAATTCAATGCCCGTTACCACTGTTTCTCCAAGTAGAAAGGTTCTTGGCAAAAGTATATATGATTCTATAGGAGTACGCCCACTGATTAATGCCCGGGGCACAGTTACAATCGTTGGTGCAACCCGGGTCTTGCCAGAAGTACAGGTAGCGATGGATGAGGCAGTGAAGAATTTTGTTCAACTTGATGAACTGATGAATGGGGTAGCCCTTCGCTTAGCAGAAATTACTGGAGCGGAATGGGGCGTAGTGACTTCAGGTGCGTCGGCTGCTATAACCATCGCGACAGCTGGCTGCGTGACAGGAGGGGACCCTGATAAGATTTGGCAAATCCCCAATCTGGAAGGAATGAAGGATGAAGTGATTGTTCCATCTTATTCTCGATCAGCATACGATGCTGCGGCAAAGGCGGTGGGGGTGAGAATGATAGAGGTAAATACCCCTGAGGAACTGAAAGCTGCTTTGGGGCCGCGAACAGCCATGATTTTGGTTTTGGCCAGTGGTGCCTCAGAGGACGGGCCTCTCTCGCTGAAAATAATCGCTGCGCTTGCCAAGCCATTTAAAGTGCCAATCTTAGTGGATGCAGCGGCTGAGGGATTAGAAGTCCCGAATCCACATATAGCCCAAGGGGCGGATATGGTTGCCTATAGTGGGGGTAAATATTTGCGAGGGCCACAATGTGCTGGCCTGCTGATTGGCCGCAAAGACTTTGTCCAAGCTTCTTGGATCACTAGTGCGCCCCACCACGGCTTTGGACGTGGGTTCAAGGTGGGTCGTGAGGAGATAATGGGAATGCTGACCGCAGTAGAAATGTGGGAAAAACGGGATCATGCCGAAGAGTGGAGGATGTGGATTTCTTGGGCCAATTACATCTCCGATCGTCTGGAACAAGTTCCTGGAGTGAAGACAGCGCTTCTTCTCCCAAAAGGAAGATCCAATCGATCACCTTCTCTTCATGTAGAATGGGATATTTCTTTAATTCCACTCACAGGCCAAGATGTTGAAGAGCTTTTGTGGGAAAATAATCCCCGAATTGCTGTCAGCGGTGCCGGGAGTTTCCTTCCTTTCCCTCCAAATATGGAGCCTAACATACGGATCAACCCTTCCCAACTTACAGCAGGCGAGGAGCGGGTAATCGCCAAACGCGTATATGAGTTGCTTTCCAATCCACCTCAGATGCAAAAGCCTAGTGGTCCTGCTGCTTTGGACTTAAGTGGCCTCTGGGACCTTGAGATACAATTCGTCGCAAGCATGGTGAACCAAACCTTCATGATTGAACAAAAAGGAAATGAAATTTTTGGTACCCACCATGCTAGTTTCGGACCTCGTGAGCTAACGGGTACACTTCATGGGAATGATATTTTACTTCGAAGTTCCTATACTAAACAGGGAGTACGCCTTAATTTCCAATTTACAGGGGTAGTTGGTAACGATATTATGGAGGGTAAATTGAGTTTGGGTGAATACGGCATGGCAGAATGGAAGGCAAAACGTCGACACTATCAAAACCCATAATAATCATGGTGTTAGGGATTTAAAATTTATAATCAGATAAAATGAAATACGGTGTAATTGTACTTATATTTTTTATTTTTTTCGGGTGCTCAGAAAAGAAGCCTAAAAAAGAGGAAAATTACATGTTTGCATCTGTAGCATCATCGGTTTCAAAGCTAGATTTCACCAATGAGTTAAAAGAAACCAACAACCTAAGTATTCTGTATTACCTCTATTTCTACAATGGTGGGGGAGTAGCAATAGGTGATATCAACAATGATGGACTCCAAGATATTTATTTCACCGGAAATCAAGTTCCCAATAAATTATTTTTAAATAAAGGGAACATGGTGTTTGAGGACATCACTGAAAAAGCCGGAGTTGCCGGATCCTCCGATTGGAATACGGGTGTAACAATGGCTGATGTAAATGGGGATGGTTATCTTGATATTTATGTGTGTGCTGTAGTAGGAATCCATGGTCTGACTGGTAAAAATGAGCTGTTTATTAACAATGGTAACCTCACCTTTACCGAAGAAGGAGCAGAATACGGTCTGGATTTTCAGAATTATGCTACCACTGCTTCCTTTTTTGATTATGACAACGATGGAGACCTGGACATGTACTTGTTGAACCATTCTGTTCATACAGATAACTCTTATGGTCCGGCGGCGATAAGGAAGGAGCGTGCTGAGGAAAGTGGTGATAAGTTGCTTAGGAATGATGGCGGGATATTTATAGATGTTAGTGAAGAAGCAGGTATTTTTGGCGGGGCCAATGGCTATGGGCTTGGGTTGGCAACGGCAGATTTTAACAATGATGGATTTACGGATCTCTATATAAGCAACGATTTTCACGAAGACGATTATTACTATATCAACAATGGAGACGGAACTTTTACCGAGCAACTGAAGGAGAAATTCAGTCAGGTAAGCAGGTTTTCTATGGGGAATGATGTTGCAGACATCAATCAAGATGGCTTTATTGACCTACTTACCTTGGATATGCTATCTGAAGATGAAAAGGTGCTTAAATCATCAATGAATGATGACCCCATTTATACGCATGATTTGAAAATAGAACGCCTCAATTACCATCCCCAATACGCACGTAATATGTTGCAAATCAACCGTGGAGGAGAATACTTTCAGGAGGTCGCCTTGTACAGTGGTGTATCCGCTACTGATTGGAGCTGGAGCCCTCTTTTTGCAGATTTTGATCTTGACGGAAAGCAGGATTTATTCATATCTACAGGGATTTCCCGAAGACCCAATGACCATGATTACATCAATTATATATCTAGCGAAGAAGTAGAACGGCAATTTAACGCTTCAAATCGTTTAGATCAGGAAGCCTTGAATAAAATGCCTTCGGGAAAAGTAAAGAACTATATTTTTCAAGGGGAAGAAAACCTCATGTTTTCTGATCAATCTGGTAATTGGATTTCTGATTACCCAAATTTATCAACGGGAGCCGCCTGGGCAGATCTGGACAATGATGGAGATTTGGATCTTGTAACCAATAATCTCAATGAACCAGCAACATTGTACCAGAACAATTATCCAGGAAATGCAGCTTATTTAAAAATTAAGGTTGATTTCTTTGCTCCAAATACTTTCGATATTGGCACGAAGGTGATCTCCTGGCATCAGGGAAGGATGCAATTAAAACAGTTGTTTACTTCCAGAGGTTTTCAATCCGCTTCAGAACCTTTGATCCATTTTGGTTATGGCAATATTCAACAAGTAGATTCTTTGCTAGTGATATGGCCAGACAATACAATTGAAAAAAAATACGACATAACAGTGAATCAAACACTGGAACTGAGCCCATCAGAAAATCGCAAAAAAGTAAATTATTTAGAGGTCTTTTCTAAACCCGAAACATGGTTTCAAAAAGTAGAGACCCCAACAGGGTTGGATTATAGACATCAAGAAAATAGGTATATCGATTTAAACCATCAAAGACTTATTCCCTATAAAATTTCTGACCGTGGACCTGCAGTTGTCGTCAAAGACATTGATGGCGATGGGAGCGATGATGTTTTCTTTGGAGGAGCAAAATCTCAGCCTGCAAGGATTTTCCTTCAAATGGGTAATGGATTTATAGAGAGTCAATTTGAAGCATTTGCCAATGATTATCTTCGTGAAGATGTATCTGCTATTATTGAAGACCTCAATAATGATGGTAAAAAGGACCTATTTATTGTCTCCTCAGGAGGGGAGTTTTCCGGAGAAAATGAGGCTTTGATGGATAGGCTTTTTATCAATGAAGGCAATGGTTTTAAAAAGCAGGACCTTCCTGCTTATTTTGAAAATGGGGCTGTAGTAAAAGCATTTGATTATGATAAGGACGGTGATACAGATCTTTTTGTTGGCAGTGGAGCTGTTGCAAATGATTTTGGAAAGCTTCCAAAATCTTATCTCCTGAACAATAATAACGGCACTTTTGAGATTGTTATTAACAAAACACTGGAGAATGTAGGGATGGTAACTGATGCTGTCTGGACAGATTTTGATGGTGATAAGTGGATGGACCTTATCGTAGTGGGGGAGTGGATGACTCCTAAGTTCTTTATAAATCAAAAAGGTATTTTAAAAGACATTACCGAAGGAATTGTTGATCAAAAGTTAACTGGGCTTTGGCAATCCATTATTCCGTTTGATATCAATGGGGATGGTGAATTGGATTATTTGTTGGGCAACTGGGGGCTGAACAGTAAGTTTACTTCGAAAGAAGATTATCCGTTAAAGATGTATTATGCAGATTTTGATTATAATGGAAGTACAGAAACAATAGTGGCCTATGAAAAAGAGGGCGAATACTTTACAGTTGCAGGGCTGGATGAACTGAGCAGCCAAATGCGTTTTCTTAAAAGAAAATTCACCTCTTATAAGGATTTTGCTGGCAAACCTTTGGAAGAGCTATTTGATGAAGAGCAGTTGCATAATGCCAGCCTCTATACTGCGCACCAATTGGCTTCGGGATACTTACTTAATTCTGGCGGTATGTTTACTTTTGAAGCTTTTGAGGGCACTTTACAAGTAGCCCCTATGACGACCTTTTTAAAATATGACTTTGATAGAGACGGTAAGGATGAAGTTTTGGCAGGAGGGAATTATTTTGGTGTGTCCCCTTATCACGGACGCCTTGGAAGTCTATCAGGTAATATTATCAATTCTGATGGAACAATATTAGAGGGGAATCAGCTTGGCTTAAATTTTAGCCAAAAAGCAGTAAGAGGTTTAGATATAATTAATATCAAGGGCACTCAATACGTCCTAGTTACCTATAACAATGAAAAACCAGATTTCTATAAGCTACAACACCCAAATGGAGGCCTGCCCTGTATTCTAAGATTAAAGCAAGTGGAATAGTACAATTTTTAATTTTTAAGCAGCATATTTCATTGTTTCGACATATGGGCTACCTCTTTCTATTACCGCAAAGACCCTTGATACGAGTTTATTTCTTATAATATTCATTGTACTCATTTTATTCTTGCCTTTATTAACCCGTTGTTCGTAATAAAGTCTCATCTCTGGATTGTATTGTACAGCCCTCCCCGCACACATGGTTAGAAGTGCTTTTATACGTTTGTTTGCCAGTTTACTGGTTCTCGTCTTACCCATATAAGTTCCCGACTGATTTGGAAAAGGGGCAATACCTGCATAACTGGCAAACTTTCTCCATTCTGGAAAAGCGGTAAATGCTTTAGTTAACACAATCATCATGATGGCAGTCTGGGGACCTATACCCTTTACAGATTTGACCAACCGGTATTGTCTTAACATTTCTTGGTCGTCCTTTATCAGCCGTTCCATTTCGGCTTCCATTCCTTTAATTTGTTTGTCTAGACAGGCTATGATCTGTTTATGTGATTCTGTATATATCTCATAAGACTCCTTCCCATAGACCTTTTGGTATTCGCCTAGTCTTGTTTTATAGGCGGTTCTTTCTTTTACCAAACGTTCCCTGTAAGAGGCAAGCTTTCTTATCGATTCCAAGTTCTGGGAGGGCATATTGAACAAATTGACCTTCTCCCTTTTCTCATAAATATAATCGGCAATATCTTTGGCGTCAGCTTTGTCTGATTTACCTCTTCGGATCCCCATAGACTTTTTCACCTCTAAGCCAGGCAGTACCGTAAAGGGGAAATTGTGGTCGTTGAGAAAAGAGATCAGAAGCTCGCTATAAAGCCCAGTGTGTTCCAAACCAAACATCATCTCATCAGGGCACACCTGCCCCAAAATGTCCATAAGCCATTCGACCATGGCTTCAAATCCTTCCAGATCATTAACAAACACAGCGTGCCTTCCAGCGTTTCTCAAATGGATGTCAATGGTGGATTTACTCACGTCAATACCGATAAATGCTCTAAATTTCATAACTTTACTATTAAATGTTAATAAATATGGTTGCTGAAACTAAAACCTTTAGAAGGTCTGTTAACCTAAAATTCTAATTGGTTCTCAAGGCAACCGGAACATGGAACGGGGACTGATACAGGGCATAGGCCTTAGTGTCCTAGAAGCGACGTAAGTTCACCCCGTTCCTATTCCTAATTTAATGTTATCCACCGTTATTAACAATTTATGAGTCTCTACCAGGACTCTCAATGTTTATAACAGTAATCTTAGAATATTAACATTTATCAAATCTAAAGGAAGCGAAGCAACTCATTTATAAAAATAGCCTAGAAGTAATAGGTCAACTGCTTTGCCTCTGCCTTCGACAGGCTCAGGCACCGGTAGTTCGGTTGCCCAACAGTCTCAGGCAACGGTAGTAGAATATTGAAGTTTATACTTTAAAAACAATTAACAATTAACAATTAACAATTAACAATTAACAATTGTTGCTTCTTCAAAAAAAATCCGGCACCATAGACCAATGTCTAGCTGCCGGATTGTAATTATCAATTATAGATCCCTTTACTAGAAATCCATTATTTAATCATTTCGGTATTAGTAACCAGGGTTTTGCTCAAGCACATTACTGGCTGAAAGAGCGGCAGTAGGTACTGGGAATCGATTAAGATGACTTGAATTAGAAGGAGAATGATCCCACCATTTTTCTGTGGTGAAAAACCCTAGTCTAATTAAGTCAGTTCTTCTTCTACCTTCTCCCAGAAATTCAACACCCCATTCATCGGCTATTCGGTACAAATCCAAATTTTCGGAAGTAGCAGGATTGGAATCATTGCCTCCCTCAAAAGCCCTCATCCTAACAGTATTTATCAGCTCGGCTGCGGCAGACGGGTCACCTAATCTTAAATGACATTCAGCAAGCATCAAATAAACTTCTGCCAACCTGAAAACTGGATGATCTGCAGCCCATCTTAAAGTCAGGTCCTGGCTTGAGGGAACAGGGATTTTTACCATGCGAACACCAGTGTTTTCTTCACCTGCACCAATATTTGATGGTACCTCCTCAACAGACGAATAAGTTGTTCCTATTTCTGAAAATCTCCCCACCTTGTCCACAAACTCTAGGGGTTCACCGTTGTATTCCTCATTGCCTATAACTTGATCACCAGTAATAGGAGAAACTTGAGGACCTACTAAAACATACCTTCGTAACTGCCAGAGCCGAAATATTTAAATGGTTTTTTCCTAAGATCAGTGTCCTCGAATTTTTCGTAAGGTGAACCTAATTTAAATTCCTCTGAATACAAAGTTCCATCAGGTTTTCTTGAAGGTTGTAAATGGGTACCGTTATTTGAACCCAAATCCACGTCAAAATATACACGGGAATTATAATGATACATGTGACCATAATGTGTATACTCTAGCCTGTTAAATTCTGAAGGGATCGACCAAATTATCTCTGGTGATTGATCGTTTTCAAAATCATGAGGGCCCTTCCAATCGTTATCCAAACTATAGGTGCCATATTCATTATTAAGGAGTGCTTGGGAGATCTCTGCTGCTTCTTCGTACATAGGGATCCCTATGTAGGCTTCAGCATTGAAGTACAGTCTTGCCAACATTACTGCTGCTGCTCCTTTGGTGATAGCCCCTTCCTGAGGTGCACCCACTTCTTTCACAGACAAGTCGATAAGGGCTTGCTTTAACAAAGTTTCGATGTGATCAAAAGTTTCTTTGTCGGTACTTCTAGGAACATCCTCCTGATCCAAACTGGTAAACACTGGAAGACCACCATAGAAATCCAGACCTCTTAAATAGAAGAAGGCTATCAAGGCATCTAACTGACCTAAGTGGGCTGCTTTATCTTCTTCCGTAAGTGCAAGTTCTTGATAATCTAATTTACCCAAGTCTTGCTTAACATCTAATGCCAAAGCTACACCTTGTAATGTTCCTCTCCAGGTTCCAAATAATTGGGATTCATCTGGAGTCCATTCATGATGTTGATATCGAGCATAACGCCCTCCATCGTACCAATGCCTTCCTTTGGTAGTACGAGCAAAATGATCTCCAGAAAATTCCTGAGCTACCCATCGATCTCCTGTTAAATACCACCTGGCATGAGTAAATGGACGGTAAAGGGCAGCCAATACATCTCCTTCAGTTTTAAAGAAGGTTTCTGGTACTACTTTGTCATACCAAACCTCATCCAGGGAACAGCTTGTTATAATGACAGTAAAAAGGATTAATATATATTTTGTCAATTTCATGATCTTTATTTTTTTTGGTTTAAAAATTAGCTTGTACACCAAACATAAAAGTTCTCGTTTGTGGATAGGTTGCCCTCTCTTCAAACCCTGGGTCCAAACCATTAATATTAACCTCAGGATTTAAACCTGAATAATTTGTAAGGACAAATAAATTTTGCCCTGTGGCATATAGACGAAGCCCTTTGACGTATTTATTTCCTTTCATATCAAAAGTATAGCCTAATGACAATACATCAAGCTTCAAGAAATCACCATCTTCAATCCAGTAATCACTCAGTTCTTTTTCTCCTGTGATATGTTTTTGTGCATCATAATTTTCTACCAAAACGTTTCTAGATTCTAAAGGTATTCCGTAATAAAAATTAGGCATGTTGAATATATCATGGCCTGTCCAAGCTCTGAAATAAGCATTAACATCAAATTTTCCAATCTGGAATTGGTTATTCCAAGCTAAGATTACTTTTGGGATTGCATTCCCGATGAATTTTTTATCTTGGTTTGTTTTTGTTCTTTCGGTAACATCAAATATTTCTCCATCGTCTCCTCTAAGCATCCAGTCTCCAGATTCAGTAAACCCTGCATGTTCCCATACAAAGAACCGGCCTATAGGCTCACCTGGGAAAAGTCTTACCGCATTGCCAGGGCTACCTGGTGCTGGAAAACCTTTTCTATCCCAGAAAGTCTGATTTCCCCAAAGACTAACAAGTTCACTTTTATAAGAAGAGCCAATTAAAGTAGTTGTATAATTGAAATTAGTTTTGTCTATGGCATTCCAAGTAACTTCAGCTTCCCATCCTGTATTTCTTAAAATACCCACATTCATCGTAGTTTTATCGTGAATAGCAGGCGGTTGTGGAACAGATATGTCATAAATCAAGTCGTTTACATCTCTTTTAAAGAGGTCAAATCTACCCGAAATAATTCCTTCAAGAATGGCAAAATCTACCCCGATATTGTATTCTTTTTTTGTTTCCCATTTTAGGTCTGTATTTTGGTTATGGGACACCCCGTAAGTTCTTCTCCATTCACCATTCATTAACCACCAAGTATCTGGGCCATACATTCTGGTAGCTACACCTGGCTGAAATCCTTCATTTCCAGTTTCGCCAAAGCCAGCCCTAAGTTTTAGATTAGTAAACAGATTTTGGGTTTGCATGAAGGGTTCATTGTGTAGGTTCCAACCTACTGAAAGGGCTGTAAAGTTTCCCCATCTATTGCCTTTGGCAAATTTTGAAGAGCCTTCTCTTCTCAAACTTGCAGTGATCAAATACCTATTGTTCCAACTGTAGTTAACCCTACCAAAAAAGGCCATCAACCTTACCCTGGGATTTTTAAAAGAGCCTAGGCCGGCTCTACCTTCAGACAAAAACCTACCAGTACCCAAGTCATGCTCTTCTATTCCGTCTACAGCAAAATCAGAATTGCTCGCAGAAAATCCCTGTCCATTAAACTCCTGAAAACTATAGCCTCCTACTGCATTAATGGTGTGAAGGTCAAAGCTTTCATCGTATGTGGCAAAAGCTTCCAGGGTATTGTCATTAAATTCTCCATATTGATGACTGGCATTTCCAGCTACCCCCTCATCTAATGAGGTTTTATGTTGGGCTGATCTCCAGTAGGTTCCATAATAATTATGATTGTTCATGGAATACCTCGCAGTCAAGGCAATATTATCTGTAATATTAAATAGCAAGGAGGTAGTGTTTAATAAATAAGTATAATCCGATTTATCCGTCCTTAACTTGATATCCGCTACAGGATTATACCAGTCCTAGCCTCCTGTCCATACATTTAGCCCATGGGGCATACTAGCATCATAAGGGGTTTCGGTAGGATTTAACTGCAAGGCCATCCTGAAAATATCGTTGTTAGAGAAATTTGACTTTCTTTTATTATAGGACAGGTTATTGGTAATTTTTAAAAAACCATCAAACATTATAAAATCGGTATTTATTCTTGCTTGGGTATCATTTCTGTCTGTACCAATAGCCAATCCTGTAGCGTTTCGGTTACTTATTGTGGCTCGGATCCTTGCATTTTCTACTCCACCGCTAAAGCTAAGAACATTTCTATAACTTACTGGAACATCATTGGTGACCTCGTCAAACCAATCGGTATTGTGACCAAGATCATTGCCTAGGCCTTCTTCAAGGAAACGATCCCTTCCTAGTGGCTTATTATAACGACGTACGCCTTCCGCAAAAAATTCCCCAGTATAACTGACAGTTAATTCTCCTGACTTAGCAGATTTGGTAGTAATAAGAATAACTCCACCAGAAGCCCTGGTTCCATAAATGGCAGCACCAGAGGCATCACGTAAAACTTCTATGGAAGCAATATCTTCTTTTACCACAGAGTTGATATTTCCTCCAGGTACCCCATCAATTACAATAAGTGGTCCCTGAGAGGCATTGACAGAGTTTACACCACGCAATTGAATGGAGATTTCGGAATTTGGATCAGCACCATTTGTGGACTGAATACTTAATCCGGGAACCTTTCCTTGGATGGCCATTAAAGGGGAAACTGTGCCCGCTACAAAATCCTTTTCATTCAATGAACTTACCGCACTGGTAAGGTTTTCTCTATTGACTGACCCATACCCTACGACCACTACTTCTTCCAACGAAGATACATCCTCAAGCAAGGTTACATCGATTTTATTTTGATTATTGACCACAATTCGCTGGGATTCAAACCCTATAAAAGAGAAAATGAGGGTTGAACCTTCCGGAACTGTAATTGAATACTTTCCGCTAAGGTCTGTAGCGGTTCCAAGTCCTGTTTCTGGAATTGAAATGGTAACACCAGGTATTGGCTCTCCACTTTCATCGGTAACTGTTCCAGCTACAGTCACATCTGCCAGGTTGGTATAAAAAGCCATTATATTGCTGGTGACTTTAGGTGTAGAAAGGATCTTTCTATTCGTTGATTTTAAGACCGTATTGTTAGCCTCTTCCAAGCTTTTTTCTCTCCCCGTTTTGTTTTCTGCTTGTACATAACCCAAGCCAATGACTTGGACGATAATAGCAATTGAAAACAATCGAATTAAGGGTTTCACATAATTTAATAAAGGTTGCTTCATTACTTTGGATTTAGGTTTGTTAAAATGGTACTAATTGGGTAATAATTTGAAATTTGGTATTCGTAATATGAATCCTAATGATAGCAAAATCTACAACTAAAAAACAGTATTCAGTAGTTTAATTTTAGTTTTATTGTGCGTATAATTTATTTTAATTAAAATTGAGTTATTATTATCGTTAATTTGCTGTATTTAATTATAAAAAATATACATATATGTCTTTTTTAAATAATAGCATTGTCGCTTTTGAAGACTGTTTTGGTTAAAATTTATATGCGGAATCTAATTTAAAAATAGAATTTAAGATAGAAATATGTGTCAAGATAATTAATGATATTTTAAGAATTTAAAGGTTTTTTTATACTTAGTAATGATTATTTCCCTGATTCTCAGGGTTAGTACTATAATTGGCATTCAGAATCATATTTATTTAGGCTAAATTTTTTAAAAAAATGTTCAAAATTTATCCTTTCGAAAACATAGGTATATGCTGTGTGTTTTACCAGTAAATATGAGGCTTGAGAATGGAATGATCGCTCATTAGAATTTTGTTAAAAAATTAAAATTCCGGTGCATTTACCCTTATTTCGTAGTGCCGCTTGAAAAGTCCATTTTCTCATGCTATTTTGGGTTATCAACTGTTTTTTTGCAATAGTTGACGATAAACCAAATTAACAAATACAACCAAATGAAATCCTTAACTTTTATTTTATTGGCATGCACTATTGCCCTTTCATGTTCTAAACCTACCTCCTTAGAAAAGAAAAGCGCTCCTAATCCCGTTCATTTTCCTGAGGTTTCAGACCCCATTCAATTGGTGGACAATGGCAAAGAACATTTATATGCCAGTTACTATGGCATAAATTCATTTAGCGCCAACCAAAAATATGCGACTATTTTAGAAACAGATATTAAGGATCGGCTTCCGACAGAGGAAGACGAAGCTACTTTGGGACTTGTAGATCTTGAAACCATGGAATTCAAGCCACTGACTACGACTCGTGCTTGGAATTTTCAACAAGGATGTATGGCGCATTGGCTGGCAACTTCTCCGGATTCACTCATCATTTACAACGACCTAAGGGATGGGAAATTTATTTCCATAATTATGAATGTTCATACTCAGGAAGAAATCAAAACCATTCCCCATCCCGTAAGTGCGGTCTCACCTGATGGTAAAAAGGCAGTTAGTATTAATTTTTCTCGGCTAAGAATCACCAGAAGTGATTACGGTTATGGTGGAGAAGGACAGGATAAAAAAGAAAGTGTTCAGTTTCCTGAAGACGATGGTATATTTTTGATAGACCTGGAAACGGGAAAAGCGGATCTTATAGTTTCTTTGGCTGATGTAAAGGAGCTGGTTCCGGAAATCCCTGCTGATGGGATTGAGTATTTTAACCATACTTTATTTAGTCGTGGAGGTACTAAATTGTTTTGGTTGGCAAGGGCTATTCCAAACAGGAATACCACTTCATTGATATTGAATATAGATGGTAGCGGTCTGGAAAGGTGTTTCCCTGACGACTGGGGAGGATCTCACTTTGATTGGTTGAATGATGAGGAATTAATGGTGACTGGTGCTTACGAAGGCAAACAATATTCACACATATTATACACCACAGGCAAGCAGGATTATAAAAGGCTTGGCAATGGACTTTTAGACTTTGACGGGCATGGTGCTTTCTCTCCTGATGAGAAATGGATGGTAACAGACACTTACGCTAGGGAAAATGCTTTCAAAGAACAAAAAATTTACTTGATGGACATGAAATCCAATGCGGTTCTTTCCTTAGGTCAGTTTGTTACTCCTGAAACATTCAAAGGACATTGGCGCTGTGATATTCACTGTAGGTGGAGTCCCAATGGCGATATGATAGGTTTTAATTCCGTTCACTCCGGATCAAGACAAGCTTACCTTTTGAAACTGAAGTTTTAAAAGGGCATATTATCAATTAATAATTAATCATTAACAATTAACAATTAATCATTAACAATTAACAATTAATCATTAACAATTAATAATTACCCATGTCCCAAAAGTACCTTTTATTGTTTTTCTTAAGTCTGTGCCTAACTGGTGTAAGCGGAAAAGCACAGCAAGATCGACCCAATATTTTAATGATTGCGGTAGATGATTTGAATAATTTTGTCGGCGGAATGGGGCATCCAGATGCCATCACTCCCAATTTGGACAAGCTTATCAAAAGTGGTTTACTCTTCACAAATGCACAAAGCCAATCTCCTATGTGTAGCCCTTCCAGAACGGCTATAATGACAGGATTGAGGCCTTCTACTACTGGGATTTACGGGTTTATTGCTGACAACAACATCAAAGCAACCAACCAAGCTACTCGAAATGCGAAAATGATGCACCAGTATTTTAAGGATCAAGGCTATCATACCATGGGAGTAGGTAAAATTTACCACAACTATGCACCAGATAATTTATTCGATGAAAATGGAGGACGTGCCAAGGGATTTGGGCCATACGCCAAACAAAGCTTTCATTGGGACAAAGAGAAAACATCTACTGACTGGGGTGCTTTTCCTGAGATGGACAGCCAAATGCCAGATTATACCACTGCAAAATGGGCTTCCGAAAGGCTCAATAGAGAGTATGAACAACCCTTTTTTCTCTCAGTAGGTTTTCTACGGCCTCATGTGCCTTGGTATGTTCCCCAAAAGTGGTTTGACTTGTACGATACTGCTACCCTTCATCTTCCTCCATATTTGGAAAACGATCGAGATGATTTACCGGAAATAGCACTTGCCATAGATGATTTGCCAATGATGCCGACTACCCAATGGGCCTTGGCTAACAACCAATGGAAAAACATACTTCAAGGTTATTTGGCTAGTGTTTCATTTGTAGACCATTATATAGGAGAGGTATTGAATACTTTAGAAAAAAGTAAGCATGCAGACAACACTATTGTGGTGCTATGGTCTGACCATGGCTACAGGTTGGGGGAGAAAAACACCTTTGCCAAAGTAGCACTGTGGAACAGTGCGACTGCCGCACCACTTATTTTTGCAGGGCCTGGTATCCCAAAGAATAAAAAGGTAGATGTACCTGTGGAATTGTTTTCAATTTATCCCACACTAACAGATTTGGCCAATCTACCTTCCGCCAAGCATATAGAAGCCGAAAGCATTTATCCCTTAATACAAAACCCTAAACTGAAATGGGAGAAACCGGCTATTGTTACCTGGGCAAGAAATAACCACGCCATTGTCACCAAGGATTATCGATACATCCATTATGAAGATGGATCGGAGGAATTGTATGCGTTAAAAAAAGACCCAAATGAATGGTACAATGTGGCGGATAAAAAGAAATACATTGAAGTAAAGGAAAGCATGTCTCAATTTCTACCTAAAATTAATGTCAAGTGGGCCGAAGCGTCCAAATATGACAACAACGACTATTTTATCAAGCAGAAAATAGAACAAAGCGAGTAAAGATTGGTAGGATAATAGAAGGATTGGCTCGCTCTTATCTGTTTTGGGTTTAATAATCAAAGGTAAACACCTACTTATGACAGTGAAATCTAGTAAATCGAAAAAAACGGAGATTATTGATGGCCTAACTATAAAATACCACGCCAACGGTGAAACGATATGGTCAAAAGGGAAAATCATCAATGGGCTAGGGGAAGGTTATTGGGAATGGTACCGTTTGGACGGGACGATCAAACGTTCTGGTTATTTTAATAACGGTGAGCCTGTAGGAGTGTGGACCACTTATGATGCCAGCGGTGAAGTTTACAAGGTCACCCACAAGTGAGGGAAAATGATTTTAAATTTGACATGGCTTGTAGATTTGCTACGGCTTCGGTTAGGCTATTTCACTGGGCTTGGATACCCGCAATATTTTTTATAAGAGGGGGACTAAGCGCCTTAAAAGGTAGCCATTAATGCAGGTTATTATTTTTAATAGCCAACTCTTCAGACTTTATTACCTCTTAAAATTTCGTAAGGAACACGCCAAAGTCAAGCAATTTGAAAAGGGTAATGATAGAAAATTGTAAAAAGAAAAGGTGTGATATGTTATTATTAAAAAACTTGAATGGTAAAATATTTCGTATGGTAAGGAAGGAGATTGATAGTTTAAAATAGCTTTTGGAAATTTTATTTTAAGTAGCTTGAAATGATTCCAATGAGCGCTGTATTACCGCTAAAAGATTAACATGAAAGCAAACATGATAAATGCCTGAAAGCTGTAAATTTCTTTGCATGGTTTTATTTCCTATTTTTACTGAATAATTTAAGCCCATGGATAAAGACATTAAGATTGCGGTATTAATTGATGCCGATAACGTACCATCTACTCAGGTTAAGGAAATGATGGAAGAAATAGCCAAATATGGTAATCCTACTATAAAAAGAATATACGGTGACTGGACAAAACCTCAGCTGGGAAAATGGAAAAATGTACTTTTAGAAAATGCCATAAATCCTATTCAGCAATACGGTTATACCACCGGTAAAAATGCTACTGATTCGGCAATGATTATTGATGCCATGGACATTTTGTACTCTGACAAAGTAAATGGTTTTTGTTTGGTGTCGAGTGACAGTGATTTCACCAAATTGGCCACAAGATTACGCGAATCTAGAATGTTGGTTCTTGGCATGGGGGAGAAAAAAACACCCAATCCATTTATTGTGGCTTGTGATAAATTTATCTACCTAGAAATTTTACATAACGAAAGTGAAGAAAAGGAAAATGGTAAAACAAAAGTCAAAACTCCTGTTCAGGTTGATAAAATTAATCCCAAATTAATTAGGTTGATATCCAGCACCATTTCTGATTTGGCTGATGATGATGGTTGGGCATTTATGGGAGACGTTGGGAATTTACTTCAAAAGAAACAACCAAATTTTGATTCTAGGAATTTTGGATTCCAGAAACTTACTCCGCTCGTCAGTTCTATCTCTAATTTTGAGGTGGAGCGGAGGATTAAATTAATTTATGTTCGAAACAAAGAATAACATTTAGAATTTGAGGGAATGTTTGGGTAGTGTAAAAGTGAATTTGGTGCCTTTTCCAACTTCTGAAGCTACCCAAATTTTACCACCCAATATTTCAGTAACTTTTTTAACTATTGCTAAGCCCATGCCCGTTCCATGACCCGTTTCTTTGTTCTGAAGCCGCTGAAAAAGTATGAATATCTTATCAAAATAATTAGAATCAATGCCTATTCCATTGTCATTAATTTGAAATAAGTAATCGTTATCTCTTTCTTCCATAGTGAAATGAATTTTAGGGGGACGACTTGGGTCTGAATATTTCAGGGAATTACCAATTAGGTTCTGAATAAGTAGCGAAAAAAAACTTGGGTACCCAAGAAATTTAACCAAGGGACCTGTGGTAATTTGAGCATTTTTTTTTGATATTTCTGATTGAAAGGTGAGCTTAATATCCATTAGTGTTTTCTCAGGATCAAGAAGAATAGGAGCCTCTGTTATTTTGTTTATCCTGGAATATTCCGATAAATCAAGAATTAAGTGCCTCATACGATTGGCGCCATCTACAGCATAGGTAATAAAAGTGTTGGCTTTATCATCTAACTGACTTCCGTATTTCTTTTTTAACAATCCCATAAATCCTGAAATCATTCTTAGAGGTTCCTGAAGATCATGTGAAACCACAAAAGTGAAATGCTCCAACTCCTTGTTTTTTGATTCAACCTCGTGTAGGGATTTTTTAAGTTTTACCGTTCCCCTTTTTAGTTTTTCCTGAAGTGAATATTGCTCTCTTAAACTGTTCTCTAACCTTGAAAATAATTTGGGTATAAGGAAGGAAAATACACCACTCAGAAATATTAAATTTGCTGACACGGTAATCCAGTGCATTAAATCCAGGCTAGGGAGGTTAGGAAGTTGAACTATTGCTTCAAAATGGATCAGTAAACTAAACAGTATACATGTGACCAAGTTTAAATAGAAACTAATAAATGCTTGTTTATTAGGTAAAAATAGAATCATTAAAACTGATACTGCCAGAAGGTACATTAAACCAGGGCCAAAATTTCCCACAAAAAAAATGAGTGAAGCACCAGTTAAATAGAAAATTAACAATACAGCCCATTTCCGTATGATAAGCGGTATGCCCGGCATAAAGGCCGCCATTGCAGAGACCAAAAAGGCAGATGAATCAAAAATAAAGATTGCAGCATGATTGTTTAAATAGGCCATGATTAGGCCAGGAATAAGTGCTATCAAACAAAAAGGTAGCAAATAAACTAAACCTGAAATAAATAGCCTATCTCTCCAATGGTTGAGAGGGTTAGCTTTTTCTTCGGTAGCTAAACAAGTTTTTTTGATAAACCTTACATACTTATTCCACATGAATATTAATTGCTGTTGGGTAAAAAAATCACCTAAGGTGCTTACCATCCATTTTATCCAAGTTTTATTAATGGTAATTGGATGAATGCTGAAAATGGAATTAAAACTAATGAATATATTTTTTCTTTAGCAGATTATCTAAAAATTTATCATAAAAATCTAATACTGGATCAAATTTTGCACATAAATTTAAAATTTAATCCATTAATGATTGGATAACAATCAGTTGTTATCTTTTCTAAATCAGATAAATATAAGATTTTGAAGAGTAAAATCGGAAGAAATTCCTTATTGATTGCTATTTCCGGATTTATCTTCCTGGAAATGATTATTTATTTCGAGATTTCAAATACCGCTATTTGGCGCATTTTGGCCACGGCATTCGAGGCGGCAACAATAGGCGGATTGGCAGATTGGTTTGCGGTAAGCGCCTTGTTTTATGAAATTCCTATTCCATACGTCAGGAAGCATACAAATATAATCGTAAAAAACAGGGAAAAATTAACTGAAGCTATTGTTGATTTAGTTACCACCAAGTGGTTGTCTCCAGAAGTCTTGGAGGAAAGACTTACGCATATTAAAATTTCAGAGGGACTGCTACAATCTTTGGAGTCTGGAGAAAATGTAGATAAATTAATAGGGTTTATAGCTGGTGTATTTAGGCGTATTTCTGGGGAAATAGACCATCCCCATCTCGTGGTATTAGTTCAAAAAATGCTAAAAGACAAGCTGGAAAGTTCAGATGTTGCCAGGCCATTTGGAGTATGGCTGCATGGCATAATTTCTGAAGGAAAACACCATGAGTTCGTAGCTATCGCCATGGATCAATTTTCAACTTCCATCAAGGAACCCGAAACAAGGGCAATTGTCTTAGGTAAATTAAAAAATGCCCTCGAATTATATGCAAATAGGGATTGGGTAAAGAAATCTGCGGTGTGGTTAGGTAAAAAGACTGGCGGAATAGATCCAGACTTATTGATCGATAGAATATTAGACCTCGTATTGACTTTGTTGGAAGAAATAAAGGAAAATCCGGAACATCCTATTCGTAAAAATCTCGAAAATTATGTCTTGGAATTTGCGAGCAATCTTGAATCCGGTGATGAAAGAACCCTGGCTTATATAGAAAACCTCAAAAGAAACTGGATTTTAAATGATCAAACCAAAGGCTTGATTCAAAAGGTGTTGCTTCAATTAAAAGACAAGTTGCAGTTGCAGTTTTCTACAACTGAAACACCAGTTATGCAATTGATTAAAAGACAGTTGTACCGTTTTCTAAACGAACTACGGGAGGATGATAAGAGTAGACAGCAGATTGATGTATGGATGAGAACTACGATAACCCATCTTGTGACAAAATACCACCATGAATTAGGGGATATGGTGAGAAGTAGCTTGGGGAAATTGGATGACAAAGGAATCATGCTGCAAATCAAAGAAAAGGTGGGGTATGATTTACAATACATTCGGCTCAATGGAGCAGTAGTAGGTGGTATAGTCGGGCTTTTAATAGCAACAATTAGGTGGGCTATTCATTAAGTATTGAATTGAACATAGGAAATTGTAGTCTAACTAATTTAGGTTATTGGTTTTTAGGAAGATAGAATTTTTTATTAAGAACAGTTATTAATCGAATTGCTAACTAGAATTTGCTTAAAATGACCTATGGCTCTTTAGGGCTTTTTTATTATTTTATGCAATTGTAGGAATGAATGTTATTTATTGTTTTGATAGCGCTTAAAAAACCTTATTTTTATTTAAAATAGATCTCCATTATCAATTTGATATGAATCAAGAATCTTCAAAAATTCTAGGCTTACCTCCAAAGCATATTTCAGAAGAGATGGGTACTCTAAATACAGTATTGGATCAGGGGCTCCCTTTTAAAAAATTGGATCATAATATTTTGATAGCTACCTGGAATATTCGTGCGTTTGGGGGGCTTACCGAAAAATGGGAGGCAGATGGTTCGGATTCGCCCAAGAGGGACCTCCATTCTATTTTAGCCATTGCTCAGATTATTTCCCGGTTTGATATTATTGCTGTTCAGGAGCTCAAGGGAGATTTAAAAGCTTTCAGACACATGCTTAAATTATTGGGCAACCATTGGAGCTTTATTTTAACCGATGTTTCAGGAGGAGATGAAGGAAATGACGAACGAATCGGCTTTTTATTCGACACACGTAAAGTAAAATTATCTGGATTGGCATGCGAACTTGTAGTGCCAAACAAAAAGATGGATGAGATAAAAGAAGGTGCTTTTGAAAGGCAATTTGCAAGAACACCTTATGCAGTAGGTTTTAGGGTAGAAAATAAAACTTTTATTTTAGTAAGCGCACATGTTTTATATGGCAAAAAGGCAGCAGATAGAGAAGGAGAGCTGACTGCCATTGCCCAATGGCTTCAGCAATGGGCGGCAAATATGAAATCTTTTGATCAAAGTCTAATTCTGTTAGGGGATTTTAACATTGACAGGATGGGAGATCCCAGGTATGAGGCATTTGTATCAACTGGACTTTCTGTGCCTGAAAATTTGTGGAATGTTCGGAGAACATTGATTGACAATCAGACAAAGTTTTATTCTCAGATTGCCTGGTTTGAAAACCAGTATAAAATTCCTCAACTTTCTATTCGTTACCTTAATGGTGGTGTTTTTGACTTTGGACCCCATATCATGAAGAATGCTGGCTTGAGTCCTTTTCAAATGTCTTGGCGAATTTCTGACCATCTTCCATTGTGGGCAGAGTTTTCTACCCGAGACTAATTTCTAATAAAGATTTGATATATTTAATTAAAAAAAATAGGCATATGTTTTTGAGGTGTTTTATTATTTGGCTTTCGGTATTATTTGTCGGCTGCGATAATACAAAACAACAGGAGGATAAGGTTAAGCCACTTAAAATCAATCAAATTCAACTTATTGGCACCCATAACAGTTATAAGCGTGCAATACCTGCAGTGCTTTTGAATCAAATTAAAAAAGAAAGTCCAGAAATGGCCCAAAGCCTGGACTACAGTCATCCTGAACTCTGGGATCAATTGGGCGCAGGCTTGCGATTGTTGGAGTTGGATGTTTATCATGATCCTGAAGGTGGAAGATTTAGTAATCCTTTAGGGAAAGAGGCAATAGCTGCCCAGGATTGGGATTTAGGCTTTGATAAACCAGGTTTTAAAGTGTTTCATGTACAAGACATTGACTTTTTAAGTCATCATGCCTTATTAAGCACGTATTTAAGTGATTTGAAAAACTGGTCAAATATGCATCCCAACCACCTCCCAATATTTATTAGTCTAAACGCCAAAGATACCAATTATCCCGGTCGTGGCTTTGCTGAAGCGCTGCCATTTGATCGCACTGTTTTTACTATGCTGGATGAGGAAATTGAAGAATTTTTAGGAATTGAAAAACTAATAACCCCCAAAGAATTAAAGGGCGCGTCTAAGGACTTGCGAACCGCCGTTACTCAATATGGCTGGCCTGAGTTATCCCAGGCAAAAGGTAAATTCATATTTATTTTGGATGAAGGAGAACCTAAGGTGAGTGAATATCTTTCCACATCAAATGAAGATAAGGATAGGCTTATGTTTGTAACTGTACCCGAAGAGCATCCCCTATCAGCGATACATATTATTAATGACCCCATTAATAATCATGATCAGATTAAAAGTTTGGTGGAAAAAGGGTATATAGTTAGAACACGAGCAGATGCTGAAACGAAGGAGGCCAGATCCAATAGTATAAAGCGAAGAGACATGGCATTTTCAAGTGGAGCCCAATTGATTAGCACAGATTATTTTGTTGCCGATCAAAGGTTTGAAGGGGATTATAAGGTGCAATTTGAGGGAGGCACCTATGCTCGCATACATCCTTTTATAGCAGAAAGTAGTGCTTCAAATGAAGCTTTGTCTGAAGATACAGACCGTGTAGTGATACTCAACCCACAGGTTTTTTCAACAGCAGCAAATAAAATGGAAGCAGTGGTTTTAGATGTTCGGACCAAACAAGAAGTTGATCAAGGAATGATATCAGGCGCTGTAAACATTGATTTTCTTGAGGAAGGATTCGCTGAAAAAATTTCAGGTTTGGACAGAAGCCAGACAATACTCGTGTATTGTAAAGTGGGAGGTAGAAGCGGTAAGGCCGCTGAATTATTAGTGTCGAAGGGATTTAAGCATGTGTACAATTTAGAAGGAGGTTATGATCTATGGAAAGAAAATGGCTTACCCGTAACAGAATAAAAACAGTTTTTAAATATTAATACAATCACTTTTGCAGACAGCTATATGAAATTGAAAATTGTTCAGGAGGACCCATGGTTAGAGGATTACAAAGAAGAAATTTACCAGAGATGGGTTAGGTTTCAATTGGCATTTGAAGCCCTTACAAAGGAAGGTGAAGGGCTTAGCAGTTTTGCCTCAGGGCATGATTATTTTGGGATTAATTTTGATAAGAAAAAACAAGTTTGGGTTTATAGAGAATGGGCTCCTGAGGCCAACGCTCTTTTTCTAATTGGAGACTTTAACCACTGGGATCGAGGCAGTCACCCATTACAAGTAGATGAATGGGGTGTATGGGAAATTGTTTTACCTTATGCAGCATATAAGGACAGACTTGTACACAAAAGTCTGGTAAAAGTACATGTAGTAGGAAAAAATAGTAAACAAGATAGAATACCTGCCTACATAAGAAGAGTGGTTCAGGATGAAGAAAGTAAAGACTTTGCAGGTCAAATATGGTCTCCAGAAAAACCTTTCAATTGGGAAGATCAAAGTTTTACGGCAGACTATTCAAAAGATGGATTATTAATATACGAATGCCATGTAGGTATGGGGCTTGAGGTGGAAGCTGTAGGTACTTATCGTGCTTTTGCAGATGAAATTTTGCCTAAAATTAAGAATTTAGGTTATAATGCCATACAATTAATGGCAGTAATGGAGCATCCTTATTATGGCTCTTTCGGGTACCATGTTTCCAGTTTTTTCTGTCCCTCAAGTCGGTTTGGTACACCAGAGGATTTGAAATATTTGGTGAGTAAGGCACATGGCCTTGGGCTTGCAGTGATTATGGATGTGGTTCACTCTCATGCGGTCCAAAATGTTGCTGAAGGTCTAAATGGTTTTGATGGATCTGAACACCAGTATTTTCATGAAGGGCCTAGAGGATATCATGAGGTATGGGACTCAAAGTTATTTGATTATGGGAAATGGGAGGTGAAGCGATTTTTACTTTCGAATTTAAAATACTGGTTGGAGGAATTCCATTTTGATGGATTTAGGTTTGATGGGGTTACCTCTATGCTTTATTTCCACCATGGATTGACTACTTTTGACCATTTCGAAAAATATTTTGAAAAAGATGTGGACTGGGATGCCATTACCTATTTGCAATTGGCCAATGCACTTATCAAAGAAGTAAAGCCATCTGCCATTTCTATTGCAGAAGATGTTAGTGGAATGCCAGGGTTGTGTAGATTGCCAGCTGAAGGAGGGGTAGGGTTTGATTATAGACTGGCCATGGGGGTTCCAGATTTTTATATTAAAATGCTCAAGGAGAAAAAGGATGAGGAATGGGATATTCTAGAATTCTGGAAAGAATTAAGCGACCGAAGGTACAAAGAGAAAACGATAGCCTATGCAGAATCACACGATCAGGCATTGGTAGGAGATAAATCCATTGCATTTTGGCTAATGGACAAGGAAATGTACTTTCACATGCAGGTGGGGGATGAAAACATCATTATCGACCGAGGTTTGGCGATTCATAAGCTACTTAGACTTTTTACCATAGGTTTGGGAGGCGAGGGCTATCTTAATTTTATGGGAAATGAATTTGGCCATCCAGAGTGGGTAGATTTTCCTAGGGAAGGTAATAATTGGAGTTTTCAATATGCCCGAAGACAGTGGAGTCTTGCCGAAGATAAAAAGCTAAAGTACCAGTACCTGATCAGTTGGGATAAGTCTATGCTTGCTGTAATAAAGAAACACCATATATTGAATGCCCCTTTTGCAGATCAAGTTCATGCTGATCCAGAAAACAAGGTCATCATTTTTACAAGAGGTGCCTTGATGTTTGCTTTTTCCTTCAATCCTCAGACGGCCATTGCTGATTATAAATTTAAAGCACCTTCAATGGGGCAATATCGCCTAGTGCTTAATTCAGATGACAAGCAATTTGGAGGATTTGGCAGAATAGACAATAGTATGGCCTATTTTACAGATCAAAAGCAGCAACTGAGTATCTATATGACCAATAGAACGGCTTTGGTATTTGAGAAATACGATTGATGCTTTCCAATTTTTATTTGGTAGAAGTTGAAAATAATTGGAAATTAGTTAATAAGTATTGGTCTTGGCCCTTTTTTGATTAATATTACCCTTTAATAATTTAAAACGAGTCTATGGCAGTTAATATCGTGATCGCTGGTGCAGGTGATATGGGTTATCACTTGGCTGAACAGCTTTATTACGAAAGTAAGAATATTATCTTAATTGATTTAGACAAGGATGTTCTGGACAATATTGGATCCAGGCTGGATGTATTGACCATAGAGGGAGATTCAGCATCAATTGAGATATTAAAAAAGGCCAACATTCACAATGCTGAGCTCATGTTGGCGGTAACTACTTCCGAGAAAACCAATATCTGCACAGCCGTACTAGCCAAACAACTAGGGGCGAAAAAAGTGATTGCCAGGGTAAGAAACCATGATTATTTATACGAAGAGAACAAGATTTATTTTGAAAATCTCGGTATAGATTCTATCATTTCTCCTTCCATGCTATGCAGCAAGGAAATTTCCAGGCTAATGAAACGCTCTAGCTTCTCTGATGTTATAGAATTTGAAGGTGGCAGATTGAGTGTAGTAGGCATAACGCTGGACCGTTATTCTCCACTTATCAACAGAAAGCTTTCCGATACACGTACAGATCCTATTTTTAAGGAAATTAGGATCATTGCAATTGTCCGGGACCAGAGAACAATCATTCCAAGGGGCGATACATTTATACGAAACAATGACCATGTATTTTTTATTTCCAATAATAAATCAGTCAATACAGTAAAAGACCTTGTCCATCACAAAGAGAAGGAAATTCACAATGTGATGATAATTGGTGGGGATGATTTAGCGTATTCCACTGCCAGAGAATTAGAAAATGATTATGGGGTTACCTTGATCCATAATGAAAAGGAGCGGTGTAAATGGCTTGCAGAAAGGTTGGATTCCGCCCTAATAATTCACGGTGATTACAAAAACATTAACCTTCTCATAGAAGAGGGACTTGAAACAACTGATGGATTTTTAGCACTAACTGATAGCTCTGAAACCAATATCATTACTAGCCTTAGTGCTAAAAATCACGGCGTGTATAAAACCATTGCTCATGTAGATACCAGGGAATACATACATATTTCTCATAGCATCGGAGTAGATTCCTTGATAAACAAGAAGCTAGTGGCAGCAAATCATGTCAGCAGGTACTTGAAAAAGGGACAGGTGGAGGCCGTTTCTGGTATTCAGGGTGTAGAGGCAGAATTTGTCCAATATGGTGTTTCAAAAAACAATAAATTAACCAAAAAGAATTTAAAAGCACTGCATTTTCCAGATACTGCCATTGTAGCAGGGGTCATTAGGGGAGAAGAGGTTTTTATTCCCGATGGTGAATTTCAATTGCAACTGCATGACAAAGCTATTGTCCTTGCCCTCCCTGAAGCGAAACCTGTATTGGAAAAACTATTTAATTAATCATGATCCATTATAAGGCAATTTTAAAAGTCATGGGAGGATTGATGATGCTCCTTGGCATTTTAATGTTTCCAAGCATCGCATTTTCCTATTACTATCAAAGCGGAGATCAGATCACCTTGATTGGTTCGGCGTTGGTTTGCTTGACTATTGGAGGTACCTTTTTCTTCTCATTTGCAAATCAGGATCAAAATATACGCAAAAGGGAAGGCTACATGATTGTTGCATTAAGTTGGATAATTATGTCTGTTTTTGGCATGATGCCTTACCTTTTGAGTGGTACCATTCCACATTACTCCGACGCAATTTTTGAGACTGTTTCAGGATTTACAACTACTGGGGCTTCTATTCTGACAGATATAGAAGTACTCCCCGAAGGGATATTACTATGGAGAAGTATGACCCAATGGATAGGAGGTTTGGGTATTATCGTATTGACAGTTGCAATATTTCCTTTACTAGGGATTGGTGGGATTGAATTATTCGTTGCTGAATCACCTGGGCCTACTTCTGACAAGGTACATCCCAGAATCAGAGAAACAGCCAAGAGACTTTGGTTTATTTATTTTGGCCTTACACTGCTTTTAGTTGGTATCTATTATTTGGAGGGCATGTCCTTCTTTGATGCAATGAACCATGCCCTTACCACCATGTCTACTGGTGGGTTTTCTACTAAAAACAATAGTATGGCTTATTTTGATAGCCCAACGATTCAGTACACTGCGGTATTCTTCATGTTTCTAGCGGGAACAAACTTCACTTTAATATATTTCGCATTTAAAGGGCATTTCAAAAGAGTTTGGGCAAGTGATGAATTCAGGGCTTATTTTATTAGTGTTGGTCTTTTGGTAATTGGGATTTTTTCCGCCGTTTACTTTTTGATGGATGATAGCTTCGAAAAATCTTTTCGGGATGTGCTTTTTCAAGTCGTTTCATTGGTTACTACTACTGGCTATGTAAGTGCTGATTATACCGTTTATAGCAATGGTTTAACCATTATTTTCTTTATGATTTTATTTATGGGGGCCTGCGCAGGATCTACCAGTGGAGGGATTAAATTTATCCGGCACCTTACTTTTGTGAAAAACTCAACCTTGGAATTTAAACGTATTGTGCACCCAAGGGCAGTGATTCCTTTGAAAATTAATGGTGAACGCGTTACAGGAAAGGTTATCACCCATATTATGAACTTCTTGTTGATTTACCTTATGATTTTCGTTTTAGGTTCAATTGTAATGTCCATTGCAGGGTATGACCTAATTACCTCTTTCGGAGCAGTAGCTACTTCTATGGGTAATGTTGGACCTGGCATTGGCAGGGTAGGACCTGTTGATAATTTTGCCTTCTTTTCGCCTTTTGCTAAACTATTTCTAAGTTTTTTAATGTTGTTAGGTAGATTAGAACTCTTTACCATATTGATTTTATTTACGCCTTACTTTTGGAGAGCCAATTAATAGCCATCATTCAGCCCATGAAACCAGTTATTATTTCAGTATTTACAGCCAGAGAATTGGGGTTCACCGGGAATCCCGCAGCAGTGGTGCTGACAAGAAAGAGGTTGGAAGATCAGGAGATGCAGCAGCAAGCAGCAGCACTAGATTTGCCGGCAACCTCTTTTGTTTTCATAGACAATAATGAAAATTGCAACGTCAGCTGGTTTGCCCCTGATGAAAAAATTGAACTGTGTGGACATGGCGCTGCAGCAGCAGGGATTTTCCTCTCCAAATATCTGGATAAACCTGAAATAACCCTCCATTACCAAGGAGGAGAAATTAATGTTGCGGTTTCAGAGGATACTTTTTCTATGCGTCTTGAAGCTATTCCCTTATTAAAACTTATTACTTATTGTCCATTGCCATTGAAAGAAGGACTAGGAATTCCTGTTTTGGCCATTTACGAAACGGCTAACAAACACTTAATATTAACAGATTCTGAGTCTTCAGTAAAGAACATGAAGCCTGATTTTAAACGTTTGAGGGACTCGGAAATATTTGGATACGCCATTACAGCACCCGGGGAAGAAGTTGATTTTGTTAGTAGAACACTGGTGCCACATGTTGGTCAATTGGAAGATTTTGCTACAGGCTCTTCCCATGCCATTCTAGTTCCTTTCTGGTCTGAAAAACTCAAGAAAAGAAGAATGATATCAAACCAGTTAAGCAATAGAGGCGGAAGATTTATTTCTAGCATTTCAGGCAATAAGGTCCTGCTCTCTGGGGAATTTATGACCCAATAATAGGCGGTGTTTTTCTCCAATTATTTTTATTTAAGTGTAGCTTTTTGATTTTAATCAATACTTCGAAATTAAAATTTAATTATATTTTTAAATTGACCAAACTTCGATAATCTTATAAGATTCATTGAGCACTGAATTTGACGTTTCCATGACAGATTGTCAAAAAGGGAAAGGTTGCTTTCATTATTTCAATATTACATAGTAATATTTGAACGAATTCAGATTTAAAGGTTTTTACGATATAAATTTCTTTGCTTGGTATAATTATTGCTTTTTTATTTTGCAATGTTTTACTAAATCTAATATTGACAAAATATATATACAATGGAATATCGTAAAATTCTCATCAAATATGGTGGGAATGCAATGATCAGTGAGGCGCTTAAAGTGGGTATTGCTCAGAAGTTGAAAATGTTGCAAGAACATGGTATACAGGTAGTAATGGTGCATGGTGGAGGGCCTTTTATCAACAAGTCTTTGGCAGATGCAGGTATAGAATCGGAATTTTTTGATGGACATAGACACACCAGTATAGAGGCCATGTCCTGCATTGAAAAGACCTTAAAGGGAGAAGTAAACAGCTCTTTGGTTAATTTATTAAATAAACAAGGGCTTAAAGCAGTTGGGCTTTCAGGTAAAGATGGTAAATTAGCTATTGCTCAGAAAAGATGGCATACTGGCCTAAATGAAAACGGAGAACAGGTAAGGGTTGACTTGGGCCAGGTAGGAGATGTAGTCTCTGTTGATCCACTTTTAATAGATTCATTGCTAGAAAATAAGTTTTCTCCAGTAATTACTTGTATCGCTTCAGATAAAGAGGGAAACGACTACAACATCAATGGGGATGTTTTTGCGGGCAAGATAGCTGCCGCAATCAAAGCTGACGCTTATATCGTTCTTACCGATGTAGACGGACTTTATAAGGAATATCCCAACCCAGCATCTATAATAAGGGAGATAGATACAGCTACTATTCCTAAGTATTATGGAGATGTTATTTCAGGAGGAATGATTCCTAAAATTGAATCCTGCGTTGCAGCAGTTCAGTCAGGTGTTAAAAAAGCCGTAATCCTTAATGGAACTCGTCCAGAACAAATCACTGATTATATCATCCACAAAATTTCAATAGGTACAACAATTAAACTTTAAGCATGCATATTTCGAACGAGTATTTGTACGAAGAAGACAAAAAAAATTATTTACCTACCTTCAAGCGCTTTCCCCTAGCATTTATAAAAGGCAAAGGAAGCCGGCTATGGGATGCTGATGGAAAGGAATACATTGATATGCTAGCAGGAATTGCGGTTAACAACTTAGGGCATTGCCATCCTAAGGTGGTGAGTGCGATTCAAGAGCAAGCTGCCGAGTTAATCCATATTTCTAATTTTTTTGTCAGTCCTCCTCAAGTAGCACTTAGCAAATTGTTGGTTGATCTTTCAAAATTGGATCATGTTTTTTTAACGAATAGTGGTGCTGAATCGGTAGAAGGAGCAATTAAAATAGCCAGAAAATATGCCAGTAAAAACAACCGCGGTGGAGGAATTATTTCCATGGAAAATTCTTTTCACGGACGTACCCTTGCAACGATAGCTACCGGTCAGAAAAAGTACCAAAAGGGTTTTGCCCCAATACCTTCAGGTTTCTCCCAAGTTGCTTTCAATGATATCAATGCGCTTAAAGCAGCAATTAACGATGATGTAGCCGCAGTAATCCTTGAACCTGTTCAAGGAGAGGGTGGAGTGATTCCAGCGGACAAGAAATATTTGCAGGAGGTAAGGGCATTATGTGATGAAAATAATGTGCTGCTTATTTTCGACGAAATTCAATGTGGTATTGGGCGAACAGGACAACTTTTTGCCAAAGAGCACTACGATATACAACCAGACATAATGACCTTGGCAAAAGGACTAGGTGGAGGTATGCCTATAGGTGCTTTTTTATGCAATGAAAAAGTAGGAAATGCCATTGACTTTGGAGATCATGGGACCACTTTTGGTGGTAATCCTTTAGCTTCTGCTGCTGCGTTGGCTACGCTTACAACAATCTTGGAGGAAGGTTTGGAAGAAAGAGCGCTTACTATGGGAAATTACATCATGAATACTGTTAGCTCATGGTCTAAAGACCACCCGATGATCAAAGAAGTTCGAGGTTTGGGAATGATGATTGGCATACAGTTAGATAGACCTGCACCGCCAATTGTAAAGGCATTATTAGATGACGGAGTAATCGCAAATGGAACTGCAGAATCAGTAATCCGTCTCGTGCCACCCCTCAATATTCCGGAGGAAGATGTAGCATTAGCCTTAAACAAGTTGAAGTCAATAATAGAATCAATTGAGCAGAATGAGAAATCATAAATATAAAGTCAGTATCGTAGGGGCATCAGGTTATACAGGTTCTGAACTAGCAAGAATTCTGATTAACCATCCAGAAGTAGATATAGTTAGTATAACTTCAGAAAGCCATAAAGGCAAGCGGTTTTCAGAATTGCATGGTCAATTTTCAGGAATAATTGATTTTGAATTGATTGGAGCTGACGATGTGAACGTAGAGAATGTAGATGTGGTATTTTTGGCCCTTCCTCATGGTGTGTCCATGGAATTTGTAAAGCGTTGGGCAGATGCTGGCGTCAAGATTATAGATCTATCAGGGGATTTTAGGTTATCTAGTCCGGAAGTTTATGAGGACTGGTATAAGAAAGAGCATACTTTTCCTGATGGCTTTGAAAAAGCGGTATATGGTATGCCTGAGCTGTTCTTCGATGAGATAAGTACTGCTACCCTAGTGGCGAATCCCGGTTGTTATCCTACAGCTTCTATACTAAGTCTGGCCCCATTATTTGCCGCAGGAATAGCTACTGCAGGAGGGGCCATTATAGATGCAAAATCTGGTACCACTGGTGCAGGTGTAAAAGCTAGCAATACCACTCATTTTTCTAATGTAAATGATAATTTTAAAGCTTACGGTCTTGGTAACCACAGACATACCGTGGAAATTCAGGAACAGCTTTCGTTTTTAATGAAAAATTCGGTTATTTTACAGTTTACTCCCCATCTTTTACCTGTGGATAGAGGCATCTTGGCAACCTCTTACTTGACCTTAGATAAAGAAATGGATCAGGATAGGCTAACTTCGCTTTACAAGGATTTTTATAAAAATAAACCCTTTGTGAGAGTGAGGAATCAAGCCCCTTCTATTAAAGAGGTTAGAGGTAGTAACTATGCGGACGTTTATCCATTTTGGGATGAAAGGACCAAAAGAGTTATTGTGATTACTGCCATTGATAATTTGGTGAAAGGTGCAGCAGGTCAAGCTGTTCATAATATGAATATTATGTTGGGATTGAACGAATCCATTGGCCTTCGACAGGTTCCAATGCAACCATAAATTAATAAATGTAATGATTAAGAATATTACTAGTGTAAAAGGAATTAAATGTTGGGGTGCTCATTCAGGTGTTAAATCCATGAAAAGGGACCTGGCCATCATTTTCTCGGAAGTTCCAGCAGCAGCAGCTGCCACGCTTACACAGAATAAAGTTCAGGCCGAACCCATCAAGGTGACCAAAAGAAACCTTTCCAATAATAGAGCCCAAGTCATAGTATGCAATGCAGGGAATGCTAATGCATGTACTGGTGAGCAGGGTAGAAGAGGTGCTGAAGCAATGGCAGATACGGTTGCGGCAGCCCTAAAAATCTCTCCTGAAGATGTAATTGTTGCATCAACGGGTTTGATAGGTGAAGTTTTTCCTACAGAAGATGTGGTAGCGGGTATTAAAGAAACAGTACCTAAGTTATCCAATGATGCCAAGGCCGGTTCATTCCTGGCCAATGCCATTTTGACTACAGACACCTTCGCAAAGGAAGGATTTGTGGATTTTGAGTGGGAAGGAAAAACCATATCCATAGGTGGCGTTGCAAAGGGATCAGGTATGATTCATCCCAATATGGCAACCATGCTTTCCTTTTTAGCCACAGACATTGACATTGACGAAAAATTACTACAAAAGACTTTAAAATATTGTGTAGAAAGGTCTTTCAATATGATTACGGTTGATGGTGATACTTCCACCAATGACATGGTCGCAATTCTGGCCAATGGGATGGCGGGGAATAAAAAAATCACCCAAGAAGACGATCCACTTTATGTAATATTCAAGGAAAAACTTGCTGAATTACTAATACACCTGGCCAAACTTATTGTATCTGATGGCGAAGGTGCATCTAAATTCATTGAATATAGAGTGTCGAAAGCCATTTCTGAGAATGTAGCCATGAAGTTGATTAGAGCAATTTCGGATTCTACTTTGGTGAAAACGGCTATGTTTGGACGAGATCCCAATTGGGGTAGAATAATTGCTGCCTGCGGCAACGCTGGGATTAGTTTTAATTATAAAAAAGCCAACCTATATTTAGGTGATGCGGACAATCAAGTACAGGTGCTCTTAAAAGGGTCTCCTACAAAATTTGATAAAAATTACATGAAAAAACTGCTTAGGGAATCTCATATTAAAGTGCACCTTGAGCTAAATACTGGCAAACAAGAAGCCACTGGATGGGGCTCTGACCTCACAACAGATTATGTGATGTTTAATTCGGTTTACACTACCTAAGCGAACACTTACTTTCAAAAAAAAGCCTCTAGTACAGCATATTAGAGGCTTTTTTTATGAAATAGAGGTAAATTCTGTGGCTAATATTGCGTCCTTATTTACTCAGTTATATTTTTCAGGGCCATAAGTTTACAATTTTGCTTCCGGGTCTTATTGAATGGTATTATTTTTTTGCCTAGTGTTTATCCCCAACAATTGCATAGGCCACTCTGGCGCCAAGAAATGCGATTTGGTAGGGCGAGCCTCCTGCTTGTTGGTATCGAAGGCTAAATTCCAATTGATTGTATACATAACCTATTTCTGCTGCAAAAGCGAATTGGGTATTTTTGGTAGACTGAGTGCCTGTTATATTTTTATTATTATTAATCAATAAGGCACCACCCAGTTGAGGTTCAAAAAAAAATGACTGTCTATAAACCCTGTAACCAATGAAAACAGGTATTTGATGGAGACTAATGTTTTCACCATCAGGTAGAATGTAATTGGAATTTAATGGGAAGTAAAGGTAACTGCCTGAAAAAGTAAGCTGAGCATCCAAAGGCATGGCAATCAATCCTTTTAAAGAAATGCCAAAACCTGCGGGAAATTGGGTTTTATAATATTCATTTAATACCCCACCAGCATCGAAACCTACGTTAAATTGATTTGTCCCATTTTGAGCCAATGAAGGACTAATTAATCCAATCAATAAAATAATGAACAGTAACTGCTTTTTCATAATGCATTTAAGTCTTAATCTGGCAAATTATTAAGAACCTAAGATAAATATTTTAGGTAACAAAATGAGATTATCCATATCCCAGATAAATATAATTTGCACAATTAATTATTAGCGGTATTCGATCAATTATAAATTTACGACATTTCTATACATTCGAAGAAAAATATACTGGCTATAGTATTATCTAATCACAATTTTTTTAAATTAAGAGGAAGATTTAATTATAGGTGTAAGAACATGAACAACAAATGTCTTTTAAGTTTACTTTGTTTAATGATATTTACCATTTCCTGTAAAAAAGGAGATAAAAACAATACTATCTCTGATAACGATTGGCATGTTCCTGATAGTATTAAAACGCTACAAAACCCTGTAAATGATGATGAAATGTTTTCCAAAGGGAAAGCACTTTTTCAGGTTTATTGTTCTACTTGTCATGGTGTAAGAGGGAGGGGCGATGGAGCGGCAGGCCAGGCCATGGGTAGTCAACCAGCAGATTTGCTTTCTGAAGAAGTTCAGAAACAGACGGATGGAGAATTGTTTTATAAAATAACTCAAGGGAAGGTAGTAATGCCTTCTTTTCAAGAGTTACTATCCGAGGACGAACGTTGGTATTTAGTCACATTTATTAAAAATCTAAGTGAAATTTCAAATGTTGACTTAGAACAAAAAGCACCGGAATCTTTGGTTCCTGATCTTAAAATTGAACTTTTTACCAAAGTGGTTCCCAGGGTAGTCAGAATCTGGGAAGGTCCTGAAAATTACCTTTGGTACGCGACTATAGAAGGGGAAGTCTATAGATTGCCTCTAGATAACCCCCACCAAATTGAGAGAATGCTAGAAGTTTCGGACCATGGAATCACTAGATTGCAAGGAGCTACCATGCATGGAGGTAAGTTGTTTCTTTGTGGTAACGTTAGGGTGAATAATAATAAGGGCACTAAAGGTAGAATGGTTAGACTGAGTTGGGAGAATTCGGGGAAAGCAAAATCGGAAGTAGTCTTTACAACGGAAGAATACGGTACTACAAATACCCCTTTTGATCATGGCTGGTCAGCCTTGCAGGTGAGTAATGATGAACAAAGTATATACGTTGTAAGTGGGAGTCGTACAGATCACGGGGAAATTCAAGATAACCTGGGAGCATACCCCAACTCCAGGGACGTGGCCTTGACGTCCAAGGTTTTCCGGATACCAATTGATGCTGTTGATTTATTCTTACCAGACAATCTTGAGCTTCTAAAAGAAAGGGGTTACCTGTTTGCAGAAGGGCTTAGAAATGCCTACGATGTTGCATTAGATAAGGACGGAAGGCTATTAGCTGTAGTCAATTCCGGAGATTATGATCAGAACGAAGACATGTTTTGGGTAAGAGAGGGCTATCACTATGGCTATCCCTGGGTGATGGGAGGTTTGGCATCCCCACAACAATTTTCAGATTGGACCCCTGATCCAGACAAAGATGCTTTTTTAAATGCCGCCGCTGCAGCCTGGCCTGATGACTTTTACAATGACCCTACCTTTCCAAAAAAACCTCAAGGTGTCAACTTTGGAAAAAGCATCCTAAATTATGGCCCTGATTCAGATAAATTTAGGGATGAAATCACTGGCGAAGTAAAAGATGCATCTGAATTGGGAGTTGGAATGCGAACATTTACACCACATTCTTCACCGCTTGGACTTGTAATAGACGATGAACAATCTTTGCCCGGTAGATTCAAAGGCAAGGCGCTTGTTGCAAGGTATACCAATGGACAAAAATCCGCTTTGTTGCAGGCTTTAACCGAGAATGGTGAAGATTTGCTCCTTCTTGATTTAAAGTACCTACCGAAGGAAGAGAATTTTCAATTGAATACCTACCGAGTGGCTAAAGGCTTTAATCAACCTGTGGACGCTATATTGGTAGGGGGTTTTCTTTACTTGGTTGAATATGGGGGAAAACAGCAAGGTGGGAATATTTGGAAAATTTCCTTTAATTCCGATGAGTAGTGATGGTATAAATCGCTTTCACCTCTGATAAATTGGATTGATAAACCATTACAAATTCAAGCCTTATACACTCCTATAGACCTATTTTGAGAATTTTCTCATTTGAGGTATTTTAAGGATTTTTGTTTCAAATTTTTAATTTTTGAGGGTATGAATTTTGATGGAAATATGCTTTAGTTTAAAAACTCACTTCTTACTTTTTTAAAACCTTTATAGTAGTAAGAATTTTAAGTGTTAGGTCTCCAACTTAATAATTAATTTTTTTTGATTATCCCGATAGTTAAAATAAAATATAAATAATTCAGATATACTTTTGTAAAATAATTATTATCCTTATATTTGTGTTATCAAATCGAAAGAAATGATATTGTATTACCCAAGTTTGGGAATTGGTGATGTTTTTATCGCAGGTTCAAATCCTGCTAATACAACTGGTTATTTTGGGTTTATTGTTAATTGACTTAAGCTATGAGAAATTTTTCATAGCTTATTTTTATGTTATAAATGACTAAAAAATTAGTTATTTTAAATTTTGGTTAAGCTAATTAAATAGGGCTGCCCCGTGGTGTTTTTCGCTGGATTAATTTTACGGATAAGCAAAAAAAAACCAAGAACACTTAATACAGTATCCTTGGTTTAATAGTTGTGTTAAAATTGAGCCTTTTAGTAGCCCAGGATATCCATCATGTCTTTGCTTTCTTGTTCTGGAGCAAACAGTCGATGTTGAATTGTGCCATCCTTTTTTCTATCTATGATCACATGTTTTGGCGCGGGTATTAGGCAATGTTGAATTCCGCCATATCCTCCCAATGATTCCTGGTAGGCACCTGTATGGAAAAAGCCAATGTATTGTTGATTGTCTTTTTCTCTTTTAGGGAGATAGATGTTGAATTGATGCGATTCCGAATTGTAGTAATCCATGCTGTCACATGTCAAGCCACCCAGTGAAATATTATGATATTCCTTGTCCCAATTGTTGATTGCCAGCATGATGTATTTCTGATTTAATCCCCAGCTATCTGGAAGTTGGGTAATAAAAGAGCCATCAATCATGTACCATAACTCTTTATCGTTTTGTAATTTCTCATCTAGAATTGAATACAATACTGCACCGCTTTCTCCTACGGTATAACTTCCAAATTCTGTAAATATATTCGGCTCAATGGTACTGTTCTTGGCACACATCCACTTAATATTTTTTATGATTTGGTCTGCCATGTATTGGTAGTCATAATCAAAAAATACGTTAGTCTTAATAGGCCATCCGCCTCCGATATCCATCGTGTCCAAGTCAGGCGCCAATTTCTTAAGCTCTACATATTTTTGAATAAAACGCGTCAATTCTGACCAATAATAGGCAGTATCACGAATGCCTGAATTGATGAAAAAATGTAGCATCTTAAGGCTAACATTGGGGTTGCTTTTAATTTTCTCCTCGTAAAGTTTAATGATGTCATTGTACCTTACGCCCAACCTGGAAGTGTAAAATCCAAATTTAGGTTCTTCATCTGCAGCAATTCTGATACCCACTTTAAAAGGCACCTTAACGTGTTCCAGGTAATAATCGATTTCAGTAATATTATCTAGAATAGGCGTGCAATTCACAAAACCTTCATTGAGTAATTCGCAAATGTATTGCTTGTAAAGGTCTCTTTTAAAGCCGTTACATACGATGAATATATTTTTATCAATTTTCCCCTTTGCGTAAAGGCTCTTGATAAGTGGAATATCAAAAGTGCTGCTGGTTTCTATATGGGCACCATTTTTAAGGGCTTCATCAACAACAAAACTAAAATGGGAAGATTTTGTGCAATAGCAGTAAGTATAATTTCCCTTATAATCGTGGGTTTCCATAGCGTTGCCAAAGTAGGTTTTCGCATTCTGGATGTTTTCAGAAATTTTTGGAAGGTAAGTTAATTTTAATGGGGTACCGTATTCTTCGATAATGTCCAATAAATTTATTCCGTTGAATTGCAATTTATTGTCCTCTACTTTGAATTCTTTAGTAGGAAAATCAAATGTTTGCTTTATTAGATCTATGTATTTGTTCATTTTTGGCTGCTAATAGATACAAAGTTTACTTGGTCAAAAATTGCATTAAAAACCGAAATATCAAATCAATTTTTTAAGGGAATATAATTTTTATTAATTTCTTTGAATTTTTTTTAATACTTTAAACCTGGATTCATGATTAAATTTTTGACCCATTTTTCCCAATATACTCTTGGAAATCGATTAAACCTCAAGAATTGAGCCTCTTTTGAAGCTTAGTCAATATACTAATGTATTATCTTCCAATCGGCCAATGAGGCTTGACAATTAAAATGATTGCTTCTACCTCTAAATCAAAAAGTTGCTAAAGAGATTTAATTCTTAACTGGGAATTCAATAAAAAATGTAGTTCCGACATTTTCTTTAGATTCAAACCAAATTTTACCATTATGTGCTGAGATGATTTGTTTTGAGATGGCCAAGCCCATTCCAAAAGGCTTTTCACCATTCGTGCCTTCTCTTTTGCCCAAAGTGTCCCAATCAAATACCAGGCTCTTTAAAGAATTTGGAATCCCAATTCCTTCATCCCTTATTATTATGGTGATAAATTCATACGTGCTCTTCATGATCACTTCAATGCTTTTACCCACTGGTGTGAATTTAATAGCGTTTGCTATTAAATTCGTGATCACGCGCCACATTTTTTCTTTGCTAATTAATGCAGTAACAGGAAGCGTATTTAAATGTATCTTCTGTTGTTTCTCTTCTGCTTTATGATTTAGTATTTCCACGCAATATTTCAGCAATCTATCAATCTGGACCTCTTCTTTTAATAAGTGTTTGTCATTTTTATTGGGAAGAAGTATTTCAGTGATAAGATTCATTGAATTGCTGCAAGAAGTCTTAATGTTTTCCAAAAGGTATTTATTTTCGCCATTGATTTGTGGATCATCTAGTATCAAATTTGCCATCATGATCATGCTACTAATCGGATTACGTAGGTCATGAGCAACCATGTACATGATTTTAGTATTTTCGGATTGACTAAATTCCAAAGCATTTAATGTGTCTTGTAGGTCTTGGTTTTTTTGAAGGATAAGATTATTAGTCTTCTTTAATTTCTTTAAATTATTCCAATTAAATATTAGAAAAATCGCCAAAAGAATAGTGAAAACTAGCGCCGTGGCCAGGTAGATGTTTTTTATTTTATTGTCTCTATTGACTAAGGATAATTCGTATTTCTGTGCTGCATTTCTAAAAGAACCTTCCACATCAACAAACTTCAGCTCTTGGTCAATTTTCTGGATAGAATCGTTTAAATGATAATATGAATTCATGGACGCCAAAGCGCTCTCCATGTCTCCTATATTTTCGAAATAGGCACCTTTTATCAAATACCAGCGAAGTAAAATGTCCAAATATTGCCTGTTATTCAATTCTGAATTTGGTAACTCTTTATCAAGTTCATTTAAATAAACCAAAGCTTTATCAAGCGATCCTTCATCAATATAAATTTGAGTTAATTTAAGTTTGGCTGTTTGGGCATCATTGCGATCATAATTAGGCTGGCTATTTATTTCAATACTGCTTTTCAATAACTTTTTCGCTACACCAACTTTATTAAGCTTTGCCATTACACCACCTAAATTACCTCTTACCACCCCCATAGCAGAGCTTATAAATAAATTTTTTTCGGGATATCTAGGCTTGATCTCTTCCAAAAAAGCCAGCGCATCTACGTAGTAATAAACGGCACTGTCAAATTTGCTAATTTTCTCATAACAAAGTGCCAAGGTGTTCCTGTAATTCTGAGGCTCATTTATGTTTTGAGTCAAACTTTCGTTTCCCAAGCAGTCTAAGTTTTCTGCTATTGCCTTTTTGAAAAAAGGAATGGCTTCCTTGTACTGTTTTTGGTCAAATCGAAACATCCCAAGTCGGTAAGTAAGATTACTTACGTTGCAGTCGTCCAGATTTTCAATAGCATATTCTCGTCCATTAAAATAGCTTAAAAAGGCATTATTGTATTTGTGTTTAGCCTTTAAAAAATCGCCTTCCAAGAACTTTGTCTGTACATGTCTAAAATCATTTACATGGTCCTCTTGCTCGAGAATAAGGAACATGCTATCTAAGTATTGCTCGGATTTGACAAGGTCTAACTCATGATTTAAGTAGTAGTTTGCATAGAAATTATATTTTTCCCAAATGTCTAAAAAATTTTTATCAGCCATTGAATTGTAAACACTGTCAAAATGATCAAAAGCTTTATCCACCTGGCCACTGTTAAAAAATATGGTCGCACCGTCCAATGCTTCATTGATCAATGGAGAAGGCTCTTCATTATTTGTTTTTTTTGCATCACATGCCGCCATGAAAAGCACACTGAAAAATAAACCAAAAAGATGACCCCAGAATTGAGTAAAATTAAAAACAAAAGCGCTTCGTTTTTTCATAATCGCTCAAATTAATCCATTATTCTTTAAAAAGACTAATTTTTAAAAAGGTAAAATCCATAACAAATTAAGCGAGGGTTCTACCTAGGTTTATAGAAGAAAACCTTAAAGTTTCAAGCTACATTTTTGAAAGTTTGAATGGCATTTATTTTGTTTTTAAGTGTAAAGCTAGTTTTGAAGACAGCTGTCTTTATTTTTATTGTAATTAAAGAATTGTACTCAAATTAAAAATTATAAATAATGTAGCGGATTTTTAAAATATTAAACAAATAATATTTTGTCTATTGCTTTTACTGTCAATTAACTTCTCCGCTTGCGAAAGATTAAGTTTATGGTAGGAGACAATGCTATGAAAGTATTATTTCTAATAGAGTAAGGATGCTGAGTTATTAAAAATTGAGTCAAGAATGAAATAAATTTTACCTTAGTCCATAGAATTTTTAGGTTGAAATAAGATCAAGAACCTGTCCTTTGAAAATTTCTAATTTAGAATTGTATTCTTTAGGGTTTTCTATCATAGACAAGTAATAATATGCGCCTTCAATTACAACAAAAATTTTCTCTGCCAATAATTCAGTATTTTTCGATGAAAGTACTTCATCTTTATCAAGTATGTTTTTTAATGTTTTCCTCAATTTTAAGTGAAGCTTTTTGTATTCATTTTTGATCGTACTGTCTCTAAAAGTAAAAGCGTAACAGCTAAAGAAGACTCCATCGTCGAAAAGTAGGTTCCATTCTCTTGAAAAAAGTCGGTCAACCAATAAATTGGGATCCAATTTGCTGTCTTTTTCAGATTTTAGAATTATGGGTTTGTAAATTAATTGGTATTGGTGGAGTATATAATCGATTAATCCAAGTACCAATAACCGCTTGTTTGAGAAGTAATGTATGATTAGGCTAGGGGGCATCTCAAGGTGTTTTCCGATTTTCGCTATAGACACATTTTCCAATCCATCTCTTTTGCACAGTTCATAAAATCCTGAAATAATCTCCTTTTTTCGTTCGGTTCTAATGGATGACTTCATAAGTTAGTTTAAAATAAAAATACTAAAATAGTTAATCCTATTTATTTTTTAATCTATTTATTGTTAAATTTATTATAATTTATGTTGAATGAACATTCAATAATCAAAGGATAAAACCCTATTAATATTGGGATAATATGCGCGAACTACCTTGCGCACTTCTAATCTATAATTGAATCAGTACCAATTAAATATCCAATACTTTATGGAAAAAATTTTACAATTATTAAAAAAAATCAGTATTAGTATAGGGATTAGTTCCTTATTCATGCTGATTGTCTTCACTGCTCAAGCACAGGTCGTTGTGAGCGGAGTAGTCAAGGACGGAATTGAAGACATACCCCTACCTGGGGTTTCGGTCTATCAAAAAGGTGGTGAAAGTGTAAGCATCACAGACTTGGATGGTGTTTATACCATAGAAGTAGCCAATGCTAATGCCGAATTGGTTTTTTCATTTATTGGTTTTGAAACCCAAAACCTCAAAGTAGGAAATCGATCCACTATAAATGTGACCTTGTCTGCTGAAGAAACCCTTCTAGAACAAGTAGTCGTGGTAGGATATGGCACCCAGAAAAAAGTTAACCTGACGGGAGCGGTGGATCAAATATCTGGTGAAGATATTATAGACAGGCCTGTTGGAAATGTGATGCAAAGTCTTCAAGGCGTTAGCCCCGGACTAAACATCACTTATTCGGGTGGAAGACCTGGTAATATTCCAAACATTAACATTAGAGGTTTTACTTCCATCAATGGTGGGGGACCACTTATTGTACTTGATGGAGTGGCTGTAGCTTATGATGATTTGTTGCGCTTAAATCCAGCGGACATCGAATCTTTTTCGGTATTAAGGGATGCGGCCTCTGCAGCCATTTATGGTGCTAGAGCGGCATTCGGAGTAGTGCTAATTACTACCAAACAAGGAGGAAGCAAGCAAGTTATCTCTTACAATAGTAATTTCTCCTGGGGCAAACCATCCGTTATGCCTCAACCAGTGACCGACCCATATATCTATTCAAGGGTAATGGATAAGGCAACCAGCAATACGCCATGGAATTATGTCAACTTCAATGATTACCATTACTCATGGGCAAAAGAGCGGTCTGAAGATCCTTCCGTAGAAGATGTAAGAATAGATCCAAATAATCCGGGTCAATGGGCCTATATGGGTAACAATGACTGGTATGATTATTTTTTCAATAATTCTAGCTTCTCAACTAACCAAAGTTTATCCATTAGTGGTAGCTCCAATAATGAGGGGATGCCCATGACCTATTATGTATCGGGTGATTACACCAGAGAAAATGGGATGAATAAATTACAGCCTGACAATTGGGACAGGTATTCCTTAAGAGCAAGGATTACAGCTACCCCAAAGAGTTGGTTAAAGTTGGACAATAACCTTAATATTTATCAGACTAAGCGTGAGGAGTCAACCAATAACCTTACGGATATTTATTATCTTACTCCTACAGAAGTAGCCAAAAACCCAGATGGATCCTGGGCCAATACAGGCGCAGGAAGACTAGCCGCTCAATTGGTTGATGGTGGTAGAAATGTAGAAGACATGTTTGGTTTCCACAATATTCTACGAGCAACAGGTACTTTCCTGGATGGAGATCTTACCGTAACTGGCAATGCCAGTTTCAAAAAAGAACAATGGATATATGGTTGGAACCGAAAAAATTACGATATAGGATTCGGTCCTGAAGACATTAGGACAGAAGGTGGTGATGGTTCGGTTGTACAAAGGACTGGTAACCTACAGAACACTATTTTTGACCTTTACAGTAACTATACCAAGACTTTTGGGAAGCATACCATCAGTCTTCTTGCTGGATACAATCAGGAAAGCTATTCTTATTCCTCTGTAGAGTCAGAAAGAAGGGTCTTGATCTCTTCTTCATTGCCTTATTTGGGATTGACTACAGGTGACTCGTTTATCCGTCCTGGCTATAGCGCCTATGCCACACAAAGTGCTTTTGGTAGAGCCAATTACACTTACGATAATAAGTATATTATGGAATTTAATGGTCGTTACGATGGTTCTTCCAGGTTTCCAAGTTCGAGCAGATGGGGATTTTTCCCATCATTGTCAGCGGCTTGGATTGCGAGTGATGAGGAATTCCTTCAAAATTTAGCAGGAGAGCCAACCCTTAAGTTTAGAGCCTCTTACGGAAGTTTAGGTAACCAAAACGTAGATAATTTTGGTTATCTTCAGTCCTTACCCACAGGACTTTCTGGTTATTTGATTGATAATGAAAGACAGGTAGTGGTTTCTCGCTCACCATTATTGGCAGTAGACCCAAACTTTTATACTTGGGAAAGGGTAGTGACTACCAATTTCGGTGTTGATATTGGCTTATGGGAAGATAAATTCTCAGCTAATTTTGATTATTTTATTAGAGATACCAAAGACATGTTGACCAATCCCGTAGAACTTCCTGGCGTATTGGGAACTTCTCCCCCTCAACAGAATGCAGCGGATTTACAAACCAAAGGCTGGGAGTTGGCACTAAACTATCGGGATCAGTTTGGAAGTTATGACAATCCTATTGAATTTGCCTCAAAGTTTTTCGTGTCAGATTCAAGAGCATATATCACAAGGTTTGAAAATAAACAAGGTCTATTTTCAAATTACAGAGAAGGTCAGGAAGTTGGAGAAATCTGGGGACTAGTTAATGATGGCCTATTTCATTCAGAAGATGAAATTAGTCAGCTTGATCAGACTGCCATTATCCCTTGGGGTGCATTGGATATTATCCCTGGCTGGCCCAGATATGTAGACCTTAATAATGATGGCAAAATAGAGGAGGGACTTACAGAGAGTGATTCTAAAGACTTACAGGTTATTGGGAACAATCGCCCTAGGTATCAATTAGGCGCTAACTTGAGTGTTGCATGGAATGGTTTTGATGCCTCAATATTTCTCCAAGGTGTTGGTAAACAGGATTATTATCCAAGGAATTATCTTTTCTGGGGGCCTTATCAACAGCCCTATGCGAATATTTATCCTTGGAACCTTGACTTCTACAGAGGAGAAGCGGATAGTGATGCTTTGCGGGCGCAGCACAGTCAATCTTATATCGATGCGGGATTAGCAGATGTAAACACTGACTCTAGCTACCCGGTTCTTCAGTCCTGGCTTGCAGATGCAAATTACGGTTCTGGCCTAGATATATCACAAACAGGCTACTTGCTAAATGCCGCTTATGTCAGGGTAAAAAACATTACTATAGGGTACAATTTGCCCGAGCAATGGGTTTCTAGAATTAAGGCCAGTAGAATCAGGGTTTTTGTTTCCGGAGAAAACCTATATGAATTTTCGGCCATCAAGTCATTTATTGACCCTGAGGCAATCAACGATGTGAACGGTTTTGCTTACCCTTTCCAAAGAAAGTTTTCTTTCGGTGTAAATGTTGACCTTTAAACGCAAATTTGAAATGAAAAAATACATAATTTATTTATTCATACTGAATATATGCTGGATTAGCGCTTGTGATGATGAATTCATGGACAAGTATCCACAGACTTCTATATCACCTGAGGAGTTCTTTAAAACGGAACAGGATTTAAAACTTTATGTCAATGGATTGTTAAGTCTTCCAGGCATGTTTCAGTACCAAGTAGATCAAAACAGTGATAACTTGGCTACTACTGGAGCGGTTGAAATTAAAAACATTCTGACAGGATCACCAAGTTCCCAGAATATAACCAGTGGATGGAACTGGAGCAGATTGCGGGATATTAATTATTTCCTTGAAAACAGTCGTCAAGCGGATGCCCCTGAAGAAGTTATTGCGCATTATGAAGGAATAGCCAGGTATTATAGGGCTATTTTCTATGCAGGTATGGTAAAACGTTATTCCGATGTCCCTTGGTATGATCAACTGCTTTCTCCCACCGACGAAGACTTGTACAAAGGAAGAGATACCAGGGAATCTGTGGTAGAGGGTATCATGGAAGACCTTGAATTTGCAAGTGAGCATGTGACCACAGATGTTCCTAGCGGTACACCAGGAAACTGGGCTATAAAGGTTTTTTATGCAAGATTTGCCCTGTACGAGGGTACATATAGAAAGTACCATGAAGAATTGGGGCTACAAAATTCAGTAGGCACCTTTTTAACTAAGGCGAGTGATATTGCCAAAACCATCATGGATTCAGGGAAATTCGCTATTTATAATTCAGGAAACCCTGAAAATGATTATAAAGCGTTATTCAATAGTCAGGATTTAGGGGGAAATGGGGAAGTGATTCTATTTAATGCTTATGATGTCAATAAGGATAGAAGTAGCAATGTAAATACTGGTGTATTTGGCACCTATGAGCAATCTCCTGCAAGGGATTTGGTTCAAAGCTACCTAATGGCCGACGGATCAAGTTTTACCGATAAGGCTGGATATGAAAAATTCTCTTTTGTGAAAGAGTTTCAGGATAGAGATCCTAGATTGTACCAAACTTTGGTTTATCCGGGATGGGTTAGAGAGCCTGAAACAAGTGCCTATATCCCTATGCTTAACAGAAATTTCAGCGGATACTATCAACACAAAGGGTACAGCAATACCACAGACAATCTAGATTTAGGAGGATTAGACTTTCCAGTTTATAGGTACGCAGAAGTAGTATTGACTTACGCAGAAGCGAAGGCCGAATTAGGGACTTTGACCCAATCTGACCTGGATGCTTCTGTGAACTTGCTCAGAAATAGGGTTGAGATGCCAGCCCTTATGCTAAATGAGGCCAATGCCCAACCGGATCCATTCATGATGGCAAAATACCCTATGGTATCAGGTGCTATGGCGGGTGTACTTTTGGAAATCAGAAGAGAGAGAAGGGTTGAGTTAGCGGTAGAGGGTTACAGGTTTGACGACTTAATGCGCTATGGAGCAGGTAAATTGCTGGAAAAGATACCTGAAGGAATGTATTTCTCCGGCTTAGGTAAATTTGACTTGACAGGTGATGATATACCAGATGTATTGTTAGTAGATAAAGGAACAGATATTCCTGAAGACGATAACAAGGAAGTAAATGAGTTAGGAGAATTACTCATCTACTATAAAACAGGGACAATTGATGACAATGTTACCGTTTACTTGGCAAATGGAGAAGAGGGTGGAACAATGGTTACTGAAACTTCAGCTAGAGATTTCATTGAGCCTAAATACTATTACAGACCTATTCCTATTCAGCAAATAGTGCTGAACCCAAATCTTGAACAAATTTTTGGTTGGGAATAATTCTTTAAATTAGAAATACCAGGTAAGCTGTTGGAAATATTTTTTTCAGCAGCTTACTTTTGTTTAACCAATAGATGAATTTTACACCCTTAATAAATGAAGAAAATTAATATGAGGTTAGCCATTATTTTTATGTTTAGCATCATGCTGACATTGACCGCCAATGCCCAGGAGAAAAAGACGCTTTTTATAATTTTGGATGGGATTCAAAGGGAGCTGCTGGAAAATAATCCTACCCCTAACCTTGATGATATAGCCGCGCAAGGTGGATATGAACATGCTTATGTGGGAGGAATGAAGGATGGCTATTCCGAAACGCCAACCATTTCGGCAGTGGGATACAATAGCCTTCTAACAGGTGTTTGGGTAAACAAACACAATGTCAAGGGCAATAGCATTCGAGAACCCAATTACAATTACCCTACAATTTTCAAAAAATTCAAAGAAAATTACCCACACAAAACCATAGCCGTATACTCAACCTGGTTAGACAATAGAACCAAGTTGGTAGGTGAAAACCTCGCAGCAACAGGACATCTGCAATTGGATTATCACTTTGACGGGCTAGAAATAGACACCCTTTCTTATCCTCATGATAAAAAAAGTGACTACATAAAGAAAATTGATCAGGCTGTAACTGCTTATGCCGCCAATGAAGTTATAACAAAAGGCCCTGATATGACTTGGGTTTATCTGCAATATACTGATGACATGGGGCATAGATTTGGAGAAAGCCCCCAAATGGATGCTGGTATTCAGGAAGCGGACAGGCAGGTAGGACTTATCTGGGAAGCCATTCAGAAAAGAGAAAAAATAGAGAATGAAGAGTGGATGATCATCATTACTACAGACCATGGCCGGAAAGTAGGTGGCCGTGGACATGGAGGTCAATCCGATGAAGAGCGTGCGACTTGGATGGTTTCCAATAAAAAATTCAACGCTATTTCTAAAAACACTCCTGGAGTTGTAGATATATTTCCCACCATTGTTAATTTTATGGATATTGCCATCCCTAAAAATCAAGCCATGGAAATAGATGGCGTCTCTTTATTAGGAGAGGCTTTTGCAAGCCATTTAACTGGGACTTTAAATGGGAAAACGCTTACCCTTTCTTGGAAAGACTATGATGCCAAGGCAACTTCCATGGTTTGGGTAACGCCTACAAATCAATACAAGTACGGTGAAACAGATATTTACAGACAAATAGGAAAGGTGGCAATTGAAAATGGAGCTGCTTCCTTTGATTTAAAACATGCCTATGATCGCTTAAAAGTGGTCATGGAGCTACCGAACGGTTACCTTAACGTATGGGTGACAAACAAAGAATAAGCTTAGCAATGAAATAACTTATTTTTTAGTATACCATCTATGTAAAAATGATAGATAATTTGGTGTTCGAAGACTTAACTTAGTCTTCGAACACCTTAATTCATGCAAAAATTTATTCTAACCTTTTTACTTTCTCTTAATTCCGTAATTATTGTTTTTAGTCAAGAACCTGAACACCCCGGGATTTATGCTGAAAAGGCAGATAAACCTGTGCTTATAGACGGTATCCTTAATGAAGCCGTTTGGAAAGACATTGGATGGGAAAGTAATTTCATTCAGACATTTCCTACGGATACAGCAATGGCAATCGCCGAAACGAAAGTGAAGGTGGCCTTTGATGATAAATTCATTTACATAGCTGCTATTCTATTAAACCCCGAAGTTAGAGAAAAGTATGTCAGTACTTCTCTAAGAAGGGATTATAGAGGTAATCAGAATGACGGTATAAGTATAGTAATTGATACCTTTAATGACAAAACCAACGGCTATATTTTCGGTGTAAACCCATATGGGGTGCAAAGGGAAGCCATGGTCGGCAATGGAGGCTTATTGACTACAGATTTTAACCTGGCTTGGGACAATAAGTGGTATTCGGAAGCAACCATTCATGAGGATCATTGGATAGTGGAGATTGGGATTCCATTGTCCACCTTAAGGTACAAAGATGGTGCAGAAAACTGGAACATCAACTTTTATCGGATAGACAGTAAATATTCCGAAAAAACAACCTGGACTCCTATTCCTAAAAATTTCAATGTAACCCACACTGCTTTTTCCCGTAACCTTCACTTTTCTGAGCCATTGCCCAAAGCAGGAGGGAACTATTCGATAATACCCTATGCAGCAATGGCCACTTCAAAAAACAATATTAATGGCATTGAAGAGCCTCTAAAACCATCTTTTGGTGGAGATGCTAAAATAGGAATAGGCCCCGCCATGAATCTTGACCTTACCGTTAATCCTGATTTTTCGCAAGTTGAGGTAGATGAGCAAGTGACGAATTTAGACAGGTTTGAAATCTTTTTTCCAGAAAGAAGACAGTTCTTTTTGGAGAACGTAGACCTTTTTGCTGATTTCGGAACAGACAGAATCAGACCTTTTTTCTCTAGAAGAATAGGGGTGGATAGGGATGAAAACACTGGGCAAAATGTACAAAATCAGATCCTATATGGGGCAAGGTTAAGTGGCAAGTTAAACGAAGACTGGAGGATAGGCGCCATGAATATGCAAACTGCCAATGATCCGCTTAGAGGAATCTCTGGTAAAAACTTTACAGTAGCCGCTTTACAGCGAAAGGTATTTAATCGTTCCAATGTAGGGGTCATGGTCATCAACAGGGAGACCATGGATATGGAACAAGGTGGTCTCAACGTTGTCAATGGAAAACACAATCGGTTAGCAGGTATAGATTACAATTTATTTTCGAAGGACAATCGCTGGACGGGTAAGTTTTTTTACCATAAAACCTTTGAAGAGGGGGAACAAAGCAATACCGGAACTGGGCATGCGCAACTCACCTTTACGGATGTAAACTTAATGGCTGGCTTATCTTACTCCAATGTGGGTGAAAATTACAACCCACTGGTTGGTTATACGCCAAGGGTAGGCTACCAGAGAATAGCGCCTATCATGAGTTATACCTTTTTTCCTGACTCTAAACATATCAATAGGCATGGTCCTGGTTTTGAATCGGAAACTTTATGGACACCGACATTGGGCATAACCGATGAATTACATACGTTGAATTACTTGTTTCGCCTGCATTCTTATGCCGAGGTTACCCTTAGCGCAAACAACCAATATACCTATTTATTCTTCCCTTTTGATCCTACCAGATCTGGTGGAGAGCCATTGGCCCAAGGTACCTCCTACAGGTACAATTATTTTGGAATAGAAATGAAAACAGATCCAAGAAAATCCTTTTCTTTGATAGGGACAGGGCAGACAGGACAATATTACAATGGTCAAATGTCGAATTTCCTTGGAACTGCCCAATGGAGGGTAGGGTATACGGCCAATATTTCCATGAATATTAGCTACAGTCGCTTAAGACTTCCAGCGCCACAAAAGGATGCAGACTTATTTCTAATTGGACCTAGATTTGACCTTACATTTACAAGGAGTTTATTCTGGACTACCTTTATTCAATACAACAACCAAATTGACAATATCAATATCAATACCCGTGTTCAATGGCGTTATGCTCCAGTGTCTGATTTGTTTATAGTATATACAGACAATTACTTCCCAGACTCATTTGCTTCTAAACAAAGAGCCTTTGTAATGAAATTGAATTATTGGTTAAACCTATAACCATTGTTTGAGCAAGGTATTTTAACCCCTTCCTGACGTTTTTTAGGGGGTATTGCAAAAAAATAGGTGACTGAATGCTATTCAGCCACCTATTAAACCTTAAGGTTTTGAATAAATTATTTTAAATAATCAGGTCTTTTGGTACCACTATAAGGCTTTGCACCCAAATTTGATTGACTGGTTTTTTCAACGGTCAATAATTTCACATCAGTAACTGTTGGTGCTTCGATAAAGCCATAGTATCTACCTTTCCAATAATCTCTTAAATAGCCGGTAGGCTCTATGATTCTATTGCCATCTCTACCACCATCCAGAACAATTGCTCTTCTGGATTCTCTGAGTGCAGCCATTTCTCTAGGTGAAATGGCTTTAACTCCTCCTTCGTAAGAAATGTATCCTTTTTCAACAAATAAATCATCTCTATGAGAATTAAAGTAATTGAAATCCCTACAATCCAGTGGCCATTCTCTAAGATGTTGTGTGGCGGCTCCCAGATCTGCATCATTTCCGGTTAGGGCTGCATAAGTAAAGTTAAACCAAGGAATTTTTTCCATGCGCTTGATCTCATAGGTTCGCTCTAAACTTCTCAGGTAAGTCGAACGTAAGTCTGGGTCTTTTTCATAGGGAAGCAAAATCATGTAAGCTTCCAAGGCAAGGTTATCATCCCATGGAGCAATTTGAGAAGGGGGAAAGGTTTTCTTTTGTTTAATTGTGTTTTCTGGGTAACCCCATTTTACCAATTGCTCATAGCCCTTTTTGTATTTTTCATTCCCGGTTAATGCATAGGTGGCATAAGTGAAGGCCAAAACTTCCAAACCATTAATTCCACGGTCTTCGTAGCCGTAAGGCCTTAGTAAATATTCTGGATTCCATCGACCCCATCTAGTAGGTTCACCATCAGCATCGATTAATTCCCAACCATTGTCCATAATATAAGAAGTCATTCTTGACATATGTTCCTTTGCCAGTTCCTTCTCCTTTCCTTTGGCTACCAGATCGTGAAAAATGGCTACAGAATAATAATGGGCAATGACCTCATCACTTGACGCGTCACCTTTCCAGTACCATAAGCTGTCCGCAGTAGCATACCATTTGGCTGGTAAACCACCAGAGCCTCTATTATCCAGCGTGCCAGTGTCACCTTCCCTAGAGAATACAGCCCTAGAGATAAGCCCATCTATAGGTGTAACCCTTTCGAGAAATAGCATAGCCTGAAATGCATCCAATGCTTCTTTCCTGTCAGCTTCTTCTCCCGTAACGGCATATTTGTAACTCATAGCAGCAAGGTAGGTAGCTGTGTGGGCGCCATCATTGTCACTTATGTCCCTTTCCCACTCTCCATTCCTCTTTGACAATAGATGTACAAAGCCCATCCTTTTATGTCCATAAGCGTCCATCCATTGCTCGTAATGCGCAGCTTTTTTCTGTAGGGTATAAGGTTCGTAATGAATTATCCCTAGTCCTCCATCCGTTGCCGCTACTATTTTATTCTTAGTACTTGCAATTCCATTTACCTTATTGTTTGGTAACCATAGGTCAGAGCCAAAATATTGAAATTCTTCATCGGTCATTCTAATAAGGCCACGAGGGGTTCCAATCCACATGTCACTGTCAAATCCTTTAACCATTTGATCAGTATTCTCTACAGGCAAGCCATCAGCCCCTTTTATTTGGGTGAGTGAGGTTCCTCTAAGTAATCCTAATCCTCTATCAGTACTGATGTACAGCTTGCTTCCAATACTAAGCAGGTCTTTGGTGTTTTTTGAGGGCAAATTGCCCCAATCAATAAGGTGTTCGTTGACCACTTTACCTGCCAATTGCACCAACTCTCCTGGTCGGAGAATATGAAGGGTCTGGCTATAACTTTCAATGGCTGTAATCGGGCCCAAGGTGACAGGGTCGGCGAGGAGCTGACTTCCATCTTCCATGAACATGGTAATGTCACTTGAAAGAAATCCTCCTTCAGGCATGATATTGGTTAATTTACCATCTTTATACTTGAAAATGGATTCGTTGGTAGCTACATGGACCTGATCCAGGTGCAAACAAAAGTCTACAAACTTTTCAGTGCTGATTTTAGCCCATTTTTTGTCGTCAAATAGATAAAGCCCTGAATTGCTGCTTACCCATAAGCCACCATTCAATACTTCAATTTTATTGATTTCGATAGGTGCTGCTTTTACAGGGATCAGCTTGTCTTCTTGCAGTAGCGCTAATTTGCCATCATTGACGGTATAAACAGATTCATTAAATATTGCTACCTGACTTATTGGTGTATCGGTCGGTATCAGCTCTCTCCGTTCTTGCAAGTAGGGAGCATCCTCTACAGGCTTCCAGAAATGATCATCCTTGTCTTGGGCAAAGAGGTAATTACAATTTATTAGTGCTGCAACTAAGATAAGCCCAGCTTTAAAAGTCTTCTTCATTGGTTGATAAAATTTGTGATTGTTAGTTAAATACCCCTTTGCTAGAAGAATGTACCATAAGTAGCCTTTTTTTTGTAAAAAAAAGCCATTGCAAAGCGATTTATTAACGCTTTGCAATGGCTTACTAAAAGAACTATCACTTAAAAATTTTATATTTTGAAGAAAGATTTTTACGTGTGGATCTTCTTTTACTAACAAGAGAATTAATGCTGAATTAATTTCAGAAACAAGGATTGAAAAAGAAGATTTATGATAATAAAGTATTATTCTCCTCGGAGAATTGGGAATGGAATTAAAGGGGGAGAAGGTGGTGGTGATTAACCTGCTTACTTAACATTTAAGCCCTTTTTCATCTGGTAAATCTTAGGCGTTTCCCCAAATTTATTTTTGAAAGCCCTTATGAAATAGGTTACATTATTGAAACCGGCCATTGCACAAACTTCTTGTACCTGGTAGGCTGCTTGTTGTAATAAATGAGCGGAGTGATTCAATCGTTGCTCTAAAATGTATTCCATAGGGCTGATGCCAAGCTCTTCCTTAAAAGTTCTGGAAAAATGGGTTTTACTCATACAAGCCTTTGCACTTAAAACCTCTAATGTTAAATGCTCTCGCAAGTTTTGTTTGATGTAATTGACCACATAGGCAATTCTATTTGAGCTTGCAAGAGATTTATAGGTGTTTTCTAAAATGTCCCTGGCCTGGGTTTGAGACAAACGGATCAGCAATTCTTTCAAAGCAAGTGAGGCAATCAAATCCTTGTCTTTAGACCTTTCTTTTACACCTATTCTGATAAAGCGATTGATGATTTCAGAAAGGTCTTGGTTATTTATCAGGTGAAAATAATTCAAATCTAGTCCCCATTGCTTTTGCCACACTTTGTCTGGCAATTTTTCATTTAGAAGATTGAAAGTATTTTCAATCATCTCTTGGGAAATTGAAAGCGCAATACATTGGGTAGGATTGTCCCACTTTGCTTCAGGGAAGTCTATTTTCATCAACTCGTTTGGAGGAACGATAACAGATTCTCCTGGCAAATATTCAAAGCCAGGCTTATTAAAAAGGTGCATGACTTTTTTTCCTTTCATCATGGTTGTCAAAACCAAGTCTCCAAAACTTAGATTGACATTTGATGCCTGTTGGTGTGTTTCAAAAATATTGAGCTCACAATTGTTCAATGAATAAGTGGTTCGATTTTCAACCAATGTTTTCAAATCGCTCTCATTTCTCCAGGGAACTCCAGTTATATAGGATCGTTTTGGCATGTTATTACCTAACGGTAGGTTTAATGGGCTGCATATATAAATTATGCTTTTTATTTATTCAACCAAAAGAGCCAACTTCTTCAAATTGGTCAAAATGACAATTGAGGTGGATAAGATGGTTCTTCAGGTTGATTTATAAAATTAATTTACTACTAAATTTGATAAAACTCAAAATAATAAAAAAATGTCAACACAAACTTTATCCCAAAGTACGCCGGTAGAGCGACCAAAATTTAAAGAAAAATACGATCACTTCATTGGAGGAAAATGGGTAGCCCCTTCATCAGGAGAGTATTTTGACAATATATCGCCGATTGATGGAAAACCATTTACCAAAGCAGCGAGAGGTAATAAGCAAGATGTGGAATTGGCTTTGGATGCAGCACATGAGGCATTTAAATCTTGGTCTAAGACCTCTGCAGCTGAAAGAAGTAAATTACTTAACAAAATAGCAGATGTCATCGAGGAGAACCTGGAAATGCTGGCGCGAATAGAAACGGTAGACAATGGAAAAGCCTTGAGGGAAACAAGGGCTGCAGATTTGCCTTTGGTAATCGATCACTTCCGGTATTTCGCTGGTGTGATCCGCGCTGATGAAAGTACCATTTCTGAACATGATGAAAATACAGTGAGCATAGCCTTGCACGAACCTCTTGGGGTTGTTGCACAAATTATACCTTGGAATTTCCCACTGCTAATGGCCACATGGAAAATGGCGCCAGCCTTGGCTGCGGGCTGTTGTACAATAGTAAAACCAGCCGAACAAACACCTACAAGTATCATGGTACTAATGGAGTTGATTGGAGATATTTTGCCTGCTGGAGTACTTAATGTCATTACAGGATTTGGTCCTGAAGCTGGAAAACCACTGGCTAGCTCAAAAAGGGTAGCCAAAGTTTCTTTCACAGGTGAAACCACCACTGGAAGACTTATCATGCAGTATGCTTCCGAGAATTTGGTTCCTGTCACAATGGAACTAGGTGGTAAATCTCCAAATATATTCATGAAATCTGTTGCTGATGCGGATGATGATTTTTTTGATAAAGCAGTGGAAGGAGCCGTTCTCTTTGCTTTGAATCAAGGAGAGGTTTGTACTTGTCCTTCTCGGATTTTAGTTCATGAAGAAATCTATGATGTATTTATGGAGCGGGTGATTGCAAGGACCAAGGCCATCAAAATGGGGAATCCCTTGGCTGAAGACACCATGATGGGTGCCCAGGCCTCCAATGACCAATTGGAAAAAATCATGTCTTACATGGATATAGGAAAAAAAGAGGGTGCGCAGATTTTATGTGGAGGAGATAGAGCAGGTTTAAACAGCGGACTTGAAGCGGGCTATTATGTTCAACCTACCATTTTCAAAGGACACAATAAGATGAGGGTTTTCCAAGAGGAGATTTTTGGACCAGTTGTTTCTGTAACCACCTTTAAAACGACCGAAGAAGCAATCGCTATTGCCAATGACACCATGTATGGACTTGGTGCAGGCTTGTGGTCAAGAGATGCCCATGAGTTGTATCAGGTTCCTAGAGCGATTCAAGCAGGCAGGGTTTGGGTCAATTGTTACCATACTTACCCTGCACATGCTCCTTTTGGAGGCTACAAAAAATCCGGCTTTGGAAGAGAGAACCATTTGATGATGCTAGACCATTACAGGCAAACCAAAAACATGTTAATCTCGTATGATAAAAAGAAATTGGGTTTCTTTTAATTGACAAAGTGCCGGATGTCTTGTGACGCCGGCATTTTTTTTTCTTATCTAAAAGCGAAATTGCCATGCAAGTTTATGTCCCCAGAGTGATGGTTACGGAAGAAGCCAAAGCAGTAATTGATAAATTGAAAAAATCCCATGACAACGATTTGATGTTTCACCAGAGTGGGGGTTGTTGTGATGGCTCTTCACCGATGTGCTTCGAGAAGGGGGATTTTATTGTAGGTGGTAGCGATATTTGGATGGGAGAAGTTTATGGATGTGATTTTTTTATGAATGAAGACCAATTTGACTATTGGAAACATACCCAATTGACCTTAGATGTAGTCCCAGGCAGAGGAAGTAGTTTCTCAATTGAAATACCTATGGGCCTTAGGTTTATGATTCGGTCCAGGTTATTTACAACTGAAGAATTGGATAGGCTTAACCCAGTTATAACTGGTGAAGAATACCTGGCTCGTTAGAAATAAGCAAGTTTTAATCAATCGGTTGCTTTACATTTACACCCTCCTTTTGATAGACAATTTTACCATTTAATATTGTCATTGAAACCTTTGTATTTAAAATTTCCTCTTCATTTATTTTCATAATATCCTGATTCAATACCACAAGGTCAGCTAGTTTTCCTACTGAGATTGATCCTTTTGTTTTTTCTTCAAAGGCCCCATATGCAGGGGATAGGGTATATGACTTGAGGGCTTGCATTCTGGTCATTTTTTGATTTCCCTCATAACCATTCTCAGGCGTTCCTTCCAATGTTTTTCGAGTTACACTAGCATAAAAATTAGCCATTGGGGAAAGGGGTTCTACTGGTACATCTGTGCCATTAATTACCGGAATACCAGAAGATAAAAGTGCCTGCCACATATAGGCCCCATCTGTTATCCTTTTTTCGCCTAAACGATCAATTGCCCAAGGTCTGTCAGAGGATAAATGGATGGCCTGCATGGAGGGGATTACTCCTAATGAGGCAAATCTTGGAATGTCATCAGAATGAAGATGCTGTGCATGTTCTATTCTAAATCTATGGTCAGAATTTAAAGCATCCATTTCCGAAAGGGCTTTCTCATATTGATCCAAGACTTCCTGATTGGCCCGATCGCCAATCGCATGGGTAGCCAATTGAAACCCATATTTGATACCATTTTTAGCTGTTTCGAAAACCTCCTGCATAGGTATAGTCTCATGTCCATAGTGGTCAGGTCGGTCAGAATATTCCTCCAACAACCAAGCACCACGTGATCCTAAAGCCCCATCTGCAGATAATTTTATGGATCGAACGTTCAGCCAGGAATTCAACTTAGGGCCTTTTTCATACCACTCTTTTAACAAATCTTTGTCATTTCCATCAAGCATGGCATACATTCGAATTTTAAGCTGCCCTGCAGTTTGAATTTCTTGGTATAGGGCCAAAATTTCGCTGCTTACTCCAGCGTCATGAAAACTGGTAATGCCATTTCTCAAACAAGCATCCTGAGCCAAATTAAAAGCAAGAAGGTTATTTTCTTCACTGCTTTCTGGAATGTGATTGTAGATTAGTGCCATGGCATTCTCATTAAAAATTCCCGTGGGATTACCATTGGAATCACGAATAACTTCTCCTCCAGATATTGCTCTACTGCCTCCTAGCTCTTGATTTAATGGTCCGATTCCTGCTATTTCCATGGCTTTGGCATTGGCAAATAAGGCATGTCCACTTGCGTGAAATAGCACCACAGGATGATGGGGAGAAATGGCACTTAGAGTCTGATGACTTGGGAATCCATCGATTACCTCTTGGGGTTGTTTTGTCCATTTGCTTTGATGCCAGCCACGGCCAATGATCCAATTACCAGGGGGGGTATTCCCTACTGCCACCTTTACTTTCTCTACAATTTCATCATAGCTTTTTGTGTCCGTTAAATCAAGATTGAGTTCACCATAGCCCAAGCCCATAAAATGTCCATGACCTTCTATCCATCCGGGCGTAACTATTCTGCCGCTTAGGGTAATTATTTGTGTTTCCGATCCGATATAATCTTTCAAGTCTTTTTCCAATCCTGCAAACACGATAAGGGAATCTCTAATGGCAATTGCATCAACATGTGGGTGATTAGGATCTAGGGTATAAATTTTTCCCCCTTTAATAACCAGTGTTGCCTTTTCTACAGTAGTTTTAGTCGTACAAGCCAAAGTAATTAGCAGAATTGCAACGAAGGGGTAAAGGCGACAATATCTTCTTTGTAGCTGTTGGGATCCTGTGGTATTCATGGTTTTGGTATTTTTTTCTTTTTAAGGCTACTATTATTAATCGACGCAGATCAAAAACAAAATATAGAATAGAATATCTATATCATTCCATAGTCGTGTTCTACCCTGCAAATGCGGATTTTGTATTGGCTGTACCAGGTGGATTTACCAAGTTTTTGTGCAAGCAAGTGCTCGCTTTGGTTCTTCCATTTTTTTATGGCCTCCATACTTTCCCAATAACTTATAGTAATCCCAACACCACCGCTAGCGGACTCATGCCCCAGGTATCCAGGTTGGATTTGAACCATTTCCTCCATTTTGGCCGACATTTCAGCATAATTTTTCTGGTCCTTACTTTTAATGCTCGTAAAGATTACGGCATAGTAGGGTGGCTTAGGAGTATGGCTAATTTCGCCCATAGTTATATTGATGTTTTTGTTCATTTTATTAAGTTAAATAAAGCATTATAAATTTGATAAAAACACCTGTTTTTTTAATTTTATGTTCTGATATTGAGGTATGTTAATCACTTGGTTTTAATCAATTATTTTTAATTATAAGGGTTTTAAGTTACGATGTCTATAAAGCCAATTTGCCGAGTAAACCAAGTGAAAATAGGAGGTTTTTCAATAATTTTTAATAGGGTTCGAACCTAAAATATACAGATTTTGTGTTAACTATTTTAAATAAAGATCAATGGACGTAGAAATTCTTTCCAGAATACAGTTTGCTTTCACTATAGCTTTCCATTACATCTATCCTCCATTGAGCATTGGACTTGGTCTGATCATGGTAATTATGGAAAGCCTTTATTTAAGAACAGGAAACAAAGAATATGAGATCTTGGCCAGGTTCTGGACCAGAATTTTCGCCCTCACATTTGGTATAGGTGTAGCGACAGGTATTGTAATGGAATTTGAGTTTGGCACCAACTGGGCTACTTATTCTCGATATGTTGGGGATGTTTTTGGAAGTGCATTGGCTGCCGAAGGGATATTTGCCTTTGCACTTGAGAGTGGGTTTCTAGGTGTATTGTTATTTGGATGGGACCGAGTCAAACCATGGGTACATTGGGTAGCAACCTTAGGCGTATTTTTAGGTTCTATGTTTTCAGCAGTTTGGATTGTAATTGCCAATAGTTGGCAACAAACGCCGGCAGGATTTCATATAGTAGGAGAGGGTATGGAAGCAAGGGCTGAGATTACTGATTTTTGGGAAATGGCCTTCAATCCATCCAGCATGGATCGCTTGATTCACACCTGGCAAGGGGCATTTCTGGCAGGTGCTTTTCTGGTATTGAGTGTGCATGCCTACTATCTAAGAAAAGGCAGGTATACAGACATTTCTAAAAAAGCTTTCAAAATTGCCTTGATTGTGGCCACTATTTTCTCATTGGCTCAATTGGTGTCGGGACATAGTTCGGCCAATGGTGTGGCGGTAAATCAGCCAGCGAAATTGGCTGCCTTTGAAGGCCATTTTGAGAAAGAGGGTCCTGCACCTATGTATTTATTTGGTTGGGTGGATAAGTCGAGCCAAACAGTCACAGGCTTAAGCATACCTGGCGGGCTTTCCTATTTATTGCATTATGAATTTGGGGCGCCAGTCACAGGTTTAAATGCTTTTCCGGAAGAAGACCGACCTTCTCAGATAAATGCTGTCTTCCAATTTTACCATATAATGATTAGCATTGGTATGTTTCTTATTGTTTTAACAATTGCTGGTTGTGTTCAGTGGTACAGGGGTAAACTCTTTGATAGCAGGCGGTTATTATGGGTCTTTTCATTTGCGGTGATACTTCCTCAAATAGCCAACCAGGTGGGTTGGTATGCGGCGGAAATGGGGCGCCAGCCATGGGTGGTATATGGTTTGCTCCGTACAAGTGATGCCTTGAGTAAATCTGTCACAGCTAATCAGGTTTTATTCTCTCTGATCTTGTTTTTTTTCGTTTATACGATTCTTCTACTGTTGTTTCTTTACCTATTAAATAAGAAAATTAAGCATGGTCCTTACGATGAGGATGAAGGAAATGATCGACCATTTCAAAAAGAAGTTGCCGCCTCTTTTTCACCTGATAAATAAAAATATATGGAGACCTTATTTGGATTAGATTATCCCACGCTTTGGTTTTTGGTAGTAGGAGGTTTGTTCTCTGGCTATGCGATATTGGATGGATTTGATTTTGGGGCAGGCGCTTGGCATTTGTTCTTTAAAAAAGAAAAAAGCAGAAGACTAGCCCTTAATGCAATAGGGCCCGTTTGGGATGGGAACGAAGTGTGGTTGGTCATTGGTGGTGGAGCGCTTTTTGCTGGTTTTCCAGTTATGTATGCTACATTATTGTCGGGGATGTATGTTCCCTTTATGTTGTTTTTGTTGGTGATCATCCTGCGCGCCGTTTCTATAGAATTTAGAAGCAAGGAGCCCATGCTGTGGTGGCGAAAAATGTGGGATATATCCTATTCAGTATCCAGTATGTTGCTACCATTTTTTCTTGGCCTAGTCTTGGGAAATGTCCTGCTAGGTATGCCCATTGGGGAGGGGTATGAATATGAGGGCGAGGGTTTTTTAAGCTTTTTAAATCCTTATGCGGTGATGGTGGGTATATCTACCCTTGCATTAATGATGTCCCATGGTGCCATTTACCTCTTATTAAAAACGGAAGGAAGGATGTATGCCAAATTAACTTTTCTTTTAAAGAAGGGAATGATTTTCTTTATGGTGAGTTTCGGCATAACCTCCTTGTATACGCTGATATATATTCCTCACTTGTCAGATACCTTTAGAGATTCTCCAGTACTATTTGTCGTTCCATTGACTGTTTTGCTCTGTATTGCTAATGTGCCTAGACTGGCCAGTAAGAAACAATTTGGCAAAGCATTTCTGTTTTCTTCAATAACAATTAGCTTGTTGCTTATAATAGTGGCGATAGAGTTGTACCCTAACTTACTGTATTCAACCTTGGACCCCGCACATACCATTACGGTTTATAATGCTGCCTCCTCTGAAAAATCACTTGGGATAATGCTGACCTTTGCAGCCATCGGTACTCCCCTAGTGATAGGTTATACGGCATTTGTATACTTCACCTTCAGAGGGAAAGTGCGTATTGATGACACAAGTTACTAATAGGATAATTCTAATTGTTTGATATTCTGTAATTTGCAAGGAAATATAATGGATTCGTTATATATTTCAGAAGTAAAACCCTGTAGTTGCATTTAAACCCAAAATTGTATGAAAAGGCTTGTTTTAATACTTGTAAGCTCCTTTTGCATTTCCTCCATTTACGGACAGCATTTGGAAATCAAAGATCCCGCTTTATTAACCCTTATAGATGAAGAGAGTCCTGTCATCAAGGTGTCGGATGGTTACCAATTTACAGAAGGTCCGGTATGGAACAATGAGGAGCAATATCTTTTATTTAGTGACATACCCGCCAACACCATTTATAAAGTACATCCTACCGGTGAGATTAGCCCATTTCGCCAACCCAGTAAAAATGCAAATGGCTTAACTTTTGACAGCGAAGGGGATTTAATTATTGCGGAGCACAGTGGAAGACAAATTAGCCGCCTAAGTCCCAATGGCGATTACGCTTCAATTGTGAATAATTTTAATGGTACCGCTTTTAATAGTCCCAATGACGTCATAGTTGATAGCCAGGGAGCTATTTATTTTACAGATCCACCTTATGGCAGGCCTAAAGATGCTACAGATACTTTAGGTTTTAATGGTGTGTACCGGTTTTTTGAAGGCGAAACACAATTGATAGCTGATGACCTTTTTAGGCCCAATGGATTGGCTTTGTCTCCAGATGAGGAAACTTTATACATAGCCAATTCAGGTCAGCCTAAAATGTTTATGAAATATGCAGTAAGTAAATCCGGTAAAGTTGGAATGGGAGAGGTGTTTTACAATGCTTCTGATTTAGACGGTGAGGGAAACCCTGATGGTATAAAAGTGGATCAACAAGGAAACATTTTCGCCACTGGACCCGGAGGAGTTTTGGTGTTCTCCCCAGAAGCAAAACTTCTTGGTAGAATTATATTTCCTGAAACTCCAGCAAATCTTACTTTCGGCGGGTACGGTATGAAGACCCTCTATGTAACTGCAAGAACAGGCCTTTATTCAATTCAACTCAAATAAATACTGCCTTAAATTATGTACAAAGCAAGGAGAAAGTTTATTCAAAAAACTGCTATAGGCTCTGCCTTAGGACTATTTGGAATAAATGCCTTAAGCAAGGCCGAAAGGGAATTTAAGTTTCTTCAAGATGAGGCAATAGACAGGGCTTTGAATGCGCCGGTTTTGAACCTTACCAGCTTTACTGCACCTGTATGGATAAAGTCTATAGAATTATTAAGAAAAGAAAATAACTTTTTATGCAGGGTAAGGTCCAATGATGGGGCAGAAGGTATATCGGTAAGTAACAATATGCAGATGATACACCTTTATCCAATATTCGTAAATCGTATCCAACCTTTTTTTATAGGCAAGGATGCAAGGAATTGGGAGCAGTTGATAGAGGAAGTATATGTATTTCAGAGCAATTACAAGTTACAGAACCTGGCTTTATGGGTGCCATTGGCTACCCTCGAATTTGCTGTTTTGGACTTGTTAGGAAAAATGGCCAATAAAAGCATGGGAGAAATGTTGGGTGAAATTCATCATCCAAAAATTGCCGTTTATCAAGCCAACAATTTTCGTGGCAAATCTGCTGAAGAATCTATAGGACTTATTGAGGATCAAGTTAGGGCAACTGCTGCCAAAGCATTAAAGTTTAAAGTAGGGGGTAGAATGAGTAACAATCTGGATTTTCCAGCAGGGAGGTCCGAGGCGTTGATTCCAATGGTGAGAGAGAGATTTGGTTCCGACATGGTTATTTATGCAGATTCGAACGGATCCTATACGGCAGAGGAAGCCATTCGAATTGGCAAGATAATGGAAGAATACAATTATGATTTTTACGAAGAACCAGTTCCTTTTGATTGGTATGAAGACACGCTCAAGGTAACAAATGCCATAAAAATTCCAGTAGCAGGAGGAGAACAGGAACCCAGCATGCGAAATTTCCGGTGGCTTATAAAAAATGACGCACTTGACATTGTACAACCTGATATTTTTTACTTTGGTGGGATGATCCGTTCTATGAAAGTGGCTAGAATGGCAGCCACACAAGGTAAAAGCTGCATACCCCATATTTCAGGTTCCGGATTAGGCTACCTTTACATGATGCATTTTGTATCGGCGCTTCCCAATGCAGGGCCCTATCATGAGTTCAAAGGTTTCAACAATGAAATCCCTTTGGAAAGTGCCTCTTCAAACATCTCCAGTACAAATGGAACGGTAGAAGTCCCAACTGGACCTGGTTTGGGAATAACGTTAGAACCTTCCTATATAGCCGCACACAAAAAGGTAATTGCCTAGTCGGTCATTTTAATTATTCAAAAGAATATGTAATTTGCCTTATAAACCGGCTTATGCAATAACTTCCTATCGCATAAGCCGGTTTATTTCAATAGCTCAATTTACCTTTTGAATAGCATCAAGATTTATGAACAAGTTTACTTTATTTTTCAGTTTTGGCTTTACAGTAATGCTACTGGCAGGCTGTGGAAAACAGCAGCAGAATACTTCTACAAGTAAATCCTCCCCAACTAAGCCAAACATCATTTACATCCTTGCAGATGACCTAGGGTATGGAGATTTAGGCTTCAATGGACAGGAGCACATCGCCACTCCAAATATTGATAGACTGGCTAAAGAAGGTTTGTTTTTCAACCAGCATTATTCTGGATCCACTGTATGTGCACCGTCAAGAAGCACCCTTGTTTCTGGACTTCACACAGGAAATGCGCCTGTTAGGGGCAATTATGAAATTCAACCTGAAGGTCAATATCCTTTGCCTGATTCGGTCTTTACCATTTTCGAATCTTTAAAAGCCGCTGGCTATACCACAGGTGCATTTGGGAAGTGGGGACTCGGGTATCCAGGTTCTGAAGGAGACCCTAACAAACAGGGTGTGGATGTATTTTTTGGCTACAATTGCCAACGAATGGGACATAATTATTACCCTTTCCACCTATGGGACAATCAAGATTCATTGGTATTAGAAGGGAATGCAGGTACCAATTTAGGGGATTATGGTCCAACACTTATTCATGAGAAGACTTTGGATTTTATATCGGACAATAGTGATAACCCTTTCTTTCTTTATGTCCCTACCATAATTCCGCATGCAGAATTGATAGTGCCTGAGGATATTATGATGAATTACAAGGATAGGTTTGAAGAAACACCTTATAAGGGAGTTGATGAAGGGAAAGATTATAAAATTGGTGGCTACATGTCTCAGGAAGAGCCACGCGCTGCTTTTGTTGCCATGGTAGAGTTACTCGACAAACAAGTGGGAGAAATTGTAGCCAAGCTTGAAGAATTAGGAATACGGGACAACACCATGATTATCTTCACTTCTGACAATGGCCCTCACAAGGAAGGTGGAGCTGATCCTGATTTCTTTAACAGCAATGGACCATGGAGAGGTTACAAGCGAGACTTGTACGAAGGAGGGATTAGGGTGCCAATGATTGCCAATTGGCCTGGAAAAATTGCTCCTGGCCAAACGGACCATATTTCCGCATTTTGGGACATTTACCCTACGGTTGCTGCGCTTACTGGCAGTGAACTACCTGAAAATACGGATGGCATTTCTTTCGCGCCAGTGCTTACAGGAAACAAAGAAGACCAAAAAAGTCATGAGTACTTGTACTGGGAGTTCATTGAACAAGGAGGAAAGCAGGCCATAAGGAAAGACAATTGGAAAGCCATTAGGCTTAATCTAAGAAAAGATGACAATCCTCCTATAGAATTGTACAACCTTGAAGAAGATCCTTCTGAGGAGAATAATATCGCAGATAAACATCCAGATTTGGTCGTGTCTTTCAAAGCATTGATGGAAGCCAATCATTCCCCAAATCCGGTATTTAAGCTGTATGCTTCCGAATTGAATAAGTAACCAATTAAGTCAACAAGATTATAAATAATGATCAATTTTTCGAAAATAAGCTTAGTATTCCTATGCTTGATAAGTTTAGGACTGGCCTCATGTGCTTCTGAAGAAGTAGAGAAGGCGCCCAATGTACTGTTTATCCTGGTAGATGACATGGGATATGCAGATTTGGGTTTTGCAGGATCCACTTTTCATGAAACGCCCAATATAGATAAGTTGGCAAAGGGAAGCTTTCAATTTACCAATGGCTATTCAGGCAGTAGGGTGTGTAGCCCGGCGCGGGCCACTATAATGACCGGTCAGTTTACATCCAGTCATGGGATTACAGACTGGATTGGTGCTAAAGCAGGTGAGACATGGAGAGAACATCAAAGGCATGATCCAATGCTTCCAGCAGATTATATTCATCATCTTCCAAAGGAAAGCACCACTTTAGCAGAAGCATTTAAAGCCAATGGGTACAAGACCTTTTTTGCAGGGAAATGGCATCTTGGGGATGAGGGCAATTATCCCGAAGACCATGGATTCGATGAAAATGTTGGGGGCTGGGACAAAGGTTCTCCTTCGGGTGGTTTTTTCTCCCCTTATAATAACCCCAAGTTAAAAGATGGACCAGATGGTGAAAACCTTACCCTAAGACTGGCAAATGAGGTAGCTGATTTTATGGGCAGAAGTAAAGAGGAACCTTTTTTCGCTTTTCTGTCCTTTTATGCCGTCCACGCACCTGTACAAACGAGTAAAGAAAAATGGACCAAATATAGAGACAAAGCTGAAGCCATGGGAATAGCTGAGCATGGTTTTGAAATGGGTGAAAAAATCCCCTTCAGAACAGTGCAGGACAATCCCAATTATGCGGGATTGGTGGAATATGTAGACGACGCGGTTGGAATTGTTTTGAATAAGCTCGAAACATTAGGCTTGGCTGAGAATACCATCATTGTTTTTACTTCTGACAATGGGGGAGTAGTAGCTGGTGATGCATATGCTACGTCTAACCTTTACGTAAAAGGGGGCAAAGGCCAACATTGGGAAGGTGGGGTGCGCGTACCCTATTTAATAAAGGTTCCAGGCACTCAAGCCCAGGGGCTAATAGATTATCCGGTAGTGGGAGCTGATTTTCTACCTACTTTAGTAGATTTTATTTCTGGTGAGGTGTCCATTTCTCAAGAAATTGAAGGCACAAGTTTGAAACCAATAATTGACGGTCAAAAATTGCAGGAGCGTCCTATCTTCTGGCACTATCCGCATTATGGCAATCAAGGAGGTGTCCCTTCAGCGATGGTAAGAGTTGGTGATTGGAAATTGATTAGGTATTATGAAGATGGACATGAAGAATTGTACAAAATTCCTGAGGATCCATATGAGGAGAATGAATTGTCAGAAGCTAATCCAGAAAAAAAGAAAACCCTTTCAGCTTTGTTAGGAGATTACCTAGAGCGAAAAGCCGTTTTAATGCCTAAGCCAGATCCTGAATTCGACAAGGACTTATATCAACAACGCATTGAAAAAATGGAAAATGAAATGCTTCCTAAACTAGAAAAGCAAAGACTAGATTTTCTAAACAAAGACTGGCAACCCAATGCCGATTGGTGGGGAAGTGAGCCTATTAATATAAAACATTGATAGATGAATCGTTATGAGCTGATTTAGCTCAGCTTATATAATAGGATTTGAAAAGCCTGTCCCGCATATACGGGAAGTATCACAATCACAAAACAATTCAGGCTGTTTGGAGATTTAGTATAGCGCAGCTATTAAAAACAGCAACGAATTGGCTGATTTTGTACGGCGCAGCTCTTAACTAGGTAATAGGTTATCTATGGCATATTTCGGGTTTAAGGGTTGCTATTGGCGGTAATATTGTGAAAAAAAGCAATGTTACCGCCAATTTGTATTCTTACTATTGCCTAAATTAAATTAAAGAGGCCATACCCATAAAATAACTGGAATCCCTACCGCCATAACGATCAAGGAAAGCGGCAGTCCTGGTTTCCAATAGTCTCCAAATTGATAACCTCCCGGACCAAGCACAAGGGTGTTGGATTGGTGACCTATAGGGCTAAGAAATGAAGAAGATGCACCAATGGCAATGCTCATGAGAAATGGATCTGCAGAGAATTCCAAAGCTGACGCTATCTGCAGACCTATTGGAGCCATCAACACAACTGTAGCGGCATTGTTGATCAATGCCGACAACAACATGGTGGTCACCATAATAAGACCAATCAAAGCCCAGGCAGGCAAATTGTCTGAACTTGATAAAATCAATTTTGTCACTGTATTGGCTGCGCCGCTCGTTTCGAAGGCTTCACCAACAGGTATCATGGCCCCGAGTAAGACAATTACAGGCCAATCAATACTCGTATAGAGGTTGTTTAAAGGCAAGATCCTACTGACTACCATCCCCATTGCCGCAAGTGTAAAGGAAATAGCTACAGGAAGCCATCCCATGACAACAGCAATAATGGACAGAGCAAACAAGCCAACGGCCAAAAGGGTGCGTCTTGGTTTGCCTATTTTTATACTCCTTTTTGCCAATGGATAGCACCTCATTTCGAAAAGCGTATCCGACAAGCTATTTCTTCTCAATTGCAAGAGTAAAACGTCCCCTGAACGAAAAACCTCATGGTCAATTCTTTTTATTAAGGTCCTGTCTCCTCGAGACAAAGCCAATAAATTGACATCATAGCGAGACCTCATGTGAATACTAGCTGCCGTTTGCCCTATTAAGGGAGAATTATCCTGTACAATCCCTTCTGTGTTAATTATTTCATTTTCACCCTCTGTGGCCGCTATAAAGTCTTCATTTCCTACAAGTTTAACCTGGTACTTATTGACAAATTCTTCCAGCACATCGGTATTGGATTCCAAAACAATGATGTCATTCTTGGTAAGTACGAAATAGGGGCTTGGTGCATGGATTCTAATCTTGTTTCTAACAATCCCTAAAACTTTTACGTCTAGTTCTTTGTCATCAGTTATGTGCTTAATGGGTTTGTTTTCTAAATCTGACTTACCTGAAATGATAACTTCAGTGATGTAGTTTTCAATTTTAAACAAAGCTTCATTGGCCAGGTTTGAATTTCTTTTAGGTATCAAACGCCATCCCAATAAGGAAATAAAGAGTACCCCTGCTACTGCCACAACCACCCCTACGATAGTGAAATCAAACATGCCAAATGCTGCTTCTCCACTTTGTGAACGGAAGGAGGATACTATAATATTGGGCGGAGTGCCTATTAAAGTAGTCAAGCCACCCAATAAAGAAGCAAAAGCTATAGGCATCAAGATCAAGGAGGGCGAATAATTGTGTTTTCTAGCCATTTGTATGGCCACGGGCATGAAAATAGCCAAGGCACCTATATTGTTCATAAACCCAGATGCAATTGCAACCGCTCCGGAAAGGGTAGCTATTTGTAAATTGATATTGTTTCCTACCTTGTCCATTAATCCCACCAGTACATTAACGATTCCTGAGTTTTCCAGGCCTTTGCTAACAACAAGTATGGCAGCTACCGTGATTACAGCTGGATGGCTAAAGCCCATAAAGGCCTCATCATAGGGTACCAGACCAAGTATAGCAAGTAAAATTAGAGCCGAAAGGGCGACAAGGTCGTAACGGATTTTTCCCCATATGAAAAACAGAAGGGACAAGCCGAGTGTGGCAAATACGATGATTTGTTCCATATATTAGCCTAGGTAGCAATAGGTGCTGAAAGACAGGAATCCGGGATGTTAAAAGCGTTGACCAAAGGCACTGCATCTTTACGAATATCCCAGCAGAGTTGGTTGACCATTTTTCTAATGGCCTTTGATTTATTTCCTTCCATATATCCCTGTTCCAGGTACCAGCCGTTATGCGTTTCAATCTGGTACAAGGCAAAAAGAGCACAAACTCTTTTGAGTACTTCCTTAAGCTCTGGATCAGTAGTTTGTTCGATTTTCTCAATAAACTTTTCCAGTATTATGCGCTCAATGAATGCCATTCCCAAGGTAAAAAGATGATGTTGGGCAACATTTACTGCATCAAATGGGTCCATCCCTTCATCCATAAGTCGCTTTAATCTTCTTCCAGCAGAATTCAGTATGCTGTTTTCCCTGTATTGAAAAGCATTAAGGTGAAATTCGGGATCCATCAGGTGGTTTTCATCAGTATTTCGAATAATCAAAGGGTTCTTTTCTGTGATAGATGTTTTTGTTTTGTTCACAACATAATCTATCACTGTGAACAAGTTCATGTTTTCAAATTGCTCCTTATAAGCGCTAAGTCTACTTTTGGCTACAAGTTGTAACAATACCGTATTGTCGCCTTCGAAAGTTGTGTAAACATCAGAATCATTTTTTAGTGCATCTATCCTATTTTCAGACAAGAAACCTTTGCCCCCGCATGCTTCTCTACATTCCTGTAGTGTACTTGTGTTGTGCCAGGTTACATAAGATTTCAAGCCTGCAGCCAAAGCCTCAATTTCCTGCATTTCATCCTCTTTTCTATTTAGAAAGCGGTCTGTTACATATTCCATTGCAAAATGGCAGGCGTAGGTTTTAGACAAAAGAGGCAAGAGCCTTCGTTGGTGCATACGGTAATTTAGAATCGGAACTTCTGTCGTGCCATCGGGTCCGAATTGGCGACGTTTGTCTGCATACCTTATGGCAATGGTAAGCCCCGATTTTGAAGCCGCTAATGCGGACCTAGGAATGCCTATTCTTCCTCCCACCAGGGTGCCCAACATGGTAAAAAATCTTTTGTTATCGCTAGCAATAGGGCTCTGAAATTCGCCCTCTTCGTCAACAGAAGAAAACCTATCCAGCATGTTTTCCTTTGGAATAATGACCTTGTCAAATCCAATCAAGCCATTGTCTACTCCATTAAGGCCCATTTTCCTTCCGCAATCGGCTATAGATATACCCGGTAAGGTTTTTCCTTCATCATCCCTTAAAGGAACAATAAAAGTACTTACACCATAATCTTTATCATTGATCATTAGCTTTGCAAAAACAGTGGCCATTTTACCATGTAGTGCCGCATTACCAATGTATTCTTTCCTGGCGTTTATATGAGGAGTATGTATGGTAAAGGTTTTCTCTTTGTGATTGTAAGTGGCTGTAGTCTCTATACCCCTAACATTAGAGCCGTGATTAGTCTCTGTCATGGCAAAACATCCTGGTAGTTCGAGGCTTCCTATGGCAGAGAGGTATTTTTCATGGTGTTTTTTTGTTCCTAGCATAAAGACACTCATTCCCCATAAGCCAAATTGAACACCAAACTTAATTACTGTACTTAGGTCCCGATAACTAAGGGTTTCCATTACTGTAAAGTAACCTTCCATGTCGTTTCCCCCTCCATATTCCTTTGGGAAACCAATGGAACCATAGCCTTTATCAGCAAGCATTTTACACCAAACAAGTACTTGTTCTCTGTATTCATTTAAATTGCCAGGATCTACATAGTCAAATTCTTTTCTAGAGATAAACGCTTTAATTTCATCAATCAAAGGTTTTCTGGGTCCATCCAGGAGGGCAGTCAACTTTTCTGTATCAAACCCTTTTCTAGTTTCGTAGGAAGTGGAAATATTGGCGTGAGATGACTTGAAGGTCAAGGTTGCAGATTTGCCAATAATACCCAATTGGTTTTCCAGGTTCCCCAATTCTTTTTCTATTTTGGAAAGGGGAAAAGTATGGGCGACCTCGGGAGCCTTTTTCTTTAAAATTTCAATACCAATACTTGAAAGATGAGGGTATGTAGTAGCATTGTCTACTGAGGATTTTATTGTTTTCCACCACAGTTCCAATTCCTCCCTGGAAGGGGGCGAATTTGGGTCGAGTTTTGCAGTTAAATATTTCCTATCCTCTTCACTCAACCAATCTACGGCTCTAAAAAAAGATTCAAATGCCTGGTGTTCACTGTTGGTGATTGTTGTGTCTGACCATACCATATAGAGAATAGGTAGGAGAACGAGACTTCCATTGGTTGGTTGAGAAAGAACCTTTTCCATGTTTTATTTTAGGTTTAAGATTTAGTATTAAAAAGATAAGAAAATATATCTATCTCTTTCAATAATCTTACCAAAAGTTAAAAAGGAATAAAAGACCTTGAAATTAAAGTGAATTGCTGTTAATTGTTGATACGATCAAAGATTCAGGACATAAGATTCGTTTATTTTCTAAACTTTATCTATTAAATGAATGGTGCAAAATGGTTAAAGGATAGAACAGTTCCTCAATCAATTTTATCCCAAACTTTGATGTTTTTTATGTCCAAACTATTAGAGTCAAAAGTAGGGTCTAAACCCTTTTTCCTTTGGTCCACATAGTCTTTCAATGCTGCCATGGCAGGTTTTCTAAGCAATATGATCGCTATCATATTTAGCCATGCCATCATTCCTACGCCTATGTCGCCTAGTGTCCAGGCAAGCTCTGCCGTTCTGATGGTACCGTAAAAAGTGGCTACTAAAATCAAAACCCTAAGTGCAAACACCGGCCATTTTTTGTTTTTATAACCCTGAAGATAACTTAAGTTGGTTTCAGCGATATAGTAGTAGGCCATGATCGTAGTAAAAGCAAAAAAGGCCAAGGAAATGGCTATGAAACCTGCACCAAAATTGGGAAAATGGGAACTAATGGCAAATTGGGTGAATTCAGGGCCAAAGGTAACACCCGGTAGGTTCTCTACTAAGAACCCCCCTTCAGGATTGACTACATTGTACTGTCCTGTGAAAAGAATCATGAAAGCGGTGGCCGTACAGATAAAAAGCGTATCGACATACACGGAAAATGCCTGTACCAAGCCCTGCTTTACGGGATGACTGACCTCTGCAGCTGCTGCAGCGTGAGGAGCCGTTCCCTGACCTGCTTCGTTGCTATAAATCCCCCTTTTTATTCCCCAAGATATAGCCATGCCGAAGATTCCTCCAAAAGTAGCTTCTGCATTGAAAGCAGAAGTAACAATCAATTTGATCACTCCGGGAATTTCCGTTATGTTCAAGGCCATAATAATTATGGCCATGATGATATAAGCCGCCGCCATAAATGGGACAACTATTTGCGCCACTTTTCCGATTCTTTTTACGCCACCGAAAATAATAAGGGCAAGAAAAATGCAAATGACCATGCCTGTAATCCAGACGGGTACATCAAAAGCATTCTCCACGCTAATGGCAATGCTGTTGCTTTGAACTCCTGGTAAGAAAAAGGCAGTGCTAAGTATGGTAGCAATAGCAAATAAAATGGCATACCATTTAATACCTAGGCCTTTTTCTATGTAAAAAGCTGGACCTCCTCGGTATTGGCCATCTTTTATTTCTTTGAACATTTGTCCCAAAGTAGCTTCAATGAAGGCTGATGCACTTCCTAGAAAAGCTATTATCCACATCCAAAAGATCGCTCCCGGCCCTCCCATGGCTATGGCTGCTGCAACTCCTGCAATATTTCCTGTTCCGACCCGCCCCGAAATGGCAATGGCAAAGGCCTGAAAGGAGGTGACTCCCTTATCTGAGGATTCTCCACCAAACAATAATTTAATCATCTCCTTGAAATAGCGGATTTGAAGAAATTTGGTAACTATGGAAAAATAAATTCCGACACCCAAGCAAAGGACAATTAATGCATTACTCCATATTATGTCATTTACGGCGTATATTATAGACTCCATGTTGATAGGTTGGCTTGAAAAGATTTATTTTATTAACACAAAGAAAACCTAAAATAGGGTTAATAATAATTTTGAGGGTAAATAATTATCAGATTAAAGAAGGTTTTGATCCATTATATGGAATTGCAGTACTTAATGTAAATAGAATAGCCTCCAGATCATCCAATCAATGTCCATTTCGGTTCAAACAATCTTTCCGAGATTTTTTGAATAGTGTGATTTCATATGTTTACTAACAAATGAAAAAATCACTACTTTAAAAAGCAAGAATAAATCCCTGTTAAAAATCATTACCTTTACAGCGATTTGTAGCTAAATACAAACCAGACGGAAATACAATTATGAAAGAATTAGGATTAATTAGCACATTACCGATCAATCGGTTTACGGACAATGGTGCTTATCTTGCTTTAAGTGATGGAGATGAGTTGTTGATACCAAATAGGTACCTAAATGGAGAGGAAAAGGAGGGGGACTTTAAGGAAGTATTTGTTTATACAGATAGTGAGGACAGGCCAGTAGCAGTGACGGACCATCCATCAGCCATTCTGGATCAATTTGCTGTGATGGAAGTAAAAGACGTTACGAGCATAGGTGCTTTTTTAGATTGGGGACTGGAAAAAGACTTATTTCTTCCCAATTCTGAAATGCGCCAGACAGTCGCTCCTGGAGACAAGGTATTGGTGTTTGTCTGCGTAGACCATCGAACGTCTCGTTTGATAGGGGTAAGCAAATACGAGGATTTTATCTTATCAGACACCAAAGGGTTTGAAACAGGGCAGGAAGTAAATGCTTTGATTTTTGACCTTACAGATTTGGGGTATAAGGTTTTGATCAATGGTTTTTATGAAGGGCTAATCTATGCCAATGAGGTTTTCAAACCATTGGAAATAGGAGATTCAGTCCGGGCTTTTGTAAAAAAAGTTAGAGAGGATAATAAGATAGATTTGATCATTACGCCGATAGGTCGTCAAAAATTTGATGAGGGAGCAACGCAGATTTTGGACTTGTTGCTTGAGAAAAACTTTTTGCCGCTAACGGATAAGTCTTCTCCTGAAATCATCAAAGAAACATTGGGGATGAGTAAGAAGCATTTCAAACAATGTATAGGACAATTGTACCGGAAAAAGGTCATTTTGATAAAAGAGGATGGCATTTATAAGGTTTAGATAACTTCTTAAAGGTTATTTTATCAATTATATTATTGAATAAAGGAATTAGTTGGAAAATCTGCTATTTTTGCCTTGTTCACTATTAGATGATCGAACTGGTTTTTAGTAATATTTATCGTCGATCAAAGGGCTTAATAAAGCGGTATTAGCATCTTGTAATTTGATTAGAGTATAGAATGGATAAAAAAGCGGAAATGTTTTTAGGCATAGATGTGGGAGGAACTCACGTAAAAATAGGACTGATAGATACCCTTGGACAAATTATCCAATTTGGCAAAGAGGATACAACATTACTTCGAAAAAATCCTCAAGGCTTTAACAGCGCTTTTGTGGAAGTAGTAGGGAAATACCTTAAAAAATATCCTGAAGTAAAACATGTTGGAATAGGGCTACCTGGGCTGGTAAGCAAAGATAGAACCACTACATTAGAGATTCCTGCAATTTCAGAACTAAATGGGTTTAAACTTAAAGATGCCCTGTTAGAAAAATACCCTGAAATTATTTTCCACCTTGAGAATGATGCCAGTGCAGCGGCATTAGGAGAATTCCATTTTGGAAAACAAAAAACAGCTGATAATTATCTTTTTATCACCTTGGGCACTGGCATAGGGAGTGCATTGATTTTAGATAGAAAAGTATTTAAAGGCGTGAGGGGCAATGCAATGGAAGTCGGCCACATGCTCTCTAGAGGGAACAGCCGACTTGAGCCTTTAATAGGTAGAAATGGAATACTTACCATGGCCGGAAACATGATGAAGCAATTTCCTCAGGAAATTGGGGAAATGGAAGGCAAGGAATTGGGCATTCATTTGTTGGTTGCTTCAGCAAAAAATGGCAATGGAATCGCTTTAAGAACTTTTGCAGAACTTGGAGCAATTTTAGGAGAAGCATTGGTGTCTACGATACGTATTCTAGACGTTACAGAAGTTTATTTTGGTGGTGGAATTTCTGCCGCACTTCCATTTATTCAACCCCAGTTGGAAAAAACAATTCATCAATATTTAAGTCCGTATTATCTTAGTGACTTGAAGTTAGAAAAAGCTACATTAGAAAACGATGCAGGTACCCTAGGTGCAGCAGCCTTGTGTTTTATGGATTAAGCGTTGTCACTGTAACTTCACTTACCTTATTGATAGCATTCAGTCGAAAAAGAACCTTTAGGGGTTCTTTTTCTATTTTTCCGCCACATCGATCTGAAGGCTCTAAGAAATAAATAAAAAAGCTTTGACTCTTGTCCACAAGTTCCACCCGATCTGGACGTCCAAAGGTAATGATGATCTCCTGGTTGTTTTTGGCCAAATAGGTGTTTTTTAATTCCTTGATTTCTTCAAGGTCCTGTAAGCGCAAACCCAAGCAACCATTTCTGTCCTTTTTCCAGTTTTCAATATTTATGGAACCTGTATCTAATTTTCCTGAGCAGGATGACAAACCTGATAAAAGTAAAATAAAATAACAGAAGGTTATTGATTTATAAGCCATGGGGAAAGGGTATAGGTTGCAAATAACTTTGCAAAATTAGTACGAATGTTTGATAGGCTTGGTAGGAATTGAAGAAAAAGACAAGTTTTTTTAAAATTACAGGGTAATTGGTTCAGAGGCTGTTAAATGATACGTTTGACCTTGGTATTTCATTATGACATTCCGATCTGTTTCTACACGAAGAATCCTTTCGTTCTTTAGCTGAAACATGAAAAGACATTTTTGGTCAAAGGTAACATCAGCATTACCATCCCTATCCAAATCCATGGCTTTTCCTTCGCCTCCTGCAGCATGAGCGCCAAGGTATTGATTGCCACTAACGCAGGCCAAAGGAGTACTAAAGCCATTTATTTCCCATTCAAAACCTTTCTTTATTTCTTTAGCGCTTATTCCTGAAGCAGATTTGGGATACACCATAAGGTCTATGGAGGCGTCATTCGATTCAAATCTTACAGGTTTTAACCAACCATAGGTGCTTTGAATGGAATTCCCGGAAGTGTCTGTTTGAATGTCCTTATTAAGGCCTATAAAATATTGCCGGTCTCCATCTTTGGTAAATCCTGTATGAGCTGTATTACCTGATATTTCAGCTATAAGCTGGTTGCCATCATTTTCTAGTAAAGGCACTGTTAACCCATAAGGAAGGGCTTGAGCATTCTTAAGTCTGGTCACCAATAGCTCAGGTGTAAGGATAAACTCCTGACTAAAATATGGACCTCCTCTGCCTGTTACAAAATTATAATGAATAGTAAACTTAACCAATAGCGGATGAACAAAATGAATATCAACCTCTGCCTGATAAGTATCAGGGACATCGGCTATTCTTACCCAATGGCCTCTTTCCATCCATTCTGGGCCAAAGCTTATGCCAGATTGAGGACGATAGCGGTCTACTAAGGTGCCATCCCCTGTTTTCATTTCAAATAAGGGTGTTTTGCTAAGGTCATGCTCCCCATCTGAAGGACCTAGACGACCGTCCCAGCCTGACTTTACCATTCTTACCGTACCTAATGGGGTCCAGCTCAAACCATATTTTGGTACCGAAGCACCTCTTAGATTCACCATTACTTGAAAACCTCCTGCGTTGGCAAAAAAAGCGCCAAACCTGTCGTCCGTAGTAAAGGCATAACCACCAATTTCAGTAGGTGCAGGGAATTGTGGAATGGCTGTTTGTCGGCTAAGCCAGGCTTCAGATAAGTGCTGGATAAAAGCACCTGTATAATTTCCCCACTGACTGGCTGGCTGATAGCCGACCCTGTCAGCTGGGTCAAAATTATTTTTGGTGATGTAAAAAGAACCACTATAAGGACCTGATTCTCTTTGCCATCGAAGAATACTTTTAAAGGCAAGGTTGGCAGCTCTTCTGTATTGACCGGCGAGGTATTCATTGCCATTTTTCCAAGCATCTTCCGCCATCACTTCAAACGCCAATTGGTACAATACATCATTGAATATATGATTGTCTGTTCTTCCGTTTGGTGGTGCCTGGCCATCAGGAGACTGGGTATAAAGGCTGGTGTATGTTCCTCTTCTTACTGCTTCAAGGATTTCTTTTGACGAAGGCCCATCATAACCCTCTGCAGCCAATGCAATTAGATTCCCTCGGCCAACAGCTTCCACCGCCAGCGATTGAGGATCACTGCTCCAATCTTGATACATATTCCATTTATCATTGAGAATCCTTATCTTTTGACTGTACTGAGTCCAGGCTGTTTCTATGAATTCAGTTGCAAATGCCTTGGTGCTAAGTTGGTGTTGGGCGCGACTCCATTCTCCTTTCATGGCATAGGTACGCCAATTATTGGTTCTGCCATCGAAATTTTGCATGATCTCAACCAAAGGGGTTTGCATTCGTTTTTGCCAAAGTTCAAATTGATTTTTTGAGACATAGGGCTGATAAAGAGGCAAAGCATTGCTAAGTGGACTTATAAAAAACTCTCCATGCTCGTCAGGGATGAACTTGCTGCCTTTTGAAAAGGCCAAAGTACTGTTTTCCATTGCTTTTATCCCAGCCACCTTAAGTAAATCTCCTTTGTCAGCTTTCAAAAGAACACCTACAGCAAAAGCGAAATAAGGAGTGGAATATTGATGTTCTCTGTGAAGGTATGGATCTATTATGGCTCCAGCATTGTCTTGATGTTTCGCCATTACCTCACAGGTAGATTCAATAAGTTGAAGAAACGCATCTTTTTTTACTTCCTCAGCTTCCCAAGGCACTGCAGTAAGGTGAAAGGGCTGAACAATTCGAGCTTGCTGGTCTGGGCTTTGGGCGAAGATACTTGAAACTGATAAAATATATAGAAGGACAGTTATTGGAATCCCTATTAGCCTTTTGTAATTCATTAGTAGTTAGTTATAGGATGTAATTTAATTATAAATTTGAAGCAATAATAGTCTTGTGCCTTCAATTTATTAATTGCAATAGGTTCAAACCAGATTATGAAATATAATTCGTATTTCCAGTCCTGAGTTTTCTGAGGGATCGGTGAAATCGCCAGAAAATAAAGTTATTCGGAGATTTTAGCATACGATCGCAATGGTTGAAAACATCAGTTAAGTGGCTTATATTCCCAGCGGCGGATCAATACCTTATAGATTGTCTACTGCCTAGTTTGGGTTAAAATATTTAATTTCTTTATACCCCTTGTCAGCGGAAAGAACCTTGCTTTACACCGGATTATTTACGTGCTTCAGAAAACCAAGAGCCATCCTGAACTAATTTTTTGCTTTACTGATTTTCATTTAAAACCATAGCCTTTAAATGATTAAAAAGTAGGATTTGATTAGAAAGAAAATAGTTGGCATCTGTATTTTTTGCCTTACTTAAATTTGCTGAGCGCAGGAAAATAACTTTTATTATAGTTTATTTTTTCAAAATTATTCTAATGAATTTTGTTTTTGATTCCTGAATGAAAGAATTATATATTGTATTTGTAGTAAAACAAGGTGATTTTTCTTGCAGAATAAAACCCTTCTTTATAGTTTTGTCATTAGAATGAACGTTCGATCTAAAGCAATGGAAGAGTCTCAAGAATTTTCAGATAAAGAAATAGCCATCTATGAAGGTGCGTTAGAACTTGTAGCCAAATATGGTTTTCATGGTACTTCCATGAGTTTATTGACCAAAGAGGCCAATGTATCAACAGGAACAATTTACCATTACTTCTGTAGTAAGGATGACTTGATGAAAAAAATGTATTGTTTCTATCGTACTAGGCTTGAAAAATATATATCTAGTCAAGTAGATGATATAAAAGATTACAGAGAGCGTTTTTATTTAAGATGGCTAAAACTATATCTTTATTATACGCAACATCCCAAAGTGCTTGTGTTTTTTGAGCAATACATCAATTCGCCTTTCAATCAAGAACGCAGCCCTCATCATTTCACAGGAGCTTATTTTCAATTCCTTAAAGAGGGAATTGATGAAAAGTACTTAAAACCAGCCAAACCCGAAATATACGTAGCCATGTACATGGGTAGTGTAATTATGGCTTCAAAAATCAATGTTTTTGGTTCAATTCAATTGAATGAAACGGACCGGGAGCTTTTGATCAATAAGTTATGGTACGGAATGGCTGAAGTGTAATAGCAATTAAAACTTTTAATTAGCATAAATAAATTTTCTTTTAAATGAACAAATTTTCTTTTGTAATTCTCATAGTACTGGTAGTACTGGGCCAATCCTGTTCAGAAGGAGAGACAAAAAATGTGGCAATGAGGCAGGCGCCTAGCATTCCCATAATAGCGGTTCCTTCCCAAACTTTAACCGGCTACGAAACTTATCCAACTAGTTTGGAAGGTATAGTAAGTAGTTCTGTAAGGGCCAAAGTATCAGGTTATATCACTCAGGTGTTAGTAGATGAAGGCCAAGCTGTAAGGAAAGGTCAAAGCTTATTTAAACTTGAAACCCAATCTCTGGATGCAGATGCCGCTGCAGCAAAGGCAAATGTAGAAGCTGCTAAGGTTGATGTAGATAAATTAAAACCACTTGTAGAAAAAGGAATTATTGGAAGTGTTCAGCTAAAAACCGCTGAGGCCAGGTACAATCAAGCCATGGCTACCTACAATAGTATCTCTGCAAATATTGGATATGCCACTATAAAAAGCCCCGTTTCCGGATATGTCGGAGCCATACCTTACCGTCAAGGAGCCTTGGTAAGTCCAAGTGATCCATTGACTACAGTTTCACAAGTGGACGAAGTATTTGCATTCTTTTCCATGAATGAAAAACAGTATTTGAATATGCTTCAAGTCACAGATGGAGAATCTTTGGACGATAAAATTGAGCATATGGCTGAAGTGGAACTTGAGCTTGTAAATGGTCAAATTTATTCTCATAAAGGCAAAATTAAAACCGTAACTGGTCAGGTAAATCCAAGCACTGGAACAGTGAGCTTTAGGGCTACATTTCCAAACCCAAATCGCCTGCTAGCGCATGGTAACAGTGGAAAAGTGCGTATTCCTAAAAAATACGAAGACAAGCCCGTGATTCCGGAAGCTTCAATTTACGAGCAACAAGGAAAAACCTACCTGTATAAGGTTGGTGCTGATTCTATTGCCGTGGAGGTATTGATCGAAATAGAAGCGAAAGTAGGACAATTATTGGTTGTAGAAGAAGGGCTGAAGAAGGGGGACAAAATAGTTTATCAGGGCCTTGATAAGGTACGGGATCAAATGAAAATTTCACCGCAACTAGTACCTTTTGATAGTATCGCCGGAAAATTAAAAGTAGCTTTTAAATAAAATAAAATGCTAAAACAATTTATAGACAAACCAGTACTATCTACTGTAGTTTCCATCTTAATACTTATTCTTGGTGTTCTGGGGTTATTGTCCTTACCTGTAAGTCAATATCCGGACATTGCACCGCCTACAGTTAGAATTACAGCATTTTATCCTGGAGCTAATGCAGAGACGGTACTTGAGAGTGTAATTATACCCATAGAGGAACAAGTAAATGGGGTGGAGAACATGGATTATATCACTTCTACTGCCAGTAATAGTGGATCAGCCACCATTCAGGTGTTTTTTAGACAGGGCGTAGATCCTGATATTGCTGCTGTTAACGTTCAAAATAGGGTGGCAAGAGCGAACCCGCTTTTACCAAGAGAAGTAGTCCAGTCAGGTGTGATTACCCAGAAACAGCAAACGAGTTCGTTGATGTTTTTTACAATGGTCTCAGAAAACCCTGATTATGACGCCACCTTTATCCAAAATTACCTTAATATAAATGTTATTCCTACCATAAAGAGGATCGAAGGAGTAGGGGACGTTACGGTATTTGGCTCAAAAAATTATGCCATGAGAATATGGCTCAAACCAGATAAACTCACGGCTTACGGCTTAATGCCTTCAGATGTGACAGCCGCCATCAACGAACAAAGTTTGGAAGCAGCAGCAGGGTCTATTGGTCAGAATAACGCACAGGCCTTCGAATATGTCATCAAATATGGGGGGCGTTATAAAAATGAAACCCAATATGAGGATATTGTTATCAAAGCACTAGGCGATGGACAATTCTTGCGTTTAAAGGACGTGGCTGATGTAGAAATGGATGCGGAAGGATATTCTGTAATGTCCTTTACCAACGGTAATTCTGGGGTGAGTATGGCTGTCTATCAGACGCCTGGTTCTAATGCGCAGGAGATCATTGACAATGTGAAAGCATCATTGAATGAACTTGAAAGTCGTTTTCCAAAGGGCTTGTCCATTTTCATTAATTTTGATACCAATGATTTCCTTAATGCTTCTATCGCTAAAGTGACGACAACTTTAATCGAGGCCTTTATACTGGTTTTTATTGTGGTATTTATTTTCCTTCAAGATTTTAGATCTACCTTAATTCCAGCGATTTCAGTTCCCGTATCCATTGTTGGTACTTTCTTTTTCTTAAATATATTAGGGTATTCGGTTAACTTATTGACCTTGTTCGCCTTGGTTCTTGCCATAGGAATTGTTGTGGATGATGCCATTGTGGTAGTCGAGGCTGTCCATGCCAAAATGGAGGGTGGAGTGAAAAAAGCACGGAATGCTACCCATCAAGCCATGGATGAGATTACCGGTGCTATTATTTCGATAACCCTGGTAATGGGCGCTGTTTTCATACCTGTTACTTTCATAACCGGACCAACGGGCGTTTTTTATGAGCAATTTGGGGTCACTTTAATGATAGCAATAGCCATCTCGGCTGTCAATGCATTGACATTAAGCCCTGCACTCTGTGCGCTATTACTGAAACCCCATGAAAACCATCCTGATAAGAAGCTTAGTTTGGGTAAACGATTCTTCAATGGTTTCAATAGGGCATTTGATGTCACCACTGCCAAATATGTTGGCGCATTGAAATTCTTGTTTCGCTTCAAGTGGATTACAGGGGTGATCATTATTGGTTCTATCGGAGCAATTATCTGGGCGGCTGAAAATACACCAACGGGTTTTGTACCTGAAGAGGACAGAGGTTTGATATTTACTGATATTGTATTGCCTGAAGGTGCCTCCCTTGACAGAACAGTTGCTGTTACAGAGCAATTAATGAATGCTATAGAGGACCTTCCAGGAGTAGAGGGGGGATCTATGGTCAACGGATTCAGTTTAATATCTGGAGAAGGTAGTAATTTTGCGTTGGGTTTTATTCGGTTGAAACCGTGGGAAGAAAGGGGGGAAGAATCATTATCCGCTTCTGCTTTGATAGGCAAAATGTTTGGTATAGCAGCAGGTATTCCTGGCGCAAAAATTCTATTCTTTGCTCCTCCTAGTATTCCTGGATTTGGTGTGTCTTCAGGTTTTGAACTTAAATTTTTGGACCAATCCGGAGGGAGTTTTAATGAACTGGATGTTGAGGTAAAAGAATACATGGGCAAATTAATGGCTAGACCAGAAATTTTATATGCCCAAACAGCCTTTAGTACCGGTTACCCTCAATATGAAATGGTACTCGATATTCCCAAAGCCAAGGAAGCGGGAGTCAGTGTTAGTAGTATTTTGGGTACGCTTCAAGGATATATTGGTAGTATCTATGCTGCTGATTTCTCGAAATTTGGCAAGCAATACAGGGTATATATTCAGGCCATGCCTCAAGATAGAGCGGAGGTAGATGACCTTAATTCCTTGTTTGTTAGAAATAATCAAGGCGAGATGGCACCTATTTCAGCGTTTTTGTCGCTTAAGAGGGTTTATGGCCCTCAGGCGGTAACCCGGTTTAACCTTTTCAATTCTGTCGCAATAAATGGTGCTGCAGCTCCTGGTTACAGTACAGGTGATGCAATCAATGCCATTCAGGAGGTTAATGAGTCAGGTTTGCCTAGAAACTTTGATGTGGATTATTCTGGCTTGACCAGAGAGGAAATCAATGCAAGTAGTCAAACTACCTTTATTATATTGTTGAGTATACTCTTTGTCTATTTTATTTTGGCTGCGCAATATGAGAGTTATCTTATTCCTTTAGCAGTGCTGATGTCTTTACCTGTAGGCGTGATGGGAGCTTATTTGACCACCTACTTCCTGGGAATGGAAGCTAATATTTACTTTCAGATAGCAATGGTAATGCTTATAGGATTGTTGGCCAAAAATGCAATCTTAATTATAGAGTTTGCCATGCAAAGGAGGTTAGCTGGGGCTTCGATTGTTGATGCTGCATTTGATGGCGCTAGGGTGAGGCTTAGACCTATTCTTATGACTTCGTTTGCCTTTATTATTGGTTTATTACCCCTGGCTTTTGCCAATGGAATTGGCGCTGCAGGTAACAGGTCTATTGGTACAGGTGCTGTTGGCGGCTTATTGATTGGTACTGTTCTGGGCGTTTTTGTCATTCCTATTTTGTTTATATTCTTTCAATGGCTTCAGGAAAAAATTAGTCCAAAAAAAGAAGTTGAAACTTTAGATAACGCTTAATTATTATGCTCAATAAAAGTTTATTTACCCCTTTTTTACTTTTGATTTTGTCTTCCTGTTTTGTGGCTAAGGATTATAAACAGGCCGAAACAATTGTGGAGGAAGATTATTTCAGAACAGATTTGTTGCCTGAAGACAGTGTTTCAATGGCAGACTATTCCTGGAGAGAAGTATTTACTGACCCTCAATTAGTCGGTTATATTGAGGAAGGGTTGGAGTCCAATATAGATATAAGATTGGCTTTGCAAACCATTCTTGGAGCGCAGTCTTATTATAAACAAGGGAAGTGGGGGCAATTGCCCACCTTGAGCGGAACTGGCAAAGTAACCCATCAGGAATTGTCAAAAAATTCTCAATTTGGTTCTTTCTTTGATGGTGGAATTACCCAGTATGAAGTTTCTGCAGGTTTTTCCTGGGAAGCAGATGTCTGGGGTAAAATCAGGAGTCAACGTAGGGCTTTTGAAGCATCTTACCTGCAATCAATAGCGGCACATCAAGCTGTTAAAACCAGGTTGATTAATGACATTGCCAACCTTTATTTCAGGTTATTGGCCTTGGATCAGCAATTGAAACTAACCAATGAAACGATCAGTAATAGGGAGCAGGCATTGGAAACTACTTCCTCCTTAAAAATCGCAGGGATCGTAACAGAGGTAGGCGTGAAACAAACTGAAGCCCAGCTGTACACAGTAAAGGCTTTAAAGGTGGATTTACAAAGAGACCTTCACTTGGCTGAAAATACGCTTGCCATTCTTTTGGCAAGATCTCCGGAGGACATTCCCCGAGGTGAACTGAACAATCAGCATCTCCCTGAAAAACGAGCTATTGGCTTTCCTGTTCAACTGCTGCGCAATAGGCCAGATGTTTTTGCTGCGGAATATGGGCTGATCAATGCCTTTGAAATGAGCAATGTGGCGAAGACAAATCTATATCCCTCATTAACAATCTCAGGTACTGCAGGTATTCAAGGCTTGGAATTGGACCAGCTGTTTAGTCTTAATTCGGTTTTTGCGAATGTTATTGCCGGGTTAACACAGCCGGTCTTAAATGGCAGAAGGTTAAAGACACAGCTTGAAGTGGCATTAACCCAACAAGAGCAAGCCTATCTTTCTTTTAGAAGAACGGTATTAAACGCCGAAAAGGAAGTTTCAGATGCGATCTATACTTTTGATTCGGCCAAAGAAAAGGAAGACTTGCTTAAAAAGGAACTAGATGCCTATCAGGTGGCGATTGAATATTCCGAAGAGTTGTTAGACAATGGCATTGGCAATTATCTAGAGGTCATCACTGCGAGGGAAAATGCTTTGAATTCTGAAATCAAATTAATTAATAGCCGCTATGCCCAGATGGAAGCCCTAACTAATTTGTACAGGGCACTTGGAGGCGGATGGCAGTAAGCACATTACTAGGTGTTTTCTTGCAATGACTCTAATGCATTTAAAATTTAGTGCATTAGAAACCTTCCTGACTTAAGCAGTTATTTCCTAAGCTCTTTATGCAGTATCAAGTCCCTACAGTATTTAGCAACTGTCCAAAGCTAAGAACTGTAGGGATTTTTATATTTAGGGTATAGCAGTAGTTAGGGAAGTTTGGAGGTATAAATCCCCACAATCCTTTTTGCGCTGCCTAATTTACTGATTTTTATAATAAGGAAAGCTTAAAGAATTAGCAATACACTTATTCTCCTGCTTTAAAGCGCAAAAGCATTTTAACTATTCTTGTTTTTTTAAAAGCCATGGAAAAGGAATCATTTTTTCTACAAAGCCTAAAATTAAATGCCACAGGCTTAGACCTATGGCATTTAATTAAAAACTATCGGACTATCCAATTCACTTAGTGAAAGAATAAGGAGTAGTCTTCATGTAACATGATTGGTATTAGAAGCGGCGTTTTTGTCCGCTAAATTCCATCGCTTCACCTTTGCCAAATCCATAGCTTAAGCCGAAGGTGACAAATCTTCCTCGCATCCTATGGCTGTATTGTGAAAAGTTGCTTTGGACCGTTTCACTTTCAAATATTCTGCTAGCAAAAGCATCTCTAACACTAAGGTTGAGGATCACTTTTCCTTTTAGTACTTTTTTCCTTACGCCAATGTCAGCCATTGCATAGCCACTCATCAATTGTTGAAATGTTTGCCTTTTTGATTGGTAGTTTCCAACGAGTTCCAGAGCAAAGTCGGAAGGAAAATCAATTTTTGTGGTTAACCTTGAAGACCATTGGTCAGCATTGAAATCAAAATCTGTGGATTCAAAAGTTCCTTCTCTGTGGAAATAATTGTAATTAAAATCACCGTTAAATGATAACCAATCCAATGGTGTGTATTTTCCGTTTACTTCCCAGCCAGTGGTTTTATTGGTGCCAATATTCATAGGCATAGATATGGCAATATCCCCTTCAAATCGGGTTACATTTTCCACAGTACTTGTAATGTACCTGTGATAAACAGATGAGCTTAAAGAGAATGCTTTGTGATCAAAAATTCCTGTTATTTCGTAGCTATCTGTTAATTCAGGTAACAAATCTGGGTTTCCAGTTCTGATACTGTAATTGTTCCTGATATTATAATATGGATTCAAGTCGAACAGCCTTGGTCTGGCAATTCTCCTGGAGTATCCGGCTTGCAGAGAAAAGTTATCCCTCATCTTGTAGGAAGTGTGGACCGTAGGGAATAAATTGGTGAAATTCCTGTTGTTTTCTTGGTTATTTTGCTCCAATAAAGTGTAAAGGTCCGTGTTTTCCACCCTTAGGCCTAATTTTATTCCTGCTTTTTCCCCTTCATAAGATCCGGTACTGTAAACCCCCAAAACTTTTTGGTTGTAGAGGAATGAATTAGATAAATCTGTAACTACCACCCATTGGTTGTCCTCAAAGTTGCTGATTGAATAATCATTTCCAACATCTGTAATTAAATATTGTCCACCAGTTTCAAAAGTTATCTCTTCTGTAAAAGGTTGGGTATAATCTGCTTTGAAGGTATATTCTACTTGTCCAAAGTCAGTTTGCGTTTGCTGTTGGTCACTTAGGGCATCCTCACCAAATTCTGGTGTATTATTGAAGGCGGATTTTTGATCTTTAGAAAAAGAGCTCCCCAGTGCGCTTACCAATAGATAATGGTCTTTTTTATCAGAGAAATCTTTTTTGTACTGCATTTCAAATTGCCATTTAGGATTGGTTGCAGAAGTTACCTCATCTCTTTGCCATGCAGAGGAAACCACATTGTCTGCTCCTATAGCACTGTAATTTATTAGTGAGGTTTCTGATTCCCACTCATAGGCGAAATTTCCAGTAAGAGAAAGAACATTGTTGTCATCTATATGATAATCAGTACCTAGAATAACATTAAGGAAAGATTCTCCTTTATCTCTTTCCCCAAAATTGTTTATTTCAGTATTAGCTGTTTCATTTCTGTTATAACCTTTATATTTCTCAGGAAACTTGCGTTTGCCTACACCAATTTGACTGAATAGATTGAACTTTTCAGTTCTTTTATTTAGACTGAAGCCTAAGCTATGATTATCTGGGACTCCTGTATTTAGAGATACAGAACCATTAATCCCTCGTTTTTCTTCTTTTTTTAGTACGATGTTAATTATTCCGGAGGTTCCTTCAGCGTCGTATTTTGCAGATGGGTTGGTAATTACTTCTACGCTTTCTATCATGTCCGCTGTCAAAGTACCCAATGCATTTCCTCCGTCACTCGCCAAAACGGATGGTTTGCCATTAATCATTATCTGAACACCACCTGCTCCTCTTAATTGAATCTGACCTTCTATATCTACTGTTACAGATGGTACATTATTTAACACTTCCAGTGCACTTGCTCCTGTGCTACTTAAATCTTGACCTACATTGAAAATCCGCTTGTCAAGTCTGAACTCTGTTGTTGATCTTTCGCCCCGGATCACCACTTCATCCATCAATTTACTGTCCTCTTCTAAAAATACAGTTCCAAAGTCAACTTTTCCATTCTGAATTTCATATTCGGTAATGGTCTTAGAAATGAAGCCTATGAAGCTTATTTCAAGGTTAAAAGTTTTGTCTTGGGTAATTAACAAAAGTCCACCATCTGCTTTGGTCGTAGTACCAACCAGAAGATTACCAGATTCCTTGTCTATTAATTTAATCGTAGCAAACTCAACAGGTGTTTTGCTGTTTGACACCACCACTTTTCCGGATACTTCTATATCCTGTGCTTGTGAAGAAAAAATTGTCACTAACAAAATAGCGACAAGTGTTAGAAGTGATTTCATATGGTTTATTATTTTTAGTTGATAATGTGAATTAGAGAATTAAATCTGAACAATTAAAAAGTATTCGGTAAACGGTTCAAATTGTCTGTTAAACGACAAATAGGTAATAGGGACGATAATGTTGTTGTTCGCAGGGAAATATGGGCTGTTCATCTTATATTTTGTCCAAGAGACTTCCTAATTTCTATATTTGTACCATGAAAAGGCAACCAATAGAAAATAGCTTGGCTAAAAAGGAGGTTTATTTTCAACTTGTGCTCCATGCATTGGTTTTTTGTTTCTATGTGATAGACAGCAACCACCCTAGTAAAGTCAACACTTTTCACTGGTATGATGTAGTGTATTTTTCAAATTACACATTTGCCAATCTTTTTATTAGTTATGTGTTATTGCCGAAGTTTTTTTATACTAAAAAGTACATTGCTTTCTTTGGGTTGACTGTGCTAACCATTTCTTTAGTAATTTTGTTAGAAGAACTGGTAATAGAAAAATGGTATTTCCCAGATTCCAGAGGAGCAGGTTTTCCTGGAGTTATCTTTAGCCTTGGGCAGGTATTGCCTGTAATCGTTATCCTTTCAGGATTTAAGTTTGCTTGGGATGCACTTCGCAACCAACGGAAAGTAGAAGAACTAAAAGCTATAATTAAGGAAAGTGAGCTGACTTTTTTGAAGTCACAGATTAATCCTCATTTTCTATTCAATAACCTCAATAACTTGTACTCTTACGCTGTAGTGCAATCTTTAAAAACGCCAGAAATAATTCTAGAATTAAGTTCTGTGCTGCGCTACATGCTTTATGAATGTAAAGAAGCATCTGTTCCACTTACAAAAGAAGTTGAACATTTAAGAAATTTTACTCGCCTGTATGAAATGCAGATTGAGGAGAGGGGAGAGGTTACTTTTGAAGCACCCTTTGGGACTACAGCCTTTAGAATTGCCCCTCTAATTTTAAATGTGTTTATAGAAAATGCTTTCAAACATAGTCAAAGTGGCCAATCGGAACAAATTAAAATAGCCATTCAACTCACCATAAATGAAGACGGTAAATTGACGTTTATTTGTCAAAATAATTTTAAGCATATAAATCAAAAATCGGACTCTGGGAAAGGGATTGGGCTTTATAATGTTAAAAAAAGATTAAATCTACTATACCCTGAAAGCCATGTACTGAACATTCAGCAGACTGATTCATTGTATAAAGTTAGCTTAGAAATGGTTTTGAATAAAGATTGAAATGAATTGTATAATAATTGAAGATCAACCACCAGCCCAAAGAATACTAAAAAAGTACATTGAAGATTTGGGCACCCTCAAGCTCAAAGGAACTTATAGTGATCCCATATTGGCCATGGAATTTCTAAATTCCAATGCCATAGATTTGATTTTTTTAGATATTCATCTGCCCAGATTGACAGGTTTAGACCTGCTCAAAAGTTTAAGTATTAAACCACATATTATACTTACCACCGCTTACTCTGAATATGCCTTAGAAAGTTACGATCTTGATGTAGTGGATTATTTATTGAAACCATTCTCATTTTTACGTTTTGTGAAAGCTGTAAGCAAAGTTCCTGGTCCAACAGATGGAAAGCCTGCAGAGAAGGTAGCTATTAATGCCAAAAGTAACCAAAAGAAGGAACACTTCATTAAATTAGGATATGACCATGTTAGAATCTCATTTGAAGATATTTTGTATATCCGCGCAGATGGAGATTATTGCGACATTATCCTTTCGGATAAAAAGTATATCTCGTCTGAACCTTTGAGAAAATGGCTGGAATTATTGGATGGTCAACAATTCATCCGTATTCACAAATCATTTATGGTAAATATTGCCAGAATAGAAAAGGTTTCTGGCAATATTATCACTTTGATCAATGGAGAGCAGTTGCCAATTGGAAGGGCTTTTAAAGAGGAGTTTTCAGAAAGATTTCTCAAGTGAAAGCATTAATCTAATTCCTTTATTTCTATGTTTTTAAATTCTACCCCTTGCCCCTCGGCCTGCAAGCCAATATAGCCCTCTTTCAGCATTTGACCATCTACCTTATATGCTGGATCAAAACGCTGGGCTACACCACCACCGACTTGAGGATGGGTATATTCCAATACTTTTTCACCATTGACTTTATGGATGACCAAAGAATCCCCATAAACGATCAATTCTGCGTGCACCCATTCGTCCCATGGGATGGTAGGCGAAGTTGAGCTGATACAATGTCTAGGATCCATCTCTCCGTTAAAGATTACTTCAGTACCTGGGGAGCACATATTACCGGTAGGTCTGGGTTTTCCATCTCCGGCGTCAGCAAGCATTTGATATTCCACTGAAATAGGCCAATCTTGCTCCTTTAATATGGTTTCTGGCGCTTGGGAATGAAACATTACCCCACTGTTTCTATAAGTGTAGCTTGGAGCATCTTCCATCCATTGGTCGGTGAAACGGTAATCGAACTTTAGGTGAAAGGAAGCGTAAGGTTTTTTGTAAAACAAATGACCATATCGTTCATCAAAACTTTCATAGTCTTCATAATTAACCTGAATGTTTCCATCCACTACCCGGAAAGTATTTGCATAATTTTCCCCCGACTCATGATGTTGAAACTTGGCTGTCCACCCTTCTAAATCTTTGCCATTAAAAATGGTTTTCCACTCTTCTTCTGGTGTACTTTGTCTGGTCTTGGATTCACTTTTTCCACATGAAGTGAAGATGATAAGTACTAAAAGTACCGCTAATAAATGGGGTAGCTGTATTTGGTTTTTATTGATCAAAGACCACTTCATTTTTATATTTTTTATGGGTTAATTAATTACAAAGTCTAATTTAAGGAATTATTATTGGAAAGGCTTTCATGCATGTAGAGAGAAGAAAATTCAATTCTCCCGGTTTGGCGATTGAATAAAGCAGAACACAAGCCAATGTTCCCTTTTTTTATTTCACTATTCAAATATGGATTGCTCGCTAGTATTAAAGCTTTAGAATAATCAAGATTCCACCTTGTCAATCGATCCGACCATTCCTTCAAATTAGCTGGAGAAATGTCTTTGGGATGAAAGAGTTTGGCTTCTAAGGAAGGGGTTAATAGTGTACTTGCTGAGGCATTTGGTGATTCGACGAAGTTTTTCAAAGCTGCTACTACTAATTTATTGGGTGTATTTCCCATAATGAGAATCAATTTGGCATGCTGTTTCCTACACGAAATTTCAATGGTTTCAATTAGGTGTTTGTCGAGGATATTTGCAGCAACTTTCAGTGGAATGAGATCACCAATGCCTGTGTTCATCAACATATTAAGTGGTTCCCGCATGTCTATACAGTTTACCACCACCGCCAAAGGCGCGTCTTTGATGAAATCTTTTAATTTTTTATTTTGAAAACGGCGCGAGACAAGGTCACCATCAATGTATCGTTTATTGCCTTCCTCTAAGAAATTAAGTATTTTTTGAGGAGTCTTAAGGTCATTTCTGTCTTGAGAATTTTTCCGATCAATTTTAATTTTTTTCCTTAGGGAATAATTCTCTCCTAATCCTATGATGCTGAATTCAATGTTGTTTTCTTTAGCAAAAGTATGTTTATAGTCTTCAAAAATTTCCAAAATATCAGGTTCAATATAGGATGAAAAAGAAGCGTCAATAATTACTTTGGTCCCTTTAGGTAAGTTCCAAAGTGTACTTTTTATAGCTGGTTTGTTTAAAAAAGATACTTCATTAGACAACTCCAAGCGAACCGTTTTATTTTTATTTGCAGGGTTGGTTGCTTCTATGTAATAAGGATTGTAGAAGTTACTTCTTAGTAAAAAGAAAACACTTACAGCAGATCCTATCATAACACCTAGCAGAACATCCGTCATCAAAATTGCTATGACTGTGACCGCAAAAGGCAAAAACTGAACCCAGCCTTTTTGAAACATCTGGCGGATGATATGAAAAGAAGTAAGCTTGTATCCAACCAAAAGCAATATTGCAGCCAGAGAGGCCAAAGGGATAAGGTTGATGATGTTGCTTAAAAACAAAACACTTACCATTAATAGTGAGCCATGGATAAGCGTAGACAATTTGGATTCAGCACCCGCCTCAATATTTACAGAGCTGCGCACGATAACTGAGGTAATGGGTATGCCTCCCAATAGTCCAGAAAGGGTGTTGCCTATACCTTGAGCCACCAGCTCTTGATTAGGTGGACTTCGTCTTTTATGCGGATCAAGGTTATCCGTAGCTTCTAAGTTTAAAAGGGTGGCTATGGAGCCAATAATGGCAATGGTAAAGGCATAAGTCCAAACTTTTCTATCTTTAATGGCTGCAAAATCTGGAATAGTAAACAATGATCCAAAGTGACTAATCTCTGGAATACTTACTAAATGAACACCATCCAGAAATAGAGTAGGAATAAAGAATTTGAAAAGTTGGTTCAATAACACACCAAGAATTACGACGAATAGGGAAGGTGGAAATAGTTTTAAATGTTTTAATGGAGTTCGGTCCCAGAAAACCATGATTCCCAATGAAACAAGGGATAGCAAAATTGCCCCTGGCTCCATGGAAGTAAAAACCAAAAGAATTCTTTCTTGCAGACCGGTGAAGACATCTTGAGAGTAATTTAAGAGTCGGCTTTTATCAAGTTCTACACCCAATGCATAAGGAAGCTGAGAAAATACTAAAATTAGCCCTATAGCTGCTAACAAGCCTTTGATGATATTGGTGGGGATATAGTCTGCAATTCTACCGGCTTTTAAAAGGCCAAGAATTATTTGAATTAATCCTCCTATTAAAAGGGCCAAGAGAAATACTTGGAAAGAACCCAAAAGCTGGATCGCAACCAATACCACTGCCGACAAGCTAGCTGCAGGGCCTGAAACACTGGTATGCGACCTACTCATTAAGCCTACAACAATTCCCCCAATCATTCCAGAGATTAAGCCGGAGATCAAAGGCGCTCCACTGGCAAGCGCTATTCCAAGACACAATGGGAGCGCAACCAGAAAAACAACAATTCCAGAAGGGATGTCCTTGGACGGGTTAATCCCTAACTTCTGCCCCAATACGCCGATTTGTTTTTTGTCCATAAAAGTCTGAATAACAATTTTCTCATCAATTTATTACGAACAATTTAGTTTGTTTTACCCATCGTATCAATGATGAATAAGTGCAATTGAGTTATGAATAATTAATATCCAAACCAATCATTGAGACAAAAATAGAATAAGAATTGGAAATTTTATTCTTAGTCTGAAATATATATATCTTCTAAAATATTTATATTTATCTATTCAAGTTTTATTTGCATTTAATGAATAACCCAATTTAGCTATGAAATCGGCAAAGCTGTATTTTCCTATAATAGTAATACTTCTATTTTGCATCAGTATCAATCCTGCAGTTGGTCAAAAAGAATCGAATAACTTTTTATATGGAGATTTACTTCCGGATGCACCTGAATTGGCAGCAAGGGGAGACTACCTGATAGGGGTTCAAACATTGGAGCTGATTCATAAGAATCAACCGGACATAGCAAATTTCACAAAGGACTCAAAACCTAGTTATGACAGGCCTTTAAAAGTTGAGATTTGGTATCCAGCGGCTATAAATACCAAGCCAGAAACTCATTATAATGATTTTATCGGGGTGGCAAATGATGAAAAACGACCCCTCAGTTCATTTTCATTCAAAGGGAGGGCAGAACGAGATGCTTTACCAAAAAATGACGAAGGAGCATTTCCTTTGGTGATCGTTTCTCATGGCTATTTAGGATCCAGGTACCTAATGACTTACCTTACTGAAAATCTTGCCTCAAAAGGCTATATAGTTGTTGCCATTCACCATACAGAATCTACCTTTGAGAATCCTGGCAAATTTTCAAGTACGCTTTACCACCGTCCATTGGATGATTTATTTATTTTAAATGAAATGGCTAAGATGGGAAGTGATAAGGCTGAAGGTTTTTTTGCGGGCATGATTGACACTGAACATACTGCGTTGGTAGGTTATTCTATGGGTGGATATGGGGCATTAAATGCTGCTGGAGCTGGTTTTTCACCTGCTTTTGGTGGTTTCTTTGGTCAAATGACTGGAGGAAGTGATAAAATAATGGAGCGCAGTTTATCCAATCCAACTTATGCTTCCACAGTTGACCCACGGATAAAAGCGGTGGTAGCTTTTGCCCCTTGGGGAATGGCCAGAGGAGTTTGGGACAGTGAAGGTTTGGCCAACATTAAGCTTCCAGTATTTTTTGTGGCGGGTGATCAGGATGATATTTCCGGCTATGAGGACGGAATCAAAGCCATCTATGATGGTGCGGTCAATGCCAATCGGTATTTGCTAACTTATAAGGATGCAAGGCACAATGTGGCACCGAACCCACCACCAGCAGAATCATTTCAAAAGGGCATGCACCTGGACGAATACCTACGGTACGCAGAGCCTGCTTGGGATCAGAGAAGGATTAACAATATCAATCAGCATTTTGTCACTGCATTTCTAGGAATCCATCTTAAAGGAAAAGACTATTCTTCGTATCTTGATCTAACAGAGGATTCTTTGGAGGAAACTTGGAAAGGTTTTAAGCCTAGAACTTCGATAGGCTTAGAATTAAGGCATATAGAAGTCAATAAGTGAGAGCGTTATTAACTAATTTTATTTATTATATTTAATTAAAATTTTAATTCGTCCGGTATTCAATTAATGGACCATGAAAGATATTAGAATTGTTTTGGTTATTTTTGTGCTTTTGGCTTTTGTCAGCTGTGATAAAAGGGAAGAAGAATTGTCCGAAAATGTGACTGTCAGTCAATATGTGGATTTACTTGTAAAGGGGGAATATTCCTCCACGGAATTACCTTCTTTTACTGCCGCTGATATCCCTGAGTTACTTGAATACCGTGACAGTAGACAAAAAATATCGAATTTCCCGATCAACTGGATATCTTCTTCCTTGACTGAAGAGAGCACCTTAGGGATGTATGTTTTATGGACAGTAGAATCAATCCGTGCAGTAGCTATCGATAGTGAATTTCTTATAGGGAGGTTCCCCTCTCAAAATCCTGTAGTGCAGAGGCGGGTGAGTCCATTTGAATATGTGCCAGAGGATGAATCCCTTGAGATAGTTGCTGAAGCCTATATGGAATGGTGGCAGAAGAACAAAGATCGGGCATTTGATGAATTTAAGGTAGTTGATCCAATGTTGAGTACTGACCTAAGGTGGCATTAAACTGTCAACTAAAAGAGGTTCATCCCCTTATTTGGGAGTGGGTTTTGTTCGCGCTTACCGCCGTTATTGAGCGCTAATGGATGTTTTTTATTTCATTGAGAAGGCTGAGAATAACAATTCCTCCCCAATACCCCAAGAAGACAAGATTCCCAAGTATTTTTCCATTGGAAAAATACTTGGGAATCTTTGTATAATAAAGATGCTAGGTATGTAGATGTTGACATCAAATAATATAAAATTTGTGCTACCTTTAAATCCTGAAAGTCTGATCAAATGCTCGATTATCGAGTTAAACCCAAAATCCTATTCATCAAGCGCAAAGGGTCTCATATATGAGTTTGTATTTGAGCACAATTAAAAAATTGAGCAGCCAACGAGTATTACTTAATCACGGTTGTCAGTTCAGATAATAGAGGTATTTTGAGTTTTGGCAAAAGGAAAGAGGATCACAAATTTAAACCTGTAGGACGGGTAAAATTAATGTCCAATTATTTCAACTTTAATCCAAATTACGCAATAGGGTTCATAGTGACTGGGCCACTAAAAAAGTGAGCTATTGCCTACTGAGGGTTTAACCATCTGGAAATTTAAATGAACAGGAAAATAAAAGTTCTTTATATAAGCTATTTACAATTCAAAAAGAATTTTATTCAATATCCTTACCGGAAATTTAATTTTATAGAGTTATTTTTAATTTGGGTAAGTCAGAAAGTTACCCGTTCCCAGTTCCTTGTTTTGTCCGGTATTTTGGTGGGGCTTAGTGCTGGTTCAGCTGGGGTTATACTTAAAGTATTTGTTCATTATATCCAGTCTGCAATTAGTGCTGACGCTCCGTTAGAGGAAAGATTATTGATCTATGGGATTTTTCCTATGATTGGGATAACCCTGACGGCCTTTATCGTCAAATACTTTTTTAAAGGAGATGAGGAGAAGGAAATATCATTTATTCTTAAAGACATTTCTAAAAAGCAAAGCAAGGTTAAATTAAGTAAAATGTACTCTCAGATACTACAGAGTGGAATCACTGTAGGTTTTGGAGGTTCGGTAGGACTTGAGACCCCTATAGCTGTTACTGGATCTGCCATTGGTTCTAACTATGCCCAGAGGTACAGGTTGGGATTTAAAGAGCGTACGCTTTTATTAGCAGCAGGTGCTACGGCAGGTATATCAGCTGCGTTTAACGCACCAATAGCTGGGATCATGTTTGCTTTTGAGATCATTCTCACTGGGCTTGTCTTTACGGATTTTATACCCTTAGTTATTGCCAGTATCTGTGGGAGTCTTCTTTCTGCAATTATTTTAAATGAGGACATTCTCTTTAATTTTCAGGCCCGCGAAACCTTCAATCATTTCAATGTATTTTATTTTTTGAGCCTTGGGGTATTGACGGGTTTGTACGCCAGGTATTTTTTAGTGGTAGGGCAGAGGGTTCAAAAATTCTTTGATAGGTATAAAAAGCATGTACTTCTCAAGGCGGTGATAGGGGGAGCTGTGCTGTCTATTCTTTGCGTTTTATTCCCACCACTATTTGGTGAAGGTTATATGAACATTAGAACCATCTACCAAGGGGAGGTAGATTTGCTCGTTGAGGACAGTCTCTTCCGCTATATTGGGAATTCAGATATTATCATTATAGTATTTTTATCACTAACAATCTTGCTTAAGGCATTTGCAACGAGCATTACCCTGAGCTCTGGAGGGAATGGAGGGAATTTTGCCCCTTCTCTGATGTCTGGAGGGCTTTTAGGCTTTGTTTTTGGTTTTTCTTTAGAAATAATGGGCTTTACAGATGTACCTACAACCAACCTGATGCTGGTGGGTATGGCTGGCGTGATGTCTGGAGCAATGTATGCTCCGTTGACAGCGATTTTCTTAATTGCTGAATCAAGCAGTGGCTATGATTTGTTTATCCCTCTGATGATTGTCTCAGTGACTTCATACATAATAAACCGTTCGTTTTCTCCGATCAATCCTTCTTTTAAAGAGTTGGCAGAAAAAGGAGATATTTTCACAACCAGGCAGGATCAGAATATCTTGTCTCACATATCACTTAACGATTGTATTAACCCTTCTTCTATACTAATACGCACCACTGATACGATGGAGGAAGTGCTTCATATCTTCAGGAATAGCGACCAAAATAGTATGGCGGTTGTAGATACTAACAATCAATTTTGGGGAGTGTTGAACAGGGAGCAATTGCGACCATTCCTGCTCAATAAAGAGTCTGCTGACGGTACAAGTGTAAACCAATTGGCCATAGCCCCCCCATTTATCATTTCGCCCAATGATTCTGTAATGGAGGTAACCAAGATGTTTGATGAAGCAGATGTATGGCAATTGCCCTTACTTGATGAGGAGCGAATGTTCAAAGGATTTATTAGTAGGTCAAAAATATTAACCAATTACCGTGCACTGCTTAAAGACTATTCGGAGTAACGTTGAGCATCTAGATGATGCTGGAATTTGTAATGTGTGACCCTTTGAAAAAAACCTGATTAAAGCCAAAGTAATCTTATGGGATCAGTCCTAAAAGTTGGGGGATTGGGCTGAAATGATTTTCTTTGTTAAAAAA
>NZ_CAXBPD010000009.1:0-249113 GCF_963977555.1 uncultured Cyclobacterium sp. | reverse complement strand
CCCACTCAATTCACCTAAATCTCCTCTTTTTTATTTTCTAAGCAGACCCTAATTAGTTTTTTTTTAACCCCCGTTAGGACGGAGAAAACATTTCTTTGCGACTCTGCAGCTCTGCGTGAAATTTTTCAAGTCCTACTTAATTTATTGTTTCTCGCAAAGGCGCTAAGACGCAAAGGGTATAGGGATGCCTCTTTAACCCTTTAATTAGTTTTTTTTTAACCCCCGTTAGGAAGGAGAAAGCATTTCTTTGCGACTCTGCGGCTCTGCGTGAAATTTTTCAAGTCCTACTTAATTTATTGTTTCTCGCAAAGGCGCTAAGACGCAAAGGGAATAGGGATGCCTCTTATTAAAAGGTAACCCTTTGATTAGTTTTTTATCTTAACTCCGCTCAGCCACCTATACGGCGCTCATCTAGGAGTAGGTAACTATGCCTTTCTATTCTATAGAATTTTTATTTCCATAGCCTACGCCCCACCAAAAGAAGCCACTTCATACAAGATTTGGATTGATTCCAATTTAAGCATGGTTTTTGCCCATTTTTATTTTTTAGTTATTAAACCTAAAAAGTGTTTGCTTGGTTCTATTGCACCATGGTCAACGAAAAATGAGTGGAAATGTATAATTTATTGAGAAGACATGTTTGGCCTGTTGTAATTTTAATTTTGATCTCAAACACTCTTTGTTTAGGTCAAAGAATATCCGGCGCCGCGACTTTGAAAATAGATGATGGTTGGAATGAACGGATTTATGCCATCAACCAGCTTGAATTTTTTGAAGACAGCACAAATCAGCTGGATTTCAATGATATAAGTGAGGAAAAGTTTCAGCAGAATATAAAAATAAGGCCTGACTTTAGTAAAAATCATTTTAATACTGATTATACTTATTGGGTAAAATTATCGATAGACAACAGCCCAGAAAGCACAAAACAATGGTTACTTGAATTCTATGACCAAAGCATAGACCATATCATCGCCTACGTTCCTAACGGCAATGGTGGGTATACGACCAAAGAAATGGGAGATAATAATCCCTTTTCTCAACGACTTTTCAATCATAAAAATTTTCAATTGCTACTGGAAAACAGCGAACCTGGTATTTCTAATTTTTATTTCAAGATTAATTCTTCTCAAAAAGCGGATATCAGAATTGCAGTAAGGTCGCTTAACCGCTTTGTTCACTATGCGCTGAGCGAATATTTTCTATATGGGCTTTTTTATGGTATGATTTTGATCATTGCCTTTTATAATCTTTTGATATTTCTGGCGGTCAAAGAAATGAAATACGTGTACTATATTCTTTACCTTCTCAGCGTAGCACTTTATGCGATGAGTTTAGATGGAATAGGATTTCAATATTTTTGGCCCAATTACCCCAATTGGAATGCTGTGGTGAATGGTATTTTTAGCTTTTCGATTGTGTTTTGGGCAGTATTGTTTACAGTGAGGTTTTTAAACACTAAAAGAAAGGCACTGGCCTTTCACTATTCCTTGTGGATTTCATTAAGCATTAAATTTGTGCTTTTCTGTTTGGGTTTATTTGCAAACAATAAATATTTTGAACTAACCTATTTTGATAGCCTACCCTTTTTATTAATATTGTCTACTTCAATCTTTTTACTTGTAAAAAAATACCAGGCAGCCAGATTTTTTGTCATGGCTTATGGTGTTTTGTTTGTAGGAGTTTGTATTAAAATATTGGCCAATAATGCCATTATACCGCATAATACCCTTATTCATTACAGCCTTCACTTTGCTTTCCTGGTGGAGATGGTGCTTTTGTCTTTTGCCTTAGGAGATCGGATTAGGTTAATGAAAGAAATCAGGGACAAAGCACTTAAAAGATCTCTTTTACAATACAAGGAAAATATTTCATTGAAAGAAAAGGTAAACAAAGAACTTGAGTTTAAAGTAAGTGCAAGGACTGCTGAACTTCAAGCAAAAAACGAACTTCTGGAAACGTATAACGGACAACTTCAGGAGAAAGACGCAGAAATTGAGCGCATGAACGCCTTATTGGATAAAGACAATTGGAAATTAAAAAGCTCGATAAAAGCTTCCTTTCGTGCTCGCCTGACTAAAAAATCATTGACACTTATAGAGTTCAGAGAGATATTTCCTGAACCGTCAGCATGTTACAGGTATTTGGAAGAGTTAAAATGGGGAGATGGTTTTCAATGCCGTCAATGTGACCATACAAAATATGGCAAAACAACTAAGGTTTTTAGCAGAAGATGTACCAAATGCGGTCACATTAATTCCGTAACTTCTGGTACCATTTTTCACGGTATTAAATTCCCTTTGGACAAAGCTTTTTATATTATTTACGCCTCTTATATTACCCGAGAAAAATCGACCTTGGATCAACTGGCAGAAATTTTGGATTTGAGAAGAAATACGATTTGGGCATTTAGGAAAAAAATCCAAACTAGAATAGGTAATCAGCCTGATCTGGAAGTTGGTTGGGAGGAAATCGTTTTATTTGAAATGGTCGATTTCTAAATTCTATTTTTTCATTCATGCTATCCATCCGGTATGAAATTATTTAATATGCGGTCTATTTCCTAAATAGGGTGTTTTTCATTGATATTAATGTGATATTTCTTGATGAAATTTTAAGGAATTTTAAGCATTTAAGTTTAAGTTTTATCCCATTTCTGCACCATCTGACAATAGTTTAATTTAGTTTCATACCCAAATCAAGCTTGCTTTGGTTGACCAATAAACTATTAAAATTACCTAAACTCAAAACCTTATGAAAATTCCCTTTACTATAGAAAAAGGAAATTTTAAACCTAAAATCCCTTTTTCATTATTTTGGTTAGTTTTATTATTTGGAGGGCTTTTATTTTCCGAAAGTTCTCTATTGACAGCCCAACAACTCACTGTGAGTGGAACAGTCAAGGATCCATCAGGTGAATCAATTCCAGGCGTAAATATTCTCGAAAAAAGCACTGGAAATGGAACAGTGACAAATATTGATGGCAATTATGAATTGCAGGTCGCATCCCCACAGTCTGTGTTAGTATTTTCATTTATAGGTTTTGAAAGCCAAGAGATTGTTGTGGGTGCTCAAAGCACAATTGACATACAATTCGTAGAAGATGCTCAGGGACTAGATGAAGTGGTGGTTATTGGATATGGTACACAAAGAGAGCGAGACTTGACCTCCGCTATTTCTACCATCAAATCTGATGATATTATTAAAACACCCAATTCTCAAGCCATGCAATCCCTACAAGGAAGGGTTGCTGGGGTCCAAATTGTTAGTAATGGTGCACCTGGAGCTTCTCCAACTGTAAGGGTGCGAGGGATTGGCTCTTTTGAAGGAGGAGGAGCGCCGCTGTATGTGGTCGACGGTATGTTTTTTGACAATATCGATTTTCTTAATCCCAATGACATTGAAACCATATCTGTACTTAAAGATGCTTCAGCTTCCGCTATTTATGGGGTAAGGGCAGCAAATGGAGTAGTGGTTATAGAAACGAAAGGTGGAGATTACAACCAGGAGCCAGAAATCGTATATGATGGTTACTATGGGATCCAAAATCCTCAAAATGTATTGAAAATGGCGAATTCCCAACAATTCGTGCAATACATCAATGAAACAGGAGCTGTTGCGGACATGGAATTTATTCAAAATGCCATTCAGCGTTATGGAAGAAGTTATATTGATCCATCCTTACCTGCAGTAAATACAGATTGGTATAGCGAAATAATGGCACCAGCTGCCATTCAAAACCATAACCTTTCCTTCAATGGAGGAAGCACTAAAACAAGGTACTCTGTTGGCGCAAGTTATTTTGACCAAGAGGGTCTGATGAAAGAAACTCGGAACAGCTATAAAAGAATGAATTTCCGGATAAAACTTGACACAGATGTGAAGGAGTGGATGACGGTTGGCGGTAATTTGAATGTAAGTACTGCTGAGCAATACAATGGGGACAATGGTGCTTGGTTTAGGTCTTACTTTGCAGTACCTATTCTTCCTGTTTATGATGAAACCAATATAGACGCCTCTCCATTTGGTTTGTCTAATGCTCAGCAACTAGGGTATAGAAGCAACCAAAATCCATTTTACAACTTGCTCTATTCTGACAATAGGAATAAAGTTGCCAAGTTATTGGGGAATTTTTATTCTGAGATTGAAATCATACCCAATAACCTTACTTTTAAAACTTCCTACAATTTTAGTATGGAGAGTATTAATTCAAGGAATGTAGGGTTTGCTTACAGTGATGGCAGAGAAGAAAGACAATCTTCATTGAGTAGGAATTCCTTCACAAGATATGATCAGATTTGGGACAATTTCCTAACCTACCAAAATAACTTTGACCTACACAATCTTACTGTAGTGTTAGGTCAATCTTTCAGGAGTGAATCAAATGAAGTTTTATTTGCTAGAGGAGAAAACCTTAACCCTGATCCAATGAGAGATGAGGAGCAGTTTTGGTACCTAAACAATGCTACTGATTTTGACTTAAATGGTATTGGAGATGGCGGAAACAAGTTGTTTTATCAATCTTATTTTTCTAGAGTGGCGTACAATTATGACGACCGCTATTTACTATATGGAACCTACAGGAGAGATGGCAACAATAAATTTCAACAAAAGTGGGGTGATTTTGCCACCTTTGGAGCCGGATGGGTGCTAACAGAAGAATCCTTTTTCAATGTTCCAAACATTGATTTTCTAAAATTGAGAGGCTCATGGGGCCAATTGGGTAATGATGGCATCAATTCCTCAGTGGGTGCCCCTCAGTTAGTGGAAAATAGGGGAGCTTATGATGGGGTTTTGATTATAGGAAGGCGATTAGATCCTACTTTTGATTTGATCGATCGTTGGGAAACCACAGTTGAGCGAAATATTGGATTGAACGCCAGATTATTTGGTGAGCGATTATCAATTGATGCGGATTACTTTATTAGAGACACAAGAAACCTAGCGGTGAGCATCATTCCACCTGTAATTCGGGCAAGTGAAAGACGGAGCGTCGGTGAAATAAGAAATGAAGGGCTGGAACTGTCCATAAATTGGGAAAATGATATTTCAGAGAATTTTTCCTACTTCCTCAGTGGAAATATAGCTACCCTTAAAAACACTGTTTTAAGCTTGGGAGGTCCGGAAAGTTTAGATGCCGGCTCTGCTGAATTCAGACAGCGTTCAATAGTGGGGCAGCCTTATTTGGCATTTTATGGTTATGAAACGGATGGCGTATTCCAGACCGAAGAGCAAATTAACAATTACGGATACAGTTCACAGTTTGTGGCAGACAATAACCTACAGTCAGGTGATTTGATATTTAAAGATCAGAATGGCGATGGGCTAATCAATGATGAAGACAGGGTAGTCCTTGGATCCTTTCTGCCCGATTATTCCTATGGATTCAATGCTGGCTTTAATTATGGAAATTTTGAGTTTTCAGCTTTAATTCAAGGGCAGGTTGGTAATAGCATTCTTAATCGCAAGAGGGGAGAAATAATTTTTACCAATGATACCAATATTGATGCTGAACTAGCAGACAACCTATGGAGAGGAGAGGGAACATCCAACAAATATCCTTCAGCCGCAGGATTGAGAAGAAGCTGGAACCAGAACTTAAGCAATTATTTTGTAGAAGATGGAAGCTATTTTAGGCTTCAAAATGTTCGTTTGACTTATGCTATTGTCGATAGGGAAGTGATGGGAGTTAAATTCCCTCAAACCCGGGTCACACTTACAGCAGATAGACCATTGACCATATTCAATTACAATGGTTTTAATCCTGAAGTAGCCAATGGCATAGACCGTCAGGTATACCCTATCCCAGGCACTTATACATTAGGCCTAAACATCAAACTTTAAATTCGAAACAAAGATGAAAACCAATAAATATACTATCGTTTTGTTTTTGGCTTTAATACTTGGGCTGACAGGACAATCTTGTACGGGTTTGCTGGATGAGCCCCTGGAAAATAAATTCATTGCTGAAAACACAGATTATACGCAATTCCAAAACATGGACCTTTTGCTTTATGGTGCATACAATGAGCTTTATTCATTGCAATGGGAAAGTTACCCAATCATAAGTGTTCGAGGTGATGATGTAAATGCTGGGGGTGACCAGGTGCCACTCACAGAAACGGATAACTTTCAATACAACAGAAGCTTCTGGATGTACAATTCAATTTGGCTCAACCTCTATTCAGACCTACTGTTTTGGCATGGAGCCATGGAGGAGATCGAAAAATACAGGGAGGCAGGAGCCAGTGAAGTTGATTCCCGTCAGTACATTGCTGAAATTAAAGTGCTAAGGGCTTATGAGTTGATGCATTTAGTTCGTTTGTGGGGAGCTGTATTGATACCCAATTCATCAGAGCCCAGCCACCTGTTTAATGTACCCCTTTCAGATTTTGATGCGGTGATGCAACATATTTCAGAACAGATGGATGAAGCTATTCCTGACCTTCCAAGCATTCACCCTAACCAAAGGACAAAAGTAAAAGGAGGTGTCACAAGATATACAGCATTAGCAGTAAATGCATTGGCAAATTTGGAATTAAAAAATTACCAGGAAGTGGTAAAAGCTACTGATGAAATCATAAGCAGTGATTTGTATCGCTTGGAACCAGATTATTACCAACTTTTCAAACTTTCAGGTAAACTGAATGATGAAAACCTTTTAGAATTGCAATATTCAGATTTTGGTCAGGCAAGCGGTACGAATACCCGATACCTCTGGGATTTTTTCGGGCCTGCCAACTGGACTCCTGCCGTATCTGGTGCTGGAGGTGGCTGGGGTTTTTGGGAGCCATCTCTCAAATATGTGAAGTTTATGATTGAAAGAAATGAACAGCAAAGGTTGTCTACTACTGTACTTTTTACTCCAAATGGAATAGCAGAAGTACAATCAGACCCAAACTTTGCAACACTACCAAATTGGGTTACCAATAGCAGTGCTGATGGTGATGTGTTTAACGATCATCCCAGGTATAATTTCCTTAGTGGAAAGCATTATTTACCGTCTACCCAACTTACCCCGGGTAGATTCGGGTATGGAGAAAATAAAAACTTCACTAATATCAGGTACGCGGAGATATTGCTTATACATGCTGAAGCCTTGGTAAGTGGTGCTTCAGGAGGAGTGATTTCAGCAGATGAGGCTGTCAACCTGGTCCGAAATAGGGCAGGGCTTGGAAACCTGAATGGCGTAAACCTTGAGGCTGTTTTAGATGAAAAATTTGCAGAATTTGGAATGGAATGGGGAATTAGGTATTACGATTTGGTTCGTCACGGCTTGACGGATGAACTGAATTATGGAGGAAGGGTTTATGATGCTGAGGCGGATAAATACCTGCCTTATCCACTCGAGCAGCAGGATATTTTGCCTCAAATTAAAGAAGCTGCTAACAATAATTAATGGTAATTAAAAAATGTAATCCGATGATAAATAAAAGGTTCACCCTTATAATGCTGATGGCCTTGATTGCCGTCTCATGTACAGATGGTTATATTGACGATATCGCCTTTGTAGCTCCCGGCCCAGATAATAATGCGCCGGAAATCGAAATTAATTACCCAAACGAGGGTACAAAAATTCGAGTTGTAGAAGATGTTACAACTATCAATATTGACCTTGCTATTGAGGATGATATTGAAATCGATGCGGTTTCATTGAAAATGGATGGCACTGAAATAGCAAGTTTTAATGAATTCATTGATTATAGAAGGTTTTTGAAGAAGCATACTTTTGAAACACTAACCAATGGACAGCATGTTCTTGAAGTTATGGCGACAGATAAGTCTGGGAAATCTACCGTAAAATCGGTGACTTTTGAAAAAACTGAACCATACCAGCCAATTTATGATGGTGAAATTTTTTATTTGCCATTTGATGGAGACTTTGTAGAGTTGGTTCGGCTTCAAACACCTGACATTGCAGGTGCACCAGAATTTGCTAGTGGATTAATGGGAAGTGCCTATAAAGGGAAAACAGATGCCTCTCTACAGTTTCCTACCGACGGATTAAAAAATGAAGCTTTTAGCGCCGTGTTTTGGTACAACCTGAATGCAAGTCCCGATAGGGCTGGGCTTTTGGTGATGGGCCCACCAGATGAGGCCAATCCTACTGCGATGAACAACAGAACCTCTGGATTTAGATTGTTCAGAGAAAATGCAGGTGGCAAGCAAAGGATTAAGTTGAATGTAGGGAATGGTACCAATGACAGTTGGTTTGATGGAGGAAGTGTGGCTGATATTGATCCCGCCATAGCTGGCTGGAACCATATTGCTTTTACCATTGCCTCTGATCAAGTCACCGTTTACCTTAATGGAGAAATTGTAAGCCAGAATAACTTTTCTGGTGTAGACTGGACAGGATGTGATTTGCTATCCGTTGGCTCTGGAGCTCCACGATTCGCAGGCTGGGGGCATTTGTCAACGGCAAGCTTAATGGACGAACTGAGAATATTTAATACAGCTTTGACGCAAGAAGAAATTCAAATGATCATGGCTGCAGAAAGCAATTAAGAATAAAGCACTAAACGACAGTCAATATTCTTGGCTGTCGTTTTTTTCCTGTCTCATGTACCGAAAAACAATTACCCAATCCCTACTTATGCTGCTGCTGTTTTCTTGCCAAGAGGAAACTGCTGAGCAGCCCAATATTCAATTGATTAAAGTAATGGTTGGCCAAATGCTTTTGGATCAGGATGATAGTCAAAATGCCGGTGTTGATACAGATCAAAGTATATCGATATTTTTTTCTTCGGCAGTTGATCCTGAAAGGATGGAGGAAGCGATAAGCCTAAAAGAAGCACTTTCGGGTGAAATCGTGAAATTCAATGTCAATTTTTTAAACGGAGATAAAGAAGTGGTTCTCCGGCCAATTGGATTGCTTAAAGAAGGTGCCACTTATTTGCTGCGCATTAGTGCAGGAGCATTAGGTAATCAAGAGGCTTACTTTCCAGGTTATGAGGTGAAATACACCACGCGATCTTCAAATGTTGAAGTAATAGGCTTTGCTATCGATGGGGCTCAATGGGTTGGAAATCGTCGGTGGTTAAATGCAAGCACTGATTTTTCTATAGGCCTGACTTTCTCAAAAGCCATTGCCCTTACTATCGACCAAATTAAAATCACCCAAAATGGAAGTCCTATGCAGGTGAGATTAGAAGCAGGGGAGGATGATAGAAATTGGATAATAAAGAGCTCAGAAGTACTCGAGGGCTTTAAAAAATACGCGCTTTTGATCGGGTTTGAAGAATTTTCTTCGGTTGAACAGGAAATAGAGGATTTCACAGTTGAATTCTTTACTGGGAAATCCAACATTCCTCAATTTCCTATGTTGAACACTGCGGCTTTATTGACTTTGGTTCAGCAGCAAACCTTTAATTATTTTTGGGATTTTGCACACCCCGATAGTGGAATGATCCGGGAACGAAACACCTCAGGTGATATCGTGACGACTGGAGGAACTGGCTTTGGAATGATGGCCATTATTGTTGGAATAGAAAGGGGATTTATCAAAAGAAATGAAGGCGTGGAAAGGTGGGCAAAAGTGGTTACGTTTTTAGCTAACGCAGATAGGTTTCATGGCGCTTGGTCCCACTGGATAAATGGAAATACTGGAAAAGTCATCCCATTTAGTGCCAAAGACGATGGAGGAGATATTGTAGAGACCGCTTTGTTAATTCAGGGTTTATTGACTGTTAAAGAATACTTGGATCCTTCCAATACCACCGAGAATGAGCTCATAGAAAGTATAAATGTTTTATGGGAGGAAGTAGAATGGGATTGGTATACCGGAGGAGGACAAAATAAATTATTCTGGCATTGGTCTCCTAACTATGAATGGGATATGAATTTGCCTGTTTCTGGATACAATGAGTCCCTTATCGTATATGTATTGGCAACAGCATCTCCTACCTATCCTATAGCTACAGAAGTGTACCATCAAGGATGGGCTAGAGGTGGAGCCATTGTAAATGGGAACAGTTATTTTGGTCGAGAATTGCCATTAGGTCCTGCTATGGGTGGACCCTTGTTTTATGCTCATTATTCTTTTTTAGGTTTGGATCCGCGATCATTAGAAGATCAATATGCTGATTATTGGGAACAAAATGTTAACCATAGCTTAATTCACCAAGCCTATAGTGAGCAAAATAGTTTGGGATATGTTGGCTATGGTGCTGAGATATGGGGACTGACAGCCAGCGACAATCATTTAGGGTATGGTGCCCATTCTCCCACCAATGACATTGGCGTAATAGCTCCCACTGCAGCATTGTCCTCCATGCCCTACACACCCGAAGCTTCTATGGATGCACTTGAATTGTATTATTATGGTTTGGGAGACAGGTTATGGGGAGAATATGGTTTTTACGATGCATTTAACCTCACTGAATACTGGATTTCAGACAGTTATCTTGCCATTGATCAGGGGCCTATTGTAATCATGATAGAAAATCACCGGACTGGATTGTTATGGGAACATTTTATGCAAAACCAGCAGGTACAAGCCGGCCTGGATAAATTGGGGTTTAGTTATTAAAAAATTGATTAATAGCGTCAATATAAAAGAGATATCAAATGAACAGGACATTAAACTTATGGATTTTTGGAATAGGAGTGTTGCTCCTTATTTCAAGTTGTGACAACAATCCCGAACCATCCAAGAGGATAATTGTAAAGGGATATGACCGACATGTTGAATTGCAATGGGAGCCTGTTGAAGGGGCTAAGAGCTATGCTGTTTTTGTAAAAAAAGAGGACAATAGCTATACACAAAGAGCAAACGTGAAGGATACCATTTACATGGATTTTGTGAACGACCTGGGGACTGAGCTAGAACTTTCCTACAAGGTGGAAGCACAATTAAATGAAGGTACTGAGAGTTTGGGTGAAGTCACAGTAGCTACCCGATCAATGACGGACGAAGAACTACTAGATATGGTTCAATATTACACATTTCGGTATTTTTGGGAAGGTGCAGAACCCAATTCAGGAATGGCAAGAGAACGAGTTCATATGGATGGCAACTACCCACAGAATGATCAAAATGTAGTGACCACGGGAGGAACTGGTTTTGGTATATTTGGCCTGTTAGCTGGAATAGAAAGAAATTGGGTGAGCAAGGAAGAAGGGATAGCACGTTTTGAGCGTATAGTTGATTTTCTTGAAAAGGCTGATAGGTTTCATGGGGTTTGGCCGCATTGGATTCATGGTGAGAGCGGAAAAGTTAAGCCTTTTGGAAATGATGATGATGGAGGAGATTTAGTAGAGTCAGCCTTCTTAATGCAGGGTTTATTGGCCGTGAGAGAATACTATAAAAAAGGGACTGAACGAGAAAAACAGCTTGCCCAAAAGATTGATGAATTATGGAATTCTATGGAGTGGAACTGGTACACCCAAGGTGGTCAGGATATTCTATATTGGCATTGGTCCCCAAATTTTGGTTGGCAAAAGAATTTTGGGATCAAGGGGTATGATGAGTGCATGATTACGTATGTTTTGGCCGCTTCGTCCCCGACTTTCAGCGTACCTGCAAGTGTTTACCATAAAGGTTGGGCCAGGGATGGTGGGATTGTAAATGACACTTCGGCCTATGGACATGACCTTCCTTTGAAACACAATGGCTCACCTGAGTTTGGAGGCCCCTTATTTTGGTCTCATTACGCTTATTTAGGCCTAAATCCTAAGGACTTAAAAGACCAATACGCCAACTATTGGGAGCATAACCGAAACCATACTTTGATTAACAGGCAATGGTGTGTAAATAATGAACAAGGATTTAAAGGCTATGGAGAAGACCTTTGGGGCTTGACGGCAAGCTATACCGTAACAGGATATGCTGCCCACAAGCCAGGAAATGATTTGGGGGTGATTTCTCCCACAGCTGCATTGTCTTCTATTCCTTATACGCCTGAAGAAAGCATGGCGGTGATAAAGAATTTGTATTACAATTATGGGGAAAAGGTTTTTGGCCGTTATGGCTTTTATGATGCCCTTAGCCCGGAAAAAGATTGGTATCCACAGCGGTATTTGGCCATCGATCAGGGCCCCATTGTAGCCATGATAGAGAATTACCGCACAGGTTTGGGTTGGGATTTATTTATGGCTGCCCCTGAGGTGCAAGAAGGTTTGGACAAGCTAGGGTTTAGTGTTTCTGAGTAATAGCTATTCCAAACGCTTTCAAATCCCTCCGCCACGGCGGAGGGATTTTGGTTTTTCAGGACTTATGAATGCGATCCTGATTTAACCTTTTAACAGCCCTCTTAAATTGTATCAATCAAGCTTTGGTCTTATTAGGGCCTGTTTAAATTAATTTTGGTACCAACTAACGATAAATTAAGGGGATATAGCTTCAATAGGCCATTATTACATATAAAATCATTAAAAGCACAAGATTGAAAGTGTAGATTTAATAGAAATCTTAGGAATCATACTTATATTGGTAGTTTATATGCTAACCCTAACATTGTAGCCTTAGACATTGTTAAACTTTAAGCCCACTTGTAATTTTTAATGGCGTTATTTCAAAATTCCGTACGCAAAAAACACATCGCAGCACAGGACCATCCTGCCATGCAGGAAGCCTTTGAGCGGTATCGAAAGTATTTTCACAATCCTCTTATCCATTCCAATATCCGGGCGGCCAAAGAGGAACAGTTTCAGGAAGGTTTTCTTCGGGAACTTTTTGTCAATATTCTCGGGTATACCATCAACCCCAATCCTGATTATAACCTGACCACAGAACTGAAAAACATCAAGGATGCAAAGAAAACTGACGGCGCCATCCTCAAAGAGGGCAATGCCATTGCTGTAATTGAACTCAAAGGAACAGATACCAAAGACCTTGAGAAAGTCCGAGACCAGGCTTTTAATTACAAAAACAACCAACCTGAATGCCATTACGTCATTACCAGCAACTTTGAGAAGCTTCGATTCTATATAGACAATGCCATTGACTTTTTGGAATTCAATGTTTTCTCTATGCAATGGGAAGACTTTACCCTTTTTTGGCTTCTCCTCCAAAAGGACAACCTCCTAAACCATCTACCCAAAAAAGTAAAAGAGGAGTCTTTACTTGTTGAGGAACAAATCACCAAAAAACTCTACGCTGATTACTCCTCTTTTAAGCAGGAACTCTGGCAAGACACGGTGGCCCGGAATCCTGAGCAGGATGAATTGGAACTCTACAAAAAAAGCCAAAAACTACTCGATCGATTCCTTTTTATCTTCTTTGCTGAGGACAAGGGGCTGTTACCGCCCAACTCCATCATGGAAATCGTCCGGCAGTGGATGCACCTCAAAGAATTGGATGCTTATGCGCCACTCTATGAGCGGTTCTTAAAATACTTTGGCTACCTCAATACGGGGAGAGTACAGCCCGGCAAAGCCGAAATCCATGCCTACAATGGTGGGCTTTTTGCACCTGATCCAATTCTGGATACTTTAAAAATTTCTGATGAGGTGCTCGAAAAGCACGTTAAAAAAATTACTGAATACGACTTCGACACTGAGGTCGACACCAATATCCTTGGGCATATCTTCGAACACAGTCTAAATGACATCGAGAATGTCCGCGCTTCACTCGAAGGCACGGCCATAGACAAAAGCAAAACCAAGCGCAAAAAAGACGGCGTTTTCTATACCCCCAAATACATCACCAAGTACATCGTAGACAATACGCTTGGAAGGTTATGCGAGGAAAAAAAGAAAGCCTATGAAATCGTAGACGAGGATTTTGCAGAGGGAAAGCGGGGCAGGCAGAAGAAAACCATTCAAAAGCTAAAGGAAAAGCTAGACCAATACAGGGTATGGCTATTGCAACTCACCATCTGTGATCCGGCCTGTGGGTCAGGAGCATTTCTTAACCAAGTACTGGAATTTCTGATTGCAGAGCATCGCTACCTGGACGAACTCGAATCCCAACTCTTTGGCACGCCTATGGTTTTGCCCAATGTGGAAAACCAAATCCTCGAAAACAACATTTTCGGTGTGGATATCAATGAGGAGTCTGTAGAAATTGCCCGCTTATCACTCTGGCTACGTACAGCCAAAAAAGGCCGCAAACTCAGCAGCTTAAATTCTAATATCAAAGTCGGCAACTCCCTTATCGATGATCCCGAGGTGGCCGGAGACTTGGCTTTTAATTGGGAGAAGGAATTTCCAAAGGTGTTCGATCCGTCATTGCGAGGAACGAAGCAATCTGGTTTTGATGTGGTGGTGGGTAATCCACCTTATGTTAGGGCAGAACTTTTAGGGGGAATTATAGAATTGCTTTCAAAGGAATATGAAGTTTATCATCCTGCCAGTGACTTATTTGCTTATTTCTATGAATTGGGAACGAGGTTGATCAAATCTGAAATCGGAATAATGGGTTTTATCTCAAATACTTTTGATAAGACAAAAGCTGGACAAGTCTTAAGAGCCTATCTGAAAGATAAAACCAGATTTTGGGAGTACATAGATTTTACAGAAGTTCAGATCTTTGAAGGAGCTACGACTTATCCTGTAATTATTATCCTTAATAAGAATCGTAAAGAGAATAGTACCTTTTCATATGTTAAAATACTGAAATCAGCACAAAACATAACCATAGATATACCACAACATGAAACGGTTAATGTTGTCCAATCTTCTCTCAAGGATGCTTCTTGGTCTTTTAATTCGGTAGAGGTTTGGAAAATTTTAAATAAAATTTCTGAGTTCAAAACTGTAAAAGAAAATTTTGGAAAATGTTATTACGGTGTTAAGACTGCGTTAAATGAAGCTTTTATTATTAAAAGTGAAGAGCCTTCTAGTGCCAACCTGAAGCCCATTTATGAAGGTAAAGACATAGAAAAATGGAATACACCAAGATCGAATCAACAGCTTATATTTTTTCCAAGTGGATGGACAAAAAAGAAATATGGCTTAGAAATAACCGAATTTGAAGCTATTCAAAAATTACAAATTGATTATCCACATCTTGTAAATAGTTTACTCCCTTTTGAGGTATCTGCCAAGAAAAGATATGATCAAGGTGAATTTTGGTGGGAATTAAGGAACTGTGCTTATTATAATTTATTTGAAGAGCCAAAAATTATATTTCCAAATCTTCAAAATTCAAATAAGTTTTCATTTGATGATAAAAGTATATATGTAAATGCTCCTGCCGTATTTTTACCTAACGATAGAAAGACCCTTCTTTGCATTTTAAATTCCAAAGTAGTTTGGATGTTTCTAAAATCAATCTGTGTTGTCAGAAGTGGGGGATACATAGAAGTAAAGCCACAATATTTTGAGCAGATTCCTATTCCTGAGATTAAGAATGAAGATCAATTTGAAAAATTGGCTGATCTAATTATTGAAGCAACGGATTCCAATCAAAAGGTAATTGCTTCATTTTTAAACCACGTCCAATCCAAATTCTCCATCTCCAAACCCTCCACCAAACTCAAAAACTGGCCAACTTTAGATTTTAAAGTATTTTTGGCAGAGTTAAAAAAAGCCAAGGTCAAATTAAGTCTGCCGGAAGAAGCCGAATGGATGGCTTATTTCAACGAACAAAAAGCCAAAGCCCAAGAACTACAAACAGAAATCAACCGTCTAGATCATGAGATCGATCAGTTGGTCTTTCAATTGTATGGATTAACAGAGGAGGAGATTAAGATTGTGGAAGGGGGTGAAAAGTGAACCATCTAAAGGAAATAATTATTAGCGAAAACGCTTGGAAAATTCTTTTTGAGTTTGCCAAAATTCTTGTAGTATTCCTCTTAGGTCTTTTTTCTAGTTTTCTGATTAATCGAAGAATCAAAAAAAAGAAATTGCGTAGAATCCGGGAATTCTATATTTCATGGATTAATTTTTCCCTTGAGTCAGTAGACCGGCAAGTAGTTTTATTGACAAATCAAATTAAAGAACTGTCTGACTCTAAATCTCCAAAGCTTATTTTTAACCAAAATCAATTACATAAGTTAGCCTCAATCAATAATGAAGAATTATTCGATGCATTTGTTTTAAGTAATAAAGGAAATAGTAAGGTTAATTCAATTAATTTACATCGTTTAGAAAGTCACATAGATTTTTTGATACTTTCTATTCGGGAGGTAAAAGAAAAATTCTTTGATACTCGTGACAAAAAAGAGGTTTGGAATCAAAAATGGAGTCAAAAAGTTGCAGAGTTTCATAGTATTGTTTACCAGTTTTTCCTTATAAATCCTGAATCAATTTATGTGGATCAAATTTTAGAATTGAAAACAAATATCGATAAATCCTATAATGTAAATAATGAGTCTAATAAATTTTTCATAAAAAATTATGTTTATCCGATCAAATCTATTTTTCAGAAACAGATTAAGGATGATACTTCAGGTATATGTTATGAAGGATTTGAAATAAGTGAATCCCTTAACATGTTATGTATGGAAAAGGAAGAATTTTTTTTAAGCTATGAAAGATATTTGATACATTATGAAAAAGAATTGAAAGATACAATTAAAAAAATTGAAGAGATAATAAACTATTTCGAAAACGAGAATTAAGATTAATTTTTTTTGATTTTCTTTTATTTTTTGGAAGAAAATAGAATTAAATTTCGCCCCTGCAGGGCTTAGGTTGCAATACTGATTTTCCACACAGGGCTTCACCCTGTGCTATTATATTTGTCCCTTTCAGGGCCGGGATTGATTTGTAGGAATTGATGTTTAATCTCATTAATATTTTAGTTGAAAATGAACTTATAAACGGATATTTTTTCATTTTAGCCCTGAAAGGGCATAGTAACTTAGCACAGGGTGTCAGCCCTGTGACAATAGGTAAATTTTAAATCTTGAGCCCTGAAAGGGTGGCATCCATTTTACAAAAATCCAAATTTGCTAAAATATTTCGCCCCTGCAGGGATTAGGTTGCAATACTGGTTTTCTACACAGGGATTCACCCTGTGCTATTGTATTTGTCCCTTTCAGGCCCGAGATTGATTTGTAGGAGTTAGTGCTTAACTATATTGAATTTTTAATTAAGAATGCTCTTATATTCCTGGTATTTTTCATTTTAGCCTTGATAGGGCATAGTAACTTAGCATAGGGTGTCAGCCCTGTGGAAATAGGTGAAAATTTAAATCCTGAGGAAAGGGTGGCAATCTCAGTTTGTCCCTTTCAGGATCCGGATAATTTCGGTTAAAATTCAAATTATTGAGAGATAAATAAATAAATCCATCTTTTCATATTAACTATTTAGTAAATTTCATATTAACTTATTTGCATTTTAAAACCTAAAAAAGTAATTTGAATAGAATTAATTATGTTTTATCCTAAATAACCATCTTATGATTACGAAAAATGCAGTTTCTATTCAATTTCCGGAAGCCGATCTTCAGGCGGTAAAAGAAGCTTTGGCCACCTTAAAAACCATCCTTGGTCCACAGCTGATTGCACTTAGCCCATCCGAGCGTCAGACAGTACCCAAAATGAGTGATGGCACCCTTCCCTTTGTGGAAAAGGTAATGGATTATGCCCAATCAGACAATCAGTTTTTACCTCCTTACGTTGATTTGCAAGAATTGGAGAAAGACTGGTTGGCTGTAAAAGAGCTGATGCCGCTGCTAAGAGATTTGCAGCAGTTGGAAAGCAATCTAAACGATACCCTGATGATGGCAGGCTCAGAGGCCTATGTGGGAGCGCTCAGTTATTACAATTCCGTGAAGTATGGTGCCAAAGTAAATGCTGCTGATGCCAAGGTGATTTATGAAGACCTGAAACAAAGATTTGATAAATCAGCAAATAGGGCATCCAATTGAACTGAAACCTAAAAAAGAAAAGTTGCTTATGTCACCTACAACAAGTTGATAGGTACAGTCGGGATGTTTCAGGCTGTACCTATTTTTTTTGTCTTTTTTTGCTTGAAAAACACTATATCTCTTGTCAACGTTCTACTTAAAAGACAGTTTCTAGCATGTTTTTACTTCGCTCTTGCGTTTATTTCCTTCATCCTTGTCAGTTTTTACTGCAAGGCTGAACCTGAAAACACCAATATTTAACCAAAAAGCCGAACATTTCCACTTTTTAACTTCAACTCCCCACTTCCTAACTGCTCGCTTCCATATAAAAACCTGACAGGAGGAGTTCCGAAGTCCCCTTACCCACTTCCGAAGTACCCCAAATCGTTTTTGAGAGCAGCATTTTCCGGTAAAAATGTCAGTCTTTTTATCTATTAATCAAAATGCTGTCATTTTTTAGTGGAAATTTCCAGTTTTGAGGTGAAAAGCCCCACTTCTAAACTCCAACGTTTGAGTTCAGAACCTCAAGCTTGTCAGTTTTAAGTCCACCTACCTATTTATGAAGTGGAGGAGGTGACTTTTTAGGTGGATAGGGGGACTTGTGAAGTACCCCTATTTGGGAAAGATCCCATTGCTTTTTACAGAGATAGGTGCCAATTTATTTTAAAAAGCCCTAGGCTTTTAGATTGGTCTGAGAAAGTGAAATGTGAAGATGTATTCGTTAATCCATTCGTTACAAATCCCTCCGCCACGGCGGAGGGTAAAGGGGATTTTTTTACATAAAATGTAAACTTAAAAGTAGAATTAAAATAATAATCGGTAAACTTAATTTTGGACAAGTATTCATTACTTATAAATCCCGAATTTCTCAAATATTTCGCCCCTTCAGGGCTTAGGTTGCAATACTGATTTTCTACACAGGGCTTCACCCTGTGCTATTGTATTTGTCCCTTTCAGGGCCGGATTGATTTGTAGGAGTTTGTGCTTAACCACCTTGGGTTTTTAGTTGAAAATGAACTTATAAACGGATATTTTTTCATTTTGCCTTGAAAGGGCATAGTAACTTAGCACAGGGTGTCAGCCCTGTGGAAATAGGTAAATATTTAAATCCTGAGGAAAGGGTGGCATCCATGTTACATAAATCCCGAATTGTTTTGAGCCCTGTCGGGGCGGAATATTTTCTGCTCAGAGATAATAGGTCAGATTCATCGACCAAACCCGGTGAACCAACCGGTCGGCCCCATATAAAATTGGATTTAAATCACCATCCAATATCCAATGATCTTTAATCAAAGGTGCCAATCCATGATAATAACGGACATCTAATACAATATGGCTTCCCAGCCGATAGCCCAGACCAGCTAATGCTCCAGCGTCCCATTGGCGGAGATGCGGTATGTCATTTGGAGAACTATTGTTGGTATTTAACCTTTCACCTTTTAGCAGATAGCCAAACTTGCCACCTGCCTGGAGGAAAACATTTTTCCCAACTGGACTGAAACGAACCAGGACAGGAAGCGCGATGTAGTCAAAATGGGTAAGTAATTTGTTCGATTGGGATCCGTCTATACTGCTACCCTGTTTGCTGTAGACCAGTTCGCTTGCCAAGGAAAAATTTCCTGAAAGCGGTTTTGCAAATGCAAGCCCTGCATTGTACTTCCATATCCTATCAGTCAGGTTAATACTGTTTTTAAGCTGACCAGCGTTAACCCCGCCAGTAATTCCTACCCGGATACCGCTCTGTCCGTACCCGTCCCAGGAAGCACTCAAAAAAAGTACAACGCCAATAAAAGCAACAACCTTATTTGTGTATCTCATAATCAGGTTAATTAATGATGAAAGGTCAGTATTTTTTTGTTCGTATTAATAACGATTTTTTATTCTAAAATGATTTTGGCTTTTTGAATAGCAAGCTTTGATTTATTATCAGGTTTTGTATGAAGATAATAAACCCCTCGTGGTAAATCTGCTACATCCATATCAATTCGGTGATTTGTTTTAAAAGATTCTAGTGAATTGACCTCCTCTTGAGTCAGGTGCTTAACTGCTTTCATAGATTTTTCAGAATAAAGAATCACCTCAAAAGGAATGGAATAGGATGATTTACTGGTATTGAATTCTAAAGTTAGTAGGTTGGTAACAGGGTTTGGATAAACTGTTTGAAGTAGTCCACTGGCCGGAGGAATGTAAAAACAATAAGGTGTACCTGTTCCACATGAATTAGTGCCGGTTACACAAACCGTAGCTCCTACTGTTGTGGTGATGTAACAGTCCTGAAGCTGTTGATTTAGTTGGGCAGAACCAGAAGAAACATAAAAGTTATAAGTTATTCCAGGCCCGGTTACACTTTGGCTGAATTGCCACATATTGGAATAGGAATCAAATAACCAATAATTGGGATTTGCTATGACCGGCGCACCCATATTTTCGGTTTTAGGGGTGCTTTCTAAACTACCACAACCGGCAATAACAGCTTTGATAGAAAAGGAGCCCGAAGAACCATTCGCGATCGTGACGGTACTGGATACTCCAGGCTGTTCCGTATAGCTACTACTACCATTTACGGTGACCCCGCCAGTTGTCTGCCAAACCAGGTTTATTGGTTTTGTGCTTTGAAAATCATAATTACTGATAGCCGTAAAACTACCACTATTGCCAGCACAAACGTTGGATCCTGCTGTAATAATCGGTTCAGGAGGCTTTTGTCGAACGTATACTCTAATGTGGTCACCGACTACATCCTGATAACTTAAATCTATATGTCCATTTTGCCGGTTAGGATCTAGATTAAGCGATTTTTGCAATGAAGAAGGTGTGTCGCTAACACTAAAATTGGCGGTAGTCTCAACCGATATTCCCAATACCCCCGAACCCGTAAAAACCGGATCTATTAATATAGTAATACTGGTTTTACTGCATTCGATGTATGCTATTTCGCCATCGTTGTACCAGGTGCCATCTACATTAACCCTAGGAGGAACAGGGTCAACACTTGTAGGTTTAGTGGCAAATACAATGTTTGTAACCAAAAGCAAAGGTAAAATTGCGAGGTACAAAGATTCTCTCATGGGATAATTTGGTAAATAAAAAATTATATTTTATTTAAAATTAGCATGTTAAAATTAAATACGCAATCAAAATATGTATTTTAATAAAAAATTAGTCAAAAAAAATATAGATTAGTTTAATCGTGTTGCCTTAACAAATATGACTACGATATCACAAGTTAGATTAACTTGCGGTCTACCTGAAAGGTTGAGGAATTCTCTTGAACCAGCAATAACACATTGTTGCCTTTCCTTCCATTCTGATAATTTCCCTCGTTTTCTCAGTAAAAATTTCAACCCGGATTATGTAATAGAATTTGCGATGAGTGTTGCAATCGCAAGAAAATCAGGCTGTTTGGAGATTTTAGCTTAGCACCGCTATGGTGAAATTGAAAACAGCAACGAAGTGGCTGATTTTAAAGCGATTTCAGCACGTAATAGAATGTCTATTGCATATTTCGGGTTCAACAATTATTGCCTTTGGTTTACCTAAAACCCCCAATCTTACTATTTTAAGGAAAATGTTTCCTTTTAGCGATCCGTTTGTCAGACTATTTAAATGGCCCTATTTCAAAATTTCGTGAGCAAAAAATACATGGCCGACCAAGTGTATTTAGCAGCTATAGATTTTTGATCAATTGCCTACTGCTTTAGCTGTAGTCAACTGGTGCTTTTTCGGCATTCTTGGCTTTAGCCAACTCAAAATGGCTTCTATGGCCTTACCTTTTCACCATTTTTGCTAAAGCCGGAGGTATGCGGAGTAAGGACTTGATATTTTCCTGAGCTGGCGTATGGATCGACGAATATATTTCGCCCCTGCAGGGCTTAGGTTGCAATACTTATTTCCCACACAGGGCTTCACCCTGTGCTATTATATTTGGCCCTTTCAGGGCCGGGATTGATTTGTAGGAATTGATGTTTAAATTCATTAATATTTTAGTTGTAAATGAACTTATAAACGGATATTTTTTCATTTTAGCCCTGAAAGGGCATAGTAACTTAGCACAGGATAAATGAGATTTACTATCCTATCTCGGTCTCCTTAAAATCTAGCTTTTTAGCGTTGAATAATTTTTGATGGAGATATATTTTTTTATCTTCATTAAATTATTTCTAAACTAATTACCTTTAATTTGGATGCAAATAACGGAATAACATTACATGGAGAGTCCTTGATTTTTTGGCAGATTTCAGGGGGTCTTCTTGTGATTTTAATCATTTATATAATTTATAAGCTGGTTAAAAAATTATAATCTTCTCTATTTTCCTATTCGCCGTAAGTCTTTTCGCTCAGCCTCTAGTGTTGCTCCGATCATTTATCTTTATTTAACAGGAACAAGCGGAGGATTTGAAGGATTCAGGTGGTTATAATTTCACGTAATTTTTTTTTGGTTACCTAGCTGATTTATGGTTAAATTGAAAGAAATATAAACCTTCTATTGTGAATTTTTACCGCCAACCAACATTCGTCATCGCATTGTCAATATGCTTGTTCTTTTTGGTGTTGGCCTTTAGCTTTCCACTGGGAATCAGAGAACAATTGGCCATTGCTTCCGCAGCGACTTTAAGTTTGTTCGGAAATTATTATTTGGTCTTGGGGCTTTTTATGGTCTTGCTTTTAATAGGAATCGCGATATCCCCCTGGGGCAAACTTAAAATTGGTGATGGGCCGGTGGCTTACAACTGGTATTCCTGGGTAGCCATGCTCTACAGCACCGGCATGGGAGCTGGGTTGATGTTGCGAGCTGTTCAGGAACCTGTTTTTTATTATACCAATCCACCCAGAGCCACTGATTTATCCGGAGAAGTATTTGCTTTGGAATATACCTTCTTTCATTGGGGACTCACCCCATGGGCATTTTATGGCTTGTTTGGGCTTATGATAGGTTACCTAGTTTATGGGAAGGGGAGAGCCATGCTAAGTTCCTCCCTTTTGGTAGGCCGGTATCACCGTCCAATATTAATTGTAATAGTTGACGTAATAACGATCATCAGCACATTGTTTGGTGTGGTAGGTGCCGTTGGTCTTGGTAGCAGACAGCTGTTGGTTGGTTTTCAAAAATTATTCATGGAGGTAGAAATCACCTATTTCAACAATGCTCTTGTGGTGCTCTTGCTTGGTGGCTTGGCTACGATTTCAGCTTTTTCAGGTCTGAGTAAAGGAATTCAAAACCTATCCCGCTTTAATATAAGTGTGGCCTTGTTTTTACTTTTAGCGACTTTCTTCTCAGGAGATATGCTAGGAATTACGGGGAATTATTTGTCTTCCATTGCTGCCTATGCCTATGATTTCTTACCCATGAGTGTCAACTATGGAAGCAAAAGTGTTTCACAGGAATTTTTAATGGATTGGACTTTTTTCTATTGGGCCTTTTGGCTTTCATGGGCGCCATTTACTGGTGTGTTCATCGCTCGAATTTCTAAGGGAAGGTCTTTTAGGACTTTTATATTTGGGGTTATTCTAGTGCCATCTTTGGGTACATTTTTATGGTTCACAGTGTTTGGTACCAGCGTCTTTAACATGATTGGAAACCCTGAAAACTATGCCGGTCAATATGATTCCTTGTATGGTTCGATTTTCGTTTTCTTTGACAGCTTCTCTTACGGCGGATTTCTTAAGATTTTATCCTTTGTCTTGGTATTTACCTTTCTCATTACCTCATTGGATTCTGCTATCTATGTATTGGGAATGTTTGCAGACAAAGGCAATATGGAACCCAATAAACAACATTTAATAGGCTGGGGTTTGATTTTATCCATGTTCACGATTGCTACCCTTTTTATTGGCAAGGAAGAACTTCTTCAGGCGGTCAGTCAATTACTTGTTTTAATTGCACTACCTTTTAGTTGGGTGTACCTTTTGATGATTGGCAGCTTTCTCTTTATCCTTTTTAAAAGAAATAATCATGATGCAATTTAATTCAAAATATGGGTATTTGTGGCTGGGTCTTTTATTTGGAATAATGGGCCTTGCTTCTTGTGAAAGCAATAAAAAATTGGCAAGTTTTGAAGGCGTGAAGCACAAAGGGGTCTGCTGGGTGGGAAGTAGAAATCCACTTCAAGGAGGTGAATTACGCACTTTGCAAAATTTAGGTGTTAGCCACCTGTCGCAGACACCATTTGGCTGGCAAAAATCGGTTAATGCTCCAGAGTTAAGTTGGGAAAAAGACCGTGAAAAATCCTGGTGGGGGGAAAGTAGCAATGGATTAATTTCCACTTCTGATACTGCCAGTTCCTTGGGGCTAACCGATATTTTGAAGCCACATATTTGGGTGCGAGGATCCTGGCCTGGGGAAATAGAAATGACCAATGGAACAGATTGGGACCTTTGGTTTGAGAATTACAGCGGGTTTATCCTATATTACGCCCGTATCGCCGAACGGCAAGGAATACCCATTTTATGTATTGGGACCGAATTTGAAAAAGCCAGCCATAAAGAAAAGGAATGGCGCGAAATTATTGGTGCCATCAGGGAAGTTTACAATGGAAAACTTACTTATGCTGCCAATTTTACAGAATACCAAAAGGTCAAATTCTGGGATGCCTTGGATTATATCGGCATTCAAGCCTATTTTCCATTGGTCAAAGACGATAAAGTGCCTGACTTAGCCCAATTGATTGAAGGGTGGGAAAAGGTGATTCCAGATATTGAAAAAATAAATAGAGCCTTTCAAAAACCAGTTATTTTTACTGAAATAGGCTATTGTAATACGGAAGACGCAGCACAATCACCTTGGGTATGGCCAAATGAGAGACATACTTCCACGCTTTCGGAGGAAGTTCAGGCCCTGTGCTATGAAGCTTTCTTTGAAGCTGTCTGGGAGAAACCATGGATGCAAGGGGTGTATTTTTGGAAATGGTACCCTCAACCCTCTGGGCGAGAGCCTGATTTTACCCCCCAAAACAAAATGGCCGAAAAAGTAATGAAGAAATACTTCCTCGACCCGAAAATAACTGATGGTTAATCGCTTGAAGATTTAATTCCCCATTTTTGCTGGAATGGAAGTTTTACGGTTGATGTAACCATGAATACCAGCAATAAGGACCAAAATTCCTGCCAGTGCGATGGCCACAATACTTAATTGCTGATTTAGGCCCCATTGTTTTACCGCTATGGCAGTAATTCCCCAGGCCCCCACAAGTGCAGCTTCTCTCATATTTCTGCTATAGGTGAGGAAGGCATATATTGAGGTGGCTATGATAAGTATCAAGGAAGCCCAGGTAGTCGCTGACCAAAGGCCATCTAAAACACCAGTGCTTTTGATTCCAACGGAGATGGTTAACACAGTCGCGAGGATTACCCAACCTGTATAAATGCAAATGGGCCACCATACAAAAAAAATGGTTTTCAATGGGGCATCATAAATTTCTAATCTAAGCCTCAATACCAATTGTATCAATGAAAACAAGAGCACAAGGATGACAATGACGGAAAGCAAAATCTGCTCATTTACCCAGACGTAAATCCAAAGGGCATTGCTCAAATTGGCAACTGTAAACCAAATTCCCGCTGGGACCAATGAAGTATCGTTCTGCTTTTTAAAATACCCTACCCACTGGTAAATGAGAAAGGAAATCAAGCTAAGATAGATAAGTCCCCAAATAGAAAATGCATAGGCAGCTGGTGTGATCAGGGTGGTAAAATCATCACTGATATCGCCGACCGATTTCCCAAAATAATCACCCGACCCTCCCAAATAATTAATGAATAAGGTAATGATAAAACTGATTGTATTGATCAATAAAAGCGGTAGTGGTTTCATTATGCGTTTAGGTTTTGGTGAAAGGTTAATTATTGCATCAATGTAATTCAAGTTTTTTGATAGCCCTATAGGTTCTCTTTCTTAACAAAGGTAAACTTTTGGCATATAATACAGCCAAAAAGAGGACCCCTAAACTTCCAAAGGCCAGGGTGGTAGGTGCTCCAATCCAGTCTGTTAGAATGCCAATCATGAAACTCCCCAATGACAGGGATCCCATGAATAGCATAATGTAAAAGCTTAGAACGCGTCCCCTTTTTTCTTCGGGAGAAATGGATTGAATCAATGTATTGGATCCTGTAAAGATGATAACCCTACCTAAACCTGTTGCCAAAAGAGCCAGCAGGGACAACCATAAGATCGAACTGAAAGAAAAAACGGCCAGCCCAATACCAAATACGATAGTGCCTAAGAGTATTAACTTATCCAATCCTAAAATGTTGTTTTTTGTACCTACAAAAAATGCGCCCATTAAAGAACCCAAACCGACTGCACTTGTCATGTAACCAAAAATCACAGCATCTCCGTTAAAAACCTCTGCTGCAAATACAGGTAAAATCACCATGTAAGACATTCCAATTAGGGTAATGGCAGCAACAAAAAGCATTATAAAACGAAGGTGCTTTGTTTTAAAAGCAAAACTTGCCCCTTCTTTAAAAGAATTTTTGAAATTCTTTTTTGGGGAATCTTTAGTAAGAGGTAAGTACTTGATAAAAGCGAAAAACACAACTACGCTAAAACTCCCTATAGCATAAAGTAATAAGCAATAGCCCTCACCCATTATTGGTATAAGAATACCTGCAACGGCAGGACCAACGATTCTAGCGGTATTGAAAAGGGACGAATTCAATGCAATGGCATTCGTCAAGTAGGCTTTGTCTTCCACTAAGTCGTTTACAAAGGCATGCCTGGAAGGCATTTCTAAGCCGCTAACCAAACCGAAAATTATTTCCAGGCTGAGTAGCATATTAAAGGTAATGTTATCCGTAATGGTGAGCATTGCCAGAACGGTAGCATTAAGGGCGATAGTAGATTGGCATACCATCAGCAACTTGTGCTTGTTGTATTTATCTGCAAAAACACCTGCGAAAATGGAAATTAGAAAGGCCGAAATCTCTCTTGAAAAGGCAACTATCCCTAAGAGCAGGGCAGAGCCAGTTAGACTGTATACAAGCCACCCAACAACCACTTGTTTCATCATGTTTCCCAGGTTAGAGAAGGCCTGTCCGGTAAAGAAATACCGATAATTTTTTGAAGAAAGTGATTTGAAAATAAGCATTGTATAGGATCAAAAATAAAAGATCATGAACAAATCAGATGTGATACGCCCATGATCTTTTACAATCATAAAATTAGCTGTTTGGTTTCATCCAAGTAGGAGAAAGTTAATTGCTTTTGACAAAATCTTCCCATTGACCAAAAGGCTCAGCTTTCATTACTCGAGGAAACTTAACCTGACCGCCTTTTTTCTTTTCCTTTTCATTATAAGCAATAAATGTATTGACAGACACAATTTTTACATCAATACTCTTTAAAGCTTTAGATCTAGCCACATTGTAATTTTTATTGTTTTCTCGAAGGAAAGTATCTAGAAATTCCTTCACCGAATTTTCATCCGCATTTCCTGAATCCTTGCCAAGGTACCAGCGATGAAGGTATTCTCCATTTTCTTCAATAGCTGCTACGGTATATTCGGGAACTGTCAGGTTGAATTTCTCTTGTACGGCTTCCATGGCTTTGTCCATTTGGTGAACACCTAATTGACTTCCCACCACATTTAAGAAAAACTTGGTCCGGCCCGTGATTTTAATCTCTGCCTGTTCCTTATTGGTAAATGCTATGGTATCTCCAATCATATAACGCCAGGTCCCAGCGACTGTAGAGATTAGCAAAATGTAATCCTTATTCTCGACTACTTCTCCAATAGTTAACGCCTTTGCATCCGCCTTGACAGCCCCGTTCTCATCTAAGTTTTCTGGTTCGAAGGGAACAAACTCAAAATAAATACCATTGTCTAAAACCAAGGCCATGGCATCGGTATCGGGTCTGTTCTGAAAGGCCAGAAAACCTTCTGAGGCAAGGTAGGTATCAATATAGATTAAAGGATGGGCAAGGTTTTTCTCAAAACTCTTTTTATGCGGCTCGAAGGCAACACCACCAGGTGTATAAACGGACAAATTTGGCCATATCTCGTGAATGGAGGATACGCCATGATAGGCTATAACCCTTTTCATCATTAATTCAATCCATGAGGGGATGCCCGAAATACTCCCAATATCCCAATCTTTGGCATTTTTCGCTATCTCTTCAATTCTATCATCCCAATTTTCAATGGCAGAAATTTCTGGCCCTGGTTTGTAAAAACTTTGAAACCAAAAAGGGATTTGACTGGCACTGATTCCACTGATCTCGCCTTCCAAGAAACCATCATGGCTTTGAAGTGCAGTTGAGCTACCTAACATCATGATTTGACGCTCAAAAAAATCAGGTGGTAGGTCATATTTTGATAAACTCACCACCTGTTGAATGCCCGTTTTTCTTATAGCATCTATCATTTCTTCGGTTACAGGGATGTACTTGCTTTTGCTAGTGGTTCCTGAACTTACTGCGAAGTATTTATTAATGCCTGGCCAGGTAATGTCTTCATGTCCGTCTCTGATTTTCTTCCACCATTCATTGTATATTTTATCATAATCATGATAGGGAACTTTTTCTTGAAAAACCTTAGAGATGTCTCCAGCGTCTAGAATGTTTTTAAACCCATAATATTTTCCAAAGGCGGTATCTTTAGCCGTTTCCAGAAGGTGACTTAATACTTTCGCTTGATCTTTTTCAGGGCTGTTTTCTGAATTTAATTTACCGCCAAGTTCAATGGCTTTCTTTATCAATTCACCTATTACGGGCATAAGGAATGTAATTATTTGTGGTCGATTTATTTTTTATAATTTGAAGCAATTATCAGACCATTAAAAAAGTAGCTGTTTAAGTGGTTGTAATTTAGTCTTTTAAAAAAAGTTTATTTATGTTTACAGTATGTTGTTGTTAATTGCAGTTGATGATAATGTATGTTTTTAATGGTTTCAATGCTTTTCTACCGCGTTGCCAAATCAGCGTTAAACCTTTTAACAGCAGGTTTAATTTTGGCCCAGATTAAAGTAGTTTAATTTGGAAATGGATTTATCTTGAAATTGGGATAGATTACGGTGATAATTTTTTTAAATTTCACTCAAACCCTTTTTATCTTTTTTAAGAGATATATTTAAGTAGTATTTATTCTTGCAGGTTTCAAAGCCTTGGCGTTTACTTTGAATGTACTTTAAGCTGAAAGTACAAAATAGAAGTGATGACAGTTTTTGAAATAATATTATCCCATAGTGACTAAGCTTTTTTAATTTTTCGGGTCTAATCTCAGCATAACGTTTTAAATTTTATTATGAAATCTTCTTTAGATATTTCATTTGGAGCCATTAGTGAGGCACTACATGGGTTCAATTTCCCTGAAATTGATTTGGTTTTAGGTATTTCGGTAGGGGCTGTGGCACCAGCAGCTATGATTGCGCATCAGTTAGGCGTAACACTAAAATTGATAAATTTAGGGATTAAAGATGATCAAGGAGATTTTTCATTGCCTTCCATAGAAATTGATCAAATTGTAGATTGGGATTTCTTCGGTCATCATCGAATCTTAATTGTAGATGATGTTTCAATCACAGGCAAAACCTTGCAATTATTAAAAGAGAATGTCCGAGCTGATGATGTTTACACCTTGGTTCTTTTTGGTGAAGCAGACCATATTTTATTTCCCAAAGTGAAATCTACAGTAAAATTGCCTTGGACTGCTGAGTGAAATTTAAAGAACTGATATACTAAAACGCCGGAATACTTGGCCTGAACAAAACGTTTTCATATGGAGCATTCGCTATAACAGTTCTGTTCCCAAGTCATAGATATTTCTGACCTCTTGTAATATATGATTGATGTCAATATCCAGGTCGATCAAATTTCCTGTTTTGATATCAAATACAACCCCATGGATAATTGGCCCTCCATTTTTGAGAAAGCTTTTTTGCCACACGGCCATTTTTATCACATTTATGCATTGCTCTTGGACATTAAGCTCAACCAACCGATTGTACCTTTGCTGATCATCTGAAATTAAATTCAGTTCTTGAAAATGCAAACGGTAAACGTCTCTGATATTCCTCAGCCAGGGATTTAATATTCCAAGGTCTTTTGATTCCAATGCTGCGGCTATTCCCCCACATAAGTAATGTCCGCAGACAATAATATGCCGGACCTCTAAATGACCTACAGCGTATTCTATTACGGAAGCGGAGTTGTTGTCATTGTTTGGAACTAAATTAGCAATGTTTCTGTGAACAAAAACTTCTCCAGCATCCGCACCTAAAAGCTCTTCGGCAGTTACCCTGCTGTCACTGCAGCCAATGAAAAGATGCTTCGGTTTTTGACCTTTGGAAAGCTTTTCAAAAAAGTCACTTTCCTGCTCTAGTTTTTTTTGAACCCAAACTTTGTTATTCTCAAGTAGTTGTTTGAATTCCATATTATTAAATTGTATCTATTTACATTATAACCTTGGTGAATGATTGAACCCGAAATATGCAATAGAAAACCTATTACTTATTGATCCGTCGCAGCGGAGAAAACCAGCCACTTCGTTGCTGTTTTCAATTATAACAAAGCAGCGCTCCGCTAAAAATCTACAAACAGCCTGATTTACTTGCGATTTCAACGCTTCCCGTAAACATGGGGCAGGCTATTACGAATATTATTACATATTCCGGGTTGAACACTAGGTTCAAAGCTCTCAAATATACTTTTAATCTTTGTGGGAGCAAACTCATCCTGGTAATTAGCTTCTTTTAAATGCTTTTTAAAAAGAAATAGTTAAGTCTTATTTAGGTAAACATCTTCTCAAACTGGGTTTTGATTGGCGAAATTTATTAAGGAATCATTTGCCTGTTCTAGAAAGGGGAAGAGGAACAAAATCTATTTCACCGGGTACTTTTGGGAATTTTTGGTCTGCCCATTTTAATTTGGCTGTTTTGATAACTTCTTTGTCTGAGGAGACAAAGTTCCAGTCAATATAGCGTTCCTCGGGAAAGGGTTCTCCACCAAAAAGATATACTGTGGAATTTTCCCCTATGGTGAAAGTACATAATTCACTGTCATTTGCTACCAGTAATTGCTTGGGCCCAAAAGTATTCCCTTCCGCACTTATTTCACCATTCAAAATATACAGCGCACTTTCACCAAATAAATGATCTCCCAGTATTAATTCAGTTGCTTTACTGCTTTTAATTTCCAAAAAATATAGCTCGCTATAGGTGGGCACTGGTGATTGCTTTCCAAATGCCTTGCCAGCAATTAATTTCATTTTAACGCCATCTTGTTCCCATGCTGGAATTTCTTGTGAAGAGATATGCGAAAAAGAAGGGGACATTTGTTCCAGGTTTTTAGGCAGTGCTACCCATATTTGCAAACCATGGAGGTTTTTGTCCACCCCTCTTAGGTAATCGGGAGTTCTTTCGGAATGGACGACGCCCTTTCCCGCCGTCATCCAATTTACCTCTCCAGGTTTAATTTCTACGGAGGTTCCCAAACTGTCTTTATGCAAAATGGACCCTTCAAATAAGAAGGTGAGCGTGGAAAGTCCTATATGTGGATGAGGGGGAACATCCAGGTTTTGCCCTTTATCTAATTGGACTGGGCCCATATGGTCTATAAAAACAAATGGGCCAACAGCTCTTTTTTGCACAAAAGGCAATAATCTCCCCACCAAAAACTTCCCAATTGAAGCCGCTCTTTCCTCTATAATCAATGCTATATTTGACATTTTATGAATTTTAAGCGTTTTGTTTCTGTCTACTTTTTGATCAACTCTTCCTCAGTTTGGTTGTACCAATTTCGGTTTAATTTTATACTTAAAAACATGAGTAAGATACAAATTAAAGCGAAGCTTAAAGAAGTGAAGGAATAAATGCCATAAAAAACACTGAGATAATAAATTGGAGCGGTTACTATGCCAAGGCAAAATTTGACAGTACCATAAAATACCGTGTCATTTATTTTTGGTTTAAGAAATTTCCAGATTAACCAAAGCGGAAAATGTAAGGCCTTAAATACCCAATTTCTCCATTTAGTATGGTTGTATTCAGAGGCGATTGCAGGTCCTATCGATGAAGTTTCAGCTTTCCATCGATAGGACCTGATGTCTTTATTGGACTGAAGAAGCATTTTTAGGGACTCATCATAATTGTCCTCAGGAAGATGTAAGGTCAAAGATTGTAATTCCTTTTCCACCTTTTCAAGCAGTATTCTCTCCTGTCCAGTATATTGTTTCGCTGGTATAGGTTCTCCAACGTCTATTAATACCTTAGAACCAGATTTCTGGTGTGCCTGGTAATTTATGCCTATGGGCAGTATTCTTAAATCCATCTCAGGCTCGTTGCGTAAAGCCTCAGAAATGATCCTTGTGAAACCTTTGCTTAAAGGTCTTACTTGGCGTTTCAGACTGTGCTTTCCTTCTGGGAAAATGAGCACCTTACCTTGGTTTTTCAATACCTTTTCACAATACGAAAAACTAGCTTTATTGCCAGGAATACTTCCAAAACCATCTCTTATTCTATACACAGGGACCATTCTAATGAATGCCAATATTTTAGCAATTATCGGGTTTTTAAACACTGAAGCCCTTGATAAAAAATGGGGTTTCAGATTAATATAGGTAGCAATTAATAAAGGGTCTAATAATGCATTTTGATGGTTGGCAACGATTATAATTGGAACATCCTTTAAGTCTTTCCACTTACCATTGACTTTAATTTCGGCAAAGTAAAACCAGAGGGCAGTTTTTACAAATCGATTTAAAAAATCATTAAACAGTTTTTGCCTCATAGCTGTATTTTTTCCAAAGTGAAGCAATTGTCAGCCCAGAGACGATGTGCCATATTCCCCACCATCCGGCAATAATAGACATTCCACCCAGGCCATCGAAATAATTAAAAATCAATACCAGTGCCAGGCCGGAGTTTTGAATTCCTGTTTCAATTGTAAGGGTTTTGGTGTCTTCAAGGTTTAATCCAAAAATCTTTGAAAAGCTGAATCCAGCGCCTAAAGCAATAATATTATGCATCAAAACCAGCCCAAATACCCATCCAATTACCTTGATAAAGAGGTCGAAATTACTATAGAAAGCAACAACCACGATGCTTATAAATATGACTACACTTAAAGGTTTTAAAACCGAAGCTATTTTTTGAGCTGTTTTTGGTTTTTTTTGATGGACATAAATACCTAAAATTAAGGGTATGCCTAATATAAGTGCAACTGTTTCAAATACATCCCCATAGTCAAGGTTAATACTTTTTAATAAGAAGGCAGTAGGAGCATATAAACTGGACCATAAAGCAAAATTAAACGGGGTGAGTAAAATAGAACTTAATGTAGCAAAAGCCGTAAGACTAACTGACAGCGCAGCGTTACCTTTTGCATAGTTGGTTAAGAAATTTGAAATATTTCCTCCTGGGCATGCAGCCACCAAAAACATTCCCAAGGCAACACTTGGGATGGGTTGGATTAATAAAACTAGAAGAAAGGTTAAGAAGGGCAATAAAAGAAATTGGGAGACAATTCCAACAAAAAATGATTTAGGTTTTGTCCAGATATAGTTGAAATCAGAAAGTTTGATTTCTAGTGCGACACCAAACATGATCACCGCCAAGGAAATGTTCATAAGTAAAAGAGAATCCTCTCCAAAATTGATCTGCATTTGATCTAATTCTTCCATAAAGCTTTTAAGTGTGAAGGCCAAAATTAAGATAAATTTTCAGAACGATGGTTTTGTTGAATAAATGATAAGTTTTTACAACTATTCAAATACAAAATTTCAATGATAAATTTAATTTTTATAAATTTGACCATTGAAAATTTCGGAAGGAAAGATCAAAAGGCCGATTTGGCTAATTTTGAATTGTTCAGCACTAGAACTTCATTTTATTTCCAAAGCGGTGAACAGCGAAAAAAAGTAATCTTTTAAACCATAGAATAGACAATAAACATTATGGAAAAAATTAAAGTAGGTATCAATGGATTCGGTAGAATTGGAAGACTCGTTTTCCGTGCCGCTCAAGAAAGAGAAGATATTCAAATAGTAGGCATCAATGATTTAATAGATGTTGATTACATGGCCTACATGTTAAAATATGACTCTACTCATGGCCAGTTCAAAGGTGATGTAGAAGTGAAAGATGGGCAATTGGTAGTCAATGGAAATGCCATCAGAGTTACAGCCGAAAGAAACCCTGCTGATTTAAAGTGGTCTGACGTAGGTGCAGAAATTATTGTAGAATCTACAGGTTTATTCTTGACAAAAGAAAAAGCGCAAGGTCATATTGACGCTGGTGCTAAAAAAGTAGTAATGTCCGCTCCATCAAAGGATGACACGCCTATGATAGTAATGGGTGTTAATGAAGGTACTTATACTTCCGATATGGTATTTGTTTCCAATGCCTCTTGTACTACCAACTGCCTTGCTCCATTAGCTAAGGTTGTGAACGACAACTGGGGGATAGTAGAAGGTCTTATGACTACTGTACATGCCACTACTGCTACTCAAAAAACCGTTGATGGACCTTCTATGAAGGACTGGAGAGGCGGAAGAGGAGCTGGACAAAACATCATCCCTTCTTCTACTGGTGCAGCTAAAGCTGTAGGTAAAGTTATTCCTGAATTGAACGGAAAACTTACTGGTATGTCATTCAGAGTACCTACTCCTGATGTATCTGTAGTAGATCTTACTGTAAGATTAGCTAAAGGCGCTACTTACGAAGAGATTTGTGCTAAAATGAAGGAAGCTGCTGAAGGTGACCTGAAAGGAATCATGGGTTATACTGAAGATGCAGTTGTTTCCAATGATTTTATCGGAGATCCAAGAACTTCTATCTTTGATGCAGGCGCTGGAATCCAGTTGAACGACAATTTCGTAAAATTGGTGGCTTGGTATGATAACGAATGGGGTTACTCTAATAAAGTGGTAGACTTGTTGCAATACATTGCAAAAAAATAATAAGTTAAAGCTTATAGAATATTTAATAGGGTTGGAAATTTCCAACCCTATTTTCATTTTTTGCTATTTTCATAAGTGATTATCCATTCTTCCATACTTACTTTTGCTATCAGTTCTCCAATTAAAGCAAATGGTATTTTATCCAATTTTTTGAATCGAATACAGCTTTTACCCATATCCAGTTTGGCGCTGCTGTGTTTAGGATATTCCTGCTTGAACCAATTCATTAAATTCTCATCGGCATAAATGCAAGAGTGGTACAAGGCCAGGTAATTCTTTTGATTGGCAATGTTAACAAAGGGTAGGGGCAATTTAGGATTACAGTGGTAGCCTGCCGGGTATCGCTCAAGAGGAACCACATAGCCAATCATGCCGTAGCTCATGGTTTCTTCAAAACCTACCGGGAGTTGGGAGAGAATGGTTTCTCTCAGTTGAAAAAAAGCATTCTTTCTTTCCTCTGGAATTTCTTCAAGATAAGCTTCTACCGATTGTGCTTTGCTATTCATAGCTCGTTTTATTAGGTTAATTTTTTTCTAAGTTAGTAGCTGTTTTTGAAAGGTCTTGCAATAATTGTAAAGTCTCTTTATGTAATATGGGCGCAGTTTCAGGCCCAAGGGAGTTAACCTCACCATAGGGAGCTTTTTCGCGCCCATAGGTAAATGGGGCCTTTTCATCCCACTGACTTTTAGGTACAATGTACCCAATCATGTCATTTGCCATGCCACTAAAGAATTTAAATTTTCCTGGCATTTGACTTTTAATGGCAGGGACTTCGACTGGTTCTATTCCAAAGTCCGCACCTTCTGGAGCTTCCACTCCTCCGTTAAGAATTTCAGGATACAGTTCACCTGGAATATGTACAAATGTAGCAGGGCCTATTTTCCAGGCATTCACTTCTGACCTAACATTGCCCCAAGAGACAAAACCCCTATCGAAAACGCCTAGAAAAGCAGCAAGTCTAAAAAGCTTATTGGCCATTGGAAGAACCACCGTTTTAGCGCGCAATGACATACTACTGCTGTAGACCGTATCCATTCCTTTGTTCATGGTTTCAAAGCTAATTTTAGCTAAAGCCATTCCTTGGGCATCAATTTTTGCTATAGTAGCCTCTTTAAGTGTGTCTTTTGAGTAGGGGTGGAGCAAGGGGTCACTTGGCCTGGTAGTCATAAGCCCTCCCAGTGCAGCATTCATAAATATGGAAACGCCACCCAATCCTTCATGGTAGGTGGAATCATTGTATACGAGGCCTTTTTCCATGTATTCCCGCCAATAGTGCGGGAAATCTGAACTTATCAGCGTGTTTTGAGACCATAGTGTTTCAGGATGATTCCCCCAATTCATAATTGTTCCCAAAGTTTTATTGGATCCTATCTCTATAACTTGCATTAACCTTATTGCCGCATCGTATACTTCTGGAGCCCTGGTATCACCTACAAGCGGAGCGGCATCACTTTCATTGATAGCAAATTTTAAATAAGCAGGTTTTTGATTGTTGTAGGCTTCCAATACTGAAGATACGATCCCTTCGAAAACTAAGTTTTTATACCCCTCATCTACACCTCTTGTAAAAGGATCCGGTCCCCACATGCCCATCATGTCCGGAGAGGAGTGCACGTGCGTACTTGTAACAATAAGATGATCAAGGTCAGTTTGTTCGAGAATTCGTTTTCTTACAGTAAGGACTTCATCATTTCCAAAACCTATCATATCGATAACGCATAGCCCTATTTTTATTTTACCGTCATTTAGCACCATTGACCTTGCCCATAATGGGTCATTGATTCCGGATGCAGGTTTGTTCTGGTGAAAACCTGCCACCCAGATAGGGTCAAATTTGCCATTTTTATTGAGATCATTGTAGTAATCTCCATCTGATTCATTGAACCTGGCATCACCATTTACATCCTCCCAAGTGTCGAATCCTACAGGGCTAATGTCTGCAATAGCAAATCCTGCGGACAGTTCACCTTTACCCTCATTCATTAAGGAAAGATCCAAATTATAGCCCTTATGTCTGTCTCGAAATTGATAGGTGCCATAGATTAGAATTGATAAAAGAAGGATGCCTATAAAAAGGAGAAAATACTTTAGCCAGCGATTCATATAATAGTTTTTATATATTACTAGGAAGGTTAATAAAAGACTACCATATCATATATTTGTACTTAATATATTCGGTGATTATAGAATATACATAATGTTATCTAAGTGATAAAGTGGTTTTGGTTGGGAAGTTTTAAATGCAATAAAAATTAGTAATATTTTTAAAAGATTAGGTATTTAATTGTTTATTTAGGGGAAATGGTAAGAGCAGCAAATGAATAATTATTTCAGACCTGGCATTTCCCTACACCCTCCATTAACCCTCTTATGTATCCAATTGCAAATAAGGTTCCTATAGTACTATAACCAGGTTTGTCGTTGCTGTCTCCAGCCATAGTAGGTACATGATCTGGGCGTATGGGTCCTTTAAAGCCTATTTCATGATAGGTTTGCATTGCTGCAAACATGTCTGTTTTACCTTCATCATGGAAAGTCTCCTCAAAATTATTTTTGTCTCCTCTTACATCTCTGAAATGGACGAAGTGAATGGCTTTCTTTTTACCGAAATACCGGATGGCTTCTGGTATGTCCACAGGTTGATCAGCATTTCCCATGGATGCAAAACTGCCCTGGCAGAAAGTGATGCCATTGTTTTCACTTGGATAAAGCGCTAACATTTTCTTGAATGCTTCGACAGAGGTAATTATACGTGGTATGCCCTGGATACTGTCAACTGGTGGATCATCAGGGTGCAAGGCCAGTTTGATGCCATGCCTTTCGGCTTCAGGAACTACTGCCTCAAGAAAATAAGCCAAGTTTTTCCACATTAATTCAGGAGATAAATCTCCATATTCTGTAATGGGATCCTTTTTTACTAGGTCTTTAACATCGAACCCACTTACCAAGGCACCACCGCGACCTTGTTTATCTAAAAAAGTGCGTGCCCAACTTATCACTGGCATCCAATTATAGCAGATGGTATCAATACCCTCCAAAGCCAAATTTTTCATTAAAATGATGAAGTTTTCAATTTCTTCATCTCGTCCCGAAAGACCAAGTTTGGTTTTTGTGCCTAGATAAGGAGGCCCTTCTACTACCCTAAGGTTTAACCCTTCTTTTGCCCAAGCATTTTTTATTGCTTGGATGACCTTTCTTGAATTGTCTTTTTCATTTGGCAAACCTGCCAGATGAGCATGTATTGGGCTTACTGCTCCCATTACATCCATTTGCCGGGAAAGAGCAGTTTTATGTGTTTCTATGCCCCAAAAGTAAGCCAAGCACAACTTCATTCCCAAGTCTCTTTCAAAGGGATGCTTGATGGTTAAACCTGCCTTTGATATTGACGGAAGGACCACCGGGCCAGCTAGAGCTAGCCCGGTTAGTTTGGCAGAATTTTGGAGAAAATTGCGTCTTTCAATTTTCATTGATGATGCCGTAATGTTTGTCAGCAAAATCCATAAATAAATTCCAATCGTAAGGAGTTAAATTGTGTTTCCCTTCTCGAATGTGGTGTCCTGCGTAGGGCAGGTGGATTGGGTTTCCCGCGGTATTAATTTCTTTAGGAAAGTTTCCCTCCATATTGTAGACCTCCCTATGTACCCGAGTACCCAATTGTAAGGAAGTGTATTCTCCCTTGGGATCAGCCCATAAGTCCTCAGAGGCACTGGCCACATAGACTGCTCTTGGGGCAATAGAAGCTATAAGCATGTGTTGATCTATAGGTAGTGATGCTTCATTGTCATTGTATTTGTTAAAATTATCTGTAAACCAATAAGGGAATACAGTATTTATTATTTTAACAGTCTCTCCAAATTTTCTTCTGGAAATCGCAGCACCGCCGCATCCAGACTCATTTGAAATGGTAATGGCCCATCTTGGATCCGATGCTCCAGTCCATAAAGATGCTTTTCCACCTCTTGAATGGCCGATAACAGCTGCTTTATGAGCGGCTATCTCAGGTGCAGTTTCAAAATAATCCATGGCACGCATGGCCCCCCAAGCCCATGCACCTAAGCCGCGAAGCCCATTTTCTTTGTCTAATTCTTCTGGGTACAATTTGCTTAAAATATCCTCACTAAAGGTCACCTTGTCATCATCAGAAACATCTTTAACATGAAAAGTTGCGGCGGCATAGCCTCTTTTAACTATTTCTTCTGCTGGCCAAAAACCTGTTTTAGATTTTCTGGTAGGATCAATGTTTTCAGGGTCCCTGTGATTGATTAATAAAAAGACAGGTGCAGGGCTACTGGTTTTGTTGGGTATAAATAGGATCAATCTCATGGTCACCTTCTGGCTTTTGTTGGTAACCTCAATGTCCACCTCCTTTAAAGTCGCCATTCCATTCATTGCCATTTTATTTTCATTGACAGTAATGAAATTAATGGCATCAATTGCTTCTGGCATGTTGCCATACACATTGTCTTCAAAAAGATTTACAATTTCAGGTCTTCGGAGGTTTACCCAATCTTGTATGGTATTTATTTCTTGCCCTTTTAAGTTTACAAAGATGTCAGGAAGAGAATATTCAGGAACTTTTGGTTCATTTTCATTCGTCTTGTTTTGACCAAATGTTAAGCCGGGTAGAAGTGAAATAAAGAGCAAGCAAATTAAGGAATTGTAGGTCATTTTAAATTTTGATTAGAATTATTACTCCTGCAATATATAAAAAAACCTACCAAAAGGTAGGTTTAAGTAGCGTTAGAAAGCTCTTTTAGCCAAATTATCTAATGAAACTGGTCCATCAAATTTATTGCTTTGTTTTGATAACAATTGCGCCATTTTTGGTTTTATTTCCATACAAATGCAATTTCTCTGAACTCACCATTGAAATGGAGTCTATCTCTTCAGGTTTAGGAAAACTAATAATACTAGCATTTAAGTGTAATATTCCATCAATAATAAATACAGGGGTATTCTTAGCATTTAGTCTAGGTTGATTGTCTTCTGCATTAAAGTTTAATTTATTAATTCCAGCCTTTTTAAGGGCTAGCTGCACATTTTGCACTTCGCCCATTTTAATGTTTTTTCCAGCGGAAAGCCTGACGCTTATCTTTTGCGGATTAATGGAATGGTAACCGGTATAAACATTGATAATATTAGATAAGCTTGAATTAATAGGCAGGACGACACCATTAAAAGAAACCAAGCCCTGTTCAATAATATGGACTGGAATTTCTTCTATGGGAAAATTAAAGGGGTTTTTAGTAATTCTCTTTTCTTGAGCCTTGAAGCCATCTATATAAATAACATCTCCATATGCCTTATCCAAATTTGGAATTACATTATTTATGCTTGCCCCATTTATTTTGAAGGAGATCGGTAAGAACAATTCGTATTCATCCTTTTGAAGTATTGGTGTAAGGTTTGGCGCCTTTTTTAATGCATTTATTATAGATTCTTCAAATTGTGAATTAATGTTTTGTAAAAAGGATATGTCTGTTAATTCACCCTCGGAATTCGTTTTAAGCCTCAGAATTGCAGTACCAGATATGCCATCTTTAATAGATCCCATAGGAAAAGTTAGCATGTTGCCTAAATGGTTTTTGAACTGGGCCCCAAGCGTAATATCTCCGGATTTGAGGTCATCCTTTACCTTGATTGCTAGATTTTCTGGAAATGTATTGGGAAAGTCATTCTGACTTCCTTTAGTAGGTATTTGTTTATTATCTGTAGATAATGCTAAGTTATTTATACTATTTTCATGTTGATTCAGTTTTTGAATTTCAATCTTAGCATTTATTATAACTGCAATATTTTCATTGGCCTCTTTACCCGGATGCCAAGCAGGACTTTCAGTATTCGTAAGGGCTGCTAATAAAATTTGATCAATCTCATGACCCAAGCTTTTTTTGATAGAGGCATTTACTACTTTAGCTTCTTGGTTTATTACAAACTCCAACTCAACATTTCCTCCAGCTATAGGTATTTCGTCTATAAGTGGTTCAGGAATTTTACTCGTTAGATAATTTTCCCAAGCTTGCCAACCTATCTTGGGCTCCGGCTTATGGTCGATAGCGTAATAATGGTAGGCATTTTCATACTTTTTATTGAGTGTTGAATTGGGTCTTAATGCCTCAACCAAACTAAGGATTTTTAAATATTCTTGTTGATTTTTGATTCCAGTAAACTCGTAGGACAATTCGCCAACTTGAACGTTGAGCGATTCATGGTTAAGTTTTCCAATGCTTTCATAGTGAGTTGGATTTTTGATACTCTTTAATTTGATGCCAACCGCCAATGAATCCTGAAACGCTTCAATCTGATTTTTCAGAAAAGAGATGGGTTGAGTTGAATAGTTATTAAAGGATATTACACTGCTGTTGGTTTTCATGGAGATTAAACCGAAAACCATGACCATTAGGGGGATTAACATCCCTAGCTTAAACCAATTCGTTTTTTTGGTTGCTTTCATCATTTGAATTCGTTTCAGGGTGGTAGAACGAATAAAATAATTACCCAAAGGTAGATCTAAACCTTGAAAAGCCATCTTGGCAACTAATTTTGGGTAGGTATCTTTAAGTTCTACATCTTTAATGACTTTTTCATCAGCCTGAAATTCATGTAAATCAATTAACGCATTGTGCATTAAGTGAATGATGGGGTTAAACCAAAAAATATTACACATCACTTGATATACAATTACATCATAGCTGTGTTTTTGTTTAACATGTTCGATTTCGTGAATTAGAATTTGTTTTTTTTCTCTGGCACTTAAAACAATGGCGTCATCCCAAAATATTTTGTCGAAGTAAGAGAATACTGGTGCAAGCCCAAAAGTAGGTACTTTGAAATAATTTTCTTTGAGAATGTAAGTTGTTTGGTACCATCCTTTTCTTAAAATTTCTTTTAGTTGAAGAAACTGCCAATAAAATTTGGCAAATAAAAACAGGACAACTATTAGATAACCTAGATATAAATAATCAGTAAACACCCATAAGGTTGGTAACCTACTACCCGTCACGGTTACTTCAGGTAGTCCATAGGTTCCAGCTATTTCACTTTGAGTATTAATATCAAAGGCCTTTAAAAAGGCTGTGTTCTCTAAGGATATACTCGGCTTTTCAAAAGAAACAGGGATTTCGATTAGCGAGAAGGCTATGGCTAAAATAGGCGTTATTAATAAATAAATCCTGTTAAACATGAAAGTTTTTTCATCCTTTAAAAAAACCCAATAAAAGGCGTAAAAAAAGGAGAGGCAAACGATGCTTTGCCAAATAAAATTGATGATTAAAGCCATATTCAGTTTTTAAATATTTTTGCAGATAAGTATTTTTTTTCTGTCAGATTTAAAATCTAAAAAGAATTCGCACTATAATTTCTCAAGCCATAAACTTTGAAAATTAAGGGTATGGCAGCCCCTGATTTTATTGGGTAAAAGAACAATAATTGATCAAGGACTAAGGTTTTGTTACCTACTTTATGGGTGAAACCATATACAAATTGTCCAAGTTAGAAACAAGCCTATTTAAACTTATCGATTTAGTTTTAAAAATCCTAGATTATTTAAAAAAAATACTTAAAGGCTTAATTCCAAAAATCAATTCAGGATTCGTGTTGGACGTATAAATAAAATTTTTAATAAAATTTAACATATTTATCGTTAACGTTTCCGGAAACCCCGCTAATTGTATAAATGGAGTGGAAGATAAAAATTTATTTTCTCTGCTTTTTGTCAACATCATTAAAACAATTATCATTTTAATGCGTTTTACTTTAAGAAAATAAATAAAATACAATTTCCGGTATGGATTTTGTAAACCAAGTAAAAATTATAATGTAACTTGCCAAGTATTATCATCTAAATAATTAATATATTATGTCTATTCAAGAATTTTTAAACAAGTATTCAGATCTTTCTAAAACCAATGCTGTGGTTTATATGGAAGATGCAGATGGAAATATTTTCCATTCTATTGACGAAGCGCACAAGAAAGGTAACCATCCCTTTACAACAAAAAATTTAAAAGATTCAGCAATTGCTGACCTAAACGATTTAGGCTTATCTTCTAAAAACGAGGCTTCTAAACTTATGGGCCTTATACAATTTATTTACGGAGTAGACGCCAAGGCGGATAAAACAGCCACGCGAGGAAGACGTACTTATTCAGCAGATGAAAAAGCAAGTATACTTGCTAATTGGAAGCAAGCTGAAGCAGAAGGTAAAACCAAGGCTGATTTCAGTAAGGATACGGGTGTCACTTACCAAACGTTGTTCAAGTGGATCAAAGAATCATAAGACACTAAACGAAGGCTTATTTACCCCCTTAGGAAAAGCCTACTGCTTTGTTACTTGATGGGGGTATTTAAAACTTTTCAGTTTTACATGTTCTTTAATTAAAAAAGGCCCCTTATGAATTTCATAAGGGGCCTTTTATGTACACTCGGAAGGATTCGAACCCTCAACCCTCGGAGCCGAAATCCGATATTCTATCCAGTTGAACTACGAGTGCATGCAGGCCTATGGGGCCGCAATATTAGTTAAATTAATTAAGCATTTAGCACATTTTGTACTTTTTCTGCAGCTTCTTTCAAAGTAATTGCAGAAGTAACTTTAAGACCTGATTCGTCTATGATTTTTGCGCCTTCTTCGGCGTTAGTACCTTGTAGTCTTACAATAATTGGAACTCTGATATCACCAATAGATTTATAAGCTTCAACCACTCCGGATGCAATTCTGTCACACCTAACGATTCCACCAAAGACATTTATTAGAATGGCTTTAACCTTAGGATCTTTAAGAATGATTCTAAAACCAGCTTCAACAGTTTGAGCATTGGCCCCGCCTCCAACGTCTAGGAAGTTTGCCGGCTCGCCACCAGAAAGTTTGATCATGTCCATGGTGGCCATAGCAAGCCCGGCACCATTTACCATACAACCAACGTTTCCATCAAGTTTCACGTAGTTAAGTCCTGATTTGGCTGCTTCCACCTCAAATGGATCCTCCTCATCAACATCTCTCATCTCAGCAAGACTTTTATTCCTGTATAGCGCATTGTCATCCAAGTTTACCTTAGCATCTACTGCCAAAATATGATCATCAGATGTTTTCAATACTGGGTTAATTTCAAATTGTGATGCATCACTTGCATCATATGCTGCATAAAGGGCCATGATAAACTTCACCATTTCCTTAAATGCATTTCCTTCCAAGCCAAGCTTGAAGGCTACGTTTCTTGCTTGATAAGGCTGGATGCCCAACATAGGATCTACCCACTCCTTGATTATTTTCTCAGGGGTGTTTTCAGCGATTTCTTCAATGTTCACTCCGCCTTCTGTAGATGCCATTATAATATTGCTGCCAGTAGCTCTGTCCAATAATATTGACAAATAATATTCTTTTGGCTCTGAATTTCCAGGATAATAAACATCTTGTGCGACCAAGATTTTTTTAACCAATTTTCCTTCTTCACCTGTTTGAATAGTAACTAGAGTGCCACCCAAAATTGCTTTGGCTTTCTCTGAAACTTCTTCTAACGATTTTGCCAAAACCACGCCTCTTGATCCGGTTTCTTTAATTTCTCCTTTACCTCTACCTCCAGCATGGATTTGTGCTTTTAGAACATACCAGGAAGTACCTGTATCTGCATTAAGCTTCTTTGCCGCTTCTAGAGCAGCTTCAGGGCTTTCCGCAACAATCCCTTCTTGGATTTTAACTCCGTAAGATTTTAAAACTTCTTTAGCTTGATATTCGTGTATATTCATTCTGGTCAAATTTTTGCTCGAAGTTAATGTCAAATGTCCGATTATTCAAGATTTAGGAGCGGCTTTTTATTCATTCTTTAAATGTTTTTTTTCTGTTTTAGTCATTATTAAGTTTTCACACCTTATAAATCAAGTGCATAGCTCTCTTGGAATGCTATAAATTTAAAAGCGCAATAGTAATTATATTTTTGATTAATTTTAAAATACAAGTATGTTTGTCATCAACACTAAATTCAACTACCGCTAATCCTATGCTCTACGCCAAATCACTTCAGAAATATTATGGAGATCTCCATGTCCTTAAAGGAGTAGATGTAACCATAGAGAAAGGAGAAATAGTGTCCATAGTTGGCGCATCTGGTGCAGGTAAAAGTACCTTATTGCATATTCTTGGTACCTTAGATAAGCCTGACCAAGGCAGTTTAATGGTAGACAATATAGACGTGCTTAAACTAAGTGGCGATAATTTGGCAAGCTTTAGGAATGATAGAATAAGCTTTATCTTTCAATTTCATAATTTGCTTCCAGAATTTACTGCTGAAGAAAATATATGGATTCCAGGTCTAATTGGTAAAAAGCCTGAGAATATGCTTAGAAAAAGAACAGCTGAATTAGCCAATCTACTTGGGATTACTTCTAGGCTGGGTCACAAACCTGCGCAGCTTTCCGGTGGAGAACAACAGCGTGTAGCGGTAGCAAGAGCACTTGTCAATAGCCCTGATATAATCTTTGCAGATGAGCCAAGCGGTAACCTCGATACAGAAAATGCCCAAGCCCTTCATGAGTTGTTCTTTAAACTAAGGGATGAATTAGGGCAGTCGTTTGTAATTGTTACCCATAACCAATCTTTGGCTGGAATGTCAGATAGAATGCTTACCATGAAAGATGGTAGGATTTTACCTTGACTTAATAGCGTATAAAACATCTTTGATAAAAGTTGGTCATGTAATCAAAAATTAATTTTTATCTTTGATACTTCAAAACATCAATTTATGGTATTAGAATTTGAAAAGCCTATTGCTGATCTTGAACTTAAGCTTCAGGAAATGATTCAATTGGCCAATGAAAAAAACATAGATCTGTCAACAGATATTAAATCTCTGGATGAAAAGCTTCAAGTTTTAAAAAGAGAAACTTTTCAAAACCTTACCCGATGGCAGCGGGTGCAGCTTTCAAGGCATGCCGATAGGCCTTATGCTTTAGATTATATCTATGAAATGACTGATAATTTTATAGAGCTGCATGGTGATAGAACCGTAAAGGATGATAAGGCAATGATTGGAGGCCTTGGAGACATAGACGGACGTTCGGTGATGTTTATAGGCCAACAGAAAGGTAGAAATACCAAACTGCGACAAGAAAGAAATTTCGGAATGGCCAATCCTGAAGGTTACAGAAAGGCGTTGAGGCTAATGAAGATGGCCGAAAAATTTAACAAGCCTATCGTGACTTTAATAGATACTCCAGGAGCCTATCCGGGAATAGAAGCTGAAGAAAGAGGACAAGGTGAAGCGATTGCTAAAAACCTTAGAGAGATGTTTAAGCTTAAAGTCCCTGTAATTTGCATCATAATTGGTGAAGGTGCTTCTGGTGGTGCTTTAGGGATTGCCATTGGAGACAAGGTCATGATGCTAGAAAATTCATGGTACTCTGTGATCTCTCCTGAAAACTGTTCTACCATTTTATGGAGAAGTTGGGACCATAAAGAGCAGGCTGCCGAAGCGCTTAAATTGACAGGGCCGGACATGAAAAGTAATGGGTTAATCGATTCTATTATAGAAGAGCCCCTTGGTGGAGCGCATAGAAATTTGCAAAACATGGCTTTGAGAATCAAAGATAAAATAAATGAGTCTTTGGTTGAGCTTGACAAAATGAAAGTGGATAAACGCATAGAAAAACGTATAGAAAAGTTTTGCTCTATGGGTTTTGTTCAAGAATAAATATTATTTATTGCAGGAATTGTGGAGCGATTTAAGATTTCCATTTAATTATTATTTTGGAACATACCAATAAATTAGGAGTCGCACTGTCCGGAGGTGGAGTAAGAGGTATTGCGCACCTTGGGATTTTGCAAGGGCTAAATGAGGAAGGTATTTATCCTGATTGTCTTTCAGGTAGTAGTGCAGGAGCTATCGTTGCTGCGATGTACGCTCATGGCTATCAACCAAAAGAAATCTTTGATATTATTGTTCAAACTAAATACTTTAAATTCTTCAAGCCTTCAATTAGTTTTAAGGCATTGTTGAGAATGGATCTTTTGGCAGACTTGTTTGCCAAGTATTTGCCAGAAGATGATTTTTCAGCCTTGGAAATCCCTATTTATGTTGTAGCTACCAATTTTCAAAAAAATCGTACGGAATTTTTTTCCAAAGGACCTTTGATAAAGCGGTTGATGGCATCATCCTGCATCCCTGGTATGTTTGAGCCAATTTTAACCGATGGTGACTTGTACATAGATGGAGGCGTGCTAAACAATCTTCCTGTAGAGCCATTAGTCAATACCTGTGATGCGATTATTGGTATAAATTGCAATAATTTACCTGAATTGAAAGTTGGGCCCAACATTAAGGGATTGATAGAGCGGTCTGTGATCATGGCTTTGAATTACAATGTTTACAGCAGGAAGGATAAATGTGATTATTTTATTGATCCCCCTGGTCTGGCTCAATTCGGTGTTTTGGAAATTAAAAGAGCTGCCGAAATTTATAATACCGGATACCAATATTGCAAAGAATTTTTACTTCAAAACCCCTCTATGTCTAGGTTAAAAGGCCGGGGCATTAACAGTCTATCGAAATCATGAAATTAATCGCCCGTCTTATAGTTTGGATTTCTGGTTGGAAAGTTTCAGGAAATTGGCCACAAGGTTTAAAAAAAGCTGTTCTAATTGCGATCCCCCATACTAGTAATTGGGATTTGGTATATGCCTTATCAGCTTTTTATATAATGGGAGTACCTGTAAAATTCACTATTAAGAAGGAAATAATGATAGGCCCCCTTGGTTGGTTAATTAAGGCTTTAGGAGGAATTCCAATCGACAGGAAAAAGGTAATTGGGAAAAGAAAGCAAACCTATACCGAAACCATGATACAGATGCTTAAGGAAAAGGAAGAGTTGGTTATGATGGTAACCCCCGAAGGGACTAGAAGCTATGCGCCACGTTGGAAATCTGGTTTTTACCATATTGCCCTTGGTGCCAATGTGCCTATAGTGATAGGGTTTTTAGATTACAAAAAGAAGTTGGCAGGAATTGGTCCTATGATCTACCCAAATGGGAATCTTCAAGAACAGGTAGAAGAATTAAAAGCATTTGGTAGAACCGTTACCGGCAAATATCCAGATCAGGGTATCCGATAACTTCACTGCCGCCTTTTCATATCATTTTATCTAATGCCTTAGCCTTTTTAAGCATTTACAAAACCTCATTGTTTTATTGATGTTTTTTTCATTGGTGAACAGTTCAATATGTTATCGGCGTGAGGCGAGCCTTTAATATTTGCACCCACTCTAACCCAAAACATGCACTAAACGACCTATTACCTGCTTACCCGTCGCGGTGGATAAATTTAGCCACTTCGTTGCTGTTTTCAATTTCACCATAGCGGTGCCATGTTATTATATCCAAACGGTTTGATTTTCTTGAGATTAGAATATTTTTCGTAAACATGAGATAGGTTTAAGATTCTTTTTTCATAAACTGGGCTTAACGTTTATTCGGCAATATTGGCCATTGAATCCCTAGATTCATGGCTGCTTTTTATTTTACATGTAAAAATCAATTATCTAATGCAGTCCAAAAATGGGGAATGGTTTTTGGTATATTAAAATAAAATCCAGCCTGAAAAAATATGATTAAGAATAAATTAAAAAGACTTAAAAAATATACCATTTTTGAAATACTCATAGATGGAGTAAAAGATTTTGGGAAGAATGACTCAATTACTTTTGCAGCTTCCACCGCCTTCTATACCATATTTTCTCTCCCAGCTTTGTTGATCATTATACTTAACATTGCTTCGGTAATTTTAAATGAAGATACTGTAAAAGAAGAGCTCTTGGCTCAAGTCTCAAAAATGATGGGTAGCGAAAGTGCAACCACGCTTGAAGGAGTCATGACCAATGTAGCCATAAGCGGGCAAACATTTTATTCTAGAATGGTGGCCATTTCGGTACTGATTTTTTCTGCTACAACTGTATTTGTGAGTTTGCAAAACAGCATTAACCACATTTGGCATATTAGGCCAAAACCTGAGAAAGGATTTTTAAAATTTATAATGAATCGAATCCTTAGTTTTTCTATGGTGGCTTCTATTGGATTTCTATTGCTAGTGTCTCTTCTTGCAGACGCATTTATTGTAATTTTACTGAATTACTTCTCTGATATTTTTGATACTGGTACTTTGAAACTTGCATCGGTCATTAATTTTCTTGTGACTCAATCCACATTTGTACTTGTGTTTGGACTTATGTATAAGATTCTCCCTGATGCCAAGGTAAAGTGGAAGGACGTTTGGTTAGGGGCCTTTGTGACCATGATTCTTTTTGGATTAGGAAAATTTCTAATCGGACTATACTTGGGAAGTGCAGATGTGGGAAGCTATTATGGTACGGCAGGTTCACTAGTAGTTGTATTAATCTGGGTGTATTATTCTGTGGTGATCTTTCTTTTTGGAGCTCAATTAACTTACTATATTGCTGAGAATATAGGTGGGCATGTGACGCCTATCAAGCAAGCAGTTAAGGTTCGAATTATAGAGGTCACTGAAGAGGAAGAAGAAGAGGAGGGAGATTAACCATGGGCTCTTTTCCAAAAAATAGAAGATTAAAAGTCTGAATCTTGACCAAACCTATCACTAATAATCCAATCTTACTCTAAAGATTCAGTGGTTTAAATTTATAGGGAAATGCTTCCAATCAAGTGGAGACATTTCCCTTAAAAATTGATTGTGGCATTTAAAACATTAAGCTTGAAATCCGCCATCAACTGTGAATATGCTACCTGTTGTATAACTAGATGCCTCAGAGGCTAAAAATAAAGCCATTGATCCAATTTCTTCTTCTTCGCCTATTCGTTGTAAAGGCAGTTCTTCTAAAAATTTTTCGCGAAGTTCTTGATTAGACCATAATACTTCACTGAATTTGGTTTTAATTAATCCTGGGCATATGGCGTTTACGCGAATATTGTAGGTTCCCCATTCTTTAGCAAAAGCTTTTGTTAAAGAGATAAGTGCTGACTTACTGACACTATAAAGTCCCAGGCCTTTTTCAGGGGAAAGTGCACTGATTGAGCTAATATTTATAATGGAAGCGGAAGATGATTGTTTTAAATAGGGCAGACTTAGTTTTGACAACTCATAAGGTGCTTTCAAATTCACATCCAGGATTTTATCGAACACACCTAAGTCCGTGCTTTCTATAGACCCGTATACAGGGTTGGTAGCAGCATTGTTTACAAGAATATCAATTTGTCCATACTTGCTAACAGTTTGCTCTATCAAATTCTTCCTATCCTCCTCATACCCGATATTATTGGCCACTCCCATGGCCACATAGCCTTTTTCTTTAAGCTTAGCAATGGCCTCATCAAGTCTTTCTTGATTTCTACTATTTATCACCACCTTAGCTCCTGCTGCAGCAAAAAAATGGGCGATTGAAAAACCAATGCCACTACTTGCGCCAGTAATTATAGCGACTTTGCCATGTAATGAAAATAGTGTGCTTAAATCCATAAAAATTAATTTTATATATAAGAGATATACCTAACCAAATTTAAATTTTTAACAGGAATAAAGCAATAGTATATGCCCTACATCTCAGTAAGTATTGCAACCAAGTGTAATTTAAGAGGTTAGCTATAAAGGAGTAGCACCCAGGGATCTTTTTTTATTGGCTATTAATTCACTGATTTATAGTTTGTTAGTGCATATAGGCGTGTTCTTAACGATTAATTAATATTAAGAATTAATTGATCGTTAAGAAGATAAAATAATTGTAACCAAAATCTATTTTAACGCTTGGGCCTATTTAGAGTACTATTCTTCTTTTTTTATTTTGTCCGATTTGGGATGGGTTATGTTCCTATCATTGATTTCGGAAACTTCCTTACCCAAAACCTCTTTGGCAGATATTTCTTGTTCAGTACCAACTTTAGATCGCTTGGTGTTGAAAATTCTCTTGTAAAGCAAAATTATTGCAATAACTATTGCAACAATAATAAGGCCTCCTATTAATAAATCCATAGTTTTATCTTTATTTAATTCTACTATTTATTCATAGAACAATAAAGATGCCTAAAATGGGAATACACTCATATTTTTCATCCTTTCAGGTGAATCAAACCTTTCTAGACTTAGAAGAAAACTTTTTTCTTTACCCTATGCATCAGCTTTTGCCGATTTTCTGATAAGCAATTGCTTCTCTTCTCGTTTGAACTCAGCTCCTAAAAAAGATTTCCTTGGACTGGTTGGGTTTTATATGGGTTGCTGGTTCCTTTTAATATCTCAAAAAGTATTTTATTGAAACCATTTTTCCAACTTTCAATGTTGATTTTAATATCATTCGGTTCTAAATTAACAGAGCCTGACAATTGGCAGTAGCCAATTACCATACTCCAGATGGTGTAAAAAGTGCTGTCAGCCTGCAAATCTGGGCGCATGCTACCATCTTTTATACCTTGCGAAATTGCTTTAATGCCAATTTTTGCCAAATCATTGTGGCTTTGTAGCAATTTATTGAAGAATTGACTTTCTAAAAGCAATGGATTTACTTTTTCTGAATTTTGCTGGTACAATTCTAAAACAGATAGAAAATAGAGTATGGCGTCGTGAAATACCTTCTTTTCTTGGACAAATTGAAAGTACCCATTTACCAAATCTGTCATTACTTCAATTCCTGTTTTATCTTTGCCTTTACCGAATGACTTGTTGAAGACTTCTTTTAATTCTTCAATGCCCTTTTTAGTAATGGCCATGTAAAGGTCTTCTTTACTTTTGTAATAAAAATAAACAAGACCTTTACTTATTTTAGCTTTCTTGGCTACGTCTTCGACTTTTGTTGCATGGAGTCCTTTTTCAGCAAACAATGCAATGGCTGATTCAAGGATCTTTTTTTCTTTTTGCTGTCTTTCGTAAACGCCCATATTCTATTTATGCCTGTTATAAATCGCTTTATATTTTATTTCTTAAGCGAGAACCTTGATTATATAATAATTTTTCTTTCCTTTTTGGACCAAAAGGTACTTGTTTTGAAGCAAAGGGGTATCTACCTTATCGTTCGGGTTTTCTATTTTCTGCTTGTTGAGGGATACACCACCACCCTGTATCATTTTTCTGCCTTCGCCTTTAGATTTAAAAATTGTTTGGTCTAAAGTCAATAAATCAAGGACATTTTCAGCATTTTCAAAAGTTGCTTGATTCATCTCTATGACATCTACACCATCAAAAACCTGAAGAAAGGTACGTTCATCTAATGTTGACAAATCTTCCAGTGAAGATTTTCCGAATAAAATTCCTGATGCTTTCACGGCCACTTCATATTCTTCACGGCTATGGACTAGAATTGTTATTTCCTGTGCCAAGGCTTTTTGCAAAACCCGAAGATGTGGTGCATCTAGGTGCTCTTTTTCTAAGCGCTCGACAGCTTCTTGGTCTAATATTGTGAATATTCGGATATATTTGGCCGCGTCTTCATCAGAAACATTGAGCCAAAATTGGTAAAAAGCATAGGGTGAGGTCTTTTCAGGATCAAGCCAAACGCTACCGCCTTCTGTTTTTCCAAATTTAGTACCATCCGCTTTTGTAATCAACGGAACGGTAAGTGCAAATGCTTCACCACCAGCTTTTTTACGTATCAGTTCCGTTCCAGTAACAATATTACCCCACTGATCCGAGCCGCCTAACTGAATGCTGCAACCTTTGTTTTTCCACAAATAATAAAAATCATAGCCTTGGATCAACTGGTAAGTAAACTCAGTAAAGGATAGACCATTGCCATCTTCAAGCCTTCTTTTTACAGAATCTTTTGCCATCATGTAGTTGACAGTGATGTATTTACCCACGTCCCTTATGAATTCCAAGAAGGAAAACTCAGACATCCAGTCGTAATTGTTGACCAGCAAGGCTTTGTTCGAAGCCTCTGCATCAAAATCTAAAAATTTCTCTAATTGCTTTCTGATGCCAGCAATATTTTGATCCAAAGTAGCCTTGTCCAATAAGTTTCGCTCTGAGGACTTAAAGGATGGATCTCCTATCATGCCCGTAGCACCACCTATTAACGCAACTGGCTGATGTCCTGAGCGCTGAAAATGGAGTAAGGTCATCACCCCAACCAAATGGCCTATATGAAGTGAATTAGCAGTAGGGTCGAAACCAAGATAGGCTGCTACTTTACCTTTTTGAATATGTTCTTCAATTCCTGCGGTCATGTCTTGAACCATGCCCCGCCACTTCAATTCAGCTATAAAATCATTCATTCTACTCGGCTTTTTATTATGCGTGCGCAAATATAAGGCATCCTGATAAAAGGAAGGAATGAAAAGGATTTATTAATTTATTTGTAGGTCATTTTTCCACATAAAGTGTAAAAAATCAAGACAAGTGTTTTTGTTTTATTTGAAATTGCATTCAAAATTGCCCTCATACGATTTATTTCTGTTACTATATCGATTTTAATTTAAATTCAAATGCTATTTTAACCGTTTTGCCTTTTAGTTTATCAATGTTTACAATTGGGAGCGCATTGATTACTCTTTTGCATTCTTCATACAGTTTTGAATGCTGGTTTGATTTATTAATAAGTATTGGTATTGCTGATGGATTGCTCTCATAGCCGACGATTACAATATCACTACTTTTGAAGGGATCGCCTTTGAGGCTACCATCAGGATAATAATAAACCTCTCCCGAAGGTTGCTCTTCATAAAAACCTGTCAATTTTCCTTTATTGTCTACATTAAAATATAAAATTACTGACCCAACTTGACCAAATTTCCGTGCTTCCTCGGGGTACCTTAGCGATTTGGAAAAATACCTGCTCAAATCATCTATTGTAGAAATCTCATTATTTGATGGATTATTTTTAGCTTTTGCGGTTTCAGAAGCCATTAAGGTATTCTCATTACCATCACTTTCCCTGAATGCTGTTGTTTTTTCGGATAGGCATGCCAATAAAATTAGGAATATAGGCAAAATGGCTAATTTCCTGATCCTTGTAAATTTCGAATTACTAGTTGATTTCATCATAAGTATACGGTTTTTGAGATTATTGGAATTCAGCTCTGTAAATTGAGGAAGTGCTATTCGATCGCTCACCATCGAGACCAAGGCCATTTGGTACCGCCTCATGTTGGAATTTTGTGTCACCATGTCGTCAACTCTGTACTCGAGATTTAGCCTAATAGCCCTGTTTAGAACATAAACCACTGGGTTGAACCATTGAAAGGCTGAAAGAAATTCTATTAGGAATAAATCAATAAAGTGCTTTTCATTTAGGTGTACCTTTTCATGGTCAACCACCATTTCCAAATCAGGATGATGGATAATATTGCTTCCGATGATAATTTTATTGATAAAGGTAAAAGCTCGGATGTTTTCAGGAGATAGGTAAACGGTTTGGTTTCCCACCATGTTTTTTCTAGCTGTTTTGTATATTTTGTAAGCTTGCAAATAGCTTAGGGCAAACCTTAGTAAACAGAAAACTATTCCAATAATATATAGGGTGCCCAATATGGTTAACCAATTCATTGTTTCAGGATTGTTTGTTGCTTGGATGGCTATGTCAGCTTCGGGAGTAATTGGAGTGGTTTCATTGACATACACCAATGCTCTTGAAAGGTCTTCTCGGATAGGTATTTGTATCAATGGGATAATATGTGCCACCGGGAGCACAAGCAGCAAGAAGATCCGGTTAAATACGAATTGCTTGTGTCCTCTAAGTATAAAATGGTAGGAGAGGTACAATACCAAACTTATCAATGATGCCTTCAACAAATAAAGAAAGATAGCCTCCATAGCTTATTTCGATTTAATTAGATTAATCAATTCCTCTACTTCATCTTTATCCAATTGTTCCTCTTGTACAAAAGCAGCTACAGCACTGGAAAATGAATTGTCAAAATAATTGCTTATTATTTCCTTCATGTAAACCTTTCGATAGGCCTCTTTCTTAAGCAATGGGAAATATTCATAAGTATTACCATACACATTGAATCCTACTATTTCTTTTTCCTGCAATACTCTTACGAGGGAAGAAATGGTATTGTAATGAGGTTTAGGGTCAGGATATTTGGCTACAATGTCTTTGACAAAAGCTTTTTTAAGCTGCCAAAGTATTTGCATTAGCTCCTCTTCCTTTTTGGTCAATTTCTCCATAGACACATAACAATTAATTTTATTTAAAGATACAACGGGTTTCCCAGTTTGTCAATTGGTTTCCCAGTTTTTTAACTAAAAAATTAAATATATTTCAAAGTTTCAGCCTTGAATTGTTTTAAATAGGGTATCTATTATAGATTTATTTCCTTTTTCGCCCTAGAAATAGTTCAGTTGGAAATGCCAAAGAATGAATTTAAATTTAAGTAATTATTTAAACCCAAAATTATATGAAGCTCCTTACGATTGTAGTTTTTTTTACTTGCTGGCTTAGCCAAGCCCTATATGCTCAAACATCTGAAAGAATTAAATTGGCAGATGAGATCGCTTTCTCCATCAACAATGAATTAATCAATCATTGGTACCCCAAAGCTTATGATACCGAATATGGCGGGTATATCAGTTCCTTTGATGCGGCATTTAATCCTACTGAAAATCAAGACAAGATGATTGTTTCACAGGCCAGACATTTGTGGACCTTATCAAAAATGATAGAGAGAAATTCTGAAACAGACCATTATAAGAAAGGAGCAAGGCTTGGATACACCTTTTTAAGAGATAAATTTTGGGACAAAGAAAATGGTGGGTTTCATACTTTATTAAGTCGTGAAGGTCAAGTAGAAAGCAGTGGTCAAGGGGCGAAAACTGCCTATGGAAATTCTTTCGGTATTTATGGGCTTGCGGCTTATTATAAGGTGTCCTCAGATCCAGAAGTGCTTGAATTGGCCAAGAAGGCCTTTTACTGGTTGGAGGAAAACAGTTATGATCCTGAGTATGGCGGGTATTTCCAGTCGCTTGCTATGGATGGTTCTCCTCTGATTAGAGATAGTAGTACTCCTTCTACATCCACCATTGGATACAAAGACCAAAACAGCTCTATACATTTATTAGAAGCTTTTACTGAATTATATACTGTTTGGAAAGATCCTTTATTGAAGCAAAGAACTACGGAACTGCTGACTTTGATCAGAGACACAATTGTTCAGAGCGAAGGTTATCTTCAGTTGTTTTTACAGCCAGATTGGACTCCAGTTAGTTTCAGGGGGGAAGGTAAAGCCACTATAGACAAGCACCATTCCATAGACCATGTTTCTTATGGTCATGATGTAGAGACGGCCTATTTAATGATGGAGGCTTCACATGTTCTGGGGCTAGTAGATGATGATGCTACCTGGGAAATAGGAAAGAAAATGGTGGATCATTCGCTTCAATTTGGTTGGGATGAAAACGTAGGGGGATTTTATGATGGGGGATATTATTTTTCAGGGGAATCAACACCAGAAGTCATCAAGGATACCAAAAACTGGTGGGCACAAGCGGAGGGGCTCAACACCCTTTTAATCATGGCCGATTTGTATCCGGATGACGCAATGTTGTATTATGAGAAATTTAAGCTTCAATGGAATTATATTCAAGAATATCTCATCGATCATGAATATGGAGAATGGTATGCAGGAGGATTGGACAAACAAGCTGCATTGAAAAATGCCCAGAAGGGACATATATGGAAAACCGCCTATCACAACTTTAGATCGATGAATAACTGCGAACAAAAACTTCGTGATCCCTCACACCTCGCATTGACCATTAATAGGAGTGGAATTAATCATTAAAACTAGTTTCCTATCTTTATAAAATTTTAATTTTCAACTAATAATCTTTTTCTTATATTTCTGAACTTGAAAATTGTCTCTGTTAACAACTTTGGTAAAGTGGGGAGTTCAGAAATTTCAAGAGGAGGGAGGAAGTGCTGTTTGTTGAAAGGTATAAAAGTATTGACCCATCTTCCTATTTTCACACAATCAGGGTTCAACCCAGATTGTTTATAATTACCGGAGAATATGCTATGAACCTATTGAATTTGAATTTTAGAAAGCCCTTGCAATATTTTATGATTGCAAGCTTATTGATTGTATTTAGTTGTGGCCCAAAAGAGGAGCAGGATTTAAAAATTACAAATTTTAATGCTTTAAATACGAAGGAATGGGCCTCTCAGTTGGAGGAGATCATCCAACCAGAATTAGACTCAGGTCTTAAGGTTAGTGTCTGGGCTTCTGATTCTATGGTTTTTGATCCAATATCCATTGATTTTGATGATCAGGGAAAGTTGTATTATAGCCGTACCAATAGGCAAAAAAATTCCGAACATGAGATTAGACGGCATCAGGACTGGGAGATCAGATCTATTACTTTACAAACAATTGAGGAAAAGCGGGCCTTTCTGAGAGAAGAACTTTCAGAAGAAAACAGTGCGCAAAACGAGTGGATGGAAGACCTAAATGGCGATGGATTCAATGACTGGAGAGACATGACCATTGAAAAGGATCACATTTACCGCCTGGAAGACACTGACGGTGATGGGTTGGCTGATAAATACCAATTGGTTTTTGAAGAATTACATGATGAGGTGACCGATGTAGCAGGTGCGGTAATGAAATATGGCGACGACCTTTTTGTAGGTGCAGCACCTGATATGTGGCGGGTCAAAGAAGACCCCAAAACAGGTTTGACTAAAGAAAAAGTGTCTATTTCTCATGGATATGGTGTGCATATTGGATTTGGAGGGCATGGAATGTCGGGTCTTGAAATGGGCCCTGATGGCAGGGTTTATTGGGGGATTGGAGACATTGGCTTTAATGGAAAGGACCAGGCAGGGAACACTCATAAATATCCGAATAGGGGCGTAATTGCTCGATCTAATCCAGATGGGAGTGATTTTGAGATATTTGCCATGGGGGTAAGAAATACCCATGAATTCGTATTTGATGATTTTGGCAATCTTATCAGCGTAGACAATGATGGTGATCACAGAGGAGAGAGTGAACGCCTGGTGTATATAGTAGACGGGTCCGATACAGGATGGAGAATCAACTGGCAGTTTGGCAAGTACAGGGACCCTAAAAACAATGATTACAAGGTTTGGATGGATGAGGAAATGTATAAACCTCGACATGATGGTCAGGCAGCTTATTTTCTTCCGCCTTTAAAAAATTACATTAACGGCCCCACAGGTATGTTATACAATCCCGGGACTGCATTGGGAGAACAGTGGAAAGAAACTTTTTTTGTAGCTGGGTTTTCAGGAAATCCTGCTCGATCAGGAATACACGCTTTCAAATTGGCACCAATGGGAGCTGGATTTGAAATGACAGAGACCAAGCAGATCATGGGAGGCTTACTGCCCACTGGAATGGACTTTGGTCCTGACGGATCCCTTTATTTTGCTGATTGGATTGATGGTTGGGGCACCAAGGACAATGGGAGAATTTGGAAAATGGAAGTTACTAAAGGGGTAAACAGCCAATTGAGAAAAGATACAGAAACCCTTATCAAGGCTAATTTCAAGGACAAGAAGAATCCTGAGTTGAGCAATTTGCTGGACAACCCTGATAAAAGGGTTCGACACAAAGCCCAATTTGAATTAGCCAAAAGAGGTGGCGAGGGACTTGAAATATTTAAGGCTAAACTGAATCCAAACAGTGGAAAAATGGCAAGAATCCATGCCATTTGGGGAGTCGCTCAGCTTGCCCGTTCAGGTGAAGATGAAGTGGGTAAACTGCTAGTTCCATTGCTTAATGATGCTGACCAAGAGATCAGGGCGCAAGCGGCTAGATGGCTTGGTGATATCAGGTTTGAGGGGGCTGAGGATAAGTTAATTCCTCTACTTCAAGACCAATCGGTCCGAGTACAGTTCTTTGCCGCAGAGGCATTGGGCAGAATTAAAGCCAAAACAGCGGTCCAGCCATTAATCGCATTCCTAGAAGTAAATAACGAGGAGGATGTTTATTTGCGCCATGCTGGAAGCCTGGCCTTGGCTAGAATAGGGGATGTTGCAGCCGTTGAAGCTTTACATCAACATCCATCAAAGGCTGTGAGGATTGCTGCCGTGGTTGCCTTAAGGCGCATGGAGGCTGGTGAAGTGGCTGTGTTTTTATCCGACAAAGATGAATATATTTTAGCTGAAGCAGCCAGGGCAATCAACGATGATTTTTCTATCGAAGAGGCATTGCCAGCATTGGGTAAGGTACTCACCAGAGAAAATCTATCCTCTGAACCATTGTTAAGAAGGGCGATAAATGCTAATCTAAGGGTCGGTACCGAAGAGGCCCTAAATCAAATTTCGCACTTTATCGCTATGGAATCTGCACCTGAAAGCATGCGGATTGAAGCCATCAATGCTTTGTCCACCTGGGATAATCCATCCGTCTTGGACAGGGTGGACGGAAGGTATAGAGGAGAGATGAAGCGGGATGCCAATGTTCTTAGACAATTGGCTTCTGCACCATTGTTGAAATTAACCAATCATTCTAATGCCTCCATTCGTTATGCTGCTGTGAATGCTATTGGGACTATAAAGGTGGCCGATACCTCTGATAAATTGCTGTCTATACTTAAAACAGATAGGGATTCAAAAGTAAGAGAGGCTGCATTATTGGCCTTGGCTAAATCAGATTCAGAAAACATTGATATCGCTTTGGAACAAGCCATTACGGACAAGGATAAAAGTGTCAGGGTTGCTGGTTTGGGAATTTTGGGAGAATTAGATTTACCTGCTAATACTGTAGCTGCTTTATTAGAGAAAGTAATTATGAATCAATCAGTTGAAGAAAAACAAGCAGCCATCGCCACCTTGGGAGAGGTGGATAAAAGTTATGCTACTCCTGTATTTGAGAAACTTTTGGATGAATTGAGCAATAAAAAATTACCTGCGGCAGTTGAGTTGGAATTAAGTGAAGCGCTCGAAACATTAGGCAATGTGAATTTGTTGACCAAGTACAAAGCCATAACGGACAAACTTTATGAAGGAGATGTATTGGCTAGTTACAATGGAAGTCTATTTGGTGGAGATGCTGCGAAAGGGCGAAAGATTTTCTTCCAAAACCAGACTGCCCAATGTATTCGTTGCCATGCTTATGATGACTTTGGAGGCATTGCTGGACCTAGGTTAAATGGAATTGCCAAGAAGCTTGATAGGAAGCTTTTGCTTGAAGCCCTTATTGCCCCGAGCAATCGTTTGGCTCCAGGTTTTGGTGTAGTTACCATAAAACTTAACAGTGATAAAAGCGTTTCAGGAATCGTGTTAAGTGAGGATAAAAATAGCCTTACTTTAAAGGTGGGAAATGAACCAGATATGATTATAGCAAAAGAAACGATAAAAGAGCGGTCAAATGCTTTGTCTTCTATGCCTGATATGAAGGCTTTATTGACGAAAAGAGAAATACGAGATTTAGTAAGTTTTCTAGTAACATTAGATAAAGAAGAACACTAATCTTTTTTATCAAGTTTTAGTTAAATAGCTCATCTCATTAATTTATATTGATTATCCATGTTGAGAAAAATTAAATTGACAGCACAATACAAGATTTTAAACATCCTTGCTTTCTGCACTGTCCTTACTGCATGTAACTCAGGTGAAAATGCTGCACCACTTCAGGTAAAACAACTGACCCAGGAAGAAGTTAACAAACAAACAGTCGCCATCGAAGGCTTGGTCAACCCTGTGTTTAATAATGATCTCAAATTAGAATTATGGGCAGTAGACTCATTGGTAGCTGATCCAATTTCCTTACAAATAGATGATCAGGGCAATGCTTACTATTCAAAAACAAATAGAAGAAAAATCTCAGAATTTGATATTCGAAGTCACCAGGATTGGGAGATTTCTTCCATTAAATTTAAAAATGTAGCCGAGCGAAAAGCATTTATCCATAAAGAATTGGCTCCAGAAAACAGTGCTAAAAACGAATGGCTTCCTGACATTAATGGAGATGGCTCACATGACTGGAAGGACCTCACTATTGAAAAAGAGAACGTTTTTGAAATCCAAGATACAGATGGTGATGGTAAAGCAGATCGTTCCACATTAATTGCCAGTGATTTTAATGAAGAAACATCTGACGTGGCTGGTGCGGTGTTGTATTATGATGATGCCCTATTTGTAGGTGTGGCGCCTGATCTTTGGAGGATGACAGATACCAATGGGGACGGTTTTATGGACGAGAAAAAATCCCTTGCCCATGGATTTGGTGTGCATATTGGTTTTGGAGGACACAATATGTCTGGGCTTAAAGTGGGGCCTGAAGGTAAAATCTATTGGGGAATAGGCGATATAGGATTTAGTGGGGAAGATGACAAGGGAAACCTTCTCGATTATCCCAATTGTGGCGTAATAGCTCGTGCCAATCCAGATGGTTCGGATTTTGAAATATTCGCTTATGGTGTTAGAAATACCCACGAATTTGATTTCGATGATTATGGCAATCTTATAAGTGTAGACAACGATGGAGATCATAAAGGCGAACGGGAAAGAATCGTCTATTTAGTGGAAGGATCAGATACAGGTTGGCGAATCAATTGGCAGTTTGGCAAATACCGTGACCCTAAGAACAATGGATACAAGGTTTGGATGGATGAAAAGATGCATCTTCCAAGAAATGAAGATCAGGCAGCTTATTATATACCTACTATAGCCAACTATGTAAATGGCCCTACAGGGATGCAGCACAATCCGGGAACCGGCCTTGGCGAACAATGGAAAAACAAGTTCTTTGTTGCAGAGTTTGGTGGCAATGCTGCTAGATCTGGGATTCATGCTTTTGACCTAAAACCAATGGGAGCAGGTTTTGAAATGGGAGAAACGGAGCAGATTCTCACGGGCATTCTTGCCACCGGAATGGACTTCGCACCTGATGGAGCCTTGTACTTCTCTGATTGGATTGATGGTTGGGTGAACAAAGGTTACGGAAGGATTTGGAAATTTACTGATCAAACTGCAACTGCTGATATCAGAAAACTTACTGCATCTCATTTAGCAAAAAAATATGCTGATTTATCTAAAGATGAACTTTCCACATTATTAGGCTTCGAAGACCAACGTGTCAGACAAAAAGCACAGTTTGAATTGGCAAAGCGATCAGAAGAGGGAATGGAAGTATTTTCTGCAGTTTTGGCCCAAAAAGATAGTCAGTTGGCGAGGATCCATGCCATTTGGGGAATCTCTCAGCTCGCGAGAGAAGATCCTAAAAGAGCGGAAATTTTATTGCCTTATTTGAAAGACAATGATGTTGAAATAGTCGCTCAGTCAGCCAAATGGCTAGGGGATTTAAAATTTATAAATGCAGCCAAATATATACTTCCGCTGCTTACATCAGATGTGGAAAGGGTTCAGTTTTTTGCTGCAGAAGCCCTAGGTAAAATGAAGTATGAAGGTGCTTTTGAAGACATGGTAACACTTCTTCAGGAAAATGACAATGAAGATTTATACATTAGGCATGCAGCCAGTCTTGCCTTATCCAGGGTAGGGAAGCCTTCAGCGATTGCTGATTTGGCAAGCCATTCTTCAGATGCTGTGCGACTTGGGGCTGTAATTGCACTTAGAAGATTAAGAGACGAAGGTATTGTAGCCTTCTTAAATGATAAAAGTGAATACATAATTGCTGAGGCAGCCAGAGCCATCAATGATGATTTTTCTATTGAAGCAGCCATACCAGCTCTCGGGAAATTGTTGGTGACTGGAGATTATACTTCAGAACCGCTACTTCGAAGAGCTATCAGTGCCAATTTAAGGTGGGGGTCTGAGGAAGCATTCAATAACTTATTGACTTATGCCAATCAAGCAAAAGCCCCTGAGGCAATGCGTGTAGAGGCCATAGCAGCATTGAGTACTTGGACTTCTCCCTCTGTGTTGGACAGGGTTGATGGATGGTATAGAGGTGAATTTAGCAGAGATATTGAGGGCTATCAGGCTTCAGCATCAAAGGTATTAATGGATTTAACTACAAGCAATAGCCATTTGATTCGTGAAGAAGCAGTGAGGGCTTTGGGTGAGTTGAAAATTTCAGAAGCCAATGAGCGCTTACTCGCTGTACTTTCAAATGACAAGGATGCAAAAGTTAGAGCGGAAAGTTTAAGGGCAATTGCTAAAATCCCAGAATCACCAATGGATAAAGCTTTAGAACAAGCACTTTCTGATAAAGAGAGAAGTGTAAGGGTGGCAGGACTCGATCTTCTTGAGGAGCTCAAAATTCCTGATGAAAGAAAAGCGGCGCTTTTAGATGAAGTTATTCAGAAAAGAACGGTAGAAGAACAGCAAGCTGCCGTCACAACCTTGGCAAAACTGGATCAAAATAGTACCAAAGCAATCTTTGAGAAATTATTGGTACAATTCGAAAAAGGGGAGTTACCTCAAGCCATTGAACTCGAATTTTTTGAAGCCATGGAGAAAAGAGAGGATAACCAACTTAAAGAAAGGTACGATCAGGTTCACGAAAGCATGAGTCAAGACGACCTTTTGGCTTCTTATAGTGGCAGTTTATATGGCGGCGATCTTGTAAAAGGAAGAAAGATTTTCTTTCAACATTCAACTGCTCAGTGTATCAAATGTCATGCTTATGATGATTTTGGTGGAAATGCAGGGCCTAAGTTGAATGGTGTAGGAGCCAATTTGACTCGGGAACAATTGTTAGAAGCAATTATTGACCCAAGCAATCGGCTTGCACCAGGATTTGGTGTTGTCACCCTTTCTCTAGACAATGAGGAGAAGCTAGCTGGAATCAAAATGGACGAAACAGAAGAAAGCATTACTTTGAAGATGGGTAATCAGCCTGATACCCTGATAATGAAAAGTCAAATACTAGAAAGGAAAGATGCGCCTTCGAGTATGCCAGACATGAAGCAATTTTTGAGTAGAAGGGAGATTAGGGACTTGGTTAGTTTCTTAGTAACTTTAAAAGAAGACTTTAATTGATTTTTAGAATAAAATAATTGAATAAAAAGCAATAGGCCTCATTTTATAAATGAGGCCTATTGCTTTTAATGCCTTTGAAGAAGTATTAATCGGTATAAGCCCTGATTATTCTCCTACTTAGGTTTTATTCTATAATGTTCCTTTTGTACTTGGAAGTTGATCCAGTGCGTTGAGGTCCTTTTTAACCGCCATTTTAATGGCTCTTGCCAAGCCTTTGAATATGGCTTCAATTTTATGGTGCTCGTTGTCTCCTTCAGCTTTGATATTTAGGTTACATTTGGCAGTATCACTAAAAGACTTGAAGAAATGATAAAACATCTCTGTTGGCATGTCTCCGATTTTTTCACGTTTGAAATCTGCTTCCCAAACGATCCAAGGGCGACCACCAAAGTCTATGGCCACTTGAGCCAAACAATCATCCATGGGCAGCAAAAAACCATACCTGTAGATGCCTTTTTTGTCTCCCATGGCTTTCAGATATGCTTCACCCAAGGCCAAACCAGTATCTTCTATAGTATGGTGCTCATCTATGTGTAGGTCTCCCTCAACTTTGATTTCCAAGTCGCATCCTCCATGTTTGGCCAATTGGTCTAGCATATGATCAAAGAAAGGAAGCCCAGTGCTAATGCTGCTTTTTCCTGAACCGTCAAGATTCAATAGTATGGATATATTGGTTTCAGAGGTCTTGCGAATGACTTCAGCTTTCCTTGGAGGAAGTTTTAGATATTCATAAATGGCATCCCAATTGTCAACACTCTTGTCAGCATTATTGACTACCTCTTTCCCAAAAAAAATGGATTTGCAACCAAGGTTTACAGCTAAGGTTACATCCGTTTCCCTATCACCTATTACGTAAGAGTTATCCAAATCATAATTTCCGTTGAGATAGGCTGTGAGCATGGCAGTACCAGGTTTTCTGGTCGGTGCATTTTCATGTTCAAAGGTTTTGTCAATATGGATATCCTTGAAAAATACACCTTCCTGTTCCAAGGTTTTAAGCATTTTGAATTGTGCTGGCCAAAAAGTGCTTTCAGGATAGGAATCTGTACCCAAGCCATCTTGGTTTGTAACAAGTATAAGCTCATAGTCACCTTCCTCGGCAATTTTGACCAAGTTGCTAATAGCACGGGGTATAAATTCAAGTTTTTCTAAACTATCTACTTGATAATCTGTAGGGGGCTCTTTAATGATTGTACCATCCCTATCTATAAATAATAGCTTTTTTTTCATGCTTCAATCTCTTCTAGTGCTTGTTAGTATTATTCCTAAGGACTTCTTTTAAAGCATTGATCAACTGTGTGTTTTCCACTTCGCTTCCAACTGTTATTCTCAAACAATCTTCACATCGTTGTACTTTTGAACGGTCTCGGACGATTATCTTTTTATCAATTAATTGCTGATAGGCCTGATTGGCCTGGGGTACTTTTACCAATAGAAAATTAGCAGCTGATGGATAAACTTTTTCAACTTCAGGAATTGTCTCTAGGGCTATCTTTAATTGTTCCTTTTGAACCAGAATTTCCTTTACCATTTGTTGGAGTTGCTTGGTATTGCCAATGGCTTCTAAAACGGTGTCTTGGGTCAAACCACTAATATTATAAGGGGGTTTGATTTTATTAAGTATGCCGATTATTTCCAGGGAGGCAAAAGCCATTCCCAGGCGTAGCGTTGCCAAGCCCCAAGCTTTGGATAGCGTTTGCATAACGAGCAAGTTGGAATATTGGCTCAATTCCAGGCTAAAGCTAGCCTCATCACTGAAGTCAATATAGGCTTCGTCAACTACCACTAATCCATCAAAATTTGATAGAATTTGATAGATAGCTTGACGGTTAATTTTATTTCCACTTGGGTTATTAGGAGAGCAAATGAAAATGATTTTTGTATGGTCATCTACTGCATCCAATACATTTTGCACCTCCATGTCAAATGCAGGGGAAAGGGAGACTTTCTTTGTTAGCACATCATTAATACCAGCACTTACTTCATACATGCCATAAGTTGGGGGCATGATGATAACATTGTCAATTCCCGGTCTGCAAAAAGCCCTGAACAACAAATCTATGGCTTCATCGCTGCCATTGCCCAAGAAAATATTGGAGGGTGACACCTGCTTGATTGCCCCTAGTTTCTCCTTTAACTTGGTCTGATATGGATCTGGATACCTATTGAAAGGTTGTTCTGATACTGAACCCAGTGCATTTTCATTTGCATCTAGAAAAATCCCCTCTTTACCAGTATATTCATCCCTAGCAGATGAGTAAGGTTTCAGTGAAGCTATATGCGGCCTAAGTAACTTTTGAAGATCAAATGCCATCTATTTGTTTTCTTTATCCAGGTAATTCAAACGTATACTAACAGCCTGTTTGTGGGCCATAAGTTGTTCATTCTCTGCCATCACTTCTATCACAGGGCCCAAAGCTCTTAGCCCTTCTTCTGTGATTTTCTGATAGGTGATTTTCTTCACAAAACTATCCAATGACACACCTGAATAGCTTCTTGCATAGCCATTGGTAGGGAGGGTATGGTTGGTACCAGAAGCATAGTCTCCAGCAGATTCTGGGGTAAAATTCCCTATAAATACCGAGCCTGCATTTATAATTCCTTTTACAGCTTTGTCTTCTTCCTTGATATTAATGATCAAATGCTCTGGAGCGTATTCGTTTATCAGTTCCAAAGCAATATCCATGTCTTCAATCACAACCGCCAAACTGTTTTCCAATGCTTTCCTCGCTGTTTTCTGGCGTGGCAAATGTTCTAATTGATCATTGACTTCAACAATGATTTTATCCACTACTTTTTCCGAAGGACTTACAAGAATTACCTGGCTGTCTGCTCCATGCTCAGCTTGTGATAGTAAATCAGCAGCCACAAATGCTGGTATAGCAGTTTCATCCGCATAGACCAAAACCTCAGAAGGGCCTGCAGGCATATCGATCGCAACTCCTTTTTTAGCAGCTATTTGCTTTGCTGCTGTTACATATTGATTTCCAGGACCAAATATCTTGTCTACACGGGGAACTGATTCTGTTCCATAGGCAAGGGCGGCAATGGCTTGGGCACCTCCAGCTTTAATTACTTTGCTTATACCAATTAACTTGGCAGCATATAAAATGGCTGGATGAACTTGACCTTTTTGATCTGGAGGGGTGCAAAGAATAATTTCTTCACAGCCTGCTAATTTTGCAGGTATGCCGAGCATAAGTACAGTAGAAAACAAGGGCGCTGTACCACCTGGTACATACAAACCTACCTTCTGAATGGCTACACTCCTGCGCATGCAAGTCACCCCTTGCATTATTTCTGTGCTTAAAGGTGGCGATTCTTGTAATTTATGAAATTTCTCAATATTGGACTTGGCTGTTTTAATCGCATCTTTCAGTGCTTTATCAACTTGCTTTCCAGCATTTTTAATCTCCATAGGATCTACCATTATGGAGTCAATTTCCACATGGTCATATTCAAAGGCGAATTTACGAAGGGCTTTGTCTCCCTGCCGCTTCACCTTCTTCATGATCGGTTTTACAATCTTTTCTATGTCCTTAGTTTTTTGGACTGGTCTTGCCAGTTCTTTCTTCCAGATCTTTTTATCAGGGTTGACCAGGATTTTCATACGCTATGAATTTTGTAATGGGAATAAACAATGAATTGAGGCTATTTCCCATCAGTGTTCAATCTATTCCTAAATAAGCATCTTCTCAATGGGAACAACCAAAATACCCTGTGCTCCAGCATTTCTTAGTTCCTCAATGTTTTCCCAGAATTGGTCTTCACTAATTACAGAATGAACAGAAGACCATCCTTCTTCTGCCAATGGCAAAATAGTTGGGCTTCTCATACCAGGTATTAATGAAATAATTTTGTCTAAAGAAGTATTTGGTGCATTCAAAAGGACATACTTGTTCTTTTTGCCTTTTTGGACAGCATCTATTCTAAAGAGTAACTTTTCAACTGAAGTCTGCTTGGCAGCATTGATGGCTTTGTGACTTATAAGTACAGCCTGGGATTGGAAAATTTCTTCCACCTCTTTAAGGCCGTTCATCATCAATGTAGATCCTGAACTAACAATGTCACATATCCCTTCCGCTAAACCAATACTTGGAGCAATTTCAACTGAGCCACTAATTTCGTGAATATCAGCGTTGATATTTACTTTTTTAAGGTAATCACCAAGAATTTTAGGGTAAGAGGTGGCAATGTTTTTGCCCTCAAAATATTCGATACCTGAGTAAGATTCTCCTTTTGGGATAGCCAAAGAAAGCCTGCACTTAGAAAAGCCCAATTGCTTAAGGACATCGACATTTTTGTCTTTTTCAACAAGCTCATTTTCTCCTACTATTCCTAAATCTGCAATACCATCGGCAACGTATCCTGGAATGTCATCATCTCTTAGGAACAAAAATTCTATAGGGAAATTGGTTGACGTAGATTTTAATTTACCTGTGCCGTTATGAAATTTTATGCCACACTCTTTAATGAGTTTGAGGGAATCGTCACTTAAACGCCCACTTTTTTGAACGGCAATCCTGATAATGTTTTCCATGGAATTATGTATACAATAAATACTTAGAATATATTTAGTTTGAATTGTTTCCCCCGGGGTAGGAGGTTAGAGGCAGAGGAAACCTCCATTTAGGAGCAATGATGACCTGCATGATGCATATGTGCATTTGCCGGATATAAAAATTTTAAGGTAAAGCGTAAACTTCCTGTATTCATCATAGTAGTGCAAATTTAGTCAGCTATTGCAAATTTGCAAAAAAAAATGAGGTTTACTGTGATAAAAAAAGACTCTTTTTATTCTTTTTAAATAGTTACAGGAGTATTGTAGGGAAAGCAAAACGCCTAATTTCATTTATTCTGCTTTCGTAATAGTCAAAGTGATTGATTAGGCTGTTTGTAGTCACTATTTTTACATCAAAATCAATCGGCTTTCCTAAGATTTTTGGACTTTCAGTTTAAAAAACACCAATTCGTTCCTAAGGTGATTATAAAAATAGGACTATAAAATGGCCGGTTTTATGCGCCATAAGGCTAGTTGTACTGATAAAAATCATTTACTATTCTATCATAATTAATGATATCCTTGTATTGAGCGTTACTTTTAATTTTTGCAATTGATTTTTTAAGCAGCATGTTAATGATTCGATTATCAAACATTACTGTCTTAAAAGTTGGCTCATCAGCGATTAAAACCTTTGTATATTGACTATTTTGAATGTTTTTGCCCAATAGTTCATTTGCTATAGTCAGCATTTCCTGGCCTTTTTTATCATCTATCCATTCAAAAAATATCAGATTCATTTCTGAAATAATTGGCTTGGCTTTCTTCAGCCACTTTTTATTTATTTCCATTTTCTGCTCAACTATTTTGTAAATATCTGTCAGGTTAAATGGAATTACTTGCTGGTTGTCATTGAAGATAGTTGCTAAATTATTTTTTATAGACAGATCAATGAAAATTTTGGTTGTATTAAATTCTTTCTGAAAGTAAGCTGGATCAAGAATTTGAAGTGAATTCTCTAAAGTTGAAATTAATATGTCATTTTCATTGATTACGTTTTCAACTTCTGAGATGGGTTCGAAGATAAAGCTGTTTAAATCGATATCTGCCAAGGTTGAAAACGAAGCAATGCTTCTATCTACTATCGTGATTTTATTGAAACCTTTATTAGTAAGATTTTTGTAAATTCTTTTGCTTAAGGCATTGAATCCTAAAATCGCAATTTTTGGATGTTTTAAACTCTTTACCAACTCAGTAATTAAGTCTGAGACAGTATAGGTAATTGAGAAGTTAGGCAATTGGTAATCCACCTGTTCTTTGATGCGTTTATTGGTTGCCATTAAATTATTCCACCATGTTTTAAGGTATTCACCTACCATGCCATTTTCTAGTGCTAAGTTATAAGCCTGAATAAATCTTGGGAACAATGGAGTGGACCCATAATTTGAAGATTGTACACCAAAACAAAGCTCTGAAAGGTGGACTAATAATTTTTCTTCGTCTGAAGTTTGGTGGAATTCATTTTTTATAGGTACTCCGCCACTTAAAGTAGCTTCAGTTATGGCTTCAAATATTCGGTCTTCAAGATCTAAATCACTAAAATATATTATTTCAGTTCTCTCCGGAATTGAAAGGATTATCAATTCTTTAATTTCTGGCCACGATTTTAGTCTGTATAGTAACTGTTTGCTCTCCTCATCACTCAAATAAAAAGCATCGCTTTTTAAATTGTATAAATTCCCGCTAAAACTCAATAATCTAAACTGTCCCATTATTGCTGTTTTTATTTGACTTAAGTACTTCGATACTATACGCATCTTCATACTTTGCCGGATTTACCGGTCTATAAAAATTAATACTCAAATTTAAAAATAATATAAAAACAACTAAAAATTAGTCGATGAACACGCAACTACCGTCGGTAAAATAGCCCAAAGTGACGGTGAAATAATTCGGAGGGCTAACTTAATGTTTTATAAGCTGTTAAAAAAATAAAAGTCAGGTTTAACCACCAGACTTTTTAGCTTTATAGGCTTTACTAACCAAATAATCCATTACTTTATCTCTTTGGTCACCTTGGATTAAAATTTCCCCATCCATGGTATTTCCTCCTACACCACATTTTGCTTTTAGGTCTTTACCCAATGCTTTCAAATCATCTTCTTGCCCAATAAAGCCAGTTACGAGGGTAACTTGTTTTCCACCCCTTGATTTTTTGTCTAGCAAAACCTTTAAATTTTGTTGTTGAGGTGGAAGTGTATTTTCCTCCCCATCTTTATTTGTATCAAAATCAAAGTTGTCCGCTGTTGAATAGACTAACCCATCTCTCTGTTTCCAATCGTTGCTCTTTTTTCTACCCATATTCTCTCTTTATTTTTTAAATTTCATCGTCCATACTGGTTTCTTGGAGCTATTGACAACATCTTCGGCAATACTGCCACCTAAAAGGTGCAGAAATCCGGTTCTACCATGTGTAGACATAGCGATGAGATCAGCCTCTATGAAGTCTGCAAATTCATTAATTCCTTCTTCTTCGCTGTCAGCATTGAAAACATCTATGCCAACATTTTCTAAATTGTTAGACTGTATAAATGCACTTATTTTCTCCATTGAGTCAATGGATTTTTCAAAAGAATTAGGTGTATTTATTTTCACAAGCCTAATTTCTGCGCCAAGCAAATCCTGTAGTGTTTTTAATTTTTTGATAACTTTTTTGCTGTTTTCACTGAAGTCGCTTGCGAATACAATCTTTTTAATGGAAGTGGAACTTACTGGACCTTTTACAGTGATAACAGGACATGCTGAGTGCCTTACTACTTTTTCAGTATTCGAGCCTATAAGTATTTCTTCAAGTCCACTAGATCCTTTGGAGCCCATAATTACCAAGCTAGCACCTATTTCCGTTATTTCGCCTGATATACCTGCATAAGGATTACCAAAAGATAAGTTTGTGCTAAATTTATAGGCTTTGCCTGAATGGGTTTCCTCAAGTTTTTTGAATTGTTCTTTTCTTTTGTTAACCACATCTACCATATAGATTTTATCTATAAAGTTTTCGCCCATACTTACTTCACCCATGGTGTTAAAGTTTTGAGAAGTAGGTATTTCGATGATGTGGATTAGCTTAAGTTTACAGGCAGCTTTTGTAGCTAATTCTTGAGCGAGTTCAAAGGCATATTCAGCCTCTTCTGAAAAATCGTAAGGTACTAAAATACTTTTCATAGAATTTGTGCTGTTAAATTTAACTATTCATTTAAACTACATAAAAGTAACCAATTTAGGTGCAAAATGAATCAATACTTTAAAAAATCATCCAACCTATTCCGAAAAATAATACGCAAAAGAGTGTAGATAAGGCCATCACCTTTAAATAAGGATCTAGTTTTTCAGGGGCTTCAAACTTACCAACTGCCCAGCCAGTTTTTAAAATAGTAGGTGCCATAAATAAAAAGGCCAATGCCCCATAAGCTTGCTCAACTAGTATAAAAGCCAATAACAATAACAATGCAGTAATGATAAGTGCCCAGTGGTATTTTTGAGCTGCTTTTTTTCCTATCCTAACAGGAATGGAAAGTTTACCTGCGGCTTTATCAGAAGCTATGTCTCTTATATTATTGATGTTTAACACGCCCGTGCTTAGGAGTCCAATAGAAGCTGCTGGCAACCAAAGAACAGGGTCAAATGTCATGGTATGCAAGTAGTAAGTGCCCATGACGCCAACACAACCAAAAAACAGAAAGACCGAAATATCGCCTAAACCGGCGTAACCGTAAGGTTTTTTTCCTGAAGTATAGGTAATTGCAGCAACGATAGCCAATAAACCAATGCCCAAAAACAATAGAAACTTAAATATGTCTTCCAGAGCGATGAATAAAAGTATCAAGCCACTGATTAAGGACAGGGCTGAAAAAATAATCATTGCTATTCTCATTTCAGCAGCCTTTATAAGCCCTGATTGAACAGCCCTTACAGGTCCTTGTCTTCCATCATGGTCTGCACCATTGATGCTGTCACCATAGTCGTTGGCTAGATTAGACAAGATTTGTAATAGGGTAGTTGTGATTGCTGCCAACAGTAATACTGACCACCTGAACCCAGACGTTTGAAAAGCGATAAAACTCCCCATGAAAATACTCGATAACGCAAGTGGGAGTGTTCTAAGTCTCAGCGCATGGGTCCATGCTTGTCTTTTAGTGGTAATGATCAAGTTCAATAATTTTTAATAATTGTAAAAGAGATAGCTAAAATTCACCAGTGGAAATGTAGTTAAATTATCCATTTTTCAAATATAGATCGGGCAATGGGTTTAGGAATTAATTAAATTTATAATCTCTTCATCCATTGGCTTAACAGCGGAAGGGAAGAACTTTACCAAAGCCCCTTTTTCATTAATAAAATATTTACAGAAATTCCAAGTTGGTTCTTCATTGTTCCAACCATTCATATCCTTATCGGAAAGCCATCTATAAAGCGGGTGCTTGTCAACCCCTTTGACGGAAATTTTTTCAAAAATAGGAAAAGAAATGCCATAGTTTTCTGAACAAAATGACTTGATGTCTTCGCTGCTACCTGGTTCTTGTCCCCCAAAGTTATTGGCAGGAAAGGCAAGTATAGTAAGCTTATCTTCATAGGCTTCATAAAGTTCTTGTAATTCGGCATATTGCGGGGTGTACCCACATTTTGAAGCCACATTGACTAGTAATAATTTTTTCCCTTTATATTTAGCCAAATCAACAGGATTACCATCGATATCATTTAAGGTAAAATCATAAATACTTTTTGCTTCTATCATGATTTTAGGGCTTAAATTATCCAGAGAATTGAACTTGACTGCAGTATTTGTAAGTGGATTTTGAATGGAGAACTGCAAAGCGACCAAGCTTATAGCGAAAACGTAGAAAATTGATTTCATAATTACATTTTTTGTGGTACATCTATTCCCAATAACTTCATTCCAGCATTGATTGTTTTAGCTACTCTATCTGACAGCGTTACCCTAAAGGACTGGATTTCATTTTTGGCTTCACTAAATATAGGGAGTTCCGCATAGAATCTATTATACTCCTTAGCCAAATCAAATAAATACATGGCTATTATTGCTGGCGAAAGGTCTTCGGCTGCCAGGGCTATTTTTTTAGAATAATCTGAAAGCATAAAGACCAATTGCTTTTCAACATTCTCCAATTCGCCTAATCCGTCAAAGTTATTGCAGCTATAATCCAAACCGATTTGATCTGCCTTTCTTAGGATAGCAGCAATACGGGCATGGGTATATTGGATAAATGGACCGGTATTTCCTTGGAATTCTATGGATTCCTGAGGGTTGAACAACATTCGTTTTTTAGGGTCTACTTTTAAAAGGAAATATTTAATAGCCCCTAAACCCAGCATTTCGTACAGTTTTTCCGCTTCTTCTTGGCTAAATCCATCTATTTTTCCAAGTTCTTGGGTGTGGGTTCGTGCAGTATCTACCATTTCCTGGATCAGGTCATCGGCATCTACGACTGTTCCTTCACGAGATTTCATTTTTCCTGATGGTAGGTCTACCATACCGTAGGAAAGGTGGAATAAGTTATTGGCATAGGGCCGCTCCAACAAGCCCATTATTTTAAACAAAACTTCAAAATGATAATCTTGTTCGTTGCCTACTACATATACAGACTTGTCTATGCCATGGTCTTTGAATTTCAAGTCTGCAGTGCCCATGTCCTGGGTCATGTAAACAGATGTGCCATCAGCTCTCAGGACAAGCTTTTCGTCAAGTCCTTTTCGGCTTAAATCTGCCCAAACAGAGCCGTTTTCTTTCTTGAAGAATACTTCTTTTTCCAGTCCCTCAGTGACAATGTCTTTTCCCAAAAGGTAAGTGTCTGACTCGTAGTAATATTGGTCAAAAGAAACGTTCATCTTTTTGTAGGTCTCATTGAACCCCTGATAAACCCAGTTGTTTAATTTTTTCCAAAGGCTAACCGTTTCCTCATCGCCTAATTCCCACTTCACCAAGGATTCTTGTGCTTCTTTCATCCATGGCGCTGCTTTTTTTGCATTCTCCTCAGTCATGCCCTCGGCCATTAACTCTTTGATTTGCTTTTTGTATTCCTGATCAAAGAGTACGTAGTACTTGCCCACCAAGTGGTCACCTTTCATCCCTGCCATTTCAGGAGTCTCCCCATGTCCCAATTTTTGGTAAGCGACCATTGACTTGCAAATGTGAATGCCTCTGTCATTTACCAGGTTGGTTTTAATGACTTCATAACCATAGGCATTGAGTATATTGGAAACTGCAAAGCCTAGGAAATTATTCCTTAAATGTCCCAAGTGTAGCGGTTTGTTGGTGTTTGGTGAACTGTATTCTACCATTACCTTTTGATTTCTTGGCGCAAAATGTCCAGGAGTTTGCTCCGTCATTAATTGGGAAAGTAAGTCTACCCAAAATGCAGAAGAAAGACTGATGTTTAAAAATCCTTTAACCACATTGAAATCAGCTACAGAAGGATGATTTTCTATCAAATAATTACCTATTTTCTCCCCAGATTGTTCAGGAGAACCTTTGGTTATTTTGAGATAAGGGAAAAGCACAAAGGTATAGCTGCCTTCAAATTCTTTTCTAGTTGGTTGAAGGCTTAGGTCTTCACTGTCTACCTTATGATTAAATAATTGCTCAAAGGCCTTCGCTATTGTCTTTAAAATGCTTTCTTGAATATCCATATTGTCAATTGCTTCCTGATTATCGAGGGGCAAATATAAGGCTTTCCTTTCAAAGAGGAGAGGGCAGGGCCTAAAATATATGGGGAGGGTTTTGTCTAATAGTTGCTTTCTTTGCCTGCTTTTAAACCATAGGGAACGAGTAAAGCGTTATTTCTTTTACCTAAATCCAAAGGGGCTGATAACTAGGAGATTCATGAGTCGATTTTTTCTCTAGTATAAGTTTTCTAAGAAAAACCAATTCAATTTACCTGTAGCATTGGACATGGGATATGGTCTGCTAAGCAGGTCATGAAGAATTATTTGTTTAAAAATAAATTATTAGTAATAACCCACAACTATCGGACTAAGTATTTCGTAATAAAATTCGATTAGCTCTTCCTAACTAAATAAGTAATAAAATTCATAAATTTTAACACAGGTCTTTAATATGAAACATGGTCTCTTATTGCTCTTTTTTATTTCCGGGGTCTCTACTGCCTTTGCGCAATTCGATAAAGGAGATTTATTTGTTGGGGGTAATTTTGGTTTCTCCATAAATACCACTGAAAACTCAAACCCAGGCCGCTCCACCTATCTTGCTATAAACCTTAGTCCAAATTTAGGTTACTTTATTAGCGACCTATCTGTTATCGGTATCAATCCTCAGGTTAATTTTTATAGGAATAAAAACATTACATCAAGTAACGAGAAAATCAGTTCTAATAGTGTATCAGGTGGTATAGGCTTGTTTTATAGAAGGTATTTTCCTGTGGTCGATAATTTTTATCTTTTTCTTGAACCCAAAGCTTCCTATAATTCATCCTTTGATGAGGAAAATAAGCCCAAGTCATTTGGATTTTCTTTATCCCCTGGTGCATCCTATAAAATTAGCCCCAAATGGATGGTAGAAGCTGCTTTGGGTGGTTTGGTTTATCATAAGTCCTATAATTCTTCAGGAACAAATCAGGGTTATGATGATTCCCGGTTTGCCTTTGATTTAATCAGCACCAATAGTATAGGGATCGTTTATTTCATTAATCAAAAAGACCAATGAAGGAGTTTTTAATCCTTTTTGTTTGCTTGGGGATTTATGCCATGGATCAAGAGGCAAATGCTCAGATTTCGCAAGGAAATCATGCTGTAGGCTTGGAATTCGGATGGAGTGATAGGTCTGTAGATTTATTTGATGAAGGGATCCAACAGAATGATTTCTTCAGTTTAACGCCTAGCTATTCCTATTTTATTAAAGACCAGCTCAGTATCATAGGTGGTGGGAGTTTTTATAAAAGGAATAATAAAAGGATCAACCAAAATCCCAATGCTTCTGGCTCGGAAAGAAAGGAATTGGATGTATGGGTGGGGTTGAGAAAACACATTGAAATTCGTCCCAAATTGTTTATGATAGCTACCTATGGGCTCAGGTATTCACATTCTGATTATTTGATTGAATCAGTTGTTGCGAATGAAGAATGGTTATACTTTTCGCAGCAAAAATTAAATCAACTCGGCCTTTTTGGGAACTTTGGATTGGCTTATTTTCCAAGTGAAAAATTGAGCTTTGAACTAATATTTATGGAAAGCCAATTTTTTAAGTTCTATAATAAGAGTACCGTTAGCGCTCATAATATCAATAACTATCAGGACAATGGTTGGGGTTTTGAAGTGGATGGTTTTCTTGACCAACCAAGCCTAGCCTTCAGGTATTATTTTTAATTCAATTATGTGAGGAAATATTATGTTTAGTGAATAGCACCCTCGCTATAGGTTAATGATTTATTGTGTTTTAAATTTGGAGGAGGCAGCGGTTGAACTGTTCTTCAGCTAAAAAAGAAAATAAATATCTTTACACGTTTATCAATGCTTTGTTTAGCCTATTGGTGAAAACCCATAAATGGATTGCTAATCAGGGTATAACGAGGGGGAATCCTGCACTAAAATGAACAAGAGCCATTTATCAAAGAAGGAGATCAATAGAGGGGAAGTTGTCAATGGGAATGAAATCAGAGACGGAATTTTCGACTTTATTAAATCTCATTATCCTGATTTTACTAGAGAAAGCAGTATTTCGATTGGAGAGCTAAATAAATACCGCCGGCTGTATTTGACCAAACTTATCGAACAAGAAAATGGAGATTTAGCGGCTATTGACAAGGATGTAATGGATGCCATTCGTAACAATTCCATACTTTCTGAAAACTTACAAGAAGACATGGATACCGCTATAACCTTAGGTCAAAGGATGGCGGATAAAATCGCCTCTTTCGGTGGGAGTTGGACTTTTATTATTGCTTTCTTTTCATTCTTGACTTTGTGGATCGTAGCAAATATTTGGTTGCTTGCCAGCCATACCTTTGATCCCTACCCATTTATATTATTGAATTTAATGCTTTCCTGTATTGCAGCTATACAGGCACCGATTATTATGATGAGCCAAAACCGGCAAGGACAAAAAGACAGGCAGAGAGCTGAACTTGATTACAAAATCAACCTTAAGTCCGAACTCGAAATTCAACTGCTGAACGAGAAAATTGATCATCTATTGGTGCATCAGAATAAAAAGCTACTTGAAGTCCAGGAAGTGCAAATTGACTATTTAGAGGACTTGGTGAAAGAACTGAGAAATAGTAAACCGGATGATGGGAAAAAGTAAGAAAAGCTGGAAACTCGCAAAAGCATTCCTAAATACCTCCCTATCATAAGCCTTATATTATTTGCAGTCCATTTTTTAACAGATGTAGATAAATTAAATTTTTTAAATTAAAAATATGCTTTTAATGTAATAATTAGCCCATTTGTGTAATTGTGTGTAAAATGTTAAGGTTATTTACAGTTTGGGGAGCTTGCTCCACATTTTTGTACTTTTAGGAAACAAGGCAACAATGATACAGTATTTCTTCAGAGTATATTAAAAACCGTGTTTAAAGTGTATTGAGTAGTATTTAAGTTTAATTATATGTTTATAAAATTACTTGGCACACCATTTGGCTAAGGATAATTGAAAATAATATTTAAAAAGTATTGTTTAACCAATTATTATTTAACCAATAAATCTAAAATGTCATGAAAAAGTTAATTTTGAGTGTCGCCGCAATGACTGTATTTGCTTTTGCAAACGCTGGATCAACAGTAGTACCAGTATCTCAAGAATGGTACCAAGAAACAACCAAAATTGATCCTGAAAGTCTACCTGAAAAAGTGAAAGAAGGGATTCAGAATGATCTAGAGTTGAAAGACTTGAAAATAGCTGAAGCCCATCAAGTAATGGTAGAAGGACAACTACAATATTTGATAAAATTTGAATCAGAAACTCCTGGTGAACAAATTGAAAAGAAATTTGACGCCATGGGAAAGGAAGTAGTAGAAGTGGAAGCACCAGTAGAATTATCAGAGCCAGTTAAATAATAACGCTGGACTAATACCCTATTAAAAATAACCAACTATTAAGCAATGGTCCCTGACCATTGCTTTTTTTATTTTAAAAATTTAACGACTGGCTTGGTTTCTAAATATTCTATACTGATTTTTTATTTCTTGAGCAGACATTCCTTGATGTACAAGCAATTGATTTCGGAAGTGTAAAGGCGCTTTTTTATCTAATAATAAAGGCTCTTGACCTGGAAATGCCATGTTTTGCATGCTATTTCGTTTACGAAGAATCCATCCTTGATAGGAGGGGAGCATATCTGGCTCACCCATTATTACAACACCAGGGTCTGTGGGACCATTGTTTGTAATGTTCATCCAGTCGCCTGCGGCAACGGGTAAATTGTCAGGTGTTATTGCACCATTCTCATCATAAAAACCTACATTTTCAGACAACTTTAGCCTAGGTGAAAAACCTCCATATCCTTTAGGATCCTCAGACCCACCAATACGCACTCCAGGGGTTAATGGCTTTAATGTAATGTCAAAGGTTATTTTATAAGCTTGGCCTCCTATAGGCTGATAAGTGATGACAGTATTTTCTTCAACAAGGTTCTTTTTTAGTACTTTGTTGCCTTTCCAAATCACCTTAAGCGCAATAGTAGCTGAATTATTGGGATGAATTTTGGTTTTCATCTTCTTGACTTCCCATTCAATCCCATCGCTTATCCAAGGATCACCAATTCTCAAATCATCTACCCATAGCTGATGCCAGGTCCAGAATATCCCTCTATGGTGCAAATGGTCTTTAGGAAAATCTTCGGTAATAATTTCTCCTTTTGTATCAAATACGGGATGGAGGTAATTTGCCCTCGGGTATTCGCCATTTTGACTTATTGTTTCTTTTTGGTAAAACAATCTAGATTTCCCATCTGAAAGCAAAAGCACGCCACCATCTCTTTCCTCAAAGGTTAATATCTGACTGGTGGCCGATGGTACTTCAGCAAATAAAAATATTGCCGAAAACATTAAAAGAACAATTGTGGCAAAGGAATAGCATTTCATTTGAAGGAAAAAGGTTAGTTGTTTATAAATGTAAAAGATAAGCATGAGCTAACCAAGCGTCTATTTCTAATTGGCAGAAAAATGTCAGGAAACCCTTTTATATAATCCGTGTTTAATTTTTTTATCTTAAAACTTCATAAAACAAAAAGCGGAAAAAATGCTAAATTTTTTCCGCTTCAATTAAATTTTAAAAACCTTATTTCCTTGAAAGAGCTCTCTTAGCTGCTTCAACAATGTTTTTAGCATTTAAACCGTATTTTTCCAATAACTCTTCAGGTTTTCCTGATTCACCAAAAGAATCATCCATACCTATAAATTCAAGAGGTGCGGGTTGGTTTCTGATCAGCGTCTGAGCGACACTGTCATTCAAGCCACCATTGAATTGGTGTTCTTCTGCACTTACAGCACAGCCAGTTTTAGCAACAGATGTAAGGATAGCTTCAGTATCCAAAGGCTTAATGGTATGTATGTTTATTAGCTCTACTGAGATACCTTCTGCTCTAAGGATCGCTTCAGCTTCCACTGCTTCCCATACAAGATGCCCTGTAGCGAAAATGGTTACATCAGTACCTTCGATCATTTTCCAGGCTTTTCCAATTTCAAATTCCTGATTTTCAGGAGTGAAAATAGGCCATTTTGGTCTGCCAAATCGTAAATATACAGGCCCTTCATGCTCAGCGATAGCAATGGTTGCTGCCTTTGTTTGGTTGTAATCACAAGGATTTATGACCGTCATGTTAGGAAGCATTTTCATCATGCCTACATCTTCAAGGATTTGATGCGTTGCCCCGTCCTCTCCTAAAGTAAGTCCTGCGTGAGAGGCACAAATCTTTACGTTTTTATCAGAATAGGCTACAGACTGTCTAATTTGATCGTATACACGGCCTGTAGAGAAATTAGCAAATGTACCTGTAAAAGGTATTTTTCCTCCTATGGTTAGACCTGCAGCTGCTCCTATCATATTGGCTTCAGAGATACCCATTTGGAAAAAACGCTCAGGGAATTCTTTTTGGAAGGCCCCCATTTTCAATGAGCCAATAAGGTCTGCGCAAAGCGCTACTACGTTTTCATTTCTTCTACCTGCTTCTAGTAGGCCATCACCAAAACCAGACCTGGTGTCCTTTTTTTCGGTGTATGTATATTTTGTATCCAATTTATTTTCCATTATTCAAACTTTTATAGATCTGTTATCACCGAAATCAATAATCACCAAGTGTTTCTTTGAGTTGGCCTAAAGCATTTTCAAGTTGCTCGTCATTGGGAGCTACACCATGCCATTTGTGAGTGCCAACCATGAAATCTACTCCGTAACCCATGTCGGTATGTAACAGGTTTAGAACTGGTTTTCCTTTTCCAAGGAGGCTTTTAGCTTTTTCCAATCCTTTAACTACGGCTGACATATCATTGCCATGTTCAGTCACGATGACCTCCCAGCCGAATGCTTCCCACTTGGCTTTCAGATCTCCTAAGTTTATGATGTCTTTGGTAGGTCCATCTATTTGTTGCCCATTTAGATCTATGGTTGCGATCAAGTTGTCCAATTTATGGTGAGGTGCACTTAATGCCGCCTCCCATATTTGTCCTTCTTGCTGCTCTCCATCTCCCATAAGAACATAGACCGTTTTGTCGTCATTATTGATTTTTTTGGCAAATGCAGCACCTATCCCTACGGATAAGCCCTGACCCAAAGAACCTGAGGCTATGCGTATGCCTGGAAGACCTTCTTCGGTGGCTGGGTGTCCCTGCAATCTGCTATTTAATTTACGAAAAGTTTTTAATTCATTTGACTCAAAGTAACCGCTTCTGGCCAAAACACTATACCAAACGGGAGAAATATGCCCATTTGAAAGAAAAAACAAGTCTTCTCCAGTTCCGTCAAGATTGAAATTTGGGTTATTGGTCATTTGGTCAAAATACAAGGCTACGAAAAACTCCGTACAGCCCAAAGATGCTCCTGGATGACCTGACTGACAGGCATGCACCATTCGTAAAATATCTCTTCTTACCTGGGAGCAAATTGCTTCTAATTGTTCGGTTGATTTTTTTTCCATTGATTTGGAATTATTTAATAATTTGATTGGTGTGTTCCTTCGTTTTAACTTTTGAAATAATTTCTTCAATTATTCCTTTCTCATCAATAATAAAAGTGGTTCTGGCAGTACCCATGTATTTTCTACCGTACATGTTTTTCTCCACCCAAGTACCGTACTTTTCATGGACGCTCTTGTCTTCATCGGCTATTAGCGGAAAAGGGAGTTCAAATTTCTCAATAAACTTTTTATGAGATTTTTCTGCATCCGAGCTTATTCCCAGCACTACATAACCAGCATTCTGAAGACTTTCATAGTTGTCCCTCAAATTACAGGCCTGAGCAGTGCATCCGGGTGTGTTGTCCTTTGGATAAAAGTACAAGACTACTTTTTTGCCTTGAAAATCTGACAATTTAATAGTATTTCCATCTTGATCTTTTGACTCAAAGTCAGGTGCCGTTTGGCCTACTTCTAGTGACATAGTTGTAGTTTTTATTTTTACTATTGATTTTAGCCCTTAAATATCGGAATAAATTAAATGTTTCCCTTATAAATGCTCTCGTTATTTGCACGATCTCTTACTTTTAAGAGAACCACTCCCTTTAAAGCAGTTCCTGGCAGGGGATCAGACCAAATTATGGCCTGCTTGTGTTCATATCTCATTTGGGTCCATTTCCCATCTATCCACGCTTCGAAATCTTTGATGCCAGATAAATTGTCTTTAACCACAAACCTTATTTCATTATTATTGACGCGTACTGGACGAATTGTGGGAGGAATGCTGTCAATAGCCAATACAAAATCTCCAAAAACCCTGGTTTTGAAATTAATAAACTGCCCTTGCCAGTTGCCACCTAGAAAACTTCTGTGACCGTTTCTGTACAGTTGGTACATGTCGGTTTTGGAGGTATCCCCCTGAAAATTATCTACTTTCAATCTTGCCGAAATCGGTTGGCCTAGGTATTCAAATTGATCATTGAGCGTTAAGCCTTTCATTCCACTGTCTTCAAAAGTATTGATTCTTAAATAAAGATCGTCTAGAAGGCTTTCTTCCTCAAAGATAATTTTAACCTCTCCATTGTCTATTAGTGTTTCTTTGCCCGCAGTAATCTGTGCCACTACATCGGGAAAAAGGGTTTCTGAACACAGGTTAATAGAGTCGGGGATTCCCAATGCCATGTCCCAAAGGTAGGTGCGTTTGTTTTGCCCCACATAAGCATAAGGCAATTCCATGCTAAGACCATGTACATATACCATGGCCAGGTCTCCGGCTCCTGCATCGGTACTGTTTAGGATCAATACATTTTCCAGGTATTCTATCTGACTATTTCCCGAAGTATAGTTGGTTCCATTCAAGTCTATAGGGGCCAACTCTCCGCTAAATTTGATTCTCAAGTCTGATTCATTGGCATAAGCATCTACCAATTTCACAGTAATGGATTTTTCCTTACCGGGCAAAACAGAAATAGCACCACTTAATACAGAGTCAGGTTCATAGAATGAAAATTGATTGTTCCGCTTTTTATAAAGACGAGTATAGCGATTGCGGTAGGTATGTAGGAGGATATGGCGGCCAATGTTGAAATCTATCTCGTTGACTTCAGCTCTGAAAACTTTTTTATCTTCCTCATAGATTTCAAAAATGGGAAAACCATTTCTATTGTACATTTCATCAAGTTGGTCATAAGCCAGTACTTCTATGCCGACTTTTCCAGAGATTTTGATGGTAGGCTGGACTTCAAATGCCCCAGAGCTGTAAATAAGTGAAAACTCTTGCCGACGATACATTCCATTAACCCTGCTCTCCGGTGTAAGTGGGCTTATTGCCACTCTTCTGGCAATAGGAGAGGTACTGTCTTTAATTTCCTTGAAGCCTGCATGCAAGGGGTCAATGGCTCTGTTTAATGAATCCCTGATCTCAAAATGAAGGTGTGGACCACCAGAACTACCAGTATTCCCTGAATAGGCAATGGTATCACCTTGAGAAATAGGCAATTCCCCAGGTTCGAGTGTGTATTCCAATTCATTCTCCCGCGCTTCGTAGATTTTACCCTGCATGTATTCCACAATTGGAGACTCAAAACTTCTGAGGTGGGCATATACGGTGCTTGATCCATTGGTGTGTTTCAGGTACAGTACATTACCATAGCCAAAGGAGGAAACTTTTATTTTTGACACATACCCATCAGCGGAAGCATGGACCGCCAAGCCTTGTCTGCCCTCGGTTTTTATATCAATGCCAGTATGGAAATGATTGTTCCGTATTTCGCTCATGTTTCCAGCCAGAAAATTTTGTTGTCCTGGTTTTATAGGGAAGAGGTAATAGTCTTTCTGTGTTTGAGAAAGAAAGACGATGGCAAGGGAAATGAATAAGAGAGTAGTTAAGGTTTTATTTAATTTCAAAATCCAGCAATTTTTCATCTTCCACATAAGCCTCCAGGCGATCCCCAATATTCACTTTGCCAACACCAGCAGGTGTTCCTGTATAAATCAGGTCTCCGATTTTCAAGGTGAAAAACTTTGAAACATAAGCGATGATCACATCAAATGGGAAAAGTAACAATGAGGTATTGCCTGTTTGGCGTCTTTCACCATTAATGTCTAGGTGGAAATTAATGTTCGCTAAGTCGGGGAAGAATGCCACGGGTTTAAATTCACCCAAAGGGGCAGAACCATTAAAAGCTTTGGCTATTTCCCATGGTAGCCCCTTGTCTTTGCATTTTTGCTGCAGGTCACGGGCTGTAAAATCTATCCCAATACCTATTTCATTATAATACTTATGGGCAAACTTTTGTTGAACGTATTTACCTTCCTTACTTATCTTGAGGACCAACTCTACTTCATGGTGGATATTGTCAGAATATTCAGGGTGGTAAAATGGCGCATTGTTTCTTAGTAAGGCAGTGTCCGGTTTCATAAAAACTACAGGCGCATCTGGCTTTTCATTGTTAAGTTCTTCTATATGTGCCGCATAATTTCGGCCTATGGCAATAATTTTCATCTCTAAAGAAATATAGTATAGGCTGCAAAGAAAGGAATTCTAGGGCGATTTTAAAAGAAGGATTATTTAATTGGGAGGAAGTTTAAAATTTGTTTAAAAATTTATTGTGCTGGCTTAAAAACGGTTAGCTACTTTTTCTTGGTAAAGCCGTAAAAAAGTACTCTTTTTTCCTCTTTTGGTTTTGTTAAATTGAAGAATATTGGTTTATATTTGCATCACTGATCGGGAAGCGGTCGGAATTAATTTTTAGTTATGGTTTTGAAAGCCGGTATTTACACCAAGTTTGGGTAGTATACAGGTTAATAAAAGCCAAAATTGATAGTTTAAATGCTTCACCAACACATAGAGAGTTGGGTGAGTGGCTTAAACCAGCAGTTTGCTAAACTGTCGTACGTCTTAAAGCGTACCGGGGGTTCGAATCCCCCACTCTCTACTGAACAAAACCCTAGCTTATTGATACTCAATAGGTTAGGGTTTTTTCTTTTTAATCAGGGGCGAATTCAGGGGCGAATTATCCTGATTTTCACTCTAACCGCTTAATTCAAATTAAGTATTCCTGTTTTGTCATTTTCTAGAATTTGCCGAATTTTTTTAATGAGACCTAATAGTTTCCAACATCAAATATTTTTTCATTACAACAATTGGGTGGAGTGACCTGGAAATTGAAATGGACGTAATTTTTAAATTTACCATTTACTTTTTGCCTGATGAAAATGCAATAAAGAAGTCACCGATTAAAGGAAATGTTGGACCGGTTATTTTTTCTCTTTTGCAAAGCTCAAATTGGGTACAGTTTCCTCCATGTCCTCCAACGGCCAGTTTCAAACTTACAATTTCCAAATTTTTGATATGGTTCTGTGCAAGAATGAAGTCATCTCTTTCAATGGCTTGAAGGATCCTTCTTATCAGTTCAATAAGCATCTTGCCTTCATGCAATTTTTTTTCCTTCAAAACCCTCCATTCCAGCCACAAATACCTGTTTCCATAAACTTGGGGTACTACCCCAGCTAACTACCCCTGCCAACTTGTGACCATATTCGGCCAACAAACCAAACGAAAACTGAATATGAATGACATGATCTTTTCACCAATTGACAAAAGACAACTTATCCAGGAGATAGCTGAAGAAGTAGCTTCAAGGATAATCCCAGAGTTGCAGCCAGCTACTCCTGACGATGAATTGATACAGATCCCAGAAGCTATGAAACTGCTTGGGCGCTCCCGCACAACGATCAACAACTGGAGGAGGGAAGGCTTCCTGAAGGAACAGGTGATTAACACCAGGGTGTATTTCAAAAAGTCGGATATACTCAATGCCGGTCATCAGAAAAACGGCCGGAAAAAATAAAAGCGGATCATGCCCGATCCGCCTTAATTAATTTCATTAGGAAATGGTATCCCGTTTTTAGTGAGATAAATATACCATTTCTGTATGGAAATATCAACCCAAATCTACAGAAATATGGACGATGAAACCCCTATCAAAAAGATTGATGAGAAATCTTCGAGTGCGACCATTCGAATGATCAGATTCCTGATGTCAAAATATGAGTTTAAAAATAACATGGTACTCAACGAGGTCTTTGCAAAAGAAAAAGATGGAAAGAAATACCACCCAGTCAATCCCCACACGCTTTACATAGAGTGCCGACAAGAGGGATACCGTACCTCGGTGGCAGAGATCAATACCTTTCTGTCTTCAGATTTTATCCCAAAAACAAACCCTTTCGTGAATTACTTTAAACAGGTACGGGAGACCTGGAGTGAAGTCAACCATGGAGATTATATCCGCAAATTCACTCGATATATTCAGGTACAAGGACAAGAACGTTTTGAGGTCCAGTTTAAAAAATGGCTGGTGCGCTGTGTGGCCTGTTGTCTCCGCGATGACTTTTTCAATAAGCAAGCTTTGATCTTTGTACAGGAGCAACAGAATAGTGGTAAAACCACACTAACACGTTTCCTGATTCCAGATCAGCTGAAGACTTACCAAGCTGAAAATATTTCTGTGGACAAGGACAGTCTAATCGCCTTGAGTCAGAATTTCGGAATCATTCAGGATGAGCTTTCCACACTTTCCAAAACAGAGATCAACGCACAGAAAACGCTGATGAGTAAATCACAAGTCAAAGTTAGGCATCCTTATGATAAGAAGCCTAAAATGGAACCGAGAAGGGCTTCCATTTGGGGATCCACTAATAAGGCTGAGTTTCTCACGGATGTAACAGGTAGTGTGCGTTGGCTCTGCTTTACGGTAAGGGAAATTAATTGGAATTACATAAAGGAAATTGAAATCGATAGGGTTTGGGCACAGGCTTATCAGCTATACCTGACGAATTTTCATTATGAAATGACAGCGAAGGAAATCCGGGAAAATGAAATCATGAACAACCAGTACAAAACCATTTCTCCAGAGGTTGAGCTGGTGCAAAAGTTCTTTTCACCCGGCACTAAGGAGGACCATGACAAATTCATGACTGCTACCGACATCTGCCATCAGCTGGCTTTAAATATTTCTGGCAATCTCAGAATTAGCCCTGTGGAAATAGGAAAAGCATTGAAACTGCTTGGCCATGTTCAGTCCCAGGTGCGGAGAAACGAAGGTCAAAACTTCCCTGAAAAAGGATATTACATAAAACAAAACCAAGCTACTACTTACTACAAATAAGCTGTAAATAAATGAAATACAGTGCTTTAATAGGTAGTAAGATGGGATAAATCAGAATACTACATCCCACTACAATAAAAGTTTTGTAGTAAGACGGATTCAATTTCCTTTAAGTCATAAGGTATTAAAAATCAACAAACTAAAATAGAAATGTAGTAAGGTAGTAGCTGTAGTAAGTGGTTTTTCAGAAAAATTAAACTTAAGAACAATGAATGCAAAAGAGGCAAATAAAATATCCATAATAACCTATCTGGACCAGATGGGAATCAGACCAAGTAAAGTTAAAGCAGGTTATTGCTTTTATTATTCTCCCTACCGGGAGGAATCAACCCCTTCTTTTAAGGTAAGCCCGAGCAAAAATCTATGGGTAGATTTTGGAGATGGAAATGCTGGTGGGACGCTGATTGACCTGGTTCTTAAAATGAATCCTGCTTATACTGTTCCTGATGCCATTAGGGAAATCGAAACGGTAAATGGATCTTCTTTTTTTCTTCATCAGCCTGCTATTCCCCGACCGGACCCATCCGAAGAGACAGCTGAAGGAATCAAAATTATAAAAACCAAACCACTTGGAAGCAATAGCGCCATTTCGGATTATCTTCAATCCAGGCGAATCCTTCTGGATACAGCTAAAGAATTTTGCTGCGAAGTCTATTACCGCATTGGTGACAATAGGTATTTTGGTCTAGGCAATCCTCATGAAAATGGTTGGGCAATTCGTAACAAATATTGGAAAGGCTGCACTGCCCAGGGGGTGTCTACCTACTGTAACAATTCAGCTGATCTTTGCCTTTTTGAAGGAATATTTGACCTGCTGAGTTATAGGGAGATGAGAAAAGGGGACCATTACCGAGAGGACTTTATGGTGCTTAATTCTTTGGCCAATTTACAGGGATTCTATTCGAAAATAAATAAGTACAGCCGTGTGAAATTATTTCTGGACAGGGATAAGGCTGGAAAAGTGGCGGCCAGAAAATTATTGGATAGCCTACCCCATTGCCGAGACGAGTCAGAATTATTCCATCCGCATAAAGATCTAAACGAGTATTGGATGAGTAGGGAAAATTTAGGCGTAAAAAGGTAACCGAACAAATTAAGATTTTTAGGATACTACAGAAATACGAAGAAAATGTTTAGTGGATTGGAGGAGACTTAAGGCTTTGCCTTACAAATTGTTGAATATACGGATATGCCGATATACCAATACCTGTGAACACTCCTATTTAAATAACTCTATACATAGATATGTGCTGAAAGGGAGGGGATTTTATTTGGAAATATGGAATGTTGAGTTCCAATAATAAATGCATATACAGGAATCCCAATACGCATATGACCATATATGTGGTAATCCATATATCTCAATAAAATATAATAATTATTTGCATATATTTAGATAAAAACATAAGTTGAGCAATATTATTAGTAATATTTAGTTATTAATTTATATTAAAACAGTTCTTTATTTTACCAACCAGAGTTAAACTATTCCTCTGGTGCCACTAGAATTCCGCTGTGCACGGTCCTTGCAAGTTGTGTCTTTGTCCGACAAAAACCACTGGGTTTTTTTCTGCCAAAAACGAACTTGCCCCTCCCATTTCCCTTCCTGTTTGACAGTTGGGTAATGTGGAGTGGAGAAGAAAAATCCTCGCAACTCGGATTTAAAAAAAATATCAAATGAAAAAAGCAACCCAAAATGACAGGGAAAAGGTCGTGACCATCCTGTTGAAAGCATTCAAAAAAAACAAAAGTGTCAACTACATCGCTGGTAAAGAAGAAGAGAAAATTCGCTATTTGATGGAGTATTCTTTTGAAAACTGCATTGATATGGGTGAAGTTTTTATTTCGGAGGATGGCAATGCTTGTGCGATGATCCAGTTTCAGGATAAGAAAAAGTTCTCTTGGAAAAGTACTTATCTGGATATACAGTTAATCTTAAAAACCATTGGGTTGGGAAATATTCCCAAAGCCCTGTCCAGGGAATCCTTTATCAAAAAACATTATCCCAAAGAGCCTTTCACCTATTTATGGTTTGTTGGGGTCAGCCCGGAAAAGCAAAAGAATGGTTTTGGAACTAAGATTCTGAGGCATGTATTGGATTATTCCAAAACACTTGACCGACCTGTTTACCTGGAAACATCTACGGAGAGCAACCTCCCCTGGTATCGAAAACACGGTTTGGAGATTTATACCGTTTCCGAAAAGTTTGGGTTTCCCTTTTACTTCCTGAAAACTGCCTAAAACGCTATGACTGTTCTGAATACCGAAATCCACATTGTAACCTTAGTATTTGTTTTGTTGGAGGTGATGATGTTTTCCCATCAACTGGTTTTTTACCTCCAAAAACCCAATGAGAAGAAGAGAAAATATTACCTGATTTTGCTTTTTCTTCTGATTGTTTACAATTTGGCCGGAGGACTTTTTCCAGATGAAGATTTATCTCTGTCGGTAACATTACAATACATTCTTGCCTATGGTGCCGGTTTCGGTATGGGAGCTTATTTCCCTTATTATTTTTACAGGGCATTCAATATTACCCATTTGGAATTTCATGCCAAATACGGGGTGCTAATATTTTTAATCTTACCGTTTGTACTTTTCTTTTGCATATTATATCCTTTAGGATTGGATCTAATGACGGTGATCTACGTGGGAATGATCATCCCGTTTGCCTATGCTTTTTACATGGTATACAACATCCTTTGGGGAATTCGCCAACGCTACAAAAAAAGTAAAGCCTCCTTCGACGCTATTCTATCTTATGTTGCTGTAGCTCCCTGGACATTGATGCCCTTGTTGGCCTATTTGGAAGTAACACAGCTTACTGAAGTTTTATTGACAAATGGAGGCTTTCTGATAATCACAGTCCTGTATATCCGGAACATGGTCGAGGAAAATAGAAAAGATTTGGAAACGCTGAATCTTCTGCAAACCAAAAATGAAGATGAAATTTTTACCATTCGCTGTACCAAGTTTGGCCTGACAAAACGGGAAATTGAAGTCTGCGAATTGGTCCGGGAAGGTCATATATACAAGGATATCGCTGATACTTTGTTTATCTCCGAAAGAACTGTGAATAAGCATATGCAGAATATTTTCAAAAAGGCAGAAAGTAATAACAAGTTTGATTTGTTGAATAAGATTACCAGAGGATGCGAAGTCGGCTTGAAATAGGCTCGGATTCTACGATTCCAAATTGCAGTACTTTCTACATTTAGGTAAATATAGATGGCTCGTATGTCATTTATTAATAGAAAGTTGATGGAATAGAGGTAGGCTGAATAATTGTAAAGGAAAGATTCGGGAGGTGGTGCATATAGCCTATCGAAGTTTTCTGAGGCAGTTTTGATGATAGGATTTTACTTTATCTCGATAACAGGCATTTCAATTACACAAAATTTTATAGTTTCTAAATTATGATTATTTGAAAAGAGAACCTTTTGAGCCCTTGCCATGCATGAGTATTGTAGCTAATTTCTTCGTTTGCGATCCGATTGCAACCTATTAAGTATATTAAATTGATAAGGGCTTTCTTTCAGGAAGATTTACTTTTTATAAAACCATTGTGATGAAAAGAAATTACTTGGTTTGAAATGTGAAAAGGACCAATTCAAATTAATTAATTTAATTATTGCTGTTGCAATTCGTTGATGTCCAGTTTTTACTAAAGCCCCAACTTGTATTATTAGGAAGAATACAACAGCCTACTTTTCCCATTCCTTTCCCGGTTACTATTTTAAATCAACACTGAAAATAAAGTTTAAGCTATATTCTTACCATAAACTCATACATAATAGCCATAATAATGTACTGATCTCCTCAGTAGGCCTCAATACATTTGTAAATAATTTAAAGCAAGAGAAAATATGCATTTAAAGAGGCGGTTAAAACATAAAATTCAAATGAAGTGGACTCTTTTATTGGCTGTATTTATAGTGGCTGGTGTAGAAACAGTCGCACAGAATTCCTTTACGCTCTCGACTGATCAGGAGTTAAAAGTGGAAGGTACTTCCACTATCCATGATTGGGAAATGATATCGGATAAAGCTAAAGGTAGTGCTGAGATTGAATTAAAGGGGAATAAGATTACAGGCATCAATTCAATGGTTATCAATTTGCCAGCGACTTCATTAAAAAGTGGAAAAGGCAGCATGGATAACAATGCTTACGAAGCACTCAATACAAAGGAATTTCCCGAAATACAATTCAGCCTTGTAGAAGTAAAGGCATTAACAGACCAGTCCTTACAGGCAATGGCAAACCTTACTATTGCAGGTAATACACACCTTATGTCATTTAAAGTGGATTATGAAATTAGTGGAGATACTATACAATTTATAGGATCATTTCCTGTCAATTTTACGCAATTTAAAATGGATCCTCCAAAAGCAATGTTTGGCACTATTAAAACGGGAGATAAACTACAAATTTCCTTTGAAACAATTTTTAAGTTAATAAAATAGAATTCAGATAATTATGAAAACTAATAATAATTGGTATAAAACCACCCTACTTTCGCTGACCTTTCTAATTTCAGGGGCAGTGTATGCGCAGCAACCTGCCTTACAATATTTCAGGCCCAATAACAAAGTTGGTCTTAATGTGTTTGAGTCTTCAAAACAGGACACTTCAAATTTTGATGGGGTCAAAGTACGTGTGGGAGGTGATTTTGCCATGCAGTTCCAAAGTATCAATCAAACCAATTCACTGAATAATTTGGTAGACCTGGGTTCAAATTTCAATCTTCCTGCGGCTAATCTTAATGTAGACGTTCAGCTATACGATGGGCTAAGAATGCACCTGAGAACTTATCTTTCATCGAAAAATCATCAGGAAACCTGGGTCAAAGGAGGATATCTTCAAATTGACAAATTGGACTTCATAAAGCCAGGTTTCCTGCAGAATTTTATGGACGTGGCTCGTGTAACTATAGGATTAGATGAATTCAATTATGGAGATGCCCACTTTAGAAGAAGTGATAATGCACGTGCCATTTTTAACCCATTTGTAGGAAACTACATCATGGATTCGTTTTCAACAGAAGCTTTCGGAGAGGTTACCGTAATGAAAAATGGATTTTTGGGTGTAATAGGCATTACTAACGGTAAGCTCAACCAGAATGTGGTGATCAATGAGAATACTGACAACAAGCCTTCCTTTTTTGGGAAAATCGGTTATGATAATCAATTAACTGAGGATTTTAGATTGCGTTTGACAAGCTCTTGGTACATTAACAAAGGTACAACTACAGGTACTTGGATCTATGGTGGTGATCGTGCAGGTTCCCGGTATTATAATGTTATGCAAACATTAGATGGGGAGGGAGTGAATGCGTTCGAGGGTCGATTCAATCCAAGGTTTAAGAAATTAACAGCTATTCAGGTCAATCCATTTATAAATTATAAAGGGTTGGAGTTTTTCGGGATTTACGAAGTTGCCTCAAACAGTGACGATCAAGGAGGAGGGGTTTTTACTCAACTAGCCAGTGAGCTTCTTTATCGTTTTGGTAGCACAAAACAGTTTTATTTAGGAGGAAGATACAATACTGTTTCAGGAGAGATGGTTGAAAATGCACTTACACAGAAAATTAACAGGCTTAATATAGGCGGTGGTTGGTTCATTACTAAAAATGTAATGACAAAGCTGGAATATGTAAATCAAAATTACGAAGGAGAAGGCTGGACAGGCACCAAATACAATGGAGGTGAATTTGATGGCATAAACATAGAAGCAGTAATAAGTTTTTAAACAGGAGAATAGGTGCCGGATATTATTTCCTGCACTTTTCTCAATGCTGATTTAAATTATGGATAAGCTTGAATATTGTAAAGTTATTCTTAAAAAAGTGAGTTTTGACAAAGCACTATTAAGAAAGGAAACAGTTTAATCAATAAAAACTAATGGTGTTTATTCTACTTGTAGCTATTATAAACATTTGAAAGGTTCAAGTATGTTTTATTTTTCCGATTTTGGACTGCAACCTCCTCATAAAATGTTTGGAGCAGTAAAAGTAAAAGTCGCAGTTTCAGTGGATTTCCATCTCAAATTGCAAAAAACACAGTACTTGTAAGTTTAATGATTAGTTTTAATTTAGTGAGTGCCTTTTATTTGAATACTTTAGGTAGTCGAAATTTCATACATTTAAAACAAGATATTGAACAGGAACATGAATCATTTAGGTTTACTTTGCGTATATCAAAATTACTAAAGAAGATAATTTCTTGAAAAGAATAATTTCCATATCGCTACTTTTAATTTTTCTGGCTGGCAATTCCGGCTTTGCAATGGTAACACACTATTGTGGAGGAATGGCAATGGAAACGCAAATAGTAGTTGGCCATACAGAATTACATTGTGGTATGTCCGATATGGAAAGCGGTTGTGAAACCGAAACGTCAAAAGAAAATCAATTCAAGAAAAAACCCTGCTGTGAAAATGAGTATCAATCTCTTGAGGTAGAAGATGAATTTCAAGCTCAGGTTATTGGTAGTTCGTTAAGCTTAGAATTTGTAGCCGCATTTTTTGCAACCTTTATCGGCATAACATATTCTTCTGAAGCAGACAAAACAGAATATAAAAACTATTCCCCTCCTTTGATTGAACGCGATATACCTATACTCGTTCAGTCCTTCCTTATTTAAGCATTTCATTCAATTAATCGTGATCAAGGGCATAGCTCGCTAAGGCCTGGAGGCATTATTTCTATGCCTTTTAAATCAATTTAAAAATTGAATGTAAATAATATGCTTAATAAAATTATAAGATATTTTCTTGAGAACAAGTTGGTTACCGTTCTCATATTAATTGGCTTTATTGCCTGGGGCATTGTTACCGCCCCTTTCGGCTGGCAAATAGGGGCATTGCCTTCCGACCCCGTCCCCGTGGATGCCATACCAGATATTGGGGAGAATCAGCAAATTGTATTTACCCAATGGCAAGGCCGGTCTCCACAGGATATTGAGGATCAGATTTCTTATCCATTGACTACATATCTATTGGGTATACCGGGCGTAAAATCTATAAGGAGTTCTTCCATATTTGGCTTCTCCAGTATCTTCATCATTTTCAGTGAAGATGTAGAGTTTTACTGGTCTCGCTCCCGTATCCTTGAGAAACTCAGTTCCTTGCCTTCAGGCTTATTGCCGGAAGGGGTACAGCCGGCACTCGGGCCTGATGCCACTGCCCTGGGCCAGGTGTATTGGTATACCATTGAGGGCAGAGATAAAGATGGAAACCCTACTGGGGGTTGGGATTTGCACGAAATCCGTACCGTACAGGACTTCTACGTCAAATATGGACTAAATGCAACGGAAGGCGTTTCGGAAGTAGCTTCCATAGGAGGCTTTGTACAGGAATATCAGATTGATGTTAATCCCGATGCCCTAAAAGCTTATGATATCCCCTTGCATAAAGTAATGCAGGCAGTACAGAAATCAAATAAAGACGTAGGGGCTAAAACCATTGAGATCAACCAGGCAGAATACCTGGTGCGTGGTTTGGGTTACATCAAAAAAGTGGAAGACATTGAAAAGGCCGTAGTTGCTGTTCAGGAAAATGTTCCCGTCCGTATTAAAGACATTGGTGTAGTTACCCTGGGCCCATCCACCCGAAGAGGACTGCTGGATAAAGATGGTGCTGAAGTGGTAGGTGGAGTAGTGGTGGCCCGCTATGGTGCTAACCCCTTACAGGTCATTAACAACGTCAAGGATAAGATTAAAGAAATTGCCCCAGGCCTGCCTAAAAAAACGTTGGAAAATGGAAGGGAAAGCCAGTTGACTATCGTTCCATTTTATGACCGCTCCGAACTCATTTATGAAACATTGGGAACCCTGGAAGAAGCTATTTCGCTTCAAGTGCTCATTACCATTTTGGTAGTGATCGTGATGGTGTATAATCTCAGGGCTTCATTTCTCATTTCAAGTATCTTGCCTATCGCGGTCTTGATGGTGTTTATAGCAATGCGCTACTTTGGCGTGGATGCCAATATAGTGGCCTTGTCAGGAATTGCCATTGCAATTGGTACAATGGTGGACTTGGGCGTTATACTTTCCGAAAATATTATCAAGCATATAGATGAAGCTCCTCCCGGTCAAAGACTGATAGAAACCATTTACAATGGAGCTTCAGAAGTGGGTACTGCTATTCTCACTGCTGTTTCTACCACCATTGTCAGCTTCATTCCGGTCTTTACCATGCAAGCTGCCGAAGGAAAGCTCTTTGGGCCTTTGGCATTCACTAAAACCTTTGCCTTGATAGCTGCCCTGTTGGTGAGTCTATTGATCATGCCTACTTTGGCACATTGGTTCTTTGGGTTCAAAATCAATAATAAATTTGTAAAGAAATATGGCGGCTACGCTTTAGTAGTACTGGGAATTATAGGACTTGTTATCGGTCAGATATGGGGTGGCGTATTGCTGGTACTATTTGGTACAATCGGAATTTTAAAGAATATTTTTGACACTAAAAAAGCAAACTTTTCTAAACCTGTATTATTTCTCTACAATTATGCCGAGCTGATCATTGTACTCATTGGTGCAACATGGCTTTTAGCCAAATATTGGCTACCACTAGGAGCCTCAAAGTCTCTATTACTCAACTTTATATTTGTGACCTTGTTGGTAGGATTTATCCTGGGGTCGTTTACGCTTTTAGAGTATTATTATAAATCTATATTAAAATGGTGCCTGGATAATAAAGTTAAGTTTCTATTAATACCTACTTTCTTGATTTTGCTTGGCGCTAATGTCTGGTTGGGTTTTAATACTGTTTTTGGGTTTATACCTAAAGCGTTTGATAAGCTCGGCTGGGATCTTCAGACTACTACAGTCTGGTCTGGCCTGACCCATACCTTCCCGGGTGTGGGCAAAGAATTTATGCCTTCCCTTGATGAAGGGAGTTTCCTACTTATGCCTACCTCCATGCCTCATTCCGGCATTGAGTATAACCGCAAAGTGGTTGGACAACTTGATATGTTACTGACTAATATTCCCGAGGTAGATCTCACGGTGGGAAAACTTGGACGTGTAGAATCTGCTTTGGATCCGGCACCCATTTCCATGTATGAAAATATTATCAACTATAAACCGGAGTACATGCTCAGTGAAAAAGGGCATCGGGTAAGGTTTAAAGTTGATAAGGAAGATCGCTTCATACTAAACAGCGGTGATAGTCTTTCTAATGAGGAAGCCATTAACCGAGGGGTTATCTTGGAGGAACTCATACCTGATGATAACGGGAATTATTTCCGCAACTGGCGGCCACAGATAAAGTCCCCGGATGATATCTGGAATGAAATCGTGAAGGTCACCAAAATACCGGGAGTAACTTCAGCACCTAAGCTGCAGCCTATTGAAACCCGACTGGTCATGCTTCAAACAGGTATGAGAGCCCCAATGGGAATCAAAGTGTACGGCCCTGACCTGAAAACCATTGAAGATTTCGGGCTACAACTGGAAGAAGTACTTAAGAATGTTCCTTCGGTAAAAGCAGAGGCCGTATTTGCCGACCGGATTGTAGGTAAACCCTACCTTCATTTGAATATTAACCGTGATGAAATATCTCGCTATGGATTGAATGTGGAAGATGTACAGCAAACCATTGAAACTGCTATCGGAGGAATGAAGATTACTTCTACCGTGGAAGGACGCGAGCGTTTTCCAGTGAGGGTACGCTACCCCCGTGAACTCAGGGACGACCCTGAGTCATTAGGTAAAATCCTGCTGCCTACACCTACAGGAGCACAAATACCGATCAGCCAGGTAGTGGACTTTGAGTATGTGAGGGGGCCACAGGCGATCAAAAGTGAGGAAACCTTTTTGGTAGGCTATGTACTGTTTGATAAAAGGGATGGATACTCTGAAGTTGGGGTAGTCAATGACGCGCAAGCGGCTATCCAGGCCAAGATAGATTCAGGGGAATTAATTGTTCCTGCCGGGATCAGCTATAAGTTCTCTGGGAGCTATGAAAATCAGGTGCGGGCAGAGAAAAGGCTGACTATTATAGTACCGCTCGTTCTAGGTATTGTGTTCCTTATTCTCTACTTCCAATTCAAATCTGTAGCCACTTCATTGATGGTATTTACTGGTATTGCCATGGCATTTAGCGGGGGCTTTATCATGTTATGGCTGTATGGCCAGACCTGGTTTGCGGACTTCTCCATATTCGGCACCAATTTCCGTGACCTGTTCCAGATACACACTATCAATTTGAGCGTGGCTGTTTGGGTAGGCTTTATTGCCTTGTTTGGCATTGCTACAGATGATGGTGTGTTAATGGCAACTTATTTAGATCAAAGTTTTGATAGAAATAAAACAGATAATCTGAAAGGAATAAGAGCGGCAACAGTGGAAGCTGGTCAACGAAGAATAAAACCAGCTGTGATGACGTCTGCCACAACCATCATTGCTTTGCTTCCTATACTAACCTCAACAGGACGTGGTGCGGACATCATGATCCCGATGGCTATTCCCGCATTTGGAGGTATGTTCTTCGCTGCGGTCACCTACTTTATAGTGCCGGTTTTATACTGTATGAGAGAGGAAAGAAAACTTAATAAGATACAATCATGAAGATCATTGTAAATATCATAATACTTGTTTTTTTCGGAACCAGCGTGAGTGAAGCGCAGACCCTGGATGACTATTTAAAAATAGCAGCAGAAAACAATCCCGGTCTACAAGCGAAATACCGGGAATTTGAAGCGGCTATTCAGAAAGTGGAACAGGTAAATACTTTGCCGGATCCTAATTTCTCTTTTGGCTATTTCATTTCACCGGTAGAAACGAGGGTGGGACCGCAACGGGCCAGGTTTTCTTTAACACAGATGTTTCCCTGGTTTGGTACCTTGAAAGCACAGGGTGATGCTGCGGCTTTGATGGCTGAAGCTAAATACCAGTCTTTTCTGGATGCCAGGAACCGCTTGTATTATCAGGTCGCAGCAGCATACTATCCGCTTTATGAGCTCAATCAATGGAAAGAGATTGAGCGGGAGAATATTGAAATACTGGAGTCTTATAAAACCATTACCAATAAGAAGTTTGAAAATGGAGCGGGTACTATGGTTGACTTCTTGCGTGTTGATATTATGTTGAAAGATGCCAAAACCAACCTTTCCATTCTGAACGATAAGGAAGTTCCTCTGCTGACCCGGTTTAATAAACTGCTCAACAGAGAGGAAGACGCATTGGTAATTGTAGAGGACTCTCTCTTTGCTCAAGCCTTGCCTGATAATTTTAGAAAGGACTCTTTGCTTACGAACAACCCTATGTTGGAAGAATTGGACTTAAAAATAGCCTCCAGTGAGGCAAGTGAGGAGGTAGCCTATAAGCAAGGGCTTCCAAAGTTTGGAGTAGGGCTGGATTATGTAATGGTCGGAGAACGTACAGATCTGGCTTCTGATATGGCAGCTCCCCAAGACAATGGTAAAAATGCCTTGATGCCGATGGTTTCTGTCAGCATTCCCATTTTCCGAAGCAAATATAAAGCGGCTGTAAAAGAAGCACAGCTCATGCAGGAAAGCTTTGCGCTCCAAAAAGAGGATTTTGCCAATACCCTTACGTCAAACTATGAAATGTCTTGGTTTGAAATTCAACAACAGCAAGAGTTGCTTGAGCTGTATGATCAGCAAATTCAGGAATCCAATCAAGCACTTAACCTGCTTTTTACTGCATATGGCAATTCGGGAAAGGAGTTTGAAGAAGTGCTGCGTATGCAGCAACAGTTACTAAAATATGAAAAGATGAAGGCAACGGCCGAAACACAGTATCAAATTGCCCTGGCCAGACTCAATTACTTAACTGCAAAAACATATTAAGATGAATACGAATAAAAAAATAATAATCATAGCACTGTCAACACTGGCAATAGGGTTATTGCTGGGTTGGTTGATTTTTGGTGGTTCATCATCTGAGAGTAAAATGGATGATGAGCACCAGCACACGACAGAAATAGCCGGAGAGACCGTATGGACCTGCTCTATGCACCCACAGATCCGTCAGAGTGAACCCGGAGACTGTCCTATTTGTGGAATGGACCTCATTCCTTTGGAGGATGATCAGGATGAAGTACTTGACCCAATGGCAGTAAGTATGTCGCCTACCGCCATGCAACTAGCTGATATTAGAACTGCCACTGTGGGTACCATGGATCCAGTGAAAACAGTTAGATTAAACGGGAAGGTACAGGAAGATGAGCGGCTTGTTTCCTCTCAATCCAGTCACATTCCAGGTAGAATTGAACGACTGAATGTTAACTTCACAGGTGAATATGTGCGCAGGGGACAGGTAATTGCCTATATCTATTCGCCTGATTTAGTTACTGCTCAGGAGGAATTGTTTGAAGCGCAAAAAATCAAAGATACACAACCACAATTATTTAAATCAGCCCGGGCAAAACTCAAAAACTGGAAGCTTTCAGACGGTCAGATAGATAAAATATTAGAAAGTGGTACCCCTTCCGATGAATTTCCAATTACGGCAGACATTTCAGGCTATGTGTTGAGCAAAAATGTTAATGTGGGTGACTACATCAAGCGAGGGGAACCTATTTATGAGATTGCAAATTTATCACGCGTATGGGTGCTGTTTGATGTGTATGAGTCGGATATGCCCTGGATAAATAAGGGAGACCAGGTGCGGTTTACAGTTCAATCACTCCCGGGCCAAACGTTTGAAAGCAAGATAAGCTTTTTAGATCCGGTAATTAATCCAAAAACCCGGGTAGCCAAGGCCCGGGTAGAAGTGCCCAATAAAGACAATCAGCTAAAACCTGAAATGTTTGCATCCGGTACGGTAGAAGCTACATTGCCGAAAAAGTCCAACAATGTTATCGTTCCGAAAACAGCCGTAATGTGGACGGGTAAACGCTCTGTAGTCTATGTGAAAAATACCTCCGGCAGTGGAGTAAGTTTCATGATGCGTGATGTAACGCTTGGGCCGGGTTTAGGTGACAGCTTTATTGTGGAGAGTGGCCTGGAGGAAGGTGAGGAAATAGCCGTGAATGGTACCTTCAGTATAGACGCAGCGGCTCAACTGGTAGGGAAACCGAGCATGATGAACCCTGAAGGTGGCCCGGCCATGACAGGCCATAATCATGGGGGTATGGAGATGTCGGCTTCTTCTTCAACCTCCACACCTGGGAAAAAAGCGGAAGTAAAATCTGTTTCAATCAACCAAAAAGCTAAAGATGCATTAAAGCCTCTTTATGAGGAATACCTGAATTTCAAGGATGCACTAGTGGCTGATAATTTAGCTGAGGCTCAGAGTGCGGCTAATGAGTTGAAAGCAAAACTGGATGCAGTGAATATGTCAATTTTTACCGGAGCATCACATAATGCGTGGATGGACCATAGCAGTGATTTGAAAAATGCCTTGCAACACGTACAGCATTTGAAAGATATTGAGGCTGTGCGTAAAGCATTCCAACAGGTGTCTGAAGGGATGATTGATTTGACCAAAGCTTTCAACCCATTGGAGAAAACACTCTATGTGCAGTTCTGCCCTATGGCGGATAATAACAAAGGAGCTAACTGGCTAAGCACCGAAGAGGAGATTCGCAATCCGTATTTCGGAGAGGCCATGCTTACTTGTGGTGAAGTGAAATCAACAATTAAATGAAGGAATGTTGCAAAACGGGGGATGAAAAGCCCCCATCAAAATTAAAAATATGGTTTTCTCGGATCATCTGGGGAATCGTTATTCTTATAGTGGTCGGGATAGCCATTCTATAAATGTTTAACCTTTAAAAATCAATAAAATGAAAAATGTAATGAGAAAAAAGGCAGTTCTAATGATGGCTCTGGCTTTCGTAACCTTCGGGGCCTTGGCACAACACGATCATGCAGGACATGGTAAACAATCCGGTGGACAACAGATGGATCCAATGTTCAAAGATGAAGCGATGAGCAAAGCTTACGGCCATTATATTCACCTCAAAGAAGCATTGGTAGCATCTCAGCCGGATGAAGCTAAAGGGGCTGCTGATAAGCTTCAAAAGTCTTTGGCTTCCTTAGAGAATACCAAATCTGCACAGGCCGAAGCAGGTAAAGTAGCTTCAGCTTCCACCCTGGATGAGCAGCGAAAAGCCTTTGCCGTGTTAAGTAATGAAATGACAACATTGGTTAAAGCCAGTACACTCTCAATGGGTGAAATATACCTGGAGTACTGCCCGATGGCCAATGGAAACACCGGTGCTTTTTGGTTATCAAATGAGAAGGAGATCAAAAATCCTTATTTCGGTGACAAAATGTTGAAATGTGGAAGTGTGAAGGAAACGATCAATTAAATCTCAAACCCTGTGGGAAAGGTTGCAGTTATTTCATCAATCAGATGATGATCATTGCATTCCCACAGGTACCATAAATCTTTTCAATTATGGACAGACAATCAATAATAATACTTTCTGGATTTGGCCTTTTAATCATTGGAGGCCTTTTCTGGCAATTTTCTGATGTGTTTAACCGAATTCCGGTTGAAGTAAAGGAAAATGAGCAAATACCGAACGAACTGGTTTGTATGGTCAATGATGCCTTCATGGGGGTAGAGCAAATTCCCGTTGAAGCAGACGGTAAAACGTACTATGGCTGCTGCCAAATGTGTGTAAGTAAAATTCGCAAGAATACCGATAATGTTCGGTACGCTACAGATCCTTTTTCAGGTGAAAAAGTAAATAAAGCAAATGCATTTATAACACTAAGGCCCGGTCAGGGTAAAGGGGTTTACTATTTCATTTCTGAAAAAAACATGCGGTCTTATTTTAAATAAAATGATAACCAAGCTCCATATAAAAAATATGGTTTCTCCAAGCTGCATTTTGGTTGTCGAAAATGAATTGAAGGTTTGTGGTGTTGATATACAGTCTGTTAGGTTGGGTTGTGCCGAAGTGATAATATCGGCTACCATCTCACTGGAAGAAATCGATTTAAGAATAAAAAAGTTCGGATTTGAACTTATTTATGACAAAAAGACAATTTTAATAGAGCAGATCAAAATCGCAGTATTGGATTACCTGAAGTTCGTGCAAAAAAAACCTAAAAATAATATAAAATTATCAGCATACATTTCATCAAGAATTGATAAGAATTACAATTACCTCAGCAAAGTGTTCTCTAAAGAAACAGGAGAAACCCTAGAGAAATATTACATCCATATTCGCATTGAAAAAGTAAAAGAGTTTCTGGAATATGGTCAGCTTAATGTTTCCGAAATTGCCATAAAATTGGGGTACAGCAGCGTTCATTATTTATCTAACCAATTCAAAAAGGTTACTGGTTTTTCCATTAGTGCGTATAAAAAAAGAGGAGGAACTGATTCTAATTCTCAGGAAGGTTTGCCAAAAATCTAATTTTTTAAAAAAAAAGTTAAAATTTTATACATTTTAATCAAAATATCATAAACAATATAAGGATAGATTGATTGTTTTACATCCTTAAAATTGAATAAAGGAATGATTATTGATTTACTGAAAACCTTATTGTATAACTAAAAGAATTAAAAATTAACTTATGCCATTACAACGCAGCCTTGCTTTAACAATTTTACTCTTACTATTAGGGGTAGCAGTAACAGCACAATCAGATACTTCAGTTTATAACCTGACTATTAAACAGGAGCTAGTGAATAAGGCTGGAAAGGAAACCATGGGAATGACGGTCAATGGTGATATTCCCGGACCTAACCTCAGGTTTAAGGAAGGTGGTTATGCCGTGATTTATGTGAAAAATGAAATGGATGTGGAAACATCCGTTCACTGGCATGGTCTGTTATTGCCTAACTTTTATGATGGGGTACCCTATTTAACTACTCCGCCTATAGAACCTGGTGAAACTCAAAAATATGAGTTTCCACTAATACAATCTGGCACTTACTGGTACCATAGCCACACTATGCTACAGGAGCAAAGTGGCGTGTATGGTTCCATTATTATAGATCCCATTGAGGAAACCATAGAATTTGATAAAGAATTAGTCATGGTGCTCTCCGATTGGACCAATCAAAAGCCAATGAACGTATTGAGAAACCTCAAACGAGGCAATGAATGGTACAATATTAAAAAAGGGACTGCTACCCCATTAAATCAGGTCATTGCAAGAGGAGGTTTTGGGGCTCAGCTCAATTTCTGGAAGCAACGTATGGAAAGTGCCGATATAGCAGATATATATTACCCTGCTTTTCTGAACAATGGGCAGGAAGTTCAGGAATACCCTCAATTTGAGCCAGGAGAAAAGGTGCGTTTACGCATCATCAATGGTGCGGCCTCTTCTCAATTTTGGATGACTTTTGGAGGGGAAGATCCACTTTTAGTCGCTGCTGATGGACTCAACGTAGTGCCGGTAAAGCGTAATAAAACCTTCATCGGTATAGCAGAAACATATGATTTTATCGTCACTATTCCCCAAACAGGAAAAATCGAATTCAGGGCTACTGCTCAGGATGGATCCGGATATACTTCAGCTTTCTTAGGAAAGGGTGAGGTCATTGGTGCACCTGAGGTTCAAAGACCAGACAAAATTGGAATGATGAAACAAATGGCACAGATGGACATGCGTATGGGCGCTCCCGCTATGAAATTTAATCCTGCTGAAGAGGAACCTCATGAATTAATGAAAAACTGGGGAATGCAGATGAATGATGAAATGAATATGGAGGGAATCAAGCATATGGAGATGAACCATAATATGAAGAAAGGTGAAGAGAAAATGGGTTCTCATATGGAAGGCATGGATCATTCCCAAATGGGACATGCAAATGGCATGAACATGGACAAAGCTGCAGCCGAAGATCAAATGGAGGGTATGAATATGTTCTCCGAATATAATTATGATTATTTAAAAGCCCCTTCTAGTACCGTCATAGATGAGGACAAACCCGTAAGAGACATATTGCTCAACCTGACAGGTAACATGTGGCGGTACATTTGGAGCATGAACGGTGTCCCTCTGTCTGAGGCGGACATGATCAAGATTTCAAAAGGGGAAAAAGTGCGAATCACTTTCAATAACCTGACGATGATGCATCACCCTATGCACTTTCATGGTCATTTTTTTAGGGTTATCAACAAGCATGGTGAATACTCGCCCTTAAAACACACTGTAAATGTGCCTCCCATGCAGAAAACGGTAATTGAATTTGACGCTATTGAAGATAGTGATTGGTTTTTGCACTGCCATGTGCTTTATCACATGATTGGTGGTATGGCCAGGGCAGTGAGCTACGATACAGAGCGCGATCCACGTTTGGCAAAATACCCGGCCAAAATCTTATTTAAAGAAGGCAACCGCTTTTATAACTGGGGGATGGCTGATGTCGCTTCACACATGACTGAGCTGAACCTCGTATCCTCCAATATAAGAAACCAATTCAACCTGAATGCCGAGGTTGGTTACAATGAAAACATGGAGGCTGAATTTACCTATGAACGATATTTATATGATTACTTCCGGGTATTTGCCGGGGTGAACCTGGAAAATGAAACAAAGAATAGCCTGGATGAAATTTCAGCAACCGCTATTGCGGGTATTCGGTTCTTTACACCTTATATGTTCAACCTGGATGTAAGGATGGATAATAAATTAAGGCCTGAAATCCGAGTAAGCCGGGAGATCATGATTTTTCCACGTACAGCCATTTTTGGTAATTATGAATATCAGGCCGATTTCGGCTGGGTAAATACTTTGACGGAAGAAGGTACCAATGAGCCGATTGACTACAAAGGAGAAACAACATGGTCTGCCGGCGTGGAATATTTTCTATCCAGAAATTTCTCACTTATGGGTAGTTATGACAATCGCTTTGGTGCTGGTGGAGGCTTATCTATGAGATTTTGATCAATCTATTTAATTTTAAACCAATTAAACTATATAAACTTAAAAAGATGGAAAATAACCAAAAACACAGCAACAATTATATTAAATTTTTTGCGATGATTGCCACATCAATGTTGGCGATGTTCTTTTTAATGTACACCCATTCTTACCAAATTATTGATCATTTCTGGTTTAGCGAAACAAGGCTTTTTATGACCCTGATAATGGCTGGAGCTATGATCATCATAATGCTCCTGTATATGTTGAATATGTATCAAAACCGAGGGGCAAACATCGCAATAATCGGGTTGGGTATTGTATTTATTGTCGGTGGTATAGGATTGGTAAGAAGTCAGGTCACCGTCACTGGGGTAGACTATATGGAAGGTATGATTCCACATCATTCAATTGCAATTTTGACAAGTGAGCGCGCGCAAATAAAGGATGTACGGGTAAGGAAACTCGCTAACGAAATTATTAAAGCCCAACGTAGGGAAATTATGGAAATGCAATGGTTGATCAACGACATCAGAGAAAATGGTGTGGTGGAGACAGAAGAGGAAAAGAAAAACAGACCCTTACCTGAGTTTGAAGGTAAGTTAGATGAAGAAACACGAAACATTAATGACTAGCTAGCTGATCTAAAGGTTGGAAGGTAGCAATTGATCGTCTCAAAGCGATAGACAACGTTTTAAGGGAGTAGCTAAACAGTTATGTAACAATTGTTACATCATTTTACGATTTAAATCACTACAATCCCATTGGATAGAAAACTAAAAAATTGAAAGATGAAATACTATCACGAAAAAACATTGAAAGACGCAAGCTTCGAGGAAGCGATCCAAAAAGTAACGGACGCCCTGAAAGAAGAAGGGTTCGGAATCCTTACCGAGATCGATGTAAAAGAAACCCTGAAGAAAAAGCTGGATAAAGATTTTCGGCCTTACAAGATTCTGGGTGCATGCAATCCGCCTTTCGCTCATATAGCATTATTAGCTGAAGATAAAATTGGAGCGATGCTGCCCTGCAATGTAATTGTACAGCAAGTTAATAATGGCGTTGAAGTCGCGGCAGTGGACCCGGTAGCCTCCATGCAGGCGGTAGAAAACGAGGGTCTCTCTGAAATAGCCAAGGAAATTCAAGCCAGGTTGAAGTAAGTCATTGAAAGTCTATAACCCCCTGTCATGAGCGATAAAAATAAAATAGCTGAGGAAAATTATAAGGAAAGCATGCATACGCCCTACGCTTTAAGCAGAAGGTACGGCTCGCTAACCTTTGAAGTTGCCGTGCAAAATGTAAGAGATGCATTGAATCAGATGGAGCTTAAGGTTGTCAATCACTTTAATCTTCATGATCATATTCAGGAAAATCTAGGAAAAGAAATAAATCGATACACAATATTGGGTGCTTGCAATGCCGAACTCGCCTTGGAAGCATTATCTACCGAAAATAAGGCTGGAATAATGCTACCGTGCAATGTTATTGTGCAGGAAATGGACAATGAAGGAATTATAGAGGTGTCAGTGGCAGATCCAACCGTGACTTTTTCATTGGCTAAAAATGAAAAGCTTACCACGATGGGTACCAAGGCCAAGGAAAGGCTGCATCAAATATTAGATCACATAGAAAAATCAAATGTCAAATTATGAAAAAGCCAAACATAATAATCATCAATTATTTTTACTCTTTTAATAATGGTAGCTCTTAGCAGTTCCTGTAGAAATCATAGTCAAAATGCGGATCAGAATCATGGCGACATGATGAATGATGAACAAACTGAAACGATGGAAGCTGATAATGATCACATGCATGAGGATGGGCAGTCTGACGAACACATGATGAGCGATACCACTTCGATGGACATGAACGAAGAAATGGGACAATATTGCAGGCTCAGGTACAATCCATCCCAGATTAAAAATAAATTATAGACCATTAAACAATAAAAATTATGAATACTAAAATATTAGCCATTGCTACCCTGCTCTTATTTTCATTAAGCTCCGCTTTGCAAGCGCAAAACGTAGAGAAAATGATGAAAAAGGAAAACAAGCAGGAAGAGGTCTTTGCTGCCATCATGAATGATGAGCAGATGATGAACAAATTTATGCATAAACTCTCCGGCAACCCTGAAGCGATGAAGGCCATGCATCAGCAAATGATGCAAAATCAGGAGCACCGAAAGATGATGATGAAAGATATGATGGGCAATAAGGAGGAAGGCCGGATGATGATGCAACAGATGATGGCTGACAAAGAAAAGAAGCAGATGATGATGGAAAAAATGATGGGTGACAAGGAGGCTAAAAAGCAAATGATGGAACAGATGATGGAAGACCAGTCCATGAAAAAGATGATGATGAAGGAAATGATGGAAAAGCATCACGACCAGATGATGGAGAAAATGACGGATAACCCGGACATGATGAAGAAGATGATGCAAAAGATGCACGACAAAGGTATTATGGATAAGAATTCAATGATGAAAGGGCATGAAATGATGGATAAAAAGAAAAAAGGAAAATCTGATAATCCTAATCAATAGGGTTTTATATCTATTTCAATCGGGAAGCCTGTCATTCACTCAGGTTTCCCTGTATTACTTACACTTAAAACACACAAATTATGATGTACGGATGGATCATCGGGACAATACTCGTGGTAGTTTTAATTGTGGCGCTGGGCAAAGGTGGCATATTTCAAAGGAATACTGGCACTACTGATGACGGTAACACTAATAATAATTCAGCGATGGAGACACTCAAAAACCGCTATGCCAAAGGAGAAATTGACAAAGCGGAGTTTGAAGAAAGAAAAACAGAACTGGAAAAATAAGTGCCTGGCATGAAATGATGAACAGCAATAAACCATAGTCATGTTCTGAATAGAATTAATTAATAAAAGCATTAAGAGAAAAATGGACATAACAGAAATAAGAACTCCTAAAAGGTCAAAAAATCATATGATTCCCAATAAGATAGGTACGGAACCTGATTTAGTAGAAGTTGATACTACATGGTGCAGTATTCAGCCAATGCAGGTTGCCCAGGGTGTGCTTACCGTTGGGGAACTGGAAGTACATCATCACCAAAAAAAGGATCTGCCCGTTATTGATGTCCGAAAACCGGATACTACCGGTGCGGTGAGCATTTCGGGTTCAAAATACATTCCTTATGACGAGTTAGTGGAAAGAATGGATGAGTTAGATGAAAATAATCCCACTATATTTTTTTGTAATGGTCCGCAATGCCCACAATCATCGATAGCCATAAAGAACCTTTTAAGCGCAGGTTATCCAGCTAACAAGATTTTGTACTACAGAGGAGGAATGCATGACTGGATTACTTTAGGGTTGCCTGTACAAGGAAGCCTTCAAGGAAAGTGATACTCATGAAAAGATTTTTATTTCTATAATGGGTAAATATAAGAATAACAGCCTATCACTCACAGGCGCTATCTCGCTTGGAACTGGGGTTATGATTGGAGCAGCCATTTTTGCCTTATTGGGGCAGGTGGCGGAACTCTCCGGTGCATTGTTCCCCTTCATATTTTTGGTAGGCGCAATTATTTCGGGTTTAAGTGCTTATGGGTATATTAAATTGTCAAACGCCTATCCCTCAGCTGGTGGAATCGCCATGTACCTCAATAAAGCCTATGGGAAAGGATTAACAACTGCATTTGCTGCTCTTTTAATGGCATTTGCAATGATTATCAACCAAAGCTTGGTAGCTAGAACTTTCGGTTCTTACACACTTCAGTTATTTGATGTGGGTAAAAATAGCCTATGGATCCCTACCTTAGGGGTTTCCTTGTTAGTGATTGTATTTATTATCAATATATTAGGTAATAAAGTAGTCGATAGGGTCTCCTTCATTCTGGCCATTGTTAAAATTGGTGGTATCGTTATTTTTGCTGTTGGGGGATTATGGGTAGCAGGCTTTTCACTCTCAGAAGCTGTACCAAAAGGTGTTTCAAACGATTATTCAACGATTAACTACTTAGGTGCATTGGCCTTAGCCATTCTTGCCTATGCAGGTTTTACCACCATTACCAATAGTGGAGAAGAAATTGTAAAACCCCACAAAAATGTAGGTAGGGCCATAGTGATTTCACTCATAATTTGCACAGTGGTTTATTTGTTGGTAGCCTTTGCAGTATCCATAAACCTTTCGGTTCCTAAAATAATTGAGGCGAAAGATTACTCTTTGGCGGAAGCATCAAAACCTGCATTTGGAAAGTATGGCTTGTGGTTTACCGTGGGGATTGCCATTATCGCTATTTCCAGGATGACAGCAATGTTAACAAGCATGAAACTGATTCCTCATCGTCACTTTGGGATGCCTGGTAACGTCCAGCAACACATGTTGGTTTATACTGTGGTAATAGCTATCGTGCTCACTATCTTTTTTGATCTGAGTCGTATTGCCTCTTTAGGGGCAATTTTGTACCTGATTATGGATGTAATTATTCAATGGGGCGTATTTAAACACTTAAGGAAAGAAATTAAAGCAAATGGAGCCATTCTTTTAACAACAATAGTCTTGGACTTTGTGGTGTTAAGTGCTTTTTTATGGAACAAAGGTAATACCGATTTATTTTTAATTGCTGTAGCTGTGATTTTCCTACTTTTAGTTTTCTTTTATGAGAAATGGCTTTTAAAAACGAATAGCAATAATAGAGAAAATTGATAATTTGACCCATGAGAAAATATTTTATTCCTACAACTATTATCTTCCTGCTGATTATCGTCCTGTTAATCATTTGGAAGCCCTATCATTGGTGGCTCGCACTTTTAATTGTTCCCCTTATTATTTTGGGTACTATTGATTTTTTTCAAAGGGGCGATACCATTCGAAGAACTTATCCATTGTTCGGAAGACTATCTAATTTCCTCGAAAAACAAAGACATGTATTGCAGGAAGTACTGCTTCTAAATAGAACTGAAGGAAAACCCTTTAATTGGATTCAGAAGGAAATAGTTTACAAGCGTGCATCCAATGAATTGATAAGTCAACCTTTTGGTACACAAAGTTCATATAAGAGATTTGGGCGAGAGTGGATGCTTCATGCACAATATCCAGAACAAAATGTTGAAGAGAATTTTAGAATAAATGTAGGCAGTTCACTGTGTAAAAAACCTTATCTATGCAGTATTCTAAACATAGGAGGGATGAGCTTTGGCTCCATAAGCAAGAACGCAACGCTTGCCTTAAATGGTGGGGCAAAGATTGGTGGTTTCGCTCAAAACACTGGAGAGGGAGGCCTAACAGCCTATCATAACGAATATGGGGCAGACCTCATCTTCCAGTTTGGTACTGGTTATTTTGGCTGCCGGGGTGAAAATGGAGATTTTGAAGATTTAAAGTTTGAACAGATTTGTCAAAATGAATTTGTTAAAATGATTGAAGTAAAAATCTCACAGGGTGCTAAGCCCGGTTTCGGTGCAATTTTACCAGCAAAAAAGAATACTGATGAGATAGCTAAATACCGGGGAATTAAAGCACATACAGAAATTCATTCTCCTGCCTACCATAGTTCTTTTTCAACAAACGATGAGTTAATTAGCTTTTTGGATAAACTCCGCCAATTATCTAAGGGAAAACCTGTAGGAATTAAGCTCTGCATAGGAAGAGAATCTGATTTCAATTCTATGATAGAAGCCTTTTCTTATCAAAATAAATTTCCTGATTTTATTTCTATAGATGGAGGGGAGGGGGGATCAGGAGCAGCAAATGTGGACTCATTACATTGGGTTGGTTCCCCGTTAGATGGAGCCCTTCATTTGGCGAACCAAACATTGATTAGGTATGGTCTAAGAAAAGAAATAAAATTATTTGCCAGTGGGAAGATTATTTCATCATTTGATATATTTAAAGTTTTGGCACTAGGTGCGGATGCTTGCTACAGTGCAAGAGGAATGATGTTCGCCCTTGGATGTGTACAGTCATTGAAGTGTAATCTCAATACCTGCCCTACGGGTATCACTACAATGAAGGCTGATCGTGTTGCTTCACTCGTAATCAGTGATAAAAAGCAAAAAGTGGCAAATTATCATAAAAATACAATTAATGGATTGAAGGAATTATTGGGAGCCTCAGGAATCAAAAATATAAAACAAATTTCCAAAGCTATGATTGCTAGGAAGGTGAATTAGCGAGAAACGGTTTTGTTAAGCAAATTATATCCTTTTGATAGTGATATTTTACATAAAAAGTTATAAACGCAACTTTTGAAACTAATGGGAACATTCCTTAACTATTTGTTTAACTAAAATTTAGAATTAAACGAAGATGAATATAATTATACTGTTTTTTGCAATATTGCTTCTATTAATAATTATATGGGATTTTTTCATTACAGTTCTATCCATAAGTGGAGCAGGTTTTGTTTCATCGATGATATCAGCCCTAATATCGACAGTATTTCTAAAATTAAGCCGTTTGCTGAAGAATAGGGAAGTGCTTAATTATTCTGGGGTTTCGGTAATTCTCTCTCTTATTATATGGTGGATTGGTGGGTTGTGGCTTGGTTTTTTTTTACTTCTTGTAAGCGATAGCGATTCAGTTGTAAACACTTCTACTCATGAAATGGCTTCTATTTCAGATAAATTTTACTACAGTGGGTACGTACTTTCTACTATGGGCAATGGAGACTTTAAGCCTGGTTCGTCTACTTGGCAAATAGTTATTGCATTCTTTCCTTTTTCCGGATTTATTTTTATCACCACTGCTATGACCTATCTTATCTCTGTGTCTTCTGCTGTTATTTTTAAAAGGTCACTTGCACATTCTATTACCGACATAATGGGGCTTGATAATTATGATGAAAGGATAAACTGCTTATATGAAAACACAGATAACATAAGAAATAGGATCAACCAACATAATCAGAATCATTTGGCCTACCCTGTGGTGCATTACTTTTATAGTTTAGATAAAAAAGCTTCTTTTTCGGTTGGCTTGTGGGAGCTAAATGCAATGCTTACCTCCCTTCAAAATGATCCTACTCAACCATTAAATAAACTGAAACCTCTCAATCAGGCTATTGATAATTATTTAAGTTCAATGGGGGAGGCATTTATTCCTAAAGTTCAAAGCAATAGTGAAAATGAAGGAGAAGATTCGGTAAAGAAACGTAGAAAACAACTTCAGAATTTATTAAAAAGTGATGGTTGGCATCTTAATCAAATAGAAATGTATTGAAAATTACAGCTTTCTTCTCAAATTGTCCTTTTAAAGGGGCCTAGACCAGTAGTATAAAAGAGGGTAATTTAAATGGATTGAGAGTGGATCAAGGAGCTTATATTGAAGAAATTTTAAGATGGGCAAGTGAATCCAAATAAATGCCAGGTAGTCGTAGATAGGTAGTAATATTATACATTTTAAATGGGATTTTGTAAAGGGCTTACTTATAAAAAAGGGTATATTTATAAGTAAATAAAATACAACAGATATGAAGAAGTTTTGGACCATAATATTTTTAACTTTTACGCTTTTTACAGTTTTGGCCCATGATGGCGAGCAGCATGAGGAAAATGCTCATCAAGACACCATCAACGCTGAAAGGCTAGTAAACGATTCACATTCTATAGATACACCAGAGGAGAAGACTATCCTAAATGAGGAAAAAAAACTAACTGCGAGTTTGAATGATTTCCCAAATCTGCATCCGCTCATGGTTCATTTTCCTATAGTATTATTATTAATTGGTGCTATTTTGGCCTTTGTGAATGTTTTTTTTCTAAAAATAGAAATAGATTGGGTAATCACCGGGCTTGTTTTTTTTGGTGCACTGGGAGCCTATCTTTCGGGAAGAACTTTTCACCCACATACCCATGATTTAACCTTGCATGCCAAGCAAGTGCTCGCACAGCATGATTTATGGGCCGATTGGACCATATACTTAAGTATAATTGGTTTTGTGACACAAATCATCAGTCAGTTTATCTTCAAACAAAAACGCTGGGCCGTTGTAGTGGTTGCCTTTTTTCTTATTGTATCTGGCTATTCTGTGTCACGTGCAGGTCATTATGGGGCTCAATTGGTACATATAGAAGCGGTAGGACCCCAAGGCAATTTCCTTGATTTAGAAGAAAGTCATAGTCATTGAAGGATAATGCTTCGAAACAGTGACAATAATCATGTTTTTACATAATTTTCATCTTTTGATTTATACCTGATTTTCACGATCTTTATGCTATAATTATTTAATGCCCAACGGTTTTGATAAAGAAATTGCATAATATAAAACAAATTGTGATAACCCTGCTTCTTGCTGGGTTTATAAGTGTGTTTGTTTGCGATGCCCTTTGTGATTTTGGATTAATTTCTTGGGGAAATTACCCTACTTTTGTTAAAGAAGCGGATCATCATTCTATAAAAGACCAGGAGCATGAGCAATATGATGTGGCTAATGATCATCATCACGAAGATAGTCAGCCAGATGATGGTAGCGAGGAAGACGAGTGCTGTGACGAAGAAGTGAAAAACCTATATGCTTCGTTGATCAAATATGAGATAAGAGAACTGCCTGTGGAGACTCCTGTCTTTCACATGTTTTATCAGGTTTTTGCAATAAATTTTAAAGAAAAAACCTTTAATCAACAATTACTTCCATTTTTATTTACGAATCTGCCCCCACCTTTAAGTGGTATCCATATTCGTATTTTTATTCAATCCTTCCTCAATTAGCATTCATCTGTTAAGTAGGTGGTGAAGTCTGCGTTATCCTGTTTCGGAAACTTTGCCGTCATTTTTAAATTTATTCAATTATTCTTAACCGTTTTTTCTATGCAGAGCAAAGTATTTTCGGCCTTAAGTTATCGTTAAAAACATTCATTTGTGAATGAAAAATATAATTTTGACCGGTTATAGACTTTCGCGATCACTGGATTCTATTCAGAATTAGAAAAAGATTAACTCGAATTATGCAATCGTATTCGTAATAGCCTTCCTAGTATTGAATGGAGCGGCATTGCAATCACAGGAAAACAGCAAGGAATTTGTTGATTTAATGTGATTTAAGCACGAGTAATATTGGCGATTGCATATTTTCAGTTTAACCCATTGAACAGATGAAAACATTAATTCTTAATATAAAAAATATGGTATGCCCAAGATGTATTTTGGTTGTACAAAATGAATTAGAGGAACTTGGAGCATTAATTTCAACGATACGGCTTGGGTATGTTGCTATCCAAGTGCCAGATAATCTTAGCAAGGAAAAAATAGCCAGCAGATTAAATTCGTATGGATTTGAACTTCTTGAAGACAAAGAAGAAGTCCTGATGGAACAGATTAAGCTTGGAATTCAACACTATATAGAAATCCTTGAAAAATCTACCAAAGAGGTGATGTTGTCTGATTTTCTGGCACACGAAATAGGTAAAAACTACAATTTTCTTAGCAAGCTTTTTTCAAAAATTGAGGGGCTTACGATAGAGACCTACTACATAAACAAAAGAGTGGACAGGGTGAAAGAACTGATAAAGTATGATGAACTGAACTTAAGTGAGATTGCTGTTAAGCTCGGATACAGTTCCGTCCATTACCTATCCAGTCAATTCAAGCGTGTTACCGGTCTTTCTGTATCTGATTATAAAGAAGTAATGAAAAACGAGAACCGGTACTACAAGAACTTATCTGAAGCACTGGGCGACTTAAGAGAAAAAGGCTACACCTATAATTTCAACAGGAAGGAAGATTGCCTGGAATGTAAGGATCTGTGTGCCAGCTTTCAAATTGAGGAATTGAATATTTCAGAGTTCTACCGGTTTGATGAAAATGAAGATGCAGCAGGTAAGTCTGTTATTTATGGGATCGAAACAAAAGATGGTTTGAAAGGACTACTCATTGACAATAGTAACCTTCAAAACAAGGCACTATTCAGGAGACTTTCTGACAAGTTGAGAGATGGGTCTGGTGAAAAAATGGGTTGAAAATGATAACCTTACTCTCATACAATAAAGACAAGATTTCGAAAAAAGATCATGCATTAATCCACTTATTTTTGATAAAGACTGAATAAAAAGAAAAGCTATGAATCAAACCAATTTTAACATTTCGGTCATAAAGGGGAAATGACTCTTTTACAAGGAATATACTTTACACATTGGCTATTATATGTATGATTTTCTTTAGCGTAAATATGGCAAAAGCTCAGGATTTATATCATACAGCTAATGGCCGTGTGTTGCTGATTGTTCCAGTTGGTGACTCTGTAATCAACCTGCATTCTCAAGAACTATTGCAGAACTGGGTTACAAAGAGGCTTGTTTTAAAATGACCCTTCCCGCCAATTCTTTGTATTCCGGTGTAGATTCTCTGGACGCGTCATTTCCTCTATGGAGGATGCTAAAATTATATTGGCGGGGCAGCTGAACATCACAAAAAGTGGTGAAGGTGAAGATAAGATAGATACAGGCAAGCATTCACCTAAAACTTTTGAGTTTAGGGCAACCCTTAACTATAAAACGTCAGATCTGCCAATAAGTGGAATAGGTTCCCTGGAACATATTGAAGGAGGGTCACACCTCAAATGTGTGCTTGGGTTAACATTTGAGGTTAGTGCAGAATTTCTTCAAAACAGGCTTTCGGAAAGCAAAAATATTAAAGTACATATTCACCAGTTGGTATTAGATCTAACACTATAATTTATTAAGATTTTTCATGGAGTATTATCACAGTAAACTTGTTAAAAACAGTTCTTTTCAGGATGTAGTAGATCATGTGGTTAAAGAATTGGGCAGAGAGGGTTTTGGAGTATTAACCGAGATCGATGTTCAGGAAACTATGAAACACAAACTTAACATTGATTTTAATACCTACAAGATATTAGGGACATGTAATCCCGAGTACGCATTTAAAGCATTAAAGGCCGAAGATAAAATAGGCACCATGTTACCCTGTAATGTGTTTGTGCAGGATCTTATGGATGGTCATATCGAGGTGTCAGTTGTAGACCCGATAAGCTCTATGCAGGCAATTGCCAATGAAGAACTTGAAATAGTGGCTTTGAATACTCGCCAGAAATTACTCGATGTCTTACAAAATGTATAGGTCATGTTAACCTTAAGAAAAGCAATATTATATACTTTGGCGTGGTTTACAATGATCATAAATACCTCCTGCTCGGTGGGTCATCATCACCAGACATCTAAGAAACATGCTGATCCTGTTTGTGAGAATAGCGTTGACGTAAATGCAGCACTTCTGTATTCAAATAATGATGAGATGTATTACTTCAACAGTGAAGAATGTCTCCAGGTATTTAAGAAGAATCCTGAAAAATTCAGTATGGCTCTAGGGGGCAGACCCGGACTTTTTCGTGGTAAATGAAGGGTTCCTGTAATGGCCGGATTGAGGGTAGTAGGTATGGGTACAGTTATGATCCTGGGTGATTATAACCACTAAGCTATTGATGTTTTGATAGCAGAATATCATACATCAAAGTCAAGATTTCAAAAAAAGAGAGCGGGGCAATATGCTAAATTTGAATAAGTGCAAGTCCTTAGTGGCTTGATACTGTAATTTTAAAAGTTAATAAAATTTAAAAATAAATATTATGCATTGGTTTGAAGGACATTATGGCGGTATGCACATCATCTGGTGGGTGATTTGGGTGATTTTTATCGTTTGGATTTTTGCAACGCCCTGGGAAATACCAGGGCAAAAAACGAAAAAGGAAACTCCATTGGATCTTTTGAAAAAGAGGTACGCTAAAGGAGAAATCAGTAAAGAAGAATATGAAGACATAAAAAAGACCTTGTTAAAATGAAGGAAATAAAAGCTTTCGTCAGGCCGAATCGATTACCTGATATTGTAAATCATTTGCGTCAAGAAGGAATTTGTTGCCTAACCGTCTTTGAAGGAGAGGGAACAGGGCACTACACGGATGAGCGCAAGGATTTTCCGTCTTTGAGGCACCCATTTTCACATGCTAAAATAGCAAAACTGGAAGTTGTTTTACCAGATAAGGAAGTGAAGACAGCACTAGAGATTATACATCAAAATGGAAAAACAGCCCACTCAGGGGACGGCATTATTTATATCACAGAGGTTAGTGAGGTGGTCAAAGTAAAATCATTAGAACCCGACTTGGAGAACAGAGACTTATGAAAAATATTTTAGTACCTACCGACTTTTCAGAAACAGCTAATCGAGCGGCAGATATTGCCATTGCCATAGCAGAAAAATCAGGTGCGGAAATTCATTTTTTGCACCTACAAATCACGCCTGTGCCGTGGGTTAAACTTGATAAGGAGAAGGAGCAGCGATTTCCCGAAACATTAAAGGAAATCGGGCATGCGAAGAGCGAGCTTAATAAGCTGGTAAATAAAGTGGAAACCAAAGGTTTGAAGGGCAAACAGTTTCTCGTATTTGATGTGGGTAGAGAGGAAATTCTCAAACATATCCCATTCCACCATCATGATTTTGTCGTCATGGGTTCGCATGGTGCATCGGGTGCAAAAGAAATGTTTATCGGATCGAATGCGCAAAAGGTACTAAGAGATGCTACTGTACCCGTTTTGATCATCAAAGAAAAGTCTAAGTGGCCCGTTAACAATGTGGTTTTTGCATCCAATTTTGAAGAAGATGTCAAAGAACCTTTCAAGACAGTGGTGAAGTTCGCTGATCTCAACGAATCCAATATGCATCTTCTTTATGTCAATGTGCCGTTTTCATTTGAGGAGACGGACAGGAGCCTTGAGAAAATGCATGCTTTTCATGAAACCTGTCCTCGCGGAGGAACCTGCACCACCAACATCTACAATTCGCTAAATGAAGAACGCGGCATTCTAAAGTTTTCCGAATCTGTAAATGCTGACCTTATTGCATTAACTACACATGGGAGGACCGGCTTTTTTAACCTGATAGGAAAGAGCATTACCGAAAACCTGGCAAACCATGCCGATATACCTATACTAAGTATTAACCTTAACCGATAACGATATGAAAAATATGTTAAAAACAGTGGTGACACTCACTTTACTGATAGCGGCTTTATCTGCCTGTCAGCAACAGGACGTAAGCACAATGTTAGAGAATGATGACACCCGAAATGAAATATTTAATACCATCATTTCCGATCATGAATACGCTGAACAATTGATGACCAAAATGATGGAGGATGATCATACCCAAATGATGATGAAAGGCAATGAGCAGATGATGAATGCGATGATGTAGGACAATGATCAAATGACGACTATGATGAAAGATAAGCCTGATATGATGCATAGTATGATGACCAAAATGATGAACATGGCTGACTCGGATTCGTCCATGTGTGCCCACATGATGACCACGATGAAAGGTAAACCCAATATGATGGGACAGATGATGGACATGATGCACAAAGAAGGCATGATGGACAAAGAAACAATGATGAGAAATAAAAAAAATATGGGAGTAGATATTCATCCTGGTCACCACTAAAAAACTAAACTATGAGAAATAATCATATGATATGGATGCTGGTTGGATGCCTGGGCATCTTCCTGCTGCTCTTCTTATTGCCGGTTTTCGGCTTTAATGGAACTAACTCGCTATTTATTTTCATCATTGTATTTTTTGTGGGCCACCTATTTATGTTGGGAAGTCATGGAGACCATTCTGGACATGACGGAAGCCAGCAAAATCAATCCAAAAACGAAAACGATCATGCAACACATCAACATTAAAAAATTCGCATTGGCTTGGGGGGTAGCAGGTGTGGTATTCTACTTGGGCTGTATTATACTGATGGCCACTGTAGGCCGTGAAGGTACCATCCTGTTTTTTAACAGTTTGCTCCACGGACTTGACACCAGCCCCATCATCAGAATGGACGTACCCTGGACCGAAGCACTCATCGGACTGGTAGAAATGTTCATACTGGGCTGGTTATTTGGCGCACTCATAGCTACGGTCTACAATATATCTTTTAATAAAAAATACCGATGATTTAGTAAGGATGATAGACTATGTATGGCTGATTTGGTCTTTGATCATTCTTGCAGTATGGGGAATGATCTTTTTATTTAGAAAAGATTATAGAAAGGTGATGCTCAAAATGAGCCTCATCACTATGCCTTTTGGCCTGACAGAACCATTATTTGTTCCTCAATATTGGAATCCTCCTTCACTTTTTGATTTAGCTAAAAGCACAGGTTTTGATATTGAAAGCCTGATCTTTTCGTTTGCGATTGGGGGCATAGGGTCAGTGCTATATCAGTTGGTTTTTAAAAAAGTAACCGTTGAAATGCACCCATCAGAACGCACGCATAGACGCCATCGGATGCATCGGTATATCTTGTTTGTTCCTCCGGTAGTATTTCTCATCCTGGCTTATTTCACCAGCTTAAACCATATTTATTGTGGCATTATAGCCATGTTTACCGGTGCAATTGCCACCTTATACTGTCGCCCTGATCTTAAAGGCAAGATATGGATCGGTGGTTTTCTATTTACCCTGTTGTACTTTATTTATTTCGGTAGCATCTTACCATTTTTCCCCGAGTATGTGAACCTCTACTGGAACCTGGATGCTTTGACGCATATACTCATATTGGGAGTACCCCTGGAAGAACTTCTATTTGCTTTCACCTTTGGCATGTATTTGTCAAGCCTGTTTGAGCATCTGTACTGGCAAAAATTGCAAGAACACCCTTTAAAAATGCATGTTTATGAATGAATATTGTAATACAGATGAGATGGTTTGCTTACCGGAAACCAATATGCCCCGGCTTGTCATTATTGGAGGAGGCTTTGCGGGACTTGCTCTTGCTAAGGCATTAAAGAGAAGTAGGATACAGGTTGTGCTGGTTGATAGACATAACTTTCATCAATTCCAGCCACTATTTTATCAGGTGGCTACCAGTGGCCTGGAGCCGGATAGCATCGTATTCCCATTTCGCAAACAAATCAGTGGTAATAAAAATACAATATTCAGGTACGCCACAGTTCAGCAAATAGAAGCAAAACAAAACCGGGTATTAACCAATAAAGGTATCATTGACTATGATTTCCTGGTTATAGCCACTGGGACTAAAACCAATTTTTTTGGCTTGACCGATATTGAAAAGTGGAGCTTGGGCATGAAAAGCATTCAGGATTCCCTGAATATTCGCCATACCATGATCCAGAACCTGGAGCAGGCAGCTATCACCTGTGATGAACATGAAAAAGACATTCTCACCAATTTTATTATAGTGGGTGGAGGCCCTGCCGGGGTTGAAATGGCAGGTGCCCTTGCAGAATTCAAGAAATATATATTACCGGGAGATTATCCGGAATACTCCTCCGAAATAATGGATATCTATCTGCTGGAGGCAGGTGATCAATTGCTGGCATCCATGTCTGACAAAGCTTCAGAAAAGGCACTGAAATATTTGACCCGGCTGGGCGTACAGGTTATGCTTGAGGAAGCAGTAGAACATTATGATGGATCGGCTGTCTCAACAAATTCAGGAAAGAAACTCTACGCTAGGAATCTGATCTGGACTGCCGGGGTAACAGGAGATTTTCCTGAAGGTATTGGAGAAGAAAGTATTGTTCGGGGAAACAGGCTTCAAGTGAATAACACCCTGCTGGTAAAAGGATACACCAATATTTTTGCCATTGGCGATATAGCTGCAGTAGTCAGCCAAAGAACACCCAAAGGCCATCCTCAGGTGGCACAGGTGGCCATCCAACAGGGTAAGTATCTGGGTGAAGTGATTAAGTACAGAATTGCGGGTAGAGAATATTCAAAACCATTTCGTTATCTGGATAAAGGGTCACTGGCCACTGTCGGTAAAAGAAGGGCGGTAGCCGATCTGGGTAAATTTCGGTTTGGTGGGTATATCGCCTGGTTGTTATGGTCGGTAGTACATCTTTTTTCCATTAGCGGTTTCCGAAATAAGCTGATGGTAGCACTGAACTGGGTGTGGAATTATTTCACCTATGACAAAGGCAATCGGCTAATCATCCAGGAGTACAAAAACAAGGACTTAGAAAAGGAGGAGTCCAAATGATTACCCGCCTAAACAACTCCTTAAATAATCTGGTAAACAACCAGTCAGCTTCCGGTATTGCGATTTTTCTAGCGGTACTGGCAGCCATGATCTGGGCCAATTCTCCCTTTCAAGGATCATATCAGGATTTTATTCACACCGAAATATCAATAGGTGTTGGTTCATTCTCCCTTTCCGAGACTTTACTACTTTGGGTAAATGATGGCTTAATGGCAATCTTCTTCCTACAGGTAGGCCTGGAGTTGAAAAGGGAAATTATAGGAGGAAAACTGTCTTCTTTCAGAAAAGCTATTTTGCCTATCGGAGCAGCTATTGGCGGCATGGTAGTTCCGGCAGCCATTTATCTTATTTTCAACTTCAATGCTGCTACCGAGCACGGCTGGGGTATCCCCATGGCTACAGACATTGCTTTTGCCATTGGAGTGCTTTCATTATTGGGAGATCGTGTACCGGCAGGGCTCAAAGTTTTTTTGGTAGCACTAGCCATAGTTGATGACCTTGGTGCCGTACTCATCATTGCTATTTTCTATACTTCCGGTATTTCTTATGTGGATTTACTTCACGGTGTACTGTTCATACTGCTATTGGTTGGCGGTAATTATATTGGCGTTCGTAAAGCCTGGTTTTATGCACTTATCGGGATTGGAGGTGTTTGGCTGGCATTTTTCTTCTCAGGAGTACATCCTACGATTGCAGGTATTCTCACTGCTTTTACGATTCCCGGCAGGGTCAAAATCAAGGAAGAGGATTACCTGAAAAACCTTCAAAAGCTTCATCTAAAATTTTTAGAAACAAAAGCCATCAAGGGCAATTTCATCTCGGAAGAACAACTTGGGATTTTGGAAGAAATCAAACAAAAATCAGATGACGCGGAAACTCCTTTGCAAAAGATAGAGCATCACCTGGCGCCCATAGTAGGGTTTTTCATTCTACCAATATTTGCCCTGGTCAATACCGGTATTCATATCCATGGGGATATAATTGAAATTTTGAGTCACCCGGTAAGCATGGGTATTACGTTTGGCCTTTTGGTAGGGAAATTTACCGGGATTTTAGGAGCCGGTTGGCTTTTAGTCAAGCTTGGGCTGGCAGAGTTGCAGCAAGAGGTTTCCTGGAGACACATTTCCGGAGTAGCCATGATAGCAGGCATTGGCTTTACCATGTCACTGTTTATCACGGAATTGGCCTTTCAAAAAGAGGAATATACATTCATTGCCAAACTGACCATTTTATTTGCTTCAGTACTTGCCGGTGTGATAGGTGTAATTATTCTTCGACAATCAGGAAAAGCAGCTCAGGTGATTAACTGACGATACATGATGACTTATAAAATAAACACGGGTAATTTCTTAAAACAACTGCTTAAACGAATGCGTCCGGCTCTTTTGTTGGTTGCGATAGTAGCGCTTGTGTACGTGTATCTTATGCAGTTTGTAGATCATGCACTAAGTTGGGTGCCTTATATTGTTATCTTTCTCACTTTTATTAAGAGCGGTTACTTTACATTTTTCACCTTCAGGCAGGTCAATAAGTCCATTAAACAATGTCATTCTTTCGGGCAACTTCTCTGGATTTTCGGGCTGCTGGTTATGCTCATTATTTTCTCCTATGCTGCAGACTTTACCTGTCTGGTCGCTGCCAATCCATCTTCTTTTAAGGGCTTTAAACCTTTTGAAAGCTTCAATTACTTCGAGTATTTATTCGAGACGTTTTATTTCAGCGTGGTAACATTTGCGGCCATCGGTTATGGTGACATTGTGCCAATAACTACCCCTGCCAAAATTTTAGTGATGATGGAGATCGGTCAGAGCTTTGTGCTGATCGTATTCGGACTGTCCAACATAAATAACATTCATACTACAATTAAAAATCAATAACAAGATGAAAAAGAAAATAGCACTTATAGGATATGGCGTAATCGGCAAAAGAGTAGCCGATGCAATCGCGCGACAAGACGATATGGAATTAGCCGGGGTATGTGATGTGATCAGCGACTGGCGCATTCAAGCTGCGGTAAAGAAAGGATACCCTGTTTATGCAGCTACCGAAGATGCCAGTGGTTACATGCAAAAGGCCGGTATTCCCCTGGCTGGTAATATGGCAGACCTATTAGGGGTTGCTCACCTGGTGGTAGATTGTACGCCAAAGAAGATAGCCGCACAAAATGTAAAAATATATAAGGAGCAGGGAATAAAATTTATCCTGCAAGGTGGAGAAAAACACGAAACTACCGGTCACTCCTTTAGTGCGGAAAATAACTATGCCTCCGCCCTGAACCGGGACAGTACCCGGGTGGTCTCCTGTAACACCACCTCCATTTTGCGTACGCTTACTGCTCTCAAAAAAGTAGGGTTGTTGCAAAGTGCTCGTGGTACACTGCTACGCAGGGCTACAGATCCTTGGGAAAGCCATTTAGGGGGCATCATGAATACACTCGTTCCGGAGAAAGATATTCCCAGCCACCAGGGACCGGACGCTCAGAGCGTGGACTCTGAACTGGATGTAGTAACCATGGCGGTGAAAGTACCTCAAACCCTTAGCCACCTGCATTATTGGAATGTCCGCCTTACCCGGAAAGCTGATAAAAAAGAGGTGATAGAAGCATTTCAGACATCTACGCGAATCAACTTGATCAATTACAGCGATGGTCTGGTTTCCAATAATACGATCAAAGAAAAGTACCTGGATATGGGACGACCCTGGGGCGATATGTATGAAGTAGCCCTTTGGCAAGATATGCTTAAAGTCGAGGGAGATGAACTCTATTACGCTTATGTGGTGGATAACCAGGCCATTGTTATACCGGAAACAATTGATGCTATAAGGGCATTGACGGGAATAGAGAAAAGCGCAGTAAGCTCTATTAAAAAGACGAATGAAAGTTTAGGGATTATATAATGAGCTTGTTTGATACAGAAATAAAATCTCTCAAATCACTTAATACCTATCTTCAAAAACTGGTAGCAGGTAAGCTCTGGTTAAAGGTACTCATTGCACTTTTCTTAGGAGTGGGTTTTGGTCTTCTTTTAAGCCCACAAAATGGATGGGTGAGCAAAGCCACTGCCGATGTTTTAGGTAACTGGCTGGCCCTGCCCGGCATGCTCTTTCTTAAGCTCGTGCAAATGATCATGATCCCGTTAATCGTGGCCTCTATCATTACTGGTATCGCCAGTAATGACAAAGACAACCTGAAAAAACTGGGAGGTGGTGTTTTACTTTATTTTGTGGCTACCACCATTATCTCCGTGAGTATAGGAACCCTTCTTGCCACCGTTTTTAAACCGGGCAGCTACCTGCATGAACAGGCAGCAGCCGAGCATGAAGCAGTACTGTCGGCAGGCGAAGAAAATGCTGAATTATCGTTTGACATCAATGATATGCCGGGCATTATTACCGATCTGCTGCCTGAAAACCCGCTGGCCTCAATGGTAAGCGGGGAAATGTTGAGCATTGTCATCTTTACCATTATTATTGGAGTGGCAGTATTATCATTGCCAGATAATCTGCTGAAACCTGTGAAGTTATTGCTGAGTGCTGTACAGGAAATTTGTATGACAGTAGTTAAGTGGGCCATGATTTTAGTACCCATAGCAGTTTTTGGTCTCATGGCTCAGCTTACATCCAGTGTAGGTCTAAGCTCCCTTGCCGGACTAGGTTATTACGTGATAGTAGTCTTGGCAGGTTTACTAATTTTAGTAGGCATATACCTGATGATGGTGAGTTTGTTAGGCCGCAGGAACCCGCTAAAATTCTTGGGAAAGATCAGAGACGCTCAACTCCTGGCTTTTTCCACCACCAGTTCAGCAGCGGTTATGCCACTCTCATTGCAAACAGCAGAAGAAAAACTGAAAGTTGATCCCGCAATCAGCAACTTTATTATCCCTATAGGCGCTACCGTCAACATGGATGGTACAGCACTTTATCAAACCATAACCACTTTATTTATCGCCCAGGCGTATGGGCTGGAGATGAGCTTGTTGAACATCATTGTGGTAATAGTAACCATTGTTGCAGCTTCAATAGGAACTCCGGCCATTCCTGGTGGAGGTGTAGTTATTCTGGCATCCGTACTTGGTAGTGCAGGTATTCCTGCTGAAGGTATCATCATCATTATTGGGGTGGAGCGCTTGTTGGGTATGTTCCGAACGGCAGTAAACGTAACGGGAGATCTGACTGCTTGTGTGGTTTTCAATCAATGGTATGGTAGCATTACCAAAAACAAGATGACTCATAAAACCTCAATAGCTGATAATGAAGATGGATAAGATGATAGAGGAACATATCAACCATATTAAAGATATTCGTGGCTACTTTCTTACTGATAAAAAACTCATCAATTTCATCAGGTTCCGACCGGGCAATCAGAATATTGATGTGATCAAAGAAAAGGTGATGGCAGTGGCCAACCATGATAGAGCTGATTATTTCATAAGGTGTGGTTTCCAAAATAATATCAAAAAATTGCAAATTGATAGTTCGTTAGGTCAAGGTGAGCTATTAATTGCAGTTAGTATTGCTCAAAACGGGAACAGCAATATAGATTATGAAAACATAGAATTTGCCTCCAGATATTGCGCAGTTCATGCTCCAACTTACTTTCCACTATGGAACAGCCATTCTTTGAAAATTGCTGAAGCTTGTTCTCAAAGTTGTTTTTCTCCCGATGATTATTTAGAGTACAGTGCAGTAGTTCAAGGGATGAAATCAAAGCACAAGCTGGCTCCTTTGAACTACTTTGATATAAGTAAATTTTTCTGGATTTATCAGGAAGATCTTATTAGATACTATACGTGAAACTAATAAATCAAGCCTTATGTAAGGCTTGATTTTAGGTGTTCAACTAGTGATCAGAGACTGACTTGAATAGCGTAATTTCGTACATCGAAAGTGAGATATCATAAATACCTCCGAGTGTAAAATTCTAACTTTAACATTCAATTGTTAAAGTAGATTGAATGCCAGAAAAGACCGTTTTAATAACCAAGGCTTCCGGAGAAAAAGCTCCATTTTCATCAACCAAACTCAGGCAATCCCTTGAAAAGGCAGGGGCAGTTTCTGCCGTTATTGATCGGATTGTGAGTGAGATTGAAGCGCAGCTTGTTGATGGAATGTCTACAAAAAAAATATACAGTCAGGCCTTTTCCATGCTCAGGAAGTACTCAAAACCTGTCGCAGGAAGGTACAAAACCAAGCAGGCTATTTTAGAGCTGGGACCATCAGGATACCCCTTTGAAAAGTTCATTGGTGAAATTCTCAAACACCAGGGATACCGCACTAAAGTAGGTGTGATCATTCAGGGCCATTGTGTGACTCACGAAATAGATGTGGAGGCCGAAAAGGATAATAAGCACTTTATGGTAGAGTGCAAATTCCATAATCGGCAAGGTTATAAGTGCGATGTAAAAATTCCACTCTATATAAAATCCCGGTTTGAAGATGTAAAAAAGCAATGGCAGAAACGTAAAGATCATGCTACTAAGTTTCATCAGGGTTGGGTGGTGACCAATACCCGGTTCACCGAAGATGCCATTCAATATGGTAAATGTTCCGGTTTGATTCTCATAGGCTGGGATTATCCCCAACAAGGAAGTTTAAGTGAACGGATTAATTTGTCCGGTTTACATCCTATCACCTGCCTCACTACGCTTACCAAATCCGAAAAGCAACAGTTGATTGATAAGATGGTAGTACTCTGCAAGGAGCTTTGTGACAAGCCAAAGATGCTTAATGAAATAGGAATAACTGATAAACGGATCAGAGGGATACTTAAAGAAGGAAACGAAATTTGTTCAAGCAAGGCGGTCTATTAAAAATGATTTGTATTTAAAGATGAAAGAAAAAATAACCATAAAATTTTTAGGTGCGGCTGGTACCGTTACAGGATCCAAATATTTGCTTGAAACCGGAAGTAAAAAGCTGATGGTGGATTGCGGTGTTTTTCAGGGATTAAAAGAACTGAGACTGCTCAATTGGGAGCCACCCGAGTATGTCCCGGCATCTATTGACGCGGTGGTACTTACCCATGGGCACCTTGATCACACAGGCTACCTGGCCCGCTTGGTGAAATTAGGCTTCAAAGGCAAAATATATGGAAGTGCGCCCACCCTCAAGATCGCTGAAATTATACTAAAAGACAGTGCTAAAATTCAGGAAGAGGAGGCTGCCAGAGCCAATAAAGAAGGATATAGCAAACACCATCCGGCAGAGGCTTTTTATGACCTTAAAGACGTTGAAAAAACAATCCCACTTTTTAACCCTGTTTCAGAAGGAAAGTGGCATGTGATAGAAGAAGACTTTAAAGTAAGGTGGCAATACAATGGCCATATCATCGGATCAACTTTTATTGAAGTAGAGACCAACGATAGCCGCCTGGTGTTTTCAGGTGATATTGGCAGAAAAAAAGATTTGCTTTTGTATACGCCAAAAAAGCCTGAAAAAGCGGATGTCCTGCTTATTGAATCCACCTATGGAGGAAGGATTCATCCTGAAGAAGAAAGTATTGTCCCGGAACTGGAACGTATAGTCAACGAAACGGTAGAGCGTGGAGGAAGCTTGTTCATTCCCAGTTTTGCCGTAGAGCGCACTCAGCTCATGATGCTAATGCTTTGGAGGCTTTTGAAGGAGAAAAGGATTCCAAAAATACCAATGATCATGGACAGTCCGATGGGTGCCAATGTACTTCATCTCTTCCATGCCTCGCGGGACTGGCACAAGCTTAAGCCGGAAGAATGTGATGAAATGTGTTCTCATTTTCAGGTAGTGAGCAACTATCGGGAAACCCTGGCACTGCGTGAAGACAATAAATCCAAGATCGTCATTGCAGGTAGCGGTATGATGACGGGCGGACGAATACTCAACTACATGGAAACAAGATCAGGCAATAGTAACGACACCCTACTTTTTGTAGGCTATCAGGCAGAAGGAACAAGAGGAAGAAAGCTACTTGAAGGTGCAAAAGAAATTAAAGTGTATGGCAAATGGCTGCCATTCAACATGCAGATGGAACACATTGAAGGACTGAGTGCACATGGTGATCAAAACGATTTGATTGATTGGCTCTCTGAAATTAAAAAACAACCCGAAAAGGTGTTTATTATTCATGGGGAAGCAGAGCAGGCAGAAGCTTTGTCAAAAGCCCTGGAAGATAATAAAGGATGGCAAACAGATATCCCACAACTTAATCAAAAGGTAGAATTGTGATGGAAGCAAAGGATACCCGGCATAACGTATTAAAACTAGTAAGATTAGGCATAGATGCTCGAAACGAATATATGGTATTTATGCGTAAGGACTGCCCGGTTTGTATATCGGAAGGGTTTGAGGCTTTAAATCGTATAAAAGTTACAAAAGGAGAAAAAACTATCGTAGCATCTCTTATCGTTTGGGATGATGAGTCACAATTAAGTCACGATCAATTGGGCCTTTCTGATGCCGCCATTGAAGCCCTGGATACTAAAGAAGGTGACTTGCTTAGGCTGAGCCATTTGGATGCCCTGGATTCCATGAGTGATGTCCGTAAGAAAATTTATGGACACCGACTGAACCAGGCCGAGTTTGACAGGATCATTGGCGATATCGTCAATCGTAACTTATCTAATATTCAATTGTCGGCTTTTCTGGCTTCCAGCACAGGGAACTCATTAAATCAGGACGAAGTGATTGCCCTGACCCGTTCTATGATCAATGTGGGTTTCAAATTGGACTGGGGCAAGGATAAAGTTTATGATAAACACTGCATAGGTGGCTTGCCCGGTAACAGAACTACTCCATTGGTAGTGTCTATTGTTGCCGCAGCCGGGTTGACCATCCCTAAAACTTCTTCCCGTGCCATTACTTCTCCTGCCGGTACTGCTGACACCATGGAGGTAGTCACCAACGTAAATCTCACCACCGGGCAAATGAAAAATGTCGTGGAACAGGAAGGCGGTTGCCTTGCCTGGGGCGGATCAGTACAGCTAAGTCCGGCTGATGATATACTCATCCGTGTAGAAAAAGCTTTGGATATTGATAGCGAAGGGCAGATGATCGCTTCCGTGCTTTCTAAAAAGGCGGCAGCAGGTTCTACCGATGTGGTGATTGATATTCCTGTTGGAGCTACGGCTAAGGTGCGGTCGCAGGAGGCTGCTGAGCATCTGTCAGAAAAGATGGTTGCGGTAGGCAAAGCCATCGGGCTGAATATTGATATCGTGCTCACCGATGGGTCACAACCTGTGGGGAGGGGTATAGGGCCTGCCTTGGAAGCTAAGGATGTTTTATCCGTCTTGAGAAATGAAAACAATGCACCTGATGACCTGCGAGAAAGAGCAGTAATACTGGCAGGCAGATTACTGGAAATGGGAGGAAAAGCAGCCGAAGGGTCAGGCACTCTTGAAGCTTTGAGAGTTTTGAAAAGTGGAGCTGCCTACAAAAAATTCACTGCTATCTGCGAGGCACAAGGTTTTTTCAGGGAACCTGAGGTAGCGCCCCATAAGCATAGGATTAGATCCGCAGCAAGTGGAGTAGTTTCAGAAATTGATAACCGTAGACTGGCCAAAGTGGCTAAGCTGGCCGGTGCTCCCGGTGCTATGACAGCAGGCATTTTGCTGCTTACACCATTGTGTACTCATGTGGAAGAGAACGATACCCTGTTTGAAATCCATGCTGAGTCACAAGGAGAGCTTGAATACGCCCTTTCTTACCTGGATACACAAAAACAAATTATTAAAATCAAAGCGACTTAAAAATATGGAAATGATAGTTTTTGCCTTATCGGGCAACGAAGATCTTACTAAAAAAATAGCCAGGCACCTCAAGGCTGAAAAGGGAGAGGCAACCATCCGGCAGTTTCCCGATGGAGAAAGTTATGTGCAGATTCACTCTGAGGTAAAAGACAAATGTGTGGTAATGGTATGTACGCTGCATGAGCCGGATACCAAATTGCTGCCCCTGTACTTTTTAAGTAAGACAGCCAAAGAACTTGGTGCTGCCTGTACGTGCCTGGTAGCGCCTTATCTGGCATACATGCGTCAGGATAAACAGTTTAATCCAGGAGAAGGCATCACGTCTACGTATTTTGCTGAATTGATATCAGGTTTTGCAGAAACATTGACCACCGTTGACCCACACCTTCACCGTAGAAGTTCGTTAAGTGAGATTTACACCGTACCTAATAAACTGATCCATGCGGCATCACACATTTCAAAATGGGTGAGCGATAATATTGAAAAGCCGGTATTCATCGGCCCGGATAGTGAAAGTGAGCAATGGGTTTCCCAGGTAGCAGAAGAAGCCGGGGCACCTTTTACCGTGTTAGAGAAAGTAAGGCATGGTGACAGGGATGTGGAAGTGTCCGTCCCCGATGTAGCAAAATACAAAGACCACACCCCGGTATTGGTGGATGATATAATTTCCACCGCCAGAACGATGATAGAGACAGTCGGCCATTTAAAAAAAGCCGGAATGCACCCACCGGTTTGTGTTGGGGTACATGCCGTATTTGCGGGCTCAGCCTATGCGGATCTAAAAAATGCAGGGGTACAACAGGTCGTAACGTGCAATACCATCCCGCATGAAAGTAATCAGATTGACCTTTCAGATATTCTGGCAAAAGAGATTAACCAACTGATGAAGCATCATGCGTAGTGCGCTACTCACCTTAATAGCGTGTCTGCAACTTGCCCCTGCAATTTTGTATGGTCAGGAGAAAGAAATGTTCATTCAGCAAATAGCGCAAAAAAGAATAGTACGTGAAAACTATGATCAAAATGGAGACCTGCAGGGCAAGCAGATATTTTTAACGGGTGAGTTAGAGCAGCAGGGTAAAACTTATCGGATAAAGGTAATAACCGAGCTCTATGACGAAAGCGGCCGGCTTACGGAAAAGTACACGACCACATATAAGTGCAATCCCAATGAGTTTGATGTGCTATTGAATGTATTTCCTTTTACTGATCCGGATGACGAGAAGATAAAAGTGGATGTCACTTCAGAAGACTTTCAGCAACTGTATGAACTGGGTAAAGGAGAAGAATTAAAAGATATTCATTTGAAGATGAGTGTTGAATCCGGGGTGTTAAGTTTTTTCGGATCCAAAAGCCTGGTCACCATAAAAAACAGGAAAAAGGAGGTAGTGAACCAATCAGTAAAAATAAGTAGTGAGGCTGTTATTGAAGCATACATGATGGGAATCCGTATTAAAACGATAAACTATGTCGTGGAAGAATACCTGACTAACGATTTCGTATTGCAACGTCAGCAGTTTACAGAGGATGATGGGGCCTGGTTTACCATGAAATATGAACAGAACGCAAAAGAAATTGAATAAAAGCAGATGGTTGAGTTAGAACACATATCAACACTGCCACCGGAAGATGCCGATAAGGCGGAAACAAAGAAAGCCTTGAAAAAACTCCGAAAGGAGCTTTTTCAGTTGCAGAATAAGTTCTATGCCGATGGAAGATACAGCATGCTCATTGTCTTGCAGGGGCTTGATACCTCCGGAAAGGATGGTACGATCCGTCACGCTTTTAGCGGCATGAACCCGCAGGGCGTGCAGGTAACATCGTTTAAGAAACCCACAATTGATGAGCTCAAACATGACTTTTTATGGCGCGTTTATCCACATTTTCCCCAGAAAGGTATGATCAGGGTATTTAACAGGTCATACTATGAAGACATTTTGGTACCAACAACAAACAAAAGCTTGTCAGAGGATGTACTGGAGCATCGCGTCAATTTGATTAACGAATTGGAGCATCACTTGATGGCAAATAATACATTGATTTTAAAGTTTTATCTACACCTATCGGCTAACGAGCAGGTAAAGCGTATTGAGGAGCGTAAGACAAAACCGCACAAACGATGGAAATATGCCAAAGAAGATGAACTTATCCCAAAAAAATGGGATGACTACAGGAAAACGTATCATACCATATTGAATGCCTGCGACCATCTGCCCTGGCACATCATCCCAGCAGATAAGCGCTGGTTTCGTAATTATACAGCAGCTAAAATTTTAGCCGAACAGCTTGAAAAACTAAATCTGAAATACCCGAACAAATAAAAAATAGTCATTATGGAAAATCATAAAGAGCATAATCACACACACCATAAGCACGAAGAAAGTAAAAAGCATGAAGATCATTCCGGACATGAAGGACATGGGCATAGTAGTCATTCGGGTCACAACCCCGGGCATGGTGAAATGGGACATGATCATCATAAAATGATGATAGAGGACTTCAAAAAGCGATTCTGGATATCGCTGGTACTCACTGTCCCTATACTTGTTTTTTCGCCAATGATCCAGGGATTTTTCGGTTATGAGTGGCTGCTGCCGGGCAATGCTTACATTCTGTTCGGGCTTTCTACCATCGTTTATTTTTACGGAGGCTGGCCTTTTCTGAAAGGATTGAAGGATGAGCTGAAGGAAGGTGCCCCGGGCATGATGACTTTAATATCCATGGCCATTAGTGTTGCCTATTTTTATAGTTCCGCAACAGTGTTCGGCCTTGAAGGAGAAGACTTTTTTTGGGAACTGGCCACCCTGATTGATATCATGCTACTCGGCCACTGGCTGGAAATGAAATCCGTACTGGGAGCTTCAAAAGCCCTGCAGTTATTGGTAAGCATGATGCCCTCAGAAGCGCATCGGGTCAAAGGTGACACGGTAGAAGATGTGAAGCTGGAAGACTTGCAAAAAGATGATATTATTTTGATTAAACCCGGTGAAAAAGTTCCGGCTGATGGCATTATCGTAGAGGGGGAAAGTTACCTGAATGAGTCTATGCTGACCGGGGAATCCAAACCGGTAAAAAAAGGCCTTGAGAATAAAGTAATCGGAGGGTCACTCAATGGCAATGGCTCACTAAAAGTAAAAGTAGAGCATACAGGTAAAGACAGCTACCTCAATAAGGTAATTACGCTGGTACAAGATGCGCAAAAGTCTAAGTCAAAAATGCAGAATTTGTCAGACCGTGCCGCCAAGTGGCTTACCTATATTGCATTGGCCATTGGTTTTGGTACGCTGGCTACCTGGTTGTTTTTAGGCTTTCCTTTCGTATATGCCCTGGAAAGAATGGTTACCGTCATGGTCATTGCTTGTCCGCATGCGCTTGGCTTAGCCATACCATTAGTGGTAGCCATATCCACTGCGGTTTCGGCACAGAATGGTCTGCTGATTAGAAACAGGACTGCTTTTGAGGAATCAAGAAAGATCTCGGCCCTCGTTTTTGATAAAACCGGAACCCTGACCAAAGGCGATTTTGGCGTTACCCGTGTAGAAGCGGTAGATCAGCAATTTGAGGCAGACGAACTACTTCGGCTTTCCAGTGCTTTGGAGCAAAGTTCGGAACATCCTATTGCCGTTGGTATTATCAAAAAAGTAAAAGAGAAAGACATAGCCGTACCCAAACCGGAAAACTTCAATGCCATTACCGGTAAAGGGGTAGAAGCAAAAGTGGAAGGAAAAGATGTAAAAGTAGTGAGCCCGGGTTATCTGAAAGATGAGAATATTTCCCTACCTGATGGTGCCTACAGCAGTGCTGCGGAGACAGTTGTATTTGTGCTGGTGGATAATAAACTGGCCGGGTACATCGCCCTGGCCGATGAGATCAGGCCGGAAAGTGCCCAGGCAATTAAAGTGTTCAAAAACAATAACATTAAAGTGATGATGGCTACCGGTGACAATGAAACAGTCGCCAAAGCAGTAAGTGAAGAACTAGGCCTGGACGGATACTACTCAGAGGTATTGCCACACCAGAAGGTTGAAATCGTAAAAGACCTACAAGCTAAGAATGAATTTGTCGCTATGACCGGTGATGGGGTGAACGATGCGCCTGCACTGGCACAGGCCAACGTAGGTATTGCCGTGGGCTCAGGCACCGATGTAGCGGCCGAAACAGCCGACATTATTTTGGTCAATAGCAACCCGCAAGACATTGCCAATCTGATCCTGTTTGGAAAAGCTACTTACAATAAGATGATCCAAAACCTGATATGGGCTACGGGATACAACGCGGTTGCCATTCCGTTAGCAGCAGGTGTTCTTTACACTTCCGGTTTTGTATTGGGGCCTGCGGTAGGTGCGGTATTTATGAGTTTGAGTACCATTATAGTGGCAATCAATGCCCAACTTTTAAAGAAAAAAATTGGTAACAAGTAATGGGTAATAGAGAAATTCTTGGCAGGATAATAATTGTCCTGTTGAGTATTTTTGTGGTTATGAGCGGGTATGGCGTACTGCTGCCCGTTTTACCCTACTATACGGAAAGACTTGCTTTAAAGTCCGGTGTAGTGGCGGATGAGGATATCAACTATCACATTGGTATCCTTACCAGCATATACCCATTTTTTCAACTATTATTTGCGGTAGTTTGGGGTAAGTTATCCGACCGTTTCGGTCGTAAACTACTCATCATTATGGGACTGACAGGTTTTGTTGTTATGCAGGCATTAACCGGCCTGGCTACTTCTTTAACCATGCTGTACATGGCCCGTATCCTTGGAGGGATCTTCTCATCTTCGGTTATCCCCGTTGGTAATGCTTACCTCAGTGACATTACCAACAGCATGCAGCGAAGGAAAGTCTTGGCATGGTCCGGGGTGGCTGTAAGTACGGGAGTGATAGCCGGGCCGATGATCGGTGGTTATCTCGCTCAAACCAACCTGCATTTTAATACCAGCTTCGGGCATTTACTGCTAGATAAATTCAGCGTTCCTTTCCTTGCGGTGGCATTATTAGGGGTATTGATTTTGTTTCTAACCATCGGATGGTTGAAAAATCCCGAAAGACGTAACCTTGATATTCTACAAGAAGTACAGCAATCAAGATTGAGCATCAGATTAGATTTTATATTACTGTTACTGATGTCGTTGGTTATTCAATTAGCAGTTACCTTTTTTGAAACGGTCTTTTCCGTATACGCTAAGGATGTCCTTACTTTTACTACTTCACAGATAGGCCTGGGCTTTATGCTTTGTGGTTTGATCATGGCGGCACTACAGCCCCTCTTTGCCAGTCTTGATGAGAAAAAATTGTCTATAAACACACAACTATTTATCGGCTTTGCAATAGCCTCATTGGCCATGTTCGCTTTTTCTTTCTGGATACACAACTTGTTTGTCTACGCTATGATCATCGTTTTTGCGGTAGGAGGAGCCATGGTTACGCCAAATCTTATCGCTATGATTTCTTTCATTGATAAAAATCATACCGGAGCTAATCTTTCGCTACAAACATCTGTTAATAGCATCGGTCAGGTACTGGGGCCTATTTTGGGTATTTGGTTGTACACCTTTGGCAAATCCTGGCCATACCCGATCATCGGAACAGTATTACTACTTGTAACCGTTCTGGTCGTCCCGAGGTTAAAATCTACAAGTACAAAACGTCAATAATTGTCAACTGTAAATAGAATGGATATGAAAAAGATAAATGAATATTTAGGAGATCAGGCTGAATACCTGTTAGAGTACAGCTGCAAAACCTTTGACAAAACAAGGCTTACCATACCCGGACCGGATTATCTGGATCAGGTTTTTCTGAATACAAACAGAAATCCGCAGGTGCTTAATTCACTATCAAGATTGTATAATAGTGGTAACCTGGCAGGCACGGGCTACTTGTCAATTCTTCCGGTAGATCAGGGTATTGAACATTCCGCTGGGAGTGCTTTTGGCCCCAATCCGGACTACTTTGACCCGGAGAATATTGTACAGCTTGGTTTGGAAGCAGGTTGTAACGGTGTAGCCTCTACCTTTGGTGTATTAGGGCTTAACGCCCGAAAGTATGCGCATAAAATTCCTTATATCGTAAAAATCAACCATAATGAGCTTCTAACCTATCCCAACAAGCATGACCAGATTTTATTTGGAACGGTAAAGGATGCCTGGAATATGGGGGCTTGCGCCATTGGGGCTACCGTATACTTTGGGTCGGCAGAGTCAAACCGGCAGATCCGTGAAATTTCAGAAGCCTTTGCTTATGCCCATGAATTAGGGATGGCCACTATCTTGTGGTGTTATACCCGAAATGAAGCCTTCAAAACCAAGGACAAGGATTACCATACAGCCGCTGACCTCACAGGCCAGGCCAACCATCTGGGAGTGACCATTCAGGCAGATATTATCAAACAAAAGGTGCCTGAAACAAATGGCGGTTTTAAGGCTTTGGATTTTGGTAAGACTTCTAAAGAAATGTATGAGAAATATACTTCGGATCATCCAATTGATCTGTGCCGCTACCAGGTAGCCAACTGTTACATGGGCAAGATAGGCCTGATCAACTCGGGAGGGGCATCATCCGGTGATTCGGACTATGCTGAAGCTGTAAAAACGGCTGTTATTAATAAACGAGCCGGAGGAATGGGCCTTATCTCAGGAAGAAAAGCATTTCAAAGACCTAGAAACGAAGGTGTTGAACTGCTTAATCTGATCCAGCAGGTTTACCTGGATGAAAAAATCACTATTGCTTAAATATTTATAACTAACCCAATAATCTATGATGAAAAAAACATTTACCACCGCTATTTTGGCTTTATCAGTACTAATGATTTCTTGCAATGATTCAGTCAAACCCAAAAATACAGCCAACGAAGTGCTGGACTTGTTTGTCAGTTCAGTAAACGATAAAAATCTGGATTCGTTGAACGCGGTTTTTTCTTCCAAAGCTAAGATATACGAACAGGGATCGGTTGATGATTCCTGGGAGCACTACAGAGACGGTCATTTGGGAAAAGAAATTGAGGAGATGCAGGAGATGACATTCTCTGTTGAAGTTGCTGAATCTCTGGTCAACAAAGAGATGGCATTATTGCAAGGCAATTATTTGATTAAGGGCGAGATGCAAGGCCAGCAAATTAATTCTGCCGGATTGGTAACCCTTTCCATGCAGGTAGAGGAAGATATGCGGAAGATCGTTCACCTGCAATTTTCAAGAGGATGCAAATAAAGTACAACAGCTATTTAGGCATTCTTCTGGGCCTACTCTTTGTCGGCTGTAATCCATCAGCTAGCACAACAACTGACCCTAAGGCACAGGCAGTAGTAGACTCTGCCATTGCCAGAAGCAATCTTCATTTATTAGCTAATGCGGAAGCAGCCTTTGATTTTAGGGACAGATCCTATAGTTATAAAATGAATGAAAATCAGTTTGAATGCACCCGTCTCCATATCGACAGCACCGGAACAGAAACCCTTGACGTGCTTACCAATAATGGCCTTACACGCTACATCAACGGTAAAGTGCAGGAACTTGTGGCAGCAAGGCAAAATGCCTACGCTAATTCGGTAAATTCCGTCATCTACTTCGCATTTTTACCCTACAGGCTAAATGACGCTTCGGTAATCAAAAATTATCTCGGCAAAGTCAATGTTCTTGACAAAGAATATCATAAAATTCAAGTAACATTTAGACAAGAGGGGGGCGGAGAAGATTTCGAGGATGTATTTATCTATTGGTTCGATAGTGAGGACTACATTCTGGACTATTTTGCTTATGAATACCAAACCAATGGTGGTGGTATTCGCTTCCGGGAAGCAACCAATCCCAGGGATATCAATGGTATCCAAATCCAGGATTACTTCAATTACAAACCCAAAAAAGGTGTTGAATTCAAGCTTTCAGAAATAGATGAGTACTATCAGCAAGATAAGCTTGAGAAGCTCTCAGATATTGATTTGAAAAATGTAATCGTTAAACTAAATAACAATTAAAACCTATGAAAAAACTAATCTACACTCTTACAATAGCCGCGTTCATTTTTTCCGGATGCACAAGTCAAACTTCTGATTCCCAAAAAGAGGGCCATGATGATGCCCATGAACACCCAGCCTCAAAAGCTTCTGATGAACATGAGGGGCATGATATGGCTAAAGAAGGAGCAAGTGAAAGTGAAGGGAAGCCTAAAAGCCCTCATACCAGTGCCATGGCCATGATAAATGACGCTCATGTGCATATCGATTACTCCTCTCCACGTGTTAGAGGCCGGGTTATTTTTGGTGGACTGGTGGCCTACGATGAAATATGGGTTTCAGGGGCACATAAGGCCACCTGGCTGGACACAAACAAAGAGCTGCTCATCAATGGGCAGGAACTCCCAAAAGGGAAATATGCCTTTTTTACCATTCCCGGAAAGGCAGAATGGACGATCATACTTAACAAAAACTGGGACCAGCACGGTGCGGACGAGTACTCAGCTGATAAGGATGTGATGAGATTTTCCGTATCACCGGAAGAGCTGCCCGAAGTAAAAGAAGAGCTGACTTATACCGTAGCAAAAGATGATGATGGAGGACAAATCTCACTGGAATGGGAAAAGGTGCGCATTAGCTTCGACTTTAAGGTAAACGAATAAACACCCTGAAATGAACTTCAAAATCACATACACGCTTATCCTGATATCGCTCATTATGGAGGTACAGGGTCATGGGATATTTTCTGTAGGTTTATTTTTGTGAGATATTTAAGCATCAGGGTCAGCCTTATATGCAGGTTGATCCTGATTTTTTTATGAATGAACCCCATAATCCTACACGTAAAAGTCTGATAATTTGGATTTCCCTGATAGCCTTTGTGCTAAATTTTATCTGGGAAAACCTTCATGCAGGCCTATATGAAGAGTATAATTACTTTATGAAAAGCATCTATTTTCTAGGATGCACCATCGGGGATGTGGTACTTAAATTTATCATATATGGCCTTGTGGCTGTGGTACTTAAAGATAGGTGTTGGATTCGTAATTTCAATTTCAAAACAATTGTTACTGTACTTCTAATAGCTGGTTTGTTTGCATTCGTAGCGGAATGGGTAGCTATTGAACTTAATTTCTGGAGTTACAATGAAAAGATGCCTATTGTACCAGTTTTGGAGGTAGGGCTTTCTCCTTTTTTGGCGATTGTGGTAAATCCAATACTGAGTTTTATTATCACACACAAAATTATTTCTACCAGAGATACCCGATAAACAAAATTCAGAGTGGCTGCATTTAAATGTAGTCTCATAATTTCATACATCAAACACCGGATTTTATAAATCATATCGCTTAAAATAGTGTTTATTTATTCAAGTGCCATTACAATATTGAGATGATAGAGAGCAGAAAATTACACGTGAAAAATATGGTTTGCCCGCGCTGTATAACAGCGGTTAAGCAACTCATGGAAGAATTGGAGATACCCTTTCAAAATGTGGAATTGGGTGAGATTGAACTCAAAGAAGGATTAGGGGATGAGGAAAATAGCAGGTTAAATGAAGGGCTGGAAACAGTAGGTTTTTCGCTTATAGATGATCGCAAAAGCAGACTGATAGAGCAGATGAAAAATTTGATTGTTCAAAAGATTCATCATTCACAGGAAGTTTTAGATGTGAAATGGGCTGATTTTATCGCTGACCAACTCAACTATGACTATAAATATCTCGGCATGCTTTTTTCTTCTGTAGAAAGTATCACCCTGGAGCAATATATTATTCGCCAAAAAATTGAACGCATTAAGGAATTGCTGATCTATGATGAACTTACACTGAGCCAAATCGCCTTTCAGTTAGGATACAGCAGTTCGGCACATTTAAGTAGTCAATTTAAAAAAGTCACTGGTATGACACCTTCTCAGTTTAAAAGTACTATTGATAGAAAAAGAAACACATTGGATAACATATAATTATTCAATATTCAAATCCCGTGTGCTCGGCATACTGACAATTTTGTAAAACCTTCAGCAAATCCTATAGTACTTATTCCTTTTGCACTTCCGAAATTTGTATTGTTCATCTCAGAACATATAGATTAAAAAATGATATATGGAAGCCATAGATATTATTGAACCAAAAAGAAGACCATCTAAAAAGATGGACAAGACACTAAAAAAATCCTTTCCTGTAACGGGGATGACTTGCGCCTCATGTGCCTCCAGCGTGGAGTCCATCCTTACCCATACTGAAGGTGTGGCCAAGGCAAGTGTCAATTTCGCTAATAGTTCGGTATTAGTAGAATATAACGATTCACTCACCTCAGAGGATTTGCGTAAGGCGCTACAGTCAGTTGGTTATGATTTGATTGTAGACGCTGAAAATCCATCAGAAGCGCAGCAGGAGCTTCAGGAAAAGCATTACCAGGAAGTAAAAAGACGCACCATTTGGTCTGCTATATTAACGCTACCGGTATTCATTCTGGGCATGTTCTACATGGACTGGATGCCGGGCAGATGGATTTCTCTGGCATTTACCATTCCGGTTTTATTCTGGTTTGGCAGAAGTTTTTTCATTAATGCCTATAAACAAGCCAGGCACGGGAAGGCTAACATGGATACGTTGGTGGCCCTGAGTACGGGGATTGCATTCATTTTCAGCTTGTTCAATACCTTATTTCCTGAGTTTTGGCACAATAGGGGCATACATCCACATGTGTATTATGAAGCGGCTACCGTAATCATCACTTTCATCTCACTGGGAAAAGTATTGGAGGAAAAAGCAAAATCCAATACTTCTTCTGCCATCAAAAAACTAATGGGTTTACAGCCCAAAACATTGAAAGTGATCGTGGATGGAGAGGAAGTGGAAATGCCCATTGCCTCGGTTGAGGTGGGTTATACCATTTTGGTTCGTCCGGGGGAGAAGATACCTGTAGATGGTGAAGTGGCCGAGGGAAATTCTTTTGTGGATGAAAGCATGATTACAGGAGAACCCATACCGGTGGAGAAAACCAAAGGTGAAAAAGTATTTGCAGGGACGGTCAACCAGAAAGGTAGCTTTCGCTTTACGGCTGAAAAAGTAGCCGGTGAAACTTTGCTTGCCCAAATAATCAAAATGGTGCAAGAAGCCCAGGGAAGTAAGGCCCCGGTGCAAAAGCTGGTAGATAAAATAGCAGGAATATTTGTACCGGTAGTCATGGCTATTTCCATCGTGACCTTTATCACCTGGATGTTGGTAGGTGGAGATGATGCCTTTACCCATGCCTTGCTTACTTCGGTAGCCGTGCTGGTGATTGCCTGTCCCTGTGCTTTGGGGCTGGCTACCCCAACGGCTATTATGGTAGGTGTGGGAAAGGGAGCAGAGAATAATATTCTGATTAAGGATGCCGAAAGTTTGGAGTTAGGTCATAAAGTAAATGCGGTTGTGTTAGATAAAACAGGTACCATCACGGAAGGAAGACCTGTGGTAACTGACGTGATTTGGGAAAGCAAAGACCAAGCGGAGAAACTCAAGCCTATACTGCTGGAGGTTGAATCGCAATCCGAACACCCGCTGGCAGAGGCCGTAGTGCAGAGGTTAAAAGACGAAGGTATTAAATCCGCAAGTATCTCTCAGTTCAATAGCGTTACCGGTCGTGGAGTTCAGGCAATAGATGTTGAGGGTACCATGTTCTATGTTGGTAATCAAAAATTATTAGCTGAGAATAAAGTAACCATCAGTGGTGATCTGGATAAAAAAGCAAAAGCACTGCGTGAAGAAGCCAAAACAGTGGTCTTTTTTGCTAATAAAAATCAGGCATTAGCAGTGCTAGCCATTGCCGATAAGATCAAAGAAACATCTAAGAAAGCTATTGAGACCCTTCAGAACAGAAATATTGACGTATATATGCTTACTGGGGATAATCAGCAGACGGCTGCTGCGGTAGCAAAACAGGTAGGACTTCAGCACTTCAAAGCAGAAGTTTTGCCTTCGGACAAAGCTGATTTTGTAAAGGAGTTACAAGCCAAAGGAATGATTGTGGCAATGGTTGGAGATGGTATCAATGACTCACAGGCCCTGGCTCAAGCCGATGTGAGTATCGCAATGGGCCATGGATCTGATATTGCAATGGATGTGGCTAAAATAACCTTAATCACTTCAGATCTGCAGTCCATACCTAAAGCGTTGAACCTCTCTAGAAAGACGGTTTTGGGAATATGTCAAAACCTTTTTTGGGCGTTTATTTACAACATCATTGGCATCCCAATTGCTGCCGGTCTTTTATACCCTATCAATGGCTTTTTACTTGACCCTATGATTGCCGGTATGGCCATGGCCTTCAGTTCGGTATCGGTAGTAGCCAATAGTTTACGACTGAAAACAACTAAAATTTAAAATTTAAATTTTCAAACTTTAAATAGACAAATCATGAATACTTTAAAATTTAAAACTAATATCAATTGCGGTGGGTGTTTGTCAAAAGTGACCCCATTTCTGAATGAGGAAAAGGAGATTGAAAAATGGGACGTTAACCTTAAGAGTGAAAACCGTGTGCTTACAGTGGAGACGTCAAAATTGAATGCCGAAGAAGTAAAGAAAACAGTGCAGAAAGCGGGTTTTAATGCTGAGGCTATATAGGGCAACTTAAAGACTCATCTGCCACTAATTCTCAATATCCTCCCAGAAAGGCTTTTAGGCGGGCATCGATAATTCATTAAGTTTATATTCATTATGTTTTAATTTATAAACGTGTATAGCAGCTCGATTTCCATACTGAAAAATCAGACAAAGTTGTGTTATCGCGGCTAATTTTAATAGGACGATCTAGGCCAACCATTACTGGCTGGTGTTTCTGAGTTTTGCCTTGATTCTTGATGTAGAATTATTAGCTTGCCAAAAGTGACTTCTTTTGGATTTTTTTCCGAAAATCTAACATCCCACCATTGAAAGAGCTATTCATATAATTTTTCAAAATGACTAGTCCTGAATAGATGTTACAGATTTTAAGAATAAATTTAGATAGCATCGGGTTACGACTCGGTGCTATTTTTGTTTCTAATGAAGAAACTAGAAAAATAGAGAGTGCTTTAATATTGCTGTATTGAAAATACTGATGTTGACTCCTCCAACGGTGATATTGCCCCCACTTATATTTTTGTAACGAAAAAAGGCCAGTTTGACAAAATTCCTTTAATTTTTTAAGACTTTCACTTTTGAGTTCAATTCTTTGAGAGAAATGTATCAACCGATACAAAATTGCATCAGCAATAGTGGCTTCACTTTATGTGAATCAAACAAACTTCCTAATGGTAATTGACTCACTATATATTGTAGGATTTTGTATATGCCTTTCTTCTATTATTTCCTTCAGATCCATTTGGTGTTGTTCATCCATATGGGTCAACCCAGAATTTTATAGGACAAGCAAATAGGTTTAGGGTATTTTGTTTAGAAGCTGGTATATGGTTTCTTTCAAGCGTGCCATTTTTGTATGTTAAATAAGTTTCTGACCATTAAAGAAGATGACTTTGTTCCCCTATCACAAGCCTGATGTCCCAATTCTGAAGCAATAAAGCTTTTCCACAACCAGTGGCTTCATTTATCAATACAGACTCTTCGTTGTTAATATAACTGTCGATAGCTAAAGAATCTATTAGCCCTTTGTCAAGAAGCCAAGAAAACGTTCACTGTGAAATTGTAATTGCCGCAAATGTACAAGGTAGAGACCTTAGAAGTGTTGTCAATGATATTCAACAAATCATAGGAGATCAAATCCAGTTCCTGATAGGTATCGTGTAGAATATGACGGACAATTTAAGAGTGAGCATAAAGCTTCTCAATTACTATTAACCAATGCAGGTATGGCCGTTTTAATAATTGTCCTGTTGCTGTATTACGAGTTTCAAGAGATCAAGCTTCTCTTGGTGGTGTTGCTTAGTTTACCTTTAGCACTCATTGGTGGAATTCTGATTGTCTACTTTACTTTAGGTGTCATCAGTATTGCTACTACCATTAGTTTTATCAGCGTATTTGATATTGCAACTTGAAATGGAAAACTTCTCGTATCTAGATATGAAGACCTGAAAGGATGGGGAAGAGGGTTCTGAACCCTTGCTTAAAGGGGCAATGGATCGTCTCAATCCTATTCTAACGAGAGCATTAACTATCTAGCAGGCATTGATTCCCTTGGCACTAAAAGATGGAGAGGCTGGAAATGAGATTCAGAGCCCAATGGCTATTGTTATATTAGGAGGCTTACTTGCAAAAACCTTGCTAAATCTGATCGTAATTCTATGTCTGTATGAGTTGGTAAACAAGCGAAAATCTATTGTTCAATAATTCAATAATTTCTTTAATCAAAATACCTCAGGGAAATTCGCTGGAGTTTATTTTATAAATCATCTAGTAATTAATTTTCCATAAAATACTGGTGAGATGTTGTTTTTAGAAAAGACAGATTTTCTGATAAGATTGGTTAAGCAGTTAGCTTTCGCTGCTTTTTTAAATCAGGTTCTTCGGGTCGGACTAACTGGTACAGCAACTTAATTTAGATACGTCTTTTCCAAAAGTTATTGCTGCTAATTTGATACCTTCTCCCAAAGTCAGGTAAGGGTAAAAACTGTCTGCCAAATCTTTCACGGTAATTCCGTATTTGATTGCCATACTCAATTGTTGAATCAATTCTCCGCCTTCGGGAGCGACTATTCTTGCCCCAATCAATTTATCAGTTTCGCTGTTGCGAATGAGTTTGATAAATCCCCTAGTGTCATTCGCTGCTATTGCTCTTGGTACGTCTTTGAGTTCCAATTTAGAAACTTCAAATGGAATACCGTTCGCTTTGGCCTGAGCTTCGTCCATACCCGCACCTGCCACCTGTGGATCGGTAAATACCACCCATGGCAAGGAAGAATAATCTGCTTTATTCTCTGTTCCTGTGAAAGCGTTTTCAACGGCAATTTTTCCTTCAAAGGCAGCGGTATAAACAAATGTGGGCGTATTGGCTACGTCTCCTGCTGCATAGATGTTGGATAGATTGGTTTCCATTTTTTCATTTACTGCGATATGTCCATGTTTGGTGAGGTCCAAACCAATATTGTCTAACCCTAATTGGCTTGAATGGGGGTTGGTTCCTGTTGCAATTACTACCTTTCCTTTTTCAACAAATTTAGTGAATGAACCGTCAGGACATTTGCAATGTATTGTGGTTACGTTGCCTTGTTTTTCAAACTTTACCGCTCTGAAATTGGGTAACATTTCAATGCCTTCTTTTCGCATTTGGCTTTCCAATGCTTCGCTGATGTCTGGTGTTTGTGTTCGCAATACTCTGTCGGTGAATTCTATGACACGAACTTTTACCCCTAATCGATTGTAAGCCATTGCAATTTCCAAACCGATATAACCTGCTCCCATGATGGTCAGACTTACTGGTTTCTCTTCCAAGTCAAAAAGGGAAACATTGGTCAAATAGTCGATTTTGTCCAATCCTTCAATATTAGGAATGTTGGTAGTAGCGCCTGTGGCAATTAAAAATTTGATTGCTTTGTACCTTTCCCCATCCACTTCAATTGTTTGGTTGTCTATGAACCTTGCCCAACCTTTTAACATGGTCAGGTTTTTAAAATCGCTCACCACATCCAAATATTTTTTCTCTTGCAGTGTAGCAACCATTTTTTTCTTGTCCTTGATGACTTGAGCAAAATCAATATTCACTCCTTTCGGCCGAATGCCTTCAAAGTTAGAATGAGTAGCATGATAAGCCGTTTCGCCTGCACGAATTAGATTTTTGGAAGGCACACAGCCCACATTTACGCAAGTACCTCCAAAGTCCAAACCGTCATTTACCATTAAGGTTGAAAGTCCTAAACTTTCAGCTTTTATAGCAGCTGAAAAGGCTGCCGAGCCACCACCGATTATTATGATGTCAAATTGGGTGTAACTACTATTTTCATTTTCTAGTATTTCAACTTTTACTCCGTAGTTTTTAGTACTGTTGATGATATTGATTATTTTTTCCTTAGTCGTTTTTGAAGGATCAAAAGAGCATTCACAAGTAGCTTTAGAATAGCTTACTTTGGCTTCTTGTACCCCTTTGTTTTCAGCAAGTAGCTTTTCAATGCTTGTGGCACATTGGTCGCAGGTCATGCCTGTGATATCCAGTTTTATGTTTTCTTCGTTCATAATTATTACCTAAGCTTTTGAAATTTTTAATGGCTAAACCATATAAACGATATCAGAACTTGCTGACGGATAAGTAAATATCATCGTTTTAATATCTCTGGAAGTTAATCCTGTTTTTATGGCTATGGCAAAAAGATTAATCACCTCTTCAGAGTGCGGTCCAATGATATGTGCCCCCAGGATTTTTCCGGTTTCCTTTTCTATTAAGGTTTTATACGCATAGGTTTTCTCATTAATTCTTTTGCCTGTAAACCAATCCGGAACTGCTTTTTTCTTCACCGTAAAGTTGATGCCTTGTTCCGTTGCTCTTTCCTCAGACAACCCCACAGATGCCATCGTGGGTAAGGTAAATACCACAGTGGGAATACCTGTATAATTTGGCTTTTTGGTGTTACCCTTTATTATGTTAGAAGCAACTATATGACCTTCCATGACAGCTACAGGGGTAAGAGGAATTCCCTCGGTATTGGCAGCATCACCGGCAGCGTATATCTTAGGATTGGTATTGCTTTGCAAATACTCATTTACTTCAATCCCTTTTCTACTGAAAGCGATATTTGCTTTTTCCAGATCCAGATCAAAAATTGCCGGTGGTCGTCCGGCTGAATTGATCACTGCTTCCGCCTCCCAGTTTTGTTCTCCGTTTTCATTCTTGCCTGTTACCAAATAAGAATTTCCCGATTTTTCAACGGCTGTTACATTGGTATTCAACACCACCCTAATGTTTAATTTTTTGGTGGCCTCCGTCAATTGCTCCACAATAAATGGATCAAAGTTTTCTAAAGGACGTTCACTACGATGCAGGATGATGACTTCGCTACCAAAGCGGGCCGCCATATGCGCAAATTCAAAGGCGATATAGCCACCACCTATAAAAACTATCGATTTGGGAAGTTTATCAAAATCCAGAAAGTCGGTACTGGTCAGCGTGTGCTCCTCGCCCGGGATTCCCAATACCTTTGGCTTTGCGCCTGTAGCTATCACGATTTTTTCTGCCTCTATTGTTTCATCACCTACTTGCAGTTGATTTTCTGAAATAAATTTAGCCGATTTGTGAAAGGTTTCAATTCCATTGTGTTTATAGCCTTTTTCAATTTTAGGGGGCATTGCATCTACAAACTCCTGTTTAGATTTCATCGCTGCTTCCCAATGTTTAGCGGGCACTTCAGCAATTTGTTTTTCGTGAAGGCGTTGTGCAAAATCCTTAGCTTCAGTAGCACCAAGCATTATTTTTTTTGGGTCACAACCTCGGAGAGCACAAGTTCCTCCATAAGGCAGTTCATCCGTGATACCAACTTTCAGTCCTTTTCCGGCACAAATGTTGGCAATGTTCATGCCTGCCATTCCCGACCCTAATACAAATACATCAAACTTCTTCATAGCTGTTTCTCCTGTTTTTGATTTTTCCTCATGATTTAGACCTTATATCCAGTTTTCTCTATCACTTTAATGATAGCATCAGAGCTGGTTTTTTCCGAGTCGTATTGGAAAGTCGCCAAATCGCTTGGGTATTCCGACTTATGTTCCAAAATACCCTCAACTTCTTAGATGGCATTTGAAATGTGGCTGGATAAACCCGCACAGGTCATTTCCGTGATCTTGATTTTCACTGTTTTACCTTCTTGTTGTGTTGCATTTTCGGTTTGTGCTTTACTGGCAGTTGATTGGCAACATTAAGCTTTGATCTGAGCAATTCCAATGAGGAACAAAACGCTCCATAAAATCAAATTCATTGTTCATTATGTAATTATTTAATTAAATTCTTAAATACAGTGCACAAAAAAACACTATTTCTTGCCGACCACTTTATAACCTGTGCCATTGATGACTTCTTCAATTTGAACCAAACTTACTTTTGATTTATCAAATTCTACTTTGGCAGTTGCTTCTTCATAAACTACATCTACATTTAAAATACCTGGTAGCCTGTTAACATCATTTTCTACGTGCGAAGCACATCCGTTGCAAGTCATTCCTTTTACCTCCAAAGTCACCGTTTGAATGTCTGAAGCATTGACCATTACAACTTCCTTGTTGTCATTTAAAGGATAGAAAATATGTGCATAGCTTGGAAAAGTGAGCATTAAAGCTGCAAACACCGTTACAATTCCTAAAAATGTTTTGGTCTGCATAAAAGGTTTTTTCTCCTCTTTGTCGCCTGCGGAACGGGTAGTTTCGCAATCGCATTGAATTCCTTCGGCGGTTCGCGGTTTGAGTTTCTGATACCAAGCAAAACCCAATACCAAAACGGTAATGCCAATAAGATAAGGTCTTGCTGGTTCCATCCACGAAAATGTAGACGCTACACCTGATGCTCCTGAAATCAGAGCCAAAACAGGTGTTATGCAGCAAAGTGATGCTGCTACTGCCGAAAGCACTCCAGCTCCAACAAGTCCGTTATTTTTCTTTTTCATACTGTTTCTTTTTTTGAGTTATTGATAATATGTTTAAAAAATGGTTGTAGTAAAGGCAGTTGCTCTTGTCTTAAAGAATAGAAAATAGTTTGTCCATCTCTTCTTCCTTCAATTACATTTTTGTCTTTTAGTTTTCTGAGATGTTGAGAAACGGCGGGGATACTCATTCCGAGAATGTCTGAAAGGTCGCAAGGGCAAAGTTCTTTTTCTTCTTCCAAAAGAAATAAGATTTTCAACCTCACTTCGTTTCCTGCCAAGGCCAATAGCCCACTCAATTGACTGAATACTTTGTCGTTTGTTTGAAGCATTTCCCGACAATTGTCTATTTGCACCTTGTCGGCAAACACTCTGATACACGATTGGTTGTTTTCCATAGTTTTCCTGTTTTCGGATTAATAACGCATTACAATTAAGAATAGTTTTCTTATTTAAGCAAATACTTAAATTTATTAATGAATTTTTAGAATACAGCGGGCCCGAAATTGTTCATTAGCTTATCGGCCAGTAATTCAACAGGTGGTTTCTTCTCGGCAATACGGCTCATTAAACTAACTACCTGGTTCATGAAACTATCTTCCCCGATTTTGGAAACTTTAATTTGCAATGCACCGTCAAGATTTAAAGTACCACCAATTACAGTTGCACCAACTTCTTTATTTGCAGGTGTGCTTTCACCTGTAAAACTTGCTTCATCAACACTTCCAGCACCATCCAAAACCTCACCATCCAAAGGTATCCTTTCACCTGGCCTAACTTCTACAACTTCACCAACCAATATGTCTTTGGTCAATACATCAACAAATTGTTCGCCTCTCATAACCCTTTCATTTTGTCAATGCATACTTTAGAGTCACATTGCTCAATGGTATAATATACTGTTATTTCGCAAGACTCGCAAGACATTTCTTTTACCATTTTTACTACTGGTTCACATATTGGACATCCAGCTGTAAATACTTCAATTTGTCGGTTCATCTTTTTAAGATTTTAATGATTAAAATTGATTACTCTACAAAGATGGGGTCGGTATAGGGGTGGTCTCCAAATTTATTTTCAATTATTTTTGTTTTCGCTTGACCATAGGAGTTTTCAGGCTGCACTTCCATTTGTAAAGTGAGTGCCGTGATAAGTGATAATAAGTTAAGGTTTTCAATGAATGAATTTACCAGTGATCGGGGAATACCTCTGGAAGTGGTGCTTGTAACGGCAGCATCATTGACCTTTCCCATAGTCTTGTACAAAATCAACCCGGATGAATATTTCGCACTCTGGATAGAATGTACCCACTAGGGGTGTGAAGTCAATGCGAAACCTAATTACTTGGTATGCCCATGCCATGGTAGTGAGTATGATGCAAAAGGAAATGTAGTAGAAGGCCCGGCAGAAACTAATCTTCAAACATTTAACATAACCACAGATCATGAATACATCTACATCCATTTATAAAAATCTCAATCCACTATTACTTCTTATTCTTATGGGAATAGGAGCTTCCGTTATGGCACAGCGGGTAAATAATGATACAACTGCCATCCAAATGAACATGGATGCGGTCTATAATCGTCCGTTTTTGCAGACTGGCAGCTTTCCGGTTGCGTTGGGTGGCTATATTGAAGCACACGCCCAGTATTTTGTGACAGATGGTATTACGGAAGGTGTCTCTTTCAAAATTCCAAGAATGACCCTGTTTATATCCTCCACCATCAAAGAACGGATCAAATTCCTTTCTGAAATTGAGTTTGAAGAAGGTACCAAGGAGATCAACATTGAGTTTGCCGCCCTGGATTTTGAACTCCATCCTGTGCTGAACCTAAGAGGCGGAATTATCATTAACCCAATAGGCGCATTTAACCAAAACCATGACGGGCCGAAGTGGGAATTTGTAGATCGGCCTATAATGGCTACTACCATCATCCCGGCTACTTTCAGCAATGTAGGCTTTGGTTTGCACGGTAAGCCCCATCAGAAACAATGGGTTTAGGCTTATGAGGCTTATGTTAACAATGGTTTCGATTCTCAAATAATTGCCAACAGTGTAGGCCGTACCTGGCTTCCCGCTGCCTAGGAAAATGTAGATCGTTTTGAAGAAAACTTCAATGCTGTTCCCCTAATTACACTAAAAACCGCAATTCGTCATCGGAAAATCGGGGAAATAGGTCTGTCATGGATGGTTGATGTATATAATAAATAGGAAGAAGACGGACTTGTGCTAGATGAAAAGAGGCGATTGGACGTGGTAGCTGTAGATTTCAATACTTCCGCTATCAAAAGAGTCAATATCACAGGGGAATGGGTATGGGCATTCATCGAAGTTCCCGAATCCTATTCACAGCAGTTTGGCACTCAGCAGCAAGGCGGGTTTGTCGACTTTGTTTACACCATTTTAAAACGGAAAATACTTGGATGGGACCATGCGATACTCAACCTGGCTTTGCGGCTGGAGCATGTGGATTATAATGTTGGCTCGTTTGTGGAGACCGGAGGAAATATACATGATGATGTACAGGCCATAGTGCCTGCCATTATCTTCAGACCCTCATCTCAAACTGTAATTCGTGCCAATTATTGGTATAAGTGGGAGACAGACTTGTTGGGCAATCCGGCAGCCAAAACAGCAGGCTTACTGATAGGAATATCCAGCTATTTTTAACAATCTGTTTTAACTATGTAAGTGCAAACAATCCGAAGAAAACATACGTTAACCTGAAAATACAACTTTGCAATTCCTATGCATTACATAATTATGTATATTTGTATTAAATGAAAATCGCATGCTACATATTAAGTTTTTACTTCATGGCCCTGACTGGTGTAGTATGTGCTGATACTTTACCATATGATAATACCAAAGATACTATTACGGCCTTTTCAAGTAATGATGGCAATCATAACCACTCGCAGGAAAGTGGCTGGGATGGTTGTTCGCCGTTTTGCGTTTGTCATTGTTGTCATGTACATGTTGTATCCTCACCAGGGGTAGTCATTACTCATCCGTTAAAACTACCCATTTTTTGGACTGCTTGCTTTCAGGATTTTAGAAGTGCTGAAACCATTGGTTTTCTAAAACCCCCACAATAATAATATTCAATGTTTAGCAGGAATAAGTGTGGCAGATCGGTAAAGTTTACTGGGGTCCATGACTTTTTTGAACAATTCCCTAAACACCACTTCATTTGCCTTTCTTCAAAGGCAACCCTTTCTCTATATTCAATTCTATTTATAGAGCTTGAAAAAACTGAATAAGAACAAATAGAATAAGGGGAAAAGAGGAAGTAGTAAATCACTGCCTAAATAGTTTTGAAATGGGTTTTCATTGTGCTGATTTGTGCAATTCTCCTTATTACTACCTTACTAACTACTATGGTCAGGCTTTTTCACTACAATATTTTCCCTATCAAATAATTAGTAATTCTTATGATCAATAAAATCATTTCTTTTTCAATAAGGAATAAATTCATCGTGGGCCTGCTTACGCTGGCTCTCATTGGAGTGGGTATCTACTCCATGTACACGGTCAACCTGGGCTCTGTGCCTGACATTACCAACAATCAGGTGCAGGTAATTACAGTATCCCCTAACCTGGCAACTGAAGATATAGAGCAGTTTGTGACCTACCCGGTAGAATTATCTATGGGTAACCTGCCTGGTGTAGATGAAATCCGTTCCATTTCAAGGTTTGGGCTGTCGGTGGTCACCATCGTTTTTGAAGACGATATGGGTACCTATCTGCCCCGGCAATTGGTTCAGGAAAAACTCATCGAATTAAAAGAAACTATCCCGGAAAAATTCGGAAGCCCATCCATGGGTCCCATTTCTACCGGATTAGGTCAGATTTACGAGTATACTATTCAGCCGCAGGAGGGTTATGATTCACTATATTCTCCCATGGAGCTGCGTACTATCCAGGATTGGATTGTAAAAAGACAATTGACTTTACTGGATGGTGTCGTAGAAGTAAACTCCTTTGGAGGATACATTAAACAATATGAAGTAGCTATTAACCCTGAGAAACTCAATGCAATGGATGTGAGCATCTCTCAGGTATATGAAGCCTTAGCCAGAAACAATGTCAATACGGGCGGAGCATATATTGAGAAAAATAGGATGTCGAATTTCATCCGTGGTGAAGGATTGATACGCTCACTCGATGATATCAGGAAAATCGTCATTAAAAATGAAAATGGAATTCCAGTTACGGTAGGAGATGTAGCTCAGAAAGTTCATTTCGGTAGTCAGGTGCGCTATGGTGCTTTCACTCAAGACGGAAAAGAAGCTGTGGGAGGAATTATCATGATGCTGAAAGGTGCCAATCCAAATGCTGTAATTCAGAATGTTAAAGATCGTATGGTAGAAGTGCAGAAGTCACTTCCTGAAGGTTTACAAATTACGCCTATTATTGACCGAAGTGATCTGATAGCAAGGACAACCGATACCGTAAAGCAAAACCTGCTCGAAGGGGCTTTGATTGTAATTTTTGCGCTGGTAATCCTGCTAGGTAGTTTGCGAGGCGGAATTATCACTGCTACCACTATTCCCCTTTCCCTATTATTTGCCTTCATCCTGATGAAGCAATTCAATGTTTGGGCCAACCTCATGAGCCTGGGTGCCATTGACTTTGGGATCATTATTGATGGTGCGGTCATTATTATTGAAGGTACTGTATATGAAATTCAAAAAAAAATCCGCTCCGGTAAAATCAAATTTAATCAGGGTGTAATGGACGAAGTGGCTTATGACGCAGGTAGTACCATGATGAGCTCGGCATTTTTTGGACAAATAATCATTCTGATCGTTTTCGCCCCTATCCTTTTTCTTACCGGAGTTGAAGGTAAAATGTTTCAGCCCATGGCTTACACCTTTGGCTTTGCCATGATTGGCGCCATCTTTCTTTGTCTGACGTACGTGCCTATGATGTCGGCCTTATTAATGAAGCCCATCGAGAACAAAAAAAACTGGTTTGGAAAGTTTGAAAGATGGTTAGAAAAAGTAAGTGACAAAATCATAGGTGGCATAGAATGGGTCTATTTGCCATTACTTAAAGGTGCTTTAAAGTTAAAAGCACTCGTCATCATTTTAGGAATTGTACTTCTTATAGCCGCCGGGTTTATTTTTTCTCGAATGGGTGGAGAATTTGTGCCACAGTTGGACGAAGGAGACATTGCCATGCAAGCGTTGATTAGGCCGGGCAGTTCGCTGAGCGAATCACTAGAGGTATCTAAAAAAATAGAAATCCTGCTAATAGATAATTTTCCTGAAATCAAAACAGTTACTGCCCGGATCGGTGTGGCTGATATCCCGACTGATCCAATGCCAATGGATTTAGCCGATATGTACCTGATACTGGAAAAAGATAAAGAAAAATGGATTACTGCTGAAAGTAAGGAGGACCTGATTGAAGCAATTAAAGAAAAGCTGGAAGAACAATTAACTGGGGTGAATTTAGTATTTACCCAACCCGTGGAATTGCGGTTTAATGAGTTGCTTGAAGGAGTCAGGGAAGATATTGCTGTGAAGTTATATGGCGAGGATTTGGAAATCCTAGCCGCCAAAGTACAGGAAATGGCAGAGATCATACAAACGGTACCAGGCGCTGGCGATGTAAACCCTGAAAGAACATCTGGCTTGCCACAAATGACTGTTCGTTACAATCGTGATAAAATAGCACAATACGGATTGGACATTCAAAAGTTGAACGAATATGTGAGCTCCGCTTTTGCAGGAGGGGTGGCTGGGGTCATCTTTGAAGGAGAAAAACGATTTGATCTGGTGATCCGCTTTGATGAAGCCCACCGTATAAGTATAGACGATTTACGAACCTTATATATTGACCTTCCGGACGGCACGCAGGTTCCTGTCAAAGAAGTAGCCGATATCAGCTATATGCCTGGCCCCATGCAGATTTCACGTGATAATACATATCGCAGGACCTATGTCGGTGTCAATACTAGGGGCCGTGATGTAGAATCTGTAGTAAACGACATACAGGAAAAACTGGATGCACAGCTAGACCTACCTCCGGGCTATTACATCACTTATGGAGGTGAGTTTGAAAATCTTGAGCGGGCTAAAAGCAGATTAACCATTGTAGTACCCATAGCCTTGTTTCTGATATTTGTGCTTCTGTATTTTGCCTTACAGTCATTTTCACAATCTATTATGATTTACATCGCCATTCCTTTGGCAGCCATTGGTGGAATTTTTGCCTTATGGTTAAGGGATATGCCATTCAGTATTTCGGCAGGTGTGGGCTTTATAGTGCTATTTGGAGTAGCTGTATTAAACGGACTGGTATTGATCAACCGCTTCAACTCACTAAAAGAAGAAGGAGTTACCAGTATCCGTGACCGTATTTTTAACGGAACCAAAGAAAGGATCAGGCCGATCATGCTTACGGCTACTACAGATATATTCGGTTTCTTGCCGATGGCTTTTTCAGGATCTGCAGGAGCGGAAGTGCAGCGCCCCTTAGCTACGGTAGTGATTGGGGGAATGCTTACGGCTACACTGCTCACATTGGTGGTGCTTCCGGTACTTTACACTTTTGTGGAAAGCAGAAGTGACAAAAGAAAAAGCCTGAAAAGACCAAATGCCAATGTGATCATTGCCCTGATTGTTTGTGGAGGCTTATTCGAGCTACCCACTGTGGCGAATGCGCAACAGCAGCAACAGTCACAGGTCGGTTTGCCAACTATCACACTGGACCAGGCCAGAAAACGTGCGGTAGAAAGCTTCCCTAAAATCCAATCGGCAAGACTGGAGATAGAAAACCAGGAAGTTTTGAAGAAAACCGCCTGGGATTTTGGGAATACACAGGTCTTTACCGGAAAGGAAGAGGTAGGCAATGGCTCTGATGGTATTTATACACAATTTGGAATTCAACAACAACAGATAGATATCTTTGGAATAGCCCCACGGGTGAAATTGCAAAAAGAAAGGATTACACTGGCAGAGAAGTCACTTGACCTCTCAATCATTGAACTTGAGAGGGAAGTAAGCCAGGCTTGGGGTATGGTTTATGCCACTAAAAACAACTACAAGGTTTATCAACAGTTGGATTCGATATTTGCAGATATTGAAAGAGCTGCCAGGATTCGATTGGAAACGGAAGCTACTTCTAAATTGGAATACTTAGCTACTTCCAACCAAGCCAATCAGGTACAGATACAAAAAGAGCAAGCTTATCGGGATTACCTGAGTGCTTTGCAGCGCCTCAACCTTTGGTTTGCTAACGACACATTATTTACTGTATCTGATGTCCCCACCAATCAATTAGACAAGCCACTCAATTATGTAGCTGATTCATTGATGAATCATCCTTTATTGAACCTGTCGAAACAACGACTAGATGTGGCTGAAGCTACCATAAAAGAGAGACGATCACAGTTTTTGCCACAATTGCAGGGGCAGTATGGTAGACAGCAAATTGCTGGGCAATCGGGATTTTATCAGTATCAGGTAGGCATTAGAATCCCCTTGTTTTTCGGTCCTGAGCTTGGAAGAACACAGTCGGCCAAAATCCAGCGGGATATTGCCGGGCAAAACCTCAGACAAAATCATTTGGAACTGAATACCGCCTATCAGAACATGAGAGAACAATATCTGAAATGGCTAAATTCATGGAATTACTACCGTGATGAAGCACTTCCACTGGCTCAAGAGCAACGGGATGGGGCTATTTTTGCTTACAGGGAAGGCGCTATAGATTACGTAACATTCCTGCAAAATATCCGGGATGCCATTCGCGTAGAGGTAGACTCCTGGAATGCCTTCGGTAATTATCTGGACAGTCGCTACCAGCTGGAATACTACTTAAAAACAACAAACTAATGATGAAATTGAAAGTCAATAATAAGTTCAGATAAATATTATAAGAAATGAAAAAGCAAATAATATATATAGTGGCACTAATATTAATGGCATCGGTATTTACAGCCTGTGGTAGCAAGTCCGCTGGTAACCTTGGAAAGACTTCTGGTGAAGAACATATTGAGGGAGAGGCTGGATACGAAGGTGGAGAAGGTATGGCTGAGTTGCACCTCTCAGAGTTGAAATTTGAAAGTTTGGGTATTAAATTGGATACCCTGCCCACTCGACCACTTTCAGGAATTGTAGAAGCTAACGGCCAATTGGAGGTGCCACCACAACACGAAGCTACTGTTACCGCCATATTGGGTGCTAATGTTACTTCCATCAAAGTAATTGAGGGTGATCAAGTAAACAAAGGTCAGGTATTGGCTTATTTGTCGCACCCAAACCTAAGCAAACTTCAGACAAATTATGTGCGGGCATACAGTCAGTTACAGTTTCTGGAAAAGGAAAACCAACGACAGAAAAGGTTGTACGAAGAGGAAGTGGGTTCTGGAAAAACCTATCAGCAAATTCAGGCCAATTATCAGGCCATGAAAGGAGAAGTGAAAGGCTATGAAGCACAGCTAAGGCAACTCAGCCTGAATGTGGAGAAAGTACAGACTGGAGATATCTATCAATATGTACCTGTTGTGAGCCCAATTGATGGGTACATTGAAAAAGTGGAAGTACAACTTGGGCAATATGTAGAACCACAAACCAAAATGTTTATGATTGTAAATACCGATCATATCCATGCCGACCTGATGGTATTTGAAAAGGATGTATATAAGGTAAAGAAAGGACAAACTATATCTTTTACTGTAGAATCAGTTCCGGGCTCAACGCTTACTGCAGAGATTTATTCAGTGGGCAAGCAATTTGAACAGAATCCAAAAGCGGTTCACGTGCATGCAGAAATAAAAAATAAAGAAGACTTCCTCATTCCGGGGATGTATATCAATGGAAAAATAAGAATAGGAGATAATAACTCTGTAAAGGCATTACCAGAAAGTGCCATCATAGAAGAAGAGGGCAAGCCCTATATTTTTATGGCAGAAGCACATGAAGAAGATGGAAAGACCGAATGGGCGTTTAAAGCCATAGAAGTGCGCACAGGTATCACCGAAGATGGTTGGGTAGAGATCAAATTATTGGAGCCACTTACAGACGATACTCAGGTGGCATGGAATAATGCCTACTATTTGATCTCCGAAATGAAGAAAAGCCAGACTTCTCATAGTCATTAAATGAGTTGGCAAAAGTCAGTTGGCAGGGAGCTACACCTAGACCACTTTTGCTAGCTGCTTTTGGCGGTTATTATCTTCATTAATTGATTAAAAATTATAACAACTATTAAAATCAAGAGATTAAAGTGGTACTTGTCGAAAAAGTACAAATAGTTGGTGGCTCACAAGGCGATGCAGGTTGCGATGATAAGGCTATTTAATAGGGGAGGAGCCTATGCGAACCAGCAAAGAAATACTTCTCCTTCATTAGACTTTTATTTTACCGATAACCCGAAAATATAATCTGGGCAAAAGTATCAAAAATGAAGGAATGGATAAAGATGTGTATTTATTTTGAGAAAAATCTCAAAAACCTGAAGCAGGTGATGGTATTATTTACTTCTCCAAATTGGTTGATGCATATAGTATGAAGACATGTGATTCTATTAAAGAATAATTTAAAGCAAATGATAAAGGAATTAGAACAAAGCTTAATGGCTCACAATATCAAACCCACTACTATGCGGTTGTTGGTATTTGAGTGCCTCATGGGTAAGGAAGCAGCAGTTAGTCTGACCGATTTATATCAGGACTTTGAGAAATCGGACCGGACTACTATATACAGAACGTTAAAAGTTTTTGAAGAAAATGGCATGATACATAGTATTGATGATGGTACTGGTGTGCCCAAGTATGCGATGTGTGAAGAGGGATGTAATTGTGAAATAGAAAGAGACTTACACCTGCACTTTCATTGCAGAATATGCGGACAAACCAAATGCTTGACCAGTTATAAAATTCCCGAAGTAGAGTTACCTCCAAATCATATTCCTGAAGAGGCTAATTTAGTTGTAAAAGGTGTTTGTGGTAATTGCTCAGAAAATAAATAGAATGATTATGAAAAAATTACAAATAAAAATACCACTCATTCTTCCCAAAGTGCTGGACAAGAAGGATCAATGTGTAGAAACGCTAATAAAGCAACTTAAAGGGAAAGACGGACTTGAAAAAGTCCATGTGGCTGATGAATTGGATAACGGTGTGCCCCAACTCTGCTTTCACTACGATCCTGAGGTAATCTCTATTGATCAGATTCAAAAATTAGCTAAACGTACAGGTGCTTCCATTATTGATAAATACGGTCACAGGTTAATTGAGGTAGAAGGAATTCGTCATACCCGTCATGCCAGAAAAATTGAAGAAGCACTCAATAGATTAAATGGAGTTTTACAGTCCTCAGTGTCTGCTTCTGGTATGATCGGATTAGAATTTGAAACTGCAAAGATAGATGAAGCGGAAATCCTTAAATCCTTACATAAAGAAGGCCTAGACATTATTACCAAAGAAGTAGAAGTCGAACAGTACATAAGAAAGACTGCTGAAGACGATGATCAAGTGCAACAAAATGAAGAAAAAGACCGCCATGATCATGGGGAAGGTGAAGATCATGAACATTCGCATGGAGGGATTTTTGGCAAAAATACTGAGCTGATCTTTTCCATTATCTGTGGAGCATTGTTGGGCATTGGCTTTGGGCTTTCTTATGTGGAAGCTATCTCTTCTTGGGTGAGCTTAACATTATATGTTGTTGCATATTTCTTTGGAGGGTATTTCACTGCCAAAGAGGCGATTCAAACAGTCGCCAAAGGTGGTTTTGAAATTGACTTTCTCATGTTGGTGGCGGCCATTGGAGCAGCTATTTTAGGCGAATGGGCTGAGGGTGCTTTGCTACTCTTCCTTTTTAGCATGGGACATGCACTGGAACATTACGCCATGAGCAAAGCAAGGAAATCCATTGCCGCTTTGGCGGAACTGGCCCCTAAAACGGCCTTGCTCAAGAGAAATCGAAAAACCGAAGAAGTGGGTATAGAAGAACTGAGCATTGGAGACATCATAGTAGTGAAGCCCAATAGCAAAATTTCTGCTGATGGTGTGGTGGTAGATGGTCGAAGTAGCGTAAACCAGGCGCCTATTACCGGGGAAAGTGTACCGGTAGATAAATTGCCTGTTGATGATCCTGAAAAAGAATGGTCAAAAACAAATGACATTAAACCAGAAAATCGGGTATTTTCAGGAACCATTAATGGAAACAGTACTTTAGAAATAAAAGTAATTAAAGAAGCCAGTGACTCAACTCTTTCCCGTTTGGTAAAGTTGGTCAATGAAGCCCAGACCCAAAAATCGCCTACCCAACTTCTTACTGATAAGTTTGAGAAATACTTCGTGCCTTCTGTACTGGCCCTGGTTGTACTATTGCTAGGTGCTTTTTTGGTAATCAACGAAACATTTAGTGATAGTTTTTACCGCGCGATGGCCGTACTGGTTGCTGCAAGTCCATGTGCGTTGGCGATCTCCACGCCTAGCGCTGTTTTGAGTGGGGTTGCCCGCGCTGCAAAAGGTGGTGTGCTTATAAAAGGTGGACGGCCGTTGGAAGATCTGGGCGTTTTGACAGCTCTGGCCTTCGACAAAACCGGAACGCTAACCGAGGGAAAACCTAAACTCACCAAAGTAGTGCCTCTTGGGAACGTGAGTGAAAATGAACTCTTAAAAATAGCGGTGGCGGTGGAAAACCTAAGTGACCACCCGCTGGCAAAAGCGGTAGTGAGGGATGGGAAAGAGCGGTTAAATGATACAGTCATTCCAGAAGCAAGTGATCTTGAAGCCGTGTTGGGGAAAGGGATCAAAGCATCCTTGGGAAGTGATAAAATCTACATAGGAAACCTTGACCTGTTTGTCGACCTGGATGAAGACAAACCTTCCAAAGAAATAGAAGAACAAGTAAGGGAACTCGAAGGAGGTGGCAACACGACCATGCTTATCCGCAGGAACGCATTATACATCGGTACGATAGCCCTGATGGACACACCTCGTGAATCAGCAAAGGCAACTCTGGCCGAACTGAAAAAAATTGGCATCAAGCGCATGATTATGCTTACGGGTGATAATCAGAAAGTAGCCGATGCAGTAGCCAAAGAGATTGGCCTCACGGATGCCTGGGGCAGCCTGTTGCCGGAAGAAAAGGTTAAAGCCATTAAAGAACTTAAGGAGAAAGAATCCAAAGTAGCCATGGTAGGTGATGGCGTGAATGATGCCCCGGCCATGGCGAACAGCACGGTAGGCATTGCCATGGGAGCAGCAGGCAGTGATGTAGCCCTGGAAACAGCCGACATAGCCCTGATGGCCGATAAGCTGGAAACCTTGCCTTTTGCTATCGGTTTAAGTAGAAAGGCCAAAGGCATTATCAAGCAAAACCTCTGGGTGAGTTTGGGAATAGTAGGTATTTTAATACCACTGACTATTTCAGGGATTGCAACCATCGGACCTGCCGTGTTGATTCATGAAGGTTCCACCTTGGTGGTAGTCTTTAATGCGCTAAGATTGTTGGCTTATCGTAAATAGCAATCGAAGAAATACATGGACATTAAAATGAACGGAACCAAAGCGGAGCAAGATAAAGCCATCCGTTACTACGATAATATTTCGAACTTTTACGATATCATCTCCAATTGGTATTATAGAAAAGCTAGAAAGTATGCCATTACAAAACTCAAATTAGAAAACGGTCAAACTGTTTTGAACTTACCCTGTGGCACAGGTGTGAATTTCGAATATTTTCAATCTTATTTAAAAAATTCGGGGTTGATTATCGGAATTGACCTATCAGAGGGAATGCTAACCCAAGCAAAGCGAAAAATTGAGAAAAATAACTGGACTAACATTGAGCTGATATCAGAAAACGCCACCAAGATCGATCAAAAATGGCTAAACGAACACTCAAGCTCCAAGGAGGCAAATAAAGTTGACGCTGTATTTTGCGACTTAGGACTCTATGGACTTCATGATTGGAAAAACATTATTGAAAATGTGATTGGAGGTCTAAAACCAGGAGGCCAAATTGTAATTTTAGATTGGTACTTAGAAAAACCTAGGTTGTTAGGTAAGTTGATTAAATGGATCGTGAAAGGAGAAGTTGAAAGGCCATTGTGGCAATACTTGGAGTCTAATATTGTGAATTTTGACCTTAAGTGGTTCGGGATTTTTGATGGAGTATTTGTGGCATCTGGTTACAAACCATATAAATAATATGAAATTATATACCACCATACCCAAAAAGTTAAAGCCATATTTCGAACAAGAATTAATGGCATACAAAAGGTATTTTGCTGCAGGACAACTTCAAAGGGCATGGAATCACTTAGAACGTGCCCATATAATTGGTCAGGCTTATCCTTGGCAACATAGCTATGTACACTGGAAAATGCTACTGTTTGGAATCCATATTAAAGACATCAAGGAAGTCTTTGGGCAAATTCCAAGACTCCTCGTTGGAGGTGTTAAATCGTTTGTTGGAAAAATACCGATAGGTAATACTGGCGGAGCAAATATTCCACCCTTAAAATCGCTTCCAATTTCAGAAGTGTTATTAGAGATTTTCAAAAAAGCTGGAGTAAGACCAAGGGAATAGAAAAAGATGAAAAAATCCACATTCATAATAACAAAAATGGACTGCCCCTCCGAGGAGCAGATGATTCGTATGAAGCTGGAGCCATATAATGAGGTAAATCAGCTTTCTTTTGACATCCCCAATCGTAAACTGGAGGTATACCACACCGAAGAAGTTGAAAAAATCCATCAAGCCCTCAGTGAACTCAAACTCAATGAGCGATTGGAAAATACGGAAGATGAAGCTGAGCTGCCATTGGCTGCTGACGAATCTAAACAGCGAAAAATACTTTGGTGGGTGCTGGGTATCAATTTCGGGTTTTTTGTAGTAGAGATGACTACAGGGTGGATTTCCCGCTCTATGGGCTTGGTGGCCGATTCCTTGGATATGTTGGCAGATTCCATTGTCTACGGCCTGAGCTTATTTGCTGTTGGTGCAGCAATGTCTCGAAAGAAAAAAGTAGCCAAAATCAGTGGGTATTTTCAAATGGCATTGGCACTCTTAGGCTTTTCAGAAGTATTGCGCAGGTTTTTCAGCGAAAGCGAATTACCGCTGTTTCAATGGATGATTATTATATCAGTACTGGCCCTTATCGGCAACCTGATTTCGCTTTGGATGATCAATAAAGCCAAAAGCGATGAAGCCCACATGCAGGCCAGCGCCATATTTACTTCCAATGACATTATTGTAAATGGTGGAGTGATCCTGGCTGGTGTGCTGGTTTATTGGTTGGATAGCAAATGGCCTGATCTATCAATTGGAGGGATAGTTTTCACCTTTGTGATGCGTGGGGCTGTAAGGATTTTTAAATTAGCTAAATGAAAAAGTATTCCTGTTATAGAAAAACTCCACTTTAATGAAGCTGCTGTTATTGGCGAAAAGGATGGGAAGCGTTGATGGTCGATGCTGAAATCCGAAATTTTGATAAAATAAAAAAGCTGGGAAAACAAGAATAAGAGTTGATACAAACAACATATTTATGGAGAAGCAAAGGGAAAAATACCTCAAAAAGGCTCGTAAAGTTCAAATTTACAATATTATTTATGATACAGGTGAAGTAATAGTGTCTCTGATCGCAGGTTTCACATCCGGCAGTGCTGCATTAATTGGTTGGGGATTAGACAGTGTAATTGAAGTAGTATCGGCAAGTACCTTATGGTGGCGCTTGCACGGTGAAATTAAGGAGATTAAGGAACAACAGGTACGGAAGCGGGAAAAGATTACCTTTTTTGTTATTGCCACTTCCTTTTTGCTGGTGAGTTTGTTTATTACTTACGATTCTATTTCAAAATTATTAGCTCAGAAAATTCCTTCCTGGAGTACAACAGGAGTAATTATTCTTGTCATTTCCTTAGTAGTAAATCCTATTCTCATTTGGTATAAATATCGATATGGCAAAAAGCTGGATAGTAAAGAGCTTATTGCAGATTCCAAGGATACTTTTGTATGCCTTTATCAAACCATTGCGGTTTTGAGTGGTTTGCTTGCTGTTCGCTATTTAGATTGGTGGTGGGCCGATCCTGTTGCGGCCTTTCTAATTGTGCCCTATGCTCTTAAAGAAGGATGGGAAGCATTTAAGAATGGAAGAAAAATATCAAATGATCCAAAAAAATAAGAAAATTTGCGGGTAAAGAAAGAAAATAGAAAAGTAAGTCGGCATTTTAAATTTAAAGTAATAAAATGACAAAGCACTTATTCAACAAATATAAGCACCGTCTCAATGCATTGGATGAGGATATCCGGAAGCTGGCCTTAAAATATGCCGAAGAATTCTACGTCTATGATAAATGCACAAAGGCAGAAGCTATTGACCGGGCAATTGCGAAAGCTGAAATGAAAAATAGAAAATTATAACTTAACTATAGACCACTATGTTACAGATACTTAAATTCACAAAAAAACAATATAATAGCTACTAAGGCTGAGGATAAACTCACAGAATTGGATATCCAGAAAATCCATCCTTTGATTCATAACATTGTGAATCGTGGGAAAAAAGTACGGTGGTATTTTGAAATGGAGAATTTCTCAGGTTGGAAACTCAATGCTTTCTGGCAGGATTTGAAAATGGATATGTCGCATGCCGATGATTATGAAAAGATAGCTATGGTAGGTGAAAAGAAATGGCAGGATTGGATTACTCAATTCATGAAACCATTTACCAGCGCAGAGATTCGCTATTTTGATCTGGATAAAAAAGATAAGGCAAAGGAATGGATTACTCAGTAAAAAACATTCAGTCAATAATAACCTATGTACAGCAAATGGAAAAATATTTCTGAATATAGAAACCTATGTGGTTCGCCTTTAAATTAAGTAACTATTACAGCCCTTGCTTTAGGTAATTTTAACATTATAGATTGATTTACACCTTCCTGTCAAGGGGGATAAGTAATTCCTTTACCTATTATTTTGCCACCACAAAGATTGTAGAGATAGAATGCCAAAAGTGTTAATTTCTCTGCTGTCCTATAAGCCTTATTTTCCCCAATAAGGTGAAGTAGCCATTATCCCCATTTGTATTTTAACTACCTTTAAAGTTGTAATCCGTTATAAGTCATTTGCAATGGCTTACTAAAGAACTGTTTGGAAAACAATCATCTATAATTTTTAAAATTGTCTGACTTGATTCTTCAAACCGATTACTTTCCTTAAAAATTTTAAAAAATATGAAATACCAATCAAAATTTATACTTTTGATAACTGATGAAAAAATTAAGAAAAATAGGGGGCGCTTTTATGTTACTCATTATGCTAGTCATGATGATGCACAACTCATTCCCACATTTTCATCATCATCATGAGTCTCATAGTCATGATTTGAATAATGGCACGCATCATTCACATCAAGAAGAAGGTCAACACCATAACAACCAAAATCCCTCCAAACACAATCCTTTCGATTTTATTTCTTTTTTATTAACCAACCACGCCCACGCACATCAATTGGTTGACAATAATTTGGTAGTTGAGAAATGTGTAAAGGAGCAAAATCAAAACAAGAAAACTAACTTTTTTATTGCAAAACAGGACGGGCAGAAAATTCCGCTTGATATTATACTCTCAAAAAAAACGGGTATTCCTTTTTTACCTGATCTCAATAACTTTTATTACTATACTTCCTCACCGCTTCGAGGGCCTCCAACTTTAGGATAAATCAATCTTTGATAACCTATCAAAGTCAATGAACTGATTTCATTGAGAACTATTGATTCATTCTAAATTCAACTTCATGTTAAAAAATAATGTACTCGCTTTTTGCGTGTGGTTGTTTTCGTTTGTAGCCGTGGCTCAGTCTCCTGATCCCATGGATGCTTTGCAGCAAATCGAAGAAAACAATCCCACACTAAAAGCTTTTTCATCCTTTTTGGAGAGTAAAAAGCTATCGCAGAAAGCATCAAACAACCTTCCTGATCTACAGGGGGGAGCATATTACCTTCCTTTTGGACACCATGCCTCGGGAGATTACACTGAGTTTCAGGTAACGCAGTCATTTGAGTTACCCACAGTATACAGCACACGAGGCACCCTCATCGATATGCAGGAGGCGCAAAATGCTATGGAATACCAGTTGAAACGACAAGATGTTTTATTGCCTGCTTTGAAACTCTTGAATGACCTGATATTCTTGAACAAAAAGGAGGAAATAGAAAAGGTTAGAGTCTTGCAGTCTAAGAAGATATTTGATCAGACTAATGAGCTATTTGAGCAAGAGCAAGTCGGCGTCCTCGACCTCAACAAAGCCAAAATAGCATGGATTCAAGAGCAGTTTAAACTTGATATTATAGGCTCGGATCTCAAAAAAATAATGATCCAGCTTAAAAATATGAATGGTGGAAAGGAATTGGATTTTGCTCCGAACGACTATGTAGGGTCATTAATCGTCGATGATCCTGAAAATCTATGGCAGGAGAAAATGCAGGTTGATCCTGAATTGAAGATACTTCTGGACCAGGAAAAGGTTGCTAAGCAGCAGATCAAACTTTCCAAAAACAAGTCCCTTCCCAATTTGACAGCGGGATATAATTACCAAGGCGTTTCAGGATCTACATATTCAGGTATATATGGAGGAGTTTCCATCCCTTTATGGAGTAGCAGAAATACCGTTAAGGCAGCAGAAGCAAAATATGATTACCAGAAATCATTTACCCAGGTTAAAACAGATGTGATGCACACTGAATTTTTAGGTGAATATGAGGTATATCAAGTGCTGCTGAAAAAATACCAGGAATACCAGTCCACTCTTCAATCTTTGGGCAGCGAAGAATTATTGCTTCAGGCATTTGAATTGGGCGAACTTTCCTTTATCCAGTACTACATCGAATTGCAATTCTATCAAAAGGCTTTGGATTCCATGCTGGAAATGGAAAACAAGTTAGTTCAATCCAAAGCCGAATTATTAAAACATCAATTATAACATTCAAACTACAAAAATTATGAAAATCTCAAATATTCTATTCGCACTACTATTGATGGTTTTAGTTTCATGTGGCAACAAAAGAACGAACGATGAGCATGGACACGAGCATACTTCAGTAGAAGCCCACGGTCATTCGCATGAAGCAGAAGATGCAGATCATCACCAGGAAGAATTCAAGGTAGAGAAAGATACTACGGAGCATACCCACGATGACGGGACTACCCATTCTGACCATTAATCTTCTCATAGGATATAGATTATGCGATATATTATTTTAATGGTTTCCCTCGTCCTTGCCTCATGTCAGGCAAAGGAAGAGGAGGATCATGCCCATGATGCAAATGGTGGGCATGCGGTGGAAATAGAAGAATTCCCATCTGTAGATGCTACAGTGTGGACGGATAAAACGGAATTGTTCGTGGAATTTCCTGCCTTGGTTGTAGGTGGGACCAGTCGATTTGCCGCTCATTTTACAATTATGGATAGGCATCAGCCAGTCCGCGAGGGTTCATTGACGGTCAGTCTGATCAAGGGGGAAAACGGTATAAGAAATTCGGTTGATGCCCCCGATTCCCCTGGAATATTCAAACCTTCTTTACAACCAAGGGAAGCTGGGATCTATCAACTGGTATTTGAGCTCGAGACTCCTTCAATTACAGATAAAATAGTGATTCAGGGTGTGACAGTCTACGCTTCCATGGAAGATGCTGCAAACGATTTGAACACGGCAGAAACAGATGATGGTTCTATCACCTTTCTTAAAGAACAGGCTTGGAAAATAGATTTTCAGACTGCGAAAGTTGTAGAAAAGGAGATCTACCAAACCATCCCTACTTCAGGAAGATGGAAGGTTTCCCCTTCGGATTACCAGACCCTTATTGCGCCCAACTCAGGGAAAATCAACTTCAGTAGCAATAATCTTAACGAAGGGATGAAAGTACAAAAAGGCCAAGTACTCATGTCTGTCAGCAGTGCGGAATTGACCTCAAATAACCTTTCTGCAGAGATCCAGAAAGCCAGAGCGGCCTATGAGCAGGCAAGCCAGGAATATGAGCGAAAGAAGCAATTGTTTGAATCCAAGATTGTACCCAAGGCAGAATTTGAGCTGGTGGAGCAGAAGTATTTAGTGGCCAAGTCAACATATGAAACCCTTAACGCAGGATATTCCTCAGGAGGCAAGCAAATCCTGGCTCCATTTGAAGGCTATGTAAAATCAATAGCTGTGGATAATGGATCGTTTGTTTCTGAGGGTGCGAGTCTGGTGACAATTACCAGCCATAAAACCAGCCTTCTGGAAGTCCAGATAAGTCCATCCTATGCTACTCAGCTCCAGAATATCCATGACATCTACTATCAAACCAGATCTGACCATTGGTCTGGTCTGAAAGCCACTACCGGAAAGGTCTTGTCTGTAGGAAAAGAGGTGGAAAGTGATCAGCCCCTGCTGTCAGTATTTGCGGAAATCAACGATGTAGTAGAAATGCCTGAAGGTAGTTTCACAGAGGTTCAACTAGCTTTTGGACACCCCAAACTGGCAGCAGTTATTCCTCAATCAGCTTTACTGGAAGATTATGGTAATTATTCTGTGATCGTGGAACTGTCAGGAGAAAGTTTTGAAAGGAGACCAGTAGGCATTGGGAGAAGAAATGGAGAGGAAGTGGAGATTTTAGAAGGCGTGCAGCTGGGTGAAGTGGTAGTTACACGTGGTGCATATCAGGTGAAAATGGCTTCAATGTCTGGACAGGCACCAGCACACGGCCATGAACATTAATGAATCGGGGCTATGCTAAATAAAATATTATCTATTTCACTTCACAATAGATTATTGGTGCTCTTTGGTGCTGTGGTACTAAGTGTCACAGGCTTGTATCTTGCACGGACGATGAATGTGGATGTGTTTCCTGATCTGACGGCACCGACTGTGACGATCTTGACGGAAGCACATGGGATGGAATCAGAAGAAGTAGAAAAACTGGTTACTTACCAGTTGGAGACCGCAATGAACGGATCTCCCAATGTCAGAAGAATTCGTTCTTCATCGGCTGCGGGAATATCGATCGTGTGGGTAGAATTTGACTGGGGTACCGATATCTATCGTGCCCGGCAGATTGTGAGTGAACGAATTCCTATGGTTCAAGAAAATTTACCCGAGGGAGTAAGTACTCCGACAATGGCACCTATCTCATCTATAATGGGTGAAATCATGCTTTTGGGAGTGACCTCGGATAGCCTTTCTCCCATGGAGTTACGGACCCTAGCTGATTGGACCATCCGCCCACGGATTAAATCCATTGGAGGGATAGCAAATGTGGTAGTGATAGGCGGTGATTATAAGCAATATCAAGTTTTCGCCAACCCTGAAAAGCTAAAATATTACGATGTAACGCTGGGGGAATTATTGGAAAAAGTAAGGGCTTCCAATATGAATGCTCCGGGAGGCGTAATGAATGAATTTGGAAATCAATACATCATCAAAGGAAGTGGCAGGGCATATGCTGTGGAAGACTTGGAAGAGGCAGTATTGAAACAAGTAAACGGACAATCCATCAAAATAAAGGATGTTGCGACCGTGCAGATCGGGGCAGCGGACAAAATCGGAGACGGTTCTTTGAATGCATCTTCGGCTGTGATTTTAACTGTATCTAAGCAACCGGATGTAAACACCCTGGAGCTTACGGAAAGCCTAGATGAGGCAATCGCGGATTTGCAAAATACGCTTCCGGCAGGTGTGGAAATCAAAAGCGAGATCTTTAGGCAATCAAATTTTATTGATGCTTCTATTTCTAATCTGAACCAAACTTTACTTGAGGGTGCATTTTTCGTGGTGCTTGTGCTTTTTATCTTCTTGATGAATTGGCGCACTACGGTAATCTCATTATTTGCCATCCCAATTTCCCTGCTGGTATCTGTAATTGTACTTAAGCTTTTAGGCTATACAATCAATACCATGAGTCTGGGGGGTATGGCCATTGCCATAGGTGCTTTGGTGGATGATGCGATTATTGATGTGGAGAATGTTTTCAAGAGATTGAGAGAGAATGTACGTAAGCCTGTTGAAGAGAGGCAGTCAGTACTTCAAGTAGTTCAGGATGCTTCGGTCGAAATTAGGAGCTCGATCATTATTGCTACGCTGATTATCATCGTTTCATTTATTCCACTTTTCTTTTTAAGTGGTATGGAAGGACGGTTATTACAACCTCTGGGAATTGCTTTTATTACCTCGGTATTGACTTCATTGATCGTAGCGGTGACGGTGACGCCTGTACTTTGTTCTTACTTGCTGAAAAATAGTAAGGTACTTGAGAAGCAAGCTGAAGGAACCAAAGTAGAACGTTGGTTACAGAAGCATTATTCAGGATTCTTACGAAGAGCACTGGAAATCCCCAAATGGATCATCGGTCTAACAGCTGGGGCATTTATACTAAGCTTAATCCTTTTCGCACAGCTTGGGCGAAGCTTCCTTCCAGAGTTTAACGAGGGCTCGTTAGTGATCAGTGTCGTAGGTATTCCCGGAATGTCCTTGGTGGAAAGTAACAAGACAGGATTGCTGGTAGAGCAGTTGCTTTTGGACATGCCCGAGGTAGACGTTGTTACCAGAAGAACGGGTCGGGCAGAGCTGGATGAGCATGCTCAGGGTGTAAATGCCGCTGAAATCGACGTTCCGTTTGTACTTTCTGATAAATCCAAAGAGGAGTTTTTCGAAGAGGTGCGAACCAAACTGAGTGTAGTTCCAGGCGCAAGTATAACACTTGGCCAACCCATTGCGCACCGGATTGATCACATGCTCTCTGGTACAAGGGCCAACATTGCTGTCAAAGTCTTTGGGTCTGACCTACAGCGATTGTTTGAACTAGGCAAAAATATCGAAACGAGCATCAAACCAATTGAAGGGATAGCTGATGTTGCTGTAGATCAGCAAGTAGAGGTTCCTCAACTGAGGATCACTCCGAATCGTCAATTACTGGCAGCCAACGGGATGACAGTGTATCAATTGATGGAGCAGGTTGATATTGCCTTTGCAGGTGAAAAAGCAGGTGAAATTTATGAAGGACAACAGTATTTTGACCTAGTTGTAAGGTTCAGAGCTGAATCCAGAAGTACAAGAGCAAGCATCGAACAGGCATTGATTTCTCTTCCCGGCGGAGGCCAGATACCGCTCGATCAGCTCGCAAATATAAGCTCTGTAAGTAGCCCAAATACCATAAGTAGAGAAAACGTGCAACGAAAAATTGTAATTGCAGCAAATGTTCAAGGAAGGGATCTTCGAAGTGTTGTCAATGATATCCAGCAAATCATCGGAGATGAGATTCAGCTCCCTGATGGATATCGGGTAGAATATGACGGACAGTTTGAGAGTGAGGCCAAAGCATCTCAGCTACTGTTAATCACAGCAGGTATGGCTATTCTGATTATTTTCCTTTTGCTGTATTACGAGTTTCAGGACATCAAGCTTTCCTTTGTGGTATTACTTAATTTACCTTTGGCTCTGATTGGAGGAATTCTGATCGTCTATTTTACCTCCGGAGTAATTAGCATCGCAGCTACAATTGGTTTTATCAGTTTATTCGGAATCGCAACAAGAAACGGAATTCTACTTGTTTCACGTTATGAAGATCTTAGGAAAGAAGGGAAAGGCGGAGACGAACTCCTGCTTGAAGGTGCCATGGATCGGCTTAACCCAATTCTGATGACAGCATTTACTACAGGTCTGGCTTTGATTCCATTAGCACTCAAAGGAGGAGAGGCCGGAAATGAGATTCAGAGCCCTATGGCGGTCGTAATTTTGGGAGGATTGCTTTCTGCCACTTTACTTAATCTATTTGTCATACCATGTGTGTATGAGTTAGTAAACAAGCGAAAATCTATTGTTTAATAATTCATTAATTTCTTTAATCATAACACCTCAGGGAAATTCCCTGGGGTTTATTTTATTTAAATTTCTAAGGAAGAAGGAGATGATCTGACAAGTTATCCTGTTCAATTTGACGTATTGGTCTTCAGTTTTCAGCCTATGAATTATAGACTGAAGATCGTGGGATGTTTTCTGAATAAGAGCCGATGAAATGCACTATTTTTTCACATCCCAGGTGCGGGATGGGTAGCTATGTTTTCAAGAAAAGTCTATAGAGATTTTATCTTGGAAAATCTGGCTTATTGTAAAAAGGAAAAAGGACTTTTCCTCTTTGGTTATGTCATCATGACCAATCACCTTCACTTGGTTGTTCAACAAATAGATGCGAAATAATGAGGATGGGTGCGTGATTTTAAGAAATTTACAAGCAAGAAATTGCTAAAAATGATAATTGAAAACCCTCAGGAAAGCAGAAAGGAATGGTTGAAGATAATTTTTGCCTATCATGCGATATTTAATAAAAGAACTGGGGAGATGCAATTTTGGACACATGAAAACCATGCTATCGAACTTTATCGAACTGAAATGATTGAAAGTAGAATGAATTATATACATGAGAATCCGGTAAGGGCAGGAATCGTGGAAAAACCAAAGGACTACATGTGTTCGAGTGCAAGAAATTATGCTGGATTAGAAGGTTTGATAGCCGTGGATCATTGGCAATTCCGTCCAATTCCAATTGCAAATTAAAAATAATAGAAGGGTGTTTTGCAAACCTACACCCAGCTCACGAAGGCATAAACTACACCTAGCCGGGGTCATTTTGGATCCTTGAAATAAAATTTCCCTCCCCGATGTACCGTTTGTCAATAATTCACTTTATTTTTTAAGAAAATGTGGGAAAATTAAGTATTAGGAATAAAAATTGTTAACATTTAGTCTTAAAGGAAAGTGTGGCTCAATAATTTTTTTCAAATATGAAAATAGGATGGTGTTCAATCAAAATTTGGTATTTCTCACGAGGTCAACTTAAATAATTCCGGGACTTAGATCAGCATTTTCTAATTTTCTAATCCAAAAATTATTACCAATTCTTAAAATTTAGAATAATATGAAAAAATTCAAAATACTCTTATTTCTAGGTGGACTATTAAGCCTCTTGGGGTTTGGTTGCGAAGAAGAAGAGCCTACAAATTGTGAACTGGCCGCATGTGACCCCGGAAGAAAAACCATCAAACAGTGGGTAGACAAAGAGGGAATGGTATTGTTGGACAACAGGAACCAAATGTATTATATAAGTACTGGTGAATCACCTGATATGCATATACTTGGATATATTTGCAATTTACCTGAAGAATTTAAAAGTGAAGGAATGCTAGTTGTGGTAAGTGGTGATTTAAAAGAAGATTGTGATGAGCTTAACCTTATCACTGTAGCTCAGGAAAATTATTATTTACATATTGATAGTATTGAAATCATTAAGGATTAAATTATGGAAAAGTTTTACTTTATTCTCATCATGCTTTTATGCTCGGTTAGTGTATTCAGCCAAACCATTCAGAATTCTGATTCTGATATGGTCTTTCTTGATGGGAAGCCGGATAAAAAGAAATCCAACGAAAACGTCATAAATCCTAAATATGTTATTATTGGAAATGGGAATAATGTATGGGAAGACCGAATTATTACGTATTTTTTTGATAATGGGACCCCAGATATTAGCGGGGATCTTGAAGAAGATGGGGTAAGAGATGCATTTGATATATGGCAAGCAGAAACTGATATAGCTTTTTTAGAGGTATGTAATGCTAACAATGCAGACATAGTTATTTCTTGGAGATCGTGGAACCATGGAGATGGGGCTCCATTTGATGGACCTAATGGGGTGTATGCTCACGCACTTATTGGTGAAACCACTAACCCCCTTGCTGGAGATATACATTTTGATGAAAGCGAAGATTGGACCATAGCTGAAACAAGTAATGATAACCAACCTATGGATTTGGTTACTTTTGCTGCCCATGAAATCGGCCATGCCATAGGTTTGGATCATTCTAATGTAAATACTGCATTGATGGCAGGTGGTCATGCTCTTTGGATACAAAATGGGTCTCATCGGTTTTTGACACAAGATGATATAGCTGGGATACAAAATCTTTATGGTTTACCTAATAGTGGGGAATTGGTTGATGGCCCTGATGCTCTTTGTTCCAGCGGGTCATATACGATTCAGGATGTACCAGCTGGTATATCAGTTGCATGGACGGTCAGCCCATCCCATATTTTCACAAATAGTTCCGGCACAGGAACAACAGCAAACCTAAATCTTGTAAATCCTATGACTGTTTCAGGGACGGCTACCTTGACCTATACCTTACAGGGAACGGGATGTGCTAATACGGAAATTACCAGGGAAATCCAAGTAGGACCGGAATATCCAGACTTTGATTTCTATCAATATCCTACTTGTGTTAGCCCAAACCAAGTAGTTACCGTTGTTGCCAATATCACTCAAGTGGATTATGACTGGACGGTCAATGGCGGCACCATTCTAAGTGGACAGGGCACACAGTCCATAGATATTAATGTGGGCAGCAGCGGTTACATTTCCGTGCATTGCAATGTTTCCAATGGTCCTGATGCCTGCGAGGGACCAAGGGGCACCGTCTCCCTCTATCCTATGGCCTGTTTTGGGATTGAGGACAACAGTGTGACTGCCTATCCCAATCCTGTCAATGATATACTTCATCTCAGGAGTGAAACTGAAGAAAATATCAAAGGGGAAATTCTAGTTATGGATTCCCAAAATACTCTGCGAAAGAGCATTTCAGTAGACAGCTGTGAAGTTACCATAGATGTTTCCGATCTTCAGCCCGGTATTTATCATGTGACTTATTCCATCGGTGACAGGTATCAAGTGAAAAAAATTAAAATAGAATAGAAAATAACAGTAAAAACCTTTGATTGGCCGGCCTCCAGAATTTGATCCCAGACACCACTCGCCAAGAGTTATCCAATGATAGCTTGACTCTCTTGGAAAACGAATAAGTAACCACCGAGGAAAGGTTGATATTAGCCTCCTCCGGGTTGTTTTGTGGTTTGTTTTTGACACGGATCCGCTGGTTGATGAATTTTTGCGGTGCCTGGAGGGTATGCATCGAGAAAAAACCGTAAGCAAACGGCCAACCTCCTATTAATAATTAGCTTGGGTTCACGTGGTGATGTTTCCACCTGTGGGGCAGCAGGTCGGAGAATCTACCTTCATAGTTGAGGTCGTTGAGTTTTCGATGCACTTCGAGCAGCCGATCATGGGGATTTACACCGTGCTTTTGGCAGATTGTGAACAGGTAGTTTTTCCGCCCCAGGTTATGAAAAGCCTTACATAAGACAGGACGAAAAGCTTACCTGTTTTCAGGATCGCATAAGGCAGCAGAAATGGCTGCAGGCATGTATTCTTTCATGGCCAGCTGCAAGAATAACAATGTCAATGAGTTTGAGTGGCTGAAAGATGTCTTTGAAAGGATCCAGTCCCACAAACAAAAAGTTCTCTACCAGCTCCTTCCCTTGGACTGGGAGGAATATAGAATTAAGGCCTGACTATAAACATTCCCTACACTAATTCCTAGCTTGGGTTCCTCGGACGGATACTTTTAAACCATGAAAATAGTAAAGCACTATTCGGACGATTTTAAAAAAAAGGTTGTTCGGCATTATCTGAACTCTGATGACAGCATGAGAACCACCGCTGTTAAATTTAATTTAGCGGTTTCTGCTTCCGTTAGCCAGTGGCTCCCTAAATTTGGACCAGAATCCAAATCACCCATTATGGACCAATCCCCTAAAAAGCACCAAAATCCACTAATTGATACACCAGAAATTATGGCCCGTAGGTTAAAGAAACTGGAAGAAGTTTTGGAAAGAGAGCGTTTAAATACCCTGGCAGCTAACATGGTAATTGACAGGAACCAAGCAGTCAATGTACATATACCTACATAAACCTCCACTCTTATATACGCATACCTACGTATCCGCGTAAAATAGCCCTTTTTACGTATTTCCTTCCTTATATTTTTTCCTTCTCTTTGGGTCTGTCAGTAATTAGCAAGAACCAGATAACCTGAAAAATATGAAAGATACCCAGGAAAATAAAACACACAAAATCACCTTTAGGCTTAAAGCGCAGGAGGCAAAATTCCTGGATGATTTTGCTGGGAGTGCAGGGATTTCCAGAAGCGATACGCTCAGGAACCTGATCCGGAAAATCCAGGGAGATGCATCCATTATCAAGACAGATAAATTGCTTAATACCCTGTCTGACCTTGCAGCCGAACAGGGCCGGGTAAACAACAATATCAATCAACTGGCCAGGCATGCCAATCAATATTCCAAGGTAAGTGACCTGGACCCTAAGGTATTTGTAAGATTTAATACGCTTCTAAACCGGCACCTTGACTTTCAGGAGGACATGAACAGGACTTTCCGAAAAATCTATAAATCCATCAGCTGATGACAGTCAAAATCCTATCCTCTACCAGTACTTTCAAAGGGGTGTCCTACAACACCAACAAAATGCAGTCCGGTAAAGGTGAGCTGATGAAATTCAAAAATTTCGGTTACCTGCAATCGGCCCAAAAAGTAAGTCCTGCTGAAATGAAAACTTTTCTAAAAGTCCATTCTAACCGGAATACCAGGGTACAAACCAAACAATTCCATGCCATGATTTCTTGCAAGGAACGAGAATACAACAAGAAGGAACTTACCAAAATGGCAGAGAAGTGGTTGGAAAAAATGGGCTATGGCAATAATCCTTTCCTGATCGTATTCCATGGAGATACAAAAAACAACCATGTCCATATGGTCTCTTCCAGAATCGGCAAGGATGGCAAAAAGATTAACGACAGCATGGAAAGAATCAGGGCGCAAAAATGCATGCTGGAGATCATGGAACGGAATCCGGCGCAGGAATGCAGGAAGATACTGGATCAGTTAAAATCATTTTCCTTTTCCACCCTCAACCAGGCCAAGTTATACCTTGAAACTCGGGGATATAACCTTCAGGAAAAAGAAGATAAATTGTTCCTGTATAAATTTGGTTTGCTACAAGGCGAACTTTCCCTAAAGGAAATTAAGCACAAGACCAATGCCAATACCATTGACAAGGCAAGGAAAAAGCAGCTCCATGCCTTATTTGAAAAGTACAGGAAGGTTTACTGCAGCAAACCTGTTCCAATATTTGAACCGCTGAAAGGCAATCGCCTTGGTAAACCAAAGGGTTACCGGTCAGAAATGGCCGACTTTCTCAAGGAAAAATTTGGGATAGAACTGGTGTTTCATGGCAGGAATGGCAAGACACCTTATGGTTATACGATTATCGACCATAGCAGGAAAATCATCTTTAAGGGAGGTGAAATCTATCCGCTTAAAAACCTGACTCAGGAAGAAACAAGAGATAAAGTTAAAGTAATCAATTTCCTTTTTCCATCAGATATTTCAGCTTATAAAAGAATTACAGGCGCTTCAGATACCCTTTTTCGAATCAAACGTTTTCCGGAAAATACGGCTTACCGGTTGAAATTACTCTCTGTTTTGGAAGATTATCCCAACCTCCAAATGGGCCTTGAGGAATTCAAATTACACCTACTGGTAAACGAAAAGCGCTTGTTTTTACTGGACACTCAAGAGCGAATTTTTATTCGACTAGAAGCCATTCTGCAAAATAAAGAATACAACAGATTTGCCAGACTTTGGGAAATCCCTCTCCGAAATGGGACAGAACAAGCAGCTTATATAGGATCAGATTCTGATTCAAGATTGCAATTACCTATACAAGCGGACAGCGAAAACGTCTTACCCAACGCTTCGGGTAATGAGTATGCCGAACCAATCCGGGAGACAGTGGTCCCACTTACCACTTTTAACCTGGACATCCATCAGGATGTGGACGACGAAGCAATGCATGGAAGGAGAAGAAACAAAGATAAAGACAACAAAAAGAGAAGCATCAGATAAAAACCAATGCATATGATAATCCTATTCGCAAACCAAAAAGGAGGAGTCGGTAAAAGTACCCTTTCGGTGCTATTTTCCAACTACCTAACCCTGGCCAAAAACAAAGCGGTAAAGGTCTATGACATGGACTTTCAACGGTCGCTTTACAACAAGGCCCAGGCGGCAGAAGTGATTGAAAACACGCCATTGTACCCCGTAGAGGCTGCCGAATTGTCTCAATTTAATGCCATACAAAAAAAGGACACCAAAAAAGAAAATCAGGTCAGCATCATTGACCTGGCGGGTAAAATGGATGATGATGAACTTGTTCCGGTATTCCAAAATTCGGACCTCATCCTATGTCCCTTCAGTTATGACGAATACTCCGTGTCCTCTACCATCGAGTTTTCCTTTGTAATCAAAAAAATTAATCCGAATGCCAAAATCATATTTATTCCCAATAGGGTGCGGAGCAGTGTGAAATACGAAACCATGAAATCGGTTCAGGATGCACTGAAAAATTTCGGAGCAGTCACCAGTAGTATCACTGAAAGGATAGACTTCCAGCGGATCACTACCTATGACATTCCTTCGAATATCGTAGAGGTGATCGAACCTGTTTTTGAATCCATTTATAACGAATACATAGACCCGGCATGGCACAAGATGATTACATAAAAACGCTGATGAGCAATTTCCGCCCCAATGGTCATACATCGGTGAAAAAGAACAGAAAGGAAAGAAAGCGTCCTGCAAACAAACAGACCAAACCCACAGCCTTGAGTAGTGATATAGACCTTTTATTGGAGCAGGTCAGGGACCTAAAAATTGATGGTGACAAAAAGCGACTGATCAAAATCGATGAGAAAAGTGAAGAAATTCTGAAAGTGATGTATCCGGTATTTTCCGTGGATGTAACACGCTTTATCAATTTTCTTTTGACCCGCTTCTTTCAGGACCATCCGGAACTGATAGACGAAATCAGAAAATCATTTAAAAAACTCTAACATGAACTGGACTGAATTTATAAAATTTTTGGCATCTGGATACCTGCTTTATTATGGGGTATTGGTGGTGCTTGACCTGCTAAAGCTCCAAAAGGGTTCTTTTGAAATGAGCAATCAGGAACTGATGGAGTTGCCGGAAGAAACCCAAACTACCATTATCGATGAAGAGGTAGTTAAAAATGATATTTCTTCACCAGCAACTAAAAGCTCGGATGAGGAAAACCAGCAATGGAAACTCTATGGAGAAAATGTCAATGTATCCTCAGGAGGAGTAAGCAGCATGACAGAACTGTTTAGACTGGCACAGGATGAAATGATAGAGGTGAAGAAAAATCTTGTTTACTGAAATGAAAAACTTGTTCCTCATACTGATGGTAACCTTAATTATTTCTGTCATCTGTTTGAAAGTGACAGCCCAAACACCTCCGGGCCTATCCGAGATCAACGAAGGAAAAAACCTAATGGCCCAGAACTTTCGGGCACTCTCTCGAGCGGTGCTGATACTGGGTGCCCTCTTTGGCCTATTGGGTGGATTGAGGATATATAACAACTGGCAAATGGGCAAGCGAAACATCGATATTGAGGTAGCAGGATGGTTTGGGGCCTGTATATTTCTTTCTGTATTGGGAGTCTTCCTAAGTGCCCTTTACCAGGTACCCATAGCCTAATAAAGACCAATCAATTTTAAACCATAATATACAATCCATTTAAATCAACTAATCATGAACAAAAACAACAAAAAAGCTATCGGAACCCTTGCTATGGCAGTCATTGGACTGGTTCAGGCAAATGCTCAGGGAGTACAAGGCATTACAGCCGCAGAATCTTCTCTCATAGGTTATGTAGATCCCGTGGCCTCTCTCTGTCTGGTCATTGGTGCAGTAGTAGGGATCATTGGCGGGGTAAGGGTCTATATCAAATGGAATAGCGGAGACCAGGACATCAACAAAGAGCTGATGGGCTGGGGAGGCTCCTGCTTGTTTATGGTGTTGGTGAGCGTAGTTATTAAGGCCTTTTTCGGTGTTTGATGAGCAAACGATTTCCCATTTATAAAGGACTCCAAAAACCACTGATGTACAAAGGGTTTCAAGGAAAATTCATCGGCTGGGGCATTGCTTCTCTGGTGATGGGCCTTGTCCTGGGAGGGGGGATCGGAAGCTTTACCAACATGGTTTTCGGGGGATTGCTGACCATCGGTACTATTATAGGTGGCCTTTATTTTACCAGCCTACAACAGAAAAAAGGCCTGCACAATAAAACACGAAATCAAGGTGTGTTTCTACACCCTACAGACCTTAAGTGAATTAATTATGCCTAAACGCAAAAAGACAGCCTTTAAGTTACCCTATATCGGGATAGATCATAGCAATGGATACGATATTCTATACAATGAAAAAGGTGAATTTGGGGTAGTTCTGGAAGTGAAAAACCCGGTCCTGCAGTATGCTGCTGATCCGGGAAACTATGACAACTTTCACCAACTTTATGTCAATGCGATCAAAATTCTTGGGGAAGGATACATTGTACAAAAACAGGACATTCTGAGCAGAAAAAAATTCAACCCTAAATCCACTGGAGAATACCTGCAAAGGAAATACGATGAGCATTTTAGAGGAAGGGTTTATACCTCCCATCAGACGCTTTTGGTGATTACAAGAAAAGCAAAACCCGGTTTTTACACTTACAGCCAGAAACAGATAAATGATTTCACACAAACCATAGACAAAGTAGCAGACCTCTTTGTTCGAAGCCAGTTACCTGTAAATGCGCTGAATCAAAATCAGATCAATCGGTACATCAGGCAGATTCTTTCAATGAATTTTTATGATAAAGAGCTTTGCCTGAACAATCTGCTTGCAGGAGATGAACAGCTTGAAATGGGGGATACAGCAGTCCGCTCTATCAGTTTGGTCAACACAGACACCATCGACCTGCCCCAAGTGGTGGATACCCATATGGAAAGGTCAGACAAGGAAAGTTTGAAAGGTTTTCCGATCGATAATATGGGGTTTTTGTTTTCTGTTCCGCATTTTAAAACCATTATTTATAATCAGGTGATTGAAATTGTTCCACAGACCAGCACCCAAAGGAAGTTGGAACTAAAACGAAAAAGACATTCAGGAATTCCTGATTCGGCCAACAATATGTGTGTGGAAGACATTGACCAATTATTGGAAGACATCGCTAGAAACAATCAGTTGTTGGTCAATTCTCATTTTAACATTCTGGTGTCCGGAGAAAAAGAGTTGATTCAGGGAACCTCCAATTTTATTGAGTCTTCCCTTTTTCAGCAGGGGATCATACCGTCAAAAAATGCTTACAACCAACTGGAATTGTTCAGGACCGTTTTGCCCTGCAACACTTCAGAACTGAAACCTTACGATTATTTTCTGACCACCTCAGATGCAGCTTTGTGCTTCTTCTTCAAGGAATCCATGAGTGAGGATGAAATCAGTAATTTTCAAATCAGGCTAACGGATCGACAAGGTATTCCGGTAAAGATTGATCCCGCAGACTTGCCCATGCAGACCAACCGGATCAATAACAGGAATAAATTTGTCCTGGGGCCCTCTGGTTCAGGTAAATCATTTTTCATGAATGCGCTGGTAGAACAGTACTGCATGTACAATAAAAGTGAAACACCAAGGTGGCTGATGGACGTGGTTATCGTGGATACTGGTCATTCCTATTCCGGTCTTTGTGCCTATTATGGAGGCAAATACATTACCTATTCAGAAAAGGATCCCATTACCACCAATCCCTTTGCCATTACCAGGGAAGAATACAACATCGAAAAAAAGGATGCCCTGCTTACCTTAATTAGTGTATTGTGGAAGTCTGCGGATGGCAAGATCTCCCAGGTAGAATCGGATGTAATCTCCAATACCATTTCAGCTTATTATCAGGTGTATTTTGATGAGTTGTCAAAAATTGACCGCCCTTGTTTTAATAGCTTTTATGAATTTGCACTGACATTCATTCCTGAATTGATTCAAAAGGAAAATATTCCTTTCAATATAGATGAATTCAGGTTTGTGCTCAAGAAATTTTACAAAGGAGGGGAGTATGGTAGCCTATTGAATGAAGAGGTAGATCAGTCCTTGTTTGGAGAAGCATTTATCGTTTTTGAAATAGATTCCATCAAAGAGCACAAGGTGCTGTTCCCTATTGTCACCTTGATCATCATGGATGTATTCATTCAAAAAATGCGGTTTCGGAGCAAGCAGCGGAAGGCACTGATCATTGAAGAAGCCTGGAAAGCGATCGCCTCACCACTCATGGCCAATTATATTCTATACCTATACAAGACAGTCCGAAAATTTTGGGGAGAAGCCATTGTAGTGACCCAGGAGTTGGGGGACATCATAGGAAACACAGTGGTAAAAGACAGCATTGTGAACAATTCGGATACCATTATTTTGCTGGACCAGGCAAAATTCAAAGACCATTACAATGAAATCGCTTCCCTGCTTTCAATCAATGAGCATGAAAGGAAAAAGATTTTTACCATCAACCAGTTTGACAACACTGAAGGCCGGGGCAGATTCAAGGAGGTTTACATCCGAAGAGGTGCCAGCGGAGAGGTATATGGCGTGGAAGTATCCCTTCATCAGTATTTGACCTATACCACTGAAAAGCCGGAAAAGGCAGCTGTGGAAATCTATACAGATCGCTTTGGTAGCTATCAGCAAGGTTTGGATCACTTTGTAAGGGATTATGAAAATTCAAAAATGGAATTGAACCGTTTCTTTTCTCTGGTCAACCAATTGGGAATTCCTTATAGAGAAAAAACAGAATTTACTGACTAAACAATTATACCATGAAAACTTTGACATTTCTTTTGTTCATTTTCACCAGCGGATGGTTGAAGGCGCAAGTCTATGTTGATCCGGCTGTTTCGGGAGCGCAGGCTACCCATGCAGCCGTGATTAACAGCCAACTCAATAAGACCAATGAAAATCTGACTTTAATAGAAAAAGGTCAACTAGCCGTCACTGGAAAACTTACCGTGGTGAATACCCTACAGGAAAAGCTTTATGCGGGATTGACCGAAGTGAGTGCTATCCTTACCAACCTTGCCAATGTGAGAGAGATTGCACGAATTGCGAGTGGCATTTCCGGAGATGTCCGGGACATCATGGAGTTGGCCAAGGAAAATCCCGAATTTATTGTTTTCGCAGAGCAGAATGCCACAATGTTCCAGCAAAGAGCTACTGCATTGGCGTTGGAAGTACAGCAATTTGCCCTGAAAGGAGGCAAGGAAAATCTAATGGATGCAGGGGAAAGGGCAAAAATCCTCAATACCATTTTAAATGAACTACTGATCCTGAGGTCTTACTCTTATGGAATGTACCGTTCCATGCAATTTGCAAGCATGAAGGGGCTTTTCAATTCACTAAATCCTTTTCAAGGCTATATAGAAATGGACCTTGCCATAATGGATGATATCCTTAGAAAAAGAGAAACCCTTAACCAATAAGCCATGAAAATCATTCTGATCATATTGGCACTTTCCTTCTCTTTCCCTGTAGCCGCACAGGTCAATATTGCCCTGTTACACCAGTTGGTAGAAGACTCCAAAAATGAACACGAAAAGCAATCCGAGGCAAAGGCCAAACAAGCTAAAAATGCCATTAATGAAGAAGTGAATAGAAACCTTATGGGCCAGGTCAAGGAAAAATACCGGGCAGTTCAGGAGCGTTTTGCTAAGCTTCAACTTTTGGTGGAAGCTGTTGGGCTTGCCGTATCGGCAGATCCACTTTTAAGAGCTATCATAGACCATCAGGAGCAAATTGTTTTTTATTGCCAAAGTGATCCTTCGGTAATTCCCCTGGCACTGGAAACAGAAAAGCTATTTGTCAAGCATTCCTATTCCCTGATGAATTACCTGATAGGCTTAATGGCTTCTATTGGGGACCTCAATCAAATGAAGGTTTCCGATAGGCGCTTGTTATTGCAGCACGTTTTGCATGAGCTGAGGTCCATCAATAGACTCTCACTGGCTACCTCCCAAAGCTTGGAGTCCTATATCCGTCAGAAATCAGGAATGAGTCCCTATCCTGAATTCCTTTTGGAAGGCTCAGCAACAGTAGATGAAATATTGGAAAACGCTCAACTAATAAAAAAATGAAACAACTTCTGATCTTATTTCTTTTGGCTAATTCCCTTCCGTTGTTTGCTCAAACGGTGGTATTTGACCGTGAGCATTTTTTGATTGTAAATGAAAATGCGGCCATTAGAAATGTATCTGAAATTGGTTACCAGGAAAGCCTTACAAGGATTCGGGTAAATACCGATGACATTGGCTTGAATGTGTCCAGTCTGGCACTGGTAGAAACCATGATTTACCGGTCCCTGAGTCAGGTAAATGAAGGGCTGAAGGATGCTATTCAGGTAAAACAGATAGGGGAGACTTTGCAAAGAATCTATTCCTTGAGCGATGAAACCATGACCATTGCTTCTAAGAATCCTGTCCTACTCCTTTTTGCAGAAACCTATATTCGCCAAGCCAAGGAAAGAAGTTTTTTACTCGTATCAGAGGTTTCGGCATTTGTTCTGAAGGAAGGAGAAAATTTACTGATTAATCCCAATGTGAGGGATCAGTTGTTGGTGAAAATCCAAAATGAAATTGACCTCATAGCAAGTTACCTTCTGGCAGTGAAGAAATCCATGTATTGGGCAAATATCAATGGTGTAATAAAAGGACTTAATCCGTACCAGGCTGATATCGATCAGAATTTAAATCTAATCAATCAAATCCTTATCCATAAACAAAGCCTGCGATGAATAAGAAAAGAAAAATTAAAATATTAACCACAGGCCTGTTCCTGTTTTATATGACAACAGCTATAGCACAAACTCCTATTCAAGACAAAGCGGTTGTTGCACAACAGGAAAGAATGGTCTTCAAGCAATGGGATGAGGACCGTTTTCTTCCCGGGCCTAAGCGCTTCCTTGGTATTCCTACGAACTCCAATTGGTTTTTAACCTGGGCCTTGCATCCCGACTATCCCGATCTGGACAGAAGGCCTCTTTCTACTTCCGGGGAGCAGACCCAAAGACTTGGATTGGCCGCTGCCATGAAAATCTCCTCAGATTATTACAAACAGCAGGCTGATACGGTTAAAAATAGGGCACTTCGGGAGATAAAGCGCATATCCGGTGCCTTGTCGGGATCGGACCCATTGTACTTACTCTATTACAAAAAAGAACTCGAACCGCTTGATAAAATTGAAACTCAGGCATTCCAAAACAGTGCCACAGAGGTAAAGGAATATATGCTTCAAAATGGTGCCTATGACTGGTACCTGGAAAGGATGAAAAGTCTTGAAGAAAGGTACGGGTTTGCGAAAACGCAGGATATGGAAAGAGGGCAGCGGATGCTTATGTACCACAGGATTTTATTGGACCTGAGGAAACTCCAAAGCAACTGGGAGTACAAATTGGCCCTATCACAGAAAATGCTGACTTTCCGGAAAAGCATGGAAAAAAGACAAAACAGCAAAGAACAATTATTGGAACAAGCAGATCAAGAGGAAGAAATCCTTTCGGGAATTTTACAAAGAAGAATCATACTGCGATGAAAAAAACTGGAACCACACTCATTTTAATCCTTTTGATGCTACCGATGGCAAATGCCCAGGTACCAGTTCCCCCAGAAGAGTACAAGGAAGCCATTTCCTTTCTACAGGGAAATGGTGTATATGATCGAGGGGTCATGCGCTTTTTTGAAGGAATGCGCGATTATGCCTATTCTCATTTTGGCCCATTTATACAAGATGCCCAGGCTCTGGCCTGCATTTTTATGCTGATTTTCTTTTCAATTAAATCCTATGAAATGATGGTGGGGGATAAGAAAATGGAAATCATGCCACTTTTGAGACCCTTTGGCTTATTAATGCTGACCATGTGGTGGGGCATGTTTTGTAGGATAATTGCTTTTCCCACAGACCTGATTTCCGCAAAAACAGAAGCCATGTTTTCTACCCAAAACGAACGGATCAATGCTTTGAGGCTAGACCGTGCGGTGTATATTATTCAGGTGGCTGACAAAATGGTTGAATACCAGGCAACCACTGAATTGGCATCCCAACAAGCCGAGGAAGCAGACAAAGGCTTGGGTACCGTCATGGTGGATGGAGTTAAAGGCTTTTTTACCGACAATGTATATGGCCCGCTGGTACAAATGAAAATAAGGATGCAGACAAATATGCAACTATTGGTCACCCAGTTGCTGGAATTATTGGCCATCTGGATTTTAAGAATCTGTGTCTATTTTGTCTTTTTCATTCAAATCATCTATTCAACCATTCTGGTGATTTTGGGTCCCTTTTCATTGGCCGTAGGCGTGTTACCAGCCTTTCGGGACGCTTTTACCACATGGATTGCCCGTTTTTTAGCAGTCAATCTGTATGTGGGCATTGCCTATCTGGTTTTATACGTGTGTGGGTTGATGCAGGAATATGCTTTTCTACAAGAAATTCAGAAATATGAAGCTCTGCTGGATACCTCCGGTGGAGATGAGGTTTTGTCCAAATTGGCATGGATGGCAGGAAATGGCATTCTATCCTTTGGCTTGGTCATCGTAAGTTTTTTGGTTGGAGCAATCGCTATCACCACGGTACCCTCAATCTCCACCTGGATCATCAGTACCTCGGGAATTACCTCAGCTTCCGCCACTATGGGAAGGACAGGTTCTACTCTTAGCAGAACGGCTTCCCGGATGTCAGTTAGAGGGATTTTAGGAAAATAAATTTCAATACCATGATCATAAAAAACATAGAATCGAAAATTAAACTGGCTACTTATTTGTCCTTAGGGAGCTTTATTACTGCCGTTATAATTTGTATGGGAGTTTCCTTTTTTGCTTACAAGCAAGTATCTAATGCAAGGCAATCCATTTATATCCTGGACAACAATATTCCCATTCTGGCCAAACAGACAAATATGCAAATGAACAGGCCTGCCGAATACAGGGCGGCAGTGGACTTGTTTCATAGCCTGTTTTTCTCCCTGACTCCAGATGACAAGCACATTGAATACCAGATGAAAAAAGCCATGTACCTGGCAGATGAATCAGGTGTGCTGCAATACAACAACCTGAAAGAAAGGGGCTATTTTAATTCCATTCTCAGTTCCAGTTCGGTACTGACACTACAGACGGATTCCATTGCCCTGGAACCCAGCAATAAATTCACTTTCTATGGCAAGCAGAAAATCGAAAGGAGAAGTGCCACAATCACCAGGTCCCTGATTACAGAAGGGTATTTGATGGATATCCCAAGGTCAGAAAACAACAGCCATGGAGTTTTGATCACCAATTGGAAAACACTGGAAAATAAAGACCTCAGCCATGTTTCGAAAAACACCTTTTAAGAATAATACGCTCTTTACAGAAATAAGAAAGGAGTTCAGTACCCTGCATGAAAGGGGAAGAAAACGTATAAGTAAAATATTGGATAAGTATCCCAAACAATGCTTTTCGGGGATGGTGTTCAGCCTTATTGTTTCTGCTCTGCTCACTTTTATCATCCTGCCATTTAAGGGTTCCCAACAACCGGAAGCAGACCAACTTATGGAGGAGGCTAAAGTACTGGGATCCGGAGTAGCTGATGAAGTTGCTGCGCTTTTTCAAATTGGTAATAAGGCAAAGAGAATAGGGCAGCTAAAGCATGAAGTAGAAAGAATAATTGCTCAGGAAAAAATTAATGTACAAGACAGCATTTTTCTTGAGAATGCCATTTCTGAACTTGAAAAGTATCAAAAATTAAACTCAAAAGACCATGAAGATTGACTTCAAACAACCAAAATACATCTTGCCGCTTATACTGTTGCCCTTTATGCTTTTGCTGAATTTTGGCATGCAGTCTTTTTATAGCGAAGAAGAAAAGGAAGATGACAGTGGAAAAGCAGACCTGCAGGAAAGTGTAGGAAATGTTTCTGATCAGGTTCGAAACCGTGGTATCGATGGCAAACTCGACGCATTCAGGTCCAGGTACAAAAGAGCGGATGGGTACACAGCCATCAAAAATATGAGGGTTGAAGTCGAACAGGAAGATGAAATCCTTTCCCAATACAATGAAGCAGAAAAAAGGATGCTGGATTCCATTGATTTGGCTTTAAAAAACACCCTTAATCAGCCTGGTCCACAAATAGAAAGGAGACCAACGCCTGATTTGGAAGTCGAAAATAATCCCACTGCCCATACCGATGAAGATGAACTTATTCTTCAGGCATTAAACCAAATGGAAAGACAACAAGATACCAATGAGGAGCCAAGGTATGAAGATCCCATGGATCTTTTTCGGGCTCAAATGGCCCTTGTGGATTCCATCTCAAAAGCCAATGATCCTGCACTTCAAGATACGGAAGAAAAAATTGAAAGGGAGACTCAAAATCCCCAAAAACCTAGGCTAAAGGTTTCCAAGACCGGCCAAACGGATAAACATTTCAATACCGTAAGAAAAACTTCCCAAAGTTCTTTCATCCAGGCAATCGTTGATCAGGAAATCCGCAAAGGTACTTTGGGAGAAAGAATCAGGATTCGCTTACTGGAAGATATACAGATCGGTGCAAGGAAACTTCCTAAAGGGACATACCTCTATGCTTGGATCAGCGGCTATGAGGCACAAAGAGTGAAATTGACTGTCAGCAGTGTGATGGTGGAAGATGAAATTTTACCCATAGCATTGAACATCTATGATCAAGACGGCATGGAAGGGCTTTATGTTCCTGCCAGTTCCTTTAGGGAATTTTCAAAAGACCTCGGAGGCAATGTTACAGGAGGGATTAACCTTCAGATGAACCAAGGAGCCTCCTCTATGAATCAAATGTACTTGTCAGCACTTCAAAAGGTGTTCACTTCCAGTTCCCAGGCCATGTCCAAACGGATCCGGCAAAACAAGGCCAACTTAAAATATGGCACCGTCATCTATCTTATTGATCCGGAACAATTGAACCCGGACATTCTTTCAAACTAAAACCCATAATGATATGAAAAGATTAATCATAATAATGTGCCTTTGCAACCTATTGGGCTTTGCTACAATTGCCCAGGAAATTGGTGCAAACGATTCCCATTCCAATAAAGAAAAACTTTACATCAGGGAAAACATAACCCTCCATTTTAATTCGCCCGAGCCGATACAGTATGTAGATATTTCCAGCGAAGGACTGGTGGGTGATTTGCCTTTGGACAATGTTTTCCGTATTAAAATGCAGGAAATCAGTGCAGCAGACAATATGGAATCTAAGCAGAATCTTGGAGTAGTGACCATTGTCGGCCAAAAATTCATAGCCCAATATGAAGTGCAATATGCTTCAGGCAATCAGGATTTGCCCACATTGCTAGAAATCACCCCTGAAAACATGAGTCCTTTAGGTATTGGGCTGGTACCGCTTACTCAAAATGAATTGAGAGAATTTTCAATGGATGCTTATAAGAGAAAAGAGAATGAAATTGGCCTTTACAATTCCCAATATGGCATCACTGGCAATGTCAATCATATCCATACCCTGGATGATTACATTTTCCTAGACATTACCTATACCAACGAAACCAATCTGAAATTTGATATTGACCAGATCAGGTTTAGAGTGGAGGATAAAAAAATAGCCAAGGCTACCAATGTACAGGCCATAGAAATGGTGCCTGTATTTACCCTTTTTGAAAAGGAAAACTTCAAAAGGAAGTACCGAAACATTTATGTGTTGGAAAAATTCTCCTTCCCCAATAACAAGGTGCTTTCCATAGAACTAACCGAAAAACAATTGTCCGGAAGGACTTTGATACTTGAAATAGATTATTTCGACCTATTAAATGCAGACACTTTATAGGAATTCCTCTCACGCTGTAATTAGTATCTATTAGAGGTTTGACCAAATGGGGCAACACTAGCCAGGGAAGAACTGCATGCCCTTCAATTCCTTAATTTACTTTAGATAAGCTAGGTGCATTTTAGCTCCCTTAATACGGTTTTGGGATTTATAATAGTGAATGAAATTGGCAACTGAAATCAGATTTCGCCTATTAAAAAAGGAGCAACGGGCCATTGTGATGCTAGTTAATGTTATCAAAAAACCTGAAATAAATGGAACAGAAAAGACAATTGGAAAAGCTCCATGGATTGATCCAGTTTATGGTCTACAGCATGGTTTTCCTTGAAATATTTCTCTTTATCTATAGCCATAAGTTGCTGTTGGAGGAAGGAATAGGCATCCAGCTTGTGCCCATTATAGACAAGTTGATGAATTTACCTATTTATCAAAATCTTCTTTACAGTAAATTGGCCATATTATTGGTCCTCTTTTTGGCAGCCATTGGCACTCTTTCAAAAAAGGAATTGCACCTAAACCCCAAAAAGCAAATTGTATTTCCTTTGATTTTAGGGTTTGGCTTTTTCATTGGCTCACTGTATTTCTATTCCCTGGAAACCAGTTCTATTATCTTACCTTATACCAGCTGGCCTGATCTAGCCTTTGGCTTTTCATCCCTTCTGGGAACGGTATTGATCCATACCTCCTTAGACAATGTTTCCAAACTGATCAAGAGTGGACTTGGAAAAGATGAATGGAACATTGAAGGAGAGTCTTTTATGCAGGAGAAGGAGAAACTTAATACGCCCTACTCGGTCAATATACCCATGCAGTTTTATTATAAAAAGCGGATTCGGAATGGTTGGATCAATATTGTCAATCCTTTCAGAGGTACCCTGCTGATAGGAACCCCGGGAAGTGGTAAGTCATACAGTGTGGTAAATCCTTTCATCCGACAAATGATAGCCAAAGGCTATACCATGTGTCTTTATGACTTTAAATTTCCGGATTTGGGACAGATTGCTTACCATCATTATTTATTGGCCAAGCAGCAAGGGAAAATCCAAAATCATAGATTTTTAGTAGTGAATATGGATCAGGTAGAGTATTCTAAGCGGATCAATCCTCTTAAACGTGAATACCTTCAAACCTTGGCAGATGCTTCAGAGACTGCAGAAGCCATTGTGGAATCTCTACAGAAAACGGAATCATCCGGCGGTTCGGATAAGTTTTTCACCCAATCTGCTGTCAATTTCTTGGCCTCAGCCATTTATTTTGTTTCAAGGCATCAGGAAGGTAAATACTCCACTTTTGCACACCTCCTTGCTTTTTTAAATAGGACTTATGAAGAAATATTTACCTGTTTATCGACATTGCCGGAGCTGGAATCCCTGCTGAGTCCTTTTCGAAGTGCCCTGGAAAAAAGAGCCTTTGAGCAGTTGGAAGGTCAAGTGGGTACCTTGAAAATCTTTATATCAAGATTGAATACTAAAGAAACAGCTTGGGTGTTTTCCGGAGATGATTTCGACCTGAAAATTTCAGATCCCAAATCTCCGGCCATATTGGTGCTCGCCAACAGCCCATCCACTCAAAACATCAATTCCACCTGTTATTCGGTGATAGTAAACCGACTGACACGGCTAATCAATACCAAAGGCAATTTACCAGTAGCCATTGTGGCAGATGAAGCACCAACCCTTTATATCCATCGGGTGGAGAATTTGATTTCTACCGCCAGAAGCAATAAGGTAGCCGTGTTATTGGGTTTGCAAGAACTTCCTCAGCTCAAGCAACTTCAGGGCAAGGATACTGCCACAACCATGACAGCCGTAATCGGCAATGTGTTGAGCGGGTCAGTGCGGAACAAGGAAACATTAGAATGGCTTGAACGGATGTTTGGAAAACGAAAACAACTGGGAGAAAGTGTTTCTATTGACCGTACCAAAACTTCCATTTCATTGAGTGAAAAATACGATCCCCTGATTCCAGCAGGAAAAATTGCCGGTATGCAGACAGGAGAGCTGGTGGGGCTATTGGCGGCTGATGCTAGTAAATTCAATGGCAGCTATAAAACCTCCAATATTCACTGCAGGGTTAATCTTGATCCTCAGGAAATAAAACACGAGGAAAGAAATTACCGACCCATTCCGAAATGCTATGACTTTAAAGGAAAAAAAGAACAAGTGCTGACCCGGAATTTTATGCGGATCAGGGAAGAAGTAGAGAACATCATTGATTACTATACCGCATCTGCTTAAGTAAATTAAACTTTAAAAAAACACATATTTCGTGAATTTAAAAGAAGGAAAAACAATGCAGTCTTTAATGAGAAAACTGGACCGCCTTGAGACAGAAAAGCAAGTTGAATTGACAACTGAGGAGGCCCGAATGTATCAGGTTGATGCACAGGATGAACTTCCCCCGGAAGACCATGTTGAACCCTTTAATCCTCTCGAGAATGGCAGCTGAAATCCAAAAAATGCACGAAGCTGTAGCAGAGAAAATCATTGCCCAACTGAAAGAAGGAACGGCTCCCTGGCAACTACCTTGGGAAAAATCGACAGCAGCATTTGATAAGCCGCAAAATGCAGTCACCGATAAAGCCTATAGAGGTTTAAACGCTTTATACCTTCAACTTTTTTCTCCCTTTGAAGATCCCAGATGGGCTACATTCAAGCAAGCACAGTCACAGGGTTGGCAGGTACAAAAGGGCGCAAAAGGAATGGCCATCAACTTTGTCAAAACCCACCAGTTTTATCCGAAAAAAGATGAGAAGGGCAAACAGGTATTGGATGAAAACGGGAAGCCTGTCAAAGTACGTAGTACATTAAATCCTCCCATGGTCACCAAAGCCTGGGTTTTTAACGCCGAACAGATCAAGGGGGTACCACCGATAGCAAAAAGCCAAGAGATCAGCCAATGGGAAAAACTAAACAGGGTAGAAAGCCTGGTAAAAAACACCGGTGCCAGCATTGCACATGTCCATGGAAATAGAGCCTATTACTCACCCCTGGGGGATAATATCAGAATGCCCGAAAAGACACAGTTCAAGTCTTCCGACAGGTATTATGCCACCCTTCTACATGAGTTGGGTCATTGGACAGGGCACAAGGACCGGTTGGATCGTAGTATTATGAACAGCTTTGGTACACAGGAATACGCAAGAGAGGAACTAAGAGCTGAAATCGCCAGTATGATGTTGGGATCCGAGCTGCAGATTGGTCATGATCCTAGACAACACCTGGCCTATGTGGACAGCTGGATTAAAATCCTTACCGAGAAACCCTTTGAAATCCATCAGGCAGCTTCAGATTCACAAAAGATCATGGATTACCTAATGACCTTCGATAGAAAAAAAGAATTGAAGCAGATTGCTTCGAAAAGCTCCGCATCGGATACTGAGCCGGTATCAGAATTGTCCCACCAGCCGGAAGTTAAAGTACAAAAACAAGAATTGGAAACCACTTTAAAATTTGGAAGATGATCAAGGAAAAAACATTACCTATGAAAGACCTGAAAATATTTGGGATTTATAAAGATGGAAAATTTACCATTCCTAAAGAACAGGTAAAAGCCTTGCAGGAAGGTAAAATGACGGATGTAGTAGCCCTTAAAAACCTGAAAGGAAAAGATATACAAATAGATAACCTTCCGGCCAGGCTCTCCATAGTAAGAGGAGATGATGGCCATCCTTCTTTAAGAATAGATCCGGTGTACAAGTCCCCCAATTCCCACCCACAACTCTCTACAGAGGAGAAAGAGCGACTTATCAAGGCAGAGATTGCCAATATTCGTAAAAACTATGTAGACAAAAACGGAAATGTTAGGACGGAAATCATTGCATATGATAAAGGTACCAAGCAGTTTATGAGCTATGACCCCAGGGCGGTGAAGGCACCTGAAGCTGTTAATAACAAAAAATTGACAGCAGAGCAAAAAAGGAAATACAAGGAAGGGGAAATGGTAGAATTGCCCGATGGTACTCAGTTTCAGTTCTCCACAACCGATCGAAAAGGCATACGCTCCAACCGGAATGGCTTGGTATTGTCTGTCCTATTGGATGGAGGCTTATCCTATTTATTGTTTACCGGAATAGGGAGGATGTTAGGTCGGAAAAGTGGTGAGGAACAATCCTATTCAAAAGGTTATCAGGATGCACTACAAAAGGTACAGAAGCAAATTGAGAGAAGAATTGCTATTAACCCTAATGATAAGGATGCCTTGAGGGATAGGAACAATGTCCGAGAGGAAATGTCAAAAGTTGGAACCCAACCCGCTAAATATCAAAATAGGAGTGGTGATGAAGTAAAACGCTTTAACTCCATAGATACAGAAGAAGGTAGGAATCCTAATATGAAATCAGAAGACGATGAACACCGACAGAGAAAAATTTGAGCTTTTGGAAAGCCTTGGGGTGAGTAGGGAAGTACAGCAGCTGTTTTCGGAAGTTTTGCGGGAAGATGAAAAAGGCAGGTTGATTGCAGATTACCTTAACGAACATGGAGATGTAGTGGATCATGAAGTTATTGCTGTGCTTAATCATAAATTGTCCTCCAGGGGAGTCCTTTATTTCTCACCAGCTGAGCCTGAAAACATCAGGGCACTGTATATATCTGATGCATTTATGCCTTTGATTTACCTGGTACAAAGAAAAATGGGGTGTTTGAATTTCGCCTATTCTGCATTTCTGGCCATAGGAGCTAAAATGGATAAAAGACTACTTCTAAAAGGAGTTGAACATTTCCCAAAAGGAGTAAAAATTTATACTGTATTTGGTCATTCCCTATTAGGTCGGGTTAGGGACTGTAAGGTTCAACATTGGTTGAAAGGGGAGGATTGCCTTTTTAAGATTGAAGACAATAGGGTAGTTGCATCCTTTAAAGGGAAGGAATTTTGTATGCCAGTAGGGGAGTTTTCATTAAGAAATCATTGCAGGCAGATAGGGCAGAGACAAACGGTAAGTACTTGTAAACCTTTTGATAAAAATATTGATAATTTTTATATGTTTTATTATTTTTAAATATTCAAATACAATATTATTTTAATTTAAATACCGTTAAAATTTTAAATATGCAATAAACATCCTTTTAATGTTTTGAATAAGAATAACCAAATTAACCTACTGTTATGCGAAGATTAAAGACCCTCATTTTTTATGCCTTCATTTTTTTAGCAATCTCTTGCAACAATGAGCCTGATGAGGCACCCTTAATTGAAAAAACAGCCCGAATAGAAATTGCTTTTGAAGGAAGTGTGGAACAGTACCTCATTAATTTCGGCGTCCACTCCCTCTACCAAGGCCAAAGCGGTTTTGTCAGTGCAACCATCATTCAGCCTGGAGACCTGGAATGGACCCAAGTCATTGATCAAGCCAATACCTTTAACCTTTCCACCTCTGCCACCTTTTCCGAACTTATCGTGGAATCAGAAGAGCCCGTTCATACCTTTGGCTTTATTTTTAACGTAGTCCACACCGGAGATATTCCTGATGAAGACTTTGAGGATTTAAGTGCTACTATCAGGGTTTTTGGAGACAATGCCGAAGTTCAGACCTATCAATATGTTGCTAGGCCGGTAGGGGAGGTCTCGGAGACTTTGAGTGAGGTGGTGAGGTTTTAAAGCGAATAATAAATGGATAGAATTACGTTGAATTACCTACTTATTTAGAATAGGCATGGTCTTCTGATAAATTATAAAATCGCTAAAATTATGAGTATTTAGGAGATCTTTTCTGATTTTTACGTTGTTCAAGTGCAAGGTATTATGAAAAAGAACTCCAATAGGTGCGAACCACGCAGCAAGTATTTAAGTCCAAATAAGCTTTCTTTTTCCGGGTTTGAGACTCCTTTTTATAAACACCTCTATCCGAAAAACCAGTGGGTTTTTCTTACTGCGCAGTTAACTTAGGATCACCTTGTTGGAATATTCAATAAAAGTAATCCGCCAAAATCAAGTGGACGACCCGGCCTTAATCCACATGTACTGATCGGTACTGTGATCATTAAAAATATTCTCAATCTTGACGACCGTGAGACAGTTTTCCAAATTACCGAAAACATATATCCCGCATTGCGGGACAAGTTATGCAGTATTTTCTTGGCTACAGTTCCTATATCAAAGAGCCACCCTTTGATCCTTCTTTGTTTGTAGATATCAGAAAGGGGCTAGGTCATCAATTCCTTGGGGATATGAATGAAATGATCCACGAGTTTTCTATGGAAAGGCCAGCCAAAAAAGAGGAAAAGAATACCAGAAAGAAAAATAGCGATGATGACCCTGCCGACGGAGATCCTGAAAACAGAGGCAATGTCATCTAAGATGCGACAGTCTGTACCCAGGATATCGCTTATCCTACCGATCACCATCTGCTGAGCAAAGCCCGTGAGATCACAGAAGAGATCATAGATGGGCTTCACCAGAGGAAAAAGGAGGGAAAGAAACCAAGAACCTACCGGCAAAATGCCCGAAAAGCCTACCTGAAGTTGGCCCAAAATAAAAACCCATCAAATAAGACAATCCGTAAACGGGTAAAATCACAGTTTCAATATCTTAGAAGGAACTTTAAAACGATTGAAAAACAGCTAAACGGCTTTGAGATTTTCTCCCTTGAGCATAAGCTTCAGCTGAAGTACTGGATCATCCAGACGCTTTACCATCAACAGCTCAGGATGTTTGAAAGCAGAAGCCATCAAGTAGCCGACAGGATTGTAAGTATCCACGAAGCCCACGTACGTCCTATCGTAAGGGGAAAGTCCAGGGCAAAGACCGAATTTGGAGCCAGGATCCACCTGAGTTTAATAGAAGGGTATTCCTTTTTGGACACGGTATCCTGGGACGCTTTCAACGAAGGAACTCACCGTAAGGATTATGTGGAAAATTACCGGAAAAGGTTCGGCTTTTACCCTGCAAAGGTTCTGGCAGACAAACTATATTGTAGCCGGGAAAACAGAAAGTGGCTGAAAGAAAAAGGGATAAAACTCGCAGCCAAACCATTGGGCAGGCCCATTGCGCAGGCAGTGGAGAAACACGTAAGACCAGGAGAGAGGAACCCGATTGAAAACAAGCTTGGGCAGGCGAAGAATGCTTACGGAATGAACAGAATCAGAGCCAGACTAAAAACCACCAGTCAGTCGTGGATCGCCTCCATAATATTAGTGCTAAACCTGGTCAAATTGGCCGGGGAGGCACACCTATGGCTAAGTTTTTCAGCATGGGGGGTGTCTAAAAACACACTTATTGCAAGTTTTGAACTCATTCTGGAATACCTAATACCAAAAAACCAGCCCAGGTTACAATCTGGACTGGTTTGAGAAAGTTGGGTTACTTGAGTTTTTCAGCAGGCCCTACATATACAATTTATTAATAGATATTTTACAATTGAAAACACCCTTATAATTTAAAACGACCCTCCTTCTTAAAAATGTTGTAGCGAATCCCTAAATTACTAAAAATGGAGCCGCCAGTACTGATATTTTGATTGTCTTCTCCAAAAGCGAGATACATCGATATATGTTCATCAACGGCATATTCAACCAGAACGGAAAGTCGTTCTCGATTTTCCAATTTAATTCCAGCCACATTTTCTTCTTCCATGTATTTACCATTTAGGTATTCGATGGAAACCGTAAATCTGCTCTCTCCATATAACAATCGTAACCCGTACTCCTGAGATCTTTGATCAAGAGAATCCTTTTGTGTCCTGAAAACCCCAAGTAATGTGACATTGTTCATTGTAAAGGATGGTGTCACCCAAAAAGCCTGCGCGCGCTTTTGCAGATCATTGTCCGTTTCGGAATTTTGATGAGCACCGGCATAGGCTAACTCCAGCATAAATCCCTCCCGCTGGGGCGCAAATTGCTGCACTGCATCCTCGTCTACTGTCGCTTCCAATTCATTAATTCGACGCACATTTTCTTGGTTCAATTCGCTTCTCCGTCTATTATACTCCGCGAGGATCTTCTGTTGCTTAGTTTCGTCCTCTAAAGCTTCAATCATTTCACTCTGCATGACGTTCTCCAGTTGACGGAGTTCTTCGGCATTTGCTTGTTGAAATGCTTTCGAATAATTTGAAAGGTCTTTCTCAATGCTTTCAATAGACTCGACTGACTTTTTAGCCATTTTCCCAGAAAATAAAAAGCATCTAACTCCATAGGAAAGGCCCCGCATCTCTTTTTCATCAATAGTTTTACTTGTCGTGGCAAAAGACAAAGATAGTGTCCTCATTAATGACTCTTCCAGACTGCGATCCACATCTTCCCTCCACGTAGTTGACCGTGCTGCTTTGCCCATCCAATAAGGCGATACTTCAATCGCGAAATTTTTCGGAAAACTTGTGAAGCCCTCAGTCGCATTATCTAGTGCCAATGTGAGATCTGCAGGGGTACTCGGTCTTTCTATACTGGTAGGCTGAACACCGAGCACTGTAAATGCTGGTGAATTAGGTGTTCGGATATTATCTATCGACGGGACCGTTCTTTTCTCATCCTGAGCCATTGCGTTTGCAGCGATAAGAAAGATATAAAGAGTGATATATATTTGCCTCATATTTACGACACAAAATAGGTGATAGAATAAACAACTTTATCGCTATGGTTATTCACGTTCTGATCGAATATGAACTGGCTCGGAAATCCTGGAACAAAATCATGAATAACAGAAGTTTTATTTGTCGCCAAATTAATATCTTGAACGGTTGTCGTACATACGATAATGGTTCCAGTTGTCACACTAAGAAGGTAATCACCATTGGGGGATGGCAATATATCTGTTGCACTTTGATTTGGTTGCCTTAGATAGACGTAGGATCCACCGGCCTGCATATAGCCGATGGTGATTCGAAGTGTAACAGAGACCGCACCTTGTGCGTTCAAAAGTTTTGAATCAGTAAAAGATATTGTAGCCATATAGTTATTTAGTGTGATATAGAAGTTAATTAACTTTTGCTTGCCATCCATTTCGGGCATCGATACATCCATTGCCACCACATCAGGTAAGGGTTCTCTATCCAATGAGTTCAAAGGCTAGTATTCCATTCCGTTCTTCCCATAGCAAAGTCAAACCCTCCCCCATTGCCAACTTGTCCCGGATATCCTGGCCAAGCTGGGCATTGTCTTCGACGAGTCCGACCTATATCATTCAGGGCAGAAAAGTTTAAATTGAATAAACAAATATATTGTTCTTGAAAACAGTTATCAATACGGCAAATGGCGTATTTTTAAGTAGATACGGGAATAATAACCTGTATCTGTGTTCCAAAATTTCCGGATTTTAAATCCATCGCCCCCCATTTCGACAGCTCTCCTTCGCATATATTCCAGTCCAAAACCACCACAAGACCGCTCCAGATCGAATCCCGATACATCGTCCTTTATTGTCAAGCTAAGCTTGGGTGGATTTATTCCCAGTTCAATATGTATCTCCTTTGCTTATGCATGCTTGACTACATTGGCAATGGCGTCCTGGGTTAACCGCAACAGGTGCATGGCCGCCACTGACTAAAGAGGATAGCCGTTTCAGATAGGTTGGAACAATTCCATGTAAATTGGGATAGTCAATTTGGGATAATCCTAGTCTTCCCATAGATTTAGCAGAAAACTGTGCAGTTGTAGGGAAAATTCTGAACAGGTAATTTCTTCCCAATTTAAAATCCATAGTGTTTCCCGAAGGTTTTGGTTGGTGTCCCGGGTAAAATCCCTTAACCGGAGAAGTTGGTTCTATGGAGCTGATTCCGGAAACCACAGGATGTCCAACGTAGAAATTATATGGGTAAGCTGGGAACCAATTCCGTCATGAAGTTCATGGGGCAAAAGTTTACTCTGCCCCCAAAGCTCATACTCCATTCGAAAGGTTTTAAGTTCTATTTCCTGCCGTCGGCTCTCTGCGTCTTAAAAAGAAAGTTTCGTGTTCTGTCTGTCTTTTCTTAATCACAATTGGGCAATCCTGGACCTTGGGTCTAATCGGACTAAACTTTCGACCTTAATTTTAACATTACCTACCTATCTTGGCTAAATTTTTACCGGATCTCAATCAAAAGTTAAATCATAATTTTTTCTTTGATTGTTGAGAGTAGTAATGAATTGACTTTCCACAAAAATCGCATAGGTTTTTACAGTTCCTTCAAATTCCAGTTTTTCAGACCCAGGGAGTTTGTCCCGGCTTTTACTTTCTTAGCCGTAAATGAAATGGGTTGGTTGATAGAAATAACAATTATTTATCGTCCAAAGATTTCGCTATTATCCAATCGTGAAGCCTCCCATTCGTATTATGGCTGAGCTTCTTTCACAGGAAGTGCAATTGTTACCTTGGCAATTTCTCCTGCGGGAACATTAACAATTTCAGACGCTTCAAGCTCTTCTCCTTTAATTATTCCCCTTATCAAAATTTTGTGTGGACCAGGTGACACGTATCCAATTTGATGTTTAGTCCCTTTAATTGTAGATACATTCATTCCATCTAATGTGACAGTAAATCCCTTTTCTGTTTCCATTCCATTAGTGACTGTAACATCAATTGCCCCATGCTTTGTTGCCTCTTGTTGACTTTTAACAGTACGTTCGATATCCGATAAACTCGTCTGAAATTCTGATATCCACGCTAATGTTTCCTGTTCAACCTGAGAGTCTACAGCTGAAATAAATTCCTTTAGTTTTTGGATTATCAATTGAGTTTGTTCATTTGTAGGTGATTTTCCGCCTAAGTTAGCAATCATCATAGTCCAATCTAATCGGAATTCCGAAAGTTGTTTCATCAAAATTTGTGCAGTCTTCATATAGCGCATCCAACCACTTGAAAAGCCAAAAAATTTATCAGTGGCAATGCAGCTTGCTGCTAATGCAAGAAAAAGATAACCAAGTTGTCCGATTATAGCTGCGAAACTATTAACCCATTGTTTTGTCTCGCTTGTGTCAATACTTAGAGCGCCTATAGATAAGAGGACAGGGGCAATCCCACCCAACGTTGCTAATATTATTGCAGTAAAACGGAGACTTCTAGACCACTTTGATTTTGAATCCTTACTCTCCAAATACCAACTCTTCGCTTCTTCAGCCTTCTGTTCTGCAAATCTGTATAATTTGTTAATAGAGGCTTCTCTCTCTTCGTCAGTTGTCCATTTTAGATTTTCGAATTCTATTTTATTAAGATTTTCATTCTCTTCGTTAGAATCCGAACTTATATTTTTATTAGGTTTTGTTTTTTTCATCCTTTAATTGCATCATTAATATTACTTATAACATATTATTTTGGCTAACAGGGATACCTTCGTCCTACCTTTATGAAAGACAGAAAAGGTAGGGAAGCAAAAAGGGTTACGCTTGAAAGCATTTTAAGTAGTTTGGCTCCGCCTTTTCTTGCCTTCCAATAGGAGGGCAGGCACTGCTCTAATGCGACAAGGAATTACAGTTTTGCCACCCTTAAGTCATTCTTCCGCTACATATAAAACAAAACCTTGATACGAAGAACAAAGCTTTACTGTATCTCTTTAATGGAAGGTAACTACTGGCTAACTTGAACTCATTACCGTCACCTGCCGTTTCCTTAATTTTTTGATAACCAGGGAAAAAATTATAATTTCCCAAGTATTTCTGTTATTCAATGCCGTTGCTTATTTTGCAAACGTGCCGCTGAATGAATCTGATTTAGATTCTTGTGGAGTGCATTCGTATTTATAGGTTAAAACATTCATAAATAAAGGCGATTTTTCAAAGTATCTCCTTTCCATTCCCCTTCACAATCGCCTCCTTCCCCGAATGCACCTGCAACTTCACATAAATATACTCTAAATGTTTCCTAACGGCTTTATCAGATATACACAAATAATCGACAATCTGCCGCACGGACATTCCCTTTTTTAGCCATTGGAGTACTTCTTGTTCCTTTTTGCTTAATTTTTTCGTTCCGGGAGAAAACATCCTGAATTTTTGATTCACCTTTCAAATACTTTAAAGCCATGCCTGCCAGTAATGGTGAAAGCGGCAGTCCACCTTCCAGCACATCGTCAATGGCATTGGTCAGGAAATGAGATTTTATTTCTTTAAGTAGGTAGCCGGATGCTCCTGCCTTTAAAGCTTCAAATGGTTTTTTCTCATCATCTATCACGATTAGCATCAGAATTTTAAGACCTGGATGTTTTTCCTTTGCCAGCATCATTACCTCAATACCGTCCTTCTCGGGCATGGAAACACCTATTAACACCAAATCCGGCAACTCACATTCCTCCAGTGCTTAAGTACCAAATTACAGTCACTCCTTCCCCCATTTCCAACTTATCCCGGGTATCCTGTCCAGGCTGGGGATTATCCTCAACGAGTCCGGTTTTTATCATTATTGATTGGGAAGAAATAAAATGTTTAAATCAAAGATAGGTTGTGTAATAACAACTGTCAATACGTCAAATGGCGTAATTTTAATGCCACTAAAGAAATGCTTACTTCCATGTTGGTTCCGCAATTACCTGACTCCAAATTCAAATCGCCTCCCATTTCAACGGCACGTTTGCGCATATTTTCCAACATGAATTCATTCGATGCATGATGCAGATTAAAACCTTTTCCGTTATCCCGAATAGTCAGAATAACTTTTGTTGGGTTAAATTCCAGATTTGTATTTACCTCGGAGGCTTCGCCATGTTTGATGATGTTGGCAATTGCCTCCTGTGTTATTCGAAAGAGGTGAATAGTATCCTTTGGGGAAAGAATCGGATTGTCGGTTACCTTAGTAAAGGTCAAGTTAGGCTTGGGATATCCTTGGTCCTCCCCCAGATTAAGTAAACTCTGAGTATTCGCAAAGCAAATTCTGAATAGGTTACTTCTTCCTGGTCTAAGATCCAGATTTTTCCCCGAAGATTTTGTTTGGTTTCCCAGGTAAAATCCTTTAGCCGGAGAAGTTGGTTCTTTATAGCCGATTCCGGAAACGACAACATGTCCAACCTGGAAATAAAAAAGGAAACCTGTGAACCAATGCAATCTTGAAGGTCACTGGCAAAATGTTCCCGCTTTCCGTAGACTCATTTTATATCCGTAAGGTTGGGAACTGTAAAAAGAGTCTCCGCTTTGCATTTGCAGACTGCTATTTGGGTAAAACAGAAGGTTGAAAGATTTCATAAGCGCCTTCCCTTCGCTAGTTAACTTCAGGTTGAAAAATAATTCATTTAATTTAAAATTCCGTTGAATTCAATCGATCGTTATTTTTCAATTACATACAAAATGGTTTTCTTGTGGTAACAGGTTAGGACACCATTTTGTAGCATCTACTAAATATGCGTCAGATTTCATTGATTTAATGTTATTTAGACTTTTATTGGCACTTTCAATACTATCAAATTCTATTACAGTTCGGTAGGCACCATTTCTTAAAATAATCTTAGTTTCATAATTATTAAATTTAATTCTTTCATATTCAGCCTCTTCTAATGTATTGTCACCACTAATTATAATATAAAATTTAGAAGGAGATTGATTGGGTAATTTTAATTCGGAATTTAAAGCAATGTCAACTTTGTTAATTCTATTTTGAAGAAGCTTAAACTGTAATTTTTGTTTCTCATCCCATTGTGAACTATCATTTTCAAGAATTTTTATTTGGTCAATTTTATATAGAGAGTCTTTTTTATTTAGATTATCAAAATCAATTTTTACTTCTTCGAAATATCTCACCCATCCTTCCCTTTGATCATTATCTACAGTTACACATTTGAAAAATTGTGCTAGCTTATATCGAGGACCTACATTATCATTTAAGATAATTAATTCAGTTAAATATTTATCTGAATAAAACTTTACCTCATCTAAGCTTTTATCTCTGCTTTTAAATTTCCAATCAATAATCATAGAAACTAAAACAAAGGCAACACTTACAATAAACCATTTTGCAAGCTCTACCCAATATTTAGTTTTTTCAAAATTTTCTTCTTCCATCTACATTTTAATTTTTAGTTAATCTACTAATTTATGATATTTCTTGTGTTATATTAATTTAAATTTTTTCTTAAATTTATCCCTTAACAGTTAATTTCATGTATTTCTATTAATATTATTGAATTAGGCGTTTCATAAATATCAAAAATACCCGTATATTTACTTTAAACAAGGATATTATGGAAAAAAGGTATAAGGGTCTCTCCATATTTGAATTTCAAAAGATGTACCCCACTGACAGAGAATGTTACAAATATTTGGCAGAGATGAAGTGGAAGAACGGCTTTATTTGTAAAAAATGCGGGCATACCCATTATTGTAAAGGCATTAAAGAGTTCGACAGACAATGCACAAAATGTCGCAGACTTGAATCCCCCACAGCGGGTACCCTTTTCCATCAGATAAAGTTTCCCATTCTAAAAGCCTTTTACATTGTTTATGATGTTTCCACCAGTAAAAACGGAATCAGCAGCTGCGAATTGAGCCGAAAGCTTGAACTGCGCCAAAAAACCTGCTGGCTTTTCAAACAGAAGGTCATGAAGGCAATGGAAAGTAGTCAAAATTTCCCCATGGTTGGTAAGGTTGAAGTGGACGAGACCTATGTCGGCGGACAAGACGACAAAGCATTGGGAAGGAACGAGGGCAAAAAGAAAATCATGGTTGTGGGCATAGAGAGGGGTGCGAAAGGAGTTGCGCGATGGTATGGTAGAGTAGTAGAAACCGCTTCTAAGGTTAACCTGGGAGGTTTTATGAGGGATCACATCAGCAGTAATGCAGAGGTCAAAACCGACTATTGGAGTGGTTATAAAGGCATGGAGACACATTTCCCAAAAATGACCCGTGAAAAATCCGGGAAGAAAGGGGAGAACTTTAAGCAGATGCACCGCGTGATCATGATGTTCAAAGCCTGGCTAAGGGGCACACATCATTCTGTTGTGAACTTGCAACCATACATTAACGAGTACACTTATAGGTTCAACCGCCACAAAATGGGCGAAGACATCTTCGAGAATTTAGTCCAAAGAATGGTGGCAAAGCCGCCATATCCTTATAAAGTATTTATTTACTAAGTGCCTAATTCAATAATATTATTTTGACTATAGAATACCAAAGGGAACTTTATTACCTCCCCATTTCCTTAACAATCGCCTCCTTCCCCGAATGAACCTGCAACTTTTCATATATATGTTCTAAATGCTTCCTAACCGTCTTATCAGAAATAAATAACTGTTCTCCAATCTGCCGCACCGACATCCCTTTCTTAAGCCATTGCAACACCTCCTGCTCCCTTTTACTTAATTTTTCCATTCCAGGAGATAAACTTTCTTGGGTTTTCGGTTTCCCTTTTAAATAATTCAATGCCATGCTTGCCAATGAAGGAGAAAGGGGAAGGCCGCCTTCCAATACATCGTCAATCGCATTAATCAGTAGATGCGGTTTTACCTCTTTGAGCAAATAGCCAGACGCGCCAACCCTTAGGGCTTCAAAGAGCTTCTTTTCATCATCCATTACCGTCAGCATCAGAATCTTCAAATCAGGATATTTTTGTTTGGCTAATCTTGTAGCTTCTATCCCATCCATTTCCGGCATCGATACATCCATTAACACCACATCAGGTAAGGGTTCTCTATCCAATGCGTTCAAGGCTAGTATTCCATTGCGCTCTTCCCATAATAAAGTCAGACCTTCTCCCATTGCCAACTTGTCCCGGATATCCTGGCCAAGCTGGGCATTGTCTTCAACGAGTCCGATCTTTATCATTTTTTTGAAGGGGTAGAGATAAATTGATATTATCAAATATAAAGTATAAGATAATAGCTGTCAATACGTCAAATGGCGTAATTATTAAGTGGTTACAGGTATGATAACCTGTATTTCTGTTCCTGAATTTCCGGATTTTAAATCCATACCGCCCCCCATTTCTGCAGCCCTCTGGCGCATATTCTCAAGTCCGAATCCATATGAGGATTTCTCTGAATCGAAACCGATGCCATTGTCTTTAATCATCAGTTTTAGTTGAGGTGGATTAATTCTCAATTCAACTACTATTTCATCGGCCTGAGCATGTTTAATTATATTCGCAATTGCTTCCTGAGTTAGTCGCATCAGGTGCACGGCTACTTCTGGTGAAAGGATGATATTTTCAGATGGATTTGAACAGTGCCATTTTAACTGGGGATATTTCTCATCTTCCCATAGGTTCTGTAGAAAACCATGCAGCCTCAATGCGAATTGGGAACAAGTAACTTCTTTCTTATTTAAAATCCATATGGTTTCCCGAAGATATTGGTTGGTATCCCTAGTGAAATCACGTAACTGTTGAAGTTGTTTTTGCTGTGAATTGTCTGCTATTATAGAAAGGATGTCTAACCTTGAAATAATATGGGTAAGTTGAGAACCTATGCCATCATGCAGGTCTCTAGCAAGATGTTCTCGTTGTCCATGGAGTTCGTTGCTTATACGTAACGAGGAAATTTTTAATTCTTGCAATTCACGCTCGGCATCCCAAAAAGCTTTTTGCTGCTCTAAATACAGCAAGGTTTGTTTATCCTGAGTGTCCCTTATTTCCTTTTGATGAAAGATCCATCCAATCGCAATAAGCAGAACTTGGGCTGTAAGTGCTATCCTTATAAGTAGGATATCTGGAATAGGGAGATATGCTTCATTTAAATTGACCGAGTTAATATTGGCGACGAAAAACGCAATTACTAATGCCTCAGAAACCAACAAAAGCCAGACAGGTTGGAATTTTCGCTTTAATGCGTCTCCTAAATAACTAGCCCAAAGAACGCTGATAACTATTATCAAGAGTATTCCGAACCAATAACCAGTACTGTAAAGAATGTTATAGGAATTGCTGTAGCCGTAATTGGTTAGCATAACACAACCGCCAAGGCCAGCGAAAAACCACCAGGGGCTGATCCGAATCCACCATTTCATCGATTGGCTGGGAATGACCAGAAATTTTCGACTAAACAATAAGAAAAAACAAATGCCCAGATTAAGAAGATGTGGGTTTTGTATGGGGTTGTAATACTTGTACAACGATGGTGCAAGGTATATTCCCCATCCATCTATTAGTAAAGCATATAACGAAAAGCAAGTAATATAGGCTGCAAAATAAAAATAGATGCGCTTTTGTTGGATAAAATAGGCAGCCAGGGAGACAAAAAGAACTGTTAAAATCATTCCAGTAAAAATCGCCCACCTCCAAATGGATTCGTTTGAATAATGGATAAATTCTGGCTGATTCCAAAATTTTACAAAATATTCCATAGGATAACCTGCAAAATTATTCCCTTGGATAATCACATCAAAGTTTTGATTATTCTTTATAGGAAGCGCAGTCAGAAAATAGAGGTGCTTCAGCGGATTATAATTTACTTTAGCCAAATGAGAGAATCCAGTGGCCGGAAACTCATGAATCTTACCGGCATCGTCAATTAGCCATATTTTTAAATTATCAATTAATGGAGTCTGCAACTCCATAAGTAAGGGTTGGGTTGTTTTACTTTTTACCTTTATATAAACCCATCCAGAACCGCTGTTATTGTCGAAGTTGATAGCAGAAACTTCTTTCCATTCCTCTTTGGGTAACGTAAGGATATCGTGAAGGGTATATAGAGCGTTGGCATTATAAAATTGAAAAATTTGTTTTACCATCACAGGAGATTTAATGGTAATGCTGTTCATTCCCCTTCGCTGGTTTAACACCCACCAGCAACCAATACCTAGAAGCCCTACAATGAGCAAAATCTGGGGCACGAATTTAAAAAACGTCCGATTGGTTTTAATAAAAATTACAGTTAAAATAAAAAATTATACCAACTACAATTTAATTATATTTTTCCACATTTTTATGTTTGTTAAATATATTAATGGTATAATTTTTATAGTGTAGATAAATTAATTACTTCTATTAAGGTTGTTGACAATCTGTATAATTTAAAATACAACAGAAAATTTGTTTTTAGGAGATGTAGCGAATCAATGACTCACCAAGGGTATGGGCTATTTCTTCACATGCATCCGGTTTGATTATCTGAAATGTTCTAAGGAACTACGGCATAATAGGACCTGAGTGACTGGGATGCTTTATTCCGTTCCTCCTTGTGCTTAGTGAAAACTTCCCCCGCGCATCATTCATTTATCCTCCAACGCCTACAGTAAGTACATTATGAAACGTTTTAATCTATTATCAGAAACCACCTCGTGGGTGACTGCGAATCTGAAAGAAGCTGGCGGCAAATATTGGTTCCTAGGAACAGAAACTTCGTATAAGTCAGATCTGTGTGGGTGATGTTGCAAAAGAAACAAAAGCCCAATACTACACAAGACATAATCGTAAATGGAGAGGCTACAATAATAGAAAACGAATGACCTTACCCTTAGAGATCTGAAATGGAAGTTGTATATTTCCTAGCATTGCGTGTAATTTGAATAGCAATCACTCGCTTATAATTATTATTTGAAAATGGATATGAAAGAATTATTATTAAAATTTGGAATAGACTGCGCTGAGGATGCTGTTTATGAATATGCCTCAAATGCTTTGGACTGGTGGGATAGTGAAAATAGAACCTCTATTGAAATTGAACTTCATCAAATTGAAGATGGATTGAAATCAATTAGTATAATATTCTGTCCAGATGTTGAAAGAATAGTTGAGAGAAAAAAGGTGTTTTCATCATCATTTAATGGTAAGGGGATTAAGAAAAATGCTTTGGTAGCAAAGGCAGTTTTTGAAAATATTAATTGCAAATTTGGATTACCTTTTTCTGATGAACAAAATGCCTATATTACAACCAAAGCCTCTGAATCCGAGTTAGTTTTAGATTGTATTTTGAACTTAATTGGACAAAAAGTACCAACATTTAAGATTGATTTAAATGAATCAAATCGAGAAGAAAGTTCATTCGAAGTTGGGGATACTCTTGAACACTTTATTGCAATGATGGATATGAATTCAACAGACTTTACTAAAGAGAATATCATTGCCTCCCTTAAAGTGGTAATAAATTTTGAAGGCGATGAATATTTGGATGAATTAAAAAATGATATAACTAGTGGAAAAGAATTTGACTATGAAGTAGAATATGGAGTGAATAAAGAAAAACTAAATTTAATTAAAGAAACAATAATAAACTACACACAATCCCTTCGTTCATGAAAGGGGAGTTTTTTGTCCGTTTTAAATCCCAACCAGTACCTTTTGTCTCAAATCTAATCCTACCCTTAGATTAATATAATACATAAAACTTGGCGAATCAATGACTCACCAAAATTATGGGCTATTTTTTCACATGCATCCGGTTTGACTGTCTGAGATGTTCCAAGGAACTACGGCATAATAGGAGCTGTATTACCGAGATGCATTATTCCGTTCCTCCTTGTGCATAGTGAAAAACTCCCCATGGAATGGGCTTATCATTCATTTAGCCCTCCAGCGCCAGGAGATTTAAAGTCGGTAAGCTCATTATGAAACGTTTTAATCTATTATCAGAACCCACAGAAATGCTTTATAATCAGGGGAAATCTGCCATGACAGACTACCATATCATCGCTGCTATAGCGAATATTCATGTAGACAAAGCTCGGGAGATCCTTGCCCTGGCAAACAATAAACTATCTGAATTGGCCAAATGGGACATGGAAAGATGGCTGAAAATAGAAGGGATAGGATATGCAAAGGCCACGGCTATGGTAACTTCATTTGAATTGGGTAGAAGAAGGATGTATGAACAACCAGATAAAAAAATTAAGATCAATTGTTCCCAGGATGTTTACAATTGTATGAAACCCTTCCTTTATGACGAAGTGGTTGAACACTTTTACATCGTATTGCTAAACCGAAACAATCAAGTACTCAAACTTCATAAAATCAGCTCAGGAAGTACCAACGCTACCCTGGCCGATCCCAAACTAATTTTCAAAAAAGCACTCGACCATCTGGCCGCAGGAATCATCCTTGTACACAATCATCCTTCCGGAAACCTTAAACCTTCCGAAGCAGACAAAAGGCTAACCAATAGGATGACCGAAGTTGGAAAAAATCTGGAAATGCCAGTACTGGATCATTTGATTTTTACAGATGGTTCTTACCTTAGTTTTGCGGATGAAGGCCTGTTATAGGTCTTTTTTTTAATAAAGGAAAAGGACCTGCCTTTATCTAATATTATTCGAGAGAGTTCAAATAGACAAATTTCGTTTCCGAGTCCAAGTTTTTATCAAAATGACCCGCACGTTCTTTCTTAAATTTTTTGTGGTAAGTAACGAACAGGTTCATAAACTTAGATTGGCCTGTAGAGTGGTCAATTCATTTTTGAATGTATTAATTATAGCTATTTTCTAACTTTTCTATCCAAAAGGCATTTATTTAAGGCATAGTAGGTCTTGGAAAAAATTGTTCCAAAATGATTATTATTGATTTTTAAACCAATCAGGCGCATCTGGTAAATTAGCCAGATTGAATGAAAGTATAGTTTTTCCCATGTCAGCAATGGCAACGAGGGTAAAGGAACCTACTGAATAAAATCCCAATTCAGCCTTTTTGTTTTTTACAGGAACTTTTACGACACGATCTATATAGGTTGGATGAAATACAAAAGTAATTAACCCACTTAATGGATTACCGCCTGTAACATTAATAACCTGTGCGGAAATGATTAAACCAGAACTTGAGTCGTCTTTAGGACGTGAAATGGTTTTTAGGACTAACCTTCTACCATTAATTTCCGGTGTAGCTTCTGGAAAAAGGTCAAAACCTGGGTCACTTTCCCATTTTGATTCCATCAACCTTATTTTTTCTACCTTCTCACGAAGTTCAGCAGGCCATTCCTTCTCATCATTTTCAATTTCCACAGCACCCCTTACAGTTATTTCATTTTTTGATGTAAAATTGCGTGATTTAACGAAATCCCCTTTTGTTAATAAATCTGTTATTTTTTGGTATTCCTCAACTTCGCTCTTTTGTTTCGCAATCTTCTGGTCCTGGTTTTGTATAGACTTGGTCATTCTCAATAGCGAATCATTTATCCCTTTATCGGCATTCATTTGAATTCCACCATAATATATCCTTGTCCATAGATAACTTGAGATAAATCCTAAAACTAAGAAAATCAAGATTACACTAATAGTGAGAATCTCAACATTGGATACAGACTGATTCATATTGGAATCTACAATTTCACCAATGCTCAAAAGCAAATCTACAATTTCGCGAAATTCAACTAGACCAATACCAATGATGATTTTAGTTAACCAATCTGAAATTTGCTCAAGGTTTGTGCTTGGCTGATATCTTAGGCTTGAACTTTCTAATAAATCATCACTTTGATTCGAATATGGAGAGATCGGTGGAGGATCATTTTGATTGAATATAGAAGATTTAGGTATACCAAAAATAAAACCCAATAGCATACCCACTACAAAAGAACTTAAACCTAAAATAACTTCAATGACGACTAAGTTTATTGAGGAAGTTGATAAATAAAATATAAATAGAAAAAAAATCGAAAGACCTAAAATTAGATACAAAATCCACCAAGGAATAATTTCACTGGAATTCTGAGGATTATCACTAACCAAATCATCCTTTCCATTCAAACCTTCTTTTGCGCCCATAAAAACCGATTAAAATTTCGGATTAAATATATCATTTCTAATTGAATTTCAAATATCCATTTACCTTTTTCCCTATAAAACATTCCGAAAACAAAATAAAAGATGATATTTTGAATTTTTTAATAATAATATTCGGATTACAATAGCTCTTTTTCTTATTCCCTACGCAAAGTAGCTTTCTGTAAAAGTACTTTTTAGAAAATCGGTAAAAAATGGCAAAACCAATGACTCACCAAAGGTATGGGCTATTTTTTCACATGCATCCGGTTTGACTATCTGAAATGTTCCAAGGAACTACGGCATAATAGGAGGTGATCGACAGAGATTTTTTTATTCCGTTCCTCCTTGTGCTTAGTGAAAAACTCCCCATGGCATGGGCTTATCATTCATTTAGCCCTCCAGCGCCAGGAGATTTAAAGTCGGTAAGCACATTATGAAACGTTTTAATTTATTATCAGAACCCACAGAGATGCTTTACAACCAAGGGAAATCTGCCATGACAGACTTCCATATCATCGCTGCTATAGCGAATATTCAAGTAGACAAAGCTCGGAAGATTCTTGCCCTAGCAAATAATAAACTATCGGAATTGGCCAAGTGGGACATGGAAAGATGGTTGAAAATAGAAGGAATCGGATATGCTAAGGCCACAGCTATGGTAACTTCATTTGAATTGGGTAGAAGAAGGATGTTTGAACAGCCGGATAAAAAAATCAAGATCAATTGTTCCCAGGATGTTTACAATTGTATGAAACCTTTCCTTTATGACGAAGTAGTGGAACACTTTTACATTGTATTGTTAAACCGAAACAATCAAGTACTCAAACTCCATAAAATCAGCTCAGGAAGTACCAATGCTACCCTGGCCGATCCCAAACTAATTTTCAAAAAAGCACTTGACCACCTGGCCTCAGGAATCATCCTGGTACACAACCACCCTTCTGGAAACCTTAGGCCTTCCGAAGCAGACAAGAGATTAACCAAAAGGTTGACCGAAGCTGGAAACAGTTTGGAAATGCCAATACTGGATCATTTGATTTTTACAGATGGTACTTACCTGAGTTTTGCGGATGAAGGCCTGTTATAGGTCTTTACCGTAAAATTGTGAATGGGAGTTTAATAAGAAGGATTTCCATTCACTTTGTTTGAAATTTTTCACTCACTTCCTAGTTAAACTACCTTTAATAAAAGGTAAAAAATGATCTTTGAATTTTTTATTTTCCGCATTGCAGGTTTTGGCGTTAAGAATTCCGGGTAGTGCGATGGGAAGGACAGAGGCATGTTTGACGAGGGGTTAGAATGAAATTTTGAATCTTTTGTAAAGTAATTTAAAAAACCCCGAGGAGTTTGCCTATGTGCGGGTGGCACCAGGAATTTAGCCAAAATATGCACAGCGGCGGGGTTTTTTGGTTACTTTTTTGATCCCGATTCGTTTCACTGCTCGGGACATGCACTGCAGCAAAAAAGTGACAAGGAAAGGAATGGAAAGATGCCAAATTTGCCCAAACCAAAGGAAGCAATTCTCAGATACTTAAATGAAGTTTGAAAATTGTGTCACTTAATAAAATATCAAAAAACACCTATCACCCACTTACTCAATATCACCAATAGGATAGGAGTACAGCTTTTGGCAATGGCTTTCGAAAATTTTGTGTTGAAATAGAAGTAAAGAGATACCAGGCCAAATGCGGTAACTGCATGTAAGAACCCGATCAGGAATGCCAAAACGTTATCCTGATGAAGGTAGAAAACGATTTGTTGGGGTAGAGCAAATGACAGAAGACCGATAATATATCCCCAAGTAAAGGATTTGGTCTTTTGTGGTACAACGGCTTCCCTACATAGTGGACATGTAAACACATGGTCCTTTTTTACTTTTAGGATCACCCGAAAAGGCAGTTTTTGTTCACAATGGGGGCAGGTAAATGATTCTTTTTTCTCCATAACTCTCAAATAGTACCGAATTAAATGACTTAGAGGGGAACATATATTGATATTGTAAACATTTGTTTCAACTTTCTAAACAAAAGTATAGAAATAGTACCTATTTTCAAAACAGTTATTTAAAGTTTAGCAACAAAAGTATCGACTGTCTAAATTAGTGTATTATAAAACGATACTTTCATGACAGAATTGGGCTTGTATTTGGCCAAAAGGACAGTAAACAAAGCAGAAGTTTCCAGGCGCACAGGCATCAGCAAATCCCGCCTCACCCAGCTGACTTCCAACGATTCTGCCAAGCTTCGGGCGGACGAACTTTACCTTATTGCCTTGGCCATCAATACGGATCCGGGGGAGATGTTTAAGGAGTTGTTTGAGGGGTTGGGGTTGAAGGGGAAGAAGGATTAAAAATAAGATTTAAAGAGAGATTCTAAGCAAATAAAATACACTAGTTTTTCGAGGTGTGAAAATAAACAATTATTAAGTATACTTTTGGATAAATATACACTTTAATGACATCCTACGATAACCAAAACCCAGAACAAATTGCTCGAGACCGCATCGACCAAAAGTTGCGTCTTGCTGGGTGGGTCATTCAGGATAAAAAAAAGCTTGATTTTAGTGCTGCCCTAGGGATTGCCGTAAAAGAATATCAAACAGAAGCTGGACCAGCAGACTATGTGCTATTTGTTGACAGAACACCTGTTGGAGTAATTGAAGCAAAGAAAGAGGAAGAAGGACAAAACCTTACAGTTGTGGAAGATCAGTCGGGTGCTTATGCGGCAAGTAAATTGAAGTACTTCAATAATGAGCCACTTCCTTTTATTTATGAATCAACTGGGGTAATCACAAGGTTTACCAATACCAGAGATCCAAAACCTAGGGCTAAAAACATCTTTTCATTTCATCGACCTGAGACGATTAAGCAACAGCTAAAAGATGAAAAAACACTCAGGGGAAGATTATTCAATTTTCCTACGCTAGACAAAGGGGCACTCAGGGATTGTCAATTCTCAGCTATTAAAAATCTGGAGGTTTCATTTGAAGAAAATAGGCCGAGGGCTTTGATTCAAATGGCAACTGGTGCCGGAAAAACCTTTACGGCCATTTCATCTATTTACCGCCTCTTGGAGTATGGAAATGCACAACGCATTTTGTTCCTGGTTGATACCAAAAATTTAGGTGAACAAGCTGAGCAGGAGTTCATGGCTTTTATTCCACCCAATGAGAACAGGACATTTACTGAATTATATTCTGTTCAGCGTTTGACTTCTTCTTTCGTGAATCCTGATGCACATGTTTGTATCAGTACTATTCAGCGGTTATACTCGATTTTAAAGGGCGAAGACCTGGATGAAAAAGCGGAAGAGGAAAATCCTAATGAAAAAGGCTGGCTCCCTAAAGAGCCTCTTCCAGTAGTTTACAATGAGAAAATTCCTGTGGAGTTTTTTGATTTTATCGTGATAGACGAATGTCACCGTTCTATTTACAATTTGTGGCGACAGGTACTAGAATACTTTGATTCATTTTTGATTGGATTAACAGCGACACCTGACAAACGGACTTTCGGCTTCTTCAATGAAAATGTGGTGAGTGAATACACCCACGAAGATGCTGTTGCTGATGGAGTGAATGTCACCTATGACACCTATTTGATCGAAACCAAAATCACCAAGGAAGGGGCGAAAATTGAAGCCAAAGAGTTTGTTGATAAACGGGAAAAGCTGAGCAGGCGCAAACGCTGGGAACAGTTGGATGAAGAAGTGGCTTACACTTCCAATCAACTAGACAAAGACATTGTCAATCCTAGCCAAATCAGAAACGTCATCAAGGCCTATAAAAACAAATTGCCTGAAATATTTCCCGGCAGAAAGGAAGTGCCCAAAACGCTGATTTTTGCCAAGACCGATAGCCACGCGGATGACATCATCAACATTGTAAGGGAAGAATTTGGCGAAGGCAATAGCTTTTGCAAGAAAATCACCTATCAGACGGATGACAACCCAAAAACGGTATTGTCTTCTTTTAGAAATGATTATTACCCACGAATAGCAGTAACGGTGGACATGATTGCCACTGGTACAGATGTGAAGCCTTTGGAATGTTTGATTTTTATGCGAAATGTAAAATCCAAGGGCTACTTTGAACAGATGAAGGGACGTGGTACACGAACCATCAAGCTGGAGGATTTAAAGAAAGTAACGCCTTCGGCTATTGCCACCAAAGACCATTTTGTGATTGTGGATGCCGTGGGCGTGATGAAAACCACCAAAACCGACAGCCGTCCGTTGGAGCGTAAACGTGGCGTTGCACTCAAAGACCTGATGTATGCCGCCATGATGGGCAATGTGGATGAGGATTTGTTTACTTCGCTTGCAGGCAGATTAGGGCGAATTGAAAAGCAAATTACCCCTGACGAAAAAGCCAAGTTTCAGGAGCTGGCAAAAGGTAAATCCATCAATCAAATGACCAAAGATTTATTGGGGGTATTTGACCCTGACAAAGTGCAGGATTTTGCCATGGCCAAATTTGGACATCCAACCCCTGCTCAGGTAGAGGAAGCACAGGAAGAACTGGCCAAACAAGCCACCTTGGCGATTACGGGTGAGTTGATAGAATACGTGGACAATGTGCGTAAGTCGCTGGAACAGATTATTGATGTAGTGAACATTGATGAACTGGAGTTTGCAGGTTGGGATACACAAGCACAAGAGAAAGCGGCTGAACTGGTGACAGATTTCAAAAGCTACATTGAAACCCACAAAGACGAGATTCTGGCTTTAAGTTGGTTTTATTCTCAACCCTATCAGCGCAAAGAGCTGACCTACAAAATGGTGAAGGAGCTATTGGAAAAACTCAAAGCCGACAAACCTACCTTAGCACCCCTTCGCATTTGGCAGGCTTATGAGCATATAGATGGTTTGGAAAGAAGTCAACCACTCAATGAAATGATTGCCCTGGTAAGTTTAATACGCAGGGTAATGGGGCTGGATGAGCAATTAACCCCCTACAATAAAGTGGTGGACAAACGCTTTCAGGATTGGGTATTCCGCAAGCAGGCCGGTACGCTGAAATACACAGAAGAACAAATGAACTGGTTGCGCATGATGAAAGAGCATATTGCCACTTCTTTCCATATCGAAAAAGACGATTTGGACTACAGCCCCTTTGATGCCAAAGGCGGCATGATGAAAATGTGGAATCTATTTGGGGACGGCATGGATGAAATTATTAATGAACTGAATAAAGAATTGGTAGCATAGATGAGCGATTATATAAAAGAATATGACATGCCAATTGGCTGGTTTTGGGCTACAATTGAAGAAATTATTGATGGGAGAAATGGCGTTTTCAAGGATGGTGACTGGGTTGAAACTAAAGACCAAAACCCTAATGGTGTAGTTAGATTAATTCAATTAGCTGATGTTGGTGATGGATTCTTCAGAAATCGTTCTGATAGATTCATGACTAAAGAAAAGGCATTAGAAATAAATTGTACGTTTCTTAAAAATGGAGATATTCTAGTCGCAAGAATGCCAGATCCACTTGGTAGAGCATGTATCTTCCCATTTAAAGAAGAAAATAAATATGTTACTGTTGTAGATGTTGCGATCATAAGAACAGAACTAAATGGTGTAAGTAATAAGCTCCTTTTAAATTTCATAAACTCTCCAATTATCAGGAAAGAAATTGAAAGGCTCCAAACTGGTACGACCAGAAAAAGAATTTCGAGAGGAAACCTTTCAACAATAAAGTTTCCTATCCCTCCCCTCAACGAACAACACCGCATCGTTTCCAAAATCGAAGAACTCTTCAGCGAGCTGGACAATGGGGTGGCCAATCTCAAATTGGCACAGAACCAATTGAAGGTCTATCGGCAGGCTTTGTTGAAACATGCCTTTGAAGGCAAACTTACCGAACAATGGCGCAATGAAAACAATCCCGAACCCGCAGAAAAACTACTGGAATGCATCAAAGAAGAACGCCAAAAACGCTACGAACAAGAACTCAAAGAATGGAAAGCTGCCATAAAGGCTTGGGAAAAGGACGGAAAGAAGGAACAAAGACCTTCAAGGCCGAGCAAACCAATTGTTCCCGAAAAACCAAATGATGTTCATGAAAGTAAAAAATGGGAATTACCTGAAGGATGGGATTGGACTCAGCTAGGTTTAGTCACCTTCATTACTAAGCTTGCTGGTTTTGAGTATACTAAATATGTCAACTATGATGAAGATGGAGACTTGTCAGTAATCAAAGCTGAGAATGCTGGTCCAAATGGTTTTAAAAGAACCGATTATTCTCGTATCAAGTCAGAGACCGTCTCAAATTTAAAAAGATCTCAGTTAAGCGGTGGTGAATTACTTGTGGTTTTTGTAGGCGCAGGCACAGGAAATGTTGCTGTCGTACCTAAGAATTCTAATTTTTTCTTAGGGCCAAACATTGGTATGGCAAGGCCTTATGGAAATATTGATAGCAAATATTTTGAGTTCTTTTACCAATCCCCAATGGGAAAAGACATGCTGATGGTTACCGCAAAAGCTGTGGCCCAACCTTCGCTATCTATGGGAACTATTCGACAGACTCCTTTAGCGATCCCATCTATTGACGAACAAAACTTAATAATTCAGATACTTGAATCACAGTTTTCAGTTGTTGACAATCTTGAAAAAACAATCGAATCAGGTCTTCAAAAATCAGAAGCCCTTCACCAATCCATCTTAAAGAAAGCCTTTGAAGGGAAATTGGTGCCCCAAGACCCGAATGATGAGCCTGCTTCAGAACTGCTCAAGCGCATACAGGCAGAAAAGAAAAAGTATCTGGAAGAGCAGAAACAACAGAAGAAAAGAAAACCTAAAAATACTAAGAAGATGAGTAAAGAACTGAGCATTGAAGAAGTACTCAAAGCTTCTGATAAACCTATGCTAGCCAAGGATGTCTGGCAAAAGAGCAAACACAAGGAGAATATCGAGGACTTTTATAAAGAGCTAAAAGACATTCAGTCTAAAATCAAGGAAGTTAAAAAAGGCACTGAATCATTATTAAGCCTGGCAAAATGAGAATAGACAAAGTACATATCAAAACACGGTTCAAGAACCTGGAGGATTTTCAGATTGATATTGATGAAAATGCTTGGGAAACCGTTTTGCTTGGTCTCAATGCCACAGGTAAATCCAATTTCTTAGAAGCATTGGTCATTATTTTTAGGGACTTAGACTTGATCTATAATCACAACAGAAAAGTTAAACAACCTTTTGACTATTACATCAAATATGAGTGCCGAAGCAATGCCATTGAAATCACCTTTGAAAAAGGCAAATATGCCTTTGTGGTAAACGGAAAACCGGAAACCACCACGGTTACTAAAAACATTGAGCACTATCTGCCCAAACACATTTTCATCTACTATTCAGGAATAAGCGATCGCCTTTCAGACCTATATATTCCGCATCAAAAGATTTATTATGAACAAATAATAAAAGCTGGAGCAAAAATTGAAGAATTTGATACCATTCGAAGAATATTTCTTGCCCAGAACATTCATGCAAACTTTGCTCTAATTGCTTTTTATCTGTTTAAGGAAGACCAAGGTGATGAAACGATTAAGTTTCTCAAAGAGGAATTAAAAATCAATGATTTTGGCTCAGCTCTATTTATGCTAAAAGAGCCTGAATGGGCTAAAAATCGAGAGGACAAAAACGCACATTTATGGGGTGCAGATGGTCTGGTTGAAAAATTCGTTAACGATCTATTGCTCTTTTCATACGCACCAATTCAGCATAAGGCTCGAGTAGAAGTTTCTTACAAGAAGAACGAAACCCAAGACAGGCTATATCTATATCTAAGAGATAAATCCACCTTTTTAGATTTAGTAGAAGACAAGTACAAGAACAAAATCGTTCTATTCAATGCATTAGAGAGCATTCACATTTCTGATATGCTGCATGATGTAAAAATTAAGGTTCAGAAAGAAGGCGTGGATGGTGAGTTATCTATGGCTGAATTGAGTGAAGGTGAAAAGCAATTGCTCACCGTATTGGGCTTGCTAAAGTTCACTAAAGATGAAGAGTCCTTAATCCTCTTAGACGAGCCAGATACCCATTTGAATCCCATGTGGAAATGGAAGTTCTTAGATTATTTAGACCGAGTGGTAAAAAGAAAGGAAAATACTCAAATTATTTTCTGTTCGCATGATCCGTTGGTGATTGGGAACCTGAAGAAAAATCAGGTGCAAATTTTCAAGAAAGACAAAGATGGGAAAACGGAGGCTTTCAATCCTTATATGAGCCCAAGAGAAATGAGTGTTTCAAAGATTCTCACCAGTGAGTTGTTTGGCATTCCTTCTTTAATGAGTAAAAAACTTGAAGACCTTCTGAATCAAAAGCGATTCCTTCAAGCAAAAATCTCACATGGTGAACTGGAAGAGGATGAAAGAAACCAATTTGAAAGACTAAAAAAATATTTCGATAGAATTGGTTTTGGAGACGAGACTGCTGATAGCAGATACAATCAATACCTGAAATTAACCAGCAATTACAAAGAGTTTGCAAATAGGAAATACACCAAAGAGGAAGCAGAGGAACTAGACAAAATTGCCAAAGAAGTCCTTGATGAAATATTAAAAGAGGAAAAGGGCGAATGAGGTATATTGATAGAAATAGATTCAGAGAAGCTGTTGAGGCTAATGGTTGGGAAGCAATAAAGCAAGCCCAGCTTAATGCAATGAATGGGATGACAATCCCACAGAAAAAAGAATATATCCGAAATCATCCCGAATGGAATCAGCTTCAGCCCACAATGCTCGGACTTTCAAATAACAAATGTTGGTATTCTGAAGCACCAATAGGAAACGGTGATTTTGAAGTAGATCATTTCCGACCTAAAAGTTCAGCTAAAGAAAAAATTGATTACACAGACCCAAAAAGCAAATCAAGAGTTTTAAAAGCAAATGGTTATTGGTGGCTAGCCTATGAATGGAGTAATTACAGGCTTTCAGGTGGTTTAGCCAACAAAAGAAGACGAGATAGATTGGGTGATTGTGAAGAAGTACATGGGAAAGGCGATTATTTTCCTTTGGATTGCTCTGATGTTGGTAGAATTGCCAATGACGAAGAGAATACGAACTGTGAGATTCCCATTTTACTAGATCCGCTTTGTCAGGAAGATGTTAGTCTTTTGACCTTTGATTCCAATGGAGAAGTAATTAGTGCAGGATTAAATGATTACGAGCATGACAGAGTTCTTCAATCAATTTTTTACTACCATTTGGATCTAGATCAACTCAACAAAGAGCGGTTGATGGCTTGGAACGATTGTGAAAGAGAGTTACTTGAAATCAAAGAATTGATTGATTCAGCACCAGATGAAAGAGCAAGGAGAATGGCCGTTGCATCATGTTTTAGACGACTAACTGATTATGTGAAAAATCCAGACCGGCCCTATACAGCAGCAGTTAAGGCTTGTATTCGAGTGCATTCAAAACTAGATGGATTTAATTGGTTAGAACGCTTTGTAACAGCAATTTTAATCTAATCAATGATGAAACTCGAAGCATTAAATAAAAGCCACATTGAGCAAGCTGCGATCATCATTGATGAACAAGGTATTCCCAAAAATCTTGTTTGGAGTCAATACTATGTGGTCGTAAATGGCAAGGAGTATCCTTTTAAACATCTGGTAAGAACAGCCTATGAACTAGCCACCCAAGAGCAATTACAGTTTCAATCTAATGAGTCGTACCGTGGTTATGTCGAAAATGAATTGGGTTTTGAATTTCGGTATTATGAAGGTGGATATAACTTCTTTACAAAAGAAGAATTGGAATTTTATAGCTCCATCGTTAATTCCGATTATAGAAAATCCAATACAGCGCATCAATATTACGGACAAAAACTCTATCCCATTATTGCTAAAGCCAAATTTTGGGCAGAGCAAATTTTGGTGGAAGGGTTCAGGCTAAGGCAAGATGGGAATTGGCTCAATGGTCATGTAGCCCGCATCAAACCATATTTTTGGCCAAGAATTTACAGCGGTGAGGATAAAGATGTTTTCTTTAATGTGGAGGTAAATGGATCTGACGAATTTATCGGCTATAAGCTGGATGGCTATTTCGAGACAACAAAAGCACTTCCGGAGTATAAAATCAAATTGCTTGAAGAATACAAAAACCTAATCAGTTGGGAATGGCCAAGAATTCCATTTGACAAACTGGATGAATACAATTGGGATAGACTCATTGCAGAAAGCAAAGCCTACGTTCAGAAATATTTACCACATCATAATCACTTGAAAAAGTTACTTTCAAAGGAGTCAAAAATTGCCCGCATCACCTGGAACACCAACGGGTGGGTAAAACCATCTGGTTTAACAGGTAAATCAACCAATGCAAGCTTTGAGAATGAGCATGGGTTTGGTCACGAAGAATGGTTATTTGATGGTGACAAAGTGATTAACGGGTACAAATATGGTTTTTTAGAACCCATCCATAAATTTCGCTCAAAGTATGAAGGTCAGGTTTTTGACCTCACACTTTACACCAGAGACGCGGAATCAAACAAAAGTTTTTGGGTAACCAACCTGAAAGATGTTGAAATCCTGTTACCAGAAGAATCAGAAAAGATATTAGCTCACTACAAGAAAGAAGGTTGGTATGATGAAATGAAAGCTGATCTATATAATCTGAACCTTGATTCTGGGCAGTTAGACACTTGGATTAAGGAAGGAGCGGAACAGTTGTTCAATGTGAAGTTCAAAGCATCTCAACTCAATGAAATTCCAGCCGAGCTAATTCCTGTATTGGATGATAATGAAATCCCCTCCAATCGATATACTCTGATGGATTTGCCTTCAGGTCTTAATGAAAAAATTGACGTTGGAGTAAAAACTGGATTTTCATTTGAAGACTCAGGAAGTGAGGAAGCAGACCTTGGTACAAAAAGTAAAAGAACCGGGAGAAAGAGAGAGATTGAACTCGAGTTAAAACACAATATTCTGCAAACCAAATTCTTGAAATACCTTCAAAAGAAGTATGGTAAGGCAATTGTGAAACGAGAGTGTACAGCATATGGGGCATCAAGAATTGACGTGACTCGAAAAACCGATACAGGCTACATTTTTTACGAAATCAAAACCTATAACAGTTTAAGAACTTCCATCAGAGAAGGTATTGGTCAATTATTGGAGTATTGTCTTTATCCGAATGTAAATGAAGCCGAAGGCATTGTATTAGTTTCACACGTTGCACCTTCTGAGGAAGTTAAGACCTACCTCAGCCACATTAAAAAATTTATAAATCTTCCCTTCTCCTATATCCATTTTGATTTTGAGCAAGAGGAAATAATCACAGAGATATAAGAATATGACAACAAATAATTTAATAGCAAAAATTTGGTCTTTTTGCGATACGCTTAGGGATGATGGGGTAAGTTACTCTGACTACTTAGAGCAACTTACTTTTCTACTATTCTTAAAAATGGCGGATGAGTATGAAAAAGGGCCGCAAAAAAGAAAATCGGGAATTCCTGAAAAATACAATTGGGATAGAATCTCATCTAGAAGTGGCGGTAAATTAGAAGCCCATTATGTCGAGCTGTTACGCGAGTTAGGGAAGGAGCCAGGAATGCTTGGACAGATTTTTACTAAAGCACAGAATAAAATTCAAGACCCAGCAAAGCTGGATCGCTTGGTAAAAATGATTGATAAAGAATCATGGGTTAGCATGGACGCTGATATTAAAGGCGACATGTACGAGGGACTGCTGGAGAAAAACGCCCAAGACACAAAAAGTGGCGCGGGTCAGTATTTCACGCCTAGAGATTTAATCACAGCTATTGTAGAGTGTGTTCGCCCCGAACCTAAAAAGACAATTGCGGATCCTGCGTGCGGTACAGGAGGTTTCTTTTTATCAGCCTATGATTTCCTAACCTCTGCATATAAGCTAGATAAAGATGAGAAACGGTTTTTAAAAGAAGAGACTTTTGCAGGTTGGGAGATTGTAGCTTCAACAGCTAGAATGGCTTTGATGAATCTATTCCTCCATAATATTGGAGACATTAATGGACAGCCTCCAATAAGACGAGAAGATGCCTTATTGCAGAAGCCAAGTGATCTTTTTGATTATGTACTGGCAAATCCTCCTTTTGGTAAAAAAAGTAGTGTTACCATAACTAATGCAGAAGGTAAAGAGGAGAAAGAGGATTTGCTTATAAATCGGAATGACTTCTGGGTTACTACTACTAACAAGCAGCTGAACTTCTTACAGCATATTGTTTCCATGCTTAAAACAACCGGAAAAGCCGCTGTTGTCTTACCAGACAATGTGTTATTTGAAGGAGGAGTCGGCGAAACAGTACGAAAGAAACTGATGGAAAAAGCGGAATTGCACACTATCCTACGTTTACCGACTGGAATTTTTTACGCCCATGGAGTGAAGGCGAACGTCCTCTTTTTTGATGCAAAACCTGCTTCAAAAGACATCATGACCAAAGAAGTTTGGTTTTATGATTACCGAACTAACATCAGCCATACCTTGAAAAAGAGTCCACTCAAATTTGAGAATTTGAAAGACTTTGTAGACTGCTACAATCCAAAAAATAGAAACGAACGAAAGGAAACTTGGTCCGAGCAAAATCCAGAAGGAAGATGGCGTAAATACACTTATGATGAAATACTTGCCAGAGACAAGACAAGTTTAGATATCTTCTGGTTGAGAGATGAAAACATGCTTGATTTAGAAAATTTACCAGATCCTGATATTTTGGCTCTGGAAATTATAGAGAATATTGAATCAGCGCTGGACAGTTTTCGAGAAGTGGCGCTAAAAATTGAAGATTAATTTCAGTTTAGAAAGAGCCAGCACCTTTCAAGTTTATTTAGCCAAAGCTTCGATAGGTGCTGGGCTATTTCTGACTACAGATTTTCAAGTTTATCATTTATAAGGGGCGAATTCTTCGTCTAATGGGAATAATCCGCCTTCATATAAATATTCCCAAGTTGTACTACCCGGTATAAATGGTTTTGATTGCCAGTATTTTTTGATGTATTCAATGTTTTTGTCTTCAGCATATTTTTCAAACCATCGATAATCAACCTTAATTACTCTTGCTAGACCTGCATGTCGAAAAAGAATCACTTTTGGGTACCTCCTTGTTGAATTTCTGAACATGTATTCCAAGTTTCCAGCTGAAGATTCCGTATCATCCATAAGGTAAATAGAAGATAATCTGCTTGGTGCCCAATTGCATATCTCCCGTCTCACCTCCTCGAATTTGAGTTCTATTTCAGCCATTTTCAATATTTTTACCTCAGTTTCATCAAAATTGGAGGTTTTACTTTTTCGAATTTTAGACGCTTCTTTAATATTTCGGTAACCTCTTGGTGACATAAACTCAATTGGCTCATCAAATGAATCATTTCGAAGTTCTTCTATAGATAGGGAATAAATAAAAGGCTTAAATACGCCCTTTAAGGAGCTTACCATTGATGGAGTAAAAATTGCCCCAATATCGTTAACCATAAAATCAGTAAACTCGTCCGCTAAATCCATTAGATGTATAAATTTTTTATCTTCAGTTAGAATGTTTTTCACATCCTCGATATCATCAGTTTGGCAGAAGGGAATTTGATTTGGTGTTGAAACTCGTAAAGTATTTATATCTATTAATTCCGTGAAAAGTGCATTAAAATTAATTTTGTTCTTGGTTTGTGTGTAAAGTGTATCATATACCAATGGAAAAGGAATCCATTCGCCTGTTTCACTATTTATCAAATTGATTTCCTGATCTTTCCTGAAAAAAAATACTCGAAAAACTGTTTTTCTCTAAAAGTTCAGCTAGGTCAGTAAGTTTTGTTTTCGATATCATGATTGAATAATTTATTCATTGTTAGTAAAATAATAATTATCATTTACTAAGGCAATCCAAGTAAGGTTTTCTTTGAAAGGCAAATATTATAAAATACGTGTAGATTCCGATAATCTTGACCACCGCTTTTTAGGGGATATTCAAGATTTCCGAGGATCTTTTCCGGTGATGTTGCCACTGCCATTCCGGCCATGCTGACCACCACTTCTCGGTGGTCAACATAGACAGAACGGCAGAACTGACCATCGGATTTGTTCAGTTATCGTTTGCTTTGCGGTTCATTTTAACTGTAAAGTATGGCCGGAACGACGATAACCATGAGTAAATTAAAACAAATTATCCGCCATCGTGACCACGGGATGGCCCTACAGACAATTTCCAAAACCCTTGGTATTGCCCGTAATACGGTAAAGAAGTACCTGCAGCTGATCGAGACTAAGGGGTTTTCCCATTCCGAACTCTTGAAAATGGAAGACGAGGAGCTAAATGCCCTGCTGGCAGAACCCGGCCATACCTCCGCTTCAAGGTTTCTTGATATGGAGGGATTTTTTCCCCATGTGCTGGAGGAGCTGAAAAGGACTGGGGTAAACCGCTGGAACCTTTGGGGTGGATATACCGGACTAAGCTGACCCCCTATCCGGAGACATAAAAATAGTGAAAAATTAACTGTCAATCTGTCTAGATATTTCGGTGATGCTGGCCAGCAACGAGGGAAATTAGGGTTGAACCTTGATCAAAACCACAATAATCTTTCAAATCGTTGAACCCTTATCCGGCCAATGCTATGGGAGCATACGAAATATCAACCGAGGTTAACAAGCCTAAAAACAACTACCTGAAAATCTTGGATCCTGTCTTGGAATAGATGGTTTTGCCTGCATAAACATTTCAGATTAGCTGATTATAAAAAAGAACGAATTAGGGGCTTCCCCTACGGGTCGGGTTACCACTTCGTTTCCATTCCAATCTTTCTTCGCCGCACTTCCCTCCCGAAAGAAGGATTTTCATTGCTATCCCTAAGCCAAATACCGGAAGGCATGGTAAAACCCCAGCCATTTTATTTGTAAATTTAATGTTAACCATACAAACGAAAACCATGTGCGGCAGATACTCTGAAAAACAAGACCTTAAAAAAGTTGAAGATCAATTGAAATTGGGATTATCCGAAAAGGCCAAAAACTGGAAGCCTTCCTTCAACATTGCTCCTTCCCAATTGGCTCCGGTGGTAACTTCGGATAAGCCTGATGAAATAGATGTCTTTCATTTCGGTTTGGTGCCACACTGGGCAAAAGACAAAAAAGTGGGGTATAAAATGATCAATGCCCGGTCGGAGACCCTCCTTGAAAAACCCTCTTTTAAACCCCTTGTGGTAAACAACAAAAGATGCCTGGTCCTGGCTGACAGTTTTTTTGAATGGAAAAAAGAGGGAAAGGAAAAGCAACCATTCCGGATTTACCTTCCCGAAAGGGAGGTCTTTTTTTTCGCCGGGCTCTGGTCAAGTTGGAAAGATCCTGAAGGGGAAACGTATAATTCCTACTCCATTATCACTACTGCACCGAATAAACTATTGGTTAAAATCCATGACAGAATGCCAGTGATTTTGACCAGGGAAGAAGAAAAAATGTGGTTGGATCCCCATCAAAACCCCAAGGATCTGCTAAATTTATTGAACGCTTATCCCGCCGATTCCATGGATGCATATGAAATATCCAATGAGGTCAACAAACCTGGAAACAATCACCCTGGAATTCTGGATCGGGTTTCGGAATAGATGAATTAGGCCTGTTCGCACTTTTTGCCCAGCTTATCTGAAAAAGTTGTATTTGGTGTTCCTATTTTACCATCACCGGTGACTTCAAATTTAAGGATCTTTAGAGCCGTTCGTCCAGTTCCTTTAATTCCCACTGCTTCTTTAACTGGATAAACGATTTTATTGCTAAGAACCCTTCCTTGTTTCCTTCTGATCGTATCCTTTCCAATGCCAAGTCCTATTCTGTTCCCGGTTGTGAATTATGATAAATGCAAAGATGGGGGCAGCGGTACACCCGCCAAGGGTGGGCTTCGCCCGATCAAAAAAATAGGGCTTTCCAGAGGAAGCCTTCCACAATTTTTTTGCACGGCCCTTGGCTTGGGTGTCCCTGGCAGCCCCCGAACTCTTAGGCATAATCAAATTTAAAACCTTAAACAGTTAAAGTCATGTCGCAATTTGAAAAAACTTACATCGGAAAAGGAACACAAGTTAAAGATTTAGATATCATTCGAGTATCTATCTCCAAGGAAACACTAGATGAAATACTCAAAGACCACATGGTTGACTACGACGGCAAAGAATACCTGGTATTTGAGGTCGCTTCACTGAAAGGACCGGATCAATACGGCAAAACCCACACGGCCTATATCAGCAAAAAGGTAGCTGCTTCGAAAGGTGTTACGTCTAGGAAATCGAAATCTTGATAAAAAGCCCTTCGGGGCTTTTTTTGTTCTTGAAGTTGATTTGTTCGTACGGCATCTTTTTAACATAGATGAATTTGTTTTTTCTTGCTTTCGAATTCTCTAAAGTAATTTTCTATCTCCCAGCTTTTTAAAAAATTCCTCCTTGTAATTCCGGCTGATGGGATACAGGTCTTGTCCTATCAACACTTCATTGGATTGGACCTCGTCAATATGCCGCATGTTGATAATAAAGGAGCGGTGAATCCGAACAAACTCACCCGGCAAGGCATTGGCTATACTGGTAAGGGACAGTAGCGACAAGATCTTTCTTGTAGGGGTGATGATCTTGATATATTCTCTCTGCGCCTCTATTGCCTGCACTTCCGCGTAAAAAAATTTAACGATCCGGGTGTCGGTTTTGATAAAAAAATAATCGGGTTTTTCCATTAGGTCTTCAGCAGACACTTGTACAGAAAGGTATTCCACTGCCTTTTCGATTGCTTTCTTAAAGCGCTCAAAAGAAACCGGCTTCATCAGGTAATCGATCACATCCAGCTCATATCCTTTAACCGCATATTCTTCATAGGCGGTTACAAAAATCGTAAGGGGCTTATCCGGGAGTTCATTGAGCAAATCTATTCCCGTCATCAGTGGCATACGGATGTCCAGCAAAAGAATATCTACAGGATTTTTCTTTAGAAAATCCATCGCTTCTTCCCCATTGCTACAAACACCAGCCAATTCTAAATGGCCAACCTTGGAAACGTAGTCCGATAGCAATTTCCTGGCCGGGGGCTCGTCGTCCACGATAAGGATTTGGTAGTTCATTTCAGGTCTATTTTTAAGTTCACTTCAAAGGAGCCGGTATTTTGATCCAGTACCAGCTTGTGTTTTCCCGGATAAATCAGGTTGAGTCTCTTTTTTACATTCGAAAGGCCGACACCACTTTCTTCTTCAGCTGTTTTACGTGCTTTTAGTACATCATTCCTGATGTAAAAGTGTAGCATATCTTCTTTATCGAGGGTAAGTTTAATCGCAATCCGCCCGTCCATGGTATTGCCATGTTTAAAGGCATTCTCAAGGAAAACTAAAAATATAAGATGAGCGATGCTATGCCTGTCTTTTACGCCCTCATGGCTGAATTCAATCGTTGGTTTTTCATCCAACTTTAACCCCCAGAGTTCAATGAAATTTTCCATAAACTTAATTTCTTTGGCAAGGGAAACAAAACGCCCCTGATCCTCATAGAGCATATGGCGCATCATTTCAGAGAGCTTCATGATCGCAGGAGCGGTGTTGTCCTCCTTGAAATAGGCCATCGAATAGATATTATTCAGGGTATTGAACAGGAAATGGGGGCTTAGTTGAAGCTTCAGAAATTTCAGTTCAGAGGCCAATTGACTGTTTCGAAGTTCGATTTCTTTTCGTTGCGCCGAAATCATATTGGCAAAAAACCAGATAACAGTAGTGATTAGGTAAAAGCCAAAAGCCGGAACCGATCTGATAAAGTAGGTATAGGTAACAGAACGGTGCGTCATACCGAGGAGGTTAACCCGCAACAGCACTATGGTAACTACCACGGCAATAGAAGCTAAAATATATCCGGTATACTTTCCTTTTTTATACAGTTTCGGTAATAGTAGGTAATAATTCAAATAGGCAATGGAAGAAGATGTCAGGACATCAGAAATCACCGCACCCCAGATTTCACTGGAGGAATTGATCCAATTGCTTAAGGAAGCATACAATATCGCCCCGTAACACAGCCAAAAAAGGACATGCAATGCATAAAATACCGGGCGGGAAATAAAATTATTTTTCATGGCGGAAATTTAGCCTTTTAAATAACACGAAAATAAAGGGATCATCCAACAGACAGTTGTGATCTACAGAAGGCAATTTTTATCCAATAAGTGGTAAATGCAAATCGTTAAATGAAACTGACTGATTTCATTCGTTGATCAAAATTGTCGTTCGGGTGAGAGAATCCTGCTGTCTATAGATTTGCATAAAATCATAGGATAATATTTCGTCTATTTGTAATGTATAAGAAGGTTCTTAGCATATGTAAAATTTAAATCATCAACAATTTACTAAATTTTATTAATGCTTAGAAAAACCCAAACAGGACTCTATCGATGCTGAAAATCAAAATTTTATATACCGCCTTTTTTCTTAGCACGTCCTTAACTGCACTATGTCAGAAAGATCATATCGTCCTTGAAGATCAGGGGAGCTTTGCCGTGGGAGGTAAAGTAATCACAGCTCCGGGTACATTTGACCCTATTGCCCATGGAGCATTCAATCCTGGCAATCAAAGTGCTTCAGGTCAAACGCTACATGGAGACCATGCTTACGTCTTTTACCAAATTCCAATGAAAGCGAAAAAACTTCCTTTGATCTTTTGGCATGGCTATGGACAATTTTCCAAAACCTGGGAATCAACCCCCGATGGTAGAGAGGGTTTTCAAAATATTTTTCTTCGAAAAAAATATTCAATTTACCTCATCGACCAACCAAGACGGGGAAGAGCTGGACGAAGTACCGTACCGGGTAGCATTTCTGCAGCTCCGGATGATCAACTTTGGTTTGGGATTTTTCGACTGGGTATAGGAACAGAATTTTATCCGGGAGTTCAATTTGACAAAAAACCTGAGACTTTGGACCAGTTTTTCCGACAGATTACGCCTGATACAGGCCCTATTGATTTAAATGCAAATACCGATGCTGTTTCTGCCCTTTTTGATGAAGTTGGAGATGGAATTTTGGTTACCCATTCCCATAGTGGCGGTCAAGGTTGGCTTACTGCTTTAAAAACAGATCATATCAAAGGAATTATCTCCTATGAGCCGGGAAGCAATTTCGTCTTTCCGGAAGGGATTGTTCCGGAACCAATCCATTATGTAGGTGGAACCTTGGGAGCAAAAGGGGTGCCGATTGATGAATTCAAAAAACTGACACAAATCCCCATTGTGATGTATTATGGAGATTATATTCCTACCGAACCCGTAGAAAACCCGGGTCAGGAACAATGGAGAGCTGCCTTGCAAATGGCGAAACGCTGGACTGAGACTGTAAATAATAATGGAGGCGATGTCACCTTGGTACATCTTCCGGAAATAGGGATTAATGGAAATACCCACTTTCCGTTCTCAGATCTAAACAATAAACAAATAGCCGACTTGATGTCCGAATGGCTCAAGCAAAAAGGCCTTGACAAATAAAGATTAAGTAAAAACTCAACTAATAATAACGAACCATGAAAAAGCACCTTTTCCTTTTAACCTTTATTCTACTAAGTGCTTCTTATTCTTTTTCACAAACGTCTACGGAGCAGGAAATCAAGAAGCTCTCCATGGACAAATGGCAATGGATGGCCGATAAGGACGTATCGAAACTGGAAGAACTCTTCGACGACAAAGCGAAATTTGTCCACATGAGTGGCAGCTGGAAAACAGACCGTGAACTGGAAATTATCGAAACGGGAAGTATCTGGTACAAAAATGCGGAAGTACATGATACAGCCGTTGAGATTTCTGGAAATACAGCGGTAGTCTGGAATCGAATCACCTTGACAGCCCACGTAAGAGGCAGTGATGTGGAAAATGAATTTACTGTAACTGAAGTCTACCAAAAGCAGGGAAAAGACTGGAAAATGCTGGTTTTCACTTTCAGCAGCGTTAGAGATACCCACGAGATCGAACATTAATTCTAAAATAGTATGACCATGAAAAAAACATTTCTAGGATTTCTTCTCCTCTTCCTGATTACACCATTTCTCTTTGCCCAAGAGGATAACGCCCAACAGGAAATCATCGAAATTTCTAAAACCAAATGGCAGTGGATGGCAGAGAAAGACGCTGATAAGCTTGCGGACCTCTTTGACGATAAAGCGGTTTTTGTCCATATGGGTGGTTCCTGGGGGAAGGAGCGTGAAGTAGACATCATCCGTAGCGGTGGTATTTGGTATAAAGACGCAGACATTCACGAAGTTTCTGTGGAAATCATCGATAACACGGCCATTTTGCTGAACCGCATCACCTTGATCGCTGAAGTGGGCGGCAATGAAGTAACTAATCCATTTGAAGTCACGGAAGTATATATTAAAAAAGCAGAGGGCTGGAAATTGGGCTCCCTGTCCTTCACCAAATTAATGGAACCCGCAGACCGGTAAAAACGATACAGCCATGAGATTATTTCTCCTTTTCATTTACCTGACCAGTGCTTTAAGTTGCTCCAGCCAAACCCAATCGGAAGCCTTATATAATCCGGGTGAAATATCCTTGGGCGAAATCCTCATTGTCTATCTCTCACGCACCAAAAACACCAAAGCGGTGGCAGAGATGATTCAGGAAAAAGTGGGGGGAGCGCTTGTAAGCCTGGAGTTGGAAACCCCTTACCCGGAAGATTATGATGCCATCGTTGCCCAGGTAGCCAAAGAAAATGAGACCGGTATTCTTCCTCCGTTAGAAACCGAGGTGGACGTATCTCAGTATCGGACAGTGTTTGTCGGATTTCCTACCTGGGGCATGCAACTACCGCCGCCGATGAAGACATTTCTAAGTGAAAATGACCTCAGTGGCAAAATGGTAATTCCCTTCAATACAAATGCGGGGTATGGAATCGGAAGTAGCTTTGACAAGGTTGAAGAGCTCTGTCCTGAAAGTACTATTCTGGAAGGTTACTCCACCAGAGGCGGGATCGAGCGAGACGGAGTTTTGTTTGTGATGGAGGGAGAAAAAGAAGAGGAAGTAAAAACAGAAGTAGATGCTTGGCTGGGTCGTTTGGGCTTCTAAGCTTCTCAGTTAACATTGCTTTAAATGCAATAGGGAATAAAACAAGTCTTTGATTCAGACAGCAGTAGAGATACGACCAAAAAGACAAATTGAAAAGGAACCGAATTCTGCCGCAAATCGGATAAGTACAGATTTTATGGAATTACTGGAAAATCAATTTCCAGTTGCTGATCAGAATTATACATTAAAGTTGAGATCAGCATCAGATTTTGCCCAGAAGCTGAATATCCATGTAAATCATCTCAATCGATCACTTAAAGCAATATTAAATAAATCAACTTCAATAATCAATAGAGACAGAAAGGTAGCTGAAGCTAAACGCCTATTAGGACAAACTGACTGGAGCGTATCTGAAATAGCTTATTGTTTGGGTTTTACTGAAGTACCCCATTTCAATAACTTTTTCAAAAGAGTCTTGAACATGAACCCTTCACTATACCGAAAATTGCTCAACAAAAACTAAAAACATATGCATTGAATAGGTTAAATAGTAAAAAATTCCAGGTCCATGTGGGCTTGGATTTTTTAACTTCTTAAACATGAATAAAGGAAAATTATGGATACAATAACATTAAACAACGGTGTGAAAATGCCCATTCTAGGATTTGGGGTTTTTCAAATCGCCAATCTGGAAGAATGCAAAAAGAGCGTCATCGATGCGATCGAGGTGGGCTACAGATTGATCGATACCGCTGCTTCATATAAAAATGAAGAGGCCGTCGGGAGAGCGGTCAAAGAATGTGGTGTTGCCCGAGAGGATTTGTTCATCACCACCAAGCTTTGGATTGAGGACACTGGATATGACAAAACCAAAGCTGCTGTGGAGAAATCGCTGAAAAGGCTCCAATTGGATTACCTGGATCTTTATCTGATCCATCAGCCGTATGGACCTGTCCATGAATCCTGGCGAGCAATGGAAGAATTGTACAAGGAGGGAAAAATCCGGGCAATAGGCATCAGTAATTTTCAGCCTGACCGTGTGGTAGATTTGATGGCATTCCATGAAATCGTTCCGGCCATCAATCAGATCGAAACGCATCCATTCCACCAACAAGTGGAAACCCAGCAATTTTTAACTGAAAACAACATCCAAATCGAATCCTGGGGGCCTTTCGCAGAAGGGAAAAATGGACTATTCAGCAATGAACTTTTGGCCGCTATCGGTCAAAAATACCAGAAAACCATTGCACAAGTTGTCATCAGATGGCTGACCCAACGGGGAGTGATAGCGATTCCAAAGTCCGTTAGAAAAGAACGGATAGCAGAGAATTTCAACGTTTTCGATTTTGAGCTTAATGTTGAAGACCTGAAGCTGATCGAAACGCTGGATCAAAAGGAGAGCTCCTTCTTTGATCACCGTGATCCCAATATGGTCAAATGGCTGACCAGTAGAAAATTAGAAGAATAGCAACAACCAAAAAAACCCAAGTACCACTAACTATGAAAAAGTCTATTTTAATCAGTTTCTTCTTCCTGATAGTTTTTACTGGACATGCACAGGAACCCATCTTGAAAATAAGCTCTGGTTCACTCCGGGGATCGACGGAGGGAGATGTCACCTCTTTCAAAGGAATTCCTTTTGCAGCGCCTCCAGTCGGTGAATTCCGTTGGAGACCTCCCCAGGCTGTCAAACCTTGGGAAGGGGTGAGAAATGCCACGGAATATTGTGCCGATTGTCCGCAACGAACCTGGCCGGGATCTACAGCCAAAACATCAGAAGATTGTCTTTTCCTGAATATCTGGAAACCAGCTGATGCAGTAAAGGGAGCGAAACTCCTGGTGATGGTGTGGCTTCACGGAGGTGGATTTACAGGAGGAAGTGGAGCTGGTCCTGGTTCAACGGGTGATGCCTTTGCGAATCAAGGGGTTATTTTAACAACCATCAATTACAGGCTGGGTCGGTTGGGTCATTTTGCTTTTCCAGCTTTGAGCGAAGAGCATCCTGAGGAAATGAAGGGGAGTTATGCTTACATGGACCAGATAGCCGCATTACAATGGATTCAGGACAACATTTCCGAATTTGGTGGCGATCCTGATAATATAACTATTTTTGGTTTTTCTGCCGGTGGAGTTGCTGTACATTCTCTTTTAAGCATTCCTTCAGCAAAGAACCTATTCCACAAAGCAATAAGTCAGTCTGGTGGTGGCCGTGATGGTGTCCTTACAGGTAGACCAATCGATCAGAATAATGCTGATGAATTGTACCCAGTTTCGGCAGAAACCATCGGGATCAACTTTGCAAAAAGATACGGCATTCAAGGAACTAGTAAAGTTGCATTGGATCAGCTTCGGGCATTGAGCGTCGATGAAATTTTAGATGGTGGTCAGGAAAATGACAGCACGGGAGCCAGAACTTATTCAGGACCTATTCTGGATTGAGAACTCGTTGTGGAAACTGCCGAAACCTCCTATCAAGCCGGAAGACAGGCAAAAGTTCCGTTGATGATCGGAAGCTCAAGTGCAGAAATCGGAGGGGGATTTATCAATGCAAGCCAAACCAAGGAAGAGCTATTTTCACAATTCGGTGAATTGGAAGCAGAAGCCAAAGCTGCTTACGATCCAGATGGTAACAAAGAATTCAACGAAGTCCTGACCAAGTTTACGACCGATTGGGGTTGGGGCGAACCAGCTCGGATGTCAGGAAGAGCATTCGTCGAAAAGAACCAACCTGTTTAGGTATGGCAATTTGGTTACGTGCCGCCATCAAATAGAGAAGGATCTCCTTATGGAGCGGGGCATGGTTCGGAAACTTCTTTTGTCTTTAATACACTCAATGCAAGATGGGGAGCCCAGGGTGAACCAACAAAAGAGGAAAAGGAGTTAGCAAGGATCATGAATACCTATTGGGCCAATTTTGCCAAAACCGGAAATCCTAACGGCAACAACCTTCCAGAATGGCCGCAGTACGACATTCAACAAGCAGAGATTTTGAATATAACGCTCGACGGAAACGTGACCAGCACCCCCGATCCAAGAAAAGCACGATTCGATGTGTTGGAAAAAGCATTTAAGAACCGAACCCGATTGCAAACTAGACTCGGTTTTTAAGCCATAATATCCATAATCTATAACTACATAAACTTTTCCAACTATAAAGTCAATTAGATATGAGTGTATACAAATCATTATTAACATCTCTAGCGCTATTCGCCACAGTTATCCTCCCTGTTCAACCGCAAACGTCGCCTGAATCATTGGCAGAGGGGAAAAGTCTCTACGATGTCAATTGTGCGAACTGTCATGGAGATGCTGGTGAAGGGGCAAAAAAGGCAGGCTTTGAGATTTCCATTATCGCCGAACGTGGGGGGATACAACCTCCCGACTTAACTGATTCTGATTGGGATCACGGTTCGACTGATGCAGAGATATTCAAGGTGGTCAAAGAAGGAATTCCTGCCGGGATGATGCCTTCGCTAAATGGTAGACTCTCCGACAGCCAAATTGAAAATGTCGTCGCTTATCTCCGTTCACTGGCTTCATCTCCGAATGACGTTAATTCGCCAGTTTCAACTGCGACGGACACTTCAGAGATCACGCTTGAACTTGAAGATTATTTCGAAATGCCTATCACTGGAGACATGTCAACTGATCGTGTTTCCGGGGTATTGGCGAGAGGCAGTATCATGATAGATGAACCGGGAGACAAACAACGTTTTTTCCTAAACGATTTAACAGGCCCACTATATATTCTGGACAAGCAGACAAAAGAGTTGACGACCTACCTAAATTTCGCTGGTCTGTTTCCAAATTTCACAGCTGGGTTTGGATATGCGGCAGGTATGCTGAATTTTGTCTTTGATCCGGAGTATGAGCAGAACGGAATATTTTATACGCTCCATATGGAGAATGTTGCTGACACAGAAGGAAGTGCAACGCCGAAGGCAGGCGTAGTATCCGGACTTAATTTAGAAGGTTATGAGCTTACAGAGCCGATTGCGAAACCTGAAACAGTCCAGGATACACGATTCGCCAGAGAGTTGGTCATTGTGGAGTGGAAGGATGAGGAGATTGGAAACACGACTTTCGAGGGATCGGCACGTGAGGTATTCAGACTTTTTGTGCCAGGGTTATTTCATCCATTTAATGAAATCACATTTAATCCTGTGGCCAAAGCAGGCGACGCCGACTGGCGTGTCATGTACCTGGGAATTGGGGATGCTGGTACCGGAGAGCGACCAGGCCCAATGCGGATGCATGCCCAACGGTTAGATACTTATCAAGGGAAGGTTCTTCGTATTATCCCGATGCTGAATGAACATACAACAACTAGTACAATAAGCGAAAACGGTCAATACAGAATTCCAAACGACAATCCGTTTGTTTCTGTAGAAGGTGCACGAAAAGAGATCTGGGCCTACGGCCTAAGAAACCCACACCGCCTAACCTGGTATATTGACCCTGACCAGCCTAGTGATCCTGTATTACTTGCCTTCAATATTGGTTTGGTTAGCTGGGAAACCGTGGCAATCATCAAGAAGGGAGCAAATTATGGATATCCCCTCCGGGAGGGTAACCTTGCTATGTCCGAAGGTAATGGGATGAGTCCTATACCCGCTGATGATACAATACCAATTCTACTCTCTGATACAGATACTATAGGAATTGTAAAACCTACCTATACGGTAATTAAATATCCTCATGCACCAGGGGGAGGTGATGCGATTGCGAATGGCTTTGTTTATACAGGCACACGCCACAAAGCCTTGCAAGGAACCATTGTATTTGGAGACATCACTACCGGGCATATTTGGTATGCTAAAATAAAAGACGTGCTGGCCGCTGAGGACGGTGACCCACAAACTTTTGCGCCGATAATTGAACTAAAAACTAATCTTAGAGAACTATCAGAAGAAACCTACCGAAAGCGAGGCGGTGGTTCTGAGGGACTTCCGGGTCGGGGTGCAATCGCAGGGGCAGGTCGCTTGGACATTCGATTGGCACAGGACAGCGAAGGAGAATTGTACGTTATCACTAAAGGAGATGGTATGATTCGAAAATTTGGAAGCATTAAATAGTTGAAGGAGGGAAGATTCAGCCCGCCTTAAAAAAGTGATTTGAAGCATTTAAGAGTCAAGTTCAACTGAAATATTGAGTTTGTTTTTAAGTCGCTTAAATCTCTATAATCTGGATTACAACTTAAACAACAACCACATGCAAACATCAAAATTTATTCTTCTCTTTTCCATCATGAGTATGGGGCTCCATGTGAGTTGTTCTGCTGCTGACCTGTTCGATGATCAAGATACTGGTTTGGAGCAAGAAGTAGGAACACCGGTGGAAACGAATTCACCGAATTCAATCTTTCAGCCCTCTTTTAAAGGACAAACAAGAATTGGAAGCGTAACTACTGATACGCCGATTGAAGCTATTGTTATTTCAACTGATTTGACAGCTCCCTGGGGCATCACAAATCTACCCGATGGAAGGTTGTTAATCACCCAAAAGGCTGGGCAGATGCGAATTGCTACCACCTCAGGAGGATTGAGCGGAATGCATATAGCTAGACTGGTAATCGACAGTGACAATAAAGTGGTGGGAGAAGAAAGATTGTTGGTTGAAGAAAACCAACGCTTCAGAGATATCACCCAAGGATTTGACAATGCCCTTTATGCAATTACTGATGCAGGTAGATTATATAGAATCGACAAGCCGTAAAAATTAGAAAATCGTGATTTAGATCTCCTTGTTGAAAGCAGGAGAATAAAGATATAAAGTAAATCGAAAAACATGACTAAAGAATTGAAATCCAACCGACGGGAGTTTTTTAAAAGTGCAGCATTGGCGGGAGCCGGAATCGTAATGACCCCTGCTTTGGCAATGGGCTCAGGTGACAAAGTTCAACTAGACTCAGCCTCCACACTCCCAACCCGAAAGCTTGGAGCATTAGAAGTCTCTGGAATAGGATTAGGCTGCATGAGTATGGTGGCAGGCACTTATAATCCTACTCCTCCAAAACAGGATATGATCGCCCATCTCCGCAAGGCAGTGGAGCGCGGTGTTACGTTTTTTGATACAGCGGAAGTATATGGACCATATGGAAGCGAGGAGGTAGTGGGAGAAGGTTTAGAACCTTTTAAAGGCCAAATCAAAATCGCAACTAAAATCGGTTTTGAGATTCAAAACAGCCAGCGCATGGGGCGAAATAGCAGCCCTGAATCACTCAAAGGGGTGGTCGATGGTTGCTTGAAAAGACTTCGTGTGGAAACCATTGATCTGCTTTACCTGCACCGATGGGATCCACAGGTTCCAATCGAGGAAATCGCTGGTGCTTTTAAGGACATCATTGCTGCTGGTAAAGCGAAACACTGGGGACTTTCGGAAGTAGCCCCGGATACTTTGAGAAAAGCGCATGCAGAATTACCTGTTTCTGCCTTGCAAACACAGTATTCGCTGGGAGAGCGATTTCCTGAAAACCAGATTCTGGACACCTGCGAGGAGCTCGGAGTGGGTTTTGTGCCTTGGGGACCGACATTGAGATCTTTTCTGACGGGAAGATTCAATGCGTATAGCCGATTTGACAATCTGGACAGACGTTCTCAGTTGCCTTTCTTCTCACCTGAAGGATTGGAACAAAACATGCCGTTTTTGCGAATTGTGCAGGATTGGTCACAGAAAAAGGGGATTACCATGGCCCAGTTTTCTTTGGCATGGCTACTTGCTCAAAAATCCTATATTGTCCCCATACCTGGCACCATTAGCCCTCAACATCTGGAAGAAAACCTTGGGGCTTTAAAAGTAACCTTTTCGACCAGTGAGTTAACCGAAATACGATCCGAAATAGAAAAATTCGAATTGCTGGGTGTCCGTTCGAAGGAATCTGCCTTAGTGGATCAATAACTTCTAACCCGGTATCCTGAGCGAATTGATTATCGCCAGAGAGGCACCTGATTTCGGCCCCATGTTTGAGGTAGAAGAGATAAGAACAAAAGTGATGGTCTTCTTGTCGAAGCGTTTTACCAGTTCAACCATTTGATTTGCGTACGACTCTTTAAAAAAATGTATTAAATTGAGTATCTGAATATTTACCATTCATTTAGCATAAAATCTAATTTTCCATGAGTAACCAATCAACCAAACTCGATCGAAGGTCATTTTTAAAAGTCTCAGCACTTGCCGGGGGAGGGATGATGCTGAGCTTTAATTGGCTGGCAGGATGTAAACCCAAATCAGAGGAGGCGTTGGGAATGCCAGAGGACTGGTTTAGAATGAATGGCTATATCCGTATAGGTGATAATGGATTGATCACTTTGATGTCTCCCAATCCGGAAGGCGGTCAAAATGTTAAAACTTCCATGCCGATGATTCTGGCTGAGGAGTTGGACGCCGATTGGACCAAGGTCATCGTGGAACAGGCCCCTTTGGATACAGATAATTTCACCAGGCAATTTATCGGAGGAAGTCAGGCTATCCGAACCGGTTGGACCCCCTTGCGCACAGCAGGAGCTACAGCCCGGCAAATGCTGATGCGTGCTGCGGCGCAAACCTGGAACGTTCCGGTTTCAGAAATCACCACGGAACCGGGATTTATCCTTCATCAATCAAGTAACAAAAAGGCACATTTTGGAGAAATGGCCAGCCTGGCGGCTACATTGCCGGTTCCCGAAGAGGTTGATTTAAAAGCAAGCCAGGATTTTAAGATCATCGGCACCTCCAAAAAGAATGTTGACCTGAATAAAATCGTCACCGGAAAACCCCTTTTCGGAATGGATTATAAAAAGGAGGGAATGCTGTATGCGATGATTATTCATCCTCCGGCTTTTGGTAATAGACTCAAATCATTTGACGATTCGCAGGCCCGGTCCATGCCCGGCATTAGGGATATTTTTCAGTTCAAATCCCTTCGGGACGATTACAAAAGGACCTTCTTCGACACCGTGCAGTTCACCGACTTAATCGCAATCGTCGGAGACAGCACCTGGCAGGTACTTCAGGCAAAGAAATCTATAAAAGCGGACTGGGAAATTCAGGAAGGCTATGAGGAACAGCGGGACATGTTTGGTCGTGAAGCTGTCAGAGTAGTGCCAAAAGGCCTGGAAAATACGGATGCCCAGGAAATGGCGATGAAGCAAGCCGCTCAAAAACCCCAAACCCAACGGAAAGATGGGAATCCCGAAGCGGTTTTCTCCACTGCTGCTAAAGTCATAGAGAGAACCTATACCGGTCCTTTTTTGGCGCACAACTGCATGGAGCCTATGAATTTTTTCGCCCATGTGGAAGGGGATAAAGTGACCTGTGCCGGGCCATTGCAAAAACCCGAATTGACGGAGCATGCCCTTTCAAGCCGATTGGGCATTCCGGTAGAAAATATTGAGATAGAAATGACCCGACTGGGTGGAGGTTATGGCCGTAGGTCCTATGCCCATTGGCTGATAGAAGCAGCGGTGATTTCCCAGAAAATGAATGCTCCTGTCAAGCTGGTTTACACCAGGGAAGACGACATGACCGGGGGCGTTTATCGATCCCGTTATCAGGCCACTTACCGGGCAGCCCTCAATGAAAACAATCAATTGATTGCCTTTCATGTCAACGCAGGTGGTCTACCAGAAAACCCATTGTACGCAAACAGGTTTCCGGCAGGAGCTGTGGATAATTATTTGGCCGAAGGCTGGGAAGTGCCCTCCAATATCACTACAGGTTCCTTCCGTGCACCAAGATCCAATTTCATGGCCTGCGTAGAGCAATCGTTTCTGGATGAAGTTGCGGAGGAAGCGGGCAAAGACCCCATTGATTTCCGATTAGAACTGCTGGCAAAAGCAAAAGCAAACCCGGTAGGTGAAGGAAATGATTACGATCCGGACCGGTATGCAAAAGTTTTAGAATTGGTCAGGGAAAAAGCAAACTGGGCAAATTCAACACCAGGAGTTTCCAGAGGAGTATCGGCCTATTTCTGCCATAACAGCTACGCTGCTCAGGTCTTGGAGATGAAAATAGTCGATGGGCAGGTTCAAATCGATAAAGTCACCAATGCCATTGATTGCGGGCTTGTAGTAAACCCTGATGCGGCCAAAAACCTCTGCGAAGGAGCGGTGATAGATGGCATCGGTACGGCCATGTATGGAGAACTGACCTTTGAAAATGGGGTAGTCAGCAAATCCAACTTCGACCAATACAGGCAAATCCGGATGAAAGAGGCACCAAAATCGATCGAAACCTATTTTGTAGAAAACGGAGAGGATCCCTCGGGTCTTGGCGAACCAGCCTACCCGCCGGTTTTCGCAGCATTGGCAAATGCGCTTTATAAAGCTACAGGAAACAGGTTTTACGATCAGCCTTTTTCCAGGCAATTGAACAGCTAGCAGAGCAAAAAAGTCCTTTTGATCAATCATAAATTTATTATAATAATGCGCATTGTTTGAATTTTGTAAGCAGATTAAAATGTAAATTGTTAATTTAGAATTAAATACAAATCATATGGCACAGTTTAGTTTAAATATCAATAGCAAATCAATTCAGGTAGATGTGGATCCCAACACCCCACTGTTATGGGTACTGAAGGACCACTTAGACCTGGTGGGTACCAAATTCGGCTGCGGCATAGCACAATGTGGCGCTTGCACCGTAGATGTAGATGGAGAGGCGGTAAGGTCCTGCTCTTATCCGATCAGTGCCGTGGAAGACAAAAAGGTGGTGACCATCGAAGGCCTATCTGAAAAGGGGGATCATCCGGTACAGAAAGCCTGGCTAGAACATGATGTACCACAATGCGGGTATTGTCAGTCCGGGCAAATCATGTCTGCGGCCTCCCTTTTGGCGAAGAACCCCAAGCCAACGGACGAAGAGATAACTTCGGCAATGAATGGAAACATCTGTCGCTGCGGCACCTATACCCGGATAAAAGCAGCCATTAAAACGGCTTCCCAAACACTATAACCTACTGAAATATGACATTGCTAAATAAAAAATTAGATAGGAGATCCTTTTTAAAGGTGTCAGGCCTTGCAGGAGGTGGAATGATGTTGAGCTTTAGTTGGCTGGCCGGATGCAAACCGACACCCGAAGAAGTATTGACCATGCCAGATGAGTGGTTTGAAATCAACAGTTATATTAAAATTGGGGAAAATGGCGCAGTCACCCTTTTCAATCCGAACCCTGAATTTGGTCAAAACGTGAAAACGTCGCTCCCCATGATTCTGGCTGAGGAATTGGATGTGGACTGGAAAAACGTGTTTGTAGAGCAGGCGGATTTTTATCCGGAGCGTTTTGACAGACAATTTACGGGAGGTTCGCAAAGTGTGCGTGCAGCCTGGACACCCCTGCGCACCGCCGGGGCCACTGCCCGACAGTTGATAGTAAATGCAGCTGCACAATCCTGGAATGTTCCTGTGGCTGAAATAACAACGAATATGGGTACTGTGGAACATCAAGCCAGTGGCAAAAAGGCTGGCTATGGTGAGATGGCTTCCCTGGCAGGGACGCTGGATGGACCGGAGCCGGAATCCATCATACTCAAGGATAATGCTGATTTCAAAATCATTGGCCATTCCAAAAAGAATGTGGATTTGCAAAAAATTGTAACAGGAAAGCCGATGTTTTCGCTGGATCATAAGGTGGAGGGAATGAAATATGCCGCCATTGTTCATCCGCCGGCCTTCGGCATGAAGCTCACATCCTTTGACAAAAGCTCAGTGACATCCCTGCCGGGTATTCAGGATGCCTTTAAAGTCAAAATTTTTAAGGATGATTATGGTAGAAACTTCTTTGATACCACTACATTCCCGGAGATCATCGCCATTGTGGGAAATTCTACCTGGGAGGTCTTGCAAGCCAAAAAAAGCCTCCAAGCTGAATGGGAAGAAGCTCCGGAAAGCACTTTTCCCATGGCGGGTAGGGGAGGTCAAACCAGAGATATTAGCGTTCCCGGAGGATTGGAGAATTCCACCACGCACAAGGAAAAGATGGCGGAATTCCAGCGCAAACCCGGAAATGTTCAGCGAAAAGACGGAGATCCGGAAGCTGCTTTCAAAAAAGCGGCCAGAGTAATTGAACGAACGTATTCCGCTCCCTTTTTGGCCCACAACACTATGGAGCCGATGAATTGTTTCGCAGAGGTGAAAGGGGATAGGGCCATCATTTACGGTCCAACCCAGGCACCAGATTTTATTATGAACGCACTTTCCAGCAGCCTGGAGCTTCCGAAAGAAAATATCCAGATCAACCTTGCCCGGATGGGGGGAGGCTTTGGTCGGCGGGCCTACAGTCACCATATGGTAGAAGCAGCATTGATTTCTCAAAAAATCCAGGCACCTGTAAAAATGGTCTATACCCGGGAGGATGACATGTCGGCTGGGGTTTATCGACCCACTTACTCAGCCACCTACAGGGCTGCTCTAGACGAAAACAATAACTTGCTGGCATTGCATGTAAAGGCCGGGGGTATCCCGGAATCTCCGCTGCACGCAAACCGATTCCCTGCGGGTGCCATAGACAATTACCTGGCCGAAACCTGGCAGATAGAATCAAACATTACCATTGGTGCTTTCCGGGCACCCAGATCCAATTTTATCGCCGGGGCCGAGCAGAGCTTCCTAGATGAATTGGCAGAGGAAATGGGAAAAGATCCCATCGCATTCCGATTGGAATTACTCAAGAGGGCCGAAGCCAACCCCGTGGGGGAAAACAACGATTATGATCCGAAGAGATATGCCGGAGTACTGGAACTGGTAAGAGATAAATCCGACTGGTCAAATGTACCCGATGGTATTTCAAGGGGTGTTTCTGCTTACTTCTGCCATAATTCCTATGTTGCAGAGGTGGTAGATGTTAGTATCAAGGACAGAAAACCGGTTGTTGAAAGCGTCTATGCTGCAGTCGATTGTGGAATAGTAGTCAATCCCGACGCTGCAGCAAACATGGGCGAGGGAGCCATTGTTGACGGCATAGGGAACGCATTTTACGGAGAGATGGCGTTCGAAAACGGCGTGCCTACGAAAACCAATTTTGACAAATACCGCATGATCCGGCACGGCGAGGCACCAAAGAAAATTGAGGTGCATTTCGTGGAAAGTAAAGAGGACCCAACTGGATTGGGCGAACCATTATTCCCTCCAGTTTTTGCCGCGTTGGGAAATTCACTTTACAAAGCAACAGGCAAACGATTGTATGAGCAACCCTTTCAGCCTCAGATCTTGCAAATCGAAAATCTGGGAATGTGATGGGTATTTTTAACTGTATTTCAAGGAATCTAGCTGCAGGTAGATGTATTTGTAGGAGGTGATGTTTAAACAGCAGTTGCTATCATTAAGCGGTAGCTGGCAAAAAAATGAAAAAATCGAATTTTAATGTTTAATTTATTAACGCTAGAATATTAATAGAATAAACAATGGAAGATATTTCCCTGATCGTAATGCAATTGAAAAACAACCAAACTCAAACAGACCGAAAGATCAATCAATTAATAGATCAAAATCTGGATCCCTTTCCCTTTGAAAGGTTGGATAAGGGAAAGAGGCTTATCGAATTGATTCAAAAAGCCCTACAGTCCATAGAATCAGAGAAATTGATTGAAGCCGGCATGCATATTAAGGAGTTGGAAATGGAGGGCTTAAAAATTGAACTTTAATTTTCTGTAGGGACTTTAGATCTTTGGAGAAAAATTTTGTTAAAGTACCAATTTAAAAAAAACATCAAATGGGAGATCACTAACCCCTTTGTTCCAATTTCCGCAGCAATTCCTCAATCTTTCGCTCTTGTGCCCTGATTTTTCTATCAGTAGCTGTTTCTTTTGGTTTGGAGAGGGAATAAATAAACCAAGCCCACACAGCAAAGGCTACTATCAGTCCAGGCCATTTGTTGTCGCTGCCTAAAGCACCAAACATGGCTACCATGCCAATAAAGGAAACTAGAAAAAGTTTGATGAGGAATTTCATAGCTGATTAAATTCAATTTGATACTTTAAGTTAATCAAATTCTGGTTGAACTAAAAACAATCTGATTGAAAAGTAAAATGCAATTCATAGAATATCAATGAGTTGAATTAATAGAGCCTATTGGAGATTAAAAATTAGAATGGTACTTTATTATTACCTGTTGCATAAAATTATTTAATCGGGAATTAATAAGCATCCACTTGTGATTTATCCAGTGTTGCTGTTTGGGCGGTGTCAAGGAGTTTATCAATTTCATTGGCCTTCAATGCCAATTTTGATTGATTAAAGATGGCCTTGACGTTTGTTAGCTGGTCTATTCTTTTTTGACCTAAGCTTTTTCCCGATCTGATTTCTTTTACTCCTTTAGTGATGTCCTTTTTTATATTGTCTGGAGAGGCTAATAGAATTTCCCCTAATACCCGATAAACACCTTCCTTAGTCAATTTACATGTTGAATGATGACACAGTTTATTGATTAGTTCGTTTAGATTTCCAGGATCACCCAATAAAAAATCAAGGGCCAGTAATTTTTCCGTTTTATCTAACTCGTTTTCACCTGGAGCTATCATAGAATAATCGCGCTTTGCCCTCATATTTTCATAAAATTGGATTGCCCGTTCCTTGTCCAAATAATCAAGATTTTCAAACTCACGGAAATTGGCTAGCTTTTCGGCAGGATCAACATATTTTAAAAATATCCCTGTCTCCCTAATATTTTTAAGTGTATTGCCAATCAAATTGTAGATAATTCCAGCTGTTATCCCTGAGAAAATAATAGCAATGGGTACTTTTAAAGTAACGTCAATTGTCAGGACTGAAACGGCTAATAAAAGACTTAGAAATGTAAGCAGGATTGGGTAAATCAAAGATAGGTATATAAACCATTTCCTGCGCTGAATAAAATGGGAAAAATCCTCAAAATGATTTCGATTGTTGGAAAAAATGTACCAGCCATAACGATAGGCAAGAATTCTTTCCTCTTCCGAATAACTATCAAAAAGAAGTAAGTATTCTCTGAGTTTGTATTGCCATAAAGGTCTAGTGGGTTCAAACTTTTTCATAGGTCGATTTTTAAATATCATACAGGAGCACCCCAGGCTTTCTGCATCTCGTTTCTTTTTCTTTCTTCAGTTACTTTCACATAGCGTTGAAAGCTTTTATAATCTGAATGTCCGGTTATCTTCATCACGGTTTCTGCTGGGATTCCTTTTTCCAGAGAAAGAGTTGCAAAGGTTTTCCTACCCGTATGTGCACTGATAATTTCGTGTTTCTTGTAAATAGTTGATTGCTTAATGGCTCCTTTATACCGGATTATTTCAATAGAATCATCGATACCAACCAATTTGCAGAGTTCTTTGACGTACTTATTGAATTTTTGATTGGAAATCACGGGTAGGGGAGAGACAAGTTCTTTGTATTTATGCAAAATAGCTTTGGAGTAACTGTTTAGTGGGACAATTAAAGGTTCTTTGGTTTTTTTAACGGTCAGCCTGATTTCTATTTCTTTGATATGTTCTCTTTTTAATTGTTGAAGATCTGAAAACCTAAGGCCGGTAACACAGCTAAAGCAGAAAACATCACGTACTTGTCTTAACCGTTTGTTTGAGCTCAGGTTGAAAGTAAAAAGTTGGTCTAATTCATCTTGGGTTAAAGCGATTACTTCAAGCTTATCTCTTTTTATTGCGAAATCCTTATACCCATCATTAACTTTTATACCCAGTCTTTTGGCATATCCCAGAAAGGTTTTAAGCGTACTTAATTGCTTAGCAATTGTAATGTTGTTTAAAGTATTGACAGTTCCAGTGGTCTCATGGACCTTTTCCCATTTGATCAAAAAGTTTTGGAAGGATTGCATAAATGTATAGTCGATATTTTCAAACCGAATTTTGTTTCTGGTTTTTACTTCATAGTTTTTCAAATGATGTTTGAGCGATTTATAAACAACTAGACTACCCTTCACTCGTGTGAGTTCATGCTCTTGAATGTACCGGTCGATAAAATCGTAAACCAAATTAGTAGGATCTTCTTTTTTGATTTTTATCTCTTTAGTTTCCTTGATTTTCTCAATCAGCATTTCAACACTATAGGCTATCCCCTTAGATCTAAATCCTTCCTCAATCTTCCTGACTTTGTTCTTTAGATCAATTAGATCATCTTGATATTGGATTAAGGTTTGCTTTTTAGGAAGGTTGTCTCCGTATTTTTTCTGTAGAAGGGTTTTTAGTTTGGTGGTAAGGTTTAAAATTTGCTGCTTTTCAAGGGACCAAAGCTCTGGTATAAGACGTATCCCGGTGGCAACTTTTTTCCGCTGACTTGACAAATGAATCAATAACGTAAGTGGTTGCTCCCCTTTTTTGTTTTCTAAATCCCTTCTTAGCTCATATCTTAAAGATGCTTCCATGCTCTAGTTTATTAATGATTTTTAAACTTAATGAAAATAAAATTCAGGGGCGAATTCAGGGGCGAAAAAGTTGATTAAATGTGTTCATAACTTATCTTTACCTGGGATAGAATTTTGCTATATATATGTATATATGGTATTTATGATAATATTTTGTCTCTTCTAGTACATAGGTTCGAATCCCCCACTCTCTACTGAACAAAACCCTAGCTTATTGATTTACAATAGGTTAGGGTTTTGTTTTTTTTAGTCAGGGGCTATTTGAGGGGATCAGGATAAATTTCCGGATCAGCCTTTATTTCCGGGAGGCTACAATCCATATTTTTTAATGTAGAATGAGGGCAAGGGGAAAATAAATTTGATCTGATGAATTAGATTACTGTGGCTGTGAATAAGCATGAGACGAGACCATTGGTAATTCCATGCAATTCCAATTGCAAATTGATAATAAAAGAAGGGTGTTTTGCAAATTCACCCAGCTGACCATGGCATACACCTAGAGGGAGAACAATCCAAAAAAAAATAAACAATGAAGATAATTCCATATTTTTCTGTTGGTGATTTTAATCTAAAAGATAATATTCAATCAATTTTATCTAGGTATCCTAATTCCAAAGAAGGAAGTATAAATGTTCTCGGTAAAAAAAATAAAACTTTATATTTGCCTACTTATGATATTCATATTGTCTTTTCAGATATTGGTGGTAATGAGATAGAAAGTATTGAAATATTTAAAGGAGAAATTTTTTTTAACGAATTGAATATTCTGAATTCAACTTGCCTGGAATTAAAAGAAATAATTTCGAATGAGGATAAAGAATTAATAGTAGATAATGAAGGATTTACTTCCCCCAAATTTGGATTTGGAGTCTATTGCAAAAGTCTAGGGAAGAAATCTAAACCAACCAGTGTTATAGTTTTTAATAGTAGGTATCTCAGAAATGATATTCCGAGTCCTGATGATATTATCAAATATTATCTTGGTAATAAATCTGAGCAATAAATTGATTCATTAATGCAACGGCATTTATGAATCGTTCTTTGACTGGTAGGCAATGTAGGGAATAGTGTGGTAGGGGTAAAAAATCCTAAAGAGGTTCTAGAGTGTCGATCCATTGGCAAATAACTATCCCTACTTCTCACCTTACCAGTTTGCAGGCAATAACCCGTTTATGTTAATTGACTTAGATGGGGCCGAGTTCCAGCTACCAACTTTCGAAAAGTTTAAATATGGAGATAATGCTGCTATAACTGTGATCACAGTTGTGGATAATGTTGCTATCAATTCAGTCAATGGAGGTATCACAAGTAAATTCAGGGATTTATACCCCGGGCTGGGTGTAGAATCCTCTACACACTTTTATTCCTAACTTACTTTGAAGTCGAAATCTTTTATATGCCATTTGCAATGGCTTCTGAAGACCCCCTTTATGTAATCAAATGGACAAAATTTTGAGACCCAATCCAAATCAACGACACTTTATTCAGCTACCCGGGCAGCATTTATTTGTAATGCATTCAAGGATAGGCTATTTTTAGTTATGGGAGAGGCTTATCAAATAAGAGATCAGGAAATCGAGCATGACAAAATCGTCAGACCAAAAAATGATTATTGTAGCGAGATTCCATTTGACCTTTGGAAAACAAATATAAACAGATGAAATGCCCTATTTTTTCACATTCCAAGTGGTGGGATGGGCAGATGTATTTTCAAGAAAAATCTATAGATATTTTATCTTGGAAAATCTGGCTCATTGTAGAAAGGAAAAGAGACTTTATCTTTTTGGTTATGTCGTCAAGATCAACCACCTCCCTTTAGTTGTTTAACAAAATGATTCGAAATTATCAGGATAGGTTCGTTATTTCAAGAAATTTACAAGCAAGAAATTGCTCAAAATGATAATTGAAAACCCACAGGAAAGCAGAAAGGAATGGTTGAGGATAATTTTTGCCTATCATGCGAAATTTAATAAAAGAACTGGGGGGATGCAATTTTGGACACATGAAAACCATGCTACCGAATCTAAGCGATATATTATTCTGATGACAGCTGAAGACATCACTAAATACATCGGGTGGAACTTTGATGATTACCACCCAGGAAAAGCCATATACCTAAATATCATCCATTGGAACAAATCAAATTGTAATACGGAATCGTTAACTTTAGGGAACGAAAAGAAAAAACCGATGGACACAGTTAAAATACGAGAAGAAATAAGCCAATACATTCAACATGCAGATGATCGTGTGTTAAAGCTTATTCATGGGCTGATTAAAGCAGACCAAATAACTTCACCTGTTGGATATAAACCCGATGGCAAAGCTATCACAAAAGAGGAACTAATATCCAGGGCGGAAAGGTCTGAAAAGGACATTAGAGAAGGCCGTGTAAAAACGTCAAAACAGGTCAGGGAAGAATTAAAGAATTGGTAGTCCATGGAGGTTAGGTTTTCAGAGTGGGCGAAAATATGCTTGAAAGAGATTTACGATCATTATTCAGGGGAAGCCAGTTCCGAAAAAGCGACTGAGATTGTAAATAAAATTATTGACAGAGCAGAAACGCTTGAAAACTATCCGAATAGAGGGAGAGTAGAAGACGACCTGATATATATTGGGAAAGGGCACCGTTATTTGCAGGAATATCATTACAAAATCATTTACAAAGTTGATAGAGAAATCGTTATTGTAACGGATATTTTTAGCAACTATCAAAAACCTACCAGAAAGCCGAAAAGGAATAAATAGCCACCTAGCAAGACCACGGCTTGGGGTAGAATTCTCTACACTCTTTTCTACTTAGGGTCTGCTGAAAAACTCAGACAATCTAATCTATAAAAACCCAGTCCA
>NZ_CAXBPD010000008.1:0-296792 GCF_963977555.1 uncultured Cyclobacterium sp. | reverse complement strand
GCTTTGCCACCATATCCGTACAAAGCCTTTATTTGATATGTGCCTTATTCAATAATCCTATTTTGAAGAAATTACTAATAAAGGTCGATATTTTGGCGGTATTATTACCTTTTATTAGCAGCAATACCTACGGAATCAGGTTATACTCAATTTTTACTTAAGGCAGACAGCTTTGGCTAAATAAGTTCTTTGCCGAATTTATCTTCTATCAAAGGCATTAAAATAACTATCCTTCACGGAGCGATTTCCTATATCCTTTGATATGCCGGTCAAGAATATTACCAATATTTTGTAAAAGCATAAAGACTTCTGTTTCTATGGTAATTGTCTTTCCAAATTTTCTGATTGCTCATATTATAATTTTATCTAACTGATAGGGATACTTCGCCGCTGTCTTTCGACTTACCTTAGTATCCTCCATTACGAAGTAAATTTTGTGTTAAGGCAACGAAACAGGTAATTCAATAAACATTGACTCTAGATTTTTAGTAATTCAATTCTTATTCGCAGTTGGTGGGCATTCATAAATTCCTTAATTAAGAATAAAGCTTGGCCCTGGTTTCCCATTTTCCCTTGGTAAAATCCGGGAAATCTACTGGTCTGCTTTTGTCGGCTACTGAAGCGCCAGTAAGGGGGATAATGGCGGCGCTGGTTACTGAATCGTACACATCCCAGTCCGGTTGTTTGTTTTCTTGCAGGGCAAGGATCAATCGGTGCCAGTTGATGGGGGTTTGGGTCATTCCACCACTGCCATGTCCCCGAATTGCGCCTCCCTTTCTTTCAGGTGGAGCATAGTTTTTCATAATATCATGCGCGTATTCTTCTAAATACGGTGCAGCAGATTCCCATTGATGTGCCTCCGGGCTTCTTCCTTCAACGTAGATGCGCTGGTTATCCCTTTCCTTTAAATAAATTCCTTTGGTGCCCTGAAGTCGGAAACTTTCCCTGGGGTGAGGGGTATGGGTATCATGGTTGAGGGTGATCATTTTTCCTTTGACAGTACGGATAAGGGAAGCGTTATAATCGCCTAAGGCCATTTTTTTAGTGGCATAAGGGTGCTTTTCTCCGTATTGGGCTTTGGCGTATTCATTGAGCATGCCGGATTTGGTACTCATGGAAACAAGGTAATCAAATCGGTCCCCATGGTTGATGTCCAGTAAAGGCATGATGTTTCTCATGGGATGGTCGGGGTAGAGATTGCCGTTTTTGTCTATGGCAAATTGTAACCTCCAGGGTTCTTCTTCTGGGTTGAATTTCACCATCCTTAAGTCATGGATATAGCCACTTTCTGCATGGAGGATGTCTCCTAAAAGTCCTTTTCTCACCATATTCAACATGGTCAGGTCTCCAAAACCGCCCAATACAATGCTGGCCCACTTCCCCGTTTTTTCAAAAGTTTCTACCAATTCCCAAGCTTCTTCCAAGGTCTGGGCTAGGGGTACTTCGCAGGCTGCATGTTTCCCATTTTTCATGGCCGCCAGGCAAATGGGCGCATGGGTATCCCAAGGGGTCGCACAGATTACCGCATCCAACTCTTCTTCTTCACACATCCTGATAAAATCTGTCGGCCCTTTGTCATAAAGCTTTGGGCTCGCTTGACCGGATTCCTCAATCCATCGCTTGGCCCGGTAAAGGTTTTCGGGATCAATGTCACAAATGGCGGGGATTTCTACCCCGGTAATTCCCAGTGCGGTGTCAAGATGGTAAGAGCCTCTACCTCCTATACCGACAAAGCCGAGTCTTAGGTTTTTTTTGAAGCCCCTTGCCATGGAAGGGTTGGATAGCAAACCTGCGGACATGCCTCCGAGGGCTAAGGTGGATAGTTTGAGGAAATTTCTTCGATCCAGATAATTCATAGTGTTTTTATTTTTTAAGGTTTCAACCCGAAACAGGCATTGGCTAGATTTCCCTATGATTACTCCACTATTTTAGTGAGTCCGGAAATCCTATTGTATTTTTACCTTTAACTATTTAATATTTATATTTTTTCTATATTAAAAGTTAACCGTGTAATTAAAATCATTGTGGCATTTAAGACATTGAAACTTGTTTTCTCTGTTCATTTTTGGCTTGATCCAAAAACGAACCAAAAAAATCAAGGCTGTCAAATCTTATTTCAAATGATGGCCATGATGTAAGGAATAAAGTCCATTTAGATTGCCATCATTTGATTTTTGGTGCAGAATTCCAGGCTAAAAATGAGTGGATCTCCTTGTTGGAGCTAACTCATTTTTTTTACGCCCTCCATCCTGCACCAAAAACCATAATCTTTGAAGGCCGTAAAATGCCTTATATAACATGTTGTACTGGAGTGCTTCGTTAATGAATACGAATTTTTCTTAATTAACGAAAACCATTCTTCCCTTCAATGGCTGAAATTGTAATTTATATGCATTTATTTATTTTCTTGAAGAATATGGTGAGTGCGGTAACTAAGAAAAAGCTAAGTTCTTCAGATTTGCTTCTATACCATACGTCTTTCCAATGTTATCGAATTCGTGTTTAAAAGCTAACGGAGGAGTCCAGGATACCAATTTTCAGCATTGTACCTGTAAATCTTATCTACAACTTCTCTGGGCAGCTTCAGCCCTTTGAAAGTACCATCGACTTTTGGCACATTCATTTCATCGTCTCCGGTGAAAAATTTCCAATGTCTCAACCAAACCTCGTGGGCATGGGCCGCAATCTCATCAGCTTCGGTCAAGCCTTTGGCCTGTATATCCGATGCTCCGGTTCTCAAGTCGGTTCCGTAAATAAGCCTGTCCTGATATTTGATAAAGAAGTCATGTACACCTTGCCAATTGGTAATGGCCTGGTATTGCAAATGGGAAATTCTCTCGGCCATGTCTACCGCCATATTGGGGTACTTGTCGAGCCTTTTTGCCAGTTCATTGACGTCGTACTCCAAACTTCCCAAATGCGCCCCGACGAACATCAAGTCAGGATTATTGGCCAACATCTGATCACGTGCCCCAACTTGGTCCTCGTAAGAAGGGAAGTCAGGGAAGTTGTACATGTGGTACTTGGGATTTTCACTAAAATAATCCTTGTCTCCCTGTACAGTCATTTCCTCTAATGGCAACCAGGTGTTTTTGGGTTCACCAAGATGACCCAATAGGGTAATGTTTTTCTCCTTTAATAAATTTAGGATAGGTTTAAACTTTTTGTCATTGATGGTCACCAGTTCACCCTTTTCATTTGCCAATTCCATGCCCACGTTTTTCCATACCTTTACTGCAATGGCCCCATGGGCAATGGATTTTTCCAAATAGGCCATGGTCTTGCTTTCCCAATCTTCATCATTGAATCCATCCAATGAAAAAGTGGTGGCATAGGAAACGATGTCAGGATAATCCCGCACCATTTTTAAGGAAAAGTTTTCCTGATCTTCTGGTGGTCTTTCGGGAGAGGTATATACACTGACGGTCAGCATACCGAAGTTGTCTTTGGCTGCCTGCTTTATGAAAAGGGTGTCGAATTGGCTGCGTAAGTGTACATGGGTATCATACTTCTTTACCTTCCCAAAATCTTCCATGGTATAGTAAGTGTCTGGTGTTTGCTCAGCCATTTTTTCTTGATTTTGTGGAGATCCACAGTAAGTGAAAAGTGCCATCAGGCATAAAGAAAAAATGAATGATTTGACTCCTAGGGTAATTTTTGTCATGAATTTGGCTGTATGGTTTTTGGTATAAAATGAATGTTTTGAAGCATGGCTGTGAAGCATAAGCTTTGGTCATATATAATTCTAATATTTGCGCATTGGATTCATAGCTAATTTTTCAATGCTTTAATTTAGCCAAAGGAATTATTAATATTAGATTTTTTTTAATGTTTTTATCTATTGAGGACAAATCAAACAGTAGATTAGATATATCATTTTGAAGAATAAGGGTTTTCAAGCGTGAAATTAATTTATCAGGGACAGAAAGCTTATTTGCCATTTTGATGTAATATGGAAAGAGATAGGAGATGCGGTTTTAGGTAGCTAGTATTTGTTGTGATTTTGTCAGCATTGTCGCGAAAAAAAAGCAACAATACCGCCAAAATCTGTTGGTGTTCAATTAGCAATCCAAGGGTTATCACCCATGTCTACAAAAATGTCACCCCTGCTGGGGTTCTCCATTATGATAATATTTAGCAGTCAGTTATATCGATTTCGATTTTTACCGATAAGATGAGGTTTATTTGGTCAGGCGTTTTAATGCCACCAAAAAAGCTTCAAATTAATTCCTCTTGGTAAGGGCGGAGGACCTGTCCCAACAGGGGCGGGAGGGATTATAAGGTGAATTTCCAATTATATCAATCTTATTTTTTAAAATGTTTACGTTAGAAATCCCCCTTAGTCCCCCTTTGGGAAAAAGGGGAATTTTGATATTACCCAAATTGACTTTTGCAATACTGGCTTTATTTTTAGTCTGCCGGTTTCATTGTCACCAATTCAGCAATAAATTCCCATTTCCACAACTTCCATGTAGCTTTGATTAGGGATAATCACCTGTTCGAGACTTAATCGTAAAACAAACCGGGTAACCACAGACTCACTTCGGGAATATAGGTGATCAAAAGGAGTACACAAATACTTACTATCAAATAAGGCAAACCTGCTACTGCTATTTTCTCAAGAGAAATGCCACCTATGCTGGAAGCCACAAACAAACAAACGCCTACCGGAGGGGTGGTCAGGCCTATGACCAGGTTAAAAACCATGATGATGGCAAACTGAACAGGATCTACTCCCACATTTACTGCTACTCCTAATAAAACGGGGAACAGGATAAGCAAGGCAGCAATGGTTTCCATAAAGGCGCCTACAAACAGCAAGAGAAGATTGATCAATAAGAGCAATATGATCTTGTTGTTGGTCAACTCCAACAAGCTATTGGCAATCAACTGTGGCAATTCCTCCACTGTCATGATCCAGGCAAAGAGGTTGGCAAAGCCTACCAGCACCATCAGAGCAGCAGTTGTTTTGGCGGATTGAAGCAAAATGGCTGGGATCATCTTAATTTTTAACTCTTTGTAAACCCAAAGGCCAATAGCGATGGCGTAAATGACAGCTACAATGGATGCTTCTGTTGGGGTAAATACACCACCTATAATGCCAAAAAGGATAAGCACCGTCATCATAATGGCCCAAAAGGCCTGAAAAAAGCTTTTGAAAATAAAGGCAATTGATTTCCGCTCTCTTTTGGGGTACTTTCTTTTTACGGAGATAAGGTAAGTAATCAACATAAAACCAACTCCTAAAAGCAATCCAGGGACAATTCCAGCCACAAATAGCTTTCCAACGGAAAGCCCGGTAAGGGTGGCAGCGATGATCATGGGCAAACTCGGCGGAATAACTGGGCCTATAGTGGAGGAAGAAGCCGTAACGGCACAAGAAAAAGGAACATCATAACCTTCTTTTTTCATTGCGGGGATCATTACGGATCCAATACTGGCAGTATCGGCAATTGCTGTACCGGAAATGCCACCAAATAACATGGATGCACCTACGTTGGCCAATCCAAGACCTCCCCGAATATGGCCCAAAAGGGCATTGCAAAAATTGATAATTCTATTGGTTATCCCACTTGCATTCATCAAGTTTCCCGCCAAAATAAAGCCGGGAATGGACAGCAATACAAATACATCAATCCCTGCATACATTTTTTGCGGGATCACCATTAGGGGGATGTCACTGAATAACAAATAGGTAAATGCAGAAATGCCCAGGGCAAAGGCAATCGGAAAACCTATGGCCAGCAGAATCAAAAAGACAATAAATAATAGTGCTGTCATCTATTTTTTTCAATTAATTTCAAGGTACTGTAAAAGGCTACGGATAGCCCCATAATGGCCATAGCACCATACATAATGGCCATGTTTAGGTTCATGGAAGGAGATCTTTGAATGCTGACAATATCCATTAATGGTAGACTGACCACAAATTGGGTCAACATCAAACCAATGATGCAGACCAAAATTAAGTTTTCTAAAAGGGATTTGTACTTGGGCGAAAGACGGTCCAGTAAAAAATTAACACTTACATATCCGTTGTCTTTTACCGCCAGGGCTGCTCCCAAACTGACCAGGTAAATAAAACAGAAACGGGCCAACTCCTCTGTCCAGTTGGGGGACCAGGGCAAGGCATACCTGGCAATGATTTGCAACAAAACCACTGCAATCATTAATACAAAACTTAGGTTAACCAGAAAACCCAGTACTTTATCAAGGGTAGGGAAAGGGGATTTTTTCATTTCACTTGCAGGATTCTGTTTAAAAGAGCTGTTTGCTCTGCATCAAAGGATTGCAAAACGGCCTCCTTTGCAGCGGTTTGAAAAGCTTCATTGTCCACTTCTATGAACTCCATTCCTTTTTCTACCAGAAAATCATAATCTTTCTTTTCTTGGACTAAAAACAATTCATGTTCATATTCCTGCATTACTTCAGCGGATTCATCGATTACTTTTTGCAGGTCTTTGGGAAGACTGTCGTATTTTTTACCACTCATGACCACATAAGCCCAGCTTTTCACATGGGAAGTCAGCATGCAATATTTTTGCACCTCATATAAGCCTGCATCTTTGATCAAGGCAAAGGGGTTTTCCTGTCCGTGGATGGTGGATTGTTGCAAGGCGGTAAAAACTTCTGAAAACGCCATTGGGGTAGGTTTGGCTCCCAGCGCGCTCCAGGTATCCACATATAGAGAAACAGGAGGCACGCGCAAAATCATCCCTTGAAGATCGTCTGGGTGGCGAATAATCCGGTTGGAGGTAAGGTTTCTGGCGCCTCTTTCAAACCATGCGATGGGTCTGAATCCAGCTCCTTCCAATATATGCTGTTCAATTTCCTTTCCTAAGGGGCCACCTGCCACTTTTTTTAGGTGGTCAGAATCCCGAATGGCAAAAGGTGTGGCGCACAGGATGGCCTTGGGCAGGCTCCAACTCTGTAAGGATTCTCCGGTAATCATAATGTCCGCACTTCCCACCAAAAGCCCCGTCAAAACGTCCATCTCCTTGCCCAGTTGTTCATTGGGGTAGACCTTTACATCTATTCTGCCATTGGAACGCTTTTTTACCTCTTCTGCAAATTTCAAACTGGCCAGGTGCCATCCATGCTGGTTATTGGCCAAGTGACCAAAGCGAAGGGTATATTCGGGTTTCTTTTCCTCAGAAGGCGCGCAGCTCCAAAAACTGGCCACCAAAAATAGGAGCAGATAGGGGATTGATCGGATTGGGTTCATTATAACATTGTATTATTAAATTTTCCATTCAATACTGGAAAATCAATCCAAAGTACAAAAAATTATTACCGATGGCATTAAATTTTTAAAATTTAGCGCCTACCACTACGGTTTTTTTGATGTGCTGTACATGACCATTGGGATGAAAAAGTTCTGCGGAAATGATGTAATAGCCAGCTGCCACCTTTTCGCCCTTTTCGTTTGATCCATCCCAGGTATAAAAGCCATTGGATGCCCAAATCTCATTTTGACACAAAAGCTTTATTTGAATGCCAGTAGGAGTGAAAATCCTAAGTGTTGCCTGATAATTGGGTTGATCCATTTTGTAAGAAATAGTAGTGAATGGCTGCTCTCCTGCAGCATCGGGAACAAATATTTCAGGGGAGATCGTCAATCCGGCACCTTCAGCATTGCCATCATATACCTGAGAGTTTTTGTAACCCGGAGTAGCGAAATTTTCAGTACCCGCGGCAGAATGCCAATTGTTAGGCTCATTTGCCGATTTGTCCAGCGCATACCTTTCCAATGAGATTCCTTTTGCATTTCTCAAAAACCCATGGTGGTAATCTTCATCGTAATCGAATTTTTCCACCCATTTTTCTTCTGCGTCTAATAAAATAACAGTTCCTGATCGGATGGGATAACTTGGTAGGCTCATTTCCCAAATTTGCCCATTAACCGCCTTTGGAAAGTAGGTTATCAGGCTTTGTCGATCTGTAGTAAGAGCCAGATAGGAGAAGGGTTCCAGAATAAGGTCTTCAGCTGAGATAATTTTTCTGTTGTCTACTTGACCATCTGTGGCATTAGCCAATTTCCAGTTTTTAAGGTTAATCAGCTTACTTGAGTTGTTGTAAATCTCCACAAACTTGGGTGCACCGCTTGGGGGATTGAAAAGAATTTCATTCAAAACGATGTCTCCTTCAGCGGGTAAACCCGGTATTTTAATAAAGGCCGTATTGCTTTCCTTGTCCAAGGCATTTCCCGAGCAACCTCTCCAATTTTCAACCGTAATTTCATAGGATTGATTTACTTTTAAAGAATCGGCAAGACTTAGTATCCACTGAAATGGATCATTGGGATCTTTAACAGCGCTTTGGATTTTGATCGAAGGGGCAATTTCAAAATCGGCAACCTCGCCAGTATTTTCCGCTGAAGGTTTAGAAAATTGCAATACGATTTGGTATTTGTCCCTGACAAAAGCTTTGATCAGTTGGGGAGCAATGCGATCCGGGCTGTTGTCGAAGACAGAGTTGATGGATCCTGGTGTGCCTTTAGCAGCATTCCTTGAGGGTGCATAATTGCTTAGGCCCTCACAAGTGGACCAAGGATTGACCAATTCTAAGCTGTAACCATTGGTTAAAACCTCACTTGCGAGTGGGATTTCGGGGCCGTAATTCATTTTATCCACAAGCTCGTCTTTGTGGTTTAATAGGGATAGTTCATCTCCTCCATTTAGCAATGCAGGCCAGGGACTCAGCCCAATTACCTTACCATAGTTTGTGAAAGAAGCCACTGATGCTATTGGGCATAGGATAACATGTTCACCTGGTTTTATTTCTTCCCTGGGAAGAAGGCTTTGGTTTCTTGAGTTAGCCAGTTTCATGCCTCCAAGATTAAAAGTGCTGTCGGTGGAATTGAATATTTCAATGTATTCAGAGGCAGGTAAGTCACTTCCCTCTCTGGGAGCAGGCATGACCTCATTGATCAGCAAATCTTTAAAGCTAGGAACAGCTACCTGTTGGTAAACAAAGGTAAAAACAATTGGGTCAATCTCATTCCCGTCCAAGTCTTCGAGTTGGCGGATTTCCAGGGAAAGTTCGGTTCTATCTGACCAGGTAGCTTCGAATTCTAAAATCACTCCTTTGCCATCGTCTTCCAAATACACAGTCATCGGAGCTTCATTGCCTATGCTATAGAATTGAGGGACTGTGGCCAGAATAGGATCGAGTTTTTTGTCAAAATACAAGGCCAGTTGGTTATCCGGTAGCACGACTACTTCCAATAGCTTTGGGGGGAGGGGATTCCAGGAGATTACTCTTAGACTGCCAGGTAAAATTCGCTCACTATTTAATATTCGTGGAGGAATTTTCAAGGTCAATTGAAGGCCTGTAGGAAGTGGAGGAGAGATCAGCACCTGAATTTGATTGGCATGAGTCTGACTTAAAAAGGGTTCCAATTGGTATTCTTCTTCGATAAAATGAAAATTATTGAGCCAGGGTTGGTTTCCTTGAAGCCCTGCTTCATGATTGATCAATAGTTGCTGCTCGTTTTCTAACCATAAATCATCTACTCCATCTTCATAGCGCAATTCCTCTTGGAATAAATTTCCGGACAATTCTGGCACATCCTGAATGGGAGCTATTTCAAGGAAAATGCTTTTTCCCAATGTTAAGTTATCGGACAAAGATAGCCTGACCTGATGGGAGTTTTCCTGACCAACCCCCTTGGGAAATTCCCCATTGATTTTATATTGCTCTCGAAAAATAACCGTTGCTGGGTCATAAAATTTCGTGAAATTAATTAGGATGGATTCCTCATCCCAAATCATGGCCTTTGCTACTGAGAGTAGGCGGTTGTCAACGGTGAAAATAAGGTTTTCCGCAGCCTCTCCAGTTTTGCTGGTAACCAGAGGAAGTTTTATTTCTAATGTAGTTATTGGCCAGCCCTCCTCGTTGGTGACCATTATTTTTCTTCCTGCATCTGTAAGCTCAAATTGGGTATACAATTGTTCGTTAATAAGTAATGTATCCGGTGCATCAATGCTTTTGCTCCAAATGATTTCCAAAGCATAAGGGTTGATCACAAAGGCCGTGTCAATAGCTGGGGCAAGGGTATCCCAAATGAAACTACGTTTAATCGGTTGTATCAGTTTTCCTCCATAGCCGTCTTCGAGGCCATTGATGGTCAATTGGTACTCCTCACCGGTAATCCATTTGAAAGGGAACTGAAGTAAAACTTGATGTTTATTGGGCATTTCTACTTCATGGGGATGTTCATTCTTGTCTTCTATCCTGTAAACCTGTGGCAAAAAAGCCCATTTTGGATCCAGTGCTTTGTTGAAAGTCAACAGGAGGCTTTGGTTGGTAGGGATTTCTATTTGCTCCAATATAATCGGTCTGGTATCATGGATATAGGCTTTTTTTAAGGTGATTTTGTTTTTGCCTTCAGTGTCCTTTATACCGCGTACCAGCAAATGCTGCATCTCGTTTTCTGGAATTTCCGCATCAAAGACCAGCATAAAGGTGTTTTTCTCTTCCTGGTCTTGCAATACTTTGACAGGATGTGTAAGGCCTGATCCAGCCTGGTAATTTTCCGGATTTGTTGCTGTCTCTAGGTTTAGGGTTTCTGAGAATATTACCTTCACCGTATTGGGAGAATATACCATGACCGTATCCAAAACATCTTCCCATTTGAAGGAAATGGTGTCTGAAAGTATCTGATTTCCGGATAGATCGACTATATTATTTATCTTCAATTGGTAAGTTTCACCAATGATCAGGGCGTCTGAGAGGCCAAGCTGAACTTCCTTTGGTACTTCTTCTGTAACACTTGGCTTGAAAGTTATTTCCTTGTTTTGTACCAACTGGTAGTTGGCTGCCTTTATGGCTTCAACCGGATCAATGGCCTCATCAAAAATCAAAACCATGGTCTTTTCATCTATTCCCCAGACATTTTTAGCTACTGGGGGACTGCCATCATAGGTAAAGGAAAGTGAGCTTTCTTCCATTGGCACAGTATTGCAATCCTGTAAATTGGAGATGTCCAGTTGATAGCTTTCTCCGGAAATCAAAGGGGCCGGAGTTAAGAGAAGTAGCGTATAAGTTTTTAACTCGACCAGTTCCAATTCCTGTCCATTTATCGAGAAAGTTGTTTCGGTCGATAGTATTTTGGGCAATGTTTTAGAGAAGGAGAGCTGAATCCTGCCCGAAGTTAAAGGAAGAATTTTGAGTACTTCAAAAATCCTTGGATCTGCGGCTTCGCTAAACCTATCGTTTATTTTTCCAGGAGTTCCCCCTTCTTTGGCTTGGGAAGCTTTCCAATTGTATGGATCATTACAAGTGAGAAATGGATTGACCTGTTCAATGGACCAGCCGCCATTTACTTTTTCGCTGTCTGCATACAATGCGTGATCATATTGTAGACTGTCTATCAAGTTGCCAAAGCCATCCTTCACAATTATATCACCACCGCTATTTACTAGCGTTTTAAATGTCTCCATGCCAGCAACCTGTCCAAAGGGCTGGAACAAATCCTGGTTTGTATTGGAACATAGAATTAAGTAGGTCTGTGGATCAAGGGTCACCTGTGGGATGGGTACCTCATTATAAGTGAAATTATCCAACCTAATGGGTTTGTCCGTCCGGTTGAATAGTTCAATGTATTCTGCATTGGGCAGGATGGGATTTGGAGGTTCCAATCCTTTCGAGTTGGGGTCAGGCATGATCTCATTGATAACAATGGCTCCCTGTGGGGTAGGCTGGTTAAGATCAAACCTAAACGTCCAGTCCGTATAAGTTTTATCCGTAACCAAGCCTTTTATTTGCTCAAAAACAATTTGGTAAGTGTTGTTATAGAGGTAATCGTCAAATTTCAGGAGTACCTGATTGTCTTTTACCTGGGAGACTTCTGAAGGCTGACCATAAGTATTGTCTAGCCTTGTGATTTTAGAAATTAATGATACAGGTTGGTTGAATTCCAATAAAAGAAAACTGTCTTTTTCCGTGTTCAGTAGCTTTGCCGTTAAGGATTCAATTTGTTCTTCTGAGTCCGATACGCTAAAGTCATCCAAAAATAACCTGGCCGCACTACCAGCGCCTTTTCCATATATGACCTCTAACTTAAGCATTATTGCTTGCCTGTTGCTGAGTGAATCAGGTAGGGGAAGACTGTATAGTTGGTAGGCGGTGTCTTCATTTGGGAAGCTATTTTCTGTACCAATTGGTAAGGGATCGCTAAAAGAATTTCCCTGATCTGTAGAAAAAGCGAGGGTTAAAGTAACCGTTCTGTTGCCAGATCCGTTGTTTTTAGTCTTGGCCCAAAAGGAAATTGTAGGGCGTTGTAACCCAACAGTCAATGTTTTTATGTAAATTTGCGCATTGAAAGTGCCAGTGGTTTGGATACCTAGTGCCTTGGAATTAGCGATTCCTTCACCTGCAGCCTGAAAGACCCTGGATTTTTCCGCGCGAATCAGATTAGCTGACCAGCCAGGTAAAAATTCATCAGGGTAGGAGGAAATGGTAAAATCCGCTTCAAAATCCTGATTGGCTAAAATTTCGATTGTAGGAGAAATTGAGAAACCAAATAGAGGTATAGCGATGAAAGTCCAAATTAAAGCAATGGTTTTCATAGCTTTAAGATAACTAAAAGTATACAAAATAAGTATTTACATAGAAGAATTTTTTCTCGGGAAGACACCGGGAAAGTTTTATCGGTCAAAATTATAATCAAAATGAAGTTAGCCGTAGTTGGAGCCACCGGACTGGTAGGCTCAGAAATTCTAGAAGTGCTTGGAGAGCACAATTTTCCTTTCGATGAATTATTGTTGGTTGCCTCTGAACGTTCTGCAGGTAAGAAAATTGCTTATAAGGGTAAGGAGTATACGGTAATTGGCCTGAAGCAGGCAGTAGCAGAAAAGCCGGATGTGGCCATTTTCTCTGCTGGTGGTAGCACTTCATTAGAGTGGGCACCGCAGTTTGCTGAGGCTGGCACAATAGTGATTGACAATTCTTCTGCATGGAGAATGGATCCTTCAAAAAAATTGGTGGTACCAGAAATAAATGGTAAAAGCCTTAGAATAGATGACCGCATCATCGCCAATCCTAATTGCTCTACCATACAAATGGTCCTTGCATTGGCTCCATTGAAAGAAAAATATGGTATCAAAAGAATTGTGGTATCTACTTACCAGTCTGTGACTGGTACCGGTAAAGATGCTGTGGACCAGATGATGGCAGAGAGGAATGGGGAAGAAGCCAATATGGTTTACCCTTATAAAATTGATTTGAACGTATTGCCTCATATTGATGTGTTCCAGGAAAATGGATACACCAAAGAGGAGATGAAGATGATCAATGAAACAAAAAAAATATTTGAAGATGATTCCATTCAGGTTACAGCTACAGCGGTAAGAATTCCAGTGATGGGAGGCCATTCAGAAGCGGTGAATGTTGAATTCCATAAGGACTTTGATCTTACTGAGGTTAGGGATTTGTTGTCAAATACCCCGGGAGTAATCGTAGAAGACGATCCAGCAAACAATATTTATCCAATGCCTTTGAATGCCCATAAAAAAGATGAGGTTTTTGTAGGTAGATTGAGGAGGGATGAGACCCAAGCCAATACCCTTAATATGTGGATTGTTGCGGATAACCTTAGAAAAGGAGCGGCTACCAATGCTGTACAGATTGCCGAGTATTTGTTGGAACACAGCATGGTTTAAGTGAACCTTGAGTCTATATATCATCAAGAATTGATGCAGTTTGTGCAGGATCATCTTAGGGAAGATCCTGCACATTTGCTTTTAAGGCATAAATCCCTTTCAGGAATTGACCTAAAAGCAGCAGCACAGCAGATTGCCATGCGGCAAAAAGCGGCCAAAAAGCTCCCTTTCTGGGCCAGTCATCCTTCTCTTATTTTTCCGCCGACCCTGTCAATGGAACAGTGTTCCTCTGAGCTAACAGCGGTATACAAAGCCAAGTTGGTGTCAGGCAAAACTTTTATTGACCTTACAGGTGGTTTTGCAGTAGACACTTTTTTTATAGGCCAGCATTTTGAGGAGGTTACTTACCTTGAAAGGCAGCAAGAGTTAGTGGATCTTGCCCAGCACAATCTTTCTAGGCTTTTGAAAGAGCAGGACATTAAACTGAATGTATTGCATGGGGAATCTGTTCATTTTATTGAGGAAACCCAAGCAAAGTACGATGTGTTGTATGCTGATCCCGCTAGGCGGGGAACTGGGAATCAAAAGATGTATCAGCTCAAAGACCTTGAACCGGATGTAACCCAAAACTGGAACTTGTTTCGGCAAAAAGCCAAGGTGATTTTGATAAAAGCCTCGCCTATGCTTGACATTCAAGCAGCGCTTACTCACTTGCCAGAAGTAAATGAAGTGCATGTAGTGGCTGTAAAAAATGGGGTTAAAGAATTGTTGTTTCTCTACAATGGCAATAATGAGAAAACCAAAGTGATAGCCGCAGAATTGGGGGAGAATAGAGAACAACGATTTTCCTTCACTTTAGAGGAAGAAATGACTGTCTCTGTTAATTATTCTTTGCCACTGAAATACTTGGTATTGCCTTATGCCTGTATTTTGAAAGCCGGAGCTTTCAAAAGCTTTGCTGTTCGGAATGGATTAAGTAAACTGCATCCACATACTCATCTATATACTGCAAATGAATTACCCGAGCAGGTCAATGGTCGGGTTTTCGAAGTGTTGGAGGAGCTGAAATTGGATAAGAAAACGCTTAAAGCACGCTTCTCCAATGGCAAGGTGAACGTATTGACACGAAATTACCCAATAAAGCCGGACCTTATTAAAAAACGGTATAAGCTAAAAGATGGGGGTGATGAATATTTAATTGCTTGTACCTTAATGGAGGGTCAGACTTCTGTATTGAGGTGTAAACTTTCGCAAGAAAGTAGTTAAATTCGCAAACCTTCTAAACTATAAGCTTGAGATAGTATGAAATTCCTGACTTGTCCTAAAATTAGTTTATCGATTATTGTTTAAATACTGGTATAGGGTTACAATCCCGTATAAATCCCCCTAGCCCCCTTGAAGGGGGAATTGCGGCAAAGTGACAATTCAAGCTCTTTTGGTATCATTGTTACGGGCTGAGGAAATGCAGAACAAGGTTTGAACTCTTTAGTCCTGAAAGTACAAAATCCCCCTTTTCTTCAAAGGGGGACAAAGGGGGATTTTTTCGTAAACATTCTAAAATATAAGCTTGAACCCAGATTATTTAATAGAATTCGTGATGAGTGTTGCAATCCCAAGAAAATCAGGCTGTTTGGAGATTTTAGCATAGCACCGCTATGGTGAAATTGAAAACAGCAACGAAGTGGCCGATTTTAAAGCGATTTCAGCACGCAATAGAATGTCTATTGCATATTTAGGGTCGAAATAGTATGACATTAAGCGGAGACTGCCACACCCTTTTCTGCCTCAGAATCTCCCCAAAAAGGGTTCGCAGTGAAGATTAACCTTTTATTAGCCTACTGACCTAGAGTATTTTAACCTAATTATAAACTTTTTCTTCATTCAATTTTCTTTTGAAAGGAAAAATTTTATCTTTGTTAACCATATGGTTAAACCAAACAGTTAGATGGCCGAAAAAAAGTTTAATCAAGATACAGAAGTGAAAATCTTGGAAGCAGCCAAGGAGGTTTTCCACCAGAAAGGAATGGATGGAGCACGCATGCAGGAGATCGCAAATGGAGCGGGCATAAATAAAGCCATGTTGCATTATTATTTCAGAAGCAAGCAATTGCTATTTGAAGCGGTTTTTAAGAATGCATTTTCCTTATTGGCCCCCCAGCTTAATAAGGTCTTGAACGATGATTCCTCTATTGAGGAAAAGGTGAAAAACTTTACGCACAATTACATTTCTTTTATAAAGAAACATCCTTATTTACCCAATTTTATCATTCAGGAAACCAACCGTAATCCCGGATTTTTTGAAACGATCCAGAATACTCATGGCTTTCCATCAATTGATAAATTTAAAAAGCAGGTAGCCTTAGAGGTTGAACAAGGCATATTAAGGCAGATTGATGGTGAGCAGTTGTTTGTAAGCATTCTTTCTATGAATATTTTTCCTTTTGTAGCAAAGCCATTGATTAAGGGCTTGATGAAAATGGGAGAAGAGGATTTTGAGCAGCTAATGGAGGAGCGGAAAGTTGCGGTTTCTAATTTTATTATCTATTCAATAAGAAAACCATGAAAGGATTTTTAACGCTTATCCTGGGAATATTTCCCCTTCTTTTGCCTGCTCAGCAGGTATTAACATTGGAAGCCTGTCTTTCACTTGTTGAAGAAAATTATCCGCTTGCCCGTCAAAAGGTTTTGTTGGAGCAACAGTTTCAATCCGAGGTAAATATCCTCGAAATGCAGAAACTTCCCAAGCTCGACCTTAACGCACAGTCCACTTACCAATCCGAAGTCACCAGGATTCCTATTGATTTACCCAATGCTACCATTTTACCTCCGAATAAAGATCAGTACAGGGCCACGGTGGATGTTAACCAATTGATATATGCTGGTGGGAGTATAGCTGCAAATGCGAGATTAAAGGAGGCAGAATTGAATACCCGTCAGCAGGAAGTGGAGGTAACAATATATAAAGTAAAGGAACGGGTCAATGGTGCTTTCTTTAATGTTTTACTCCTTCAAGAGCAAGAAAAGCTGCTGGATTCTAAATTGGAGTTATTACAGGAACGCTTTAACGAATTGGTGTCTGCTGTAAAGAATGGAATGGCCCTGCCTTCTTCCAATCAGCTCTTGCAAGCTGAAATGTTATTACTGGAGCAACAGAAAGTTCAGCTCAAATACGAACGAAATAAAGCACTTAAAAGCCTTTCGGCTCTAATTTTTAAGGATATAACTCTTAAAGATACCTTCTTGAAACCCGAGATCCTGGTATCTTCTACTAACCTGATAAATCGGCCGGAACTAAGACTATTTGAGTACAAAGAACATCAGTTGGACCTTTCTAAGGGATTAATTGATAAAGAGAAATCCCCCAGCCTTATGGGCTTTGCTCAGGCAGGATATGGCAACCCTGGTTTAAATATGCTTGACAATTCATTCCAGGATTTTTATATGGTTGGCTTAAAGTTCAACTGGCGGTTATTTGACTGGGGCAAGGCTCAGGAAAAAAAGCACAGTGTTGAAGTATTAAAGAAAATTGTGGCTACAGAAAGAGAAACTTTTCTGCTCAACAATGAGATCCAATTGCAGGCTGCTTGGGAGGATATCAGCAAATACAAAGAAATTCTTCAGCAGGATGCGTCTATAGTGAATTTGCGGGAAGCAGTAATCGCATCCAAAACCTCCCAATTTCAAAATGGGACCATTACTTCCTCTGATTATATCATCGATCTCAATAAGCTTTATGATGCAAAAATCAATCAAAAGTTGACCGAAATCCAGTGGGTCATGAGTCAAGCCAGGTATCGAATAATTAAGGGTGACTTTTAAAATATAAGCGCAATGAAAACCTTCAAACTATTTTTAACAAGTATTCTTCTATTGGGAATTCTATCCTGTAACAAGGAAGAGAAAGCGGATGGCTATGGCAATTTTGAGGCCACTGAGATCACGGTTTCAGCCGAATCAGCTGGAAAGCTATTGTTTTTAGAAATTGAGGAGGGACAAGTGATTGCGGAGGGCGAATTGGTGGGTTTGGTAGACACCGTGTCTTTGTATTTGAGTAAGCAACAGTTGTTGGCTTTAAAGGAAACTGTGTTCTCAAAATCAGGAAGTGTTTCTTCGCAGATCAATGTGCTTAAGGAGCAATTGAAAAACGCAGTTTTAGAATTGGATCGTGTCTCTAAAATGATGTCAGATGGAGCTGCTACCCAACAGCAATTGGATAAAGGAAGCAATCAGGTGGAAGTTTTAAAAAAGCAAATTAAAAACGTCCAAAGTCAGCAGTTGCCTATTGAAAAAGAAGCCTTGTCCTTTGATGCTCGTATCGCTCAAATCGATCAACAAATCGCTCAAAGTGTCTTAAAAAACCCTATTTATGGAACTGTTTTGGGGAAATTCGCTGAAACTGGTGAAGTGGTATCTTTTGGGAAGCCACTCTATAAAATTGCTGACTTGGACAACATGCTTTTGAGGGTTTATATCAGCGAAACACAATTACCCAATGTCACTATCGGACAAGAGGTAAGGGTCAAGATAGATTCAAATGAAGGGATGAAAGCCTACAATGGTAAGGTTAGCTGGGTTTCATCAACTGCAGAGTTTACCCCAAAGATTATCCAAACAAAAGAAGAAAGAGTAAACCTGGTCTATGCAGTAAAAATTAAGGTTAAAAATGATGGAAGCCTTAAAATTGGCATGCCAGCGGAAATGTGGATAGAAGTAGCAGAGACAGAACAATAAACATTACAAAATTTAGACAATTTTCAATATGGAAAAACATGAATACAATGTCGATCTCGATTGGCAAGTCGATAGAAAAGGCCTAATGTGTTCTCCTGAGTTTGATGCAAATGAAGTTGACAGTTCTAATTGTATAGCCGTGGCGACCCCTCCGGAATTCCCGAAGGGGATGCCCAATATTTGGTCCCCCGAGCACCTATTTACGGCTTCAGTTTGTAGTTGTTTGATGACTACTTTTTTGGCCATCGCAGAAAATAGCAAACTGGATTTTTCTGCCTTTAGCTGTAGTGCAAAAGGGATATTGGACAAGAAAGATGGCAAATTGGCGATGACAGAAATTATCCTTTCTCCTACGGTTACCCTCTCCAGTAAAAAAGATAGAGAACGTGCAGAACGAATTGTTCAGAAGTCTGAAGCGGCTTGCTTGATCTCCAATTCAATCAAATCAAAGGTCACCCTTAACATAACCATTAAAATAGAGGAATAAAAATGAGTATTTCGCTCAACCATATTAGCAAGGCCTATAATGGAATAAGTGCTGTCCAGGACATTTCATTTGATGTAAATCCCGGAGAATTGTTTGGGATAATAGGGCCTGATGGTGCGGGGAAAACTACCTTGTTTCGAATTTTGACTACCCTGCTATTGGCAGATACTGGTACGGTAGTAGTAGCAGGGATGGACGTAGTGGAGGATTATATTGCTATTCGAAAATCAGTCGGCTATATGCCAGGTAGGTTTTCTCTTTATCAAGACCTGACGGTGGAGGAAAACCTGCAATTTTTTGCAACAATTTTTGGTACAACCCTCGAAAAAAATTATGATCTGATCAAGGAAATCTATGAACAGATAGCACCCTTTAAAACCCGGAGGGCTGGAAAGTTGTCTGGGGGGATGAAGCAAAAGTTAGCCCTTTGTTGCGCCTTGATTCATAAACCCAAAGTGCTTTTTCTGGATGAACCTACCACTGGTGTGGATCCGGTGTCAAGAAAGGAATTTTGGGACATGCTAAAACGACTTCAGGCAAAAGGCATTACGATTTTGGTTTCCACACCTTATATGGATGAAGCGGCTTTGTGCGATAGAGTTGCCCTCATGCAAGGTGGGCATATCCTTGAAATTGACAGTCCGCAGCATATTGTGGAAAACTATCCTAAAGTAATTTATGAAATTGGGGCAAAGGAAAAACATAAATTGATACAAGTGCTTCGGGATTTCCCTAACCTGTACAGTGTGTATCCCTTTGGCGAGTTTGTGCATTATACAGATAAGCGGACCGATTTAGCAATACCTGAATTGGAAAATTTCTTAAAATCAAAGGGACTTTCAAACATTTATATTGGGCTTACCGAACCTACCATCGAGGATGTATTTATGGAATTGGCAAAAAAATGAGCGAAGAAAAGGTCATAAAGGTTGTAGAATTGACGAAAAAATTTGGCGAATTCCTGGCCGTCGATGCCATAAGCTTTGAGGTAAAGGCGGGTGAAATTTTCGGATTTCTGGGCGCCAATGGAGCGGGGAAAACTACGGCCATGAAAATGCTTATAGGCATTTCGAAACCCAGCTCTGGTGAGGCCAGTGTAGCTGGCTTTGATGTCAATACCCAAACGGAGCTTATCAAAAAAAACATTGGTTATATGAGCCAGAAGTTTGCGCTCTATGATGATTTAACGGTGAGGGAAAACATTACCTTTTTTGGTGGGATATATGGCTTGACCCGCTCTACAGTAAAGGAAAAAATAAAGGTGCTTGTGGCTGACCTGAAACTAGGGAAAATCATAGATCAACAGGTTGGTGCTTTGCCCCTGGGCTGGAAACAGAAATTATCTTTTTCTGTTTCCCTACTGCACGACCCTAAAATTGTTTTTCTGGATGAGCCTACAGGAGGTGTGGACCCGATCACCAGAAGGCAGTTTTGGGAAATGATCTACAATGCTGCAGACAAAGGCACGACCATATTTGTGACGACCCATTACATGGATGAAGCAGAATATTGTGACAGGGTTTCTATTATGGTCAATGGTAAAATTGAAGCGATGGATCGTCCAAAACGTTTAAAGGAACAATATGGGGCGAGTAACCTTAATGAGGTATTTTTGAAATTGGCACGAAAAAGTAATCCAGAATAATTCAAGGAAATTTAATTCTCGAAATGAAGCGTTTTATAGGGTTTGTAAGGAAGGAATTTTACCATATCTATAGGGATAAAAGGTCACTTTTTATCCTTTTTGGCATGCCTATCGCTCAGATTTTATTATTTGGATTCGCCATTACGAATGAAATCAATAAGGTGGAAATTGCTATCCTTGATCATGCCAAGGATGCGACCACCATTGAAATTATTCATAAAATGGCCTCTTCCAAATATTTTTCTATCAATCGTTACCTAAATGCTGAATCCCAAGTAGAAGGTATTTTCAAACAGGGAAAAATCAAGGCAGTAATAAATTTTGAAAAGGATTTTGGTGCCAATCTGATAAAAGAGGGGCAATCCACCATACAGGTGATTGCAGATGCCACTGACCCAAATACAGCGAACTCCATTACCAATTATATTCAGGCCATCATTCAACAATACAATCAAGCCATAAACATCAATCAATTAGAAAGCAATCAGGTTATAATGCAAACCCATATGGCCTTCAATCCTGAGATAAAGAGTGTATTTATGTTTGTCCCTGGGGTGATGACGATAATATTGATGTTGGTCTCTGCCATGATGACTTCCATATCCATCACCAAGGAAAAGGAGTTAGGTACCATGGAAATATTGTTAGTATCTCCCCTTAAGCCATTTCAAGTAGTTTTAGGTAAAGTGGTACCCTATATTTTGCTTTCCATCATCAATGCCATAATTATCGTATTGCTCAGTATTTTTATTTTCAAAATGCCCGTTCAGGGCAGCTTTTTTTTGCTGGCTGCAGAAAGTGTTTTATTTATCATAACGGCGTTGTCTTTGGGGATTTTAATATCAACTATTGCTGAAACCCAACAGACAGCCATGATGATCTCATTGATGGGGCTGATGCTGCCTGTAATCCTCTTGTCTGGATTTATTTTTCCTATTACCAGTATGCCTCTTCCTTTACAGCTTATCAGCAATATTATTCCAGCCAAATGGTTTATCCTTATTATCAAAGGGATCATGTTGAAGGGAGTAGGGATAGCCTTTATATGGAAAGAGACGTTAATACTTTTTGGGATGACGCTGTTTTTTATGGGAGTCAGTATCTATAAATATAAAATCAGGTTGGAATAATGAAAACCATCGGATATTTGATTCAAAAAGAGTTCAAGCAGATCTTTAGAAATAAAGGCATGCTTCCTATTATTTTTATTTTGCCTATCATCCAACTCCTTGTACTTTCTAATGCTGCAACTTATGAGGTAAAGAATATTAGTTTCGGATACATCGATTCAGACCATAGTACTTCTTCCAGGGAATTGATTGAGAAGTTCGGTTCTTCCACCTACTTCAAACTATTGCCACCCTTTTCCTCCTTTGAAGAAGCAAATTCAGCAATGCTTGAAGGCAAAGTAAACGTTATTTTAGAAATCCCCAATGATTTTGAACGAGCGCTTATAAAGAATAATAAAGCCGGATTAGGGCTTACCGTTGATGCCATAGATGGTGCAGCTGCAGGGGTGGAGAGTGCTTATGTTAATCAAATTGTGCAGGGATTCAACCAAAGTATTTCGCTACATGCTGCTAATGGAAACAATATCAATGGACCTTCTGGAGTGATTACAATTATTCCATCCTACTGGTACAATATTACATTAGATTACAAAACCTTTATGGTGCCGGGGATACTGGTGCTTTTGGTCACCATGATTACCCTGTTTCTTTCAGGAATGAATATTGTTCGTGAAAAAGAAGTTGGCACCTTGGAACAGATAAATGTTACCCCAATTAGGAAGAGCCAATTTATTATAGGGAAGCTTTTTCCTTTTTGGATTATCGGTTTAGGATTGTTGACCATCGGTCTGGTGCTGGCCAAACTTATTTTTGATATTCCCATGCTAGGTAGTTTGGGCATTCTCTATTTTTATACGGCTATCTATTTGTTGGTGATTTTGGGTATCGGTCTTTTTATTTCCAATTTCACTGATACCCAACAGCAGGCCATGTTTATTGCTTGGTTTTTTATCGTGATTTTTATCCTAATGAGTGGTTTGTTTACTCCTATAGAGAGCATGCCACAATGGGCACAGATAATTACAACCTTCAATCCCATCCGCTATTTTGTGGAGGTAGTGCGTATGGTAATGTTAAAGGGTGCAGGGTTTGAAGCTATTTTACCTCAGCTATGGAAGACGCTGGCCTATGCCATTTTGGTCAATGGATTGGCTGTGTATAGTTATAAAAAAGTGAATTAAGAAATTCTTACCTGGGGCTACGAAGATTTCTGGAGTGCTGCATTGAATATTGTCATCTTAATTCCGAGCTTTTAAAATATTAAGTCTCGTAAAGACGTCTTCCGGTCACTGAGCTTGTCGAAGTGTACCGAATTAGCGATATACCATTACGTCAATTCGAACTCTTTTTTTGGGGAAATGAAGGGCAGGAAAGGGGAGTGGCAATCTCTTTACGTTTGTGATTCCATCGACTTTCTCTACTCAAAGCTCCTGAAAAGTCTAGAAATGACGAATTTCAATTAAACCTGATTAGGGTTAAGTTCCTATGATAAATTAATTTCCGCCTTGTAGATTTTCGGCGTTAAGAAATTTATGATGCGAAGGAAAGGGCACAAGCATGGTTAGCCTTTGAAATATAGGATTGAATTCCGAAAAAGCAATCTATATAAATAAACGCTATAATAACCTAGTTTGTCTGTGTGCGGGAGGTCTTAATTTTAGCCGAAAAGATACTCAGCGGCGGGGTTTTTTCGTCACTTTTTTGACCTGCAGCAAAAAAGTGACAATCGTCTTTTGATTGAATATGTATAGGTAAGTCGGAAATATAATGTAAAGATTGCACTTGCCTGGAGTCCTATACTGGATAGTATTATCTTGATTGATGCGTTATCAAAATATTAATTCTCGGAAAGGCAATTTTTTGCTAAATTTTAATCGTGCTCAGGTTATCAGAATGATCTTGTAAGTATTTTAAAAGTGATGTTGCGCAATGAAATCTAAAAAGAGGAGGGTTTTGCCATTAATTCAGGTCCAATGTGCCAGGGAAAGCTTTATGAAATAGATTAAGATTGCAGGAATGCCATAATACTTGAGGACTGTAAGCCTATTGAAGCGGTGCATAAACCAAAGCACGATTACCGGTCTAATTAGGCCTAGTATGGTCCCTAAAAGGGTGACTAAAAACAGGATGTCTATGCCGGTGGCTACTGTTTCCATGGTTATAGATAAAAAAAAGGGACAACTTTACGCTGTCCCTTAAGTGGTAATAAACTTGTTATTTATTTTTTACGCTTGATCTCTTCCATTTTGTACCCTTCAAAGGTATCACCCTCTTGGATATCGTTGAATCCTTTAATGGAAACACCACATTCGTAGCCGTATTTCACTTCGCTAACATCATCCTTGAATCGTTTCAAGGCACTGATCTCACCTTCATGAATTACAATACCATCTCTGATAATTCTGATTTTGTTTTTACGGTTGATATAACCATCCGTAACGTAAGAACCAGCGACTGTTCCGATTTTAGAGATTTTGAATACTTCTCTTACTTCAATATTACCAGTAATGACCTCTTCAAATTCAGGCTCAAGCATACCTTCAATGGCATCTTTTATCTGGTTGATAGCATCATAAATTATTGAGTAATGTCTGATTTCAATTTCCTCTTGCTCAGCAAGACGTTTCGCATTGACAGAAGGTCTTACCTGGAAGCCTAAGATAATCGCATCAGAAGCAGAGGCAAGCAATACATCAGATTCAGAGATTTGACCTACGCCATGGTGAATGATATTTACATTCACTTCCTCTTTTGAAAGTTTCAATAAAGAATCAGACAATGCTTCTACTGAACCATCCACATCACCTTTGATAATGATGTTAAGTTCTTTAAAGCTACCAATGGCCAATCGTCTACCGATCTCATCCAGTGTGATATGTTTTTTGGTACGTAAGCTTTGCTCTCTTTGTATTTGCTCTCTGGAATTGGCAATTTCTCTTGCTTCTCTTTCGGAGTCATATACTTTGAATACATCCCCTGCTTGAGGAGCACCGCCTAATCCAAGTACTTGAACTGGAGTGGAAGGTCCTGCCGCATCGAGTTTCTTACCCAAGTGGTCAAACATCGCTTTAACTCTACCGTAATGTTGGCCAGCCAAAATCGTATCACCCACATGTAAAGTTCCTGCCTGTACCATTATTGTAGATACATAACCTCTACCTTTATCAAGAGAGGCTTCTACTACTGTACCGACAGCATTTTTATTTGGATTTGCTTTAAGTTCTAATATTTCAGATTCAAGCAATACTTTTTCCAATAGGTCATCAATACCAGCACCTGTTTTAGCAGATATGTCCTGAGATTGGTACTTACCACCCCAGTCTTCGACCAGTAGGTTCATATTGGCAAGCTCTTCCTTAATCCTTTCCGGATTAGAGTTTGGTCTATCTATTTTATTGATGGCGAAGATCATTGGAACACCAGCTACCTGAGCATGGTTTATTGCTTCTTTTGTTTGAGGCATGACATTGTCATCCGCTGCAATTACAATGATGGCAACATCCGTGATTTTAGCACCCCTGGCTCGCATAGCTGTAAAGGCTTCGTGACCCGGAGTATCTAGAAACGCAATTTTGTGTCCACCTGATGTTTGTACATCGTAGGCACCAATGTGCTGGGTAATCCCACCTGCTTCACCATGGGTAACCTTAGCCCTACGGATATAATCCAGTAAGGAAGTTTTACCATGATCAACGTGTCCCATTATGGTGACGATCGGAGCCCTTTCTATTAATGTATCTTCATTTTCCTCCTCAATGATTTCAGTCTCTTCTTCGTCGGTTTTGGTGAACTCTACATCATAATTGAATTCATCAGCAATAATTGTAATTGCTTCTGCATCCAATCTTTGGTTGATGGAAACGAACATGCCTAGTCCCATGCAAACAGAGATGACCTCATTAACGGTAACATCCATTAGGGATGCCAGGTCGTTTGCGGAGATAAATTCCGTTACACGTAAGATTTTGCTTTCCTCAGGCGTTTCGCTAACCTCTTTCGTTCTGTCAGAGCGTTTGTCTCTCCTGTTTTTGTTTTTTCCACCAGATCGTCCGCCACCTTGCAATCTTGCAAGTGTTTGTTTGATTTGATCCTGAATTTCTTTCTGAGTTGGTTCCTCTTTTTGGAAACGAGGATTTTGTCCTCTTCCTCCTGGTCTTCCGACTCCACCACCTCGGTTGTTGCCTTTTCGGGCTCCACCACCACCTTGGCCTGGTCCACCTTGTCCTCCTGGCCCTCTATTGGCAGGTGTTGTAGGTCTCGCTCCTTCTGCGGGTTTGATAGGTCGATTATCAATCCGTTTTCTTGGACGTTTCTTCTTCTCCTTATTGCGCTCATCAGAAGAGGCAACTGGTTTGGATTTTTTCTTAGGTTTGTCTTTTGGAAGTTCAATTTTTCCCAATACAGTCAAACCTCTAAGGGATTCTGCTTTAGCAGATATCACCTTGTCTTCAGTCTTTTCGATAGGTTTCTCCGGTTCTTTAGTTGCTTTATCTTCAGTAACAGGCTTAGGTTGGGCAGGAGCCTCCTTAGGTGCAGCAGGTTTAGCTTCTGGTGCTTTTTCTGGAGGAGTGCTTTTTTCTTCTGCTTCTGGAGCAGGAGTTTTATCCACAGGTTTTTCGGGTATTACTGGAGCAGGAGTAGGTTTAGGAGCAGTCGTTTCCGGCTTGGCCTCTGCTTTTGGAGGCGCGGCTTTTTCTTCTTTGACTTCTGGTTCCTTCTTAGGTTCTGGCTTTGGCGCTGGCTGTTTTGGTTCTTCAGCTACAGGCTTTGGAGGAGTAGGTTTTTCCACTTCCTTAACTGGCTCCGGTTTTGGCTTGGATTTATTGGCATCCAAATCAATTTTCCCAACTACTTTAATTCCTTGTAGTTTAGGCGCTTCATTTGATATTTTGTCAGCAGCTTTTTCCACAGGCTTTTTGGCCTCTACTGGAGGGGCTGGAGTAACCGGCTTTTTTGGCTCTGGTTTCTTGATTTCTTTTTCAATCTCAGATTCCGACTCTGCCTTGATGGTAAAGTTTTCATTGTGCCTTTTGCCTATAGATAGATGGGAGGCCTCTTCCTTTTCTTGGGCAGAAGACTTGAACTCTTTGGCAAGCATACTATAATGCTCCGAACTAATTTTCGAGTTCGGATTGCTTTCTACCTCAAAGCCCTTTTTGGCCATAGACTCAACGATGGTGGAAACACCCACGTTAAGTTTTCTGGCTACTTGGCCTAATCGCATCATTTTTTCTTCTGACATACTAATACCTATTCCTGTATTTATAATAATGCAAATATAAAGGGGATAACGAATTATCTGTCGTTATTTGCTATTCAAATTCTTGTTTTAATATTTTAAATATATCGGCAATTGTTTCTTCTTCCAGTTCGGTCCTTCTGAGAAGGTCTTCTTTGGTCAAAGCCAATACACTTTTTGCGGTATCTAAACCTGTTTTTTTCAACTCCCCTATTACCCAACTTTCAATTTCGTCAGAAAATTCAGACAGATCAACATCTTCTTCATCTTCATAACCAGATAGTTCTCGGAATACGTCAATTTCGTACCCCACCAATCGGCTAGCAAGTCTAATGTTAAACCCACCTTTACCTATGGCTAAGGAAACCTGATCAGGCTTCAAATATACCGAAATCCTTTTGGCTTCTTCATTCACTTGTAGTGAAGTTACCTTTGCAGGACTTAACGCTCTGGAAACATACAGGTCAAGATTGTCTGTGTAATTGATAACATCTATGTTTTCATTTTGTAGTTCTCTAACTACAGCATGAATTCTGCTGCCTTTCATACCCACACAAGCGCCAACTGGGTCAATACGGTCATCATAAGATTCTACCGCTACCTTGGCCCTGTCGCCTGGTTCCCTTACTATTTTTTTAATGGTAATAAGACCATCATATACTTCAGGAACTTCATTTTCAAACAACCTTTCCAGGAATATTGGTGAAGTTCTCGAAAGAATAATTCGTGGATTACCATTGATCATTTCCACTTTGTGAACAATTGCTCGGACAGAATCTCCCTTTCTAAACCTGTCCTTTGGTATTTGTTCGGATTTTGGCATGATCAATTCATTGCCTTCAGCATCCATAAGTAGAATTTCTCTACCCAATATCTGATATACTTCCGCAGTTATAATTTCACTTACCAGTTCCTCATATTGTTGAAAAAGCAAATCTTTTTCCAAATCTTTGATTCTCTGGATGAGTGTCTGTCTGGCCATCATCACTGCTCTGCGACCAAAATCTTCTAACTCTATTTTTTCATAAGTCTCTTCACCGATTTCAAAATCTGGCTCAATTTTTTTGGCTTCAGCCAAACTAATCTTATCATGATCCCAGATGTCCTCAGAGTTGTCGTCAACGATCTGTCTAATCCTTACGATTTCTAAATCACCTTTGTCCGCATTGATGATAACATCAAAGTTTTCATCAGTTTCATACTTTTTACGAATCATCGCCCTAAATACATCTTCGAGAATGCGGATCATTGTTGGTCTATCCACATTTTTTGATCTTGCAAACTCTGCAAATGATTCAATCAGAATTTTAGCATCCATTGTTTTTATTTGAAAGAGACTAATACAATTGATTTCTTTATTTGGTCAAAAGAGATGCTGACTGCTTCTTCAACAACCTTTTTCCCTTTTTCTTTTTTCTTCACCATTAACTGAATAGCTCTTTGGTCTACTTCAGTCAGCTTACCCTCCGTTACTGGACCCTCTTCTAGGGTTACTTTCAAATTTCGGCCGATATTCTTTTCGTACTGTCTTCTAGAACTTAACGGAAAATCTACCCCAGGGGATGAAACTTCCATTACATAAGCGGTGTCCATCAGCTCTTTAGCTTCTATTTCTTCGCCTACTGCTCTACTAACCAACGCACAAGCATCAATATTTATGCCGTTGTCAGCATCGATTAAAATGTGCAATAATTTTTTATTGCCCTTTTCTATAATTTGTACATCAACGACAAAATGGCTGCTGTCAGGCAGGTGTTTTTCCACTATTTCTTCTATCGTTTGCTTCAAATTCATATCTTTTTGCTTACTTGCTTCTGGTTTTTGTTCCACAAATGATCAATAAATGAAAGAGGGGACTGTGGTCCCCTCTCTTGTCATGAATTAACTCAGGCACAAATGTAATAAAATTATTTTCCTAAAAAAAGTATTGAAAGTTTGATAAATTTGCCTCATGCAATCAAAAAAGTTAAAAATATACAATACCCTTTCCAGAACTAAGGAAACTTTCGAACCTATAAGTCCCCCAAATGTAGGCATGTATGTCTGTGGCCCCACGGTTTACGGTGATGCACACCTAGGACATGCCAGGGCTGCAGTGTCCTTTGACATTGTTTTTAGGTACCTAAGATTTCTGGATTATAAAGTTCGTTATGTCAGAAATATTACTGATGTGGGTCATTTGGAAGCAGATGCAGATGAAGGAGAAGATAAAATAGCGAAAAAAGCAAAGCTTGAACAACTAGAACCCATGGAAGTGGCCCAGCAATATGCAGCTTCCTACCATAGAGACATGGAGCAACTCAATACTATCAAGCCAAGTATAGAGCCGCGAGCCACAGGGCATATTCCCGAGCAGATCAAACTCATTGATGAAATAATCGAAAATGATTTGGCTTATGTGGTGAATGGAAGCGTCTATTTCGATGTTTTGAAATACAATAAAGAAGAAAAGCAATATGGCATATTGTCCGGAAGAGTGGTCGAGGAACTAATGAGTGGTAGCCGTGAGCTTGACGGACAATCTGAAAAAAAGAATCCTGTGGATTTTGCCCTTTGGAAAAAAGCCGCTCCTGAACACCTCATGCGTTGGGATTCTAAATGGAGTGTGGGTTTTCCAGGATGGCACCTGGAGTGTACTGCCATGAGTGCTAAATACCTGGGAAATCAATTTGATATTCATGGTGGTGGTATGGACCTTATGTTTCCGCATCATGAATGTGAAATCGCCCAAAGCAATGCAAGTCATCATACCGATCCAGCGAAATATTGGATGCACAACAATATGATTACCATTAACGGGCAGAAAATGGGTAAGTCCCTCGGGAATTTCATTACCCTGCAGCAATTGTTCCAGGGAGATCATGACAAACTAGAGCAGGCTTATAGCCCCATGACCGTTAGGTATTTTATATTGACGGCACATTACCGCTCTACGTTGGATTTTTCTAACCAAGCTTTGCAAGCTGCCCAAAAAGGGTACAAGAAGTTGATCAATGGGCTGAGAATAACTTCTCAGTTACAGTATCAAGCTGACCCTGAAGTGGAGGTTGATGAGAACAATGTGGCTCAAATCGAAAAAAGTATAGCGGCTGCATTTGATTCCATGAATGATGATTTCAATACAGCACAGGCCATTGGCCATCTCTTTAACTTGCTCAAAAAAATCAACAGCCTTTATACTGGACAATTGCATTCAGCTCAGTTGGGTAAGGATGTATATGATAAATTGATTCAAACTTTCAATGTCTTTATTAAGGAGATTCTAGGTTTGATAGAAGAAAAAGGAGATAACCAGGACGAGTTATTAAAAGTGATCATCGATCTGTATAGCAATGCTAAATCAGCACGTGATTATCAAAAAGTAGATGAAATTAGAGCGGCTTTAAAAGGAGTTGGCGTGATAATTAAGGACATGAAGAATAGTGTAGATTGGGCATATGAAGAATAATAAATGGATAGGGTTTTTATTTCTAGGATTGCTGCTTTATGTAGGTGCTTGTAGTGAAAAAGCCAGCAATGAAAATAAATCGGCAGAAACAATCGCATACCAGCCGGCACCTGCGTTTAGTGCAGATTCCGCTTATGCTTATATACAGCAACAAGTGGACTTTGGCCCTCGGGTACCCAATACTGAGCCCCATAAAATTGCTGGCGACTGGATAATAGAAAAGCTGGAAGCATTTGGGCTCAAAGTGACTGTGCAAGCTTTTGAAGACAAAGCATATGATGGCAAAGTACTCCAATTGAGAAATATAGTTGGAAGTTATAAGCCAGAAGCGACTAAGCGAATTTTATTAGGTGCACACTGGGACACCAGAAGAATAGCGGATAAAGATACGCAGGACCTTGATGATCCTATAGACGGCGCCAATGATGGCGGGAGTGGGGTGGCAGTAATGTTAGAAATTGCCCGTGTGTTGCATACAGATACTTTGCAACCCAATGTCGGCATAGATTTTATCTTCTTCGATGGGGAAGATGATGGGGAGCCTGATCATAGGAATTTTCGGGACAATAGCCAAATTTGGTGGTGTCTGGGCTCTCAGTATTGGTCCAAAACGCCTCACGTGAAGGGGTATTCCGCTTATTATGGTATACTATTAGACATGGTTGGTGGAAAAGGTGCCAGGTTTTACAAGGAGGGCTATTCTGTACAATATGCCAAAAACATAGTAGATAAAGTTTGGGGTTTGGCGCATCATTTGGGCTTTGGGGATTTCTTCCAGATGCGAAATGCGGAGGCCATCACAGATGACCACCTTTTTGTCAATCAGGATGCCAATATTCCTATGATAAACATTATAGAGTATAGCCCTGATTTTGGCTTTGGCCTGTACCACCATACCCATAAGGACAATATGGAGATCATTGATAAAAAGACCCTTTCAGTAGTGGGTCAAACGGTTTTATTTACCCTTTTCCAAGAATAGAAATTTTAATATTACCATACATTTTCCATGACCATTCTAGCACTCATTGCAAAAACCTTTGAGGAAAAATACCAGCAGAAACCCTTGATTGTTCGCTCTCCTGGAAGGATCAACCTAATAGGTGAACATACCGATTATAATGAGGGTTTTGTGTTGCCTGCAGCAATTGACAAATCCATTTACCTGGGCTTTGCTAAGAATAATACGGGGTCTTGTAGGGTTTATTCACTTGATTTTAAAGAAGAACAAACCTTTTCGCTTGATAATTTAAAACCGGCGAAAGGCTGGGTGAATTTTGTGATGGGAGTGGCCAATGCCATTCAGAAGTCCGGCAAAAAGCTGGAAGGCTTTGATTGTGTATTTGGCGGAGACATACCCATAGGGGCAGGACTTTCTTCTTCTGCCGCCTTGGAAAATGGAGTAGGCTTTGGCCTGAATCAGTTGCTTGATTTAAAACTGGAAAGGCTTGAGCTGCTGAAATTTTCCCAACAGGCGGAACATGAATTTGTAGGGGTAAAATGTGGGATCATGGACATGTTTGCTTCCATGATGGGCAAGCAGGACCAAGTCATTCGTTTGGACTGTCGATCTTTGGCACATACTTATTTCCCTTTGGAATTGGGAAATTACCAACTCATCCTCTGCAATACCAAAGTAGCGCATTCTTTAGCTGAATCTGCCTATAACCAAAGGAGGGAGGAATGCCAGGAAGGCGTAAACCAGGTCAAGAAGCAATTTCCGGAGGTGAATAGCCTTAGGGATATCAACCTGGAAATGCTGGACAAGGCCAAAGGAGGAATTTCTTCGGTCATTTACAAGCGTTGTGCCTATGTGATTCAGGAGAATGAACGGCTAATAAATACCTGCGAGGCCCTGGACAAGCAGGACCTAGAGGCGGTAGGACAATTCATCTACGGCTCTCATGATGGCCTTTCTCTTGATTATGAAGTGAGTTGCCCAGAGCTTGATTTTTTAGTGGACTATACCAGGGAATTGCCCCATGTTTTAGGGGCCAGAATGATGGGTGGTGGATTCGGTGGATGCACCCTAAACCTGATCAAGAAAACCCATAAAAAGGAATTTATAGCTGCTATTTCAGCATCCTATGCCACCAAGTTTAACAGGCAAATGGAAACCTATGAGGTGAATGTGGCTGATGGTACGGGGCTTATAATTTAGCATGTATTTCCTAAGCCTTAAGGGTACTTCGGAACTGGGATAGGGTACCTTTGAACATATCCATTGGGGTTCAAAACTCCAATTACGCACATAATAACAGGGGTGGGGTACCTAAAACTGACAAGCTTGAACCTTTTAACTCGAATTTTCGACCTCCGAACTCGGATTTTGTCATAAAAAACCTGGTAATTCAAGCTAAACCCGACGGTGATTCGATATAAATACTGAAAAACTGACAAAATATCCGAAAATTTCAACGTGCAGGTCAAATTTTCGGTGTCTAGAAGTGCAAGGGGGTACCTCCGAACCTACCCATTGCAGTTATTAACTTCAAAATCCCAGTTCAGAAGTGGGTAATCGAACCTTTTAACCGGAAAATTTCGCCTTTTTGGCAGTATTGTTTAAGTTTAAACCAAAGCATTTGACCAAAAACTGACAAGAGAGAAGGTTTAGAGTAAAGCATTTTGGTAAAATGATGGGGTATATAGGGTTTTTTAATTAAAGTCTGATTCAATTACATAATCCTGATTTAACAAACGCTTAGAGAAAAATGCGTAATAAATCTATCAATTTTCTAAAAACCCCTGTTTAAGGGTTCAAAGGGTTTTTTATTTAGTATTTATTCCTTAGTTTTAGTGGTAGTTGGAAGGCGAATAAAGTGTACTTTAGCATCAATTCACTGAACCGAAATATGGAAGAAAGAAAACTAGAAGTACTAAGATTTTATATTACCTCGAAGCACAACAAACAGGAAAAGCTCCCACTTTATGATATTGAAGGGGTTGATCTTTTGGAAAATCTTTTTACTAACTTAATCCCGTTCATTGATGACTTACCACCTGACGAACGTAACAAAAGGGTAGTCCAATTAGGAAAAGACCTTGAAGGAGCGAGCATTTTTCACAAGAAGGATTCAATTAGGTCAATCTCCGGTATAATTGAAACAGGGAAGTATGGCAAGGAAGAAAACGTAGTTGATATTAATAGGAAAAAAGATGAAACACCTGTTTTCAGAATGATGAAAAATCATGCCCTTCAAAAGCCTTTCTTTTTTTTAATCTGTATTTCATCTAAAAAGAATGAAGGCCTAATTTTTCTGGAAAGAGAAGGTCAATTTGGAATAAAGCAAGTATTTACTCTCATTCTGTCTAAATACATAAATCTTAATTTTCCTGAACATACTTTTCACTTCTCGAATTTCATCGACCAAGAGTTTGTGAAAAAGTTCATAAATGATGGGGTGTACAATAAAATTCGCTTGGTGAGAAACTCTCTACCTGGGGACATAGCTGAAAAGTATGGCCTTGAAACATTTGAAACAGACGATTTTGTTTTGGAGCTTAGTATTCGTTCAAAAGGGAAAAGACGAATTGGTGGTAATGCCAGAAAAAGAATTCAAGAAATTTTTGAAAACAATCCAGATGGGTTTTTTACATCTCAAGATTTTAGAAAAATCGGATTTGATGATGAAGCCTCCATTCATGTGAATTCGACATACAAGAATTCCTCCAGAACAATTAACTTATCAGATACTTTGAAATTCAGACCGTATTATGATATTAAGGTTGAAATTACATCAACTGGTCATTCTGACTTTCGTTCTATTGAGGGCGCATGTATCCAACTATTAAATGATTTTAGCCTAGACCTCTATTAATATGTCTTCAAAGATTAATGTCATCGAAATTTTGCAAAAGCATAAGTCAACCCTTGAAAATGCTGAAGGTAAAATGCTTAGACGTGACAGAAGACATTTCATTATCTATCCGCTGATTATCGCCTTTGTCCTAAGCACAGTAGTTAGAATTCCGAACGACAACCTTGTCAACATCTTCGCAATCTGCCTATCCGTTTTCGTTGGACTTTTTTTGAATTTATTAGTACTTATTATTTCTTTCGCAGAGAATAAGCTCAACATAAAAGACAGTAAAAACAGAGCTGAGCTTTTGGAACAGACTTTTTACAATATCACTTATACCATTGTAATTTCACTTTTTGCACTTGGAATTCTGTTCTTTGCGAACATTCAGTTTTTACCCACGGAATTGGTCTTTTCATTTGAAAAAACAGTCTATGGAATTCAGATTGATATATCGAAACTCGAATACAATAAGGTGATCACATTTGTGATTTATTTCATTTTCAACTTTGTATTTGCACACTTAATACTCACTTTGTTAATGATTATTAAAAGGATATTTAAGCTATTCAAGGTCGAAATTGAGAAGATTAATGGACAAAAAGATGCTAATAAACACTAAAATGAATATACGAACAGAGCCATTTGAATGGATATTTCGAAAAAGAAACTTAAGTGTTTCAAGCAACTGGGGCACATACTCATTTGATTTGAGCGTTAGGCACAATTAAACATAAACTCATGTCTAGAACAAAAAATCTAATACAACTTATTGAATGCTTGGAGAAACCAGAATTTGATGAAGTAGTGAAAACATACTTGAAAGAAGAGTATGGATTTGAACGGGTAGTTAATACTGATGGCAAAGACGATACAGGAATTGATATAAAAGTTTTTGACTTCCAGAAGGAGAAACTTCAATTTCAACTTACAACTCAAAAATCAAAAACTCAAGCTGAGAAAAGGTCTTTTGATAAAAAATTAAAAGAAGATTTAGAAAAGGCAAAAGCGAATTATCAAGATTATGGATTTGGTAACAAACTGTTTTTCTTTTACTCTTACGAATTAACTAATAAGGTGATTAGAGGATATGAAAAGCTTGCTTTTAAAGATTATGGTATCAATTTAGAATTGATTGATGCGAATAGAATTGCAGAAGAAGCTGAAAATATTATTGCTATTCAAAGAGTGCTTTATAAGAAAAATAAACTCGATGAATTTGCTGTTAAAGAATCAGTTTTTAATAATGAAAATGAAAATTTTGTTTTTGATTTATTATCATTTGGAAAGCCTTCTGAGTTTAGAATACAGATAATTGAGGGGTTTATATTAAAATCTATTTTTGATAAGAACTCATTAAGTACTCAAGAAATTAAAGATTATTGTGAATCAAAATTTAAAGTTGGTGAAAATGATGTGTTCTATACAAAACTCCTTTCAAGACTTCAATCATCAAAAAAAATAAAAAAAGAATCTACTGATTGTTTTTCACTTACAGAAGAAGAAAAGAGCCTAATTAACCGGAAAGTTGAGCAATACGAATTAGATGAAAAAGTATTTTTTAGTGAATTGCATCAAATATTAGAAGGCTTTAAGCAAAGTGAACATGTTGATGATTACGTCTTGCAATTAAAGGAATTGTACACTCAAAATTTTAGTTCTGACTTAAAAGATCTTTTGAATACTGGTGAAAATGAGGCGATATTCAGTGTTGCCAGAGAATTTATCCATTTTACTCAATCTAAACTTGAAGATAAAGAAAAAGCAAAAAGGCTTTCATTGAAATTATTGCGTTATTGTATGAATAGTAAGTTTATTCAGAAAATTGCTGCTAGTAAAGTCTATTGCTCAAATATCAACAATTCAAGATTGGAAAGATATTTAAATACCCAAAAACGCATTTTTGTTGATACTCCAGTGGCCTTATATGCCTTGTGTCATTTTTACAAGCCAAAGAGTAATTATAACAATTACTTCTACAGTACAACTAAGGGATTGATTGAGTTTTCTTCCCAAGAAAATCTAAATCTTCATATATCTGAACGTTATATTTGGGAGGTACAAAACCATGTTAAGGAGGCGTTTTACTTGATCCCCTTTTCGCAACTTGATAATTTTAGGAAATTAGGTTCTTCAAAGAATGTTTTTTATAACTTTTATCTCTTTCTCCTAAGCAATGATTTGATTTATGAGCAAACGACCTTTAATCAGTTTTTAAGTGAATATGGCTTTGAAGAATCTAGTTCACAAGATTCCATTAACTCAAAAATTAGCTCTCATTTGGCTAAAATGAATATTCAAAAGTATGAATTTGAATATGACTACGACATAGAAGATACTAACAGAATATTTGAAAACATCCTAGTTGCCAATAACAAATTTAAATCGCCATTTACCAGAAATAATGATAGTATCATGGTCAAATTTCTCGCGGACAACGATGTAGATGTGCATCCAGTACAACCTATGTTTTTGACTTGGGATCGATCATTTTTTGATGTTCAAAAACAGTATTTCAAATCTTATCCAGATTGTCAAAAGTGGCTCATGCTCCCACCGGGAAAAATGATTGATTCGTATGCTGTTTTAAAGTTCAAAATAGATTCTGAAAGTGTTACCGAGAATTTATTAGCTCTAATTTCTGATGAACTGATTCTGAATACGCATGCTTTAGTAGATACCATAAAGTTTATTCTGGACCCAAATAATGAAGTTAGCTTAGAATACACTAATCGCTTAGCACAAATCAGAGAAGAGGAAATTAATAGAATCAATAGAAAGGTTAGCACTCCGCCAGAAGAGTTTGAAGGTGAAGCTGTAATTGATGAAGTTTTCTATTCTTTATCTAATCACTTTCAAGAGAAAGAAGATGAAAAGTACTTCGGGTACTTTAAAGAAATATTTACAAAGAAAGAGTTAATGACAACTGTAATTGAGTCTATTATGTCTGCTATAGAATCATACTATCAGAAACAAAAAATTGACTCTAATCTTTTTACAACATTCGATAAACTAGTTGAAGAAATAAAGAAGGAAAAAGCCCCCAATAACTAAGCATTCTGACGGCTGGAACAGCCTAGTCTGTATGCAGTGTGTGTGCCCAGCATGGGCATCTGGTATCGAAGGTAACAAATTATACCAGCCGGTGAAAACCTGTACCGAGTTTTATCGGTATCCCTTATGTTTGGGCATTTATGTCCCGATGCATTATCAACAGTCATTTGATTTGTAGTAAACTACCGGAGTGATAGGGGTGTTGTGGTTATAGATGGATTTACATATGCTGGGCAGAATCCTATGAAAAGGAAATAAAAAAGATTTTCGGTAAGTCGTACGAGCGAAAAGTTCACATACGGTTTGATGAAAGGGGCGTTGAAAGTTTACTGCTTATTATTATCTTTATAGGTAATTAAATAGGGTAGGCTATTAGGCTCTACTCAACAGCATAATTAGAAACACCCTAGCGAATGGAAATACCTAAGTTTCATGAAACATTTATACCAATACTGAAAGTGCTTGAGAACGGAGAGACTCTTCAATCAAGAGAGATGTATAGAAAAGTAATTGATAAATTTTACACAGGGTTATCTAAAGAACAATTAGAGCAGACAACAAAAAGTGGTGACATACTGATAAACAATAGAATAGCTTGGGGTAAATCGTATTTAAAAAAGGGTAGATTTATAGAGTTCCCCAAAAGAGGTTATGTGAGAATTACTGAAAAAGGTAAAAAACACAGTGCTTCTAATTTAACATTAAATGAAGTTGAAAGCTCAGAAAATTTTTTAGAATTCTATAACGAAGAAGATCAAAAAAAGGAAACTACTCCTTCCAGAGTTCAGAATGCTTCACCACAAGATTTAATTGATGAAGGTTTTAAAGCGATTGAAATTCAACTTAAGGATGAGCTGTTAGAGAAATTAAAAGAAATGGATCCCTTCTATTTTGAAAAAGTAATACTGATCTTGCTGAAGAGAATGGGGTACGGTGATTTCGTAGAAACCTCCAAAACGGGTGACGGTGGTATTGATGGAATTATCAATGAAGATAAACTTGGGCTGGATAAAATTTACATTCAAGCTAAACGATACGGAGAAAACAAGGTACGCGAAAAGGATATAAGGAATTTTATAGGTGCAATGAGTGGAGATACTCAGAAAGGCGTTTTCGTTACTACTTCCAATTTTGACAAAGGAGCTGTAAAAAAAGCAAATGATGCACACCACACAATAATTCTTATTGACGGACAAAAGTTAGTAGATTTAATGCATGAATTTAATGTAGGAGTTCAGGTTAAAACACCATATGAAGTCAAAGAAATAGACATAGACTTTTTCGATGGAGACTAAAAAATATGAGTAATCGATGGGGCATACCAAAAGAAGTTGAGGATTTTGTAAAGCAAAGAGACAAGAGTTGCGTTTATTGTGGTCAAGAATTTCGAGATAATCCCCAATCAAGAAAACATAAGCCATCGTGGGAACATATTGTAAATGACATTAGAATAAATGATAAGAGTAATATTTCGCTTTGTTGTATGTCATGTAACTCAAGTAAAGGAGCTAAGCTTTTAGAGGACTGGTTCAACAGTGACTATTGTAATAGAAATGAAATTACGGAAGATTCGGTAGCTCAAGTAGTAAAAGATGTTTTAAAGAATATTCCAAAACTGAAATAACTATGCAAAACAAGATGAATAGTGCATAGAACCCTTTGAGATGTTACGTCACTATACACTAATCGTTGATGCGCCACGAGGTGGCATTTATCCAGTAGGTGTAAAACCTACCAGGGCAATTGACTATTCAACCTGGGACAGTCAATTTCGTGAAGAGTTCGCTGAAGCTCTGTTGGTTTTCAAATACCTAAGTCGCAATGTGCAAGTGTGAACTCGTTGTAGCTTCGGTATGTGTACCCGTAATTTGGGCGCAGTTTTGATCCAGATTTTTCGGGAGAACCCTGCCATATTACAAAGATTAACAGTCATTTGATTTGTAGTAAATTACTGGAGTGATAGGGGTGTTGTGGATATAAATGGATTTACATTTGCTGGGGAGAATCCTATGAAAAGCAAATATTGAAGGCTATCATGCTCTACTCTACGTTGTAATTCACTAGACTCACGCTGCCCAAACCTTTAAATTTATAGCATCAAATCAATCAAATTCGCCATTGTAAGATGGGAATCAAATCGATAAAACCAACCTCAAATTGTTCAATTTTGTTAATTTTATAATATGGCTTATTTGATATTCAAGAAGCCTGAGGGGCTTCAACAATAATAACCACGGGTGGCACCCGTGGTTAGGAAAGCATTTATCAAATCTGCAACTCTGGAAGGGTTGAACAAGTACCTTTATAACCTGGAAAGACACTTTTTGTCTTGATTTAGAACAAGGGCAATATTACCTATCCGTCAGAGGATGATGGTTTCCATCTTATTATTATCTTTATAGGTATTAATAAAGTTGATTATTAGGCGTTATTCTACTGGACAAGTGTAAGAAAATAATCAGAATTTAGGCCCAGATTTTGGAAGAATCAACCCAATTAAATTAACAAGACGCTACAATAATTATGTATATAAAAAATTTTAATAATGCTATTCTTTTAGGTTTTCTAATGGTATTGCTTCATTCCTGCTCTTTGCAGGTGGCACATATGACAAGTACTAAAATGAATGCGCTTGAACTTGGTATGTCGAAAGAGGAGGTAACTCAGATTTTAGGGGATGACTATACAATTGCAGAAAAGCGATTGGAAGGCCCCATTGAAATTGAGGTTTTATCTTATAGGGACCATTTTGAAAATGACGAATTTTATCTGTTTGTTTTTAGAAATAAAAAATTGGATAAATGGTACCGTGAGTTGTTTTCAAAAGAAGGAATAGAAATGAAATAGCTTTTTTACTCAAAGTTTCTTTTTGAGCGAATTAGGTACACAATTGATTGTTCATATCGTGTTTAATCAAATGGAGAATATTGAGGCCTTAGTTAAAATTGGTTTGCTGCCATTTTTCCTTTGGCAAAACTTAATTCCATAATTACCCTTTTATGACTTAAATTTTGGATAAAGCCGGATGCTGTATTGCATCTTTGAAAATGGGTTAAAGCCCATTCCTATGGAGTAGTTATTTTAATAAAAGGGCTTATTTTTTAAATCGAAGAAGCCCGAGGGGCTTCAATTACAATAACCACGGGTGGCATTTGTGGGTAGGAAGCATTTATCAAATCTGCAACCCTGGAAGGGTTGAACAGGAGCCTTTGAGCTGGAAAGCGTTTTATAATGGATGAACACTTTTTGTTCCAAAAATGGATTGTCTGCTAGTTTACTTTTTATCACCTTTTTATAGCACGCGCTGACTGAGATCATAAGAATTTATTATCCGGCGGATAGGTCTATCGATGCATTAAAAGAGGAAAAAGTAATATCATTTAATTTTATTTCTAATTACATAAATTTATTTCTAGAGCCCTTTTTATATGGAAGTGCATATAGTTTATTATATTTCGTTATTTTTGTATGTAAATACATATACTATGAGTAGACTATCAGACTTTGTAAAAACCAAAAGGAAGCAATTGGGGCTGACTCAGGAAGACTTTGCTGAAAAAGCCGGAGTTGCTCTTACGGTAATACGAAAAATCGAACAAGGCAAAGATAACCTCAGTATGTCAAAAGTAAGCCAAGTACTTCAGATGTTTGGTCATGTTTTAGGTCCAATTAATGAAAAAGATGAGACAAGGAATAGTTAAATGCAATAACATCCAAGCCGGTGTTCTTACTGAAGAGGATAATGGGGAATATCTCTTTGTATATGACGAAGTGTATGCCCAAACCTATCCGGACCAATTCGTCACCTTTCAAATGCACGTTTCCACTAGACCATATAGGAGTAATAGACTGTTTCCCTTTTTTGATGGGCTAATACCTGAAGGTTGGCTACTGAATATTGCGGTAGAAAGCTGGAAAATTAATAAGAATGATCGCATGGGCTTATTGCTGGCCTGTTGCCAAAATGCTATTGGTGCTGTAAGTGTTCACCCTGTAATTCCTAAAGTTGATGTCTAAGTGCCTGTACTGCTATAAGCCCTTGGATGAAAATCAGGAGGACTACCACCCGAAGTGTATAATGGCCTTTTATGGGACAAAACATGCTCCGCTAATGCCCTATGGCTTATCAGAGATGGAGAAACTGGCGAAAGAGGCCGTAGAGCAATCTATTACCGTCCCGGGCGTTCAACCAAAATTGTCTTTAGGGTGGATCAAAACAGCTGTGGAAAATGGCCATCAAGGCCGATTGACCATAATGAATGCTTTAGAAGGGAACTATATTTTGAAACCCCAAAATGCTGATTACCCGCTTATGCCAGAAAACGAGCACCTTTCCATGAAACTAGCAGATTTGTTTAAAATAAACATTGTGCCCATAAATATGATTCGTTTACAATCAGGTGAACTTTGTTTTATTACCAAACGGATTGATCGTAACAAGGATGGGTCCAAGAACCACATGATAGATTTTCTCCAAATTCTTGAGCTGACTGATAAATACAAGGGTACCATGGAAATGCTTGGAAAAACCATAGGTGAATTATCAGCAAACACTTTGTTAGACAAGTTGCGATTTTTTGAATCAACGGTATTCAACTTTATTATAGGGAATAATGATATGCACTTGAAAAACTATTCTATGTTTTTGTCAGAAATGGGTTGGGTCCTAGCCCCTTTTTATGACTTTTTAAGTGTCAAAATGATATTGCCAAAAGACAAGGAGGATACAGCCCTATTGCTGGGTGGTAAAAAGAAAAATTTCAATAGAGGATATTTCGACCGCCTTGGAGCTGTTTTAAATTTAAATAACAAACAAATAAATGTAGTGTATAAAAGGGCACAAAAATGGCTTCCTGAAGCCAATAAATTAATAGAGCGTTCATTCCTTGATGTAAACAGGCAAATAGACTATAAGGAATTAATTGTTGAACGAACGAAACTTTTTTTATCATAAGCCAACCATGAAGACATGAGCGAAAGTGAACCACGTAATAAAGGCCTTTTGCATATTCGGGATTAAGCATTATAGGTGGAATTTAGGCCATTAGGAGGACTGTTACTATTGTTGAAGGCCCTAATGCCTTGAAATGCTTCTCCTTTGTACTATCTCAATTCAATCTTTTTGTTTCCGTAGTTTTGGCTAAAGCCCATTCCTATTGAGAAGATATTTTTATGAACATGGCTTAGTTTCAAATCGAAGAAGCCTGAGGGGCTTTAATAATAATAACTACGGCTGGCACCCGTGGATTAGAAACGATCTATTAAACTTGCAACCCTGAGAAGGGTTGAACAGAAGCCTTGTAGCCTAAATTTTTTTTACGAAAATAAATGCACCTATTCCTTACCCTAGGGCTCTTTTCCACAGGCTAAGGAGCTGAGTTTAGAGACTAGATTATAGTCTTTGGTATAGGGTTTTTTCTTATGCAACGGAGCATATTGCCCTCTTTGAAAAAAGGTTTATTGCTCCTTTCCCTTTGATAAGTTTCAATTCAATCCTATTGATCGCTTGAATTTGGATTTTAATCTTAGATCCAAAAAAAATAAAAATAGGTGAATCCAATCTTATTCTCTTTTTCGTAAGTAGGTGAACAAATGTGATAACTAAGCACTATTATTTAACCAAACTAAATTTTAAAATGAAAAAATCTAACCTTTTTAAAGTCTTTCTTGGCTTTACATTGCTCGCTTTTACTTCATGTGATGATGATGATATGATGGATATGGATAAGCATGGCGCTACCTTGTTTGTTACCAGCAACGCCACTGGCGATATTAATACCTACGCGTTTAAAGAAGATGGAGGGGTGGAAATGAATAGGTTTACCACGCTTTCCACGGGAAATGAGGGCATTCACTACGATGAGGCAAGTGATGACCTTATTGTTGCTTCCAGAAGCGCCCTTCAAGTAAATGTTTATGGTGGTGTATCCAATGTTTTGATGAACCCCTCACTTTCATTAGACTTGGGAGGTTCTGGTGCTGCGGACTTAATGAATCCACGTGCTATGGCTGTAAACGGAAATACTATGGTAATTGCTGACAACCAACAAAATCAGTTTTTCGTTTATACGAAATCAGGTAACAGCCTGACGTTAAAGAATACTTTTGATATCGATTTCGCAGTCTGGGGAATTGAATTTATAGGTGATGACCTATTTGCTGTGGTGGATAAAACTGCTGATCTGGCAGTGTTCAATAATTTTTCATCAAATACTAGCGATGGAATGCTGCAAGCTTCAAAAAAGGTTACCATTGAAGGAATTGAACGTACGCATGGGTTGGCCTATGATAGGATGAAGGACATGATGGTGATGACAGATATCGGTGACGCAGAGAATACCGAAGACGATGGAGGGTTTCATTTGATTGAAAATTTCAGCAGCACGTTCAATAATACCTCAGATGGAGGAACTATCGGGATGGCTGCACAGATCAGAGTGGCAGGTGCTGCCACCATGATGGGTAACCCCATTGATGTGGCTTATGACAGTGAATCCGGTACGGTTTATATTGCAGAAATAGGAAATGGCGGAGGCCGTGTGCTGGCTTTTTCTAATTATGAAAACGGAGGAAATGTATCTCCTTCATGGAATGTAGCCCTCGGTGGAGCCAGCTCCTTGTACCTGGCTACTGATTAATTTAGGTGAGTACGAATGTTCAGCTGGCATTAGTAGAGTTGAACATATTGCTTTTTCCATTTTTGGAAAGGCGAAATTTCATAAGGTGAAGAAGGACATTTATATGTCCTTCTTTTTTAGGTTTATGCTATAGAATTTGCGATGAGAGCAGAACCTAAAGGCTGGAATTATTCCTAAGGTATGTGGCCAACACATCTTTAGCAAAATTCAAAATTACCACTATTTTTACCTAAATTTTGGCTAAAGCCGAGTACTGTATTACCATTTTTTAAAATGGGCTAAAGCCCATTCCTATTTAGTAGATACTTTATAGGGCTTAGTTTCGAACTAAGAATTCAATAATAATAACCACGGGTGGCACCCGTGGACAGGAAAGTACTCATCAAATCTGTAACCCTGGAAGGGTTGAACAGGAGACTAGGAGCTGGAAAGCCATTATTATAGAAAGCTACATATTGTCTTCTTTAGGGTTTCCTGATAGCCTAATTTATATAAAATCCTTTTCCGTATTAATAGAGAAGTATACCAGCCTCTAGTCTACTACGACATTTTTGCTAAAAACAAATTTTATACTAACCTTTAGCGTTAGTAACGCGTAAAAGTATTATGATAATATCGTTTGGCTCTAAAAGAGACTGAAAAAATTTGGAACGGTATCCGTGTCAGAAAAATGCCTATAGATATACAAACTATAGGGCGTAGGAAATTAAGAATGCTTAATAACTCTCAGGATATACCGGATTTACGCATTCCACCTTCCAACCGACTGGAAAAGTTGACTGGAAAACTAAACGGATTTTATAGTATTAGGATTAACAAGCAATGGGGGATAATATTTCAATGGGATAATGGAAACGCTAAAGAAGTTGAAATAATTAACTATCATTAAATAAGCATTAAAGATGGAGAAATTAGCAAATGTACACCCTGGCGAAGTTTTAAATTTTGAATTTCTTGAGCCACTCGAGATTTCGGCTTACCAACTTTCAAAAGATTTAAAAATACCTCAAACAAGGATTTCGGAAATAATAAAAGGAAGACGTAGGATTACAGCGGACACAGCCCTTCGTTTGAGCAAATATTTTGGGAATTCTGCTAAATTTTGGCTAGGACTTCAAGACGATTATGATATTGAAGTAAAAAGTGATGAAAAAAAAGGGGAATTGGAAGATATTCCTAAATACGAAAATAAAAATCTTGCCTAATAATTGAGCTAAATGATGCGATTAAGGCTTCGGTTCCTAATAGTCCTGTGCGGTCAGGATTCGGACTGAGCTTTCGATAGCTTCCTGGGATGGGGATAGGATCAGTTTTATTGGCCTGGTCTTACCAGTGATTTTGGTTCAAGCTTGCCATTATATGCCGTTCTCCGGTCTTGTAACAAAGACAATTTTCGAGTAGTTAAGCTGTTTTTTCTACTTCTATTATGACTTGCCTATCTCGGTTTAATAAAATGGAAGATGTTGTCCGACTACCTATTATAAGCTACCTACCTTTTGGCATTTCGATTCATTATTAACACTATTTTTACCTAAATTTTGGCTAAAGCCGAGTGCTGTATTACCGGCTTTAAAAATGGGCTAAAGCCCTTTCCTATTGAGAAGTTAATTCTTGAAATATGGCTTATTTGATATTCAAGAATTCAATAATAATAGCCACGGGTGGCAACCGGGGATAGGAAAGTAACCATCAAATTTGCAACCCTGGAAGGGTTGAAAATGAGCCTTGGAGCTGGAATTGATATTTTATGATGGGAGCCCACTTATTGTGCGGAATTAGGAAACAGGGATATTATTCTTTTCCTGCTAGTTGTTGATCATTTGCTTCGTTGTATCTTTATAGGGAATGGAGAAATGGCCATGAGGCGAGAAGCAATTCAACCAAACTATTCATGGGATGATAATTTGTATTGCACAAACATGTTCTGAAAAAGGAAACATTCAATTGAACATCCAAAATCACTTGGAATTAATTCAACGTGCCATAAAGCACAATGCTGACCTGATTATTTTCCCTGAATTGTCTATAACCAACTACGAACCTTCCATTGCCAGAAAGCTTGTAACAGCTGTAGATAACAGCCTTTTCAATCCATTTCTAGAACTTGCGGATAGAAATAAGATTACGATTGGTTTAGGCATGCCTACAAACTCTACTGAAGGAATAAACATCAGTATGTTGATTTTTCAGCCGAACCATAATGGAGCTGTGTATTCCAAGCAAATATTACATCCAGACGAGCTACCGTACTTTGTATGTGGAAACAAACAATATTTACTAAATATTAAAGGAAAAAAGATTGCGTTTGGGATTTGCTATGAAACCTTACAAGGAGAACATTTTAAAAATGCCCACCACCTTGGAGCTGATATTTACATTGCAAGTGTAGCAAAATCTAAAGACGGTATTGTAAAGGCCTACAAGTATTTTTCCAAAACCGCAATTACATACAAAACCCCAATTTTAATGTCGAACTGCATTGGTCCCTGCGACAACTTTATTAGTGTGGGACAAAGTGCAATATGGAACAAGGATGGTCACATAATTGGGGAATTAGATGACAAAAATCAGGGGTTATTAATATATGATACGGTAAGTGAATTAACAGGAATTGAACAAATATAAATTAGGCAAAAAAGTAATTATTTGGTCGATTTTAAAATTAATACCAATTAATTTCGGGATGTGTTATTTGTAGTGTTTAATGGCCAAACGAATCGGTATATTAAGGGTTCTCAAAATTATTTTGAACATGTACAAAGATCAGTTCATACCGTTTGCAACTATGGTTGCTATAGGAAATGGTTTTCGGTTTACTTTTTTACGGCTTGTGAGGTTTAACTTTTCGATATTAGCTTTATAGTTGCATTGGCTAGGGTACAATATTGCCTGATTTAGAAAAGGTTTGATTAATAATGAGCTGATAGTTAACTTATTATTATTATTTTAAAGTTTTAATAGGGGTGCAATGAATAGACGCTACGGTATTGCGTACTTGTCTAAGTAATTGCTTCCAAACCAAGTCTTAGAAAGGTTAACCATTCTTTATGAGAATTGTATGCTTAATTGTATTATTAATTATTTCTTCCCTAAGAACGGTTGCTCAACAGGACTTTATTAATTCTTACCCAGATTCAATTGACAAGAAGCGTTTAAACACTGCGATTGGAATTGAAGTTGGCAGTTACTTGGCAGGTCTTTCTTTCTTGAACTATATCTGGTACAAAGATCATGAGCGTGTTCCCTTTCATTTCTACGATGACTCAAAAGGGTATTTACAAATGGATAAGTTTGGACATGCTTTTGGAGCATATAGAGAAAGTTATTCAGCTTACTACGCATTGAGAAGAGCGGGTGTAGACAAAAGAAAAGCACTTATTTATGGAGGACCAATAGGCCTAATCTTCCAAACACCAATAGAAGTTTTTGATGGCATGTATGAAGGCTGGGGCTTCTCTTGGTCAGACATGATTGCAAACACATTAGGGTCTACTCTATTTATTATCCAGGAAGCGGTTTTTGACGAACAGGTATTTCTTATGAAATTCTCCTATTCTCCCAGCATATATCCAAATTACCATACCCACCTTGGAGAATCGCATTTAGAACGATTTTTCTTAGATTACAATGCCCATACTTACTGGTTCTCTGGCAATCTACAGCAACTTACTGGTTTAGAAAAAATCCCTCCATGGCTCAATATTGCATTTGGATACAGTGCAAATGGGATGATTTATGAATTTGAAAATCCTAAGTTTTATCAGGGAGAGCCCTTTCCCAATTTAGAAAGGTACCGACAATACCTATTCTCATTAGACATTGACTTCACCAAAATTCCTACCAATAAAAAATGGTTGAAAAGGGTGTTTAGGTCGGTTAACCTTATTAAGATTCCATTTCCTGCTATTGAAATTAATAGGGTGGATGGTATTGTATTTAGTCCTATTTACTTCTAACAGCTTTTCCGAACAAATAAGCTACCATGATGCAAAGCAGCCAAAACCAATCCTAATTTCAAATCACTAATCAGCCTGTTTTTTTATCATAGAAAGCCTTCTCAGTGGAGTGGCTGAGTCCTATTTATTAATGCTGGGTAACCAAGCTCAGCTTATCAATACCTGCCAACAATGCCTACATTGAAATTCCCCATAGGCCCGTAACCTCCTTCAAAAAAGAACCCGAAATTTTTGGTAGGGTAAAAACCAACACCGGTCAATAATCCTGCAGAATAATTGAGGTCTTCATCTGTTCGATATAACGTGTAGTTAATCTGATCTTCAGGCAAATGACCACTATACCTGTCAAACTTATCCGTTACGGAGTTTAATGTTACACTGGCATAATACCGCACATAAACATCCCATTTCTCTGGCTTAAGATTAAGTTGTAATTGTTTGCTCAAAAATGAGGTAAAGTGTACGGTAACTCTTATTCCTATAGGGATGAAATTTTGGTCGTAATATAAAACTTTACTGTCTGAGCCTACTACAGATAAAAAGGAATATTGCCTCTTTTGATAACCAACGAATACCCCTGTGCTTATAAATTCCCCAAGACCATAATCAAAAAACAATTCTTTGTAAAGATCATTGTTGCCTTGTAAATACCTGGTGTTATTTAGGGAAGTTGCCAGGCCAACTATTTTTTTTCCCTTTACTGAATAATCCTCAGCATTTTGTTGGGCAAATGCAGTTATTCCTGTGACTATAAAAAAGGCTGCTGCCAATGCTATTATGTTCATAATCAAATTTTTAAAAGGGTGATTCTCGTACCCAATAGATCCCAGCTTTAAAGTGCACCAATTATTTTGATTACAGTGGCTTAAATATTTAATACTAGTTAAAATTAAACTAAGTTTTAAATAATTCAAAATAAAGCTAGCTTATGTCATTTTTTAAGAGGGTTCGATGCGTAAACATGAGGATGCAAAACCAAGCGCAACCTCGGTTTCGATTAAGGAGGTAGAAAGGATCGAATGCCTTTCACCTGATTATCTTCCTTCCTGGTATTTTTTATCCCCCTTATCTATCCCTTAAAAAAAACCTTTCTTCTCTTATACAATTGGATCAATGAATTTTAGGGCAAAAATCGTATATTATCAAATCTTTTTCAAAATAACCAAATTCAAATACGATGAAAAAAATAGTATTATTTGCTGCTTTATTCCTGGTTCTGTTTCAGGTAAAGGCAGAATTAGAATTGCCTAAAGTTTTTGCTGACCATATGGTACTGCAAAGAGGCCAGGAAATACCTGTATGGGGTAAAGCAGACCCGAAACAATGGGTAAATGTGACCTTTCAGGGCAAAAAATACCGTGTAAAAGCAGATAAAGAAGGACAGTGGATGTTGAAAATGGACGCTTTCCCAAAAGGAGGTCCCTATATTCTTTCCATTAATACCAAAAAAGACTCCAAAGTTTTGGAAAACGTTATGATGGGCGATGTTTGGTTGCTCGGTGGCCAATCCAATATGGAGTGGCCATTGACAAAGACCATTGGTGGTGAAGACAGTATCAAAACAGCGAACCATCCCAATATCCGACTTTTTGAAGTGGGAAGAAACCTAAGCCTTGAGGAGATAGAAGAAGTTCCTGAGGCCAAATGGTCCATTTGTTCTCCCGAAACCGTAGCTAATTTTTCTGCCATTGGTTATTATTTTGCCAGAAGAATTGAGTCAGATATGGACGTAGCCATAGGACTTTTGGACATCAATTGGGGGGGAACACTTTCAGAGGCATGGACGAGTGCAGATGCTTTATTGACACATGCAGATTTCAAGGAAAGGGTAACCACAAACCAAACTGAAGGGCCTAAGGATTTTTCTGATCCAAACTTAGAGAAAAAGAGTCCAAACAGTTGGCCAACCAGCTTGTTTTATGGGATGCTTGAACCAATAATTCCATTTGCTATCAAAGGAGCCCTGTGGTATCAGGGTGAATCCAATGCATCAAGGGCTTACCAGTACAGGGAAATCTTCCCTTTAATGATTGAAGACTGGAGAGCACAGTGGGGTCAGGGAGACTTCCCTTTCTTATGGGTACAATTGGCGAATTTCAAACAGCCTAAAGCTGCTCCTGAAGACAGTGATTGGGCAGAGTTAAGAGAAGCACAAACCATGACATTGTCGCTTCCCAATACTGCTCAAGCAGTTATCATCGATAAAGGTGAAGCAGGGGATATTCACCCTAGAGACAAATGGACTGTAGGAGAGCGTCTTGCAAAAGGAGCCAAGAAAATCGCTTACGATATGGATGTTGTTTACAGTGGACCTACCTATAAATCCATGGAAATCCAGGGAAACCAAATCCGTATAAGCTTTGATCATGTAGGTTCTGGCCTAATGGTGAATGACAAATATGGTTATGTCAAAGGATTTGCAGTGGCAGGTTCCGACAAGAAATTCCATTGGGTATCCGGACAGCAAGATGGCGATCAAATCGTATTGCAAACCGGGGACATCAAAAACCCAGTTGCTGTAAGGTACGGTTGGGCGGACAATCCTGATGATGTCAATGTGTACAATAAAGAAGGGCTTCCTGCCAATCCATTCAGAACAGACGATTGGAATGGCATTACTTATGGTAAAAGATAAGTTTGCTCAATAAATATAAACCTCCGGACAGTTGCAATAATAAATGCAATTATCCGGAGGTTTTTTTTATGGGTGAAAGGATTCGAGGTATAGAAAAATATATCGATAATAGAAATTTCGTCAGTATTGATGCAAAAAAAGGCAACAATACCGCCAAAATCATTTAGTGTACATTCATTGAACCTCGGGCAGCACCCGTGGCTGAGATATTACGTCCATTCTTGGCTGATGAAATTGAAATCTTTAATGTTAATTTAATAGAATTAACTTTTTAAAAGTAAACGCTAAAGTATTAGATGGTATTCTAAGACCTCGGCAAAAATGGACAGGAAGAGATAAGGGTAACCAGTAGGTCAAGCCATTAAATCATATTAAGTGGTTAATTTATACCTGTAATTATATGCTTTAGAAGGGATTACGCAAAAGGGGTTTTCGTGATTTGATCATATAAGGGAAGGTTTATCGCCTATTTCGGGGGCAATTACCAAAATTTAATTTTTTCTATGGCAGTGATTAGCCTCTGTATGTCCTCAGGAAATACATGGCCGATATGGCCTATTCTAAAAGTAGCCGCTTTGGACACTTTACCTGGATAAATTACAAAGCCTTCTTCTTTGAGCAAATGGTACAATTTATTGAAAGAAAAGTCAGGACTTGAAGGCTCATGAAAGGCCGTAATAATGGGGGACTGGTCTTTTTCAGGAAGAAAAGCTTCAATTCCCAAATTTTTCATTCCCCTTACCAAAGTTTGGTGGTTACTGACATACCTATGGTGCCGGGTAGAAATTCCGCCCTCTTCTTTTAATTCTTCGAGGGCTTGTAGAAATGCCCTCACGGTATGCGTAGGAGAGGTAAACCGCCATTTTCCTGGGTCATTTTCCATCGCCTCCCATTGGTCATAAAGGTCTAAAGAATGGCTTTTAGAATTGCCTTTGCATGCTTGAAGAACATCCTTGCGGACAATAACAAAACCAAAACCAGGTACGCCTTGGATACATTTATTGGCACTACTGATCAGAAAATCAATTTTAGGAGCTCGGATGTCAAGCGGTATACCTCCAAAACTGCTCATGGCATCCAGAATAAAACACTTGTGGTATTGCTCTGCCAGCAAAGCGATGGGTGCATAATCATTTAGCATCCCTGTGGTGGTCTCACTGTGAACCATCCCGATATGGCTGATGTCTGGATTTTGCTTAAGCAATTCCTCGACTTTTTCCGGGTCAGGTTGTAAGTGCTCTTCCATTTCCATCACTTCCAAACTTATGCCCATCAAGGAGACGATCTTACCCATTCGCTTACCATAAGCACCATTAGAAAGCACCAATATTTTATCATTGGGCTTCAAACAAGTCCACAAAACTGCTTCAACAGAAAAGGTGCCACTTCCCTGCATCAAAACGGTAGTGTAAGCATCTCCACCATTACTTAAGTCTAATAAAGAGCTGCGGATATTTTGCACGATTGTTTTGTAATCTTCATCCCAAGTGCACCAGTCGCGGTTCATGGCTTCCCTAACTGTTTTACTAGTGCTCAAGGGGCCTGGTGTAAGCAGTAAATAAGGATTTTCAGGTATCATTTTAAGTAAATTTCGGTGGTTTCTTTAATCAAATATAATTGATATTGAAATTGGTTTCTGTTAAAAAGGGATATTATTAATGAAAAAATCCCAGACGGACAAGCATGCTCTTGGTCTGGGATTTTCTTTTTTTTAGCTTAATTTAGTCCAATGGGATCAATGAACTGTCTTTTAATATTCAAAAAGACTTATGCTAAAATACTTTTGGCTATCTGTGAAATGATGATCCGTTTTAAACCCTGCGTTTTCCCTTAATTGAATCAAATCACTGATATTGTATTTTTGGGAAATTTCCATGTGCACAGGTTCGTTTTTCTCAAAATCGATGGCTTGGCCTCCCACTTGAACATTTTGCTTAATTTTACTAATGAGGAAACTTTTGGTAGTGCCGCTTAACGGATCGTAACTTGCATAATGATCGTAATTTTCAGGAATAAAATTACCCTCCAATTCTCGGTTAATGCGGTGTAGCAGGTTCAGGTTAAACCTTTTTGTAATGCCTTCAGGATCATCGTAGGCTTTTAATATTGTTTGAGGGTGCTTTTTCAAATCTGCACCCAGCATAAATAAATCTCCTTTTACTAAATATTGACGAACGAATTTTAGAAATGCTACGGCCTTTTCCCCTTCAAAATTGCCAATATTACTTCCCAAGAAAAGTACAATTTTCGGGTTTTTACGAGGTTTTATTTTTTCTAAAGTCTCAAAATAATCCCCTGCAATAGGCAATATGTTTAAGTCTGGAAACTTCTCAATTAAAAAATCTTTGTTGACCTCAAGGATTTCAGGAGATATATCAAGAGGTAAGTAATTTATTGTCTTCTCTGACTTTAATAAGGCGTCTAGGAATAAGGCCGTTTTAGTTCCATCTCCAGCCCCAAGTTCTACTACATCATAGGTAGGGTTTGGAAGACGGGAAATTATCTCCTGACTCTTTTCGGTTAAAATTTCTGTTTCGCAGCCTGGCAGATAATAGCTTTTCATCTGCATAATTTCCTGAAATATTTCAGACCCTTTTTCATCGTAAAAATACTTCGAAGAAAGCTGTTTGGGTGCTGAGTTAAGCCCTTCAAGGATATCTCTTTTAAAAATGGTATTCATCATAATGATTTGGCAAGTCTTATTCCTGAAAAAATCCATTGGGAGGAAGGTGCAAAGAAATTACGGTAAGTCTTTCTGCTATGGTTTTTGGCTGTGGCGGTAGAGGCGCCTCTGAGCACTTGTTGGTTGACCATGAATTTACCATTGTATTCTCCCAAAGCACCTGGGGCTTTTTGAAAGCCTGGATAGGGCAGGTAGGCGCTTGATGTCCATTCCCAAAGTTGACCCCAGCTAAATTGGTCTGCTGCTACTTCCCATTCAAATTCGGTGGGCAATCTCATTCCCTTCCATTCGGCAAAAGCAAAAGCCTCATAATAGCTAAGATGTTGTACAGGTAAATCTGGATTTACTTCTTTGAGTCCGTTAAAAGTATATTGATGCCATTTACCTTCAATTTTATGCCAATACAATGGCGCCTTAATTCCCTTTTCATTAATAAATTCCCAACCATCAGAATGCCACAAGTTAAAATTAGTATATCCTCCGGATTCAATAAATTGAATGTATTCCCCATTGGATACGAGATTTTTAGAAATACTATAGGGCGCTAGAAAGACACGGTGTTTTCCTAGTTCATTGTCATAAGAGAAGCCATCACCGGAAAAACCAATTTGTTTTATTCCCTCTGAAACTTCGACCCATTCGTTATTCTTGTCTTCAGGTTTATTTGAAAAATGATCCCCGTAAGTAGGGAAAGTAGGCTGATTTCCAAGAATGTATTTAATGTCATAAACCAGGAGTTCCTGATGTTGTTGTTCGTGGTTGATGCCTAATTCGATTAATTCCATTATTTGGCTGCTAAGTTCTCCCTTTTCAGCAAATTCCAATACAGCATTGGTAACATATTCTCGATATGCCATCACCTGGGAAACTGGAGGTCTACTCATCAGCCCTCTATTGGGGCGCAAAACCCTTTCTCCAGCATTGTTGTAATAGCTATTGAACAAATAGGCAAAATCTTGATCATATACCTTATAGTCGCTATTGAAAGGGATAAGCAAAAATTGTTCAAAAAACCAAGTACTATGAGCCAAGTGCCATTTGGGTGGTGATACCTCAGGTATAGGCTGAGGAACAAAATCTTCCACTTCGAGCGGAGCACATATTTTTTCTGTTTGTTGGCGACAATTTTTGAATCTGTCTAAAAGTAATGATCGAGTGGGTACTTCTTGCTTTAATATCCCTGCCATGAAAACTATCTTTTGTTGGGTTTATAATGCTAACAAATAAAAATAGGGATGGTTTTCACCGTCCCTATTTTTTTAAGCAATTATCGGGCTAAAATTTATTTAACCAACTATATATTAGTCATAAAGTTCTACAATCATCTCTATTTCAACGGAAATGTTAGAAGGCAATGAACCCATCCCTATGGCTGCTCGGGCATGTTTTCCTTTCTCACCGAATACTTCTACCATCAAATCAGAAAAGCCATTGATGACTTGTGAATGTTGCGTAAAAGAAGGGTCTGCATTGACCATACCTTTGGCACGAACGATGTTCTTCACTCTGTTAAGATCACCTATTTCAGCTTTCAAGGAAGAAAGTAGTGAAATGCCTGCAAAACGAGCAGCAGCTATGCCTTCTTCAAGACTTATTTCACTGCCTAATTTACCAGTAACCTGAGAGCCATCAGGTCTATCTGGCCCAGTACCTGCCAAGTATACTACATTGCCCAAGGTTTTGGCTTTAAGGTAATTGGCAGTAGGTGGTTTAGGCTTAATAAGTTCAATGCCCAAATCTTTGATTCTCTGTTCGGCATCCACACCATCGGTGCCTTGTTCTGTAGCGCTCCCATTTTTATCTGAAGGATTGGACGATGGTGGTCCACCACATCCTGCTAGACATAAGAAAGGAATCAACAGTAATAATGTAATTTTTCTCATCGTATGATTTATTTTTTTAATTTAACCTTTTAGGGGTGCTTTATTTTTGAAAGTTTTGGATCAAGTTGCCAAAGGAGGTCCTCCTGGTACGTTGATTTTTTCTTTCCGCTGTTTGCTTTGCCATTTCTTAGCGGTGAATTTAGCAGTAAGGTATTCACCCATGAAAACATCTCCAGCGATTTCACCATTTTTTACTTTGCCAGTAAACATATAGACGATAGAATCGCCAGGTTTCCTGAAATGGCTACGGATTTTTACTGTATCACCATCAATTGTTCCATACAAATCCTGCTCTGCAAAATCACTGTTATGAATTCCATTCAGCCAGTTTCCATCTTGCTCAATTAGCATGCTATGCGTGCTTTCACTGCTGAAGAAGGTCATTTCGACATTCCATCTACCTGAAATATTTGCAGCTGGTGAAGCCATTGAAGTATCAGGTGTAGGTCTCTTTTCGGAAAGGGTATCGTGAAGTCGGTTGGCAACCACTTTTGCTTCGCCATCCTGCATTTGGCTAGGGGTAACATTGATAGAAGTCATTCCATCTTTTCCACCGCTTCCAATTGCAATTCTTGGTTCTGACCTACCGAATAACTCAGCCACTTCATCACCTGTAATATTGAATTGTTTAGGATCCCAACTAACTATTAATCCTGGGGCTCTATTGTTAAGGCCTTCAGGAATCGTGATTTCGTGAGTAACTCCTTTTAATTTGGTGACTTTATTAGCGATGAGATTTAGATATTCCATCCATTTATCCCATTCTTTTTCATGGTCTCTGGTGGTCCAGGCTTCCACCGCTGCTAGCATGCCTAGCATTTCTTCTTTGCCGACTTTATTGTCTCTTCCGGGTCCGTGATGGGGAGAGCTTGCCTGCCAAGCAGAAAGCATTAGGTCTTTCTTACCTAGCAAAAGTCCAGCACATTGAGGGCCACACATGGCTTTTCCACCACTATAGGCAACCATATCTGCTCCACGATCAAAGTGGACAACCGGAATACTTAAGTTTTCAGCAGCTGCATCCACCATAATTGGTATGCTTTGTTTTTTTGCAACTTTTGCAATATTCTCTACTGACATAGGCTGTCCAGTAGCAGAGCTTCTGTTTGCAAGCAAATAGATCATTGCTGTTTTAGGATTAATGGCTTTTTCCAGCTCCTCCATGCTCTCTACTTCTACCACTGTTATGCCAATGTTTCTAACAGCATGGTCATAAACATTTCTGGAATGCCTTGGGATGATTACTTCAGTTTTATCCAATCCCGAAAGGTCAGGTATTCTAAGTAATTTTTCAGGATTACCTCCTGTGACACAAGCAGCAGTACCATGCTTCATCGCCGCTGCACAACCAGCAGTGACTATACCAAACTCAGCCTTGGTGATTTCAGCAAGCCTTTCGCCAATGGCAAAAGCCAATTCATCGTATTGAACGAAGTTTTTTGAGGCTGCAGCCATTGCGGCATGTACCTCTGGTCGCTCAATTGACCCACCTATAATGGTGAATGTACCCCTACAATTGATAATTGGAACCACTCCAATTGACTTATAAATATCTTCATCAAGGGCTAGTGGTCCCTTGGCAGTATTATTTTCCGTCGAAGCCATAAGTGGCGACATACTCATTAGGCTTCCTCCAACCGGAAGGATGGCCAGGTTTTTTAACATTTCTCTTCTATCCATAATTTTAGTGGTATTTGTCTGCTGCCAATCCATTTAGGTCATAAACGACCTTCCCATCTTTCATGGTCAGCTCTGTTTCTAATTTATATTTACCTTCAATTTTCTTTTTCCCTGCATCAATAAAACCAAACTCCCCGATGTGCAATTGGAGCAAAGTAAGATCGGCCACTGCTCCTACACTTAGGTGCCCCAGGTCGGTTCGATGTATGGCCTGAGCAGTTTTCCATGAAGCTTTTTCAATTACCTCTTCTATGCCCATTCCGATATTGATGAATTTTGACATGACATTTAACATGTTCTTCATACCGCTATTCATACTGAAACGGTGTAGGTCTGTACCAAATGAATTTGGAACCAAACCCTGCTGGTAGGCAGGAATAGCTTGACTAAACCAAAAGCCAGCTCCTCCATGGCCTACATCGAAATTTATACCCCTGTCATAAGCCGATTTTACAAATGGGTGAAGCCTTCCTTCTGCATCTATGATGGGTAACCTTTCGTCTATTTCTTCAAAACTGTGAGTAATGATGTCTCCCGGTCTCATTTTGTTCAATTGATCTTCAAGTGAATACTCGGGCAAATGGCATTCTACAAGTAAAGGCTTGTCAGCTCTTCCAGAAGCTTGAAGCGCATTTTCAAAAGGAAGCCAGTCTGTACCCGTATAATGTCCAATTTTAATCCCTAAAAGGATATCAGGATACTGCATTAAGGTCTCATATGCCTTTTCGGCATTCATGTCTGATAGGTTTTCTTGAGTAGAACCCCCACTCATCCCCGTTCCGGCAATATTTAGAAATGCCAGGACCCTAGTATTTGAGGCATCGATTACATTTGCCTTAAAAGTCTCGAAATTTCGCCATCCCGAAGTGCCTGCGTCTACGACTGTGGTAATGCCCGAGCGAAAGCTGAAATCGTCAGGGGAAACACTGTTAAAACCATCTGCAAACGTTTTGCTTTTGCTACCAACAAAAACATGCGTGTGCGGATCTATCAAACCAGGACTAAGAATCAGTCCGGAAGCATCAATTACCTTCTTCGACAGAGTGGCAGGGATATTTCTAGAAACAACCGCGATTTTCCCATCTGATACCGCAATATCCATGGTGTCACGAATTTCATTCTTAGCATCTATTAGATAAGCCCCTTTGATAAGAATATCATATTCCTGGCCATTGGCCTGCAAGGTGTAAGCGATACAGAAGCATATAATAAGAAAAAACCTCATGGTTGTTTTTTACGAATTTTACTATTTAAACTCTGATTCCCAATGAGGCATACTCAAGCCGTTTAAGTCCCAAACAACCCTTCCTGCCCTGATGGTCATTTCAGTTTCCAATCGCCTGTCTCCATCTATTTTGGTTCTTCTGATGTCTAAAAACCCAAAATCTCCTTCTCTAAGTGTAAATACAGCAATGTCTGCTTCGGTTCCTACCTCCAAGTGACCCAAATCTTTTCGGTTAATTATTTTGGCAGGATTCCATGTTGCTCTTAGTACGACTTCTTCTAGGGTCAATCCCATGTTCATGAATTTTGACAATAGGTTTGCCATGTCTTTAAAGCCACTGTTCATGCTTTGGCTATGAAGATCAGAGCTTATTACATCGGGTAAAAACCCTTGTTGTATCGATGGAATAGCCTGACGAAAGGAAAAAGCACCGCCACCATGGCCTACATCGAAATGAATACCTCTTTTCTGCGCTTCAAATATAAAGGGCTTCACCTTAAGGTCTTCATCTACCACCGTTTCTCTATTACTAGGCCCATAGGAAAAAGTGTGTGTAAAAATGTCACCCGGTCTTAGGTGCTTCATAAACAATGCTTCAATAGAGTTGGTTGGTTGGTGTTCACCGAAATCCACCATTACGGGAACTTCGGCCAATTTACCAGCTTCTACCGCCAGGTCTACCTGGGTGAAATCTCCCCAATAATGGGCTGATTTTATCCCAACCAAAATATCAGGAAACATTTTTGTGATCATATTGGCGGTCATGGTTGGGTTCATGTCTGTGACATCTTGTTCCTCCAACCTGCCGTACATCCCAGTACCTACTATATTCAATAGTGCCAATACCCTTGTTTTGGATTGGTCGATGGTCTGTTTTTTGAATTGGCGAAAATTTCGCCATCCAGAAGATCCAGCATCAACTACAGTAGTCACACCTGACCTGAAAGTAAAACCATCAGGAGGTAAACTGGTCAATGCATTGGCAATATAGGACTCGGTATCGGCACCATTAAAAACATGTACATGCATGTCTATAAGCCCAGGGGTTACATAATAACCTTTTAGATCGATGGTTTTTTTTGCTGTGTTTTCCGGAATGTTTTTGGCTATCTTTACAATATCCTTTCCAGTAATGCCAATGTCCATGACCTCACTAATCCCATTTTTGGGATCGATTACATGGCCACCTTTAAGCAACAGGTCAATGTCTTGGGCATTGGCAGTAAGAGAAATCAGTAGGCAGGTGATAATTGCAAATGATTTATAAAGGAGCTTAGTTAAAGTCATTGGGTGTGAATAAGGTTAGTGACTGTATCACGAAGGAAAATGGGTCTATCCTTAAAAGAGGATCGGAAATATTGCAAAAAAAATTGTCTAAACAAAGCCATATTTTATTAAAATTTCATCTATCCAATGTAATCTCTTTTTATTCAAAATAAAAATTTCCAAATTAACAACTCATTTAAATTTACCCAAAATTATCTACAATGGAGCCCACCAACAATACCAATAACAATACAATTTTTCAAAAGATTTGGCTGTGGATGCTTGGGATTGGCCCGGGGATTTTCTGCATAGGCTATACCATAGGTACCGGAAGTGTAACCTCTATGGCCAAGGCGGGAAGTGAGTTTGGTATGCAGCTACTATGGGTATTGGTGTTGAGTTGTGTTTTTGCCTGGGTGCTGATGGAGGCCTACGGAAGGTATGCAGTGGTAACGGGTCAGACTTCCATCTATAGCTATAAGACTAAATTAAAAGGAGGTAAATTGATCTCCTTTCTGATTGTAGGAGGAATTATTCTAGCCCAATGGAATTCCTTGTCTGGAATACTAGGCCTAAGTGCCAATGCTATTTACGAGATGATCCTTTTATTTTTCCCAAACATGGAAGGAGGGAGCTCCTATTGGATAATTTTAGGGATTGCCATTGTGTTGATTCTTGTGATGTATGCTTTTTTATGGGTTGGCCAATACTCCTTCTTTGAAAAAGTACTGGTAGTCTTTGTGAGCATTATGGGTTTGTCTTTTATCATTTCCATGTTTATGGTATTGCCTGATCCGAGTCAAATGGCAAGGGGATTGATCCCCAGTGTTCCTCAGGTAGCTGGTGGGAAACTACTAGTAGCGGCCTTCGTAGGGACTACTATGGCAGCACCTACTTTTGTGGTAAGGCCACTTTTGATGAAAGGTAAAGGGTGGGGACCAGGAAATACCAAAGATCAATCTAGAGACGCATTGACAGGAGCTGTTTTGATGTTGGTCATCAATCTTAGTATAATGGCCGCTGCTACGGGAGCTTTGCATTCAGAGGGCAAGACAATTGAAAAAGTAATGGACATGGTTTATTTGTTGGAACCAGTCGCTGGAAAATTTGCTGTAGCATTATTTATGACTGGGGCCTTAAGTGCTGGCTTGTCTTCTATTTTCCCAATATTGATGGTTGCGCCACTGTTAGTAGCAGATTATAAAGAGGGGGAGTTGGATACCGGGTCCGTTCGTTTCAAGGTTTTGACAGGTATAGCCTGCATAGTTGGCTTGACTGTACCTATTCTTGGTGCCAATCCTATCTTTGCGCAGATTTTGACTCAGGTGGCGGCAGTTTTTGTTTTGCCACTTGTGATTGCCTGTATCATGTACCTGGTCAATCAAAAATCCTTGATGGGAAATCAAAAAGCGGGTCTATGGCTTAATTTCGGATTGCTATCAGCTTTTGTTTTTGCCTGTATCATCTCTTACACAGGAGCGGTAGCATTGATTGAGTTGTTGTGATTGGAATAGGGGCTTACGTTTGTAACGTACATCTATAACAGCGTGTCCATGAAGTAAAGTGAAAGGCTTCCTAGGTCCCATTATTACTCAAAAAGCAATTCCATTCTGTAAAGGGTCACATAGTTTTCCTCTATATCAAACAAATCGGGGTTTTTCAATGCGATTATTTCATTCTTATTGCTGACGACATTTGGATAGTACACACCTTCAGGGAATTTGACGTTACTGTCAAGAACTTTGTAATCTTTGTTCAGAATGACCGCATAAAAGGCATCTTTCCTTTCCATTTCAATTTTGGTTTCACTTGGGAATTGTCCTTTTATATCCGCTTGTTCCGCCTCCGTCAAGCCTTTTCTGTAGACAATAACCGTGTAATCGTCCATAAATAGGATGTCATTGATATTTCCAGGGCGTTTGCCTTCGTTAATATCAAAAAACTGCTCACTATTGTTCATTTCCACGGGCTGGTAATTGTTCATCCCTGAAATTTGTAAATCTATGGCCTTTTCGAATATTATACCTTCGGCACTTTCCTTGTAAAGGAAAACAAAGGGATCAAACCAAGTTGATACCAACCAGTCACTGCCTTTATTTTTGATTACTGGTATGTATATGCCATGATTCTTACCGTCTTTAAAAATACTTCGTTCGGGAATTTCTAAATATTGGTTGGTCTCACCAGTGTTCGCATTGTGCTTTTCAAGTAGCGATTTATTGTAATAATTTTTATAAAACTGTTCTCCCATACCATCTATGAAGTCTTCATCTACAAGTGGTTGGAGATAATAAAACGCCCCTCCGCTTTGCTTAACTAAAGGGAGGTGGGGAGGGAAAAACAAATAGCTATGGGAATAAGGAATTTTTGCCTCAGGGCTAATGCTTGAGTTGGAATTGAGTTGTACAAAGCCTTTTTCCATGTCATATATAATGATGGCTCCATTCAGTAATCCCACACTTCCTGGATTTGAAAGTGCGTTAGGACCTTCTTCAGGAATCGTAAAATTTGAAACAATGGCTCCATTATCATTTACCCTGAAAATCTGGCGTATGCCAATACCAGCGTTTGACAAAAGGTATTGGTCTGATTCCGGATCATAGCCTTTTAGGTGCAAGGGATCTAAATTTTCAATATTGATTGAGTCCCTTACAATGAAGGAAAATTTTCTTTGAGCGGTATCTTTTCTCGGTGCAGTGCAACCTAGGCAGAGTCCAAGAATAATTAAGAATGCTCTTCTATTCAAAAAGTTATAGAAGCTTCTCATTTTGATTTCCACCTTAAGCTTGTTGACTGACAATTGATTACATTTTTAGGGTTAGCTTTAACTAAGAATGTAATATATTTATAATTAAGGTGGAATAAAAGTTTGTAGCTGAATTTGTATCTCACATTTATAGACAGGTGCCTGATTCACCAGTTAAGGTACCTGGGCTCGGCCGTTGGGCCTGTAAAAGAGTAGCCATTGATCCTGTCGAAGGGTACACCCAAATCTAAATAACAAGATTCTGTTATCAATTTGGTTAATAAACTATTTTAAAATTGCTTCCCTTATCGTTCTCACGTCCTCAGAAGTGACTGCAGAGGCATTGTTATCAAAATTTTGCCTGATAAAGGTCAATACTTCTGAAACTTGCTCATCAGTTAAAAACTGATGGGCTGGCATTACATTGTCATAAAGCTCTCCATTCACCTCGATCTCACCATCAAGGCCTTGCAATACTATATTAATGAGTTTGTCTTTGTTTCCAGTTACCCAATCCGTTTCCCTAAGCCCAGGTATCCTTCCCGTAGCGCCATTCCCATCTCTTTGGTGGCAAGGGGAACAATAAGTATTGTATACTTTTTTTCCTTCTGGAAGCTGCCCTTTGTCTAGGTTGTCCTCTTCTGGGTGTGGGTTGCGAATATTGGCCACCAATTTTTGTGCTTCCATTTTAGCTAATTCAGCTTCTCCAAATGAAGCTTTATCTCCTTTATATAGGATCCTCCAAATTTTACCTACCCTTGAATCTGACACGTATACAGAGCCATCAGGCCCTTGCGCCAGACCCATGGGCCTGAATTCAGCATCATTGGTATTTACAATAAGTTCTTTGCCTGCAAAGCCATTGGCGAAAACTTCCCAATCTCCGCTTGGTTGTCCATTTTTAAATGGGACAAAGGCAATAAAGTACCCAGACTGTTGGTAGGGAGATCGGTTGGTGGAGCCATGGAAGGCGATGAAAGCGCCATTTCTGTATCGATCAGGGAATTGGTCTCCGGTATAAAATAGCAGGTCGTTGGGTGCCCAATGTCCAGGAAATCCCATAACCGGGTCATCCATGTCTGCACAACGCCCAACAATTTCACCATCACCCCCATATTCTGGAGCGAGTACTTTTTTGCCATCTACCTGGTCATAGTAACAATATGGCCAACCATAATCTCCGCCCTGCTCTACTCTTATAAACTCTTCTGAAGGAAGCACAGCGCTTTCCCAAGGGGTAAAGGTTTCTGGGTATAGTAAATGTAGGTTGTCTCTACCATGCATGACTAGGTAAAGGTTTTTGTCCTGCTTGTTATAATCCATGGCTACTACACTCCTGATACCAGTAGCATACAATTCACCATCTTTTTGTGTCATGTTCAACTTATCCATTTTGAATCGCCAAACCCCTCCATGCTCGATCAATTCAGGGCATGGATCTAAGCCCGTGGAGCCTGGGATTCCTCCTGGTTTATTTTCCATATCCTGACAGGCATTAGAAGGGCTTCCGAAGGGAACATACATGTATCCTTCTTCATCAAAAGATATTGGTTTAGTAATATGCCAGTGAATTCCATGCTCATGGTCATCTGTAAGGATTATTTCCATAGGGCTGTCAGGCACCAATTTGCCCGGTTCCAATTTATTTCTATACACTACTCTAGCAGCACTATAATATAAATACCCTTCGTGGATACGCATGCCATTGGCAAGACTTCCTTCATCTTCATAATCGCCGAAGTGGGTAATAATGTCTGCTTTGCCATCACCCGTAGTATCCCTTAGGGCGACATTACTTCCTGTACCTTTAGCATACCTTAGTTTTACATAGATATCGCCATTTGTATTCACTGCCAGGTGCCGGGCTTTTCCAATGCTGTCAACAACTACGAGTGCCCCAAACCCATCGGGCAGGATCAATCCATCATTATTAGTATCTGTTTTGGGTAAATCGGAAGGGGAGGAACAAGAAAGGAGAAAAAAATAAAAAAAATTAATAAATAGTATTTTTTTTATAAGCGGTAGATGTAAGTTTTCCATGGAATTACGGCAAAATTTCATGATAATTAATAAAATTCTAAGAATTTTACAATAGTATTTTAAGAAAGATATGATTATATAGAAATTATTGCAATTTTCATAAAATAATACAAGCAGTTATTTTAAAAGCGGAATCAAAATAAAAGTACGGATAAAAGAAGTCAAAAAGTGTTTAATTTTGAAAATGCCATAATTTAATAGTTTAAATTATTAAAATGTTAAGGGGGTATTGATAAAATTTTCGCTTTTTAAGGCTTATTATTTTTAAATTAAATTATTTCAAAGGTAAAGGGCTTGTATGAGCAAAATAATTTTCAGTATATTAGCGTCAAATCCACCCATTAGATCAATAACCTTATTTTAATTCTTAAATCAATTGAATGATTTATCGTCGTCATGACTATAAAACTATTCAATAAATTATGAGTTAAGACGAGGATTATGTTATTTGGGTGTTTAGTTTGTATCGGACTGTGTTCGTTAGGTATTGCTGTAATGCAGCGATTTTCAAGTAAAAATTAAACATTGGGAAAAATTCTCAATACTTATTTAATTAAATTTGTTCATTTACTTATGAAAAAAAGATTACTCGTGTTTTTTCTGGCCTTGTTTACGATACAAGCTATGGCACAGAATCGCACTGTTACAGGTACTGTGACAGATGCAGACGCTGATGCTCCTTTACCGGGAGTCAGCATATTGATAAAAGGATCCAGTACAGGTACCATCACTGACATGGATGGTAAATACACGCTGGATGTCCCAGGTCCAACTGCTACCTTAATTTTCTCCTATTTAGGATATGGGAAAATGGAGAGAGCTGTAGGGAACAATAGTGAAATCAATGTAGCTCTTGCAGGTCAAGAATCTGCTCTTTCTGAAGTGGTAGTTACTGCTTTTGGTTTAGAAAGAGAAAAGAAAGCATTGACGTACACAACACAGGAAGTAAATACTGAAGAAATTACTCAAGCGAGAGAATTGAACGTAGTGAATTCCCTTTCTGGTAAAGTTGCTGGTCTTTCTATTAACCGTTCTGGTAGTGGTGTAGGTGGATCAACAAGGGTAGTATTAAGAGGTAACCGTTCCATTAGTGGAGACAGTCAGCCTCTTTATATCGTGGATGGTGTTCCTGCTAAAGGAATTGAGACACTTAACCCAGATGATATTTCTAGTATTAACGTATTGAAAGGTCCAAATGCAGCAGCCCTTTATGGTAGCCGTGCAAACAATGGAGCGATTGTGGTTACAACAAAAAGAGGTTCTACAGAAGGATTTAATGTAAGTTTGAATACTTCTTACATGTTTGATCAGCCTTTGATTTTGACAAATTATCAAAATGTTTATGGTCAAGGAAGTAATGGAAATTATTCTCCAACCTCTGAATTTTCTTGGGGTCCTAAAATGGATGGTTCTTCTGTAGCGTTTTGGTCTCCGGATCCAAATAGCGATATAGATACTTATGCATTTTCACCTCAGCCAAACAATATCCGTGATTTTTATCAGACAGGTCACAACTTGGCTACTACGTTAGCAATCAGTGGAGGAAATGATAGAAATCAGACGTATTTCTCTTATACTTTCACGGATGCTGCAGGCGTTATGCCTAACAATAAGTTAGGGAGACACAGTATTAACTTAAGGTTGACCAATAAATTGACTGATAAATTGACTTTAGATTCTAAAATTAATTATATCCGTCAAGATATCAACAATCAAATTGCTCAGGGAGAAAATTATGCCAACCCAACAAGACATATTGTAAGGTTACCAAGAAACATCAGAACTGAGGACATCTCAAATTTTGAATATACAGATGCTTCTGGTGTTAATCGCCAAAATTATTTTAATCCTGGATCTAATGGAGGTGCAAACCCTTATTGGTCTCCGAACAGGAATCTTAGTAAAGATAGCTTTGACAGAATTATTGCTTTCACTTCATTGAATTATGAGATTGCAGAAGGCTTAACAGTATTGGGTAGGGCTTCTTTAGACCGTACTTTCGGTGTAAGTGAAGAAAAATTATACAATGATACTTATATCATTGCCCAAAACGGTAGATTCTCAGTTGGTCAATCAGAAAGCATGGAAATCAATACTGATTTCTTGATTTCTTACGAGAAAACATTGAGTCAGGATTGGTATTTCAATATCAATGCAGGTGGTAACTCAAGAATCAACAGAAATTCCAGCATCAATTCTAATACTGGACAGAACATGATTGTTCCTAATTTCTTTGCCTTGAGTAACACACAGCAAGTGGTTTCTAGCTATGGTGTAGGAAGTCCTAAAGATGTGAATTCACTTTATGGGTTTGGTCAGTTGGCATGGAAAAATGCGATCTTCTTGGACATAACTGCAAGAAATGACTGGTCTTCTACATTGCCAAAAGAGAATTGGTCCTTTTTCTACCCATCAGTAGGTATTAATGCCGTAATCTCTGATTTAATCGAATTCCCATCTTGGTTTACATTTGCCAAGGCAAGAGGGTCTTTTGCAGAAGTGGGTAATGATACCAATCCTTATCAATTGCAAAGAACTGCTGCCTTTGGTGCAGGTGGTTTGGGAGGTTATGTGTCTTTGAGTACACAGTTACCAAATGCTAATTTGCTTCCAGAAAGTACAAGATCTATTGAGGTAGGTACTGACTTAAGATTTTTGGATAATCGTTTGGGTTTAGATTTCACTTACTACAAGACGAACTCTTTCAATCAGTTGTTTACTGTAGCCCTACCTGTAGGGTCTGGAGCTTCTAGCTTTTTCACCAATGGTGGAGATGTGCAAAACGAAGGAATTGAAGTAGTGTTAAACATTACTCCAATGAGAAGAGCTGACTTCAACTGGAATATTACTGGAAACTTTGCCAGAAATATATCTATGGTAAATGAGATCAATGACGAACGGCCAAGTATAGTAACTGGAAGTGACTTCTTAAGGGAATTCAGAGTTGAAGAAGGAGAGCTGTTTGGAGAAGTGTATTCCAGAGGTTATTTGAGAAATGAAGATGGGGCTGTAATTATAGGTGCCAATGGTGTTCCTAGAACTACTCCAGGTAAAACGGTAAGGGTTGCCAATTACAATCCTATCTGGACTGGTGGTGTCCAAAACACCTTCAAGTATAAGAATTTCACAGCCAACTTTACGATTGATTTCAGACAAGGTGGTAGCATTGCTTCTTTCACAAATGCGGTTACTTTTGCTGATGGTGTGACTGAAGAAACACTTCAAGGAAGAGACGGCGGGTTGATTTTTGGTGATAACTTCATGTCTCATGAAACTGCAGTTATGGAACTTGAAGATGGAACCTTTGCTCCTAATACAATCGAAACTACCGCTGAACTGTTTTGGGTAAATATGGGAGGTAGAAATGCACCTATTGGAGAAGTATTCTCTGTATCTGCTACAAATATTAGAATGAGAGAAGCTGTGATCGGTTATGCTGTTCCAGCTAGTAAATTAGAAGGCTTGCCTTTGAATTCTGTTAGTATTTCTTTCGTAGCTAGAAACTTATTCTTCTTCTTAAATGAAGCTGGAAATATTGATCCAGATGTAACCGTTGGAACATCTGCTTCGGCTCAAGGATTTGATTCCTTTGCACCGCCGACTGCCAGATCTTTTGGTTTTAATCTTAATTTAGGATTTTAAAAAATTTGAAGATGATAAAAATTTCTAAAATAGCAATGGGTTTGTCCGTCGCAGCATTATCACTAGGTGCTTGTACGGAAAACTTTGAAGAGTTAAACACTCGACCAGATGCACTTGTTGCAGATAACCTGGATATTGGATTATTGGGCAATGCATTTGCAAATGCACAAGCGCGTGCAATGTATCTTGCTCCAGGAGGAGGAACCTCTGGGTTTCAGATTGCACAAAGTTTATTTGGTGACTTGTACTCTCAGTATTTTGCCACTACTCAGGTAAACTTTGACTCTGATCGTCATACCCAAGTAGGTGGATGGTCAAATAGTGCCTGGAATTACTACTATGGACAAGCCGCTCCGGTAATCCAATTCGTAGAAGAATTTACAGAAACTAATGAACTACCGATAGAGAATGCCATAATTAAAGTTTGGAAAGTAGCTGGTTACCATAGAATCACTGATTACTGGGGTCCAATTATCTATTCTAATTTTGGTAACGGTGAAACCAGTGTAGCTTATGATACACAGGAAGATGTTTACATGGACTTCTTCAAGTTATTAGACGAGTCGGTAGCTGTGTTGAAGCAAAATACTGGTAAAAGTGCTTTCGTAGGTCATGACCAAATATATGGTGGGTCTGTTGACAAGTGGTTGACATTTGCCAATACACTTAGGTTGAGACTAGCCATGAGAATTAGGTTTGTAGAACCTGCTATGGCAAAAGCTGAAGCCGAAAAAGCGGTTGCTGATGGGGTAATGGCCTCTAATGCAGATGGTGCACAGATTCAAACTACTGTAAATTCAAGAAACCCATATTGGATCATTACCAACTGGGGTGAGTACCGAATGAGTGCTTTGATGGAAAGTGTAATGGTAGGTTATGATGATCCAAGAACCGGTATCTTCTTTAGCGAAACAGTTAATTATGCAAATACTGGAGTGGGTATGCCTCACAAAGGTTTGAGAAACGGACTTTCAAGAGAAGAATTGGGTACACCAAACCTTAATGATTTACATTCAGATATGGGAACAATCTTCCTAAATGAAGGTAGAGGCGGAAGTCCAGCTGGTGAACCTTGGAGAGTACTTAGTGCATCAGAAGCTCAATTTCTATTGGCTGAAGGTGCTGCTGAAGGATGGGCCATGGGTGGTACCGCTCAGGAATTTTATGAGAAAGGCATTACCCTTTCTATGCAAGAGCCAAGAATTGCTGCAGATGCTGCTACCATTACAGGTTATATCAATAGTAGCAATACACCAAGTGATGTATCGTACTCATTCAAACCTGAATGGAATATTGCAGCGAAATCAAATATTCCTGTTAAATTCATGGCTGGTGGTACCAAAGAACAACAATTAGAGCAAATTGGTACTCAAAAATGGATTGCCATCTATCCTGATGGATGGGAAGCTTGGGCTGAATTAAGGAGAACTAATTTCCCAACTCCTTTTCCTCGCTTAAACTCTGACAATGAATTTGTACCTGCAGATGAGGTGATGCCTAGGTTGATCTTTGTTGAAGGAGAATATTCCAATAACCGTGAAGCGGTAGAAGCTGCTGAAGATTTCCCTGAACTTGTCGGTGGAAACTTGAATAGCACGAAGCTTTGGTGGGATGCTAAGCCATAATTAAAATTATTAGCACAGAAGTAAATGAAAAGTGCCGTTTTTAACGGCACTTTTTTTATTTTTACATCAAATTACATTTGCCATGAAAGTTTATTTACCCTTCCTGTTAAGTTTTTTTTTATTGACTTTCATCTTTTCATGCCAGCAGGAAGACCCCAATGCATTGTTTACAAAAGTTTCCTCAGCTTCATCAGGGATCTCCTTTAAGAATTTAGTAAAAGAATCCGATGAATTCAATGTGCTTACTTATGGATATTTTTATCAAGGAGGAGGAGTAGCGGTAGGGGATATCAATAACGATGGATTGCCTGATATTTACTTTACAGGTAATATGATGGCCAGTAAACTTTATTTGAATAAAGGAAATTTTGAATTTGAAGACATCACTTCTCAAGCTGGTGTTGAAGCTGCAGGTTTGTGGAATACGGGTACTACCATGGCCGATGTTAATGGAGATGGACTTTTAGATATTTATATATGCAGATCAGCAGCGAAGGCTCCGGATAAACGAACAAATCAACTGTACATCAATCAAGGTGATCTCACCTTCTTAGAAGCTGCCAAAGAGTATGGTTTGGATGATCCTGGATATTCCACGCAAGCTTCTTTTTTCGACTATGACAATGATGGAGATTTGGACATGTTTCTTCTCAATCATTCGACACAAGAATATGCTGGGTTTAGCAGAATAGATGGTTCTTTCAAATCCAGAACTGGAGATTTTTTAGGCGATAGATTGTATAGAAATGATAATGGTCAATTTGTAGACGCCACTAAAGAAAGCGGAATCATTGACAATGTATTGGGCTTCGGTCTTGCCGTTACCGTGAGTGATTATGACAATGATGGTTGGTTAGATATCTATGTTAGCAATGATTATAATGAAGAAGATTACCTCTATTATAACCAAAAAGATGGCACATTTAAAGAGGAGTTGAGAGGCCACATGGGGCACGTGTCGCTTTTTTCAATGGGGGCAGACGCCGCAGACATGAACAATGACTTGTTGCCGGACTTGCTTACTATGGACATGATGCCGGAATTTAATTTCAACCAGAAGGCAATGCTTGGCCCAGAAAATTATGGAAAATACAGTGAATTATTGAACAAAGGTTTTTACCCGCAAAGCATGCGCAACATGTTCCAACTCAATCAAGGAGATGGCAACTTCGTTGAAATAGCTCAATACAGTGGAGTGGCACATACTGACTGGAGTTGGGCAGTTTTGGCCGCTGATTTTGACAATGATGGCTGGAAAGATATTTTTATCAGCAATGGTTACGCGCGCAATTACTTGGACATGGACTTTATGAATTATGTGGTAAGCACACAGATAAAGGCCAATCAGACTGGAAAAGAAGAGGCGTTGATGGCCTTAATTGATAAGATGCCTCCGATTTATGTTAGGAATTATTTGTACCACAATCAAGGCAATTTAAAATTTGAGAACAAGGCCAAAGAATGGGGTTTGGAAGAAGAAACGGTTTCCAATGCAGCTGCTTATGCAGACCTGGATGGGGATGGGGATTTGGATCTAATCGTCTGCCATACCAATGACCCAGTAACGGTCTTTAGGAATAATAGTGAAAGACTTTCCAACCATTCCTTCCTTAAAGTTAGATTGGAAGGAAAGGGTTTGAATAGTAGAGGGATAGGGGCCAAGGTATTGGTCTATTCAAACGGAAACCAATATCATCAGGAGTTAATTCCTACCAGAGGTTATCAATCATCTGTAGACCAGGAATTGGTTTTTGGCCTAGGTGAAAATTCAAGCATTGATAGCCTACAGGTATTTTGGCCTACGGGGGAGAGGCAGACCGTAACTCATGTTTCCGTTAACCAAACAATACTGCTGGACCAATCAGAAGGTCCGACACAAAAGTTTACGAAAGTGGAAACTCCCACATTATTAGTAGAAGTACCAGGAGCTTTGGGTATTACTTATACCCATCAAGAAACGAGTTTCTTGGATTTTTCTCAGGACAGATTAATGCCCAATAGTATGGGAGCTATGGGACCGAAATTAGCCATCGCTGATGTGAATGGAGATAAGTTGGAGGACTTATATGTTGGAGGAGGAAAAGATCAGGCAGCTATCCTATATGTGCAAAATTCCCGTGGTAATTTCACGGTCAGCCATCAAGCTGCTTTTGTGGCAGACAGTAGTTATACCGATACAGACGCTGTATGGCTGGATGTAAATGGAGATGGTTACCTCGATCTTTATGTAGTCAGTGGAGGCACAGACCATCCAAAAGAAAGTAATTTGTACCATGACAGGCTTTACCTTAATGACGGTAAAGGTAATTTCAAAAGAAAGATTGAGGCACTGCCTCAGATGGCTGTAAGTGGCGGGACAGTTGCTAGCAGCGATTTTAACGGGGATGGTTTCCTTGATTTGTTTGTAGGTGGGCGTTATCTTCCTGGAAATTATCCCGAAGCGCCTCGAAGTTATTTGTTGGTAAATGACGGCAAAGGGAATTTCAAAGATGTTACACAGGAATATAATCCATCATTGATGGTACCGGGCTTAGTGAGCGATGCCTGCTTTGTAGACACGAATGGGGATGGCAAATCTGAATTGGTGATTGCTGGTGAATGGATGGGCATTCAGGTATATGGCCTTGAAGGAAAACAATTTGTAGCCAAGCATACTGCCCTAACCGAGTCTACCAAGGGATGGTGGTTAAGTTTGTACGTTACAGATTTAGATGAAGACGGAGACATGGATCTTTTGGCCGGTAATTATGGAGAGAATCTTGTTTACAAGGCCAATGCGGAACAACCACTACAAGTGGTGTACAAAGATTTTGACAACAATGGAAGAACAGATCCTATCCTTACTTACTATAAGGCTGATACAAGCTCATTTGCCTATAGTAGGGACGAATTAATTGGACAATTACCTAAGTTAAAAGGCAAGTTTGTGGATTACAATTCATTTGCTGAAGCGAATTTAGAAAACATTTTCGAGTCATTGGACCTTAGTGAAGCCGATACGCTTCAAGCAAGAAGTTTGTCTTCAATCGCTTTAATAAATGATGGAAAAGGTAATTTCACGATAAATCAATTACCTATGGAGTTGCAACTTTCTCCTCTGTTTGCAATGAATAAAGCCATAATTTCTGCAGACAATCAGTCAATCTTATTAACTGGTGGTAACATTAGGAAGACCCGTGTAAGCACAGGTCAATTGGACGCAAACCCTGGATTTGTATTCAATATAGCTGCACAAAATGCAGAACTAAAGGCTATTCCTGCGACAAAAGCAGGATTGTTCTTTCAAGAGGAGGTAAGGGACATTCAAACCATTAAGGTAGGCTCCGAAACCTACTTCTTGTATTCCTTTAATAATTCAGCAATAAGAATGTTTAAGCTTCGATAGTTTATCGGGATTTGTCAATAATATTTCATCTAGAGATTTCCTCCAATAAATAAAAACGAGTAAATAAACGATCTATTTTCTCGTCTTTACTTTTGGCGCGTTTTTATGCCAGTAGGAAGCGAGTACGGATCCGGTAATGTTCATAATGATGCTAAAGACAGCAGGAGCCAAACCTACGGTGGCCAGTTTGCCCATTTCTTTGGCCAGTGCTCCAGCCATTCCGCCATTTTGAAGACCCACTTCCAAAGCGATGGTCCTGGAATCTCTTTCATCTAGACCAAGGGCTTTGCTTGCAGAATACCCGAGAACGTAGCCTACAATATTGTGTAAGAGAACTAAACCTAGCAAAATAAATCCAATATCCATTAAATTATCCCGTCCTGAGGCGGTGATGAGAACGATTACAATGGCGACGACAACCATTGAAAGGGTAGGCATTACTTTTTGAAGATGGCTTATTCTATTACGAAACAGGTGATTAACCAATAGGCCTGCCCCAATTGGAATGATGACCATTTTAACAATACTCCACATCATGACCCCCACATCAATTTCAATCATTGAGCCTGCCAGCCATTTCATTAAAAATGGGGTGGCAAATGGGGCCAATAAGGTAGACATGGCAGTGATCGTTATTGATAGGGCCAGGTTAGCCTTGGCCAAATAGCTGATGACATTGGAGGCCACTCCACTTGGAGAGCAACCTACCAGAATGATTCCTGCTGCAATTTCTATAGGCAATCCACTATAATGTGCGATGGCCCAGCCAGATAGTGGCATTAAGGTCAGTTGACAAACCAATCCTATAAATACCCCTTTAGGGTTTTTACCAATTTGCACAAAATCCTTAACCGACATGGCTGTCCCCATCCCAAACATTATGAATTGGATAAGCGGGGTGATCAATTGGCTTAAGGCATAGCCTTTAAAAGAAATGAAAGGTTGGGGATAATATAGTGCCAGTGTAGCGGCACCGAAGATCATCACCGTATAGGTGTACCCTTTAAGTTTGTTGCTTAAGTTAAATGCGATACCTACCAATACCATAAATCCTATCAGGAATGGACCCGATGGTCCAAAATTTCCTGATAGGATCAGGTAGAAGTATGAGATTAGCAGCAAAATTGCTGAGAGCAATAACAGCCGAAATAGAACGTGCTTTTTCAAAAACTACTCATCTTTTATTGGCTTTCTATGCCAATAGGAGGCAAGTACGGATCCGGTAATGTTCATCAGAGGACCAAATACCGCAGGAGCTAAACCAATAGTAGCTAGTTTGCCCATTTCCTTGGCCAAACCTGAAGCCAGTCCACCATTTTGCATACCGACTTCTAAAGCAACAGTACGTGCATCTCTTTCTGAAAGGCCCAGCCATTTGCTGATCCAAAATCCCAGATTGTATCCCATAACATTATGGATAAATACCAGAACAATCAAAATACCTCCAATGTCTAGCAAGCTGTCTCTGCCAGCGGCTGTAATGATAACGATAATTACACCTATGCCTGCCATTGATACTATTGGCATCGCATCATCTAACCATTTTGCTTTACCACTAAGGAGCTTGTTGAAAATGAGGCCAGCTCCAATAGGGATGATGACCATTTTGATAATGCTCCACATCATGTCAAGCACATCTATCTCTACAAATTGGCCAGCCAATAACTTCATTAACAATGGTGTTAAAAAGGGGGCTAAAAGGGTAGAGATGGCAGTAATAGTAATGGATAAGGCCAAATTTGCTTTGGCCAGATAACTCATGACATTTGATGCAAGCCCACTAGGGGAGCAACCAATTAGTATCAAACCGGCGGCAATTTCAGCAGGGAAATTACTTAAACTAGCCAAAATAAACCCGGTAATGGGCATGATGGTGAATTGGCTCAGTAAGCCAATGAATACCCCTTTCGGCATTTTTATCACCCCTGCAAAGTCTTTGAAGGCCATTGATGTCCCCATTCCAAACATGATTATTTGGATAAGGGGTGTTATGAGGTTACTGTAAGTGTAACCTTCGTACGACACAAAATATTCTGGATAGTACATGGCTGCAGTAACCCCCGCGAAGATCATGGTGGTATAAGTAAAACCTTTAAGTTTTTCGAATCCTCGAAAACCAATACCCATTAATACAAAAAAGAGTATTAGGGGTATTGCGGCTTGTTCAATATTGCCAGGAATAATAAATATTAAAGCTAAGAGCAGGCACAAAAGGCCTGCTCCAATTATTGATTTGAAAATGATTTCTTTTTTCAAGGTAAATCGGGTTAACGGGTTATAAGCTTGATTTGACCTTTAAATGTAAGCAATACAATCCATTTCCACTAAGGAGTCTCCAGGTACACCTCCATAAGTTGCTACAGTAGTTCTTACTGGTGGCTTACTTCCAAACCTTCCTTTATACACTTCATTCATCCCTTTATAATCATTAAGGTCGTGTAAAAATACAGTTACTTTAAGCACCTTATCCATAGAACTACCTGCTTTAATGAGCTCTTTTTCTAGTTCTTTCAAAACGTGATCAGTGTGGGCTTTAATATCGCCATCAAAGTGGGCACCCTTACCTGCGATATAAACTGTATTTCCTTGTTTGGTTGCACCAGAAAACAATGGTACATCCTGTTCTTCTACAATGCTGAATGCTTCTTTTTCAGTGCTTTGTGAAACTGTAGTGTTTGCTTTGGCAACAGTGCTTATTCCTGCCACTCCAGCAAGTGAAGCAAAGATTTTTTTAATTGTATTTCTTCTTTTCATCTTTTCCATGATTGTAGATATAGGTTTAGTTTACGTATTATGTACATTGAATATATAGGAATAATATTTTTTCTCCAAATGTAATGGGATGAACCCCTATTTTAACTTTTTTAGTGGGCTGAAATGATTGATGAGAATGTCTGTTAAGTATGGATTTAACCCTAAATTTAGACCTGATGAGTCCTATAACAAATCGTAAGGATTACTCCTTTTTCAGATTTGAACTTTGCTGACTTTACAGTTTTTATTCAAATTCAGGTAGATTTAAGATAAAAATTTTCGGATGTAAACTGTTCCAATAGACCTAACCAACGATTTACTTAAATGGGAATAATATGACAGTAATCATGAATTTCCTAGTATTTCTCAATGCTCAAAGTGGTACTAATCTTAAAAGCCACGGCTGTAAAATCTAAAGTAAGTATTGTGTAATTTTTGGGAATATTTTTGATAGTGACCTAGTAAAAATATGGTTATCCATGAGACTTAAAAATAGTCATGGATAAAGTACTTTTATCTGTTGAAAAATAAATATATTCGCATAGAATCTATTTTATTTTACTTGAAATCTTGTAATCATAGAATAATACATATATTTTTATTTTTAACCTATATTTAGAAATGTTAAAAAATCATATCAATCTTTGGTTCTTTGTGCTTTTATTAGTCAGTGCAGGAGCCTGTTCATCCAAATCATCTGAAACTGAAACTAAGGAAATGAGTAATGTAGATATATTGTATAAAAGTCAGCCTTTTACTTCAAATAGTGAATTTACTGGAGGAATAGAAGGACCAGCGGTTGATAAGAATGGGGTGCTGTATGTTGTTAATTTTGAGAAGCAAGGTACCATTGGTAAAGTAACCCCTGATGGAAAAGCTTCGTTGTTCGTTGACTTACCCGAAGGCAGCACTGGAAATGGCATTCGTTTCAATAGTAAAGGGGAGATGTTGATTGCTGATTATACTGGTCATAATGTGCTTAAAGTGGACATGGAATCTTTGGCCATTTCTGTTTATGCCCATCACGATGAATTGAATCAGCCAAATGACATTGCCATTATGGACAATGACATAGTATTTGCCAGTGATCCGGATTGGAAAAACAGTAAAGGTCAAATTTGGAGAGTAGGGCTAGATGGAGAGTTTGTGCTTTTAGAAACGGATATGGGAACCACTAACGGAATTGAAGTCAGCCCTGACAACAAAACGCTCTATGTAAATGAATCTGTCCAACGTACTGTTTGGGCTTATGACCTGAATGAAGAGGGTGAAATTTCAAACAAACGACTGATTCACACTTTTGAAGATTTTGGAATGGATGGAATGAGAGTTGATACGGATGGAGATCTATATGTGACTAGACATGGTAAGGGTACAGTAGTAAAGCTGTCACCAAAAGGAGATTTGCTTAAGGAGATTAAAATGACAGGGGAGAAACCTTCGAACATCGCTTTTGGTGGACCGGAAGGTAAGACAGCTTATGTGACATTGCAAGACAATGGAAATATTGACACTTTTTTAGTTGAAAAGCCTGGAAGAGCGTTTATCAAATAGTAAAATTATTTTTTAATAGAAAAGACCTGGAATGCCAGCTTATGAAGCAGAAAATGAACGTTGGTCGGAAGTAATTGAAAATTGTGACATAGCTGCCTGGGAGATCGACTCAGGCAGCCGCACAATTAAATTTTCTTCCTTTGGCCAAGAAATTTTTAACCTTAGGGATACTGATTCAATTGCTCTCTCAACTATTTTAGAGAAGGTTCAGTCTCCTTATACTGAAGCGCTTGCTAATCATTTTCATAAGCTTGTAAAAGAGAGCAAACCGTTTTTAGATACAATATACCTTAATGATCTCACCTGCATTAGGATTAAAGGGCGTGGAATCTGTCGAGAAGAAACGGCCAGATTTATAGGGACTGTAGAAGTGGTTTTTCCTGTCAATGATCCCAAAACATCGGTAGTTTCAAAATCAGGGATTACTGAGGGGCATTATAAATTGATTTTTGACTTTAATCCCATGCCCATTTTTATTTGGGAATATGACAGCCTAAAAATTATCGATTGCAACAACCAAGCCTTATCAAAGTACGGCTATTCCAGAGCGGAATTTTTAAGTTTGGATATTAAAAGTATCCGGCCATTAGAAGAGGCTTTATTGGTAAACAGTTTTATTGCTGAAGAATTAAAACACAAAGGGGGACATCATCGGGTTTGCCGACACGTAACAAAATCTGGAGAAATTTTTATCGCCAAAGTTTTAGGTTATTATGTGAATATCGATGGAAAAAATTGTTCTATGGAGCTTATAACTGACTTTACTGATCAGTTAGAGGGAGAAGAACAGCTGTTGGAAAGTGTGAACGAACTTTCAGATTATAGGTATGCTTTGGATGAATCCTGTCTTGTGATGATCCTTGATCACGAACAGAATGTTGAATACCTAAACCTAAAATTTCAAGAAATTTCAGGATATCAATACCAAGAAATAGTCGGGGAATTACCCAATGCCGTCTATGAAGAAAATGATGCCCTAAAAGATTGTCTTAATGCAATGACAGAAGGAAAGATATGGAGAGGAGAGCTGAAAGGATTAAAAAGCAATGGAGGTATTTTTTGGGTGGATACGGTAATTACACCATTTAAAAATAGTAAAGGCAAAACCTACCAATACATTTGGGTAGGATATGATATAACGGAGAAAAAGCAAGCTGAGGAATCACTCTTCAAAGAGCGTTTTTTATTAAGGACTATCATTGACAATTTGCCGATCCATATTTATGTGAAAGATACAGAAGGTAATCATATAGTTAATAATAAATTTCAATATGAGAATTTTCTTGGAGCTACAACAGAGGAGGTCACCTTGGGAAAAACAGTGTTTGATTATTTTCCCGAAGAGGTTGCTAGAAGAATGACCGAAATTGACCGACAAGTTATTGAGGGTGGACGGTCATTCATGAATTTGGAAGAATACTATTATAATGCAGAGGGCAAAATTACATGGCTACTTACCAATAAAGTTGCGCTAAGGGATGCTTCTAACAAGGTTATTGGATTGGTGGGCATGACAAAAGATGTGACGGATAAAAAAAATGAAGAGGAAAATCTAAAAAATTTGAATCAGGAGTTAATCAAGAAGGCAAAGGAGCTTGAGCAGTCAAATGAAGAACTTGAGCAGTTTGCTTACATTGCCTCACATGATTTGCAGGAGCCATTGCGGATGATAACAGGGTTTCTTAGCCTTCTGGAAAAAAACTACTCAAATGTATTGGATGAAAGAGGAGCAAAATACATGTACTTTGTAGTAGATGGGGCGACTAGGATGAAAGCCATTATCATGGATTTATTGACCTATTCGAGAGTAGGAAGAATTGAAGAAAAGATTAAAGAAACGGATCTTGCCGAAGTTGTTTCAGATGTTTTGAATCTTCAGCAAACCCTTATTACTCAAATGGGCGCTAAAATAACAGTTGGACCATTACCTACATTGAGGATTCCAGTATCTCCCATCATTCAGGTCTTTCAAAACCTGATCAATAATTCTCTAAAATACCAAGCGGATGGCGTGAATCCTTTAATCAGTATTTCGGCCAAAGAAAAAGACGCCTTTTGGGAGTTTTACGTGAAAGACAATGGAATTGGCATTCCTGAAAATGCACAGGACAAGGTTTTTATTCTATTTTCCAGACTTCATTCTAAAAGCAAATACTCTGGTACGGGTATAGGTTTGGCCATGTGTAAAAAAATTATTGAAAACCTAGGTGGTAGTATAGGGTTTCAATCTAAAGACGGTGCAGGATCTATCTTTTATTTTACTGTACCTAAGGTGCTTTCATAAAACATTGTGTCTATTACATAGATTAGCTAAGATTGAATTCTAGTTTTATTCTTAGATATGAAGCCCTTTGATTGTATTTAATGTAAGAATTGGCGTAATTAAAAAGGTTATTAATTTTTGAGTCGCAAAATTTAATTTAGGACATTATCTGAAGAAATTTTTATATAGAATTTGACGATGGATCAGGAAGGGTATCATTTATTATTGGTTGAGGATAATTTGGGGGATGTGTTTCTAATTGAAGAATACCTGCATGAAAAAATTCTCAATTTGAAGCTTACTGTCACAAATACTTTTGGAGAAGCCCAAGAAAAATTAACTGATGGGAACCTTCATTTTGATGGTATAATATTAGATTTGACATTGCCAGATTTGCAAGGCGAAGCACTGATTTTAGAAATTAAAGAACTTGCAGGAGACACCAGTATCGTAGTCCTTACAGGCTATTCAAACATTGAGTTTGGCATGAAATCACTTTCTTTAGGGGTATCAGATTACCTATTGAAAGATGAATTATCACCTACTTCCCTTTACAAAAGTATTATATACAGCATTGGGAGAAGTAGGATTTCAAAACAATTGAAACATTCGGAATTGAAATACAAAGAGTTATTTCATCTCAGCCCTCAGCCGATGTATCTTTATAACCTATCGACTTTAGCGTTTATGGATGTCAATAAGGCCGCCATCGATCACTATGGTTATAGCAAAGAAGAATTTTTACAAATGGACCTCACCCAGATCCGGCCAGAACTTGAAGTACCCAGGCTAAAAAGAATGATCAGCAGTATAAGGTCTGGAAAAGTCAACAATGGCCCTAGAATTTTCACCCACCAAAAGAAGAATGGGGAAATTATTACCGTGGAGATTAAAAGTAGCCAGATTGATCATGAAGGTGTAAAAGCAGAGGTTGTGCTTGCAAATGATATCACAGAACGGATGCAGTACATCAAGGCCATAGAAGACCAAAATAAGCGGTTGCAGGAAATTGCCTGGATGCAATCCCATGTTGTAAGGGCCCCCTTGGCGCGTTTGATGAGTTTAGTAATGGCTGAAGAGACCCTTGAAGAAGATTTTGGGAAGGTAAACTACCGTAAAATGATAATGGATTCTGCAGAAGAGTTAGATGATATTATTAGGGATATTGTGAAGAAAACGGACAAGGTAAGCCTAGAGGCTAAAAAGAAAGAAAAATACGATCAAAGTTCCTAGAAGGAGAAAGACTTTTAACCCATCCGTCTTTCAATGAAACCTCAATCTTCAATTGGCCTGGTTTTCCCGTAATACTATTGTGTTGAACTCTCTATAAAAATAGTTATCCATGAAATAATGGTAACAAATGAATCAAAAATCTGGCCTTACCTCTATGCTGGATTATCTTTATTGAAATGCTTCGAAAAGCGGTTCAATTCCTAGGAAGTCATCAGGCTTTTTAAAATTTCAGTGTCCAGACCAGCATAAAGCGGAAACCTAATTAACCTTTCACTGTATTTATCTGCCTGTATTAAATGTTGCCTCTGACCTTGACCTATAAGAGACAAGATGTAAGGACTAGCGTGAAGGCTTTGGTAATGAAATACGGCTAAAATGCCTTTCTGCTTAAGGTGTTTTAATAACTTGTCTCTCTGTTTTAAACTTTTTGCCAACCCATAAAACAAATGAAAATTTTGAATGGAATGAACCGGGATATTCATCCAGTCTAAATCAAAATGAGCCAAAAGATAGGGTAAATTGCTTTGGTGCCAATTCCAGATTTTAGCCCTTGATTTTTGAATAGAATCCATTTCTTCTAGTTGTGCCCACAACCAAGCGGCAGTAATTTCAGAAGGGGCAAAAGCACTGCCAAGGCCTACCCACTCGTATTTTTTTCTTTGACCGCTAATAAATGCTTTTTTGTTGGTGCCTCTGTTCCACACTTCATCTGCCTTTTCTATAAAGTTATCATGATTAACGACCAGCAAACCTCCCTCCCCACAGCTGATATTTTTGGTTTCGTGGAAAGAAAAGGTGGCGAAGTGACCAAACGAACCCAATGGTTTTGGCTTTTTATCTGCTCCAATATAGTAACTGTCAATAGCAGCAGCGGCATCCTCAATCAAAAATAAATTGTGCTTCTTAGTGATTTCAGTGAGCCAGTCCATGTTGCAAGCTATCCCTCCATAATGGACGGCTACTATGGCCTTTGTTTTGTCATTTATCAATGGCTCTAGCTGTATTTCATTCATGCCAGGGTAATCTGGCCTGCTATCGACAAATACAATTTTACACCCTCTAAGCGCAAAAGCATTGGCTGTACTTACATAAGTATAACTGGGTAGGATTACTTCGTCTCCCGGCTTAAGATCCATTAACAAGGCCGCCATTTCTAAGGCCTGGGTACAAGAGTGCGTCAGATAGGCTTTCCCAAAGCCATATCTCTTTTCAAAAAATTGTTGGCACTTTTGAGTGTATTTCCCATCAGCAGCCAATTTGCCCTCTTTACATGCATCCTGGATGTACTGCCATTCATTCCCTGTCGAAAAAGGACTGTTAAAAGGAATGGGGAGCATACTATAGATTGTCTTTAGGCGTGATAGGCATTCCTTCCACTTTATGTGCTTTTGGGTTTTTATAATAGTGCAAGTCAGACACACCTCCAGAAACAATGAATTTCATGACTTCTGTACTGTTGACATTGTATAATTTCTCTACGTTTTTTCTGGGAACCAAGTACAAGTTGCCACTGAAATTGTAGGAGTGAGGGAAGTAGACGGCCACTAATTCTTCCTGCCCGATCACTTTTAAATCGTCTTGTGTCATAAAGCCTAGTCTAGACATATTGTCCGAAAGTTTTACAACAATAGGTGTGTTGAATTTCTTCTTATCGCCTACAAATGCAGACATAAGATCCTTGATACTTGTGTATAGAATGTTGACCAAAGGTATTTTGAATACCAGCTTTTCTAGCTCTTCAAAAATTGATTTAGTGATAAATATGCTGGTCAAGTAACCGACGAGTGTGATAAAAACGAGCATGACCAATATCCCAAGACCTGGAATATTGACGGGAATAATATTATCTAAAAACTGGACGGTAAGAATAATAATATAGGCCGTCAAAAAGAAGGGTACTACAAATAAAAGGCCCCTAAGGAAGTACCCTAAAAGTCGTTTGGAAGTGAAGCTTGACATCTCAGATTGGGTTAGCGTTAATTTATTCTAAAAGCCAAAAAACCCTGCTCACTATAAAGAGAACAGGGTTTCATAAATTATTTTAATTGGATATTAACCTATTATTATAAATCAATACCCATAAAAGACATAAATGCGATCCCCATGAGCCCTGTAATGAGCATGGTAATGCCAAGTCCTTTAAGCCCATTCGGAACATTGGAGTACTTCAATTTTTCTCTGATAGCTGCTAAAGCTATTATTGCAAGGAAAAATCCAGTTCCTGAACCAAATCCATAGACGGTTGCCTCGGCAAGCGTATAATCTCTTTGAGCCATGAAAAGTGACCCTCCTAATATGGCACAGTTTACTGCGATAAGAGGAAGAAAAATACCCAAGGCACCATACAGAGCAGGAGCAAATTTTTCAACTACCATTTCTACCAATTGAACCATCGCTGCAATGATGGCAATAAACATGATAAATCGTAGAAAGGTAAGGTCTATGGCGGCGAAAGATTCACCAAGAAATGACAAAGCCCCTTCCTTCAAAACAAATTCATTCAATAACCAATTGAGAGGGACAGTTATCGTCAATACGAATATTACGGCAGCACCCAGACCCAAGGCCGTACTTACTTTTTTGGAAACAGCCAAAAAAGAACACATACCCAGGAAGTAGGCAAATACCATATTGTCAATAAAAATTGACCTAATTGCTAAACTAAATAATTCCATTGTTCCTGATTTATTAATGTTCTACATATCCTGTTTTGGATCTTTGGACCCAAATCAATAATCCCAATATAATAAAAGCACCAACTGGCGAAACCATAAGGCCATTGGTAGCTAAATTGAAGTCCTCTCCAAACAATCCAGAGACATAATCAAAAACCGGGATACCAAAAACAGCACCAGAACCCCATAACTCTCTAAAGAAGGCGACTGTAAGAATGATCCAGGAATAGCCCAAGGCACTTCCAAATCCATCTAAAATAGAATCGTAAGGTTTGTTACCTAAAGCAAAAGCTTCCAGACGTCCCATTACGATACAGTTGGTAATAATCAGACCGACAAAAACGGAAAGCTCTTTGTACATATCGTAAGCAAAAGCTTTCAATACTTCGTTTACCAGCGTTACCAATGTTGCTACTACTGCCAGTTGAACAATGATCCTTACCCTGCCCGGTATTTTATTTCTCAAAAGAGAAATGGACAGGTTAGACATTACTATTACAAAAATAACCGACAAGGCCATTACCAAGGTTGGTTGCATCTGCGTAGTTACCGCCAAGGCGGAACATATACCTAATACTTGAATTGTAATAGGGTTATCATCTACCAAAGGGTCAGTGATCAGCTTTTTTCTCCTTTTGGAGAACATCGCTTCTGAATCCTTTTCTATTATTGCTTTATCAGCGGTTTCTGTACTCATAATTTCTTTGTGTTGAAATTTTTCACAATTAATTCATAGCCACTTCTGAACTACCCTCTTTCTTTTTGTCCATATAGGACTGGTAATAATTCAGGTAGTTTTTTAGCATATTATTGACACCATTGGCTGTGATGGTTGCACCAGACATGCCATCAATTTTGTGAGGGTCGCCGGAATAATCTTTGCCTTCACCTTTTTGCATGTTTACGGATACAAGTTCCCCATCTTCACTGTAAATGCTTTTGTCTTTGTAACGCTGCTGCACATCCAAAGAGGTAATTCTTGCGCCCAAACCAGGCGTTTCTCCTGCATGTGAAAAAGTTACCCCTTCAATGGTGTCCATATCAGTTTTCAAAGCAACATATCCCCATATTTTATCCCAAAGTCCATTGCCGTAAACTGGCAATACATAAGCGAGAGCTGCATCTTCACTTCCTTCTTCAAGGAAGATGAAAACTGGGAATAGTCTTTCTTCAGGTTCTTTCTTGAAATTTTTACCAACATCTACTGTTTCCGCGGTAATTTCTACACCATCCTGCTCAGTGATTTCTTCACCTTCAATGTTTACCACTACAGAAGATATTCTGCTTTCGTAGAATTCATTAACTTCTTCAGGCTTCATCTCAGCGATGCTTTCTGCAGGTATTACCGCACCAAGAATCTGCTTTTTGGTGTCAAGTTCTTCAGCTTTCTTTTGAATAGGTTTTAAAATCTCAGATGTGCCTGACAATAATAAACCTAAAACTACGGTCAAAATGACCGAAAATGTAATGATATAAGCGTTAGACTGTTGCACGTTGTAACCTCCTTTTCTTGTTTGCTTTAACTACGTAATAATCGATAAGCGGTGCAAATACATTCATAAATAACACCGCTAGCATAATGCCTTCAGGATATGCAGGGTTCGTTACCCGTATTATTATCGTGAGAACACCTATAAGTAAACCATAAATCCATTTTCCCGATTCCGTTTGAGCGGCAGAAACTGGATCCGTAGCCATAAATACTATTCCGAATGCTATACCTCCCATTACCAAATGGTAATGTGCAGGCATGGCCATGAATTCATTCACTGCCAATAGTTGCATTACAGCAGCCATAATATAAGCTCCGCCAAATCCACTGACAATGATTTTCCAACTTGCTACTCCTGTAAACAAAAGAATAGCGGCACCAATTAGTACCATCAATGTGGATGTTTCACCAATTGAACCAGGAATGAATCCCATGAACATATTTTGAAAACCAAACATATTGTCCATCAAAGATGCATTATGGCTGGCCAAATTGCTTACCGCATTCACTCCGTCTTGTCCAGACTGGTAGGCTACAGCTAGTGCTGTAGCGCCAGAAAAACCATCAACAGGCATTTTGTCTCCTAAATACGTCCAAACCTGATCACCAGAAATCTGTGCCGGGTAGGCGAAATATAGAAATGCCCTGGCGGTCATTGCTACGTTTAGAATATTCATACCAGTACCTCCGAAAACTTCCTTTGCAATAACCACTGCAAAGACTGTAGCCAAGGCAACTTGCCATAATGGGGTAGTCGCTGGTACAACTAGAGGAATTAACATACCTGTAACCAAGAAGCCTTCGTTAATCGGGTGTTTTCTTACCACTGCAAAAACTGCTTCAACAATACCTCCAGCAGTGTACGCTACCAATACAATTGGTAATACAAGGGTCAAGCCTAAAATAAATTTGTCGCCGAAAGTCCCTGCTTCACCTACTGCCAGATAGTGTAAGTGGCCAGTGTTATAGATCCCAAATATCAAGCATGGAATCATGGCAATAACCACAGTGATCATCATCCTTTTAAGATCGATCGCATCCTTTACCTGTGCACCTTTAATAGCTGTAGTATGATTAGGTGAAAACATAAATGTTTCCCCTGCTTCATACAGGTAATAAAGATCTTCCAATTTTCCTCCCTTTTGGAATAAGGGTTTCTGTTTATCCAACAGATCTCGTAAAAACTTCATATTTTAACTGTATTGAATAAGTTCTATACCTTTTCTAATTAACTGCTGAACAGGGTGCTTGGAAACATCCACAAATTCACACAATGCAAGATCCTCTTCTACAACTTCGTAAATCCCGAGCTCTTCCATTTCATCAAAATCTTCAGCCATGATGGCTTTTAAAAGATAAACAGGATATATATCCATCGGTGTTACCTTTTCAAAAACGCCTGTTTGCACAAATGCTCTAGGTTCCCCTCTAACATTGGAATCCAGTGCATATTCTTTCTTTGGAAAAAGGAAAGACATTAAACCCAGCGCCTTGTGAAAGCTTAGCTTATCACTCGTAGGCTTCATCCAACCAAGGAATTCATAATAATCACCCTCAGGGATTATCGTCAGTTGGTGTTGATAGAAGCCAAGGTAGCCATCCTTGTTAATTTTTTCTCCAGTAAGTACATTTCCAGAAATAACCCTGAGGTTATTCGTTTTGGTTTTTCCTGCCACATAGCTGTCAACACAGCTGCCTATATAGGTCTGTGCGTAGGATGGATTTTTGGCTTCAGAGCCAGTGATGGCCACTAATTTTGAAGCGTCATATATTCCATTTATAAAAAGTTTACCAATTTGAACAACACCATAAGGATTTATGGTCCAAAGAATTTCTCCTTTATTGATGGGGGCAACGTGGTGGATTTGCACACCTACATTTCCTGATGGGTGTGGGCCAGAAAAGTTTGTGGTTTCAACTCCTTCAATGGAGGCTAGTTCTGCAGATTTCTCATCTGAAGACAAACCCAAATAAACCTTTCCTTTTGTGAGTTTTTTTAGGACATCTATCCCTGCCTGAAAATAATTACTTTGCCCTTTAAGGGTGAAATTATAATCCGGGGCTAAAGGATGTGAATCAAATCCTGAAATAAATATAGCACGTGGAGCATCATCAGGATTGGCAACTACTCCATATGGCCTTTGAATTATTTGAGGCCAGACACCTGAAGCAGTAAGTTTGTCTGTGATTGTCTCCTTACTTGCTGACTTAATTTCTGAGGAAGTGAATTTCTCAAAGTTTTCAAAATTAATTTCGCCGTCAGCTAGGATTTTTATTTCCAATAATTTTCTTTTTTCTCCTCGTTTAATTTCAACGATTTCTCCAGAAACGGGTGCAACATACATCACCCTTTCCAGTTTTTTATCAATTAAAATAGGAGTGCCTGCCTTTACCGTATCACCTTCTTTTACAAGGACCTTAGGTCTTTGCATTCCGATGAAATCTGTGGGCTTGATGGCAAAGGTTTTGACAGGTTGGTAATCACCGACTTTTTTTTCGGCTTTACCAATCAGGCGTATATCAAACCCTTTTTTAAGCTTGACTTGTTTTGACATATTTATTTTTTGAAACTATTTGATCCTATGAAAAACGCCTCAAATCTAATAAATTACATTAGTTATTAGAAGATAATTCGGCGATTATTTACCTATTTTTATGTATAAAACCCAATTAGCAGGCTTGCTTCTCAAATGATTGCCTTAATACTATTTTTATCAAGGGATAAAATATGCGCTTTTACTTGGTCCATTAACCACATCGGTGTGGAGGTAGCACCACAAATACCGATTTTATCTTCTGGGTTCAGCCATTCGATATTTATTTCAGTTTCATTTTCTACGAAGAAACTTCTGTCGTTTATTCCCTTGCAAACTTGGTAAAGTGCTTTTCCATTTGAGCTCTTTTTCCCTGCTACAAAAACGATGACATCATTGTCTTCAGAAAACTTTTGTAATTGAGGCTCTCTGTTAGAAACTTGTCTACAGATAGAATCATTGGCATTAAAATCTATATCCTTTAAAACGCCTTTAGCCGCTTTGATTTTTTCTTCAATTTTAGCCTTCAACTCGTAAAAGCCTTTTGTGCTTTTGGTGGTTTGACTGAAAAGGGTCACTGGTCTGGAAAAGTCAATTTGGTCTAAATCGGCATCATCCATAACAACAATCGCCTTTTCAAGCGTCTGCCCAGTCAATCCTATAACCTCAGCATGGCCCTTCTTGCCGTAAATTACAATTTGACCGCTTTGATTTTCCATTTTATCAAAAGCACTTTTTACCCGGTGTTGTAACTTTAATACCACCGGGCAAGAAGCATCAATTAACTCAATATTGTTTTTTATAGCTGTCCGATAAGTTTCTGGTGGTTCACCATGGGCCCTGATTAATACCTTACAATCATGCAAATCCTCCAATTGGTCTCTGTCGATCACTACTAGGCCTTTGCTACTAAGTCGATTGACTTCCATTGCATTGTGCACGATGTCACCCAAGCAATATAGCTTAGAACTACTTTCCATCTCATCCTCAGCCATCTTAATGGCATACTCTACACCAAAACAATAACCGGAATTTTTATCTATAGTAACTTCCATAAATTTAGTTCATTCTCTCCTTTGCCAATTCAATTATTTTTGAAACCTGGTCTTTAAATTCAAGATAACTGGTGTCGATTTCAATGGCGTCTAAAGCTTTTTTCAATGGGCTTACCGCTCTTCCTGAATCGATTGCATCCCTGGATTCCAAGTTTTTCTTAACGATGTCTAAGCTTATTCTTTCTCCTCTTTCAAATAATTCTCTCTGTCTCCTTTCAGCACGGATAGTAGTGTCAGCAGTCATGAAAATCTTTAGTTCTGCTTCAGGGAAAACAACTGTGCCTATGTCACGGCCGTCCATAACTATCCCTTTATCATTTCCCATTCTCTGCTGAATGTCCACCATCGCAGCGCGAACAGCTGCTATCGTACTTACTTCGCTTACATGTGAAGTTACGGTCATACCTCTGATTTCAGCTTCTATATTTTCGCCATTCATGAAAATCTCCTGTATTCCTTTGGCCTCATTGAAATGAAAGGTGATTTTAATGTCTCTAAGGTTATTTATGATTTCTTTTGAATTTGCTAGATCTGTGTTATTCCTTAAAAAATAAAGGGTCACTGCCCGGTACATAGCGCCAGAATCCAAATAGGTATATTGCAAGCCCTTTGCTACAGCTTTGGCTGTAGTACTTTTTCCGCATCCAGAATACCCATCGATGGCAATGATAATTTTTTTCATCAAAGAAAAATGAAATTGCTTACTGCTTTCCTTTTCAGTTGCAAATATAGTATATTTATGACTATTCTTGGCAGGAAGCTTTATTTGAATTGGTTTTTTATTCCCTTTAGGGATCTTGTTGTCTTGAATGTGTAATTGCTATTTTAACTTTTCATATTGATGTCAACTACTTTTAAGGTTAGGGGAAAATTCGTAAATATTATAAATCGGAAAATTTTTCCAGTAGAAATTCAGATTTCACAAGGTAAAATTAGGAGCGTTTTAGAAGTAAGTGAGGCACCTAATAAGTTTATTCTTCCAGGCTTTATTGATGCACATGTTCATATAGAATCCTCCTTGCTTATTCCTTCGGAATTCGCAAGGTTGGCTTGTATTCATGGGACGGTTGCTACTGTTTCTGACCCACATGAAATAGCCAACGTTTGTGGCCTTGAAGGGGTGGAATACATGATTGACAATGGAAATCAAACACCATTTAAATTTTTCTTTGGCGCTCCCTCTTGTGTTCCTGCTACTGAATTTGAAACCGCAGGTGCAGTGATTGACAGTTCAGAAACGGAAAAACTCTTACGAAGGAAGGAAATCCTATACCTGGCAGAAATGATGAACTGGCCAGGTGTGCTCGCAGGGAACGAGGAGGTAAAGAAAAAGATTGAATGGGCAAAAAAATACAACAAACCAGTTGATGGCCATGCTCCTGGATTGAGAGGTGAGCAGGCGGTTGAATACATTAATGCAGGGATTTCTACTGATCATGAATGTGTCTCATTGGAAGAAGCACGGAATAAGGTCAATCATGGAATGAAAATAGTGATTCGAGAGGGAAGTGCTGCCAAGAATTTTGAAGCCTTAATAGACCTGATAGATGATTTTCCTAGTCAAATTATGTTTTGCTCTGATGATAAACATCCAGACAGTCTACTTGAAGGACATATCAATGAACTGGCTGCTAGGGCAATAAACAAAGGAAAAGACCTTTTCCATGTGCTTCAGGCCTGCTGTATAAACCCAGTACTCCATTATGGGTTAGATGTAGGTGTGCTTAAGGTAAATGATGCTGCGGATTTTATAATAGTAGATGATTTGATAAATTTCAAGGTATTTGAAACGTATATCTCTGGAGAATTGGTAGCCAAGGAAGGAAAGACAAAATTATTGTCAGTAAAATATCCAGCTATTAATAATTTTAATACCTCCTATGTGACCGCTGTTGATTTTGAACTTATCCATGAGGGCGGTAAGGCAAAGGTGATACAGGCACATGACTCACAATTGATAACAACAAGTGTTTTTGTCGATGTCCCTTCAATTAATGGTAAAGTTTCTACTGATTTTGAGAATGATATTCTCAAAATTGCTGTTATAAATAGGTACCAGCCCCATTTAAAGCCAGCTGTGGCATTGGTGCAAAATTTTGGTCTTAAAAATGGGGCCATTGGTTCCTCTGTAGCCCATGACTCTCACAATATCATAATTGTTGGCACGGACGATGCGCTTATGGCAAAGGCTGCAAATCTTATTATAGAAAGCAAAGGGGGATTATCAGCAGTAAGCAATGAAGAAGCCAGACTCTTAAAACTACCTGTCGGAGGATTAATGAGTAATGCAGATGGTTTTTCGATTGCAAGGGATTATATTGAGATTGATAAGGTGGCTAAAGGATTAGGTTGTTCACTACAATCACCCTATATGACATTAAGTTTTATGGCATTATTGGTTATCCCTCAAATCAAATTAAGCGATAAAGGATTGTTTGATGGCGAAACATTTTCATTCACAAAAGTTTTTGTTTAGTATAATTGAATCTATTTACTAACTTATTTTGAAAGTGGAGTACTGGGAAAAAATTAAAAGGCAAGGTAAGCGTTTGTTCTACTGGGATGGTAATCCATCAATGGAAGTTCAAATTTATAATGCCCTTTTGGTAATTATTTTTTTTATAGGCATTGTATTTTCTATTTCAAACCTATTTTTAGGTAATATAGCATTGGTTTGGTCAAGTGCGGTAGCCGTAGTTTTACTGTTAATTTGTTTTTATTTATTAAGAGTAAAAAATGCTTATAAATTGGCATTTTACATCACCAGTATAGGGAGCTATCCCATTTTATCTTATGCTTTTTTTTACAATGATGGCATTCATGGACCTAATTTTTACATGTTTTTACTGGTCCATTTAATTATCCTTAGCATCTTAAAATTGAAGTTTCATTACATTTGGACTTCAATAAACATGTTCTTTTTTATTGGGCTTTTTTACATAGGTCTTTATCATGAAGAGTGGATACCGAGAAGTTATGAGAACAAAGAAGCTATTTTTATTGACCATGGGCTTACCTATTTGGTCTCCCTTCTTGGTGTTTCTATTTTGATAAATAGTATCAAGCGATTTTATGGGGATGAAAAGAAAAAAGTTAAAGAAAAAACCACTGAATTGACCCATATTAATAGCAGCCTGACAAAAACCAGTGCGCAAAAGGATAAGATTATCACCATTATTTCACATGACCTTAAAAACCCGCTTCAATCCATTATTCAAACTTTAGAATTAATGGATTCGGGCGAACTTTCAGAAGAAGAAATCAAATTTCTTCGGCAGGAACTATTGAAAACCACTAATAGAACTTACCAGATGATGGAAAACATTTTGGAATGGTCATCTTTTGAAATCAAAAATATGGCTGGGAGAGAAAAAAAGACGCTGGTAAAAGACCTTGTAGAAGATACAGTTGAAATATTAAAAGTTATAGCCAAACAAAAAAATATTCAACTAGAAGTTAAATACCATAAAAACCCTTTGGTTTACCTGGAAACGGATCGCTTGTTACTTATTTTTAGAAATCTTATTCAGAATGCGATCAAATTTACTCCTTCAGGTGGCCTGGTTACCATAGATCTGAATAGTTTAAATGACCAATTAATTCTCGAAATAAAAGACAATGGAATTGGCATTTCGGAAGACCGCCTTGCCCATATTTTTGAGCAAGATATAAAATCTACTTACGGTACCGAACAAGAAAAAGGAACAGGTATGGGACTTCACTTGTGTTTTCAAAGTGCCCACAAATTAAATGGGGAATTAAAAGTAAATAGTAAAGAAGGAGTTGGGTCAAGCTTTAAGCTCATAATTCCGACAGGAATTAATAGGTAAATCTTCTTGAAATTTATTTTAATGATTTAGCAATTATGTTTACATTTTCTTAATAGAATTAGGTGTGATAATTTTTCACAGGTAATTTTATTGGGGTTAAAGGAATATATTTCAGGCTTCTTTTAAAATTTCCGCCCTGTCCATTTGATGAAATAAACGATACTATTCCTGACATAAATTCTGAAAGCCTGTTCTCCATAATTGCAACCGGACTGGCCACCTTTCTGTTTCCATCAAAGCTTAAATCCTTTGCTATCTAGTTTACCATAAGAAGGAAAAAATGTGCCTTTCGGATGGTTTTTCGATAACTAAAGATTATATTGTATTTGATAGATTAAATCTGGCGCGGGGTTATATTGCTTTATCGCTCCTGCATCTTTAAGTTTTGCGGCAATAAATGATATTTTTCAGTCTCAATAACCTATAGAGGGTTGTTTTATGGGCGTGTTTTGCATTTCCATAGGTTTTAATAAGTAATACTGTTTTAAATAATAGCAGATTTTGAAAGTGAGTTTTTGGGTTAGAATTATAAGACTAAGTAATAGTTTGTTCTATTGGGAAGGGAATCCATCCATGGAAGTGCAAATTTTTAATGCCACTTTGATAATTGTTTTTTTCTTTAACCTTTTTTTAATGTCATTGAACATTTATATAGGCAACTATTTATTGTTCGGATTTTGTGTATTTATCTCTATTATCATTGCTGGCTATTTGTATTTACTAAGGGTGAAAAAAGCCTATAAAACGGCATTTTATACAGCAAGTCTGACCATATACCCTCTTCTAGCGTATAATTTTGTGCATAATGATGGAATTAATGGACCAACCTTTTACGTTTTTTTACTCATCCATTTAATAATACTAAGCATTGTAAAAAGTAAGTATTATTTATTTTGGACAGTGCTGAATGTCGTTTTTTTTACAGTGCTCTACTATATAGGCTTGTATCATGAGAATTGGATACCACTTAATTATGGAAACAATGAAGAAATTTTTACAGATCAATCCCTAACTTATACCGCATGTATTATCGGAATTTCGCTAGTAGCAGCTAGTTTAAAACGGTTTTATGAAGTGCAAAAAAATCGCGTTAAGCGACAAAAATTAGAATTAATAAAATTAAATAGAAGCTTAAAACAAACGAGTGATAAAAAAGACAGAATAATCACCATCATATCACATGATCTGAAGAACCCACTTCAATCGATTATTCAGACATTAGAACTTATAAATTCAGGGGACTTGACAGAAGAAGAGGCCAAATTCCTTCGGGAAGAATTATTGAAAACGACCAACAGAACCTACCAAATGATGGAAAATATTTTGGAGTGGTCTTCTTTTGAAATTAAAAATGTAGCTGGGCGAGAGAAAAAGATGCAGGTAAAAGCGCTTTTTGAGGATACTGTGGAAATATTGAAAGTAATCTCCAAACAAAAGCGCATTCAACTTCAGGTCAATTACCTTGAAAACCCAATGGTTTATATAGAAACCGACAGGTTGCTGCTAATTTTTAGAAACCTTGTTCAGAACGCTATCAAATTTACACCTACAGGGGGATTGGTTACTGTAAATATCAATAGTAGTGAAGAGCAGTTAGTTCTTGAAATATCAGACAATGGTATTGGAATATCCCCGGATAGATTGAAAAATATTTTCGAGCAAGATATTAAATCTACTTATGGAACAGATCAAGAAAAAGGAACAGGCATGGGCCTCCACCTGTGTTTTCAAAGTGCTCACAAACTCAATGGGCAATTAAATGTGAAAAGCACAGAAGGTGTTGGTTCTAGTTTTAAACTGGTTATTCCTACAGGTATTAATAAACCCTCCCTTGTGTGATTTTTTTATTTAAGTAAGATTTACCAACCCCCTTCTTAATATTGGCAGTCACTTGTCCATTTATTTGTTTTAGCTTTCCATGCATGAACGAGCATTGGCAGTTGGGCATAACTCTTAACCCCTTCCTTAACTCCTTGGGTTTTCAAGTACAAGTCATTGGATTTTCTGCTAAGTTCAACCGAATAGGGCCTAATTGCTTTATTGCTCTCTTGAATTTCTCTTATGTCTCTTTTAATTATCTCCGGGATGTTTTTAACCAAAAGGAGGTAACCTTCTTCATCCATTCTGTATAGGTCATTAAGTTGGTAGCGAAACAATTTCAATGTAGCAGCATAACGAATAAATGATTGTTCGCTTTCTGAGCAGATCAGCCAAGCCATAAAGTTTGCCTCCCCTTCATTCGTGATACCAAAACCATGGGCCAATTCATGGGCCATGGTAAAGCTTTTTTCTAAAGGATGAAGACTAGGATCAAGGTACCCCTCACCTGTAAAAGGAAAATAAATACCGAATATCCCAAGTTTTCGGAGCGTACCTTCCGGCCGAAATTGCTTTACTACCGGACTGCCTTTCCAACTGTGATTCCATTCTTTTAAAAATGCCTTCATATCACTTCTTACATGCGAAATTTGAAACGAAAAGGAGGGTGCATTGGGTAACGAAAAAGTGTCCGCTTGCATTTCATTCCTTATCAAAACAAGTTGATTTTGGGTTGCCTCCATTTCTTCAACCAATAGCGATAAGGATAAAGGTTCAGGATTTAAATTCAGGTGTTGATAAAGCGGAATTCGGTAATAATTATACCCCCAAAGCATTAGGAATAGAAAGATCACCCAGCCCAAAAAATTAATCAGAACTCTTGGGAAAAATAATAGTTTACCATTCCTGTTTTTAAGTTGTTTCAGGGTTTTTATCAAACGGTAACCAAGAAACAGCAAGCTTAACAACAAGAGGTAAAATGCAGGGAAGGGCAAAAGGACTAAAGTGTGGTCAAGTAGTCCTCTGATGATCGGGTAAACGCTTGCCGAATACCATTTTTCTGTCAGCTGGGGATACGCTGCTGCAGATAATCTCAATACAACTGCAAACAATCCCAAGTAACCACCTGCCCACCTGCTAAAACCCATAACCTACATTAAAGTGCTAACAAAGGTTAAACTCCTTCTGCTTCAACACTTTTAACTTCAGGTAACATTCTGGTTAATAGATTTTCAATACCCGCTTTCAGCGTAACGGTGCTTGAAGGGCATCCAGAGCAAGAGCCTTGTAATAATACTTTTACTATACCTTCTTGAAAGCTATGGAATACAATTGCACCACCATCCTGTTCCACAGCTGGACGAATGTACTCGTCTAAAATGCCTTTAATTTTCTTGACTACCTCACTGTCGTTTTCGTCAAAAAGGGGATCGCTTTCAAATGCAGTAGTTATTGCTTGCTTACCTGTTTCTAGGTAGTTTTTAATTTGAGATTTGATATGAAGCTGAATGTCTTCCCAAGGAATATCTGCTTTCTTTGTAACAGTCACAAAATTGGAGGCGATGAAAACCCGTTCAACAGCGGCGAAATTAAATAACTCTAATGCAAGAGGAGAGTTAGTCGCACTTTCCTCATCAGGAAAATCGAAACTGACACCATCATCTGCCAACATAAAATTGGCCACAAATTTTAGAGAATTTGGATTTGGGTTCGCTTCCATGTACAAGTGTACAGGTCTTTTTTGTGCTTCTAGCATTATTTTATAATTATAATTCTTAAATTCTTTCCTTTATTAATCTAGAACGAAAGCGACTACATCTTGGTTCGTTCACTTGTGAATTCACCAAGGAATATATATCAGGTATTTGTTAGGGGATTCGATTTTCTGATTAAGCCTTCGGGCAATTCACCCTCTGTAGAGGCGACCACTGTGCAGACCATTGCGTCTCCAGTTACATTCACGATTGTTCTGAACATGTCCAAAATTCTATCAGGTGCCAGTATTAGCGCAATTCCTGCAGAAGGCACTCCTATAGACTCCAAGACAATGATGAGCATAATAATACCCGCCCCCGGTACACCAGCGGTACCAATAGATGCTAGGGTAGCCGTCATGACAATCATTAGTTGCTGACTTATACTAAGGTCAAAACCCATGGCCTGTGCAATAAATACGGCTGCTACTCCTTGGTACAAACTTGTACCATCCATATTAATAGTGGCTCCTAAGGGAAGAACAAAACTACTGATCTCCTCTGAGACGCCTATTTCTTCCTCTACTTGCTTCATCGTAACAGGCAAGGTGGCTGAGCTTGAACTTGTCGTAAAAGCCAGCAATTGCGCGGGCCGAAGTGCTTTAAAGAAATCCAGGTATTTGACCTTTGTGAAGACTTTCAGGATCATAGGATAAAAGAAAACAACCATTAGTAATAAGCCTCCAATCACAACTAGGCTGTATTTCAATAGGGCCAATAACAATTCAATGGCGGAATCAGGGTTGTCTCCTGTTATGTCAACAATAAGGGAAGCCATCAAGGCAAAAACCCCATAAGGGGCTAGAATCATAATAAATCCTACGATTTCGATGATCACATCATTAATGCCTTCGAAGAAAGCAATGACTGGAGCCGATTTGGCTTTAGGAATCCGAATCAAGGCAATGCCCATAATGATGGCAAAAAACACCACCTGTAACATCATTTCATTTGCTGCAGCCGCCTGGAAAATGTTTTCAGGCACCATGTCTACCAAAGGTTTCAAAGGACTTTGCTCCTTAATTTGTTCCGCTTCTAAAGATTTGCTACCTGCTGTTTCATCGTACAATTCCATCAACTTCTCTCTGGTTTCAGAAGGCAGGCTTTTTCCCGGACTAAAGATATTTACCAAAATTAAGCCAACCGATACCGAAAGGGCAGTGGTGAAAATGTAAATCAATATGGTCTTTCCACCAATTCGACTCAGTTTAGTAATGTCTCCCAAATTAGAAACACCAACTATCAATGAGGCCAAAACCAGTGGCACTGCGATCATTTTAAGGGCAGTGATAAAAACGGTCCCTATGGGTTTGACGAAGTCATCGATAAAGTCTGGTGAAAGTCCAAATTTTACAACCCCAAGCCCTACGGCCAGGCCCAAAACCAGTCCTATAATGATACGGGTGTGAAGTGGTATATTTCTTTTCATAAAAATTGAAGCTAGCGAAATTTAAATCTTGCTGGATCGGTTTAGTAGCAGGTAATCTGCTAAAACCAACGCACACATGGCTTCCACAATAGGCACAGCTCTAGGAACTACACAAGGATCATGTCGCCCTTTTCCTGAAACAGTTGCGGCATCTCCTTTGGTATCCACACTTTCTTGGTCCTGCATGATCGTTGCCACAGGTTTGAAGGCTACTTTAAAATAAATGTCTTCACCGTTTGAAATGCCTCCCTGAATTCCTCCGGAATGATTGGTTCGGGTTCTTACCCTGTCGCCTTCTTTATAAAAAGCATCATTGTGCTCAGAACCTTTCATGGTCACTCCTTCAAAACCGCTTCCAAACTCAAATCCTTTCACAGCATTTATGCTTAGCATGGCATGCCCTAGTACAGCATGGAGCCTATCAAAAACAGGCTCGCCTAAACCAACAGGAACGCCTTTGGCTACACAACTTACAACGCCACCTATGGTGTCTTTTTCCTTTCTGGTTTGGTCGATCACTTGAATCATTTTATCCGCAGTCTCCTGGTCTGGACACCTTACGATATTTGATTCGGTCAGACTTAAGTCCAATTCCTGGTAAGGTTTGTCAAGACGTACCGCCCCAGCCTGACTAACGTAGGCGTTGATTTCAACCCCATAATGAGCAAGGAATAACTTGGCTACCGCTCCTGATGCTACTCTGGCTGCGGTTTCTCTGGCACTACTTCTTCCACCCCCTCTGTAATCCCTTACTCCAAACTTCTCGTGGTAGGTGTAGTCTGCGTGTGAGGGCCTGAATTTTTCTGCAATATGAGAATAGTCTTTGCTTTTTTGGTCTGTATTATAGATGACCATGGCAATTGGAGTACCTGTACTCTGCCCCTCAAAGACCCCCGATAGAATTTCAAAATCGTCTTCCTCTTTTCTTTGGGTAGTTATTTTGGATTGGCCTGGTTTTCTCCGCTGCAATTCCAACCTGATAAAATCCTCATCGATTTTAACACCTGCCGGGCAGCCATCTATGATCACTCCGAGTCCTCTTCCGTGGGATTCTCCGAAGGTTGTAATTGTGAATAAGTTTCCGAATGTATTACGCATGAATTATTTTTTCTTAACTATCAAATAAGCCAATAATATCAATGCCAGCAATAGCAAAATATTTATCAGGCTGGAAAAATAAGACTTATATCCTTGGTTTAAAAGTTTATTGTCTTCTACTTCTATTAGGTCATATAATCCACCAAGCCTTGAAGAAGAAATGGCTTGGTTTATTCTACTCTCCCCAGTGACCCTCACTATGGCTTGGGGGAGGAGGGTGTCGTATTCTGCCAATGCTGGATTAAAGTAAATCCATTCAAAATGGTCTTTTAAAGGCACTTCTTCAGCTTCGTTCAATGTTATGAAGTAGCTAAATTCCTTCATGCCAGTAACCTTGCCTCTACCTCTATTGATTTGAACTTGCTCATTGGGATCAAATGTGTTCAGCTTCTGACCTTTGTTAACCTTTGGAGGACGTATTGAACTAATATTGCCTTCTCCAGTAATGATAAAATCATAGGTGAAGCCTTCTCCGGTTTTGACTTCCAAATCGCTAAAATTCTCTCTAAGCCTGTAATTTCCTACACTGACTTCATTTTTAAGTGGGTGAGGAGGGAGGTCTTTCACCTTTATTGCCTTTGGCTGGGAATAGAAGGTTTTAAAATCCTGTAATCTATTGCTGCCAAAGAAGCTAGGGTTTTTTGCTACTTTGTATTTTATCATTTCCCATCCTACTGAAGGGAAATCTACCGTGCCAGCATTGAAGGGGTAAAAATTGGCTTCATAAACTTTGTATTTTGTCCATTTTTTGCCTCCAAATTCTACCCGCTCAGGTTGGATACTGGTGATATTAAAGTTTTCTTCCCATGCATTCCCTGGTTTGATTTCATTGATAATCCTTTCAAGTTGCTTGCCGGGTTCATGGAAATTAAATGGTGCCTGATTGCTTTCAGACATATAAAATGCAAAACTTACACTGAAACCTTCTCCCACATAAACCTCATCTTTGCTAACAGTAAGTGAGAAAAAAGCATCGTCTTCGACCTCTACATACTCCGGTTGATCTGGGTTGGTCCTACCAAAAAGATCGTCAAAAGGATCAAGGGCACGGTTGCTTTGAGCATTTGAGCGCGCATCTACAACTGTAATAGAGGTTCCCGAAGAGGAAGCTGAAATGCCATTTATATCTATTTTAAAGGCTGGAAGGGAAAACTGTCCTTTTCTCAAAGGTTTGTAATACTGAATGACACTGTTTGTACTACTCATCTGCCCATTGACGATGTTCATCGAAGAGCTTTGAGATATACCTTGCTTCTGAAATCCAGGAATTTCTGGCAATTGGTCGTAGGATCTGATTTTATCACCAGACACGATTACCTTTATTGTGAATGTTTCATTAAGTGCGACCTCATTTTCGCCCAATTCTATGATGACCTCCTGAGCATGAACAGTCAGTGAAAAAAGACCCAGCAGGCATACAAAAAGAAGAAGCTTTTTCGTTAAAGACATATAAAACGATTGTGTTTTCGTAATTTAATAACTGCAAATAAACAAGTATATTTTATACGTAACAAATCTAATCCAAAACCGTTAGTAGTATTTAAAACAATCTTTTTAATCCAAAACCCAATTTAAAATATCTCGAACCATGATGGAATATGTTAAGACTATTTTATTAAAGGTAAGTTTTGACGGCAAACTCTTCGAGAAAGAGTTAAGAAAAGGTCTGAATATGCTAGTTCCTGGAGAGCTGGAAGAATTCAGAAAGTGGTGTTACGGCACTTTTTCAAAAGTATATGAGCCAATACTGAATAAATACTTCATTTTATTGGCAGGTTAGTCCAACAACTTTAGCCCCACTGGAAATTGGGGCTTTTTTTATAAATGAGAGGGTCGTTCAAGTACACAATACTTTTTTATCAGTGTTTTATGCATTATTTTACTTACTTTTAAAAAGTTAAACTTTGTTAAGCAATGGAAAAAAAGAGCTCGGGATTTGATGAAATTGAAAAAATGCTTCAGGAAGTTGGTAGCAAAATTGAAACCTTAATCCAAAAAGGCAACAAAGCTACAGGTGAGGCAAGTGAAGAGATAGAAAAGAAAATCAAAGACCTTCATAAAAACAAAGAAAAGCTGGAAAAAGAATTCCATGAAAAGAAATCCAAATTTGAGGAAAAATACCAGAGTAAATCAAGTACAGCTAAACCTTTTTTGGATGATTCCATCGCTCATTTTAAGCAAGGTGTCAAATCTTTGGTAAATGCCCTTAATGAAATGCTCAAGTAATTTTTTTGAGAAGAGCTGTCTATTTTTTTAGATAATCTGCTAAAATTTATTTAGTCAATAGCAGCTATAGAAGGCTTTCTTGGGATGCTGATAAGAATGTTAAGATCAATATTGGCAGGTTAAAACTCAAATGTTCAACCTATCATTCTTTTTTAAGGCCTATATTCACAATTTCTTCAGTCTTCAATTATTCAAATTTAAGTAAGACTTACCTAACTGGAGTGCATGTGATTAGGCTATTTAAAATCCTATTGCGCAATCAATGTTGAATTATCCGAAATACCGTTGTAATTTTGCGCCATGAATTACCTTTCAGTTGATACACTTAGCAAGTCCTTTGGAGAAAGAGTCTTGTTCTCAGAAATTTCCTTCGGGATAGAACAAGGCCAGAAAACAGCTTTAGTAGGAATAAATGGGGCAGGAAAGTCTACCTTGATGAAAATCATTATGGGCGAAGAGATCGCAGACGCTGGACAAGTTGTGATCAACCAAGAAATTAAGATGGCTTACGTAAATCAAAATCCTGTTTTCACAGGAGGGAAAACGATTTATGAAACCATTTTCGATGACCCTGACAATGAAATTATTCAGGTGATCCATGCCTATCAGGAGGCCATGGTGGAAGCGGAGAAAGGAATAGACAATAGCGAAGCTTTGCAGCCTATTTTTGAGAAAATGGATCGCTTACAAGCTTGGGACTTTGAATACCAGATCAAAGAAGTGCTAGGAAAATTAGGCTTACATGATACTACCCTTCAAGTAACCGCTCTAAGTGGAGGCCAACGAAAAAGAGTAGCAATAGCCAGTGCAATTCTACATTTTCCTGATCTGCTCCTTCTGGATGAGCCTACCAATCACTTGGATTTGGAAACCATTGAGTGGTTGGAAGATTACTTGTCCAAAGCAAACCTTTCGCTTTTGATGGTGACTCACGACAGGTATTTTTTGGATAAAGTAACCAACAATATTCTTGAATTGGAAAATGGTGAATTGTACCGGTATGCGGGCAATTACAGTTATTTCTTAGAAAAGAAAGAAGAAAGAAAAGCCAATGAAGCCACTGAGTTGGGTAAAGCCAAGAGTCTCTATAAAAAAGAGCTGGACTGGATACGAAGGCAACCTAAGGCGCGAGGGACAAAATCTAAGTCCAGAATAGAAGCTTTTAACGAGACCAAAGAAAAGGCCTTTAAGAAACCTGAAGAAAGAGACATTAGCCTTGGAGTAACAGCACAAAGGCTAGGGAAGAAAATTGTAGAAATAGAGAAAATCCATAAATCATACGGAGACCTTAATTTGGTCGATGATTTTAGTTATACTTTCAAAAAAGGAGATAAGGTGGGCATCGTTGGTCCCAATGGGGCAGGGAAAACGACCTTTTTGAATATGCTTATCGGTAAAAATGCTCCTGACAAAGGTGCTGTTACTATTGGGCAAACCACGGCCTTTGGGTACTACAAGCAAGAGGAAGACAGTTTCGATGAGAACATGCGGCTTATCGATATTGTCAAGGAAATAGCTGAAGTGGTTACTGTAGCAGGTGGAGCCACAATCACAATTAGTCAGTTTTTGACACAGTTTGGTTTCCCTCCTAAGCAACAGCATACCCCAATTGCCAAATTGAGTGGTGGGGAAAGAAGGCGACTTCAGTTGCTAATGATCCTGGTAAAGAGCCCCAATTTTCTGATTCTCGATGAGCCAACCAACGACTTGGACATCGTAACCCTCAATACCCTTGAAGCGTTTTTGGATGACTTCCCTGGTTGTTTGGTGATTGTTTCGCATGATAGGTATTTCATGGACAGGCTGGTAGATCACCTTTTTGTATTTGAAGGTCAAGGACAAATCAGTGACTTTCCAGGCAATTATACTGACCTTAGAGAAAAAGAGAAATCAGACAAAGCCCAAGCACCAAAGCAGGTTGCTGAAAAAAAAGTAGTTGGTGAGACCAAAGCTACAGATAAAAATACAGACAAAGCTACTTTCAAGGAGAAGCAAGAATTCGAAGTAATTTCAACCAGCTTGGAAGAATTGATAGGTAAAAAAGATACTTATATCCAAAAAATCAATAAAGGAACAGAGGATCATGAAGAGTTGTTGAAGTGGTCCCTTGAAATTGAAGGATTGGATAAAAAGATAGAAGAATTGGAAATGAGATGGCTCGAATTAAGTGAGCTTGACGGAATTTCTTAATCAATAAAGCTTCCCAGAATAGGTCATTCTATTCTGGGAAGCTTTATTATAATTAAAATTTATAACCCACAGAGGAATAACTGGGCTTAGGAAATAGCGCTTATTTTTTCCAATACGCTATCTATCAATTGATCAATAATAAGCTCAGGAGCACTGGCAAAATTTCCTGAGATTCGATTGGCTACGATGGCGTTCATACTAAGTACATCGTGTCCTAACATTGACCCCATGGCGTAGTAGCCGGCTGTTTCCATTTCAAAATTTGTAAAAGAATGTTCCTGAAATGGATGCTCGCCTAATAAGCTAAAAATTGAAGAAATCCGAGGCTTTAATCTCACTTCTCTTCCTTGTGGTCCAAAAAACCCTGGGCAAGTAACCGTAATGCCCGAAGAAACCCCTTTCCCAATTATCGCCAATAATTTTTGTGAACCAGTCACACAATAGGGTAAGAAAGGCAAGGCAAGGCATTTCTGAACATGGTACGCCATTTGACTTTCCAGCGTAGTTTGAGGAATGGCATAAAAAGCCATCAAAGTATCCAAACCAACTGCCATAGCAGAGGCGAGCAAACTGCCTTCAGGTAGACTGCTTTGCATGCTCCCAGAAGTGCCAATTCGGATTATATTGAGTCGTTTGTGGTTGGAATTTGGTTTGCGGGTATTGAAATCCACATTGAAAAGGGCATCCAACTCGGTCATGAAAATCTCCACGTTGTCTGTACCCATGCCTGTACTGATGACACTGATTCTCTTGCCATGCAGCCAGCCGGTATGTGTTACAAATTCCCTGTGTTCAACTTCCAACTCTATACTATCGAAGCGAGCAGAAATCTTCCCGACCCGATTGGGGTCTCCCACCGTAATGACAATATCCGCCACTTGCCCAGGCTTGAGCTTTAGGTGGTAAATACTGCCATCAGGATTGATGATTAGTTCCGATTCAGGTATCGGATTGGACATGTAGAGTAGTTTTTATTTTATCAGCATTGGGCTTTTGGTACAGCCCTTTATAAGGATTGTAACCATTGGTGTTTTTTTGGTAGTAGCCAGTTCCATTATATGGCCTCCTCTGAGGAGCATTTTTGCAGCTTTCAGAGCAGGCACCTTCCATTTCCCAACCACAAGCATCACATATAGGCACGTGCGCATTGCATTTAGGGTTAGAGCAGTTGACCATTCGGTCAGACAAAGTAGCACAAACAAAGCACTTTGAAACGGTCTTAGGATTTACCTTGTTTACATCTACAGCCAATCGGTTGTCAAAAACGTAGCATTTACCTTCAAAATCTTCTCCTCCGGCATCAAAGCCGTATTTTATGATTCCTCCGTGAAGCTGGTAAACGTCTTCAAAACCCTGTTCTAGTAAGAAGGCAGAGGCTTTTTCACATTTGATTCCGCCAGTACAATAGGTAAGAATCTTTTTGTTTTTAAGATGTTCCAGCTCTTTTACTTTTTCTGGAAAATCTCTGAAATTATCGATATCCAATCGTAGTGCATTCTTGAAATGACCCAGCTCATGTTCATAGTTTGAGCGGACATCCAAAACCACTACATCCTCCTGGTCTTTCAAGGCCTTGAATTCCTCAGGTTCCAGGTGTTTTCCTGTATTTTCTCGTGGGTTAAGATGCCTTAGACCGGAATGAACAATCTCTTCCTTTGCCCTAACATTTATTTTGGCAAAGGCGTGTTCTGGATGTTGGTCGATTTTAAATTCCGTATCAGCAAATCTAGGGTCTGCCTTGATATAGGCCATGTATTTTTCACTGTCTTCTTTTAATCCTGAAACAGTGCCATTCAGGCCTTCTGAAGAAATGATTATGCGTCCTCTGATATTGTTTTGAACGCAAAAGAGGTGGTGTTCTTCTCGGTATGCTTCCAAATCCTCGATTTGGGCATAACAATAATACAATAAGATGTTGTAATCCATAACTTAAGCCCTGTTTCATGCAGGGTGTTATTTGTATAATAAATTAATAAAACTAATTCTTTATGACTTGAGCGGGGTTGCCAAAAACGGTTTGGTTGTCTTCAATATCCGCGATTACCACTGAACCTGCACCGATTCTAGCATTTTTTCCTATTTTCACTCCTGAAACCACCGTTACTCCAGAACCTATAAATACGCCATTTTCTATTGTTACGTTGGAGTTAATAACCGCGCCTGCACCGACTTGAACAAAATCCCCAAGTGTAGCTTGATGTTCTATCGTTGCATTTGTATGCAATATACAATGATTTCCTATTTCAGCACCTGCGCCAATGGTTACTTTAGCATTGATAAAGTTTCCATGACCAATCCCTGCATCCGTAGAGATATAAGACAATCTGTGCAAGGCATTTACTGGTTGTACCTTTCTTCTTTTATTGAGTAATTTCACCAAGGTCTCCCTGTACTTTGGGTCGTCTACAGCAACAAAAGCATCACATTTACTACCAATAAGTTTTAAAAATCCGTCGTCCTCAAGTTTTCCCAGAATGGAAATGTTGTTAATTTCTTTTTGGTGCAAAGTCGCATCATCATCTAAAAACCCATAGACCACAATATCGTGACTATTGAATATTTCTAATGCAGGATGGGCAATTCCTTTGGCGCCAAAGATAATAATTGGTTTTTCCATAATTTTGTTTTTCTAAACACAAAATTAATGGAAATTACCAACCTATGCAAAATATCATTTTAAATTAGGCCTAAGCAAGTTTTGACCGATTTTACATTGCAAACACATTCGCTTGCTGCAATATTGATGGTAAAGCCCCAACATGCCCTGACTGTCAAAAGCATTGGCTGCCGACCAGTTTACTTCCTGGTAAATACTAATCAGGCTGTTTTTCTCGGCAGGGATCTCTTGAAGTAGGTTAAAGCATTTTTCCTGCCATATCGAAAGGTCTGTGTATCTGCCGTAAGCATACCAAAGGGGCACTATAAAGTTAATGGCTAAGAGGTTCATAATAGCACTGGACAAGGCGCCTTTGGTTGCCCGCAAGTTTGGCTTGCCAAAGTGATAATGGTTCTTCCAGTAATCACTGACTGAAAGGTTGAAAATCCGCTCAAAAGACCGGCTGTTGTCCAATTCGTGAAGCACTGCATCAAAAAGGTGAGGGCTGTTATTGAGCAGGTTGGCAATTTGGGCGAGCCTAAAAGAGGGGAAATTGCTAGGCCTTACCTTCATAAACTTCCACTCTGAAGGGTAAAGGTTATTTTTTAGGCCGTATTTTTTTTTAAGGTACGCATATTCGTATTTAAGATTTTTTTCATAACCGGGGTTTAAGTCCAATGTATTGGTAAACATCCCCGCCTGACCAAAAATTATTGCTTCAATTTGCATTAAATTTCCGGCATTCTTCTTTATCAACTTGTAAGGGAGGCTTTGAGCTAATTTGAGCATTGGAAGGCCATTGGTTTTAAAACCGAAAGAGAAAAACAGCCATTGATAGGCTGTTTCCTCCCAATCATTTTCATTTTCTTTCAATAATTCCAATACCCGATCACTTTTTTTCTGGAGTCGCTCTACAAGCGCTTTCTCTAACATGGAGAATTTTAAAATTTCAGGAATGGAAGGGAGGCTTTCTGTGCAGAGTAATTTTTTGGGGGAACTTTGAAGTTTTTGGTAATTTCTGATTACATCCAATGGTACCTTGCCATCCAAAACTAACGTAGGAATAAGGGTGCCATCTTTTCTTTTTACTTCTACATCATGTTGCCATACCACATGTAAGACCACGGCATTGTAAGCATGGTCTGCCTGATGATGATGGGATTTCCAGTCAGAAGTGCGTAGGTGGATTTCAACATGACCAAAATGCCTTATGCCAGAAAGGGAGATTTCAGCCTCCTTAAAATCAGGTCCTTCATGATGGTTATGGAAACCGATTTTATGAATCAGCAATGGTGTTCCACCTTCTGTTTCCAGTGCATTTTTATCAAAATACTGGTACTTCCAAATGAGCTGAAGAAAATCTTCTTGAAAACGAAACATAGGCCAATTTCATAATTGCCTCATGAAATTACCTAAAAATAAAAGAAATACGAAATATATGTTTTGGATATTCTAATTGCAATAAAGATCTAATAGCTTGGCCATAGACTCCTGAAGTACCAGCGCTTCTTTTTTAGAGGCTTCACCAAAATTCTTTTCCGATGAAGCATAAATAATGCCGCGGGAAGAGTTTACCAAGAGACCACATTGCTTGTTCATCCCAAACTTAGCGACTTCTTCTAGGCTTCCTCCTTGAGCGCCAACTCCTGGAACCAACAAAAAATGATCTGGAACAAACTTTCTAACTTCCGAAATTGACTCCCCTCTGGTAGCGCCGACCACATACATCATGTTTTCAGTAGTTCCCCAGGTTTGGCTCTTTTCCAATACTGAGGCATATAGTGGTTTATCCTCTTTATTTTGGATTAATTGAAAATCCTGGCTTCCCTGATTAGAAGTTAAAGCGAGCAATATCACCCATTTACCATCAAACGCTAAAAAAGGTCCTACACTGTCCTCGCCCATGTAGGGTGCGACAGTGATGGCGTCAAAATTCATTTGCTCAAAGAAAGCCTTGGCATATAATCGAGAAGTATTTCCTATATCGCCTCTTTTGGCATCTGCTATAGTAAAGACCTCTTCGGGAAGGTATTCCAATGTTTTAGCAAGTGTTTCTAAACCTTCCGGTCCCATCGCTTCATAAAATGCGAGGTTTGGTTTATAAGCCACCGCATGGTCGATGGTATGGTCAATGATAACTTTATTGAAAGTGAATACAGGATCCTTTTCTTTCAGCAGGTGCTGCGGGATTCGTTGTGGATCTGGATCAAGGCCAACGCATAAAAAGGAGGCTTTCTTTTTTATTTGGGCAAATATCTCTTGAGAAGTCATGTGGTAAATATACAAAAATAGGAAAGGATAAACCTTGGTCTGGGGGATTACCTCAAATCAATAACCTCTACATCTTGATTTTCACTTGCTTTAAATACAAAATAATCGTCTACGATCTGCACGTTTGGATTCAATTCCTTAAAAGTATATTTGAAAGTGCCACCTACATCATCTTTTATTTCCCAAGCCAGTATTTCATTTTTCACTTTATCTACATAAAGCTTAATTTTTTTAAACCGTGCATTGGATTTTTCAGAGCTCAATAGAATTTCATGGGCAGCGACTCCATTTATTTCACTACTACCCGTAATTTTGGAAATGTATCCTTTTTTATAGATGTTGTAAACATTGGATGGGGTCAGTTCATCCGCATCATCCTCAACATTATTGATAGTGACTTCTTTGTATTTGCTAGATTTGATCAGCGTCCAAACGGTTTTACCATTATTGTAAATTTCCTGGTCGTTTAGTGTGAGTCTGTATTTATCACCTTTTACCGTAACATTACCTGTATTGGTTTGGATGAGTCCCTCGTCTTCAGTAGAATAGCTGTATTCGAAAAGCCCAGTAAATCCATTTAGATTTTTATAGTTTTCGCTTACTTTAGAAAGTATTTTCACAGCTTTATCATCACTTTGAGCAAGCAATGCATAAGAAATGCTGGTAAAAAGGAAAATTAAGGTGATTGCTTTTTTTAGTAACATTTTTACAAATCAATATATTTTAAAGGTTCTTCAATAACTGTTCCAAAGTGTTTTCATCTTGGACCAACACCTCCCGGGCTTTGCTTCCTTCAAATGCCCCAACTATACCTGCGGCCTCTAGTTGATCAATAATTCTTCCTGCTCGGTTGTAGCCCAATTTCAATTTTCTTTGGATTAATGAGGTGCTTCCTTGTTGGTGCATCACGATCAGTCTTGCCGCATCATCGAACAAAGCGTCCCTGTCAGCCAAGTCAACTTCTCCCACGGAACTGTCTCCGTCTTCGCCGACAAATTCAGGCAATAGGTAGGCATCCGTATAGCCTCTTTGGTCTCCAATCCAATCACAAACCGCTTCTACTTCGGGAGTGTCTAAAAAGGCACACTGCAGTCTGATAACATCAGAGCCCATGGAGAGTAACATGTCACCCATGCCAATCAACTGTTCCGCCCCTCCTGCATCCAAAATGGTACGGCTATCTATTTTACTTGTAACCCTAAAAGACAGCCTTGCCGGGAAGTTGGCTTTAATGATACCAGTGATCACATTTACGGAGGGTCTTTGGGTCGCAAGAACAAGGTGTATACCGATGGCCCTGGCCAGCTGTGCCAGCCTGGCGATGGGGCCCTCAATTTCTTTTCCCGCGGTCATCATCAAATCGGCTAACTCATCGATGACCAATACGATATAGGGCATGAATTTATGTCCTTTCTCTGGGCTAAGTCTTCTCGCCACAAATTTCGTATTGTATTCCTTTAAGTTTCTACAACCGGCATCTTTCAAAAGATCGTAGCGGTTGTCCATTTCGATACAAAGTGAATTTAAGGTGTAAATCACCTTTTTCGTATCTGTAATGATGGCCTCTTCAGCGTTGGGAAGCTTGGCTAGAAAATGCCTTTCAATTTTATTAAATAAGGTTAGCTCTACTTTTTTAGGATCCACTAAAATAAGTTTGAGCTGAGAGGGATGCTTTTTATAGATAAGGGAAGCCAGAATCATGTTCAATCCCACGGATTTACCCTGCCCGGTTGCTCCCGCCATAAGTAGGTGGGGCATTTTTGCTAGATCAACGACAAAGACCTCATTGGAAATGGTTTTACCCAATGCCACAGGAAGCTCTTTGTCACTTTTCATGAATTTCTCAGTACCCAATACTGATCGGGCAGCCACCAGTTCTCTATTTTTGTTCGGTACTTCTATCCCTATTGTTCCTTTACCTGGAATCGGAGCAATAATACGGATTCCCAATGCCGCCAGACTAAGGGCGATATCATCCTCCAGGTTCTTAATTTTGCTTATTTTTACCCCTGGTTCTGGAATTATTTCATATAGTGTAACCGTGGGTCCAATGGTTGCTTTAATTTCCTGAATGCCTATTTTAAAGTTTATCAGGGTTTCTACAATCTTATTTTTGTTCTCCTCTAATTCCTGCCTTGTTACGGTTACTTTTTGTTGGTCGTATTCGTTTAGTAGGTTTAAATTGGGGAACTGATAACTAGGTAGGTCTAATGTCGGGTCATAAGGATCCAGATTTTCGACCATTTCAGCGGTTTTCTCTTCCTTGCCGTTGGTGTTGACTACAAAGTCATTTGTTGCCCCTGTATCCTCTGATTTTACAGGGCCATCTTTGGTAGTGTCCTCTATTTTAAATGCTGGAGCTACTGGCTTTTCCTTTTTAGCTGATTGGGAAGACTTATCAGCATCGGACACTTTCCAACTGTTGGTGTCCACTTCTTCTTCCTCATCTTCTTCTAGCTCATCAAAATCTTCTTCCAGGGCTTGTTCTTCATACCCGTCCTCTTCTAGGTATTCATTTTCATATAGAGAATCCTCGTTTGGTTGGGCAGGCGCTTTATCAGCAGTATTGAACCAGGTGATCTGATCAACATTAAAGAAAACGATTACGAATATCAACAGTGTACCAAAAATCAGTATGAAGGTACCCCATCCTAGAAATGCGTCCGATAAAATGGCAAGTTCATAGCCAAATCCACCACTTAGAAAAGCCAGGTAATTGAAGCCATCAATAAGGTGTACCAAATAGCCCATCAACAAGCCCAGCCAGACCAAAAAGAACAGTGAAAATCCTGCATAACGGGTAAGAGAGACCAACGATTCTTTGAAGGATAATTTGTATCCCAAAAAGAATAAAAATGGTGGAAAGAACAATGCTGCAATCCCAAACCAACGGTAAATCATGAAATAACTTATGACCGACCCAGTGTAGCCAAGTAAGTTTTGGGTTTCACCAGCCTTGGTACGAAGCGGCATTTCCAAGGCATTCACCAGACTTTGGTCTGCTTGACCAACAAACAAGTAGCTTAGGAAAGCCAAAAACATAAAAATAGAAAGCATCATAAAGATGATTCCAAAAGATAGGCTCCAGCGCTTATCATTGAACAAGGCGAAGTTAAATCTCCTTTTACTTTTAGGGGCTGGTTTTCCAGGCGTTTCCTTCTTTTTAAATGTATTTTTTTTGTACGTATTTGCAGCCATGGTGCTTCCTTTCTCCGCTGGGGATGTAATTTAATGCTTGCTTTGGAAATAAAAAAGTTCTGCTAATTCACTGATTTATTTATCAGCCCTTTTTTCAAGCGCTTAACCAAGCTGGGCCCTTCATAAATCATACCAGTATATACCTGAACCAGGCTAGCTCCTGCTGCTAATTTTGCTGTCGCATCTGCTACAGAAAAAATACCTCCCACTCCAATTACTGGAAAAGAATTTCCTGAATTTTGAGTCAGGTAACGGATGACTTCAGTACTTCTTTCATTTAATACTTTGCCACTAATGCCTCCGGCACCTATTGCTTCTACTTGTTGGGCAGGCGTGGACAATAATCCCCGGTCTATAGTAGTATTGGTTGCAATTACTCCCGCAATCTTCGTTTCCTGCACTATAGAGATGATGTCATCAAGCTGACCATCTGTAAGATCAGGAGCAATTTTTAGCAGTATAGGTTTGGGTTTGTCGTACATAAAGTTTGCTTCATTTACGACAGCCAGTAATTTTTTTAATGGTTCTTTTTCTTGTAATTCCCTCAAATTTGGGGTGTTGGGAGAACTGACATTTACTACAAAATAATCTACATGGGCATGCAAGGCATGCAAACAAAAAAGGTAATCTGATATGGCGTCCTCATTAGGAGTAATTTTGTTTTTACCAATATTTCCTCCTACCAATACATCAGACTTTCTATTCTTTAATCTTTCTACAGCTGCAGCAACTCCACCATTATTGAAGCCCATCCTGTTGATCAGTGCTTCATCTTTAGGGAGGCGAAACATCCTTGGTTTCGGATTGCCTTCTTGCGGTTTGGGCGTCAAAGTCCCAATTTCTATAAAGCCAAATCCCAGAAGTGACATTTCATCTATTAGTCTTGCGTCTTTGTCAAATCCAGCGGCCAAGCCAATAGGATTTTTAAATTTTAAGCCAAACACTTCTCTTTCTAGTTCTTTGTGTTCAAATGCAAAATTTCCCTTTATGGCTTGTCTAAGCAAAGGGAAATTAAACAGTTTTTTAATCCAGGAGAACGTGAAATGATGCGCAGATTCCGGATTTTTTAGAAAAAGAAGGGGCTTTATAATTTGTTTGTACACGACGATGAATTTTTCTCAGGTACAAAAATAACGCAATTCTTTGACAATCGACCTGAATTGTTCCAGCAATGTGGCAGATTATAATTTAGATGAAGTGAAAAAGGACAAACCTATTGTTTATTAATGGTTTAGCGTTTTTAAAAAATCGCTATATCCTAAGCGCTGTTAATAAATTGTGGGAACCTTTAAAGGGTACTTATAGTATTGTAGACTTTCCAAAATACTTTTTTCTTAACCAAAAGGAAACCCGAACCAATAAAATCAATGCTGGCACTTCTACTAATGGACCGATTACACCAGTAAATGCTTGTCCTGAATTTAACCCGAATACAGCGATGGATACCGCGATGGCCAATTCAAAATTATTACCCGCCGCCGTGAAGGCAACCGCAGCCGTTTGGTCGTAATTTGCGCCCATTGCCTTTGTAACGAAAAAGCCAATGATGAACATCAACGTGAAATACAGGAGCAATGGAATTGATATAAGCAAAACGTCCATTGGAATTTGTACGATTAACTCTCCCTTTAAGGAAAACATAACCACAATTGTAAACAATAGTGCGATCAAGGTAATAGGAGATACCCTCGGAATAAATGAGTTGGTGTACCAATCCTCGCCTCTAAGTTTTACTAAGATGATCCGGCTCAATATGCCCAGTAGGAAAGGGATTCCCAAATATATGGCAACACTTTCAGCAATAGTTGCAATCGAAATATCCACTATTGCACCTTCAAACCCAAAATAAGGTGGGAGGATGGTGATAAAAAGCCAAGCATAAAAACTGTACGCGAAAACCTGGAAAATACTATTTAGAGCCACTAAACCTGCGCCATATTCAGTACTTCCCTCTGCAAGGTCATTCCAAACGAGTACCATGGCAATGCATCGGGCCAAACCGATTAAGATCAGGCCTACCATGTATTCAGGGTAATCCCTTAAAAAAGTGATGGCCAAAACAAACATCAAAACCGGGCCGATAATCCAATTGAGCACAAGAGAAATGGATAGGATTTTTGTGTTCCGAAAAACTTTAGGCAAGAGAGCGTAATTGACCTTTGCTAATGGTGGATACATCATTAAAATTAGCCCTATCGCTATGGGGATATTTGTACTCCCACTATTAAATGAGTTGATTGTATTGGGAAAGGTAGGTATAAAATAACCCAAACTAACCCCAATGGCCATCGCTACAAAAATCCAAAGTGTTAAGTTTCGGTCTAAGAACCCTAATTTTTTCGCTGCCATTTAATTATTTGATTTGAGAGAAAACGTAGTACAATTCAGTCGCAATCTGATCACTTCTTTCTTGGTATTTTTCCACTTGCTGAGGGGTGTTGTCAAAAGCTTTTGGATCGTCAAAAGTTACAGGGATGCGTTTTTCTGCCCCCTCTATAGTGGGGCAGGCGCTATCTGCTTGTGAACAGGTCATGATCGCTACGAATTCGGATCTGGGAATAAATTCATCTTCTAAACTTTTGGAAAACCCTATGATGGGATGCTGGTTGTGGGCATACTTGATACTGTAAACAGGGTTGCTATCTTGAGAAAGTGTTTTTATATGAAAGCCTGAATTTTTTAGGGTATCTGCAACCATGGGAAAAAGGGCTGTGGCTTCTGTTCCAGCCGAATAGCAAAAAACGTTTTTTATTCCAAAATGATAGGCCATCGTTTGTGCCCAAACCTGAGACAAATGACTCCTCCTAGAATTGTGAGTGCAGATGAAATTGATTCGAATTTCTTGTTGACTGTCCACCTTGAGCTGGATGTAATCAATCAATGGTTTTAAAACGGCTTTGCGGTCTTTGTTCAGGTGTTCTGGTTTAAGACGGTTTATGGTATTGCCTATTTCCGGAAAAAGATTTGACTGGGTGGGGATCATAGGGATAGGAATTGTGATTGTAAATTTATTTATTGCTATAATGCGATTAATAAAGAAATTTTTTTTTAACAGCAATTGGGTTTATTTGTGATGTCTTGATCTAGAAATTCAGCCATAATTGACTTCATGGCCGCCCATTTTTCTGTGTTGATGCAGTAGCAAACACTTGTGCCTTCCACATTTCCTTTAATAAGTCCCAAGAGTTTTAGTTCTTTTAAATGTTGTGATATGGTGGGTTGGGCCAGCCCAATCTCATTCACAATATCGCCGCAAACGCAGGAATCAATCTTGAATAAGTATTGTAAAATGGAAACCCTGGCAGGATGGCCGAAAGCCTTTGCGAACAGTGCAATTTCGTTTTGTTTGTCGGTAAATATCTCTGTTTTGGCTAGTCCCATGGCTCCTCATTATTTGATTGCAATATTACGATAAATAATTAAATCATCAAAATAGTCTATAAGCTTTTGATTGTTCTTTCTGGTGAAGTATTAATTCAAGCCCAGTAAGAAAGCTCAAATAGAAACCATGACCAACAACTTATTCCCTACAGGTTTGTTCAATGAAGAAAATATGCCGCCCTTTCAAGGCTTGTGGAATTATAAACCTTTTTACGATGGGCTGTACCCATCGCTATTAGATGTCACCCTTTCAGGGCTCAGTAAAGAAGAAATACACAAGCCGAAATAGAAGGACAGTTTAAGCCCTGAAAGGGCATAATATCAAAGCACAGGGGTGAAACCCTGTGTAAGAATCAATCATTCTTAACCAAGCCCTGAAAGGGATAAGTACTATTTTTCATCCTCCAGGTTTAAATTGTACCAGTCAATTTTGCGAGAGAAATACATCACGATGCCTAGTATTATAAATATACCAATACTGCCTATAAGCAGGGCGTAATCTTGTAGTTGAATGATGACAAAAATATTCTTGGGGCATATGTGCTTCTTTTTTCGCAGCCTTACCAGCCCTGGATTATTCTAAAGGTCAGCTAAATCTACCATTTAGGTATTTCAAGTATTGTGCTTTCACTATTCTTTGTTAATTTCATTCGGTTTTAACTAAGTATATCATTGTTCACCTTATGAAAGCATTTTCTACTCTTCTTATTGTAGTATTCCTTTTTACAAGCGTTTCTGTCTTTAGCCAGACCAAATCCCAAGCGATTTCCAAAATCAATACAGAAGGATTTCAGCATTCACAAGTCATGCGTCTCATCGAAGACCTTTCGGATGTTTATGGGCCTAGGTTGACAGGAACCGATCAATACCTGACCGCTGCGGAATGGACGAAAGAAACCCTGGAAGGTTGGGGCCTGGATAAGGTGTATTTCGAAAACTATTGTGACGATTGCATGGGTTGGGAAGTGAAATCCTTTAATGTGGAAATGATTGAACCCGCTTATATGAAAATTCAGGCTTATCCATATGCCTGGACAGAAAATTCCAATGGAGTGCAAATTGGGGACTTGGTATGGCTGGAAAGTCATGCGGACATGGAAAAGGTAAAAAAACAGTGGGCTGGAAAACTGAAAGGGAAGACTGTTTTGATAGGATCAGCTCCCAAGCCAAACATGTTGTTTGATCCACTTACGAAAAGATTTACCCAAGCCGAAATAGAAGAGGCTAAAAAGGATATTGTACCTGCTTCCCCAAATCCACTGGGCCCAACTTCCGGGAATGTGGACTTGGTAGCCAATAAAGACATTGTTTTCAGAGAAGGAATGAGGAAAAACGATGCGTTTTATGCTTTCTTGAAAGAGGAAGGTGCATTAAGTATTTTAGGAACGACACCTTTGTTTCCAGGTATTGTCCATCCAAGTGGCACCTATAGTTTTAGAAAAGACCATATCAAATCCGTCCCTTATTTTGCCATCTCTCCTGAAAGTTTCGGCAAATTAAAACGCCTGGCAGATAGAGGTATTCAGCCAAAAATCAAATTCCATCTGGATTCAGAGCTGTATTTAAAGCCAGAAAACAATGTGAACATTATAGGGGAAATCACAGGTTCAGACCCAGTATTAAAAGAGGAAGTAGTGATGATTGGCGCCCATTTCGATACTTGGCATCCGGCATCGGGGGCTACAGACAATGGAGCAGGAACAGGAGTGATGATGGAAGTGATGCGCATCATCAAAGCCACAGGCTTGAAACCAAAGCGAACCATAAGAATTGCCCTTTGGGGTGGTGAGGAACAAGGCTTTTTAGGTTCTTTGGCCTATGCTGAGGATCACTTTGGAAAAGTGGGAGAAACCAGCAGAAAAAAGGAAGTTGAAAAGATTTCAGCCTATTTAAATATGGACAATGGAGCAGGTCAAATGCGAGGCATCTACATGCAGGGGAATGAAGCCGTAAGGCCTATTTTTGAAGAAATGTTGGCTCCCTACGCACACCTGGATGTGGATAACCTAAGCATTCAAAACACCAACTATACCGACCATGATGTTTTCGATCATTACAAGGTCCCTGGATTTCAAATCATTCAAGACATGTTGAACTACTTCACCGTAACGCACCACACCAACCTGGATGCCATGGAATATGTACCCAAACGGGATGTAATGATCAATGCCACAGTAATTGCATCCCTTGTTTATCAGATCGCAGAAAGAGATGAAAGAATGCCTAGGGAGGAGTAGGGGGAGAGGTTAATCGTAACTTGAAAACTAGCCTTTTTCGGTGTTAATGAAACGGTCTGGCTAATCTGATTAGCAAATTCAAATTATACCTGGCAATGGTTTAATTTTCTGAACTTGAAATTTATATACTTTCAGGAAGTAATACTTTAATAAATCTTGGTGATAAGTGCGTTAGCAAAACTGGCATATAAAAAAATCGTATCTTTATATTGTGGAGAAATTTGGCGACATAGAAATCAGGGTTTTTGGAAAATCAGGTAATTTAGAATTGAAACCTGAGAATTACGACATAAAGCATATTGCTAGTATTTTGCAAAATGTTGAAGATCTGTTATACCCTAATAATAAAAAAGACCGGCCAATCATTACTTATGATATTCAAGGAGGCTCTGTAAGGCATGTTTTTAAAACACCAATCCAATATATTATTGGATTTAGTGCAATTCTAAGTCAAATTCAAGTATCTAACTCAATCGATTTTCTCGATTTAAAAACGGCTAGAGCTTTAGAAAACATTCAACAACTTGCGCAGCAAAAAAATTATGAATTTCAATTTACTACCTCGGTTAAAAAAGAAGTTGAACTTGCTATAAATCCAAACACACGATTTTTCAGATCGGAAGAAACTTGGGCAGATGCTGAATTTTATTTTTACGGTATCTTAAAGGATGCTGGCGGAAAAAGCAAAGCCAATATTCATATTGACACGGATGACTATGGTTACTTGGCAATTGAGACTGGAAAGGAATTTTTAATAGAGCAAGAGGGAAATTTGTTGTATAAAAAATTTGGCGTCCGTGCTACAGGAAAACAGCATCTGGAAACCGGTGAAATTGATACCAAATCATTGAAGCTTGTTGAATTAATAAATTATAACCCGTCCTTTGATTCAGATTATTTGACTTCATTAATTACTAAAGCCAAAAAAAGCTGGAACGGAGTAAATACAGATGAATGGCTATCTAACTTAAGGGGAGGATATGATACCTAGTGTCCTTTTAGATACAAGTTTTTTTGTAAGGCTCTTAAATTTAAACTTTTCGCCCAAGCTGACCTTGACAATTCAATCAATTATTTTGTAACATCAGATAGTAGGTCAAAAAACATAGTAGGTCAAAAAACACTTTTTCAGCATTAAAAAGAAGAATCAATCCAAAATTTGAAATAATAGATATTGCAAGACCATTTAATGAAACCTTTGGATTGCTAGACTTAGTGTAGCCTTGATACTTTCTACAAAAATGTATAAGAGGAGCTAAATGGCTAAAATTAATGCCACAATAATTGCAGCCCTTGTATATCAGATCGCTGAAAGAGATGATAGAATGCCTAGAGAGGAGTAGGGGGTTGGTTTAAAGGGGGGTGAGAAGGAGCTGAAATCCTGTCGAATTTCATTTTAGGGATATTTCATGCGCGTCAGACTAGACGGATATCTATGGTCAATACAAAAGTCATTGTCTTTATTTTTTAATGTGCCTATTTTATATTTCTTAACGGACTAATATCCAAAGGTAAAGTGAGTCCTGAGTTCACTAATCAAAATTAAATATGGCATTTAGACTTGTTTACCTGACCGAAATCCTTAATTTGACTGCGGGAATTAACTGAAGGAGTTATGCGCATAGTAAATATATACGTAACTCCATTGCTAAAACATAGCTTTATACAAATGTTGCCACCAATGCAAAAAATAAGAACCTATGAGATTTAGAAGAAAAGCCAAACTATTCCCGGGAGTATACCTGAACTTTAGTAAAACCGGTATCAGCACGACACTAGGAGTGCCAGGAGCAAGTATTAATCTCGGAAAACAAGGCGCATATCTGAATACAGGAATTCCAGGGACAGGACTGTACGACAGACAAAAAATTGGCGGTGGTAAAAAGGGAAAGCAAACAAATCCACAAGCGGACATTGAAATCCCAAGCGAAATTGTGCCTAATGCAGAAATTGGTGCAATCAAAACTGAACAAGCTGAAATAACCACGACACAAGGACTACAAGAACTTAAAAAAACGCTTCTCGATTGCTATCAAGAAAGAATTGACTTGAAAAAGGAAATTCAAAAGGCTAAATCTAAATTGACAGTTGCAACTGTTTTGATGGTCTTTTCTTACCTACTGATTTTCGGATTTTTTATAAAATGGTTTAAAGAAAATAGAAAGGACAAAAAGGAGTATCTGACTGATTTAAACACTCAACTTGAAAATTGTTTCGTGAATATAGATATAGATGTTGATGACCAAATTGAGAAGAAATATCAGAACTTATTAACTAGCTATAAAACTCTGTTGTCTTGCGAAAAAATTTGGGACATAACTTCAACTGTAGCAGTTGACCAGAAAACCTCACATTCAGCCGCTTCAGCTTCAGTAACACGTAGATTGGTCAAGTTTGGCTTTGGTAATATTGATATAATTAAATCCAAACATGATGCTTTGCATTTTGAAAATGCCAATGGTGGAGACTTGTACATATATCCTGCTTTCTTGGCAATTGTTGATGCGCAGAAAAAATTTGGACTAGTAGATATTAGAGAATTAGACTTCAATTTTCATGGACAAAGATTCATTGAAGAAGAAAAAGTTCCAAAAGATGCGGTTGTAATAGACCATACTTGGGCTAAAGTCAATAAGAATGGAGCCCCTGACAAAAGATTTAAGGACAACTATCAAATTCCAATTTGTAAGTACGGAGAAATCGAATTGACAAGCACAACAGGATTAAATGAAGCTTATTCATTAAGTAGCTTCGAAAAGTCGGAAAGCTTTGCACAATCAATGATTGAATACCAAAATACCATAAAATAAAAAGCACATGGTGGCAACAATGGCTATTCGTAATGCGTGCGGAAGTGCTGATATGAAAGTAATTACATCAAATAAACTAAGTGCTAAATTGAAAGGTATGTGCCTTGAAATCCCGCACTACGCATAGCCAGAACGTTACGCAACTGTTTATAAGATGGTGGAACCGACCGACCGGTGTTGTCCTACAGGGGAGAGCATCAAACCACCATAAGGTGCTTTGGTGGCAGCGTCAAAGTATTGAGCTTTATGGAAATGGCTAGGTCAAGAACGTGGTCAGGTAAGGATAAAGGAGATGAATGCAAATTAACCTCTGATGAAGTGTCCCTGAAAAACAGGGCAGGCTGAGAAAGAGCTACATTCTGTCAAAAGTGGTTGAAGTATGACAAACATTACGAGTTCAGTGGTTACCTGTTTATTGAATGAACGGTCCCGATGCATCAGGATCATTTAGGTGGCATAGCCTGTCTCGTATTTGCGGGAAACTTTATTCGGGCTTATTTGCGGAACTTGGGAAACTGCATACAAATGCCAAGGGAAATGCACAATAAGATCAACTTAGAAGTAGAATAGCGATGTTTGGTTCAGGGCCTTACCAATCCGTAGTAGTGTTGAAATTTCTGTAATAGAAACGTAGTGAAGGGATTGGCTTATACAGTTTTCATCAGTTTTATATGTCAGCAGGACTAACAGGTCCAGGATTTTTGCTTGAAATTGACTCAATAGCATTTAACCCTGAATAATAAAAACTATGGAAAGAGAATTGGGACAGCAAGAATCCGCTGATTTTTGGGGGGTTTAAACAATAAAATGAAGTAGGTGGACCATGAAGATTTATACTAAATGTGCAAAATGTAGATCGGAAATTGTTTTGAAGACAAATGCTTCGGACAGGTTTGTTCTGGCTAAAAAAATTGGAGAAACTATCGATTTAAGCTGCAAATCATGTGGAACAAATAAAAAGTACCATGTTAAAGAAATGAAGGCTGAAGAAAGCAAAATTGTCGGTTTTATCTCACTTTTAATTTTTCTAGGTGGAACATCTGGAATATTCTTTTATTTGTGGCCATACTTTTTTAGAACATCCTATATTTATGCAATATCAGCGCTGATTGGAGTATTGACCGTTCCATTTTTAATATACCAAGCAATTAACTTTGGACAATCAAATAAAGTGAAATACTTCAATGCAAAACAATATGGGTAGGAAAATAAATCCTGGAACTTGAACTATTAAATAAATCGGGAACTCCTTATTTAATTAGAGCAAATGCTATTGCTTTTTTACAACTTAAAACAAACCCTAAAGTACGGCCATTTTATTGTATTTATTTCTATATTCAATTGGGGTAAGTCCCGTGATTTTTTTAAAGGTGGTTCGAAATGCTTTGGTGTCAGCGTAGCCAACATCATACATTACCTCATTAATATTCTTGCGACTGGATTCAAAGCTACGCTTGGCACTTTCAATCTTCACCCTGTTGATATATTGCAAAACCGTATTGTTCGTGGCAATTTTAAACCGCCTTTCAAAGCTTCTTCTCCCTAAAGAAACCAAATTAGCCAATTCATCAATCGTAATCTTTTCCTGAATATTATTTTCAATAAATTGTTGTCCCCGCTTAATTAATTCATCCGGATGGTTTTTTTGCCCCTGAAACATGGCAAACGTTGCTTGACTATCTCTGTCAATATCAATGGCAAAATATTTGGAAGCCAATATGGCCGTTTGCCTATCCGTGTATTTTTCGACCAGGTACAGCAACAAATTCCAATATGAGTTTGCACCACCACTTGAGTAAATTCGCTCTTCTTCTGTAACAATATTTCCTTCCACCACTTCGACTTCGGGAAACATCTCCCGAAATTCATTTTGAAAACCCCAATGGGTAGAGCATTTTTTGCCATTAAGCAAACCCGTGGAGGCCAATAGAAATGCACCTACACATAGGGAAGCAATTTCTACTCCCTTATCGTGTTGTTCCTTAATCCAGGGCAAAAGACTGCGATTCGAAGCAATGGCCTTTTTCATATCGCCAAACAAAGCAGGAATAATAACTAAATCGGTTTCATCAACCTCTTTTAAAAGTTTAGAAGGATTTACGGAATACAAACCATCATTGAGTTTCACTTCTTTTTTTACACCTACCAAGTGTACCTCAAACAAGGGGTTTCTACCATTAACCGCCATAAACTGATTAACTGCCGTAAACAAATATTGGGGGTCGGCTATCGCTTGCATCACAGCGCTTTCAGGAACTAAGATACTGACTTTTTTCATTTTCAATTTGTTTTAGACCATCTATAAAGATAGATTTAATTTTGTCGTTTACCACCCCTTTGTTGTCATCTTCGCACATCATAATTATGGAAAGATCCTCGCATCTTTGTAATAACAATAATTTAAATCAACATATCATGAGCAATTCAAAAATCAAAGTACAAGCCATCATTGATGCAGGAATAAAAAAAGTTTGGGATTATTACAATCAACCGCATCATATCGTCAATTGGAATTTTGCGGACCCAAGTTGGCACTGTCCAACTGCTGAAAACGACATGCAGGTAGGGGGTACGTATAAAGCAAGAATGGAGGCCAAGGATGGTAGCTTCGGCTTTGACTTTGAAGCGGTTTATACCCATATTTCAGAAGGTAAAAGCTTTTCGTATGAATTTGGGGGAAGAACGGCTACAGTAGACTTTATTGACTTGGATGGCAAAACAGAGGTGACAGTAACTTTTGATCCAGAAGAAGAAAACGCTATAGAGATGCAAAAAAGCGGTTGGCAGGCCATCCTGACCAATTTCAAAAATTATACGGAAAATAATTGAATGAAAATCAATGCTTACCTCACCGTTGGCGGTAATTACCGTGAAGCCATGAAATAGCATTATTAATTCCAGAAGTTCCAGGCCGGCTAAAAGAATGGGCTGATGCTGGTTTGACCTATAATTTTATCTTTTCAGCAATAAGTCATGGTGCGGTGGACGGGGTGAATTTTCAAACTTTCTTTCCCCTTGTCATCCTAGGTTTTTTAATGGTTTCTTAGGTAAAAGTAGGTTGACGTTATTATTTTTTCTACTGCCAACTTTAAATTTTTTCAATGGATTAAGTAAGTCAAGGTTTTATAGGGAGATGGTCTTGGCTACAAAATATGAGTTCGAGGCAATTTTGGCAGTATAGTTGATTTCTTTACCACTGACTGCACTGTTGCGACCTTTGAAAACTATCTGATGTTAGGTTTTATCGAAGTCATAACTCCAATCTAGGTTAATAAATGTTAATCGTTTATTTTAAGTTGTGCACAATTAAATTTTACACTATATTTGTGCTGGTCTAAGAAACTAAGCCATGTCAGACAATTTAAAATTAAGCAACCAAATATGCTTTCCGCTTTACACTTTAGCGAAAGAAGTAATCAAACAGTATCGCCCAATACTTGATGAATTGGATTTGACTTATCCACAATATTTAGTGATGTTGGTTTTATGGGAAGAAGGGCCTCAAAGTGTCTCTGAAATAGGAAATAAACTGTTTTTAGATAGTGGTACGCTTACCCCATTGCTTAAAAGATTGGCACAAAAAAACATAATCACAAGACAAAGAAATGCAGAAGATGAGCGGGTTGTAACGATCTCTTTAACTGATAATGGAAGAATAATGAAAGAAAAAGCACGATGTGTTCCAGATAGAATAGCAGAAACTTTAAACATTTCTACAGAGGACTTGGTGCAGCTTAAAAATACAATTGATAAAATTAATACAGGAATAAATAAAAACAAAGAGCAATGAAATCGATTTACACAATAGGGGCAAAAGCCACTGGAGGAAGAAACGGACACGTAGCAAGTGAAAATGGAATTATAGACATTGAAGTGAAACATCCAAAAGCCTTGGGTGGAGCCAATGATGATTATGCCAACCCGGAAATGCTATTTGCAGCTGGATATGCAGCTTGTTTCGATAGCGCGCTAAACTTAGTGATTAATAAAACCAAAGCAAAAACCGGAACAACTTCCGTGCAAGCAAATGTTAGCATTGGTCAAATTGAAAATGGTGGTTTTGGACTTGCAGTAAAATTGGATGTAAACGTACCTGAAGTTAGCCTTGAAGAAGCTAAAGCATTGGCAGAAAAAGCCCACCAAGTATGTCCTTACTCCAATGCCACTAGAGGAAACATAGAAGTAGCATTAAACATTTCTAACGATTAAAAAATAATGTCATTAATTGAAAATTTGAATTGGAGACATGCTGTTAAAGCTTTTGATCCTAACAAAAAGGTAAGTGAAGAAAAAGTTGAAAAAATTATTGAGGCTACTAGGTTGACTCCTACATCCTCCGGCTTGCAACAGTTTAGAGTATTATTGGTAACTAACCAAGAAGTAAAAGAAAAGTTAGCACAAGGGGCCTTAAATCCTGAGTCAATGAAAGAATGTTCCCACGTTTTGATTTTTGCTGCTTGGGATACCTATACTTCAAAAAGAATTGATGAAGTATTTGATTTCGCAACCGAAGAAAGAGGCTTGCCAAAAGGAAGATTTGAAAGTTATACGGATAAGTTAAAGGCTATGTATTTAAACTTGCCCGCCGAAACAAATTTTGCGCACACTGCAAGACAATCTTATATAGGCTTGGGGTTAGCTATGGCAGAAGCGGCAGAATTGAAAGTAGATACCTGCCCTGCAGAAGGTTTTGACAACAAACAGGTAGATGAGGTTTTAGGCTTGGATAAATATGGCCTAAAAAGCGTTTCCTTGCTGTATATTGGTGTGGCTGATGATGTAAGGGATTGGGTGAAACCAATGAAGAAAGTAAGAATACCAAGAGAAGAATTTGTTATTGAGGTTAATTAATAGGCGTCAATATCGTTTTAGAAACACCTGATAAGGCCTTGTACCTGTCAGGTGTTTTTTTATGTTAAATAATTTAAGAATCGCCTATCATCGATTAGCCTAATGCTTTCTATCCATTAAGATAAGGAGCAAGGCTTTCTTTTGTACATCATAAAAGGTGGATTATTGAATGGCGACAAATTGGTAAAACCAAAACCAAAAATGTTGTTATCTTAGGGGAAGGAATAAGGTATGGCTTATTCGCTTAGCTTAAAATACTTTTAATTCATGATTCAATATTTACCTACCCTGTCCATTAAATTTTTGTTTCTACTTCTTTTATTGCTACCTGTTTCAGTTTTTGCACAAAAGAACAAGGTTTTAATTGTGTCTGACACCTGGCCTGAAATGGAGGTCCTGTCAGAAGGCTTGGTGGAAAAGGGATACCTCGTAAGTAAGACGAGCGAGGAAGAACTTCAGTCCGATTTATCCGGTTTTGACTTTGTTTTCATGTATGTTCATGTAACCCATGCTCCCAGAACGACACAGGTATTAATTGATTATACCATGAATGGCGGTTCATTGGTTGTCTTGCATCATGGAATATCCTCTTCTAAAATGAAAAATCCGCAGTGGCTTGACTTCCTAGGTATAGCATTGTACCCAAGAGACCATCAGGAATACCCATGGAAGGTATTGGCTAATTTGACTTATTCCATGGTGAATTTAAATCCGGGACATTTTATCAGCAGTAATGAGATGGACTATGAAAACGTCACCACCTTTAAATCGGAATACGAAACAAATTACGAGGGTGAGTATAGTGCTTTTCAACTCGTCAATACGGAATTGTTTTTGAACCAGCGTTTTACCGAAGACCAAAGAACAATTTTGTATGGTTTTAGAACGGAGGATGGATCAAGGATTCAACCAACATCAGGCTGGTACAGTAAGAAAGGAAAAGGCATGGTTTTTTATTACCAAGCAGGCCATGCAGCATCAGATTATCAAAACCCGAATTTCCACCAAGTTATATTGAATACGCTGGAGTGGGATCCGAGTTAAGGATAATTCGTCCAGATTAATGTTGTACCCTGAGCCTGTCGAAGGGTACAACATTAATGATCGAATTGAAATGGAAATTTTTGGATAAATTGAAAAAAAAGAGGGTCTAGGTAAAAATAAAAAATCAACATTGAAAAGCTAGCAATGGAATTTAGGGAACTAATAGCGGGGAATTACAGCATTATTCTTTGGGCATTACTGGTTATTGTTCTTCTATTTGCTATTGTTTCAATTATTAAAACAATTCGCGATAGAAAAATTATAAAGACAGTTACTTCCTTAAACCGTGGGACCAAATCAGAAAGATTTCTAGTTTTGAAGTTGCTGAAACATGGTATTCCTGCAACAACAATATTTCATGACTTATGTATTGAAAGGAAAAATGGAGAGTTTTCTCAGGTTGATGTTGTGGTTGCAACATCTGAAGGACTTATTGTGTTTGAAGTGAAGGATTACAAAGGTTGGATTTTTGGTAATGCAAATCATTCACATTGGACTAAAGTTCTTGCTTACGGTAAGAAGAAATATAGATTTTACAACCCTGTAAAACAAAATAATCGTCATATTGAGATTCTACGAAAGCAATTAAGGCAGTTTGAAAATATTCCATTTTTCTCAATAATAGTTTTCTTTGGGGATTGCGAATTCAAAGAAATAAATTTCGTTCCTGAAGGGACGTTTCTTGTGAAATTTCCGAGGTTATTCGAAGTGCTTAGACTCATTAAGCAAAACAATGAAGTAGCTCCTTATACCAATAAAAAAGAAATTGTTGGAGTGTTAAAAAAAGCAGTTCTTACAGGTGAAAATATACGTAATCAAGAAAAGCACATTAAAAATATTAATGATATGTTGGGTAAGGATAGAATATTTGACTAAAAAAATCTTATCAAGAACAAGTAGCTTTCCACAATTAACTCCACCAGTTTGATTTTAAATCATGATTTGTCTCTCCCTGCCTCGTCTGTTAAAATAACAAAAGCGGTAAGGAATTTAGCCAATCGATTTCTCGTATCTTTATCTGATATTTCGCCTTCCGTATTTACCTTTCCTTTGATGCCTTGGATAAGTAGGGTGGTTTCTTCTTTGAAAGTTGCCTGAATGGTTTCCATGATTAGTTTCAATTCTTCATGGCCTTTTACACCACTGGCTGAGGCCGTTACCAGCCCAACAGGCTTTTCTGAGAAGACGGTGGTAGCAACACACCATTCTAGCAGGTTTTTTAAACCGCTTGGAATACTAAAAACATATTCCGGGGTACAGATGATTACCCCATCAGCTTTGGTGATTTTCTCTCTTAGGACAATGATTTTTTCCGGCACATTATTTTCAGTTAGTGCCGTTTGGAAATGAGGCAATTCCGTCAAATCATCAAGCAGTTCCATATTGAAATCAGCTTTTCCCAATTCCGTCAGGTATTTTAATAGTGCCAGGTTGCCGGAGTTTTTACTTGCGCTGCCACAAATACCAAGGATGGTTTTATTTGTTTTCATTTAGAATTAATTTATTGTATTAAATAATTTCGAATTCAAGTTATCAATACTTGAATTAAATGGAATCTAAAGAATAGCAGGCAGGCCCTGAAGATTATAATTTCAATTTACACATTTTTCGTGATGCTGGTACATTTCTGTAATGCTGTCTCCCCTGTTGGGTTTTGGATGGGATGTGGATTGATTGTCTATAATCGTTTCATCCCTTTGGGATTGGTTTTTGGTCAAATTGACTTTTCATCGCGTAAGCAACGTTAAGTATTTAATTGGGTTTGGGTGGAAAGCCGATATTTGTGCAGTAGGTTTAATATTTTAGCAAGGTTAGTAGGAAAAGTAGATTTGCAGAAACCCCAAAGGGGTGTCAAGATTATAGCAAAATGGTACCTGAAAAATACATGAATCCCGTAGGGATGGTATTATAAATTTAGCCAATCCAGCAAAAAATTTAATAAAATAAGTTGTAGCCATAATTTTGCCCTATAATGGCTGTAATAACTGTCACCCCCTTGGGGTTTTAAATTTGACGCGATTTTTAAATCTATAATCCTGTCATCCCTTCGGGATTTGGTTTTGTAAAATTGTGTTAGTACTACCTATGGATAAATTTTAAAACTGTAAACTTTTTTCAGGACGGGGCTGAATGCTAATTTTTTAACCCCAAAGGGGTGCCAAGATTATAGCAAAATGGTACCTGAAAAATACATGAATCCCGTAGGGATGGTATTATAAATTTAGCCAATCTAGCAAAAAATCTATTAATTAAGTTGTAGCCATAATTTTGCCCTATAATGGCTGTAATGACTGTCACCCCCTTGGGGTTTTAAATTTGATGCGTTTTTTAAATCTATAATCCTGACATCCCTTCGGGATTTGGTTTTGTAAATTTGTGTTAGTACTATCTAAGAATAAAATTTAAAACTGTAAACTTTTTTCAGGACGGGGCTGATGCTAATTTTTTAACCCCAAAGGGGTGTCAAGATTATAGCAAAATGGTACCTGAAAAATACATGAATCCCGTAGGGATGGTATTATAAATTTAGCCAATCTAGCAAAAAATCTATTAATTAAGTTGTAGCCATAATTTTGCCCTATAATGGCTGTAATGACTGTCACCCCCTTGGGGTTTTAAATTTGATGCGTTTTTTAAATCTATAATCCTGACATCCCTTCGGGATTTGGTTTTGTAAATTTGTGTTAGTACTATCTAAGAATAAAATTTAAAACTGTAAACTTTTTTCATGACGGGTCATAATCCTGTCATCCCTTTGGGATTTGGCTTTAGATTGTTTTATGGTGCTATTTTAGAACAAGATTCCTTATTCAAAAAAAGTCCCAAAGAATTTCTCCTTTGGGACTTAACTTGACATACATTTAAATAGCTTAATGACTATTGGTACTATTTTCAGACACACTTTTACCCCAAATCAAGCTTCACTTTCTTACCCGTTTTTACGGCTTTATAGATGGCGTCAATAATGATTAGGTCTTTTAATCCTTCCCTTCCATCCACGGGAACTTTGGCAGATTCTCCATCTAGGATAATGCCAGCCATTTTGTCCATTTGAACGGTTTGGTGTGTAACATGTGGGAAATTTAATGGGCCTTCATTCGTCCAGGCTTTTATAGGGCCATAACCTGTGGAGGGTTGCATTTCCGCAAAGCCTTTGGTGCCGTTTAGGAAAAACTTATCCAAATTGCTTGTGCTGTAGGTGGACAAGCAGGAAGATATCACCCCGCTTGGAAATCCAAATTGAAAAGTAATGGTTTCATCCACTCCTTCCTTGAATTTTACCGGATCGGTTTTGGTTTCTTGGGCAGTAACCCAAATCGGTTCTTCACCCACCATGTACCGGGCCCCATTGATAGAATAGATCCCTATGTCCATCATGGCACCGCCTCCGGCCAATTCCTTGTTAAGCCGCCACTGGGTTGGATCACCGATTCTAAACCCGCTTAATCCCTGAAAGAATTTTATTTCACCAAATGCCCCGCTATCACGCAAGCGAATAATCTCCAGCGTGTTGGGTTCGAAGTGCATGCGATATCCCACCAATAATTTAACGCCAGCCTCTTCACAAGCGGCCACCATTTCTCTACCTTCTTTGGCATTCAAGGCCATCGGTTTCTCACAAATCACGTGCTTACCAGCCGCTGCTACTCTTAAAGTTTGAGGGTGGTGTAGTGCATTTGGTGTGATGATGTAGACAGCATCGATGTCTGGATTGTCCTTGATGGCATCAAAGTTTTCATAATTGTAGCAATTTTTATCAGGGATATCATAGGTGGCTTGCCAGTCTTTGATCTTGGATGGAGTTCCACTGATCAAACCTACCAATTTGGCATTTTTGGAATCCAACATGGCTTTGGCAACGCGGGTAGCATAACCACCCAAACCCATAATAGCCACTCTTAAAGTGCTTGCTTTTTTAGGGTTGCTATTCATGATTGCTTGTGGTTTTTGCGTAAAGTTTGGAATCAGGGGAAGGGATACTGCGGAAAGGGTCAGCTTTTGCAAAAAGTTTCTTCTACTTGTCATGGTCTGCTTTAGGTTTAGGGTTAAATCTGAAATTGGCTATAGCAAATGTATTATGTGCTGAAATCACAAAAACTATTTCTTAATCCAGATTAAATTCATTAACTACAAGATATTGTTTTTTATCCGAAAACGGAAAATAAAATATTTTTTACCTTTACACAAATAGGAAAACTAAATACCAATCGAATGCCAGCTTCCATTACTTATCAAGCAGAGCCAGAGTTAAATGCCGTCGATTTTCAAAAGCTACTTATTGCCTCTACCCTGGGGGAGCGCAGACCTGTTGGGGAGCTGGAGCGATTGGAAAAAATGCTTACCCATTCCGATTTGATTCTTACTGCCAGGGAGGAAGGTAAATTGGTAGGTATAGCCAGGGCAGTTTCAGATCATTGCTATTGTACTTATCTATCAGACTTGGCGGTACATAGGGACCATCAAAACATGGGAATTGGAAAGATGCTAGTAAAGCTTAGCAAGGCCACATTCCCATTGGCAAATCTAATATTGCTTTCGGCACCAAAGGCCATTGCTTATTATCCTAAAATAGGGATGAAAAAACATGAGAACTGTTTTATCTCAATACCTGAGGATCCGATCTATTGATGGAATGAAGCCAGGTTAAAAAAATGGCTGTTTCATTTTAGAAACAGCCTTTAGAATTGTTTTAAACTTTATCAGGCGAGGGAAGATCAAATTCCGCTCTTCTCGGATCAAACAGCAGCCTGTTGGCTTCTACTGATCTATTTCCTACAAAGAACTCTGAATCTCCATCAAACTCCAGCCAAGGGCCTACAATATAATCTGCTTGGTCCACAGGTACTCCCATGCCATCTCTTGCGATTTCGTGAATTTTCATAAATTCTTCAAAGGCCAATTTATTGTCACCAAAGGCTCCTGCTTTCGCATTAAAAGGTACTTTTTCTCCCATTCTATAGGAGATGTTCATTAGGTGGCCCAAAGTACAGCTGTAATGAGCATCATACATATTGCCATTGGCCATAGTAGGATCTTTGGCGCGACATGCATTTACAAAGCTTCCAAATGCTCCTCCCGGAGTCATAGGTACCTTCTTAACATTTACATTACGTGCCTGGCTTCCATTATGTGACTTGTACTCACCATCTATTAGTTTGCCACCATCTTCAAAATAGAAGCGGTTGGTAACTTCTTTTACATATCCTTCATGGTTTGCATTCCTGACATTGAAAAACACATATTGCCCATTGGCAAATTGGGCCACAGCAAACATGGTATTTGGAGTTTCTCCTTGGTCATCCCAGTTGAATCTACCACCCATGGCCATTACCCTTACCGGGTGTGTATTGGCCACTTCATCATCAAGGGCCCAATAGGCCACATCTAACTGGTGCGTACCTTGGTTGTTCAATTCTCCATTACCTACCTGCCAGTTCCAGTGCCAGTTATAATGAACAAGGTTCTCATTGTATTGGTCAATTACCGCTGGACCTTTCCATAAGTTCCAGTCCAGATTACTAGGAGGAGCTGTATTTGGTTTGTATCCTATACCTTCTCTTGGCTTACAAGCAAAACCATGTGAAACCAACATTTTCCCATATTTTCCAGACTTGATATCACTTACTTGATCACGCCATTCGTCGCTGCTACGCCTTTGGGCGCCATGTTGAACTACTATGCCGTATTTTTCTGCAGCAGCCAAAGCGATTCTACCTTCGTGGACGTCATGACTGGCTGGTTTTTCTACATAGCAATGTTTTCCATTCTGTGCAGCCCATACCACCATCAAGGAGTGCCAACTATTGGGTGTGGCCACACTGATGGCATCTATGTCCTTTAGCTCAAGTACTCGGCGAACATCTGCCTCACCTTTCACGCGATTACTTTTAGTATCTCCATCGCGTAAAGATTGTACACGTTGGTTAAGTACGTTCTTGTCTGGATCGACTAAGTAAGCAATTTCCACATTTTCCATTCCTGAAAAAGCCGCTATATGCGATTTCCCACGGCCATTTACCCCACATACGGCCATTCTAAAACGATCGTTCGCACCAATAATTGAACCGTAAGATTTTGCACTAAAACTCATGGCTCCGATGGTCAATCCACTGGCTCCAAATATAGATTTTTTGATAAACGCTCTTCTTTCTTTCATGCTTTGGGTTTATTAATACTATCGAAATAAAGCCGAAATACCCAATAGATATTTTATGGTATATTTCGAGTTAAAGGTATAAGTAAGAGAAAAATGAGTTTTATTTCAAGTTTTACTTAGTTTTTTATTTGCAAGAAAGAGCAAGTACACAATTACTTTTGAAATAAGAGGATTTTTTGGTAGGAAATTATTTTGAAGAAGGAGATCCGAAAATTTTTAAAGGTAGGCTAAAAAGTTTCTAATCTTCAAAATGTACAATTTGTAGGATTGGGCATAAAGAAAATGGTAGCAATAAATCCTCCTTTTTAAGAGATAAATAAATACACTTAAGGAGTAGTTATGAAGCCTTCAGTAAAGTGTAAATAAGTTCTGATGGCGTCTGAATACGGGCGACTTTGTCGTCTTCTAATTCTTTATTTAACTCGTGTTCCAATTCGAAGATTAATCCTGAAACAAAAATCTTGTCCATTCTCAAGTCACAATAAAAGTTGGCTGCTTTTTGCTTTCCCGTTAAGGGGATTCCGTAAGACTGGAAAATTTCAATGGCCTTACGCATTGCTGCAATATTGTTCATAGGTATTAAATTCGATTCAAAGTCAATACGCTGAAACCTTTCACTTTGTTGTGTCTTTGAATAAATTTTTTCCTTAAAATTTGTTAGGAGCTCAATAAAACTACTAGAAATTTACTTATCATTTGGAATTCGGAATTTATAAATCACCTAGTTTTTTCCCTTTTTTGTTTAACAACCCTTCGTTTTTGGGGGAACCTAGTACCTGAGAATGGTAAATGCCCGAGTGGCCACTAAACAGGTAAGCCAAAACACAAGCTAAACCAATATACACCCCAGGGAGTGCACCAAAAAGCTCAATTCCCATTAGGGTACAGGCAAGAGGTGTATTGGTAGCGCCAGAAAAAACGCCTACAAAACCCATACCTGCTAAAAGCGCTACGGGTAATGGAATAATACCTGACAATGCATTCCCAAGTGTGGCTCCTGTATAGAACAATGGGGTGACTTCGCCTCCTTTAAAACCTGAACCAAGGGTGAGTGAAGTTTTAGCAATTTTCACCAAAAAATCATACCAAGGTAAATCTTGGGAAAAAGAGTCGACAATGGTAGGAATACCCAATCCTATGTATTTAGTGTCGCCAATAATAAATACTGATGCGGCAATGATCACTCCCCCCACCAGGGGCCTAAATGGAGGGTATTTTATTTTACGGCTAAAGAAATTTGACCAGAAATGGGTGGATTTTGAAAAAAGCCTAGCAGCCAATCCAAAACATATCCCTGCAGGAATTACCCACAGTACATTGATAATATCAAATGCAGGTACAATTGGGACAGAGTACTGGGTATGATGTACTAGCCAGATGCCTTCGCAAGCAAAATTTGCGATTATGGCTGCCAGAAAAGCGGGCAAAATCGACTCGTACCTTACCCTACCAATAATGAGCCATTCGAGGGCAAAAACTGCTCCTGCCAGTGGCGTGCCAAACACGGAGGAAAAACCTGCGGCCACTCCTATGGTAATGATCATTTTTCGGTCTCCATTGGTAAGTTTAAACCATTTTGTGAATTGATCCGCAATAGCACCTCCCATTTGAATAGCTGTACCCTCTCTGCCGGCAGACCCTCCAAATAGGTGGGTGAGCAGTGTCCCAAAAAGAACCAATGGGGCCATTCTGAGAGGTATTATTTTCAGAGGGTTGTAAAATTCCTCGAGCAATTGATTGTTGCCTTTGACCACAGAAGTTCCATATCGGTGGTAAACCCAACCTATGAAAAACCCACCAAAGGGTAAAAACAATATGATCCAGGTATTGGCCTCTCGGTAATTTGTTACCCAATTTAAGGAAGTTAAAAATAAGGCTGATGCCGACCCTACAAGCGTACCAATAACCAAGGCCAAAATCAGCCATTTGGCTGTAAAGGCCATATTAGGAAGCAGTTCCTGAAAAATATATTTGGAAATCAAAAGTAGGTTAGGGTTACTATTTGACATGAAGCCAATAATTTATGTTCAAAAATACCATTTACCCAAACCTAAAGTTAATTACCGATGATTAGGAGATTTTGAATTGGGAGCCAAAAAGCGATGTCAATTTACCAATAATATTTTGGCAATTCAGTTTCTGTTTAGACGCTGCCTTTAATCATAACAAATATAGGCAATCTTTTAAACATTAAATTTCAACAATTAGGGTTTGTTAAAGGCTTTGCCTTTTAGCAAAAGTTAAAAATTTTTCATAACGTATTAAATTTTTAAGTGTGGAAGAACATTGTTAATGTAGGTTTTTTCACTGATTGAGTTAATTTTCAAATTTATTGCGTTACTTTTCTTAAGGATTAAGGCTTCGTGGAATAATTTTTGTGGAGCCTAGCTTTCGATGAATTAAGAAAATTGGGGTAAATTAATTATGCAACATATACTAATTACGGGAGGATCAGGACTTGTAGGTGCTTCAATAACAAAAAGACTTGAAGCAATTGGTAAAAAGGTTGCCTGGCTAAGCAGAAATCCGGATAAACATTCTCAAAAGTGCTTCTTTTGGGATCCGAAAAATGGGGATATCGATGAGGATGCAGTAGAATGGGCAGATGCTATAATCCATTTAGCAGGAGCAGGAGTAGCGGACAAAAAATGGACTGATGAGCGAAAAAAAGTAATTCTTGACAGTAGAATTGATAGTACTGAGTTGCTTTATAAAACTTTAGAAAAAGCCGAGAAAAAGCCACAAGCGATTGTCTGTTCAAGTGCTGTAGGTTACTATGGATTTTATACAGGAGAAAAATTGGTTTTTGAGGGAGATCCAGCAGGAGATGATTTTTTGGCTACTGTGGTTAAAAAATGGGAGAAAGCAACAGATAAATTTCAAGAATTAAACATTCGTACGGTTACTTTTCGAATAGGAATTGTATTGGCCAAGGAAGGCGGGGCGCTGAAAGAGATGTTAAAACCACCTGTAGCAGCACCTTTGGGTTCAGGACAACAATATTTGAGTTGGATATTTATTGAAGATTTGTCTAGAATGATTGAATATGCTTTTGAAAACCATGGAGTATCGGGTATATACAATGCGGTAGGTCCAGTACCAGTTACAAATAAGGTGCTTACCCAAAGAGCCGCTGAATACAAAGGGAAACCTTTTGTAAATATAGGTGTTCCCTCTTTTGCCTTGAAACTTGGACTTGGAGAAATGGCCAATATGGTTTTGGGTGGAAATAGAGTCAGTAATGAAAAAATTGAGGGCACAGGTTTTAAGTATGAGTATGGAGATCTTAACCAAGCGCTGAAAAAAATTTTCAAATAAGTTTTGATAAATGACCGTTCAATTTATAAAAAAACATCCTAAATTTCGATCCCTGAAATAACACGACGCTTAATTTACGTGTAATTAACCCCCAGCAAAAAATGAAAAGAGGCCTACTTAGCAGTATATTGTTATTTCTATTTTTTTCGGCTAGTGCTCAGAATGTTAAACTAGATTATTACCTTCCTGATGACGTTACCTACGACACAGGAATAACAAAGCCTTCTTCAATTTTAGGCTTCGAGGTGGGAGAGTGGCATGTGAACCACACCCAAGTCGTACAATACTACAGGGCCATAGCTGATCAATCTCCCAGGGCTACCTTAATAACCTACGGCCAAACTTATGAAAAACGACCTTTAATAATGTTGGCTGTCTCTTCTCCTAAAAACATCAAACAGCTAGATAAGCTTAAGGAGCAAAGGGGAGGTTTGAGGTATCCTGATTTTAAATCCGATCTTGCCGGAATGCCGGTGGTCATGTACATGGGGCATTCTGTACATGGAAATGAAGCCTCGGGTGTGAATGCATCTTTACTTTCAGCCTACCACTTTACGGCTGCAAAAGAAATAGAAGAAGACCTAGAAAATATTATATTGCTTATTGACCCTGCCATTAACCCTGATGGTATAAATCGTTTTGCTTCATGGGTAAACAGTCATAAAAGCTATTATCCTAATGGGGACAGAAACAATAGAGAGTTAAACGAATCTTGGCCTAGAGGAAGAACAAACCACTATTGGTTTGACTTAAATAGGGATTGGCTGCCAGTACAGCATCCGGAATCTCAAGGGAGAATAGCTCAGTTACAGGCTTGGTTGCCTAATATCGTCCTTGATTTTCATGAAATGGGTACGGACAATACTTATTTTTTCCAACCGGGAATTCCCAGTCGGAACAATCCACTAACTCCAGCAAAGAATTTTGAACTCACGGAGAAAATAGCAACTTACCATGCAAAATACCTTGACAAAATAGGCTCACTTTATTATACCAAGGAAAGTTTCGATGATTACTATTTTGGGAAAGGTTCCACTTATCCCGACATTCAGGGAGCTGTAGGGATTCTTTTTGAGCAAGCCTCTTCAAGAGGAAACTTACAGGAGAGCGATTATGGTAAAATTTCATTTCCATTTACTATCAGAAATCAATTCACCACTGCGCTTTCATCCTTTGATGCCGCTACGGACATGAGGGTAGAGTTGAATACTTACATGTCTGATTTTTATAAAGAGGCCAAAGCGGAATATACTGAGGACGATAATAAGGCCATAATATTTGGAGCGATAGAGGATTATGGACGGACCTTTCATTTTGCCGATATTCTTTTGCAACACAATATACAGCTTTATAGCCTTGAAGAAGATGTTACCCTAAATGGAGTACCCTTTAAATCAGGGAAGTCTTTTATTGTCCCTTTGGACCAGCCTCAATACAGGCTTGTTAAATCATTGTTTGAAAGTAGAACAACTTTTCAGGACAGTTTATTTTACGATGTTTCTACTTGGAACATGCCAATGGCATTCAATCTAAACTCCATGTCATTGAGCAGCAAAATATTAAACTTGGCTAAAGTAGTAAATGTAAGCAATGGTCTTTCTTTTAAAGAAGGGGAAGTGTTTGGGGAAGCTGGCGCTTACAGTTATGCCTTCGAATGGGATGAATATTATACTCCCAAAGCCCTTTACAAGTTAATGGATCTTGGTTATCAGGTAAGGGTGAGTCACAAGGAATTTCAATCGAAAGACAAGAAAAATTTTGGAAGGGGCACCATATTGGTTGAAAAGGGAAACTCCGAAAAGTCCGACCAAGCCTTTTTTGAAGACCTTAAAACAATAGCATCGAAAACGGGAGTGAATATTTATGCCTTATCCACAGGGCTTACGGGAGGTGTTAACCTTGGCTCACCTAGCATAAGTGTATTGAAAAAGCCGTCCATTGCACTTTTGGTGGATGATGGAGTTGGAAGCGCGGATGCTGGAGAAATATGGCACCTTTTTGATCAACGCATGGAAATCCCGATTACGTTAATGGCCACCTATAGGATGTCCGTTGCAGATCTTAACAGGTACAATGTAATTATTTTGCCCACTGGTGATTATTCTATCTTAGGGGAAAAAGAAGCCGAAAAATTAAAATCATGGGTACAAATGGGGGGAACACTTATAAGCAGGGGAGCTGCCATGAGTTGGTTAGCGGACAATGACATTGCCGTTTTTAATTTTCAAAATCCAGATTATAGTGATACCACCAGTCAGAAACAGTATGCAGACTTGGAAAACAGCAGAGGGGCGAAGGTTACCGGAGGGGCAATTTTCAAGGCTACATTAGACATCACACATCCTATTGGCTATGGCTATAATAATGCTGAAATTCATGTGTTTAAGCAAGGGAATCAATTTCTTGAGCCTTCAGGCAATCCATTTGCCAATCCATTGATGTACGCAGAGAGTCCATTGGCAAGTGGCTATGTTCACCCTACCAATCTGGCAATGATGAAAAACAAAGGTGTGGTTCAGGTTTCAGGTAAAGGAAAAGGAAAGACCATTGGGTTTGTAGACAACCCTAACTTTAGGGCTTATTGGTTTGGCACAAATAAAATGTTTTTAAATGCCGTGTTTTTTGGGCAGACTATAAACAATGCTTCTACCAGATAATGGTAGAAATATCCCTAAAAATGGAATTTGCTTTACTGTTGCAAGCATTTGACATTAATGATAATCGAAATTAAAAGCTGTAAATTGTGGAAAAACCGCATTTTTCCGATTACTTTTCTTTAATTTGCAGGCTCAAAGGCGAATCATGACTAGAAAACTGTTTCCATTAGATAAAAATTATATCCTTAGGCAGGCCCAAGATGGCATTGAAAAGGAGATGATGGATCTGATGGTGGAGGAATTGAAAATTGCCTTTACCTTATTGTTCAACCCCCTTGAATTACAGGATGATACCTACTTGAAGATACTTTCTAAAAAGTCTTTTCCAGAAGATCATCTGTCTATAATTTATAGGCAACTTGCGGGTATTTTTAGGTACAAATTTGGCACGAATCAGTTGGAGCTAAGGTTTGATGGTAAAAGCCACTTTGAGAAATACCAAGAAGATTGGAAGTGTACCTTTCATAATTGGATCCAAACACTGGGACAAAATCCTGCCTACGTAAAGAACCTTTTAAGGATGACTTTGCTTTATGATACTTCTTCCCGTGCACTTTTTGCAGAAAATAGGTGTAAATCTATTTTGAATGAACATTTTGGACTTCTAATTATCAAAAGAAAAGGGGACCTCCTGATGAAAACAGGAAGCTAGTCCGAAGATTAAACTAATCAACAGATTCTAATACAGAACGGAAAGAAACAAACTGGCTTCCAAATTTTTCTTTTATTCTTTCTCTGAATATAGCGCCATACCTGGATTGAAAGAATTTTACCTCTTCTATACTCTCTGCCGAAAATTGAGCGGAAAAATTGATGCCTTCTCCATTGTCTTCCTGCAAAAGGCGAAAAAATCGTTTCTCATAAAAAAGGCCAGTTTGCATGATTCCAGAAAGATAAACCTGGTTCATCCACTCAATAAACTCTTCCTCTTTTTCACTGTCAATATTTATTGTTATGTTGTAAAGTATCATTAGCTCTTGTGTTATGCCTTGTTTAATTCAATTTCTACTAAATTCGTACCGATTCTTTCGAACAAAAATGTAAAGAAACACTTATAGTATATTGAAAACAAAAATAGTACCTCAATATTTAATTTTCTGTTTTGCTATGCCTAATTATATGGAGAATTCGACCCTCTTTAATTTTGAAAAATCTCAGGTAGCCAAAGTCTTCATTACCATACTTCATGTTGTAGGTCTATTTGGATTGTATTGGGAAAAAAGTCGATCATTGTTTCAGTTAATTACACCATTTCATTTGTTATTGGTTACGGGCATTCTGCTTTATTTTCATTGCGACTTTAACAAAGGCTTCTTTGGGTTTTTATTTTTTTCATTCTTTCTCGGCATGATTACCGAAATCATTGGTGTCAATACCGGAATGCTGTTTGGGGATTACAGCTACAGTGGTGTCCTTGGTATTAAGGCCTTCGGGGTGCCTTTGATGATAGGATTAAATTGGTTTTTACTGGTTTACCTAACTGGCGGGATTTTTCAAAAAATGATAAAAAATGACTTTATTGCAGCTGCCTCAGGTGCTGCATTGATGGTTTTGTTGGATTTAAGCCTTGAAAAAGTAGCTGTTGCTTTAGACTTCTGGCAGTGGCATCAGGCCAGTATTCCTGTGTCCAATTTCGTCACCTGGTTTTTAGTTGCCTTTATCATTCAGGTCGTATATAGAAAGCTCTCTTTTGAGAAGGACAATAAACTTAATCTTGTTGTCTTTTTTAATCTACTGGCCTTTTTTACTGTTTTGGCAATGATTCTATAAAATGAAAACAAAATTACCCTAGCTTGGTTTAATTAACAATGATTTACGCTTTGTCCTATATATTGGTTGGATTTGTGGCCATGGAATTTTCCGGATGGTTTATTCACAAATATTTAATGCATGGTTTATTGTGGAAAATTCACAAAACACATCACAGTTATTCCAAAAAATTTTTTGAACTCAATGACCTTTTCTCTTTCCTTTTCGCTAGTGTTGCTATTGTACTGATCTTATTGGGAGTTAGTACTTTAGACCATAGGTTTTGGATTGGCACGGGAATCACCTTGTACGGTTTTAGCTATTTTATTTTGCACGATATATTAATACACAGGAGAGTGAAGCTTTTTACAAAACCGAAAGGCGGATACCTGGCAGGTATTTTTAGGGCCCATCAAGCACACCATGCAAGTAGAAAAAGAGATGGCGCAGTTTCATTTGGATTATTCATTGTACCTAACAAGTACTTTAAAAAAAAGGTAAATGAGTAAATATTCTATAAAAGACCTAGAGAAGTTATCTGGGATAAAAGCCCACACTGTAAGGATTTGGGAGCAGCGGTATAAACTACTTAATCCAAAAAGAACGGATACAAATATCAGGTTTTACGACGATGATGACCTAAAATTAATTTTGAATGTAGCCTTACTCAATGAGAATGGGTTGAAAATAAGCAAGATCGCCAAAATGACTGGTGAAGAAATGAAAGCTGAAGTGCTTCAAATGACTGAAAGGTCCTTTGCTTACGATGATCAAATCAATTCGTTGGTTTTAGCGATGGTGGAGTTCAATGAGGAAAGATTTGAAAAAATTGTTGCTACCAATATTCTCAAAATAGGTTTTGAACAGACCATGTTGAATATCATCTATCCCTTTTTGTCTAAAATAGGGGTGTTGTGGCAAACCGGAAGCATTCATCCAGGACAAGAGCACTTTATTTCGAATCTGGTGAGGCAAAAATTAATAGTAGCCATAGATGGTCAGGTGTTTACTGGAGAAGGAAGTAAATTTTTGCTGTTTTTGCCAGAAGGTGAGTTGCATGAGATATCCCTGCTTTTCACTTCCTATTTACTAAAAGCCAATGGGCACAAGGTTATTTATCTTGGCCAAAATACCCCAGATGAAGACTTAAATAATGTTTATAAGGTGCACAATCCAGATTTTCTTGTGACGGCAATTACGACTAACCCTTCTAGCGAATTTGTAGAAGGATACCTTCAATCTTTGGGTAAGAGATTTCCTAAATCCACGATTATTGCCTCAGGATATCAAATCCTTGGACAGCACCTAAATTTGCCTTCAAACATTCTTTTGATGCATTACTTAAAGGAAATAAAAGAATACATTAATCAACTCGCTACAAACACAGTTTAATTCTACTATTGTATTAAAATAAACAGAATTTTAAATTTTCTTTATGAGTTTAACTTTGAAGCAGAAAAGTGGTTTTTTTGTAATATGATTCTCATTTAGGTTAAAATATCAGGTATTATGAGTGTGAAATCACACTTTTTTAATACTTTTGCCATCTCATTGGCCCAAGATAGGTAATATTCACAATTCACTGAAATGGAATCACCTCCTAAAATAATCAAGAATTGGTATTACAAAACCTAGATTTCCAAGTGTTGGCTCTTTTATAAATTAGAGCTTTCACCCTAAAAAATTTGCAGTAATTACCCCGAAATAATTCGCCTTTAATACAAGTGAAATCAACGTAAATTTGATTCAGCCCAAAATAGGTTCTGCCCTTTATTTACATGGAATTTTGGTTGGAGCTTTGAGGTAGGAACCATTTCCATCCTGCTTTATCCACTTAAGTAATTTTCTTTTATTAATACGCTTGTATTCTAGGGAAATTTTATGATTTCAACTTAACTTACCTATCTAATTTATAATACGATCACCCACTTAAAATTAAAAAGACGAATAGCTATTAATGTTTATATGATGAAAAATATTTCTTTTAACACACAAAAGCGCTTGGCTTACTACACGTTGATGTTTGTTCTTTTTTCTCTTGGAGCTTGCCAATCAGGAGTGAAATTACCAAGCGGAGATTCCGACAATGGAGGTTTAACGCTTCCTGGAGGATTTGAGGCAGTTGTAGTGGTAGATAGCATTGGGCGAGCAAGGCACCTTACAGTTAGGGACAATGGCGACATTTATGTAAAGCTAAGAGTCGGTAATGAAGAAGGCCAAGGCATAGTTGCCTTGAGAGATACTGATGGAAATGGAAAAGCTGACATTGTAAACACATTCGGATCTTATCCAGAAATAGGCAGTTATGGTACAGGTATGGAGATTTACAATGGATACCTTTACTTCAGTACAGCTGGGGATGTTTTCCGTATTAAAATTGACCCAGAGAATTTGGTGCCCGAAGGGGAAGCCGAATTAATTATGCGTGATGATTATAAAAATGCATTTTATGGATATGAGCACATTGCTAAACCACTTGCATTTGACAATGAAGGCAATATGTATGTGCCTTTTGGTTCTCCAGGAGATGTTTGTCAAGAGTTTAACAGACGTCCAGGTTTACCAGGAATGCTTCCTTGTCCTCAGTTGGAATGGCACGGCGGTATTTGGAGGTTTGATGCAAATAAGCCCAACCAAACCCAGAAAGATGGTTACTTGTATGCAACAGGCATTAGAAGTGTCGTGGCAATGGATTGGAACGATAAGGAAAACAGCCTTTACGTGGTTCAGCATGGGCGAGATAACTTGTACAGAACCTGGCCTGATCTTTATTCAAGATGGGAATCAGCAGTTCTTCCTTCTGAAGAGTTTTTAAAGGTAGAAGAAGGTACCAATGCAGGCTGGCCTTATTTCTATTACGATCATATTCGGGGTAAAAAACTATTGAATCCAGAATATGGCGGAGACAAGGAATTGGACACGGGTGTAGATTCAGTGGCCATGCCTATAGTAGGTTTTCCAGGACACTATGCGCCTAATGACCTGTTCTTTTACACAGGAGATCAATTTCCAGAAAGGTATAAAGATGGTGCATTTGTTGCCTTCCATGGCAGTACCATCAGAGGGCCCTATCCTCAGGCAGGATATTTTGTAGGATTTGTTCCTTTCGAAGGAGATAAACCTTCAGGGCCATGGGAAGTTTTCGCTGATGGCTTTGCCCAATTGGATACGATAGTCAACACCGGGGATGCTGCTGCGCGACCTATGGGGATCTCTATGGGACCTGATGGCTCACTTTATATAACTGAAAGTGTGCAGGGTAAGATTTGGAGAGTGATGTATCCAGGAGACAAAGAAGATTTTTCTGATGAAGCCTTAGAAGAACTAGCAAAAAGAAAAGAGTCAAGAACCAACATTAGAAAGCCTGATGAAGAGCAAGACAACCTTGAAAAAGGATTGCTGGAAGTTGGTGCGCAGACTTATAATGTATACTGTGCTACTTGTCATCAAAGCAATGGGTTGGGAGATGGTACTAGATTTCCTCCTTTGGCAGGAACCAAATGGGTTCGAGGTAATAAAAAGGAATTGATCAATGTTATATTGCAAGGTCTGGAAGGACAAATTGAGGTAGATGGCGTACCTTACAATGGAATAATGCCTGCTCACTCTTTCCTAAGTGATGCGGAAGTTGCAGGTGTATTGACCTACATCAGAAAAAGCTTCGGTAACAATTCCTCTAGTATTTCAGCGATTGAGGTGGCCAATGCACGTAAAGAAATTAAGTAAGGACTAAATTAGCGACCACCAATTAAACCCCAAAGGATGAAATTAATTGTTTCTTTTTTTATTGTATTATTTGGGCTGATTCAAGGTCCTAAACCTAAAGCTATGATAGAAAGCAAACCATCGACTTCTGAGTACATTGTCAAATCCGTAGACAAGCCAATATCAATTGATGGAAACTGGGACAAGCCGGAATGGCAAGAAGTATCATCGGTTGCTATAGCACTTCATATGGGGCCAGAACCGGAGAAATTTATCCCAAAAACACAAATAAAATTAAGATACGATAAGGACAATATATACGGGATTTTCAAGGTGGAGGACAAATATGTTAAATGTGTCGTTCAAGAGGTAAATGGAAACGTTTCTAGCGATTCTTGTGTAGAGTTTTTCTTTGCTCCTGATACCAGCTCACCTTTAGAATATTTTAATTTAGAGATCAATTGTTCTGGTGTGCCCTTATTTCATTATGTAACAGTACCTAGAAAAGAATTCAAGTTATTGAAACCTGAAGAAATTGAGCAAATTGAAATTGCACACACTATGCCTGATAAAGTAGACCCTGAAATCACGGAGCCAGTCACCTGGTTTATAGAATTCAAGGTGCCTTTGGCATTGCTTAAGGAATACAGAGAGATCACTAGTCCTGCACCAGGTGTAACTTGGAAGGCTAATTTTTATAAAATTGCAGGCAGGACCAGTAACCCTCATTACTTTACTTGGAATGAGGTAATCAATCCTCACCCAGATTTCCATTTACCGAAATATTTCGGAAAAATAACCTTTCAATAAATTGTTATACCTATGAAATTACTAAAGCTAACCTTTGTCCTATTTATGGCGATTGTCCTACAAGGCATGGCCCAGGATTTTGACCTTTTGATAAAAAATGGTCATGTAATAGACCCCAAAAATAAAATTGACGGGGTGATGGATGTCGCAATTAAAGATCAAAAAATTGCGAAAGTATCCAAAAATATTAGCGAAAAGTCTGCTAAAAAAATCATTGATGCCAAAGGTTTAATCGTAACTCCAGGCTTGATTGATATTCATGGGCACCATTTCTCCGGAACAATTTCCCATAGAGATTATAACAATAGCTTTTCTGCTTTGCCCCCTGATGGTTTCACCTTTAGAGCGGGAGTCACTACGGTTGCTGATGCCGGAAGTCCTGGCTGGAAAAATTTTCAGATTTATAAAGAAAATGTGATTGACCGATCTAAGACCAGAGTATTGGTTTTTATCAATATTGTAGGTGAAGGTATGAGTGGGGTAACCTCTAGGGAACAGGACACTACTGACATGAGTCCAAAAATGACAGCTATGATAGCGAGACAGCACCCTGAGATTATTGGGGTTAAAATAGCCCACTATAGAGGACACGAATGGGGGCCTTACGAAAAAGCGGTTGAAGCGGGAGAAATTGCCAATATTCCGGTAATGGTGGATTTGGGGGGTGCAGATCCTGCATTACCACTTTCTACCTTACTATTTGATGTGTTGAGGCCAGGAGATATCCTTACACATATGTACGGTGGAGATCACTCCGGGCATGGACCTAAAGAAGGTACCCTGAATGCTGATGGTAAAGTTTGGCCACATTGGTTTGAAGCTCAAAAAAAGGGCTTGATATTCGATGTTGGGCATGGCGGAGGGTCTTTCTTATTCAGAGTAGCTGTACCTGCAACACAACAAGGTTTTTATCCAAACACCATAAGCACCGACTTGCATACTGGAAGTATGAATGGGGGAATGAAAGACATGTTGAATGTAGTGTCTAAAATGATGAATTTAGGAATGACGCTTCAAGAAGCCATCACCGCTTCAACCTGGAAACCTGCTCAAGTAATACAAAGAGAGGAATTAGGCAATCTATCTGTGGGAGCTGAGGCTGATGTTGCTCTCTTCAAATTACATGAAGGTCAGTTCGGTTTTATAGATTCTTCTGGTGCTGCCGCTAAGGGTACACAGAAATTAGAAACGGAATTGACTCTAAGAGCGGGAAGAATTGTTTGGGACCTGAATGGTATTGGTGCCAAAATTTGGGAATAAAACCCCAGATACTTTATTATAGACCTAATTACTACTAAATATAAAACTGTTATGCTTAAATCATTTGTGTTTTTGTTTTTCATATGTCTGGTTGCTTCGCCTACATTTTCTAATGCACAGCAAAGCCCAGAGAAAAAATTAAAAGATATGGGGATTGTCTTAAAAACCCCCGAACCGTTTACAGGGAGTATTGTGAAGGCGGTAAGAACAGGAAACTTGGTATTCCTTTCTGGCCATGGCCCAGTAAAGCCTGAAGGTGGAATGGTAACAGGTAAACTGGGAACAGAATTGACAATAACTGAAGGTAGAGCAGCGGCGAAGTTGGTCGGCATTGATTTACTTACCTCCCTAAAAGCTGAAATTGGAGATTTGAGCAAGGTGACAAGGATTGTAAAGGTTCTTGGAATGGTAAATGCTAGTCCTGATTTCGTAGATCAACCTAAAGTAATGAATGGTTTTTCTGATTTTATGGTAGAAGTGTTTGGAGAAAAAGGAAGGCATGCCAGATCAGCGGTGGGAATGGGATCTTTGCCTGGAGGCATCGCCTTGGAAATTGAAATGATTGTTGAAATCGAGGACTAATCTTACGATTCATTTGCAAATGAATCGGATCGTCTTCCAAAAAAAATATTACTATGTTAAGTAGAAGAAAATTATTGAAAAAATTAGGCACCCTTCCTCTTGTAGGAGGAGCACTTGGTGCGGGAATCCCTTTATCGGCTGTAAAAGCAGAGACCATGGTGGCGGTTCCCAAAAGGAATGTCATTGAAGAATTGGGACTTAGAAGCTTTGTGAATGCTGCAGGTACCTATACTGCAATGACGGCTTCCCTAATGCCGGATGAAGTTATTCAGACCATTAACTTTACTTCAGACCATTATATAATGTTAGATGAAGTTCAGGACAAGGTAGGCGAAAAAATTGCCGCATTGTGCCATGCTGAATATGCCACCGTTACCGCTGGCTGTTGGTCTGCCATGGTTTTAGGTACTGCAGGTGTCCTTACCGGAAAAGATAGAAAAAAAATTAGCCAATTGCCTGATCTAACAGGTATGAAATCTCAGGTAATTGTTCAAAAATCCCATAACACAGGTTATGTCCACGCCCTTACAAATACTGGAGTTGACATTGTTGAGGTAGAAACTGCAGCAGATGTAGATCGCGCTGTTAACAATAAAACTGCAATGATGTGGTTCCTCAATTATCAAGCGCCTTCTGGGAAAATTCAGCATGAGGAATGGGTAGCCCTGGCAAAAAAACATGGTCTTCCTACTATGATAGACATGGCGGCTGATGTTCCTCCAGTAGAAAACTTGTGGAAGTACAATGATTTAGGATTTGATTTGGTGTGTGTTTCTGGTGGTAAAGCCATTAGAGGACCCCAAAGTGCAGGAATCCTAATGGGACGCAGAGATCTTGTAGAGGCCGCTAGGTTAAGTGCACCACCAAGAGGAGGCACAATCGGTCGTGGAATGAAAGTCAATAAAGAGGAAATTCTTGGCATGTATGTAGCACTTGATACTTATATCAAAAAGGATCATGACAAAGAATGGAAAGAATGGGAAGACAAAATTGCACATATTTCTGATGCCGTTTCTGGTATCGATGGGGTTAGTACCGAGGTATCTGTTCCGCCCATTGCAAACCATACGCCTTATCTAGAAATTGGCTGGGATACTGCTAAGATTAATATTGATCAAGGGGAATTTCGCAAAAGACTACGTGAAGGAAACCCTTCTATAGAAGTGATAAGTGGTGGTGACAATGCAGTTAAACTTACTGTATTTATGTTAAGACCAAAAGAAGAAAAAATTGTCGCTAAGAGAATTGCTGAAGAATTGCTAAAAGCTAAAGTTTAACTGATGAATTTAAGATATAGATTATTACTTGTTGTGATGGTGTTTACCTGTAGCTTGGTAAGTGCCCAGACCTATGACATGCTAATCAAAGGCGGTAGGTTAATTGATCCAAAAAACAATATTGATGCTACTATGGACATCGCCATTAAAGATGGAAAGGTGGCTAAAGTGGCTAAATCCATTTCTGAAAAAGAGGCTGGAAAAGTTATCGCTGCTTCAGGACTTGTCGTAACTCCTGGATTAATTGATATTCATGGTCACGTATTTCATGGTACCAAACCAAACCATTACTTAAGCGATGGTTTAACAGCATTGCCACCAGATGGCTTTACTTTCCGAGTAGGTGTTACTACAATCGTTGATTGTGGAGGAGTTGGATGGAAAAACTTCGATACTTTCAAAAGAAATGTAATCGATGCAAGTAAAACAAGGGTATTGAGTTTTATGAATATCGTGGGTGAAGGCATGCGTGGTGGAGCTTGGGAGCAAAATACAGGTGACATGGATGCTAAATTGAGCGGCATGGTGGCTAAGCAAAACAAACAACACATTGTAGGATTTAAAGTGGCGCATTATGGAAGTCGCGATTGGATTCCAATAGACAGAGCTGTGGAAGCTGGTAGGATTGCTGATATGCCGGTAATTGTTGATTTCGGTGGGTCAAATGAATTTGATCCGCTATCAATTAAAGAATTGTTTTTTGAGCGTTTAAGACCAGGAGACATTTATACGCATACTTATGCCGAGCTCAATGGCGCTAGAGAAACAGTGATCAATCGTACTAGTAGAGAGCTAGAGCCTTTTATATTGGATGCGCAAAAAAGAGGGATCATTTTTGACGTAGGGTATGGTGGAGCCAGCTTCGAATTTAAGCAAGCAATTCCTGCTTTAGCTGCTGGACTTTATCCTAATACGATCAGTACTGACCTTCACACTGGGAGCATGAATGCTGCTATGAAAGACCAGCTTAATGTAATGACCACTTTCTTGGCAATGGGAATGGAACTTCCAGATGTCATTAAAGCGAGTACATGGAAGCCTGCTCAGGTTATCCAAAGGGTTGAATTGGGACATCTTTCTGAAGGAGCGATAGCTGATATTAGTATTTTGAATATCAGAGAGGGTGAATTCACACTTTGGGATAGAACAGGACAAAAAGTCCCTACTAATCAAAAATTAGAGTGTGAATTGACTGTAAAGGATGGTCGAGTAGTATATGATTTAAATGGGCGATCCATTCAATAATATACAGCTGATCAGCCTTTGTAAAAAGAAAAAGTCCTTCGAAAGAAGGACTTTTTTTATGCTTAAATATACTTGGTAGCAATTATACCTGAGCTTCTAATTTATCAGCAATTACAGATTTAGGAACTGCACCTACTATTTTGTCTACTACCTCTCCATCTTTAAAAATCAAAAGGGTAGGGATACTTCTGATTCCAAATCTGCCTGGAATTTCTTGGTTGGCATCTACATCTAATTTACCGATGGTGACCTTACCTTCATATTCTCCTGCAAGTTCTTCTACTATGGGTCCTATCATTTTACAAGGTCCACACCATTCTGCCCAAAAGTCTACCAATACTGGTTGTTCAGATTTGATTACTTCATCAAAACTGCTATCTGTGATTTCTATTGTTTTTGCCATTTTAATGTAATTATGGTTTTTTATAAAATATATAACTTAATCAGTTTCAACAATAATAAGTTCCAGACTGACAAAATTAATTTAGTATCAAATGATCTTATAGGCCACTTCTGGTATTTGATCCAAGGCCTGTATGAACTCGTTTGATGGGTCTATTCGGTACTTTGAGGAGATCAGGTCCAGCGTTAAATTTTCTTTATTGTCTATGATATTTATATATAATTTGGCTTCCCCTTTGTATTTCTGGGTGATGGTTTCCAATTTTTCCATCAGTTCTAGCCCCAAGTCATCCAAATCAATATGCACTCTCAAACCCTTGATCATTTTAGCCCTTATCTCATTAAGTAGAGTGATTTGAGTAATTTTAAATTCAAATTCTTCAGGGTTAAATCTTTTGGGTTGCACCGATCCAGTGATGTATAAAAACCAATTGGGCATAAAATATTCCTTGAATCTCACATAATCCTCTCCAAATATGAAAAAGGTATGTCCACCATGATAATCTTCCATAGTGAGTGTTCCAAAAGGTTTTCCATTTTTTGTAGTCCGGTGAGCAAAGGTGGTTACTGCTCCCGCAAGTTTAATTTCACCTTTTGATTTAAGCTGAGCAGAGTCAGCGAGTTCAGGCAGCCCAGTGTTGGTAAATGCGTCGATTTCTACCTTGTACTGATCCAGTGGGTGCCCTGAAATATACAGTCCTACGACCTCTTTTTCAATGTTTAATTGTTGCAGTTGGCTGAAGGGTTCCATTTGAGAAATTGTAGGAACAGGAATGTCAAGACCTCCGCCTCCTCCAAACATAGAAACTTGTGAACTCTCTTCCTCTTGAATAACTTTTTGGGCATATTTAACAGCTTTCTCTAGTAGTGAAGCTTCACCTTCTGGTGCTTCTAGGTATTGCCTGCGGTGAAAGTCTACAAAACAATCAAACCCACCTGCCATGGCCAATACTTCCATGGTTTTCTTATTTACCGCTTTAAGGTTTACCCTTTTTGTAAAGGAAAAAATATTTTTGTAAAGCCCTGCTTTCTCCCTTTCTTCAATGATAGCGTTCACAGCAGCATTACCTGCCCCCTTTATCGCTGCCATGCCAAACCGTACCTGCCCTTCCATGTTTACTGTAAAATCACTTTTAGATTCATTAACATCAGGCCCTAGTACTTGAATGCCCATTCGTTTACATTCCTCCATAAAGAAAGTAACCTGCGTAATGTCATTCATATTATTGCTTAGCACAGAGGCCATGTACTCTGCAGGATAATGCGCTTTTAGGTAAGCTGTTTGATAAGCAATCCAGGCATAGCAGGTAGAGTGGGATTTGTTAAAGGCATAAGAGGCAAAGGCTTCCCAGTCCTTCCATATTTTTTCTAGTTTTTTGCTATCGTGACCTTTTGCTGCTGCCTGATTGACGAACTTTGGCTTCATCTCATCAAGCACGTTTTTTTGTTTCTTACCCATGGCCTTACGCAGCACATCTGCCTCACCTTTGGTAAAATCAGCTAGCTTTTGCGAAAGTAGCATCACTTGTTCCTGGTAGACTGTGATCCCATAAGTCTCCTCCAGGTATTCCTTCATGTCGTCCAGATCGTAAGTGATCGGTTCTAAGCCATGCTTTCTTCTAATAAAACTGGGTATATACTCCAAAGGTCCTGGTCTGTACAAGGCGTTCATGGCGATGAGGTCAGCAAATACAGTAGGTTTCAATTCCCTCATGTATTTCTGCATACCCGCAGATTCATATTGGAATATGCCGACAGTTTCTCCTTTCTGAAAGAGCTCATAAGTCTTGACATCGTCAATCGGGAAGCTTTCAGGATCTAGTAAAATGCCATGTCGTTCATCAATAATCCTTACAGCATCCTTGATCAGGGTTAGGGTTTTTAGGCCTAAAAAGTCCATTTTAAGTAAGCCAGCACTCTCTACAACGGAGTTGTCAAATTGAGTGCACACCATTTCCGAATCCTTAGCAAGCGCCACGGGTACAAAATTGGTAATGTCGTCAGGCGTAATAATAACACCACAGGCATGAATACCGGTGTTTCTTACTGAACCTTCCAGCACCTTAGCCTGATTGATAGTTTTGGAACTTTCATCGTTGCCTTTTGAAATTCGGATAAGCTCTAATGCTTTTTCTAAATTGTCATTGTTGTTTTTAAGCTTGGCAGAAAGCTTGGCCCGGTCATTGGCCAATTCAAAAAGCGCTTTAAGTTTGATATCTGTAACTAGCTTTGCCAGCCTATCGGCTTCAGGGAGTGGAAGGTTAAGTACCCTAGCCGTATCCCGAATGGCGGATTTGGCAGCCATTGTTCCATAAGTGATGATCTGTGCTACCTGGTTAGCACCATACTTCTTAATAACGTAGTCGATAACCCTTTGTCGTCCTTCATCGTCAAAGTCAATGTCAATATCAGGAAGCGAAACCCTGTCTGGATTAAGGAATCTCTCAAAAAGTAGGTCATAAGCAATGGGATCGACATTGGTAATTGCCACGCAATAGGCCACTGCAGACCCTGCGGCAGAGCCCCTTCCGGGTCCTACCGAGACGCCCATGTCTCTCGCTGCACGCGTGAAGTCCTGAACAATCAGGAAATAACCCGGGTAGCCTGTCCTCTGTATCGTTTCCAATTCAAAATCCAGTCTTTCCCTAATTTCATCGGTGATCTCTGTGTACCTTTTTTTAGCTCCTTCGTAAGTGAGGTGGCGCAGGAAAGCATTTTCACCCCTTTTGCCTCCATCTTCATCGTCTTTAATATCCACAAACTTCTCAGGAATATCAAATTTTGGCAACAACACTTCCCTAGCCAGTTTGAACGGCTCAATCTTCGCCACGATCTCATCCGTACAAGTGATGGCTTCAGGAAGATCAGCAAAAAGCTTCTTCATCTCTTCCTGAGATTTGAGGTAAAATTCCTCATTAGGAAAGCCATAGCGATATTCTCGTCCTTTCCTTCCGATGTATTTCTTAGGTTTTTCAACCAATTCTCCATCCTTCACACACAATAAAATATCATGTGATTTGGCATCCTCCTGAACATTGTAATAAGTGTTATTGGCAGCAAAATATTTGACCTTGTACTTTTCTGCCCACTGGAGCATTACCTCATTTACCTTTTCCTCCTCTGGAATACCATGGCGGTTTAGCTCAACATAGAAATCTTCACCAAATTGTTCCACCCACCAGACAAAGGCTTCTTCTGCCTGGGTTTCACCTACATTTAGAATCAGATAAGGGATCTCTCCCCATAGTCCGCCTGTAGTCGCAATGATGTCTCCTTTATATTGGACAAGAACTTCCCTGTCTATACGGGGCACATAGTAGAAACCTTCGATGTTGGCATAGGAAGATAGTTTAGCAAGATTATGGTAACCTGCTTTATTCTTTGCCAGCAATACGGTTTGGTAGCCATCGTCTTTATTGGATTTATTTTTTCGGTCGCGGCAAAGATTGAATTCACAACCAATAATGGGTTTGATGTCATTGTTAAAAGCTTCTTTTACAAAATTAAATGCGCCCATCATATTGCCATGATCGGTCATGGCCAATGCGGGCATTCCCAAACTTTTTGCCCTTTTGATGACAGCAGGTATTTCTGAGGTGGACTGAAGTATGGAAAATTGGGTATGGACATGCAAGTGTGTAAAAGGCGTGTCTTTGAGATCCGTAATGTCTGCTCCATCTGCTGCCTTAAGGACTTTTTTGGCTGAAAGCTTTACCTCATCTTTAGCTGCAGCAAAATTTGCGGCCTCAAGATTGGGAGCCTCATAGACTATTTCCTCTATAGTCACTCCCTCGGCGGGTGGCTGTACTCCTTCTTTAATAAGACCGAAAAAACTTTTAGCTGTGGCGTCTACATCATAAGCCGCGTCATGCGCATCGCCAAAACCTTCCCCAAACAATCTCTGGTGGAGCTCAATTAAAGTTGGCCATTTAAATTTCCCCCCTTTACCGCCAGGGATAGCACAAAATTCCGTAGAAATATTTTTTGTGTCGAGGGGCTCTTTTTCCAGGTCTTCGATGGACTTGTTAGTCCTCAATAATTCCGCCCCAACGATGGATATATCGAAGCCAATATTATGGCCTACAAGATAGCTTGAGTTTTTGAGGTCTACTTCAAATATCTCCAATACCTTTTCCAAGTCGTGCCCTTCCTTGAGGGCTCTTTGGGTGGAGATACCGTGTATTTTCTCAGAGTTATAAGGAATAGTAAAACCTTCAGGCTTTACTATAAAATTATTGTTAGAGACAAGTCGTCCTTTATCATCATGGAGTTGCCAAGCCAATTGAACCAATCTTGGCCAATTCTCCAGATCAGACATGGGCGCATTGTAATTGCGAGGAAGCCCAGTAGTCTCAGTGTCAAATATCAGGTACATATTAAATCTATGGATAGGGTATTAAAACCAATTTTTTTAACCAAATGGGGCATTGGACAGAAGCTTTGTTCTGACCAAATCCATTTGCTTTATTTTAACCTAAGGCGAGCAATCGCTGCTGTGGTATCTTCAAAATACTGAATCAATTCAGCCAATCCTAGCCCTTACCGAATACAAACTATTTTAATTACTTAATCCGCTGTTTTTCTTATTATTACAATTTTTTATAAGAAGGGAATGGCTGTTTGTCAAGATTGCTATTGCGAAATAGGAGTTAAAAATACAGGTAATAAAAGGTTTCTACCAGTTAAATTTGAAAAATATCTGAGTAAAAAAAAAGGCCTGTCAGCAGATAAATGGCTAACAGGCTTTAAGTCGAAAGATACTTTTGGTCTTCTATGACACGTTGAATGCTTTTGCTTGGTTTGGCTTTAAAACTTGAAAATTGTAATGTATTATTTGTTAATTGAAAATTGATCGACCTTCTCTCCATCAACATTGATGGTTTGCGCTTTCATCGTTTTACCATCAATTGTAATGTATTGGTACAAGTGATCCGCTTGAAACTGAATTTCCGCATAGGAACCAGTTTCTACGTCTTTGTTTTTCCCAGTGGTGCCAACAGAAATCCAGTAAATGGTTCCGTCCTCAGGATTTTTTACAATTTGTCCGTTATTAATTGGTTTAGACCGCATATAGTAATGAAAATGTCCTCCCATTACCATGTCAACGTGGTACTTGTCGAAGAGTGGTCCCCATTCTTCCTGTATGTCTTCGTAAGGTTCTACAGCATTGAAAGGGGGGAAATGGAATACGGCGATTTTCCATATTGCATCCGATTCTTTTAATTTTTTCTCAATCCATTCCGTTTGGTCTTCATTGGGAAAGGTAGAGTCTATCATTAGGAAGAGCGCATTTCCATAATTGAAAGCATACGAGCGCCCAGCCATTTCAGGAGAAGGACTGTCTGAAGGATAACTCAACATTTTTTCAAACATCCAGGCCCCAAGCCCATCCTGACTATCGTGATTACCAGGAACTGCCATAAGTGGTTTCCTTGCTACAGTACCTCCCGCATATTGGAATAACTTGTCCCAATCATCTCTATATAAACCGGTATTTACAAGGTCTCCTGCAATATAGTAGAAAGCAATGTCGGGGAATCTTTTTTCTGCTTTTTGAATGTTATTGCCCCATACTTCCGAAAGGTGAACATCACCAGACCAAACAAATGAAAATGGTTTGTCTTTGTCTGAAGCAGTGTTGAAGGTCTGGGGAGATGACCAGCCGGCTTCTTCATTTCCCACAATATAGCCATATTCAGTTTCTGGCGTTAAGGACCTGAGCTTCGCTGTAAACCTATTCATGTACCGGTCATTTTGAAGGAGACGGTCTTCCATTAAAAATTTTTCTGCCTGAGTTTCTAAGGTATCTTTCGTACCGCCTTTCCAATACTTAACTATTCCTGAGGGCACTGTCTCCGTCGTTCTCCATTGGATGTCCATGGAGTTTTCGGGCGATTCACTCCAGGTAAGGAGTACCTGATCAGGTTTTTCCCCTGTAGGATAAGCCGTAGTTCTAAATGCATCCACCATGTGTGCCTCTCTAGCTCTACCTCTGATGGTTGTCAGTAGTTGTTGCCCTTTGAGTGCGTCAGGAACCTCGGTAAGTGTCAATCCACTCCAGTCATGATACGTGAAAGCACCAATTTCAAAGACTTCTATGTGTTGTTTTGCAGGAAACACAGGCGTAATTTCCAATTCCTCCTCGGCATTTTGTGGGGCAAGGCCTATAAAATAAACAGGCCTGTGTTTGCCAAAACCGTTAATGCCCAACTGGATTTCTCCTGCATCAAAATCTTTTTGCCAAACTTCGTAAGTATCGTGCTCATTTTTCACTTCCAGCGCTGTGAGACTGAACCCAGAAGGCTTAAGCCAAAAAGGAACGACCTCTTGGCCTTTATTTCTCATGAGGGAAACAGTAGTAGGTACATTTACCTTTACTTTCCAATATTGGGTAGCCAGGGATTCTTTTTCTTCCTCCGTAAGGTAATGTTCTGCATAGCTATGTGAGATGGTATCAAGCGCTTCTTTATCCAATTCTTTATAAAGACGAGTTACTACCTCATCCATCGTTTCCTTTACCGAAGGCAAAGCTTTTTCATCTTTTTTTTGAGGTCCGCATGAACTGAAAATCAATACAATGCAAACCAATAATAGTGGTAAACTTTTCATAAACTGTTTAAAATTAGTGGCCATTGGTCTCCAAAGGCCGATTTTGGTATCAAATAATATTACGCATTAAAATGAAATCAGGCCACTTTGTGCTAAGGTTAAGTTTGTTAACAATTATTTCACAATAAAAAAGAATTGAATTAAATAGTCTCTTTTTTATAACCTATGGTATTTACGGTGGAGGGCATTTATATGAAAAAGAAAAAAGCAGAGGCTCTAATGCAGAGACTTGTACAAAATAAAATTTCACGGCCGGAGTTTGAGGAACTTTTAGGAAGTCTTGAGGATCCAGAAATGGTGAACGGGATGGAAGAAAGTATGCGGAAACATTTTGAGCAAGTCTTAAAAGACTACGACGATGAGTTAAAATCGAATATAGAAGATCAAATAATAAGTGATAATTACAGTAAAGATCATAAAGAAAAGTAATAGAAGTCCTTTAATGGGCAAGGTTTGGAGAATCAATTCCAATTAATAAAATGAACGCAAAACTGAAAATTCAAATCAATTAATTATGAAAAAACATCGTACTAAAAAAATGATGAAGTGGATGGTGCCACTTCTCTCGGTAGGTATTTTATCTACTGGATCAGTACTGGCGGAAGCCAATGGAAATCCTGCAATAGGGAATTCTTTTGCACCTGCTTTTACTGTCGAGGAGATGGTTGCAGTCACTATCAGAGGAAAAGTTACCTCCACAAGTGATGCTTCAGGCTTGCCTGGTGTAACCATTTTGGAGAAAGGAACAAGCAATGGAACAGTTACGGACATAGACGGATCATATACTATTGACGTCGCTGGTTCCAATTCAGTATTGGTATTCTCTTATGTAGGCTTTGAAAGCCAGGAGGTAACAGTTGGTAACCAAACCAATATTAACCTAAGCTTGGAAGAGGCAGCTACGGCCATGAATGAAGTAGTAGTAACAGCCCTTGGTATCAAAAGAGATCAAAGGTCATTAGGGTATGATGTATCTACTGTATCTGCAGAAGACGTAACTCAGGTGTCTCAAGAAAACGTTTTGAGTTCTCTTGCAGGTAGGATGGCTGGTGTGACCATCAACCAAACAAGTGGACCAGGATCTTCCATGAGCATGGTAATCAGGGGCGCGAGTTCATTGTCATCTGACAACCAGCCTCTATTTGTAGTAGATGGGGTGCCAATGTCTAATTCGCTAAATAACAATTCTCAAAATGGTGATGGTAACCAGGTTGATTATGGTAATGCGATTTCCGATATCAATCCTGATGATATCGCCAGTGTCAGTGTGTTAAAAGGCCCAAGTGCAGCAGCACTTTATGGTACTCGTGCAGGTAATGGCGTAGTTATCATTACTACCAAATCTGGTGGGAAAGGTAAAAGCATGGGGCTTTCCTTCTCTACAAGTAACGTTTTTGAACAAGCTTCTCGTTTGCTTGACTTGCATTATAATTATGCAAATGGTAACAGAGAAGGTGTTTTTAATGATGGATCAGCCTATTGGGGTGGACCACAATTGGACGTCGGAAACTTAGCACAACAATGGAATAGCCCTGTTGATGAAAACGGAAACGTAATCCCAACTGAGTTGAAGTCTTATCCGAATGCTATGAAAGACTTCCTTCAAACTGGTATCACTTCCAATAACAATCTCGCCATAAGTGGTGGAGATGACAAGGCTACCTATAGGGTGTCTTACGGAAATATGATCCATCAGGGTATGATCCCAAATTCCGATTTGTATAGAAACAGCATTTCTTCTGCCGTTACTTATGACATTTTGGACAATTTGACGCTTAGTACTAACTTCAACTATACCAATAGCAAGTCAAATGACAGACCTAGTACAGGTGATAGAAGAGGTAACGCTTTAGAAGCGGTGTACAATTCCTCTTATATTGATTATGAGGGAATGAAAGGCATCTGGGTTCCTGGACAAGAAGAAATTCAGCAATTAAGGACTCCTGTGGGAGACAACCCATATTTTATCGCTTATGGCATTGAAAATGCTTTCCGAAGAGACAGGGTTTATGGAAACGTATCTTTGGATTATAAGTTCTCTGAGAACTTAAATTTATTGGTAAGGTATTCTTTGGACCGATCTGACGAAAACAGAGAAACCAAAATCGGTTACAGTTATAGCAGAATGGCTAAAGGTGGATATTACAACACAGACATGTTGAGGCAAGAGTCTAATGCCGATTTCCTTTTGAGCTATAATGAGGACTTTGGTAAATTAGATTTCAATGCATCTGTAGGTGGAAATATCATGAATAGGTATTATAGTGCGACAGAAATTGGAGTAGGTAGTGACAGGAACAATGGTCTTGTGGTACCGGGTATTTATAATGCTCAGAACATTCCAGCAGACAATAGAGCTGTTTCCAGTGCTTTTAATAAAAAGCATATCTACAGTATTTACGGATTGGCCTCATTTGGATATGACGATCAATTGTATTTGGATTTGACTGCTAGAAATGATTGGGCATCTACTTTACCTTTGAACAACAATTCTTATTTCTACCCGTCTGCTTCTTTAAGCTGGTTAGCGAATTATACGCTTAATCTTCCTGAAAGCATTGACATGTTGAAAGCAAGAGTAGGTTGGGCCAAAGTGGGTAATGATACAGATCCTTATAGTTTGTATCCTAACCTTTCTACAGGTAATTATAATTCAATAAATACTGCTTCAGTAAGTTCAGCAATATTGAACCCTAATTTCTTACCTGAAGAAGCTACTTCTATAGAAGCTGGTATCGATTTGAATATGTTTGCCAATAAGTTAAGGTTTTCTGGAACCTATTACGTGATTGAAAACACGAACCAAATATTCGCTGTAAATCTTCCAAGATCCTCAGGATTCAGTAGCAGGTTAATTAATGCTGGATTGATCCAAAGTAAAGGTTTGGAATTGGCTTTAGGTGGTACACCTCTTGATAGAAATGGTTGGAAACTGGATGTTGATTTAAATTGGAGTAGAAACAGAACCAGCGTTTTGGAACTGGTAGAAAACTTTGATAGAATTACCCTTTGGGGAGAAAATGGTGGAGGAGCCATTACTTTCTTAGGAGATGAGATTGGAAACATGTACAGTAGAGGATATGTAGAGGTGGAAGATCCAAATTCTCCTTATTACAAATGGCCAGTATTAAGTAATGATGGTGAATGGCAACGATTGTCAGCAGATGAAGACTTAAGAAAAGTGGGTAACTTCAACCCTGATTTCATATTGGGTATGCAAACTGGGATTAGCTACAAACGATTTGTTTTGAATGCGAGTTTTGATTGGAGACAAGGTGGTGAATTCATGTCATTCACTTATAGATATGGTGAATCTGATTGGAAATCCCAAAGACAAATTGACGATCTAATACCAGGTGGTTTGTATTCTGAAGATGAATTGGCAGCCATGTTGAAGTCTGATCCAGATAAATACATTATACCTAGACCTGGAAATTTCCCTCGTGTAGGTGGTCATACCGCTGAAACAGGCGGATTCCCTATCGATGAGAATGGTTCTGACGGGGCATTTATTCCTGGTGTGATTCAAACTGCTGGTGCAGATACTCCTGACAATTATGCAGATGATGTGTACGAAGAGCATTTGGGTGGTTCTGGCACAAATATTTATCCTATCACCAATACCTACCCATGGAGTTTCAATGAGCAAGTTACATTTGATGCAACTTTTATTAAATTGAGAGAATTGTCTTTAGGGTATAAAATACCAAATTTCAGTGTGTTTACGAATGCTACATTCTCTGTTTACACCAGAAATATTATGTTATGGACCAAAGCTGATATCGGAATTGATCCTGAAAGAGCCTTTATGACTTCTGGATCTGGGTTTAGACAAGGAATCGAACGTCAAAACGTTATGCCTTGGAGTGTGCCAATTGGTTTCAAGCTTAATTTTAATCTTTAAAGTTCCTATACTTACATATCATGAAAAATTTATTTGAATTTAGAAAGATAGCCGTATTTCTCCTGGGGCTTATCTTGGTCACAGGATGTGACGAAAAACTCAGTGAGATCAATACCAACCCTTATGGTATTGACCCGGCCAATGCCAATCCAAACCTTTTAATGCCTTCAGTGCTAACTTCTTCAGCGCAAGGTTATTTGGAGTTGGGCTTTAATGACCTGGCTGGAGCCATGCAATACACACAGAAAAATGGATGGTATAGCGGTCATAATAATTATGAGTGGGTTTCGAGAAACTGGACAGGATGGTATGATATCCTGAGAACCAACAACCTGATGATTACCAGAGGTGAGGAAATGGAAAATGTCTTTTTCCAGGGAATTGGGCTTACCATGAAATCCTTTGCTTTCGGAAATATTGCAGATCTTTGGGGTGATGCTCCTTATACGGATGCCCTAATGGGTGACCAAGGAAGTGACCAATTTCAGTTCCCAAAATTTGACAGCCAGGAAATCATTTATGATGGTATCATTGCTGATTTGAAAGAGGCAGCAACCATGCTTGCTTCTGCTTCAGCAGAGGGTGTTACAGCTGGAAATGATCTTATTTATGGTGCCAATGTAGATAGCTGGAGAAGGTTTACCAACTCCTTATTGCTAAGGTATTATATGCGTTTGTCTGAAAAGAAGCCTGATGTAGCCAAAGCTGGAATTGAAGCCATTTATAGCAGTGGGATCTATATTCAGGATCCTTCTCAGGATGCCACTCTTGATTATACAGGTGGATCAAATGACATTTGGATCACAAGACATGTTAGGTTAAACCCTGATGATTTCCAAAGATACCAGGCTTGTCAGACTTTCATCGATCAATTGATGATGACTGAAGATCCTAGACTTCCTGTATGGTTTGATTCTGTAAGGGTGCAGTGGGTAGAAGATGCTACCCTTGCTGTTGCCGCCGAAAGTTTCATTAGAGCTAATGGAAATCCAATCGAATCAATTTACACTTTTGATCAATTCGAAGAAGATTATGCTGATGTGAAATTTACACGTCATTTTAATCCAAATATGGCGGATTACAATACAGATTTGTATGTTGGTTTACCTCCATCTATCCTTACGCCAGAATCTTATAACGGTAATCCTATCCCTGGTCAAGGAACGCAAAACCTACATGTTTCTCAGTTGGATGAAATTTATGGTACGGCTGGATCTTCGGGAGACATCCTAAAAGCGAGAATTATCTCTGCTGCAGAAATTAGCTTTATCTTCGCTGAAGCAGCCTTGAAAGGCTGGAATGTTGGTGATGCTGAGATGCATTACAATATGGGAATCGAACAATCTCTTGAAGTTTGGGGAAAAGGCGATATGTACGATGAATTTATCGCGAAATCTGGTGTAATGTTTAACGGTACTATCGAACAAATAATTACCCAAAAATGGGTAGCTAACTGGTCCAATGGTACTGAAGCTTTTGCAGATTACAGAAGAACAGGTTTTCCTGACTTAACTGCAGGTCCATTGTCTCCTCAGCCAGAGGTAGCAATCAGGTTCCAGTATGGAAATGATGAGTATAACAACAACGCAAATAATATTGATGCTGCACTAAACAACCTTGAAGTGACTGACTTCTCAGGTAACTTTGGAGCAGATAGTCAATGGTCTAAGCCTTGGTTGTATCAAGGAACTACAACACCTTTTTAAGGTATTGATTAGTTTTTAATTAAAACTTAAGGTTCTCTGTCGGTTCGGCAGAGAACCTTTTTTATTTTGGCTTTTGTGAAAATGGTTTTAGACCACCCAGCAAATTTATTTCTGGTTTTTAGTTTAGCGTTTTTAGTGTTTACTTTTAACCACCCAGGAAGTTGCTTTGGTAAAGACAAAGGATTTATCAATGTCTTTAGATTTTCCAGTTTGTATTATTATGCCCCATAGGGTAAATCCTTTGGAATCCCTGGCAGGATTAAAAATGTATGAAGCATAAAAATTTGCATGGTTGGAGAGGAAGACTTCAGACATTCAGGTGTATCAGCTGATTGAGATAATAAGAGCCAAGCCTAAATTTAAGGCATTACCGGTAACAGGGGAGCTATATGATGCTTTCGATTTGCATAATAATAAATCAGGCAGCATTAAGCTGGTCTTTTAAATAGCCAATTTGCCTAAATCGATACGAAAAGAATTATGATAAAGAGTAAAAACGAAAAAGTCAGGATCGTATGATCCTGACTTTTTTATAATATAAATCAATGGAATATTTAAGCTATTCTATTTGGGGTTAAACCCAATCAAATCGTTTTTGCATATGGGACATTTCTCCATGGCTATTTATCAATATAAGTGTAAGAATAGCCAAGAAGATAAAAATAAGTAAAAGGGCTTTTCTCCAGGTTTTTGAAAGTGCAGGGCGTTCCTGAAAAGTAGGTTTGAACTTGGGGATTAATAGAATAATAATAATAAAGTTGACGATATATAGAAACTGTTCTATTCTATAGAAGCTTAAAAAGGAGCCTGTTATGAAGATAGAGAACAGTATGTAGGTAGCGAAAAAAGTTTTGAAAACCATGGATAACTCCTTGTAGCTGATCTGTTGGTTTTGAAGAGCCTTTTTGCCCGAGAACAAATTTATCCAATAGATGGCTAAACCTAGGAATACGATAAGGGCAATTATTTGAACAGCCATCATCCATGTTTGAGGCTGGCTAACAAATGCCCCCAAAGTGTCTGAGAAATCCTTCATTATAAAAGATTGCTGCCAAACAAAGAAAGGAATAAGTAGTAATAGGCCGACAGCCGGAATGGTAAGGTTGCTAGTCGTAAATGAAGCTGTAGCTTTTTCTTCTGGCCATTTAGAGGTAAATGTTCCATAAGCCATCCCTGCTCCACCAAAGAACCCAAGAGAATATTCCATGACATTCCACATGTTGAAGGGTACTTCAGCGAAATTGCCGAGCACATGTAGAAAATTACCAAAAGCGAAACCAAAGCCGCCTCCCAACCCTGAATATACAGCCACTCTCATGGCGCTATATTGTTTGGTTCTTGCCATATAATACAACATGGCAATTCCTGAGCCAGCACATATCCCCCAGGCCTCAGAGCGTGGAGGCGTCATTTCAAAACCCAATTGCTCAATGATTAAAAAATAAAAGATGATACCACCTACCGTCATTTCCATAACTACTTGGTGCCATTTAATTTTCTTTTCAGGATGATCTGCCAGAACTAACCCAAATAGACCACCCCCTATTAAACCATAAAGACCTCCAACAACCAATAAACTTGCTAAGCCGTAATACACATTAATAAAATCCACGCCTCTTCCGTACCCGACAAGAATACCGTAACTCATCATGCCACCAAATCCCCATCCTAATGCTCCTGCAAAGGCAGCCTTAATTGCCTTATTGTACCAATGTTCTTTTTTTGCCAATAATATAATACTCAGACAGCCTATACCTCCCGCCCAAGCTGCACCTTGTTCATGCCCGAATTGGCCACGTATGGCCCAGGCAGTGGCCAATGCCATACCAGCGATGATAATGGAAATGATTGTATTTTTGTCTAAATGTTTCATAAAGGGAATTAAGGTAAGGGTTGAAAATTGATATTGACATTAATATTCTATAATACCCTAGCCTTCTGAAAAGTACCATTCTTGGTATTTTCTTTTTATGAATGGTAGCAATTAATTATTTCGTAAGTGAGAGTTTACGAGAAATTTACAACTGCTGTAGCTAAAAGTGGAGTTATTTTCCAGCGAGATACCTTTTTCGGTATTCAATAGGATTGCACCCTTTGACCTGTTTGAATTGGCGGGCAATATTTTTGCTATCATTCAATCCCAGGTCCATCGCGATTTCAAAAACGGTCTCGTCCGTTTCGAGAAGTTTCTGGGTGAATTTTTCAATGCGTAGGTTAAATATATATTTATAAATGGGGTAGCCTGTAATCTGCAGAAACCGTTTTTCCAAGCTTCTTCTGGAAAGAGGAACCTGCTTTACAACCTCATCTACCTGTAGGTTTTTTTCTATGTTTTTATGGATAAATTTTAAGGAAGAGGCAATGTGATCATCATTGGTCGCATAGATATCCGTAGACTGGCGGGTGATAACTTGGGTTGGCTTCACCAGGATGTCATAAAAATTACTTGCGCTTGTCCTGATCATTTGTTCCATCAATTTGGCTGTATCATAGCCCCCTTTTTCTATGTCCAGCCCTATACTTGACAGTGGAGGGTCAGACAATTCACATAGCATTTCATCATTGTCTACGCCCAATACGGCGACTTCTTCGGGGATTCGGATTTTATTTTGTTTGCAAGCTTCTGTGATGTGCAGACCTTGATTGTCATCACAGGTCATTAATGCGATCGGTTTCGGCAAGGACAGCAACCATTTACTCAAGGAGTTGCTTTTATAATACCATAAATCTGTGGACCTTGATTTTCTGTGTTCAAAGTAATTGACTTTGTAACCCATGGAATTGACTTCTTTTTCGAAGCCTTCTGCTCGTTCTCTGGACCAAACAATGTCCTTGAACCCATAGAATGCGAAATTTTTAAACCCTTTTTTTAAAAAATACTGTGCACCGATTTCACCAGCTTCATGGTAGGAGCCGGTGATATTTGGAATTTCAGTAAACCGTTCTTTAAAATCTTGTGCTACTACAGGAATCTTAGAGTCGATAAGCAATTCTAAGTCAATTTCATTGTATAATTGCCCTATTATCCCATCTGCTCCCCAATCCTTAGCCCATTCAAGTATTCCTTTGATCCCAATGGTTTCCCTGTAATATAGCGGCATGCGACAATAAGTCCACGGACCATTTTCAGTAGAGTACTTGGAGATTCCTTTTAATAAACTCTTGCTGTACTCTTCGGCAAAATCGAGGAGCAAAATTATCTTATACATGTATTACTTAAAGATATCCTTCAAACTTTTAGTAGCATTGGTGACCAATGGTTTGGCCCAAATTCCTATGCTCAATATATATCCTAAAGTAAACAAAAGAAATAACATCGACAATTTTAATCCAACAAGTTCTGCCAAGCCACCGATTACCAGTGGCACTATAGCACCACCAGCTATACCTGTACACAATATCCCTGAAAAGGTACCATGGTGCTGAGGTACTGAATTGAGCGCCAATGAAAAGATAATAGACCACATCACAGAAGCGAAAAAGCCAGTCAAAGGAAAGGCGATCAAAGCAATTTCTGCCGTGCCAAAAAGACCTGCTAACAATGAAATAATTGCTCCTAATGTGAAAGCGATCAAAACTGTTCGGCTATCAAGGAATTTTAATAAAGCCAGCCCTAGCAAACAACCGATTGTTAGCAAACCCCAAAAATAGGAAATGACAATCGCACCCGTAGTAGAAGGGTCAATGCCATGGTATGATTGAAGGAATTTTGAAATCCAGTTGGCTATACCTTGCTCAGTACCCACATAACAGAATATTCCAAGAAAGTACAGTAATACATATTTATTGCCAAGTAGGTCTTTAAAAGCTACCCCCACATCAATTTTTTCATCTGCTTTAAGCTCAACTTTAGGGAATTTTGCGAAATATACGATGATGACCATAAGAAAAGCAATGGCTGCAAATACCCAGTACAATGAAACCCATTTTAGGTCTTCAGGAACCATAGGGTTTAAAAATGAAAAGAGAAGGGAATCTTTTGTCGTATGAATATTCGTAACCAAATAGCTGTAAAGCATAGGGCTAAGAAAAGAAGCCGCTCCAAAGGCCAGCTGACCCATCACTGAGTTAAATGCAAAGTGTTCCTCACCTCCAGCCGTTCTTAACAAAGGATTAATGACTACTTGAAGTACAGCCATCCCAATTCCAATAATGAATAATGAAATCAAAGCGACGGAGAAGCCAGGTATAAATGCGAAAAGGAGCGCACCAATAAAAGCCATGGTAAAAGCAAATATTAGCATTTTCTTTTCCTTGTATTTCTCCACTAAAATGCCGGAGGGAATAGACATCACAGCATAGGCTACAAAAAAGGCAAACGGTAAAAACCCTGCTAAACCAATGCTAAGTGTGAAACTATCGATGATATCGGGAATGATCGGCCCAAGAATATTGGTAAGAAATGAAATGACGAAAAAAATCAATAAAATCAAGGCAACAATCAGTGTGTTTTTTTTCATGTCATTTAATTATTGGTCGTAGCAATTGTTTTGATTGATAATTTGCTGATTAAGATTGGTCATTGAACCAATACAATCGATGATATTAAAGTGCTTTGCTGGTATGTTTGATTGATAAGTCCACGAGTGCAGCAGCACCTAAGAGTGCAATATCTGCATTTTTGGTCAAATGAATCTTCAATTTTTTCACAGATTCTGGATAAATGTAATTGCTAAAGGTTGCCCGCATGGCTTCTTCGAAAAATGGGAAGGCGTTTGCCACAGAACCTCCTATTACAATGGCTTCTGGATCGTAAGTATACATCACTACCTGAACGGCAGCGCCAAAGTGTTTTCCAAAAGTATGCCATTGAGCCAAGGCCTCCTTGTCTCCATTTTTTGCAGCTGTAAATGCATCTAGAGCAGTGGTTTGATATTCTGCACTAAAGAAATTTCCACTCGCATAATATTCAATATTATGTTCAAGGTAGGGAAGTAGGCCGATTTCTCCGGCACCACAGTTCACCCCTGCATAGAGCTTGTCTTCGATGATTATCCCTGAGCCCAAGCCTGTACCTATAGACATGCCTACCATATTGCTGTAGTTTTTGCCCATACCAAATTTGTATTCACCAATGGCAAAACAATTGACATCGTTGTTTACAAATACTGGAAGGTTGAACTCCTTTTCAAGAATGTCTTTTAATGCCACCTTGGTCCAAGAAGGAATATTAGTCACATTATAGACTATCCCTTTTTTTACATCTACTACCGAAGGTACGCCTATACCTATGCCATCTACATCGTATGCTGTTAGTGGCTCGATAAATTTTATAACCTGGTTAAGAGTGGACTGAAGGTTGTCTTTTTCTTTCAAAAGCGCTTTCGTCTTATGAATGATTTTGCCTTCGTGCTCTATCCCTACCTGGATTTTTGTTCCTCCTAAATCTATTCCTATGTTCATGGTAATAAGTCGGGTATCTTTAAAAAAAAATCAACGACAAATATATCTTAATTTTAACCTTTTAACAATTAATAAAAGTATTTTAGGTCATGTTTAAGGTCTATTAACTGGCTGAAATACAGTATATAATAAGTTGGTATATGTGTTGAAATTCAAGAGGTATACTTGAAAAGTTGCGTTAAGGCTATTTGAGAGCTATTGTTTTTTTCAATAGTACAAAACAGTAATTTGTTGTAATGTATTTGAGAATTAAGATTGGGGAAGGGTTTGTCCAAGTGCAAAATGAAAGCTTAGCCCTGATTGGGGTGCCTGACAACGTTATGTTAAAATTGAAGGTATTAATGATAGCGAACATTAGAAGTGATTTAAAATGCAATAGCTTGTCTATTGCCATTTTCATTTTAGGGTAATTAAAATGTTTGTGATTAATCCATCGCAGCCCGATTGAATAAGTGTTTTTATATTTTTATAACTAAATAACCTGTACTATATTTATTTAAATCCAGAATGATGAAAGAAAGAATTAAAGCATTATTTAATATTGGGTTCTTTTGCCTGCTAGGTTTGTCTCCATTGGCTCTTGCTGCTCAGGAAGAACCAAGTGGGATTTACCTTACATGGCAAGAAGATCCAACGAGCACCATTACCATAGATTGGCACCTTAAAACCAGCACTAGTCAGACGCTTGCTTATCGTAAAAAAGGCACTGATAGTTGGGTTGAAGCAACTAGCAATGTAACTGACTTTCCTTTTTCAGACCGCAAAATCCACAGGGTTTCGCTGAAAGGACTTTCTGCTGAGAGTGCATACGAATTAAAATTTGCTGCCAAGGGCAATGTTTATTATTTCAAGACCATGCCAAAGGATATTTCCAGAAGTTCGATTAAGTTTGCGATAGGAGGAGATACCATGCATGACAAGGCTGTAATGGAGAAGACCAACAGACAGGTTTTACCTTATGATCCGGATTTTATAATCATTGGAGGAGACTTGGCTTATGGCAATGGAGATGGTAAAAACGTAAACAGATGGTATGATTGGTTTGACGCTGTTAAAAACACCTTGATTCAGGAGGATGGACGTATAATACCGATGATGTTAGGAATAGGAAATCACGAAGTGAAGAGTGGTTACAATGATGAGGACATCCCTGAACATTTGAAAGTTGAAAAAAGAAAAGAGAGTGCACCATTTTACTTTAACCTTTTTGCATTTCCAGGACAGCCAGGGTATGGCGTACTGGAATTTGGTAAATACCTAAGCTTTATCTTCTTGGACTCAGACCACACCAATGCAATAGATGGTCCACAGAAGGATTGGTTAGCCCGCGAACTAGCGATTCAGAAAGAAAAGAAAACTTCCCATGTGATGGCTGTTTATCACGTTCCAGCTTACCCGTCAGCGAGGGCTTTTACAGGTACTACCCAAACCATGATCAGGAAACATTGGGTGCCTTTATTCGAAAAATCTAGCATGCAATTAGTATTTGAAAACCATGATCATGCTTATAAGAGGACCTATCCAATAAAAAACAACAATGTGGATGAGGATGGTATCGTCTATATAGGTGATGGATCCTGGGGAACTAGACCTAGGACGGTTCATGATGCTGCGAGTACTTGGTACTTGGAGACTTCTCAATCCGTAAGGGCCTTCACCTTGGTAACGCTTCAAGGCAAAAGTTTTAACATTCTAACAGTTGATGAAGATGGAAAAATCATCGACAGTTATCCAAATAATCCATTGATAAAACCATGAAAAATTCTCAGAAAGTAATTAGTTGTGTACTTTTCGCACTTATAATATTCCTTAATTCCGGCTGTGGTAATGGGAATAAAACAGAAGAAGTCTCAGAAGAGGCCGTGAATACTCAGGTTCCCACGCTTGTAACGGAAGAATATGAACATATCTTCGGTGAGGACAGGCCATTTGCGCAATGCCATGCCTCAACCATTACCGGACTTGGTGACGGTAATTATTTGACAGCATGGTTTGCAGGATCCTATGAAAAACACAACGATGTAGGCATTTGGATTTCTAAAGGCAAGCCAGGTAATTGGTCCGAACCGGAATTACTTGTAAAAGTAAGAAATGAGCCGCATTGGAACCCCGTTTTATTCAATGCTCCTGATGGTAAAGTTTATTTGTACTTTAAAGTCGGTAAAGAAATTGATTATTGGGAAACATGGGTTCAGTATACTGAAGATGGTGGCGTTACCTGGTCTGAGGCCAAAGAATTGGTGCCAGGTGATAAAGGTGGACGTGGCCCTGTAAGAAACCATATGCTGGTTTTATCTGACGGTACATGGCTTGCTCCTGCATCTGATGAAAAAAACAAAGTCTGGACTGTGTTTGTAGACAGATCTGAAGATGAAGGGAAAACCTGGAGTGCTACTGATAAACTAGAAATGGACCGAACAGTGATCACTGAGGAAGGGGTTATTCAACCAGCACTTTGGGAGTCAAAACCTGGACATGTACACATGCTAATGCGAAGTAGCTCAGGGAATATCTGTCGATCAGATTCTGAAGATTATGGAAAAACCTGGTCGGAAGTGACAGAAATAGAATTGCCTAATAATAACAGTGGGATTGATGTTGCCCATATTGAAGGGGAAAAGATAGCTTTGATTTATAATCCCGTAGCTGAAAACTGGGGAGATCGTTTTCCAATTTCCATTGCTGTTTCAGAAGACAACGGCAAAACCTGGCCATTAAAATTTGAAATTGAAAAAGGAGATGGCGAAGATGAATTGTCTTATCCAGCAATGTTTTATGAAGATGGCCATTTGGTGGCTTGCTATACATGGAATCGACAAACTGTTGCATTCTGGAAAGGGAAGCTTGAAGGAATCTAAATCTTGATATTATGAAAATTTCAGTCTGGAATTTATTGATTATATTATTAATCTACCAACCGGTCTTTAGCCAACAAGAAATGACATACGCTCAAAAACTAGGTTATCCTGAAGGGAAAAAAGTTGTCATCTTTCATGTAGATGATGCAGGAATGTCATTTGAGTCCAATGAAGGGGCAATTAAATCCATCAAGGAGGGAGTGGCAACATCCTGTAGCATCATGATGCCTTGTCCATGGGCAGCGAGTTTTGTGAAAGAGGCCTTAAAAGAGCCTATGGATGCTGGACTTCACCTGACCCTAACTTCTGAATGGAAAGATTTTCGTTGGCCTCCAGTTGCTGGCAAGGCTGCAGTTCCTGGTCTGGTCGATAAAGAAGGTGCAATGTGGTCTTCCGTTGAAGAGGTTGTTGCGAATGCGACTCCGGATGAGGTAGAAATAGAAATCCGGGCACAAATTGATCGCGCTTTGTCACTAGGATTAAAACCCACTCATATGGATAGCCATATGGGGACTTTGTTCTATCATTCTCCATTTCTGGAGCGCTACATAAAGGTGGGAATTGAATACGGTATTCCTATCATGTTCCCTGGTGGGAACAATAAATTGCTTGGTCTTTCGATGAATAACAACCTCATCAAACAATTGAAGAAAGAAGGGAAATATAAGGAGGGGATGAAATTGCCCAGCAATTCCCTTATGGAGAAGACGCCTATTGTAGGTAAAAAAATATGGGAAGCAGGATTGCCCGTTTTGGACGACTTGCATTCAATAAGTGGCAATTGGTCTCCAGATTATGAAGTTGATGATGAGGGATTGGGAGCATACAAAGTAGAAAAGTGCAAAGAATTACTGACATTAATGGAGCCTGGATTGGCCATGGTGATTGTTCACAGCATAGGTGATAGAAAAACCTTTGACAGGATCAGTGGATCGGGAGCATCAAGGTATGCTGACATGCTTGCCATGACATCCCCAGATCTTCAAAAATTTATTGAAGAGGAAGGAATTATACTGACTACTTGGGCGGAAGTTATGGAGAGGAGAAAGAAGATAAAATGAAAAGATTAGTATTTATAGGCTTGTTTTTACTCAATACTGCTGCTTTTGGACAATACATACCAAAGGAGAAAATAGTGGTAAATGAAAATCTGATTTTCCCTCTGCAAGGAAACCATGTACATGGAAGTAGTATTGTGGCATTGCCCAATGGGGATTTACTTACAGCTTGGTTTGAGGGATCAGGAGAAAGGAAAGCAGATGATGTTCGGATAATGGGGGCTAGACTCAGAAAGAAGGAAACCCAATGGGGAGAGCCTTTCTTAATGGCAGATACACCCAACCTTCCAGATTGTAACCCTGTACTTTTTCTTAATCAAGAAGGAAAGCTTTTCTTGGTATGGATCGCCGTACAGGCCAATCGTTGGGAACAGTCCATTTTACGCCTACGGACAAGCTCAAGTTATGACAATGCAGGAGCACCAATATGGAGCTGGCAAGACAATATTTTGCTCAAACCGGGGGAAGAATTCCATCAGGAGGTGGTTAAACGCTTTGCCGAATTGCCTGATAATAATGCTGGATGGTCTGAATATGCACCTCTTTATGATCACATGATCATTGAAGCTAGCAAGGACAGTAAGAAATCCAGTATTGGATGGATGACGAGGATTAAACCACTTGTACTCCAGTCGGGAAGGATTCTTTTGCCACTTTACTCGGACGGGTTTAATTTTTCTTTGGCAGCCATTTCAGATGATGATGGGGCCACCTGGATTCCTAGTAAACCAATAGTAGGTAGAGGACCTATTCAACCAGCATTGAGCCAAAGGAAAAGTGGAGAGATAATGGCAATAATGAGGGACAGTGGAGATGCTCCAACCAGGCTACATAGAAGCTTTTCTACAGATGAGGGGATGACATGGACTGCCTCCGAGAAGTCAAGTATTCCCAATACTGCTAGTGTCGAACTGCTGGAGTTAGACAATGGACTGTGGCTATTCCTTGGGAATGACATTGATGATGGCAGGTACCGTCTTTCCCTTTACGTTTCAGGTGATGAGGGCCAAACCTGGAGAAGTAAAGTTTATTTGGAGGATGAGAAAAAAGAATTCGGTGGTTTTTCCTATCCTTCAATGATCCAAGATAGTAATGGAATGATTCACATTACCTACTCCTATCACCTAGACGAAGGTGGCAAATCTATTAAGTACGTAAAAATTGATCCAAATAATTTCGAATCGAAGTAGCCCATCTTTATTAAAAATTGTATTATAATTAACTGAATCACTTACTGGTATTAAGTAAGTCTGGTTCGGCTTTAGTAGTTAGGTTAGGTAATTTTTGTCCGCTCATGTTTTAACAACGGGGCGGACAAATTTATTTATTGGCCATTTTCAGGGCCTACGCTTTAAAATGAATCCACTTTAGTCGCAAGATCGATTCACCAGTCTATTTTTATCAACCATATTATTTTACAATGAAATACTTACAGTCAAAGCTTCTTATACCTGTTGGATTGCTTTTGGGTTTGACGCAAGTTCAGGCGCAACAACTGCCATCAAGCAGTAAAAGGACGCACCAAGATGTTCCTTTTGTGCAAGAATACAGCATCAAATATTACTCAGATGAGCAGTCCACGGACCTTAAAAAGGTTTATGCTGACAGAAATGGCACCGTGCAGCTTTTAGGGACCAAAGGACTATTTAGAACGCATGCAGGAGCATTCTTGTACCCAGGCACCTTTACGCCTGACAAGACCTACCTGGCCATGAAAGATAAAAACATCAGTAGCCTATCCACCGTAGAGGATCAATTTGTTTACTTGGATGACAAGGCGGTATTTAGCAATGCCTGGGCAGGGAGCCTCTACCTAAAACATGAACTTCCGGGAGCCAAACATTTTGTCCATGGGGAGGATTTTACTTTTTTGGTTTCTGATGGAAGCAATATCCATCTTGTAAACCAAGCAGGTGTCATCTATAAAGGCAAGATCAGTGGTTCTCCAGTAATAGGAATCAGCTATGACATTGCCTCAGCAAGGTTTCTGCTTCTGGCGGAAAATAAAGTAATGGCTTTCTCAACGGATACCAAAAAGCTGCAAACCTTGACTGAAGGTTCTGGCTTTACCAGTTTCGTGGTTAGAGAAGGAAAGAACAAGCTTGCAGTAGCCACCACAGATGGTTATTTCGAATGGGACTTATTGGCAGATAAAAAGGTTGGCGAGAAGTACAATGCTTTGCCATGGCCATCCTTGACCAGCCTTACTGAGATCAACGGCTTACTTTGGTTTGGTTCTGAGCAAGGAGCATTTATGCAAAAGGAAGATGGTGGGTTTAACTACTACTATGGTGAAAGATGGTTGCCAGGCGATAAAGTGCTTCATATAACCCAAAAGAACGAGGACGAGGTACTGATACTAACAGACAAAGGGCTTAGTAAACTGGTATTTATGTCACAGACCTTGGCAGAAAAAGCCGCTTTTTACAGCAAGCAAGTAAGGGATAGACATATCCGCCATGGGTTCAACGCCACATTGGTGCAGATGGAAAAAGGCAATGTAAATAGTGGACGAATAAAAGATTCCGACAATGACGGACTTTGGACTTCCATGTATTTGGGAGGAGAGGCATTTCGCTATGCTACCACAGGATCTGCTGATGCTTTGCAGAATGTGAAAGAATCTTTAGATGCGATGGAAAGACTTTATACCATTAATGACATAGAAGGTTTTCCTGCAAGGTCTTTTTCCAGAAGTGGTTTCAAAGACCAACTAGGAGGATCTGTTCATTGGCAAGATGCCTCGGATCCTGAGTGGGTTTGGAAAGCAACTACGAGTAGTGATGAAGTAATCGGACATGTGTTTGTCTTTGGAGTAATCGCAGAATTGGTAGACAATGAAGCATTGCGCCAACAGGCTATAGGCCTTTTGGATCAGCTAATGACCCATATCGTTGAAAATGACTGGTATTTGATAGATTTTGATGGTAAACACACGACCTGGGGCAGGTGGAATCCTGAATATGTAAATGGATTCCCTACCATGGTTGGCGACAGGAAACTAAATTCTTCGAATATCATCGCCATGTTACAAACGGCCTACCATTTTACAGGCAAGGAAGTGTATAAAAAGGAGGCTTACAAGCTTATGAACAAGCATGGCTATCTGGAAAACTTAATGCGTCCTATGGATGGAATAGGCAAAGCCAAGGAAGGTAGCGATGATTGGGCAGCGATGTTGTCAGAATCTTGGAATCATTCAGATGATGAAATGTACTTCCTAGGTTATTGGGGCCTTTATCGTTACGCGTTTACGGAAGATTTAAAAGAAAAATACAAAGAAGCTATTTTAGATCACTGGGAATCAGAACGCCCAGAGAAAGACGGTCTTTGGAATATTTTCGGAGCCTTGGTGGATAGAGAAAACTTTGATTTGGAAGAAGCTGTTTGGTACCTTCAGGAATATCCGCTAGACATGATCAGCTGGAATGCGAAAAATAGCCATAGAAAAGACATTGATTTACTGGAAGCAAATTTCAGAAACCAATCCACCGCAGAGGTGCTTCCACCTGATGAATTGAAACTTCGAAGACATAATGGCAACAGGTTTGACCTGGATGGTGGAAACAACGGAGTGGAAGAATATAGCGCAGGAGATATTTGGCTTTTACCTTACTGGATGGGTAGATACCTTGGCGTTATTAGTGATCCAACTTCTGAATAGGGAGGTTTTAGAAACAGTCCATCTATAAAAATTAACCATATTATTTTTACCATGAAATACTTACAATCAAAGCTTCTTATTCTTATTGGGTTGCTTTTGGGTTTGACACAGGTTCAGGCGCAACACCTGCCATCAAGCAGTAAAAGGACGCATCAGGATGTTCCTTTTGTGCAGGAATACAGCATCAAATATTACTCAGATGAGCAGTCTACGGACCTTAAAAAGGTTTATGCTGACAGAAATGGCACCGTGCAGCTTTTAGGGACCAAAGGACTATTTAGAACGCATGCAGGAGCATTCTTGTACCCAGGCACCTTTACGCCTGACAAGACCTACCTGGCCATGAAAGATAAAAACATCAGTAGCCTATCCACCGTAGAGGATCAATTTGTTTACTTGGATGACAAGGCGGTATTTAGCAATGCCTGGGCAGGGAGCCTCTACCTAAAACATGAACTTCCGGGAGCCAAACATTTTGTCCATGGGGAGGATTTTACTTTTTTGGTTTCTGATGGAAGCAATATCCATCTTGTAAACCAAGCAGGTGTCATCTATAAAGGCAAGATCAGTGGTTCTCCAGTAATAGGAATCAGCTATGACATTGCCTCAGCAAGGTTTCTGCTTCTGGCGGAAAATAAAGTAATGGCTTTCTCAACGGATACCAAAAAGCTGCAAACCTTGACTGAAGGTTCTGGCTTTACCAGTTTCGTGGTTAGAGAAGGAAAGAACAAGCTTGCAGTAGCCACCACAGATGGTTATTTCGAATGGGACTTATTGGCAGATAAAAAGGTTGGCGAGAAGTACAATGCTTTGCCATGGCCATCCTTGACCAGCCTTACTGAGATCAACGGCTTACTTTGGTTTGGTTCAGAGCGAGGAGCATTTATGCAAAAGGAAGATGGTGGGTTTAACTACTATTATGGAGAAAGATGGTTGCCAGGCGACCAAGTGCTTCATATAAGTCAAAAGAATGAGGACGAAGTATTGGTTTTGACAGACAAAGGGCTAGGCAAACTTGTATTTATGTCACAGACTTTGGCAGAGAAGGCTGCCTATTATAGTGAACAAGTAAGAGAACGCCACATCCGACACGGTTTCAATGCTACATTGTCAAGGATGGAAAAAGGCAATATGGACACTGGAAGATTGGATGATTCAGACAATGATGGTCTTTGGACTTCTATGTATTTGGGCGGAGAGGCATTTCGCTATGCTGCCACAGGGTCTGCTGATGCTTTAAAGAATGTTAAGGAATCTTTGGATGCTTTGGAAAGACTTTATACAATCAATCCAGTCGAAGGATTTCCCTCCAGGTCTTTTAATAGAAGTGGATATATCGATAAATTAGCTGACCCAGACAGGTGGCAACATGCTGCTGACAAAGAATGGGATTGGAAAGCGACAACCAGTAGTGATGAAGTGATAGGACATGTGTTTGTTTTCGGCGTAATTGCTGAATTGGTAGACAATGAAGCGTTGCGCAATCAAGCAATAGGTCTATTGGATCAGCTAATGACACATATCGTCGAAAATGATTGGTACTTGATAGATTATGATGGCAAGCATACCACTTGGGGCAGGTGGAATCCTGAATATGTAAATGGATTCCCTACCATGGTTGGTGACAGGAAGTTGAACTCTTCAAACATTATCGCCATGTTACAAACGGCCTACCACTTTACTCGTAAGGAAGTGTATAAAAAGGAGGCTTACATGTTGATGGACAAGCATGATTACTTAGAAAACTTAATGCGTCCAATGGAAGTAATAGGTAAAGCACAAGAAGGAAGTGATGATTGGGCAGCCATGTTGTCTGAATCCTGGAATCACTCTGACGATGAGATGTACTTTATGGGGTATTGGGGTTTATACCGCTATGCTTTTACAGCTGAGTTAAAAGAAAAATTTAGGCTTGCGATCCAGGATCATTGGGAGTCAGAACGACCTGAAAAAGATGGGCTATGGAATATTTTTGGAGCTTTGGTCAACAGGGAAAATTTTGATTTGGAGGAAGCTGTTTGGTATCTTCAAGAGCATCCTCTTGACATGATCAGCTGGAATACGGCTAACAGTCATAGAAAAGACATCAAGCTATTGGAACAGAATTTTAGAGAGCAAACTACGGAGCTTGTACTTCCTCCTGATGAATTGATGATACGCCGGCACAATGGCAATAGGTTTACACTTGACGGAGGAAATGGTGGCGGACAGGAGTACAGCGCCGGAGATATATGGCTTTTGCCTTATTGGATGGGCAGGTATCTTGGTGTGATCAGTGACCCATTGACCAAATAAAAGGAGCTTTCAAAATAAAATTCATTCAGGATAAAGGAGGGCGTATATATGGTGGTACATCCTTCGGATTTTGCTTTATTTACACAAAGATTAAATGCAGACCTTGGTCAAGTAAGAGAGGCCTCTGGAGGTAAGGTTTCCACCAAAACTAAACCCGGAAATACCCCCACAATTTGAACTATTCTTGTGAACTTTTAAAATAGATTTATAATGACAAAAATTACCGAGCAGCCTTCTTTGTACCGGCATTTAGAACAGATGTCTATAGAAGAATTGACAGCCAATATAAACAATGAGGACAAAAAAGTAGCCCTTGCAATTGAAGCGGTCCTTCCAAAAATCAACTTAATGATACAATCGATTGTAGATAAGCTTGAAAATGGAGGAAGACTGTTTTACGTAGGAGCTGGTAGTGGAGGAAGGCTTTCAGTCTTGGATGCTATAGAACTTCCCACCACTTATGGAATTCCAAAGGGGAAAGTGAATGTCATTCTAGCAGGTGGAGTAGACCGTTTGATAGAAGCAAGGGAGGAAAAAGAAGACGACCCTGATGCTGCATGGGAAGCTTTGCTTGGCTATGAGGTTTCAGATAAAGACTTTGTTTTGGGAATTTCAGCAAGTGGAACCACTCCATTCGTTTTGGGTGCATTGAAGACTTGCAGAGATAAGGGAATACTTACGGGTTGTATTGTAAGCAATCCTGAATCACCGATTGCTGCCAATGCAGCTCATCCAATAGAAATATTGACTGGACCTGAATTTGTATCAGGAAGTACGAGGATGAAGTGTGGAACAGCCCAAAAGATGATTTTCGATATGCTTTCCACCACCTGCATGATCAGGTTGGGAAGGGTAGAGGACAATAAAATGGTCAACGTCTTGCTTATCAATGACAAGATTGTGGACAGAAGTGTGAAAATGCTAATGGAAAGGGCTGGTTTGACTGATTATGATAAAGCCAAGGCACTATTAATGGACAAAGGATCTGTGAAAGCAGCGCTAGATTCCTTAGGAAAATAGAATTACTAAGTTTTTTACTTAATAAATAAAAAGGGTTCTGAAAATTTAATTTCAGAACCCTTTTAGGTTTTGCGAAAGAAGTAGCTTAATTCACTACCTTTTCTGCCAATACAATAATTTTATTGTCATTAACCTCTACTACTCCTCCATCTACTATCAATGACTTTTGTCCTTCAGAAGTAGTGTAAGAAACAGCTCCTTTTACAAGGGCTGATATTATAGCAGCGTGGTTTTTCAATACTTGAAAGGAACCATCGGCTCCAGGAAAGGTTGCCTCAGAAACTTCTCCTTCAAATACTTTTTGGTCCGGTGTAATGATCTCTAAATGCATGATATATTTTATTAGAGGGTAATACTTGACGTATTACCCTAATAAAGTGCTATTATTTAACTTCTGCCAACAATTTTTCACCTTTGGCAATGGCATCTTCAATACCACCTACTAAGTTGAATGCTGCTTCAGGCAAGTGATCCAATTCTCCATCCATGATCATGTTGAAGCCTTTGATCGTATCTTTGATATCTACCAATACTCCTTTAAGACCTGTAAACTGCTCCGCTACGTGGAAAGGTTGAGAAAGGAAACGTTGTACCCTTCTGGCGCGGTGTACTACTCTTTTGTCTTCTTCAGAAAGTTCTTCCATACCCAAGATAGCGATGATATCCTGAAGTTCTTTGTAACGCTGAAGTAGCTCTTTAATATTGGTAGCGCAATTGTAATGCTCATCGCCAACTACAGAAGGTTCAAGAATTCTAGAGGTAGAATCCAGAGGATCTACTGCTGGGTAAATTCCTAGTTCTGCAATTTTTCTTGAAAGTACAGTTTGTGCATCCAAGTGAGCAAAAGTTGTTGCTGGTGCTGGATCTGTTAAATCATCAGCAGGCACATAAACGGCCTGTACAGAAGTAATAGATCCGTTTTTTGTAGAGGTAATTCGCTCTTGCATCGCGCCCATTTCGGTAGCGAGCGTAGGCTGGTAACCCACAGCTGAAGGCATCCTTCCCAAAAGGGCTGATACTTCGGAACCTGCTTGTGTAAAACGGAAGATATTGTCAATAAAGAAAAGAATGTCTTTACCAGCGCCATCACCTTCACCGTCTCTGTAATACTCTGCTAGTGTTAATCCAGTCAAAGCTACTCTTGCACGTGCTCCAGGAGGTTCGTTCATTTGACCGAAAACGAAAGTCGCCTTGGAATCTTTAAGTTTTTCCAAATCCACTTTTGATAGATCCCAACCGCCTTCTTTTTCAAGAGACTCAACGAAATCATCACCATAGGTCACAATTCCTGATTCGATCATTTCTCTGAGCAAATCGTTTCCTTCCCTGGTTCTCTCGCCAACTCCTGCAAATACAGAAAGACCTGAGTATGCTTTAGCAATATTGTTGATCAGTTCTTGAATAAGTACTGTTTTACCAACACCTGCTCCTCCAAACAAACCAATTTTACCACCTTTTGCATAAGGCTCGATCAAATCGATTACCTTAATTCCTGTATACAATACTTCTGTAGAAGTAGACAGGTCTTCAAATTTCGGTGCCGACCTATGTATAGGTAGCCTGTTGTTAGACTCAGGTTGAGGTAATCCATCAATGGCTTCTCCTACCACGTTAAATAACCTTCCTTTGATATTGTCGCCGGTGGGGACTGATATAGGACTACCAAGGTCTATTACCTCCATACCTCTTACCATTCCTTCCGAAGAGTCCATCGCAATGGTTCTTACCCTGTCCTCGCCTAGGTGTTGTTGAACTTCAAGAATAACCTTCTGGCCATTCTCTTTTATGATTTCAAGTGCATCAAGGATATTTGGCAGGTTACTCCCTTCAAAGGAAACATCCACAACAGGACCAATTACCTGAGTTATCTTACCAGTATTCGCCATTGTTATATTTTAAGATCTATTGGAACAATACTTTTTAATTCGAGTGCAAAATTAGTTAATATTGCTGAATACCAAAGGATGTTTTAAAAATTAATGCACTTTGATACAAATTTTTATAGCACTACTTATTTAATTAAAGATTTTCACCCTTTTTTTCCCCTCTTTTGACTTGCTAAAAAATTCTTCTTGCCCTTACCCATCTTTTAGACCAGTATTTTGATTGCAAGTTGTCTTCTGTAACCCCTAAAGAAGTGGAGGCATGAATAAAATAAGTTTTACCCATTCGTTTCTCCAACACGATACCTGCATGGGTCACCTTGTTTCTTCTGCGACCGGTTGCAAAGAAGACTACATCACCCTTTTTTAATTTAGCTTGTGTCACTTTCTTGCCAATTTTGCTCTGCGCTGCCGATACGCGAGGCAGCGTTACCCCTACACTTTTGAACGAAAGGTAAACCAAAGCCGAACAATCCATTCCTGAACGGGTATTACCGCCATACCTATAAGGAGTGCCTTGATAGGATTTAGCTGTATTGACTACTTGTTGGATGTTTTGCTGTCTTACTTTTCTAGAGGAAGAACAAGAGCTACTAAAAAGGAGTAATAAACTAAAAATGAAAAGTAAAAAGACACTGTTTTTTTGATTTTTAATCATAAATGTGATCAGTTATTTCGTTCCTTATGCTGTAGGAGTTTTGTCGTGACTTCTCTTACCTTGGTTTATCTATCAATTTCAAAACTCATGCGCTTTATTGCCGTTTAAAAACGTTAAGGTAGTTCAATTCGATCAAATTACTTTGCCTGAAGGATGCTATTTTTGAATAAATTATTTACTTTTAATCATTAATGGATCGTAAATCTCTCCAAATTTGTTACCCTTTTACCCAAAAGCCTACTACAACATCACTACAAAATAGCATTCGATGAGTAAAGAGGACTTTAGCAGGCTTAGCATACAAAAGAAAACTCAGAAACTGTACACTGAAGGTACATTTGTCGTTGCCATTCGGTATTATACGCATAAAGTTAACCTCTACCTTTTGGGGGAGGAGTACGTTGAAGTTTTTTACAACCACAAACAAGACCGAATTGACAAAATTGATTTTTTGAATCACAGGCATTCAAGAATGAAATTTTACCTGGATCAGATAAGCCTTAGCGAAATCTAATTGAACTGCTCAATTTTCATTGCACCTCCATCAAATGCGAATGGATTTTTAATACCTGCGGAATCACAAGAGATGATTCATCATTGGAAACGATGTAACTAGCCAGCTTATTTTTTTCTTCGTCTGTTAGCTGCTTGTTTATGATTTGCTTAATTTGATCTACGCTACGCTTAGGATCTCTGGATTTTATCCTCTCAATTCTTATCTTTTCTGATGCTGCTACATGTACCGTATAATCCAATGCCTTGTAAGAGCCTGTTTCAAATAACAATGCGGCTTCCTTTAAGACATACTTGGTTTGCTGGCTTAATGCCCAGGATTTGAAATCTTCAGCTACAGCAGGATGTACCAGGCTGTTTATTAAGGCTGTTTTATCAGGGTCGGCAAAAACAATGTCTGCCAGGTATTGACGATTGAGTTGGCCATCCTCAAAGTAAGCTGAAGCACCAAAATTATCGATAATCAGTTTTTTTAAGGGAAGATGATGCACCATAAGATACTTAGCACGGTCATCCGCATTGAATATTGGAATGCTAAGGAGGGAAAAAATTTTGCAAATTAGGGTTTTGCCAGCCCCAATGCCCCCACTTATCCCAACCAATAACGGAGTGGCCTTACTCATAGATCAAATCAAAACTATCAGGAGAGAAGGTTATGTCCCTAAGGAAAGAACGGTTTACATTTAAGGAAACCGCAATAGAACTGTCTTCCCTATTTCTGTTGTTATAATTGAGGATCGCTGAAAGATTCAAGGCCTCAAGATCATTTTGCCTTCTTTCGTCAACCAAAAACTGAAGGGTTACATTGTTGACATCGCCTTCAATATTTACATTGGTAGGGAAATATAATTTTTTAACCTCCAATTTTAAAGTTTTTTCTATAAAAGCAACCACCTGAAAACTTATCTGAACGGTTTCTTCATCCAGGGTTAAAAAATCTCTTTTTGTTTTGTCTAATTCAAGGGGAAGAAGCTTTGAATAGTGGTTTTTAATATTGTTTTCACCAAGCTGAACAAGTAATTTACCTTCTAATTGTTCTATTACAGAAATAGGCCCTTTTACAGTTACATATTCAGGATCCATTGTAATAGGGGAGGCAAAGTCGTAGTTTTCAGCTAGGGGGTTGGCCAAGGTGTCCGGGATTATTTGGATTTTCTTGGATACAATTTTGTCAATACTGAAAAATAAGGTGTCCTGAACGATGCGCACCAGATTTGTTGCTGAAATATGCTCTGACATTTGCTGAGCTATTTCAGCAGTAATTAAGTAGGGTTGATGAGAAGGATCATCCAGATTTATTTCTAATGGATCTTGGCTTACGCCAAAGTGTTTTTTCAGAAGATCCCAACCATTCCCATTGATTTCAATCTTGACTTCGTTTGGGAGGCCTTTTACAGCCATGTACTCTTCTTCATCAAACTGAATAGAGACGGGCTGATTGACGATAGTGGTGTAGTTGTCCTTATTTAGTGCATTAAGCAACCAAAAGGTGGTAGCCGTGACTACGCACAGAACTACCACCTTCAGATTGGAAGTTTTATTAGGTTTAAATTTCCGGAAATAATTACTGAGTGTACTCAAGTGTACGGAAAATTATTTTTCAGTTGATAATTTTTTAGTGTAATCAAGAGATAAGGCAGATTTTTCGACCCTTATTTTCATCCCTTTGTCCAAGTCAATGGTCACAATGTCACCTTCTACGGAATATACTTTTCCATGAATCCCACCTACTGTTACTACTTGTTCTCCCTTTTTTATGTCAGAGATAAACTTGGCCGTATCTTTTTGTTTTTTCTGCTGGGGTCTGATCATAAAGAAATACATGATCAGGATGATACTACCAAAAAGAAAAACTTGACCCATGATACCACTACCCATGGCACTGTCTACTTGAAGCAATAATGAATTGTGCATTTTTATCGTTTTACTGGACCTGCTGAAGGTGCGGTGGATGTTCCTGTTGATCTGTTAACTTCTCCTTTTAATCTTAACCTAGATACACTTGGATTGGTATTGGCTTGAATTGTAACGGTTGGGCTTTGAACACCAGATTTTCCTCTAGAGTTAAATACTACCTTTACAAAACCTTCATCACCTGGTTTTACTGGGCTTTTGGACCATTCTGGACTTGTACATCCACAAGAAGCTTGAATATTGGAAATAATCAGAGGTGCCTGACCTTCATTTTTGAATTTGAAAATATGCTCGACAACCTCTCCTTCATTGATGGTACCAAAGTCAAAGATTTCATCTTCGAAGGCGAATGCACCTACTGTAGATGGGTCTGCAGGTTGTACATTTTGTGCACTTGAAGGAGTAACTACTTGATTTTGCTCTAGCTGGGAAATTTTTTGCTCCAACTCCTGAATTTTATCATTGTCTCCACTTCCTTTTTCACTACAGGCTCCTGCCATAATCAGTGTCAAGCCAAGTAGCCACACCGAAAGATTAGAATACTTCATAAATAGAACTGTTTTAATTTTTATTGTTGTCGTTATTGATTTGGTCAATAAGTTTATTGACATCATTTAGCAAATTTTCTGCTTTGGATTTTGCCTCTGTGATAACCTTGTCTCCTTCAGATCTGGCAATATTGTCTGGCAGATGTTTTTCATCTATCAGTTCATTGATCAGGTCTTCCAGCTCATTGCGGTATTTTGCCAGTCTGTAGGATAATTTATCTCTAGTATTATTTCCTGCATCAGGTGCAAAAAGCACCCCTAGAGTAGCACCCAAACCTGCTCCTAGAGCAAATGCGAATAATGAATTACCTTTTTTACCCATTTTGTGTTTTTATTTATTATCTATAAGCCCTCTACCACTCTTACGTATTTTTCCGTTTTCGGTTAGTTCTTTTGACAATGTATCCAAAAGTCCGTTCACAAACTGCTTACTTTTCGGAGTACTATACGTTTTGGAGATATCAATATATTCATTTATGGACACTTTGGTAGGGATACTTGAGAAATTTACCATTTCTGATAAAGCCATTATAAGTATTACCCGGTCCGTTAAAGCGATCCTTTCTACATCCCAGTTTTTAGTCGTGTTTGCAATTAACTCGCTGTATTCCTTTTCTGAGGCTACTGTAAAGTTGTAGATGTCCTGAAAGAATTCTTTGTCCTCTTCCCAATTTAATGCCAATTCCGGAAGAATCTCATCCGATTCATCTTCGGTGCCGGTAAGGGTTTTTATTACCTTTGAAGACAAACTCTTAACAATCGATTTGTTTTCCGACCAATTCAAATCTCTGTCCTGAAAGAAGCTTAAAGGAGCCTCTAGCTTAAAAATTATCTTTTTGAGGATAACTTGTAAAATCTCTTTGTCCTCCTCGAAACTTGGGTTTTCAATCTTCATGTACTCCTGGTATTCCTCCTGAGGTTTTACCAGTTCTCTGTACCATTCTTTGATCTCCAGCTCCAACTCTTCTATGTCTACATCAAATCTAAGACAATCCTTTTTGAAAGAATGGTTTTGTTCAATTATCAATAAGGCTTTATTAGAACCTAGATTATAAGTTGCAGGAAGTGTTATTGCAGGTTGGTCATCAAGTTTTCTCTTTTTTAACTTTTCTTTCCTAACATGCTCCCCAAATGCTACCAACATACTGACCGCAAACAAATACAAACCTGGAATGTTTTCCACAGCCGTCAGCATATTCGTTCGTAAAAATTCCTTGTCCTTTTTATTGTTAGAATTGTAATAGGCAAGGGCCTTTACCGCTGTTTCTTTTACCTTTTCATTGTCGCTTTTTTCCAATGAAAGTTGTGCTTGATCTCTGTTTTTGATAAAAACCTGAATACAACGCTCTGCTTCTTTTTTAAGGAAACTCTTGTCTTGTACTTCCATAGAATTGAGATCTGGTAAGAAGGCTTCTTTTATAAAGTCTTGGGCCAGATTTGCATTGGAAAGTTTGCACTGGTGAAAAGCATACAACGTTTGAAATGCTTTTACTCTGAGGATTCTCCTATTTAACATTAACTGAAATTAAAGAACGTGATAAGTGGTATATGACAAGTAGGACAGAAGCAGCCTTTTCTCGTCTAATCTAATTTTTCTGCAAATTAGTAAATGTACCTGCAAAGGACAAATATTTGATCTCACATGCTGTAAAAAACACGCAACCTACCATGACATTTTCAATTGTCCGATATCTTTTATCCTATTTAACGCTTTTTGTAGTGCCGCTTCATGTGGGGATTTGCCCTCGGAAGCAGCCAAATCAAATACCTCCAAACAAGTGTCGTATATTTTTTCCGCCTTTTCTATCGCTAGGGACTTTTTGTAATTTCCCTGGTATTCCTGATAGACATTTATTAAACCACCAGCATTGATTAGAAAGTCAGGGGCGTAGAGTATTCCATGCTCCATTAGCATTTTGCCATGGACTTGTTCCTTGTCCAATTGGTTGTTGGCTGCTCCTGCTACTATATCACAAGTCAATGATGGAATGGTCTGGTCATTGAGTTGACCTCCCATTGCACATGGGGCGAAAATGTCCATCGCGATGTCCTGAATCGAGCTTGCAGAGATGACTTTTGCGCCTGTTGATGCAGCCACTTTATTTGCTCTATCCGCATTAATATCGGCCACCATTAATGCAGCACCCTCTTTGTGTAAGTGCTCTGCCAGGTGATTGCCCACTTGACCAGCCCCCTGGATTAGAATCCTTTTTCCTTTTAGTGAATCACTTCCATAAGCTTTTTTTGCGGCGGCTTTCATGCCCAAATAAGTGCCATAGGCTGTCACAGGAGACGGATCTCCTCCACCACCCTTGCTTTCGGGTAATCCTGTTACATGCTTTGTTTCCATAGCAATGTATTCCATGTCCGCAGTTTGGGTATTCATGTCTTCGGCGGTGATGTACCGGCCTCCTAAACTTTCAATAAATCGACCAAACCGCCTTAAATAAGCCTCTGTTTTCAGGGAAGGATCTCCTATTAAAACAGCTTTTCCACCGCCAATATTCAAACCAGCTATTGAAGCTTTAAAAGTCATCCCTCTGGAAAGTCGCAATACATCTTTTATCGCATCTGCTTCATTGGTATAATGCCACATTCTGGTTCCTCCAAGAGAAGGGCCAAGCACTGTATTGTGTATCGCAATTATGGCTTTTAGACCAGTTGGTTTGTCAAAGCATATTACCAATTGCTCATGCTCCATTTCCTCCATCTGGGCATAGATTTCATTTATCTTCGGTTTTTCCTCCGTTTTGATTGCCGCCATTGAACTTTGATGTTTATAATATGTTATATTTGAGTTCAGTTAAAAACAGATGTGTACAGAATTTAATGTATTTCATCTGCCTTTCATTTGCAATATAACACAATATTATTCAAGATATTGCGGTTTAAAAAGTCATTTGTTTTGTGAAGCCCCTTTGGAGATTAAATAAATACCTATATAAATATAAGCTGTACCTTTTTTTAGGAATAGTTTTTACGCTTATTTCAAACTTTTTTGTGATAATTCCGGCACGACTCGTTGGGATTGCCATCGATTATGTGGTTGAAAGTTTTAGCTATTATCAGGTATTTGATGATGGTGAAGTGGTGCAAGAAGCTTCCAGGTCTGAGTTTCTGAAGTATATATTGATATTTGGCTTGCTAATGCTCGCCATGGCCCTGTTGAGAGGACTCTTCTTGTTTCTCATCCGCCAAACCATCATTGCGATGTCAAGGCTAATAGAATATGACTTAAAAAATGAAATTTATGCCCACTATCAAACCCTGCCATTAAGTTTTTTCAGGCAAAACAGCACTGGCGACCTAATGGCCAGGATCACTGAGGATGTTTCCAAGGTTAGAATGTATCTGGGGCCAGCCTTGATGTATGGCATTAACCTCATCATCTTGTTTCCAATGGTGATCGGCTATATGTTCACCGTAAATGTACCTCTTACTTTATATTCTCTTTTGCCTCTGCCAGTCTTGTCTGTGAGTATATACCTGGTCAATAATATGATCAATAAACGTTCGGAAAAGATACAGCGTAGCCTATCGGGATTAAGTACTTTTGTTCAGGAAGCTTTTTCAGGGATTCGGGTGATCAAATCATTTGTTAGAGAAAAAGACAGCGCCAATCAGTTTCAGAAAGCAAGCGAAGACTACAAGGAGAAATCCATATCACTTACCAAGGTGCAGTCCTTATTCTTTCCCCTGATCATGGCATTGATTGGGCTTAGTACAATCCTTACTGTTTATGTGGGAGGAATACAAGTGATAGAGGGGGCCATAGGATATGGGGTAATCGCAGAGTTTATTTTGTATGTCAACATACTTACCTGGCCAGTGACGTCTCTAGGCTGGGTCACGAGTATTGTGCAAAGGGCTGCTGCTTCTCAATCCAGAATCAATGAATTCTTGGATGAAAAAAATGATATTTTAAGTTCAGAGTACCTGGAGAAAGAAATCAATGGCCATATTGAAGTACAAAAACTCTCCTTCGTCTATCCTGATTCGGGAATAAAAGCCTTAGATAAAGTGAGTTTTGAAATAAAGGCGGGGAAATCATTGGCCATCATAGGCACAACAGGATCCGGAAAATCGACCATTGCCAATCTCCTCATGCGGACCTATGATGCCACCGAAGGAAGAATCTTGCTGGATGACCACGATATCAGAAGTTATGATATCGCCAATCTTAGGGAGCAAATCGGCTATGTCCCTCAGGATGTGTTTCTTTTTAGTGATTCCATAGCTAATAATATTGGTTTTGGCCTAGGCAAGTCACTAGATATGGCGCAGATAGAACAAGCTGCAAAAGATGCTGATGTATATAATAATATCATTGAATTTCCACAGGGATTTGAAACCAGGCTGGGAGAAAGAGGTATGACGCTGTCTGGTGGTCAGAAGCAAAGGGTTTCCATCGCCAGAGCCATAGTGAAATCTCCAAAGATTCTCTTACTTGACGATTGCCTTTCTGCTGTAGATACAAAAACGGAAAATGCGATCTTAAATGCCTTAGAGAAGATAATGAAAGACAGGACCTCCATTATCATATCCCATCGAGTGTCCTCTGCAAAGCTTGCTGATCAGATCATCGTCCTTGATGATGGTGCGGTTGTTGAGAAAGGCAATCATGTGGAATTGATGGCCATTAAAGGGGCTTATGCTTCTTTATACGAAAAACAAACCCAGCAAGCTGGCGAAGTAGATTGATTAATGTCGAAAGGTTTACAATTGAAGGAATAATCCTGCAACGGCAAACTGAACCAAAGTGAAATTGTACACCTCGTCCACATCAGCCCCTCCTTCCAAAAAGCGGTAACCTGCTTTTATAGCAATGTGGTCCGTGAGGGGAAGTTTGGCTCCTAAAAATAAATCAAAAGCCCTTCCCGGACCTCCAGCCAAGCCATCTCCTTCAAAATAAATCAAATTTTCACCTCCCAGATCATAGGCGGTGTATAGGTGCAATAATGGGACAAATCCTAAATCATCTTTTTTGTCGCTTAGTCCTTGGTCATTGGCCAGGCGAACTTGCGCATCACGGATTTTGGCAGTGAAGCCAACACCGACAAGCAAGTTTCCTGCAGTAAGGATGTCCCTACGGTAAGTAAGTCTATAACTGTTAAATTGGTAATAGCCATCCAAAGCCTGACCTTGCTCAAATACACTGGACTCAAAGTTGATGTCTCTATTGGCTGTACCTTTATAGTCAATGCCTAGCGGAGCATAGAGCGCAAAAATATGGTTCTTCTCATTGAAGGTGTAACCCAGCCTTATTCTGTAAGGTATGACAGGCCCTTCCGCTTCAAAATCGTCCTGAAAACTAAACAAAGTCCCTGAGGTACCAGGTATACGTACATCATTATAACCTGGAAAGGCCAGCCCGGTTTCGGCATCTATCGTGAACTGGGCCTGGGTGGGTGTGATGATAAAAAAGACAAGGAAAGCCAAAGGAATAATCACAAGTTTATACATGTAGCAAATGATTTTAGGGTTGAACTTAATCCCTTAGTATCAAGTATTGTGCCTTATTTCTGGGGACTGTTTTTATTTCAACAAACTACTTATTTTTCCTGAAGAGCAGAAAAACACCCATTCGGGTCGTTTCAAAGGGTAGATTATTTCCTGGTTAGTGTAAACCTTTTAAGGTTTAGATGTCCTTGCACGGTATCCGCTTCTGTTGTATATTTCTATCCCAATAAATTACTTTATAAATAGCCCAAAATAGTTATTGCCCTATGAAAATGATATTCGGACTGCTATTGACTTTTTCTTTTTTCGCCACCAGTAGGGCACAGGAACTTACCTTGGTCAAAAATAAGAAATCTGACTTTGCCATCATTATTCCCGAACAACCTACTGTAGAAGAAATTCAGGGCGCCAAGGTTTTGCAACACTATTTGTACAAAATCTCTGGCGCCGAGCTTCCCGTAAAGCAGGACCGAGGACTTCCCGGCAATAATGAAATTCTTGTAGGGAGAGTAAGTCGGCCCGAGACCGCCAAGCTGCCCTATGAGCAAATGGGTAAAGATGGGCTCTATATTGGCAATAATGGCAAACAACTTATCCTGACTGGAGGGCCTAAAAAAGGGGTAGAGTATGCTGTTTACACTTTTCTGGAAAAGTACCTAGGTTGTAAAAAATACACTTCAACCTTCGAAGTTATACCTGAACAAAAAACCATCAGAATACCAGCCATAGACGATTTACAAATCCCTGATTTTACTTTTAGGGAGGTGTTTTATAATGATGCCTATGATCCAAAATTCATGGACTGGCACAAGTTGCATTCTCACAGTGAACGTGGCAATATTTCAGCTGAATGGGGCTACTGGGTGCATACTTTTCATAACTTCCTCAACCCAGAAGAATATGGGGAAAGCCATCCTGAATATTTCAGCTACTATGATGGCCAGCGACATGCTGGGATGGTGCCATCCTGGGATGGAAAGAGTTTGCAACCCGAATCCCAACTTTGCCTAACCAATCCAGATGTGCTTGAGATCGTGTGTGAAAACCTTCAAAAAGCCATCGATAACAAACCTGAAGCCCTGTATTGGTCCGTTAGCCAAAATGACAATGTGAATTACTGCCAATGTGAACACTGTGCGGCTTTGGATGCCAAGTATGCAGCCTTTTCTCCAGAGGAAAAAATGTATGCCACCCACAGTGGTCAATACCCTGCGCTAGGAATGGGGTCAATGTTGACCTTTGTCAATAAGGTCGCCGAGCGATTTCCAGATAAAATTATCTCTACGCTGGCATATCAATATACCCGGGTGCCTCCTAAGGATATTGTACCTCGCGAAAATGTAAATATCATGCTATGTAGCATTGAGAGCACTCGAAATGAACCCATGGAAACGGGCGACCCAGACTTTAGCAATGACCTGAAAGGTTGGGGTCAGATTACAGACAATATTTTGATTTGGGATTACAATATTCAATTTGCGAATTTGATGGCACCTTTTCCCAATCTTCGTACCCTGCAACCCAATATTTCCTTTCTTCGAGATAACAATGTCAGTGCAGTATTTGCCCAAGGTAATATTCAGTCCGGTGGGGAATCTGCAGAGATTAGGGCCTATCTATTGGCCAAATTGCTGTGGAATCCTGACTTAAATGCTGACCAAGAAATGGATGGTTTTCTTAAAGCTTACTATGGAAAGGCATCCCCTTTTATTAAAGAATATATTGCCCTGCTCCACGACAATAACCAAGGATTTACAGGAAGAAAAATGTCGATTTTTGGAAGTCCAAAACATGAAAAAGACAGTTTCCTCAGCCCGGAATTATTGGCCAAATACAATGGGCTCTTCGATAAAGCTGAGAAGGCAGTTCGCAAGAATCCCGAACAACTCAGCCGTGTAAAATCTGCCCGACTTCCAGTATCTTTTGCCATGCTTGAAATCACTAAGGAACAAAATGGGAACAATTGGGAGACTTACCTAGATGGAGACCAGAAAAAAGTTAAGCTTCCAGCAGAGGTAAGCAAACTACTCTATGATTTTTACTATCAATGCATGGACACCGAAGTCAGCAGACTTTCAGAATGGCATACTACGCCGAAGGAATACCTTCGTAATTATCAATTATTAATTGTTAATTATTAATGTTTGTTACCGCTAATGGTTACTCTTACGCTTGTATTAAATCTCAAAGGTTGTTTTAAGTAGACAGGTTCTATTTTTGCTTACGCAAAAAAGATTTTGTTTGACATCTGCGGAAAGTAATCGTCAAACCACCACAATAAAAGCCAACCACCCCTTTTTTTTCATTAACAATTAATAATTAACAATTAACCATTTACAATTAACAATTGTCAAATTTTGTCATCGTGAAACATTAATTTAGTACTGTTTCTGCTTTATAAAAGTCGTACTGAAAGGATAGGGCCAGTTTTTTCGAAGTAAAAACCGATACCGCTTACGGTTGCTTAAAGGAAGCGTCAAATCCTCACTATAAACGATAGCCATTCCTTTTTCATTAACAATCAATAATTAACCATTAACAATTATTTTTCGTTGTTCTTAAAATACTAGTAACCAGCTTAATTAATTCAATAGCGTCTGCATTGATACTTGAAAATTGTTCTTCACCTAGGTAGTTTGTTTCTTTTAAAAGTTCGAGCCAATAAATAGTTTCATTTATTTCTTTTTGAGCAATTGCCAATTTATGGATGAAATCTTTCTTGCTTTCAGAATGCTCACTTTCTCTCACCATCGCACCAACACTGGTTCCACTCCTTAAAAGTTGCTTTGAAAGAACAAATTCTTTCTTCTGCTCACACAAGAACTGGTATAACTTGACTACCCTGACCGCAAATGCAAAGCTCTTAGTTTTTACAATGTTCTCCTTCATAATCTTTTTTAATTATTAATGATTAATTGTTAATGTTGGATACCGTGCACCTTTGCGCCCACGTAGCGACTGCTTTTTAGAAGTTGTTATGAGAGGACAAGTCCAGTTTTTGCGTAAGCAAAAACTGACGAACCTCGGCGGTTGCTTACATCAAACGACTAACTTATAATGTATAACGACAACCATCTCATTTTCATTAACAATTAACCATTTACAATTAATAATTATAAATGTTGTTTATCGCTAATGGTTACCCCAACACTTGTCCTACCATGGCGGTTGCTGAAAGTAAACGCCAAAATTCTACCGAATAACGACAACCACCCCTTTTTTTTCATTAACAATTAACAATTAACAATTAACCATTAACAATTATTAAACAATCCAAGCTCATCAGCCAACGCTTCCAAATCAGTGGGCAGGTGCCAGGCAGACAATATAATCCGATTAACTGGCGGGCTGGCGGGGAATGGATAGGGGAAGGAAGAGAGGGCAAAACCTTTTTGATGCAATTCATTTACCCAGTGTTCAGGGGCAAAAGAAATGACGGGGTACTGAGGCAACATATTAAATTCTTCTAGCTGAGAAACAGCCGAGAACATGTAGTGAAGGTTTTTGTTTAGTTTTTGCTGCTGGCATTGATAGATGTTCTGGCCTTCCAAAAATGCATTTAGAAATGCTGGAGCAGGAGGGGAGGAGGTACGGTAAACAGGATTTTCTTTTACCTGTTGAATCAATGACTGACTTCCTAAGATAATTCCTGCCGGAAGGGCAAGAGCTTTACCCAAAGATCCGCAAACCATCAATTCTACAGGAAGCTTTTTCCATTGGGAATAGGTACCATAGAGCCCTTTGCCCAGAATGCCAAATGCATGGCTGTCGTCTATCAGCAGGTAGTATTTATTGGCGGGAGACAGGTCTTTCGTCCACTTAAAATCATGAATCTCGGGGATTAGTGGGTTAACGGCATTGGAAAGCAATAATATTTTTTGTCCCATTAGGTCATGGGATTTAGCAATGCATTTTTTTTGCCATTGGTTGTGGGAAAGGGTCGATGGCTGTTGACTGCCAAAGGTAATGGCGGGATGGGTGTCTGGTGCAGTCCATGTGAGGTCCACCAGTGATCCTAGAGTGTTTAATGCCAATTGTCCTGCCATGTAGCCACTGCTCAACAATGCCGCATATTGAGCCTCAGAAGCATCTGCAAAGTACGTTTCAAAAGCATCATATATAGGCAATTTTACATTGCTGTTTCTGCTGGAGCCATGATTGGGACCGTGCTTTATTATACTATCAATCAGTAGTTGCCTGAACTGGGGCTGACTGCCCATGCCTAGATAGGAGGTGCCACTAAAGTGGAGATAAGGTTTTCCTTCATAAAAAATTTCCCTGTCCGGAAGATCGGTATAATAGGAGTGGCTCATGGTGAATTATTGGTTTATAAAAGTAGGGCACCCGTTCCGTTTCTGTCTGGGAATGTAACATGATCGTCAAAAATTTCCACACCACTAGCGATGTCTTTTGACAATAGCATGGCGCCATCCATGTCTACATAATCCAATAAAGGGGCAATATGCGCAATAGCGGAAATGCCTACGGATGACTCGGTCATGCAGCCGACCATGGTCTTCATGCCTAAATCTTTCGCTTCCTTAAGCATTCGTAACCCAGGCGTGATTCCCCCAGCTTTGACAAGTTTTACATTGATCCCATGAAAGTATCCATGACATTTGGCTACATCCCCTTCCATAATACAACTCTCGTCAGCAATAACAGGTAAGGCACTTTGAGCAAATACTTTCTTCATTCCCTCAAAGTCGTCTTTAGGGAGAGGCTGTTCCATAAATTCAACATTTAGATCGGCCAGCTCTTTGGAATTGGCAATGGCTTCATCCGCATTCCAGGCACAGTTGGCATCAATTCTAAAAGCTGCATCGGTGTGTTTTCTTAACTCTCTGATGATCTCCATGTCATTTGCAGTTCCCAATTTGATTTTATAGAGTGGCCATTTTTGTTCCTGCATTTTCTCCACCATTTTAGCAATAGGGGCAATGCCTATAGTGAAATTGGTTACCGGTATTTTTTTCGGATCAAGTGCAAGCAATTCGTAGAGTTTCTTGCCCTGAATCTTGGCATATAAATCCCAGGCAGCTATGTCCAGCGCACATTGAGCAAAGGGATTGTCCTTAAATAAAGGGGCTGTAATCGCCCAAAGTTGCACTGGATGGATAGGGACCATTTGGGCCAGTTCTTTTGCTACGAGTTGCAAGCAGGCCTGCATATTGTCCAGGGTCATGCCATAAAATGGGTTGGTAGTAGACTCACCTAATCCATAGTGCTCCCCATGGCTCAACCTTACTACTAGCGTATCTTGCACATCTCTGCTTTGGTGAGCGATGGTGAAGGTGTGTTTTAATGGTAGCTTGTAGGGTAGTATTTCTAGTTTCATAAAATGGTCGAATGGGATTTTACAAGTATTTCCTATAGATGAAAAACGGATAGGTAATCGAAAGACAATGGCAATACCTTATTAAATTCGTCTTGTTGCTGTTTGCTTATTTCGGGACTTAAATTTAATTAAATTTCGCCATATTTACATAGTAACCAAGATTCAGTTGCCTTATGAAATCTTCTTCTGGAATAAGTGTGCTTATTATTGTCATCCTTTTTTTATCCTACGGTTGTCAACCTGTAAAGAATAGCACTGATAGTATTCCTCCTGCGCTTCTCGAGGATGCCTATGCCCAATACAAAGCCCCGGAAATTGACAACAGGCGTTTTGGTTATGATGTGATTGCGCCTTTAATTGCCCGAAGAAAGGCGATGTTTGAAACAACAGAACTTGGAAAATCTGTGGAAGGCCGACCAATTAATGCACTGACCTATGGCGAAGGCACTCGAAAAGTGCTACTCTGGTCCCAGATGCATGGCAATGAAAGCACTGCCACCATGGCGCTTTTTGATCTTTTTAATTTCCTTGAGGGCTCAGCTGATGACGGCTTTGAGGGCATTCGCTCTGCCCTTCGGGAAAATTTGTTGCTTCGGTTTATTCCCATGTTGAATCCTGATGGTGCAGAGAAGTTTGCAAGGCGAAATGCACAGCAAATCGATCTTAACAGGGATGCTGTTCGCCAAAGTACTCCCGAGGGCATAGTCCTTAAGGCTGCCAGGGATGATTTTGAACCTGAGTTTGGCTTTAATCTTCATGATCAAAACAGGTATTATAATGTGGATGGGACGGCACTGCCTGCGACCATTTCCTTTCTTGCTCCTGCTTATAATGAAGCTCGTGAGGTAAATGAGGTAAGAAGTAAGGCCATGAAAGTGATCGTTGGAATGAATCATTTGTTACAGCAGGTTATCCCGGGTCAGGTGGGTAAATACGATGACAGCTTTGAGCCCAGGGCTTTTGGTGACAATATCCAAAAGTGGGGAACCAGTACAATTTTAATAGAATCTGGAGCTTATTTTGGGGATCGTGAGAAACAATATATCCGCCAGTTAAATTTCATGATTGTATTAAACGCCTTGTATGAGATCGCCACAGAGCGTTACACTCAGTATACTGAAGAAGCTTACCAAGCCATACCTGAAAATGATTCCAAGTTGATGGACCTATTGATTAATAATGTGGAAACTGCGGACGGGGACAACAAATACCGGACAGACATCGGAATTAAAAGTAGTGAGCAGTATCTCGACAGCCTTATTTTGATGAAGGGAAGTATTGCCGATTGGGGAGATTTATCGGTGTATTATGGTCATGAGGAAATAGATGCAGAAGGAATGAGCCTTGAGAAGGGTGAGATTTGGCCTGAAGTTATTCCTTTAGAACAATTGGACAGCGCCAAGGTCCTACAAATGCTGAAAGAAGGTTATTTGGCAGTTGCTACAGACAAGCATCATCAGGGGAAAGTTCATCAATTGCCGATTCTTGTCTACACAGAAGGAAACACACCTGATTTGAATCCTACACTGGAGCAGCGGCCATTCTTTTATCTGACAGCAAATGGGAAAAGACTAATGGCTGTAATAAATGGTAATGTAATCCGGATGGACGGACATAAAAATGAATCCTTTTGGCAATTAATTGAATAGGTAGTGGGGGTGGTGTTATGATCTTGTAATAAAGTATTTGAAGCAATTTAGGCTTTGGCAATTTTGATGGAAGTCAGTAGAAATGTTGTAATTGTAGCTATAAATTGTTAAAATCAGGGATGTTTAATATAAATAAAACCAAAATAACCTCATGCAAAGCAAATCTACTGTAAAGGAAATAAAAGAAAGATTTGATCAGGATGTTGAGCGCTTTTCTAATTTAGAGACCGGACAACAAGCGACAATTGATGCACCATTGACCATGGATTTGATAGCGAATGCAGCATTAGCTTGCAACCCTGAAGCAGAAAATTTATTGGACATAGGCTGCGGGGCTGGGAATCTTACTTTAAAGATTTTGGAACAATTCCCACAGTTAAACAGTGATTTGCTCGACCTTAGCAAACCAATGCTAATCAGGGCCAAGGACAGGGTTTCTTGGGCTACAACAGGTAAGGTAAATACCCTGCAAGCAGATATTCGAGAGGCAAAATTAGAAGAAGGTAAATATGATATTGTAGTAGCAGCAGCTGTTTTACATCACCTCAGGGAAGAGGAAGATTGGGAAAATGTCTTTGCTAAAATATTTAAATTGTTAGCCCCAGGGGGTAGTTTTTGGATTTCAGATCTTGTAATTCATGATGCTCCTGAAGTTCAGCAAATGATGTGGAACTGGTACGGAAGCTATTTGGAAAAACTCAAGGGAGCAGAATACCGCAAGGATGTTTTTGCCTATATAGCAAAAGAAGACAGCCCCAGGTCTTTGTTTTATCAACTCAATCTAATGGAGAAAGTTGGTTTTACAGGATTGGAAATTTTACACAAGAACAGCTGTTTTGCAGCTTTTGGTTGTAGAAAACCCAAATAAGCACTTGATAATAATAAATTCTCTGAAAGAAATGTACCTGTTATAAAAATATATGGCGGTACATTTCTTCCAGTTTACTTACTGCAAGGACTTCGATTTTGTATTTGTCTAAATCCAGGCCTTTTATAGCGTATCGGGAAAGCATTATTTTTTTGAAGCCCATTTTTGCCGCTTCTGCAATTCTGTTTTCGATCCTGTTAACCGCACGCACTTCCCCTCCGAGACCAATTTCTCCAGCAAAACATATTCCAGGATCAATGGCTTTGTCCTCGTAGGAGGAAATGATAGAAGCTGCAACGGATAGATCCAGTCCTGGGTCATCCACCCTTATACCTCCGGCAACATTGAGAAAAACATCCTGTTGCCCCAATCGCATGCCTCCTCTTTTTTCTAAAACTGCCAGTAACATGTTCAGTCTTTTGGCGTCATGCCCTGTGCTACTTCTCTGGGGTGTGCCATAAGTGGCGGGACTGACAAGGGATTGGATTTCGATTAATAAAGGCCGGTTTCCTTCCAGCATGGCGCCTATTGCCACTCCGTTTAATTGCTCGTCCCGCTGGGTCATCAGGATTTCAGAAGGATTGGTGACGGGCCTCAATCCATTGGCATGCATTTCATAAATGCCCAATTCATTGGTAGAGCCAAACCTGTTTTTAGAGGTTCGGAGGATTCTATAGCTCAAGTGACGGTCTCCTTCAAACTGCAGGACAGTGTCTACCATATGCTCCAATATCTTTGGCCCTGCGATGGTTCCGTCTTTGGTAATATGGCCAATTAGAAAGACGGGTGTTCCCGTTTCTTTGGCAAATTTCATCAACTCGGCAGTACATTCTCTTACCTGACTAACAGATCCTGCTGGTGATTCTACATATTGACTGTGGAGGGTTTGAATGGAATCAATGACCAGAAGGTCTGGCTTTAGCAATTCGATTTGTTGAAAAATATTTTGCGTTTTGGTTTCGGAGAGCACAAAACACCCATCGGAATGGTGCTGCATGCGCTCACTACGCATTTTTATCTGTGTTTCACTTTCTTCTCCGGAAACGTACAATACCTTGGTATTTGAAAGCATCAAAGCAATCTGTAGCATGAGTGTAGATTTGCCTATCCCTGGTTCGCCACCTATTAGCACCAAAGATCCGGGCACTATTCCTCCACCAAGTACCCTGTCCAATTCTACATCCCCAGTCATCAGGCGGGTTTGTTCCTCAAAGGTTATCTCCCGAAGTTGTTTGGGTTGATTTGCTTTTTTGGTGCTATTATTACTTGCCTTCCAGCCTCCCCTTTGAACCTCTTCTTTCTGAATGACCTCTTCCACAAAAGTATTCCATTCTCCACAGGAGGGACATTTACCGGCCCACTTGGCACTTTCTACGCCGCAGTTTTGACAAAAAAAGGATGTTTTTATTTTAGCCACATTAATTATTGTTGGTGAGCTTTCGGTAAATCAATAAATTTCTGGAAACCCAACTCCCTGGGTTTATACCTATAGGGCCAAGTTTAGCAACTTTGCCATGTTTTTTTCAGGGGTATTAATGGGCTTCCAGCCAATCATTACCTACCCCTACCTCAACTTCCAATGGCACAGCAATTTTTATGGCATTGGCCATTAAAAGGGGGATTTCTTTTTTCAAAAGCGCTACTTCATCCTTGTGCGCATCAAAAACCAATTCATCATGTACCTGAAGGATCATTTTAGATTTAAGGTTTTCCTTAATCATCCAATCCTGAACATGGATCATGGCCAGTTTGATCATATCAGCAGCTGATCCCTGAATAGGAGCATTGATGGCATTTCTTTCGGCGAACCCTCTCATGGTTGCATTCCTGCTGTTGATATCCCTTAAGTACCTTCTTCTGCCTAAGATCGTTTCCACATATTCGTTCTTTCTCGCATTCTCTATGCACTGATCCATGTAGTCCTTTACAGCAGGGAATTCCTTGAAATAAGCATCGATAATTTCTTTGGCTTCTCCCCTAGGGATCTTAAGCCTTTGGGACAAACCAAAGGCAGAGATGCCATAGATTATTCCAAAATTGGCTGTTTTTGCTTTTCTTCTCATGTCTCCTGTTACCTCTTCAAGAGGAACCTGGAAAATTTTGGCAGCAGTTGTTGCATGTATGTCACGTCCCTGCTTGAATGCTTCTATCATCGATTCATCCTGGGAGAATGCCGCCATGATGCGCAATTCTATCTGGCTATAATCCGCAGCAAGTATGGAATGATTTTCATCTCTTGGAACAAATGCCTTCCGTATTTCTCTACCTCTTTCAGTTCGGATAGGGATGTTTTGTAGATTTGGATTGTTGGAAGAAAGTCTACCTGTGGCAGCTACAAACTGATTGTAGGTAGTGTGGATTCTACCTGTTTTAGGATTAATTAAAGCAGGAAGCGCATCTACATAGGTTGACTTTAATTTTACCAACTGTCTAAAATCCAGGATAGCCTGAGCGATTTCATGTTCACCTGCAAGTCGGCTTAGTACTTCCTCGCCAGTAGCATATTGGCCGGTTTTTGTTTTTTTGGCTTTGGCATCGAGCTCAAGTTTGTTGAAAAGAACCTCACCCAGTTGCTTTGGAGAAGCCAAGTTAAAAGTCTCCCCAGCCAATTCATATACCCTCGCTTCTATTTCCTTGCTCTCCTTTTCAAGGGTTACAGACATTTCTTGCAGGCTTTCTATGTCTATTTTTATACCTTCAAACTCCATGGCTGCCAATACTTCAATCAGCGGGCTTTCTACCTCTAGTAGGAGCTTTTCAAGCTTGTTTTCTTTGATAATTGGATCAAGCTTGGTTTTTAATTGCAGGGTAATGTCTGCATCTTCCGATGCATAGGGTGCCACTTCTTCGGGGGCTACATCCCGCATTGTCCCTTGGTTTTTTCCTTTTTTTCCGATCAGGCTTTCTATGGAAACTGGCTTATAATTTAAGTATTGCTCCGCCAACCAATCCATGGAATGTTTGCCTTCAGGCTCTATCAGGTAATGGGCCAGCATGGTGTCATAGCGTTTCCCCTTTACTGCAATTCCATAATTCATCAGCACTAAAATATCATATTTGATATTCTGACCGATTTTTAAAATGCCCTCGTCTTCAAATACAGGTTGAAGCTGGGCTAGAATTTTATCAGCGGCCTCTCTTTCTTCAGGGAAGGGGATGTAGTATGCTTCTGAAGTGATGTATGAAAAAGAAATTCCCACCAATTCAGCCTTATTGGGATTGATAGAAGTAGTTTCAGTATCGAAGCAAATTTCTTTTTGTTTCAAAAGATAACCAACCAAATCAGCAATGGCAGTTTCACCTTCTACTGTGTGGTAATCATGAGGGCGATTGTAAATTGTATCCAATGCTACAGACTCAGCTATTGGAGGCTCCAGTTCGGCCTCATTATTGGAAGCTGCCTCGGGTTTGTCATTTCCAGTAAATAGACCCAATTGTTCATCTACCTTTATTTTGGACTTTTTCACTCCTTCTCCAAAGACTCTTTTAGAGAGCGTTCTGAATTCCAGTTCAGCAAATAAGGCTTTTAAGGTTTCTTCATTAGGGGGTTCAATTGTGAAATCATCTGCATGATATTCTATGGGAACATCTATCATGATGGTAGCCAATTCTTTGGATAGAATTCCTTGCTGCGCAAAATTCACTACATTTTCCTTTTGTTTCCCTTTTAATTGGTCCGTGTTTTTTATCAGCTCCTCAATGGTTCCATATTGTTTGAGCAATTTAACCGCTGTCTTCGCACCAATTCCGGGTATACCTGGGATGTTATCAACCGCATCTCCCATTAAACCAAGCATATCCCTTACTTGGTCTACATTCTCAATGTCCCATTTTTCGCAAATTTCTTTAGGACCCATCACATCTACGGCATTTCCCATAAAAGCAGGTTTGTAGAGGTAGATATGTTCATCTACCAACTGCCCATAATCCTTGTCTGGGGTCATCATATAGACCGTATAGCTGCTTTTTTCGGCTTGTTTTGCGAGGGTACCGATGATGTCATCTGCCTCATATCCATCCAGTTCAAGGGTTGGGATATTAAAAGCTTTAACGATTTGCTTTACCCAAGGTATGCCTACAGCTATGTCCTCGGGTTGTGCTTGTCTATTGGCTTTATAGGCCTCAAATTGGACGTGCCTAAAGGTAGGGGCAGAGGTGTCAAAAACTACCGCTATATGGGAAGGCTTTTCTTTTTCTAAGATCTCCAGTAGGGTATTGGTAAAGCCGAGCATGACCCCTGTGTTTAACCCTTTGCTATTGATTCTCGGATTTTTGCTGAAGGCAAAATGGGCCCTGTAAATCAGTGCCATAGCATCCAGTAAGAATAGTTTTTTGTTGCCTTTAGACATTTTTAGCTGTGATTTTGATGTTTTGCGCTACTTTAATTTGGTAAATATACAAACAATTTTAGCCTAAGTTAATGAATTTTAGGGAATGCATGAGCGGTAAGAAATGAGGCAATGTGCGTCCTTTTGGCATAAGATCAACGATATCAATTAAATTGGTAAGGTTATTGATAATTAAATCTTTTGTGAGGACGCTTAAAAAGCGTGTTTATAAAGAATTAATGAGGGTTTAACAACAACTATAACGAATATGAAAAAGATAGCTTACTTTTTATCATTTGCATTATTATTTACAAGTCTGGCGCCTGCCGCAATGGCCAAGGATGGAGACAATAACCCGGAAAAAAAGGAGTTGAGTCCTGAGGACCAAGCAAGGCTGGAAGAGTTAGATAGCCGAATACTGGAAATCAAAGCCATGGATTTTAAGGCCATGGACAAGAGTGAAAGAAAAGAAATTCGTGAAGAACTGAGAGAGATCAACAAAGAAGCTAAAGAGCGTGGGAGTGGGATCTATATTTCTACAGGAGCCATCATCATTATCTTATTGTTGATCCTTATCTTGTAGATTATAACAATTCGATTGAATTCAAAGGGTTGCTGTTTATCTTAAAACGGCAACCCTTTTTAGTGTTTAGGGGCTTATTTTCGAAATGACTGCTCAAGTTGAATTAATTACGCTGGGAGCGTTTTTAGGTATTTTTTCACTTGCCAAGCTTTCCACAACATTATACCTACAAGTATGATACAGAGGATTTCATTAAAGAAAAGGTGAAATGCGACCCGTTTGTTCCATTCTAATTCTGGCATATAAAGAAGGAGAAAGGTAAGTATGCTAACGAGTTTCCCGAACAGTCCAAGGGCCGTAAGGTAAATCCAACTTATGGGATAAAAGGCGGACAATAAAATAATGATCCCTGAAATTATGCCAACGATTCCATAAAACCCGGTCGGCATGGTAGTGCTAAAATCAATTTGCATAGACAACCATGAAAACAATTGGGGGCCAAACCATTTGAAAAGAGCTGCCCAAGCAGCGGTATAGATTCCACTTAAGAGCAATATGCCTCTGTTTGACATGGTGAACATTGGGAATTCATTTGTACTTGAGGGATTATTCATGGCCAAATTTAAAAAGGATACATTGATAAAAACCAGCTTTTTTAATATTAATACAATTAGAACATTTATTCTAGTTTTTGACCGTGTTGGAAAAGTACCTGAATGCCCAAAGCGTTTCGCTGATCAAGTTGATGGGAGCACTGGTTTCTTTGATGTTTTTGGGAGCAAAGGGTTCCAAAGTAACCCGAAAATTTTTGAAGCGGTCTTTTTCCACAATAAGTGAAAACCGGGAGGTAAGTTTTAGCAACTCTTTAGGAAAAAATACGCGTTGTTGCCTGTTAATAGAAGCAGGCATTCCGAACCTCTTTTGGCTTGCAGCATAAGTTTCTACTGCCATCTCAAACGATTCTGGTCCTATACACAAACTAGACTGTGCTGTGAAGCGAGGATTAAATGAATGCATAATTTTGATTTTGTTTTTTGCAAATACATATAACACCTTATTATCGATTTCTTTTTTTAGAAACAGTTGATTTTGAGTTGCAAAGAAATGCCAAAGATTGTCAATCCTTTTTAATTCCATAACTAGATTATTTTTGGGTCATTTAATTCTTTAAAGCAAAATACGCAGTAGCTTTTACTAATACTTGCTGATTCGACGCGGTGTGCAAATTCAGTCAATGAATCCTATTTTCAATTTTTATTAGCTGGTTTCTAAATACTGTTACATCTAATGGGAAAAGCCAATAAATCCTATTACACATTATTATAAGTTAATAAAAAAAGTAGCCTTTCCCAACAGGATTTACGAAACCCATTAGCTGTTTGGTTAAATTCTGAACGTTTTGAGATTAAATTTATATCGAAACTTACTTAGTTGCTGTAATTTTAAGAAAATCATTTAGGGTATCAATAAAAGCTTCTTTTTGCTTTTTGTCTGGATATAAGTTTAGCCATTTTTCGTCTGTAAATACTTCTAAATTACCCTCTTTTTCTTGAAGCCAACCCGCGATTTTTTTTGCAGCTGCTAAATGTACGTGTCGGTCTGCAGCTCCAGATCTAATTATTAAGGAGTCTTGGACTGAAAGCTGTCCATTTCTCAATCTTAGGCTTCTATCGGTTAATTTGCCTAGGGGTTTTAGATAGAGAAAGGCGGTTTGGTTTTTTTTATTGAGAATTAGATCTAACTGGAGCGTGCTTTTTGTGCTGTCTCTGTCGAAAGAAGTGTTGGTATAAATTTCTATTTTGGCTTCAGGTAAGCGATTGATTTGATAATCTATCCTTCTGACATTGTAAAAAAACAATCTACCTGCGTCTTTCATGGTGAAAGTGGGGTCTTCCCCAGAGTTGTTGGCTCTATGGCCATCGAAGAAAGAAAGAATGAGAACCAAACCCAGAGAAGCAAAGCCGAAAATTTTCAAAAGTCGAAACAGTTCCTTTTGGGAGGGGTCGTTATTTACAGGAGTTTTTGCCATGATTGGCTTATTAAACATCAAGTAACGTTTTATAGTTTAGCTATTAAAGCTCAATGACAATACTTTGAGGTAGATTCAGGCGATTTCGTTATTTATTGATTATCTTTGCCCACTTAAATTGAAATTGATTGCTGTTTTATGAGTAAGGAAGTACGCGTTAGATTTGCTCCATCACCTACTGGAGCTTTACATATAGGCGGTGTAAGAACTGCATTGTACAATTATCTTTTTGCCAAAAAACATGGTGGAAAATTTTTGTTAAGGATTGAAGATACTGATCAAAACAGGTATGTGCCTGGCGCCGAAGATTACATTAAACAATCTTTGGAATGGATAGGAATTGAACCTGATGAAAGTCCTTGGAATCCTGGAGAGGTAGGGCCTTATCGCCAGTCCGAAAGAAAATCAATGTATATGGAGTATGCGCAATATCTTTTGGATCAAGGGCATGCCTATTATGCGTTTGATACTTCTGAAGAGCTTGATGAGATGAGAAAACGGCTCACTGCTGCTAGGGTAGTTTCCCCACAGTACAATTCTATCACTAGAACGCAAATGAAAAATTCCCTTACCCTCCCATCTGATGAGGTGAAGGAGCGTTTGGATTCAGGTGAACCGTATGTGATTCGTATCAAAATCCCAAGAAAAGAAGAAGTAAGGTTAAACGATTTGGTTCGTGGCTGGGTAATGGTTCATTCCAATTCTTTGGATGATAAGGTATTGATGAAGTCTGACGGAATGCCCACTTATCATTTGGCAAACATAGTTGATGATCATTTGATGGGAATCACACACGTTATTAGGGGGGAAGAGTGGCTTCCATCTGCTCCGCTTCATGTTTTGCTATACAAGTTTTTAGGTTGGGAAGACACCATGCCACAATTTGCCCATCTTCCTTTGTTACTTAAGCCTGATGGCAATGGTAAATTGTCCAAAAGAGATGCAGACAAGCACGGGTTCCCAATTTTCCCTCTTAACTGGACTAATCCCGAAAACGGTGAATTAGTAGATGGTTTTAAGGAAGCTGGTTATTTGCCTGATGCATTCCTTAATTTCCTTGCCTTCCTAGGTTGGAATCCTGGTGATCAGCGTGAAATGTTTAGCATAGATGAATTGATCGAAACATTTTCAATTGAGCGGATTGGTAAATCAGGTACAAAATTTGATATAAATAAAGCGAAGTGGTACAACGAACAGTACCTGAGAAATAAAAGCAACACGGCGCTTTCTGCTTATTTAGCAGCAGATCTTGCAAAGGAAGATGTTTCTATAAGTACGGAAAAAGCGGAGAAAATAGTATCTCTTATGAAAGAGAGAGCGACTTTCCCTTCTGATCTTTGGAAAGAAGGGCGCTTTATGGTATTTGCTCCCAAGGAGTTTGACCAACAAATAGTAAACAAAAAGTGGAACCAGGATGTGGTTACAGTTTTGTCTGCTTTTGAGGAAAAATTAGGTGGCTTAACGACTACACTTACTGCAGATATGTCTAGAAGCATGCTGGGTGAAACTGCAGACGAGAAAGAAATTAAGTTAGGCAAAATAATGCAAGCAGTAAGACTTGCCATTACGGGAGTAGGGGCAGGACCTGATCTTATGCAGATTTTCGAAATATTAGGTAAGGAAGAACTGATCATTAGAATTAATTTTGCGTTAAAGAATATAACTGTTGCTTAATTATTATATGTAAAGTTTACTTTAAACCCTGGAGTCATGGCTAAGAATTCAAAAAAGAAAGATATACCAAAAGTCAATGAGGAATTGGAAGGTTTTAAAATGAATATCAATTCATTTGGAGAAATTTCAAGCTCGTTTTCTATTGATAAAATCAATGCGTTTTTGAACAAGAATGTGGATGATAAGAAATTGAGGGACAGAGAGGGCAATAAAGAAGAAAAGAAAAAATAGGTAAATGCTCCTATTAATTTGTGTTAATGAGACCATTTAATGACCTATGAAGTCTGCTTATTTATTTTTACTTCTTACCTCTTTTATGACTGTAGGCAATGTATTTGCCCAGACGAGTATTGGTTTGAAAGCAGGGTTTACGCAGTCAAGTGCAAATTACAGGACATCTCTAGGTACTTACCCCAGAGATGTCACTGGTTTTAATGCACCTAGTTACTCCTTAGTAGTCGAACAATTTTTCGAAAAGCATGCGGGAGCTCAGGTGGAGTTCCAGTTTTTAACTACAGGGTACGCAGCTTCAGACTCCATTAATATGGGGAATGAAACCAGGTTCACTTACTTAAAGGTACCTGTTCTGTCCAATTTTTATTTAGGAAATTCTGGAAGGTTTCATATTAAAATAGGACCACACCTTGGTTATCTTTTGAAGACTGATGATATTGAGAGGGTGATGGAAGGCGACTTAGTGATTCCTACCTACGGACAGGAAAGCGATACCCCTAGAAAAATTATGTATGGGCTTACTGCTGGTGTAGGCTTGTCCAAATTGTTTGGTAAGCATACTATCCAAGGTGAAGTGAGGTATTCTTATGAATTTGGTAATCCAGAAGCACAGGAAAGAATCTTTGATCTCAATTTTACCCAATTGGAATTTTCTTTAGCATATTTGTTCAGGGTAGCAGATTGAATTGCTATATTTTTGGTTGAGCTGAGGCAACAGCAACGATAATTTCTTGAAATATCTCCGCAGTTTCTCTTTGGATTTTCTCATAAGCGGCTTCTTCAGCCCTTAAGTATCCGCCCATATGGTACCTTTGGTACCATGGCAAAATAGAAATAGCAGCGTCCCAGATAGAGTAGTTAAACATTGTCTGTAAAGTCAAGTAGGCAAAGGAGCCATTGAGCACCAGTGAATTTATGCCATTCCTCACGTCTCCAGCATAAAATTGACCTAAACCAGGCACAATCATACTCATGATACGCGCTTTCTTAGGGTTTATTTTCTCCACCTTTTCCAATTTTGAGAAGGATTCTATGATTTTCATTTGGAGCGTTTTAGCTGATACGATTTGTAAAAAACTGGCTTTTGATTCATCGTATTCGCCCAAACCGTAATGAATTATTCCGGCATACAGCAGTTTCCTATTTGTTAAAGCGGGAGGTAAGTTCTCAGGTAAATTCAATAGCTCAACCATGGCGAAAAGAAAAGACTTTTCTCTAACCAGGCTTTCGATTTTTTTAAAAGTATAGTTTGTTTTGCTTGTATCTGCTGTAGCAGCAAAATAGGCAAGGTCAAAATACCTCGAAGCAGTCGAGTAGTCTTCTAGTAAAAAGTAACATTCAGCTATATTTGGAAAGACCTTTTGCTGGAAATCCTCATTGCCAAAAAACAAAACACGCTGGAAGGCTGCAATTGCTTCTTTAGGTCTGTTTAATTCCATAAGGTTCAGTCCGTAATCAAATGTTTGACTTACGGTTTGGGCTTTACTTACTACTGAAAATAAACAACTAAAGTTAAAAATTAGAATAAAATAGATGCTCGATTTTATTTTGATGAAATTCATCTTTTTTAAGATTAATCAATTTTGCAGATTTATGCGATCCAAAAATATTCCCCACATGAAAGCCTAAGGAGATGGATGCAAAGATCCAACCTCTGACACTTTCTACTCCCTGCCGTTGAAAGGCCCTTTGTGCTTGCCAGGCTGTTGAACCTACAAAGAGTAGTGCTACTAAGCCATCTTTCCAATCTCCAGTATAAAGTTTCCCTGAACCTGGGACTATTGTAGACATAATGGCTGCGAGACCTGGACTTTTTCTTTTTTCATCAAGTGCCTGCCTGGTGATGGTAAGGTACTCCTGGGCAGATTGGAAATCACTTCCTTCCAAATGACTGTATGCTTCAAAAGCAGGTTTCCATTCGTAATTTATAGCATAGGTAGTTCCTGTATAGAAGTAACGTTCGCTCTCTTTAAGGTTAATATTATTTTCCGAGAATTCTTCTGCTTTGCTGAACTGATTGTTCTTAAACAATAGGGCCAGGTATTCGAAAGCCAATTCACTTGGCAGGTGGTTTTCATTTGGGTAAAGACCTAACGCACGGTTTATGCCTACATCCCATAAATCTGCTTCCCAGTAAACGGCCAATAGGTTTTTCTGAAGGGTTAAATCACCTGGTTTCATAAAAACGAGTCTTTCATACTCGGGTATGGCCAGGTCAAACTGATTGGTTTGTCTCAGGTAGCTTGCAAATGCTGCTGAATTCTCGAAATCATATAAGTTTTGACTAAATCCTGATAGGCCAAATAAGGACAGTAATATTACTGCAAAGAAATACTTCATTTTAATTCATCTATCATTAAGGTTCTGTCCTCTGTCCAGGAATACTTTTCGGGGCTCAAACCATTGCACCTTGTTAATCTATCCATTGTATTAGCAGCCCCGATCAATACGCCGTATTTTTTTACGGCTAAAAGACCGTACTCAGAACAGGATGGATAAAACACACAATTTGAGCCATCTTGAGATGAGATGAAGTTTTTGTACACCATAAATAAGCCTGAAAAAACAGATTCAATCTCATTCTTGTTTTCCTCAGCTGCTTCGTAATGAATTTCTTCTCTCTTTTCAGATAGTAAATCCTTGTAGTCAAGGACCTCGCTATTAGATTGAGCGAAGGTAACGCCAACTAAGCTACAAATCAGGAAGCTTGTAATCGTAAATAATTTCATTTCCTTTTTCGTTTATGACCACATTCTTGTAGGAAGTAACTTGGTAGTTCTGTCCCTGATCATGGTAATTTATTTGGGTGATCTCTGTTGGGATTTCACAACCCGAAACATTGATATAGTTTTTATAGAATTGCTTGCTCAACAAATCGCTGTTGGGGTTATAAAAAGCGATGGCTTGTAACTTTTTGTCCAAATTAGACATTATTACTTTACCCATTAATGTTTTTACCCGATCTTCTTTTGGTTCCCAAGTGGTCAGAATCTGTTGTTCTTTTTTTTCTACATCTACAATAGTATAGCCACTATTTTTTAAACCAAAATCAGCGAGTTGTCCTGACAAGGTGTAGTGGAAAAATGAGGAATTAGGAATTATAAATGACGATGTTTTGCTTAATAATTCGCTGGCTTGGAATCTATATAGAGTAGTATCCTTAAGCACCCAGGTTTCAGGTTCTGGAAAGGATATATCGTATATTATTTTCTCGGCTGAAAGGTCATAAAAAACCTTTCCAACAATTAATTTGGAGGTGCCATCAGCAATTTTTTCCTTGATAGAAAAGTCCGCACTTATCCTAAAAAACTGTTGCCCAAAATTAATTCCGGGCAACAGTGTTAATATCAGTAGTATTAGTATAGGTTTTTTCAGAAGACTATTAATTAAAATGGATAGGCAGAGAAAGCAAATAGGTATGAAGCAGCAACTAAAAGGGCATATACACCACCTAAAGCTACACAACCCCAGATCGCTTTTCTGGTTTGCTCTTTGTCTTCAGCATCAAAATGTACGATTGCAATACCGATAGGACCTAATACGCAACCCCAAAGAAAGGAAGGGATACCTGCTACCGGATGATCACCTGCATTTACTGCAAAGTTATTCAACATGTTGGCATCTAAGTTGACATCAAATGCATTGGAATTTGCAACGACCTCTTTAAGGGTGATTCCCTCATTTGAAAGTACGTACTCTTCCAGTTGATCAAGTTCTGAAAATTGAGCTTCAATAAGTGCTGAATTGAAATCCAAAACATCAGGTTTAATTTCCTCTCCAAAGGAGATTCCAGAAATTAAAAATGGAACAATGAATGCGATTAGTTTTTTCATAGTATAGATTTATTAAAGATTTGGTTTATAAAGATATTAAAAAATCTAAATAATCAACCCCATTTTAGAAATATTAAAATAGTTCATTTTAAGGTTTTGATATTTATACTAATATATAAGTAAAATTTTAAAATATTTTAAGTTTGGTAATTGTATTTAATGTTCAAGTAATTTGTATTTTCCTAGAATAAATTAGGGTAGAATGTAATGTTTTAATTGAAAGGGCTAGCCTTAAAATTAATTTTAAAGTCATGGTCAATTGATGTTTTACTCAATGATTTATGAAATCATTTATTGTTACGGATATTATTTAACGCTAGAAACATCAAAGCGGTGGGGTAAGAAAGCATCCTTCATGGCTTGTTTATGAATTGGTTAGGGAAATGTATTAGATTCTATGGTTAATTTGAATTGAATTGCTCCACTTTATTTCTGATGTAGGATAATTCCCTATGCATCGATTTAGTAGGCATGTGGTTATTCTATTGTATAGATGAGAATGTTTCCAAAAAGTAATCTCTTGGTTGTTCAATGTTAAGAAAACATTAAGTTTAACTTTTCTGGTCTTTTTAATGGCCTGAATAATCTACTTATTTTTCATTTGCCTTTATTAGAGAGTTGATGCAAAGATTCTGATTCACTCGTGGATAAGCATAATAAAATGACTGAGCTGGATATAGCTTGTTTTTAAGGTAGCTGGATGAGCTTTTATTGCTGTTACAATTACTTTCCATTTGCTTAATAATTTGCTATTATTTATTTTTTTAGCAACTTCTCTTATTTTTAGATTAGAAGCGCTATTTTTGTGTGTCCTACCATTATAAATATTATGAAAAAACAAAAAAATTACCATTACCTACTATTTGCCTTGCTGGCAATATTTGTAAGTAGCTGTAACCTTTCAGACATCATTGATGACGATGATTTGGATGACGACGATCCAGAGAGTGAAATAATGTCCGCCAAAATTAATGGAGACGCTTTCATGGCGGTTGATTCAGATAAAACTTTGATCCAATTGGATGATGTGGATGCGGAATTGAATTTAAATGGAGATGTATATGAATTAAATATCTCCGGTTTGGATTTTGGCAATTCCTATTTAACCACTATTACGATATCACTTCGTGGTGACAGCTATTCATCTTTGAAAGTTGGGGATGAGTTTTTAGGAATAACTGAAGAAAGTTATTCAAGTGGAAGCCCAATAGGCGCTGTTGGTATAATAGCAAAAGCTTCCTTGGGTGGGACTACTGAATTTGGAGGTACGACCTTGTTTAAAGAGGAAGAAACAATCAATGTTAAAATCACCAAACTTGATAAGGAGAATGAACTTGTATCGGGAACCTTTTCTTTTATTGCGAAAGATGAAGACGATGATAATTTTGAAATTAGGGTGACAGACGGTGTGTTTACAGATGTTGAATTTTAAGTTAGTTCACTTAATTTTTTACAAAATTAATATTCCTTTGGAAGCCTTCCCATTTTGTTCTTTTTAAAGCAGATCGCTTAAATACCTTATTAAAAGTTTCTTTAGTCATTTCTTTCCATGCTGAATTTTCTAAATCAGCATGGTGAAGAAATGCTTCTTCCTTATGTGGTTTAGAAAATCGGTTCCACGGACACACGTCCTGGCAAATGTCACAGCCAAAAACCCAGTTTTTCATTTTTCCTTTAAAATCCTCGGGAATAGCATCCTTTAACTCTATGGTAAGGTATGAAATACATTTAGAACCATCAATTACATTGTCCTGCAGGATGGCATCTGTGGGACAGGCGTCTATGCATCGGGTGCAAGTGCCGCAATAATCCCTCGTTGTTGGAGCGTCATAAGCCAAAGGTAAATCAATGATCAGCTCTGCTAGGAAGAAGAAGCTCCCTGATTTTTTATTGAGCAATAGACTGTTTTTCCCTTTCCAGCCCAGCCCTGATTTTTGAGCCCATTGCCTTTCCATTACTGGTGCGCTGTCTACAAAAACCCTACCATGGACTTCACCGATTTCTTCCTTTAAGCATTCTAAAAATTCTTTGAGTTTATCTTTAATTACAAAATGATAATCTTCCCCATAGGCATACTTTGCTATTTTGAGCGCATCCTCATCTTTCACTTGCCCCTGTTGTGGGTAATAGTTGTACATTAAGCTGACGACAGATTTAGCGCCTTCCACCAATTTTCGCGGATCCAATCTTTTGTCAAAGTGGTTGGCCATATAGGCCATCTTTCCATGATAATTTTTATTCAGCCAGTTCTCTAATTTTGGTGCATCTTCCTCCAGAAAAGCAGCTTTAGCAATGCCACAATAGTCAAAGCCCAGTCTTGATGCTGTGCTTTTGACAATTTGTGTATGTTTGGCAATGGTTTTCAAGAACTGCTGAAATTAGAGGTTCAATTAAGAAATTTAGCTGTCAAATAAATTACCTGAAACTCCGCCTAAGTTTGGCTTTATTTTAAGGTGTTTATAAGCCAATTCCGTAGCTGTACGACCTCTGCTTGTTCTTTTGAGGTATCCTTCCTTAATTAAAAATGGCTCGTAAACCTCTTCAATTGTTTCTGCCTCCTCGCCACAAGCAGTGGCTATTGTAGATATCCCTACTGGTCCGCCTGCAAATTTGTTGATGATGGTAAGTAAGATTCTATTGTCCATCTCGTCCAGTCCATTGCTGTCTACTTCCAATGCATCTAGGGCTATCTTGGCAATCTCTAGGGTAATACGCCCATCGCCTTTTATTTCGGCAAAATCCCTGGTTCTGCGAAGCAGGTTATTGGCTATTCTAGGTGTACCCCTGCTTCTTCGAGCAATTTCAAATGCAGCTTCATTGTCCATAGGAGTTCCTAGTATGGCGGCAGATCTTTTGACGATGGTGCAGAGTAACTTGGCATCGTAGTATTCAAGTCGCGCATTGATTCCAAAACGTGCCCGTAATGGAGAGGTAAGTAGCCCTGACCTTGTAGTCGCTCCTACAAGTGTAAAAGGATTTAAGTTTATTTGGACTGTTCGTGCATTTGGTCCAGAATCCAACATGATGTCAATCCGAAAATCTTCCATCGCGGAATAAAGGTATTCTTCCACTATTGGATTTAGACGATGGATTTCATCAATAAATAAAACATCTCCTTCCTCCAAATTAGTGAGTAGCCCTGCTAAATCAGAAGGCTTGTCTAAAACCGGACCAGAAGTAATCTTTAAAGTTGACTCCAGCTCATTGGCGATGATATGACTTAGAGTAGTTTTGCCCAATCCTGGGGGGCCATGAAGCAATACATGGTCCAAGGATTCATTCCTTTTCTTGGCGGCCATAACAAAAATCTTGATGTTTTCCACAGTCTTTTTCTGACCTGTGAAATCATCAAAACTTAAGGGCCTCAATGCTTTTTCTATTTCCTTATCTCCAGTACTAAAGCTTTCCTGGTCACCTCGCAGATAATCTTCTCTCATATATACCTTCTATGTGTTACAAAGATAGAAAATTCATACCAGCTTTGCAGGTTTTCAATGGTTTCCAACCAATCAGCAAGTGATGGAATTAGCTAAAAACAATGGGCAATTGAAAAAATAGAATTAACTTTGGGGAAATTAAAACTGGCATTGTTTTATGCAAAAATCAGCCAAGAAAAATATCATCTACAGCATTTTGTTACTGTTAGTGGTGTTTATGGTTTACCTTTATCGGCAAAACAAAGAAACTGTTACTTCACCTATCTCTGACAATCAAAAAACGGTTTTTAGTGGTAAAACCATGGGGACGACCTACAGGGTGGTTTACCTTGACCCTGGTGGGAGAAATTTTAAAAAAGACATTGATTCTATCCTGGTTAATTTCAACCAGGCACTCTCTACTTATATTTCAGATTCAGAATTAAGCAGGTTAAACAAGTACGATTCATTGGTTTTTGAATCTGAGTATTTTTATCCTGTGTTGAAAACCAGTAAAGAGGTTTTTTCCCTTACTGATGGGGCTTTTGACCCTACGATCGGGCCTCTTGTCAATGCCTGGGGTTTTGGGCCAGATGGACCCTCTTTGCAGGACAGTCTTGGGGTTAAACAATTGTTGGAGCGTGTAGGATTTGAGAATATTGTTTTTGATGAGAAAGGAGTCAGAAAGACCGAAACGGATGTATACCTGGATTTTAGTGCCATTGCCAAAGGATTTGGCGTAGATGTAGTTGCTAGGTTTTTAAGTGAGCAAGGCATTCAAAACTATCTCGTGGAGATTGGTGGTGAATTAAAAGGAAATGGTGTAAATGAGAAAGGTGAGCTTTGGAAAGTTGGCGTGTCTCAACCAGGTGAAGAAGGATTAGCCAATGAAATTTATAGTATAGTTGCCCTCGAAAACAAAGGTCTAGCTACCTCTGGTAATTATCGAAACTTTTATATTAAAGACAGTGTAAAATATTCACATACCATTAGTCCATTTACTGGCTATCCTGTGGTGCATCGTTTGTTAAGTGCTACAGTGGTAGCAGAAAGCTGTATACTAGCTGATGCCTATGCTACCGCCTTTATGGTGTTGGGTATGGATCAGGCTAAGGAAATTCAAAAATCGGTGGAAGGTATAGAGATCTTTCTTATCTTTAATGATGATCAAGGTCAAATTCAATCCTATGTCAGTGATGGTCTTGCGCCATTTTTGACTTCTGTTGCTGCCCAAGAATCCAAATAACCCTACCTAAATATGTTGTCTGTTCTATTACTGTTTTTTGCTGCCGTAGGTGCAGGTCTGGTTGCCATATTGGTACCAGGATGGAATGAAAAGAGTTTTAAACTGGCGCTAATATTTGCTGGGGCTTACCTTTTTGCAATTACCATTCTGCACATTTTCCCTGAGCTTTTTGCCAATAAAGAATCAGCTTACTTTATGGGCTTGTATATTTTACTTGGATTTTTATTGCAGCAGGTGTTGGATTTTATGTCTTCAGGAATTGAACATGGACATATCCACGACCATAAAGGGCATGGTGCAGGGAATACTGTTTGGACCTTAATGATAGGTTTATTTTTACATGCTTTTCTGGAAGGTACCTTGCTTTCAAAGCAGCCGATGCTTACTGGTCATCACCACGGAAGTGAAACCTTGCTGATGGGGATGATTATGCATAAAATGCCTGAGGCCTTCGCATTGGCAGCGGTACTATTGACACGTTTAAATAAAACCAGTACGGTTCTATTATTAATTTTATTTGCACTCGCCTCCCCATTAGGGATGCTCTCTACGGATTTCCTATTTGACCGGTCCTTAATAGGAAGAGGAACCCTTGATATTTTGTTTGGCTTAGTAGCGGGTGGCTTTCTGCATATATCCACCATCATATTTTTTGAAAGTTCGCCACAACATCGCTTTCAATTGCATAAACTGTTGATCATTCTCTTGGCATCCGTCCTAGCCATATTGACCGAGTTTATCGTCTAGGATTTTAAGATTTATGGATGTCTTTGCATCTATTGGGAGCATTTTACCCAAATTATGCTATAGGATTTGTGTAGCTTGTTTCTAGTTTACAGGAAGGGCTGCAATCGAATAAAAATTATTAGGTTGAGGGATTTGGCGTAGCAACACTATGGTGAAATTGAGAACAGTGACTAAGTGGCTGATTTAGTTCGCCGCGGTGGACCAGCACGTAGTAAATTGTCTATTTCGGGTTTAATAATCCGAAGTACAATAGGATTAAAAAAAAATGCCAGGGTTTTATTTATCATAAAACCCTGGACAAACCCTACATTAAAAAATAACCAACTTCCGCTACGGTATCCAACTTCCTTTCTCGTCTCACACCGTTTTCATATTTTTCTATAGCATAAATGTACTAAAGAAAATTTTACAATACCAATTAATATAAAAGTAAATAGCAATATATGTTTACAAAGATTTTTTAATTGTACAAAATACAATAATATAAGTATTAAAAATGGCGAAATACAGTTAATTGTATTTGATGCGTACAAAAAACCTGTTTATTTGAGCAGTCTGTATGAGAAAATCACATTAAGTAGTTGAAATTAAGATAATTGCGTATTTTTGGGTCGATTTTTATCGAATTTTTAATAGAGGCAATGAGAATTAATACATCAATTACAATAATCCATTGAAATCTAAAATTTAAAAGAAATTTAGTTGGGCGTAAAAAGATAGATTAAAGCAATCTTATATACTATAGCTATAGTACATCATCAATGGAAATTTTAAACTAGTAAGTAGAGGGGATAGTAGGTTTGTATTCTTTTAAATTTGACCACACTTGAATACTTATATCTCGCCTGGAAATACCATAAAATTTTGATACAAATGTCTCTTCATAGGTTAGGGTTTCAAAAATGGCTTTATTATTTAGGGTATTGTAGTTCCAGCTAACAAAAATACCGGTGTTTGGATGCCCTATAAATTGCTCCATACCAGTCCAGAAATTAAACTGATTTTTTCTGGATCCCATATTCAAAACATAGGTTTGTGGGTTTTCCAACAGGTAAAAGGAGAGTTCTGAAGCAGTATGGTAGGAGTCAGAAAAAATGAATTCATTGTTAATGTCAAGACTGTCTTTCAGGTAATCAATTCTTTTTGCCAATTGTTCATGACCTAACAATCTTTTAACAATCTTTTGCTCTCTTATTCTTATTGGTTCGATCGATTTAATCCCAGTATAATCCGGTAAAATGAAAAGGATGGGTATTGCAATACTGAAAAAAATGCCGCCCAAACTGATGATTTTCCAAAGCCTGCTTTGCACCACCATCCACCTGGCCAAAGCAATTGCAAAACCAGAATAAGCAAAAGCGGGCCAATTTACCATTGCCTCCTTGAAGAAGCTCAAACAGCCGAAAAAGATAAAAGCAATAAATCCTGGCAGGACCAGATAAATCAAATTCGCATTTTTATTTCTAAAGGTATGCATGAATGGGGCCAACCCTAGGGGGACCAAGAACAAGGATACAATGGCCAATTGCCCTTTTAAATATTCAAAAAAACTTTTGCTGGTAGTAGTAACAGACAATGCCTTGGAACTGACTTCTTCTGTACCGGTCAAGGCCATTAAATGCCTCAAGGTTTCATAATCATTTTGCCAATTCCAAAGAATTGCAGGAACAAATCCTAAAGCACTTATGAGAACGTACATCAAAAAATTTGCTTGATGGGTTTTCCAATTTTTGAGGTATAGTAGGTAAATTAGGAGTACCGGAAATATAAGTAACATCACATATTTTGCCGTGAGTCCAAAAACTGTAGCGATACCTGCATATATCCACCAAATACATATCTTTTCCTTAATTCCCCTGTAAAGAAGATAGGTACTTAAAATCCAAAAAAAGGAAAGAGAGGAATCTGTCGTATGAAATGTGGTGGCCAACCACCAAGAAGGCATTGCCTGCACGATTATTGCAGACCAAAAGCCTGTTCTCTTAGCGTACATGTAGGTCCCAAATAGGTAGGTAATCCAGGCAATACCAACCCCACAAAGTATCGCATTCAGACGAATGGCTATCTCTGTATTGCCGAACAGAGAAGTGCTTAAAAAATTCAGAACCGCTACCAAGGCTGGTTTTGAATAATAATGCCATGCCAAATGCTGTGACCATAACCAATACTGGGCTTCCTCAGTAAACAAGTTTATTTCTGGCCGAAGGGTAAACAGAATTTTGGATACCGCAATTGCGATTGTTAATAGGTATAAATAGACAGAATATTTTTTTTGGCTGGAAACCATAAAAAATGGGTCAGGATAAATATGCTTTTATAAAACACATTATAATTTAACCCTAAATATTTAATGTTCAATGGGTTATTCGGTTTTGTGGCTTAAAATCAAGATATCCGGCTATTTATTAAAGGTTAATTGTTTTTTGTAAGCATTATGGCTTTGGAACAATCCATATTTCTGCGACCTGAGCGCCTCTTTCACCTTCTCCACAAGTCCAATGGAGAACCAATTTACCATCTGAGTAAGTACTGGTGGGAATTTCAAATTCATACAAAGGCTTTACTCCTGTTTTAATGAAATCATGGATCACATGCCCATCGTCAGTGGTCAATTTCATTTTAGCCCTAAACCTTCCAGTATAAGCGATTTTTATCCTATAGGAAACTTCTGGGTTAAGCTGTTCATAACTAATGACCAGAGGAGTGTCATAAAGGGTAGTTACTTGGTTCATCCATGCCAATGGGGTAGCAGTCCCTCCAAAACCTACTGCTTGAATTTCATGCACCCACTCTTCGCCCCTCAAGCCTACACCAAAACTTGCCCTGGGACCATATAGACCTCCAGGGTCCTGACTCCATTCGGTTGTTTTTAATACCCTATCCCAACTTTTTCCTTGGCCGAAATTGTCATAAAAACCTCCTGGTCCCGGGTTGGTACGATTCAGCAATTGCGCTATTTTCTCTAGTCTTTGCTTTTCATTGGTATCTTTCTTGATTTCATTGAGATTGGCCAAAAGCCATGGGGCATCATTGAGCACCACATCCAAATTATCTATGAAGTTTCCCCTGCCAGAAGCAGCACCATGAGGTATTACGGTGAGTTGGGCACCTATACTGTTGTACAGCGCATCTGCCAATTCCAGACACCTTTGTTTTAATTGAGCAATATAAGGGTCTGCCATTTTTTCATGCAATAGGGCAGTGGCCATTTTAATACTGTTCAGGCTTCCTTCTTTCACAGCGCTGTGGAGAACATTTTGCGCCATTTGTTCTTGTTGGGTTTCAAAAAGCAATTTTTGCTGAATGTATGCATCGAAATAAGCCCGGATCAGGCCCATTTGAAACCTGAAATTACCCATTAAATTGGCATCTGCTCTTTTTTCCATGTCCTGCCACTGGGCCAGTGTTTGTCGAATACCAGTATTAGTAAGCAGTGGACCCTGAAGATTTTTTTCCTCTGCTAAAAAACCATTGGCTGCTGCATCTACCCACTTTGGGCCAAAGAAAAAGCGAGAATAGTCTCTAAGGGTCTCTATAACTTCAGTTTCAGGATTCCATTCCTGATCGTTCCAAATAAATTTATTCACATCGTCATTGGTGCCTTCGGAATAGCTCAAGCTTCCATTGGCATATTGGGCCAGAGAATTGTGGATGGTTTTTTGATCCATTGGGCGTGGATTAATGGATTCTCTCCCTAAGGTCATCGCCATGGCTAAATCCCATTCTGGAATTGGATATTGAGAGCTCAGGTTATGGGTAATGTCCGGATACCTTCGAATAGGGATTGAAGCATCGGTTAATTGTCTCAGTTCAGGTAAAGGTATTTTAACCCAAGGCCCGAAAACGACACCTCCAAACCAATCATACTTTTGGTTGACGTGGTAAAAAAACCGATCAAACCAGGCCTTTGTAGGCCTAAATACCTGAGGAGAAATCCATATTTTGGCGCTGGGGTGAAATCTATGAAGCTTGATTGCTACTTCTTCTAGCCAATGGAACAAAACATCCGGTTCTAGGTCTCCAGGGTCTCCCCCAGGTACAAAAAGATGGTCCAGCCTTGGGATGGAGGCAAATACATCTTTGCGTTGCGTTAGTTCTATGACTCTTGTTTGAGGATCTTCATAGTCATCAGCCATATTGGGAAACCACATCCAAACATCCAGATCCAACTCATCGGCAATTCGAGACTGCTCTCCGATCATGTCAATTGCTGGTAAAGTCATGTGTGGAGAGGTAAAGTCATCGTCAGTACGTGGAGGCATAATCTCTATGCTATTGGCTCCGAAAAGTGCCAATTCTCTAATGTATTGGTCAAAACGATCCACTGTAAATGCATCATAAGCATTGGTTTTGGGACGGTATCCGAGCTGGTGTCCTCTTATGGAGGACTTTGGTGAAGCCGATTTTTCAATGGCTTTGGTCAATAAAAGCTTGTTCTCAGACCAATTCATTTTCCTAAGGAAATGCCCAATTCCAAACAATAGGCCTTTGTCATCTTGGCCTATAATAATGGCATTTGGTTGGGACGATGTATTGTCAATAATGACTTTGAAACCTTCTTCAGGCATGGGCTCAACCCCTTGAAGGATTTTTTTCCATTTACTTGAGAGGGTTTGGATGTCCTCATATTGAGTTAATAGTAGGGTTGGTTGTTTGCCTTTTGTGCTATTCTGTATAAGAAATGGCTTGTCTATTCGTTTAGCCAGCTCCTCGTGTAGTACTGTGGCATATTTTTGCATCCGATCACTTTTGCCTTGAGTGACGATTACGGCATTTGAAAAATCCAGGTCTTGCCCATAAGAAAGACCATTTATCAAAAAAACAGAAACAATTAGGAGGGTTCGTAGTAGCATCATTATTTGGGATTATCCTTAAATATACCACTCTGCCAGCCAATTAGGCTATTTTGATTGCAAGTCTCTACGTCTCACTTCATAATTTTTTATTGGATTATGCATGCTAACCTTCAGCATTTTTCCATCTTGATAATAATATTTGTTTTGATCGCCTTCTATATGGGTGGTGTATATGCCGTCCCCATGGGCCCTTATTTCTGAAAATTTCCCCAGGTTTTCGGCAATCATAACTTCTACTCCTGCAGGTTCTTCAAAAAATAGCCGGACAGCACTGTGATAGATAGGTTCATTGATGGTGCCCGAATTTTCGTATTTATACCCGTTAGCATCAATTTTATACTGATCACCTTCCAGCCAAATTTTAGAGATGAAGTCACCCCTATTCGTTTGTGAGCTTACAATCGAACTAATAAAAACACCTTTGTGGTATTTTACCTCAGTATAGTAATCCACATTTATGGTACCAAACAGCCAAAAACTAACTTTACTTTCAAGTAAATAAATGGTGGAGTCACCTTTAATTACCTTGTTGGCTTTCATTTCTCCTATAGTGAACCCAGCCAAGGTAATGTCAAAATCAATTTTATCTTGAGCCTTCAAGGTAGGTGTAGAAAAAAAGACTAGGATGGTGAAACAGCAGGTTATAAAAATTTCTTTAATCGACATTTGCTATAGGGTTAAAATTCTTGCCAGATAGTAAGGTATAAAAAAGAGTTGTTCTGTTCAAATCGGAATAAAAATGCGCTTGTCAAAGGGGATTAAATGGTCTTTAAAAACCTTAAAGAAATCTTATTGAAAGCTTCTGGGTTTTCTACATTTACTACATGCCCGCAGGAAGGAACTACCTGGAGAGTGGCGGATTGGTGGGTCTTAACCAATTTGGTGATTGTAGGCAAAAACATGTAATCTTCCTCTCCCATTAAATAAAGGGTTGGGATATTGGTTTCTTTTATCCTGAAAAATTTAAGCAGCGGATTTACCCTGGAGGCGAGACTAAACCAGCGAATAAATTCTTTTTGGTACAGCTTTTTTGCCTCCTTTACGAAAAGAAATCGGGAGGCCTTGTGGTTTTTCCTAGGCATTATTATAAATGCAAAAAGCTTGTAAAGAAGAATGTATGGAATAACCGATTTCAGAAGTATACCCATACGCATCAATACTTGTCCCCGAACATTTAGCTTCATAATGGCACCTGCCAAAATCATGCTGGACACCCTTTCAGGATATCGCTCTGTTATCTCCCGAATGATGATTGTGCCTAAAGAAATACCTATAAAATGTGATTTTTTAATTTTCAAATGATTTAATACTTCCATTACTTCATCTGAAATTACAGGAAAAGTATAATTCTTTAATTTCTCGTAAACCTTGTCTTTTGATTTGCCATGGCCACGCAAGTCAACCAACAAAACGTTAAAGGACTTTTTGAAATCCCGGATCTGCTTAAACCAAATAGCACTGCTACCTCCTGCACCATGCACAAAAGTAACCCATGGGGCGTCTTCCTTTAATATATATGTAGTATAATGGAGCATGAGTTAAGATAACACGGGTTTGCCCTATATGGTTTAAACCTTGTTGCTTTTCATTAATAATGGGTGTTGTGATTACTTTGTCTCAACAGAAAACCTTTCCTTTTTCAATCATCAGAGATTTCTAAATTTAAGCCTGTTCCTTGACTAGTAGGAACAGGCTTAAACGGACTGTAGGGATAGACCCAAGCGAGAACATTTTGCTTTAGCGGATCGCTTTGGCCACAATTTTTGCCATGATTTTGTTCCCTTTTTTATTGGGGTGGACACCGTCGGCAAACAATTCCCCATGTTTTTCCATTGGTTGATGCAGGTCAAGGAGTATGGTGCCTGTTTTTTCTGCTGCTTGACGAATTAATGGGGCCATTTCGTTGACAATAATTTCTTCTGTAATACCAAAGTTGGTTTTGAAAACTGGGACTGGCAGGCAGACATAAATTTTGCCAGTTTTGGGCATGCTTGCTTTATAGACCTCAATCATTTCTACATAATCCTCCAGGAATTCATCTTTGAATTTCCAGTTCTGTGGTTTGGAATCATTGGTGCCCAATTTGATGATTAGAATATCAGGGGCAAAGTTTTTCACAGCCTCAAATTGTGGCTCTTCCCAATATGGGTGGTCACCTTTTTTTAATAAGGTACGTCCACTGACACCAAAATTGACTACTTCGTATTTCTTGCCTAATTTCTTTTGCATTTGAAGTGGGTAGCTGTCAGGGTTTTCTCTTCCGGGTCCCTGAGTGATGCTATTGCCTACACAGGCAACTTTAATAGGAGATTGGGCTAAAACTTCTTGCCCTAAAAATAGCAACAGGATATAAAATAACTTGTTCATGAATATTGATTTTGCGTTGAATGTGGAAATTACATAATTTTTAAAGGTTTTGATCTTTTCATTTCTTTAAATTGCCAATCAGTTGGAATTTTTCTGTACAATGAAATGGAACTACTTGGTCTTTAATGAGAAATTTAACCTCCTTTCTTTGGATGTGGTAGCAGGGGCATGTGCGGGGATGTGTTTTTTTTCCGATTTAATGAAGGTTGATTTGTCATGGAAGATCTATTTACTTTTAGCGTTAGCTGTTTGGAGCATTTATACTTTTGACCATTTATTGGATGCGAAAAAGGTAAAAGGTCAAGCATTGTCCGAAAGGCATAGGTTCCATCAAGACCATTTTATCTTATTATTGGTATTATTATTTATAGCGGTTATTTGTGGTTTTGTTTTGGCCCTCTGGTTTTTACCTACTCTAAGGCTGCTCGGTTCAGGGCTTATTCTTGCCTTTCTTATTGTATCGTCTATGTCAATATTGCGAATAGCAGGGAAAAAAACAGCTGCGATTAAAGAGTTTTCTACGGCTTTGTTTTATGTTGCTGGGCTTGCTTTAATTCCCCTATTGAATATTGACTTTTCATTTTCTTCCAATTATTGGATGTATTTTTTAGGAGCCTATCTTTTGCTGGCTTGGTACAACCTGGTATTTCTCTCCTATAGTGATAGTGAGCAAGATTTGGTAGAAGGGCAGCCTTCAATTGTGACCGTTATTGGTAGGGTAAATACACAAAGGTTACTTTGGGGCCTTTCCATTATCGGTTTGCTTTACCTCGTATTCCTTTTTCTAATTTTACCTTCCTATTATCACATCTATACTTTGATTTGGGGTTTAATGTTTTTGATGCATATCATTAGTTTTGTAGCTTCCTCTTCGGATAAAAGCGCAAAAACCAGAAAACGTCTTGAGTTGGCCTTTTCACTGCCTTTATTGCTCTTACTATTTTAAGACTATAGCCATTTACCTCAAATATGGAAATAAAGAAAGGCGTAGAATTTAAAGACAATTACCATTTATTGGCTGCTGTTTATGACCCATTGGCCTCTTTGTTTTTAGGGGAAAAATTTCAAAACAGTAAGTGGGAATTTTTAGATTGTATCCAGCCAGGGGATACCGTTTGGATAATTGGAGGTGGAACGGGAGCCAATTTGCCTGAGATTCTGAAAAGATGTGGGGAAAGGGGAAAAATAATATTCATGGAGGCCTCGATTAAAATGCTTGAGAAAGCTAAGGGCAGAATTCATTCTGATTTAACAAGCAAGGTTGAATTTGTTTGTTCGGATGATTTTAAACTTTCCAAAAAGGAGAAAATTGATGTAGTCATCACCCAATTTCTATTGGATGTATTGGCAGATGATTCTATTGACGCATTATTTGAAAATGTAATGCAAAATGTATCACCAACCACTTCTTGGTTGTTTCTGGACTTTTATCCAGTTAAAAACAAGAAATGGTTGATCCATTTTATGATAAAAACCTTTAGTATCTTGGCCGACCACCCAAGAAAAGAACTTCCTGATTACGATAAGTTTTTTGAAAGCTGGGATTGGGAAGAAATAAAAACAACTTCCTTTGAGAATGGATTTTACCGAGCCAAGGTTTATAAATTGGCTCCCAAACCTATCAAATCGGATACGATTTCTTTAAAATATTCCCCATTGTAGGGACCATAGAAATTCATGTCCCTTGCTTCATAATAATCCCCTGAGTAGTATTTGTCCGGAGTGATGTATCCAATGTATCCTCCGTTAAATGTGGTGATGAATAGGGACAGGCCAAGCGCTTCCGCTTGCGCTTCCCAAGCCTTGTAAAAGACCCCTGAAATTTCACCCGAGGAGGAGATAAACAAGGCATTTCCAATTCTTATCACATCAAAGTAAGCAGGGCTTTCTCCAATGGCCCAGTTAAAAAGCCAAGGCCGAAGTCGCAAATTGTCACTGATTCTGTAATGTGGTGAACGCAGCTTTAGGGGGAGGTTGGCTGCCATTATATGGGTGCCCTTTACTTTTTTATAGACCTGCTTACTATTTACTACGGAATCTAAAGAGGAAGCGTATTGCTTGATACTCTTGATGTCGTTTCCTGGGGCTTTTGGCCGATGACTTCCCACTGCTCCTGCAGCAAAAACAGCAAAGTCATGTCTTTTTTCCAGCGCTTCGGTGAGGTAATAGGGATAGTCTCCCGAGAGCCCCATAAACTTACTACTAAGGCAAGTCGCATGTGCACTGTAGGTCACAAGAGTACAGGTTTCACCGTTACTTTTTTCTAAAGTCAACTGTCTGATATAGGGGTCAATAGGATCTGAGGGGATCAGTCGATTGCTTACAAAATCTGCCGCTTCTGATCTTTTGGTGCGCAAGGATACTGTATCCATATTGACCAAGGCATTGTCTATAGCTTTAAGAGTGCCGTTTGTAACATGGCTTACCAAGGATTCGTCCCAGCCCCCCATGGCCAATTCACCTACTGGTCCTGGAATGGTTCCTCCCATACCACTGTGTGTATGGGTGGCTGTAAAATAAACATGGTCAACAGGAAGTTGTTGTTTTTTTATTGCTGCACTAAGTGCTTTAGCCAATTCGGGGTGAACAATCAGCAATTCGTAATTTAGGAAAGCCACCTTAAATTGCGCATTTCCAATGATGATCGCTTTTACGAAACTGCTGTCTTCTACGTATTCATAAGGGCCTCGTGGTTTATAAGCAACAAGGTTTACGGGCGATTCAGCCGTTATATTTGCTTTCGACCAACCTGAGAGGACGTATCCTTTATCCGCCCCTTCAAAAGTCAGATCCTCTAATGCTTGTAAGGTCTCCTTATAGTAGGCAGTTTCTTTATACGGGGTCCAATTGACAGTAGTGATAGTAATCAATGCCAGTGCCAATAAGAAAATGAAGCACCCAATGATGATTTTTAAAAGGACTTTCATTTTCTTAAAGTTTAAACCGCTGATTTAACCATCATAGGTAAAGGTACCGTGCTGACTGTTTACTGTAACTTTTTTGCCTTGGTGATCTGTAACTCTACCGATAACTTTGGCTTCTACACCGAAACTAGCGGCAATGGCAATCACTTGATCCGCATATTTTTCGTCCAGGTACACTTCCATTCTGTGGCCCATATTGAATACCTTGTACATTTCCTTCCAGTCCGTACTGCTTTCTTCCTGGATGATTTTAAAGAGTGGTGGTGTGTCAAAAAGGTTGTCTTTGATCACATGCAAGTTGTCTATGAAATGAAGCACTTTTGTTTGTGCTCCACCGCTACAATGTACTAAGCCATGTATTGCATCCCTGTTTTCTTTCAATAAGGCAGCGATAATAGGCGCATAGGTTCTGGTAGGTGATAGCACCAATTTCCCCATATCTAAGGGAGTGCCTGGGGCCGGACTGGTTAAGTCATAGCTACCGGAGTAAACCAACTCCTCGGGTACGGATGGATCAAAGCTTTCTGGATAGGCTGTTTTTATGTTTTTTCCAAAGACATCATGTCTGGCAGAGGTAAGACCATTGCTGCCCATTCCTCCGTTGTATTCAGATTCGTATGTGGCTTGACCGAATGAGGTCATTCCCACTACTACATCCCCTGCTTTTATATTGTCATTGGAGATGACTTCATTTCTTTTCATTCGGCAGGTGACTGTGCTGTCCACAATGATCGTGCGTACCAAGTCTCCAACATCTGCTGTTTCGCCACCAGTAAGTACGGTATTAACACCATGCTCCCTGAGCATTTGAAGTACTTCTTCTGTGCCATTGATGATCGCAGCAATCACTTCCCCTGGAACAAGGTTTTTGTTCCTACCTATGGTGGAGGAAACGAGTATATTATTGACTGCACCTACGCAAAGCAGGTCGTCTATATTCATAATTATGGCATCCTGGGCAATGCCCTTCCATACACTCAGGTCTCCTGTGGCCTTCCAATACAGGTAGGCCAGAGAGGATTTGGTTCCAGCACCATCGGCATGCATGATGTTACAATAGTCCGGGTCATTTCCCAAGACATCTGCTACTATTTTGCAGAAGGCTTTGGGGTACAGGCCTTTGTCTAGGTTTGAAATTGCTTGATGTACGTCTTCTTTGGAGGCGGAAACCCCCCGCTGCATGTACCTATCGTTCATAAACTTAGCTTTGGAAAAAACAGATAAGGGGCAAAGGTAAGCATTTTACTCCGTGATTTCTATAACCTTAAACTCTGTTCTTCTGTTGACTTGGTGCTCTTCTTCAGTTTGGGCATTCTCTACAATTAACTGCCTTTCTCCATATCCCTTCGCTTGCAGCCTGTCGGCTGCGATGCCTTGGGAAACAATATAGGCTACTGCAGATTCAGCCCTCCTTTGAGAAAGGTCATCATTGTAAGCATCCGTTGCCCTTACATCTGTATGGCTACTCAACTCAATGCGTATTCCAGGATTATCTTTTAGAATTTTTACTAGCTTGTCTAGCTCGACAGCCGCATCAGGCCGAATATCTGCCTTGTCCAAGTCATAATAAATATTCTCAAGTACTATTGCCCTTTCCAATATCAACTGGTCAAGCACAATGGTGGTATCCAGTGTAATGTTGGTAACATCCTGGATCAGGTCCTCCTCTGCTGGGGTTTTGCCGACTGTACTGTAAGGGATGCTTTTGGTAAAGTAACCGCTTTTAGAGGCGATCATAGAATAGTCTTTGTCTGGCTCGAGCGGAAATCTCAAGCGGCCACTTTGGCTTGTTAAGTTCCCATCGATGCTTTTGTTTTGGTCATCATAAAGCATTACCCGTACCTGAGGTAATATTTGCTCTTCGCCATTTTCAGCCGTTGTTTTTGTTACCACGTTTAACAAAACATTGACCACTTTGGGAGCTGGCGTCATGTCTTTGAAATAATAAATGTCATCATCTCCTTTGCCACCTTCCCGGTTGGAGGTGATAAAGCCTTCTTCAGGATATTTGGTAAAGAATATCCCAAAATCATCTGCTATGGTATTAAAGTTTGGCCCCAGGTTCAATACCTTGGCTTCGCCATCGACCTCCCTAAAAACAAAGATGTCTAGTTTACCATAGCCAGGATGACCATCGGAGGCAAAATAAAACTCGCCATTTGACAAAGACCTTGGAAACATTTCATTGCCAGGAGTATTGATTTCAGGGCCCATATTTTCCGCGCTTCCAAAATTTCCAGAAGCCATTATAGTAGCTTTGTAGAGGTCTGTTCCACCATATCCTCCGGGTCTGTTGGATGCAAAATAAAGGGTTTGTCCATCCAGACTAAAGGCTGGCGTGGAATTCCAATATTCAGCTTCTGCATTTACGCCCATATAGGCAGGTTCTGTAAATGCTGTTCCGTTGAATTTAGAAGAAAATAGACTTACATCAGGGAGGTCATTTTTACTGTTGCTGTTGCCCCGTGCATAGATGATCATGTTGCCATCTGGGCTTATCGCAATTGCACCCTGGTTTAGTCCTGACTCGTTTTGAAACTCAGAAAGGGTTTGGACACCTTGTACATCTACATTGATTCCTTCAGCCCTTGTTTTAAATAAGCGGGTATATCCTTGTCCTGTTCCTGCATACATGCCTCCCGCACCTCTTGAACTTGTAAAGAAAAGTTGGTTTTCACTTACAATTGGAGCATAATCAATTCCTGTAGAATTAAGCAATTCATAATTTTCCAATTCATGATTGGGCCAAATAGGAGTGATGGTCTCTATCTGGTCTATATTCTCAATTTCTTTTGTAGCGAGAGCGATTTTTTCATCGTCCATTGTTAACGATTTGGCCGCTTCAAAAGCTTCCTTTGCAGCCTGGTATTCCCCTTTGCCTTTCAAACTTTTTGCCTTGTGGTATTCGCTATCAAAGCTGGCATTCTCTTCCGAGACTTTTTCATAATACTCAGCCGCTTTTTCTATACGGTTAGAGAGTCTGTAGCTTTCGGCAATGTAAAAGTTTGCCTCACTGTTTGCCGAATCACTCTCTAATAACTTAGAATAAGAGGCGATTGCCAGTTGATATTCTCCTGTGTTAAATTGCGTTTGGGCCTTTTGTTGTAGACTGGTACAAGATGCTTGAAATACAAGCAATAAAACAGGAAGTAAACAGCGGTTTAATGGAAAGGTGGACTTTATGTTTCTCATACTATTTTTTCTCTTGCAGCATTAATTAGCAAAATATTTTTTCAACCAACTTCTGTCAGCTTCAATTAGCCAATTGTCTTTTAAGTCCGCAATTTTATTTACACTAGGATTAAACATTCTACTGTTGGACTTTAAAGATCCTTCTACTACATGATTTTTGATCTCTGGTAAAAAGGCCACCCTTACGTTATCTCCCTCTAAATAGGCAACTTTACCACTGTCCAATAAATTTATATTTAACTTAACTTCTATTTCCCTTATAACCCTCACCGAGCTATCAATAGAGCAGCCACTGGCCCCCATTTGGCTCTCATCAACAGAAAGGACAATAAATTGGTCGTATTTTAAGTCAAAAGAACTGGGCATCTCAGCTCCATGTGTATTCCACTGGTTACAGAAAGCGACTAATTTAGATATTATCCAGGTCTTTTCCTGCTCCTCGAAAGGACGGTCAGACTGATAGATCCAAATTTTCGCATCTTCTGGCATTTTATCAAATGGTACGTACATGATTGGCTCTTTTAAATGTATATCCTTTACAAATTTACAAACAATGCCAGGAATTACCCGACCGTATTATTAAACGAAGATAGATTTATTATGATACAAAATTTTTTTAAGTTCCCTTAAAAAAAGTTCTAAACCAAAATCGAGGAGTATTTCTAAAGCCCCAAATGCATAAAAACCTACAACTCCTGGTCTTTTGCTATTAGTTCAGCTAGGTCTAGAACATTTACCTCCTTTTCTTTCTCCTTGTTTTTTACACCATCTGTCATCATCGTAAGGCAGAAAGGACAACCCACAGCGATGGTTTTTGCTCCCGTTTGGAGTGCCTCTTCAGTTCGTTCTACATTGATGTCTTTACTTCCTTTTTCTGGTTCTTTGAACATCTGGGCACCGCCAGCCCCACAGCAAAGTCCCTTGGACTTGCATCGCTTCATTTCTACCAATTCCATGTCTAGGGCTTTAATTACTGCTCTAGGAGCTTCATACACATCATTGGCACGCCCTAGAAAGCAACTGTCATGGAAGGTGATTTTCTTGCCTTTAAATTCCCCGCCGTCTTTCATGACAATCTTGCCATCGTTGATCAACTCTTGCAAATATTGAGAATGATGTACCACTTCGTAATTGCCACCTAAGGCTGGGTATTCATTTTTTATGGTATTGAAACAATGGGGGCAGGCAGTTACAATTCTTTTTACCTGATAGCCATCCAATACCTGGATATTGCTCATGGCTTGCATTTGGTATAAAAATTCATTGCCAGCCCTTCTGGCTGGATCTCCGGTGCATGTCTCCTCGTCACCGAGTACAGCAAAGTTTACCCCAACTTTATTTAGGATTTTGACAAATGCCAGGGTTACGGATTTGTATCGTTCATCAAATGATCCCGCGCAACCTACCCAAAATAAAATCTCCGGGGCCTCCCCGGAAGCCATTTTTTGAGCCATGGTTGGGGCTTTATAGCTATCACTCATAGTATCGAATTTTACTTGTTATCTTTGTTTAAATCTGCTGCCCAATTAAATCTGTCTGTTGGAGGGAATTTCCAAGGAGCAAAGCTAGTCTCAATATTTTGAAACATGGCATTCCATTGTGCCGGACTGCCACTTTCTTCCATAGCCGTATACCGCCTCAATTCTACAATAATGGCCAAAGGATCGATATTCACTGGACAGGCTTCCACACAGGCACTGCAGTTGGTACAAGCATTTATTTCTTCCTGTGTGATATAATCTCCCAAAAGGGATTTGCCATCATCCAATCCTTTTTTGCCAGCAGATAAATTATTACTCACTTCTTCAGCCCTGTCCCTGGTGTCCATCATTATTTTGCGGGGAGATAATTTTTTGCCCGTAATATTTGCAGGACATTCCGCCGTACATCTTCCACACTCAGTACAGGAAAAGGCATTCAAAAGGTTTATCCTAGACAAGTCATTCACATCCTTGGCACCAAACCTACCCACTTCTGCTGTTTCAGTAGGTTGTGGATCGGTAGGCATTCCCAACATCATTTTCACTTCATTGGTTACGACTTCCATGTTTGGCATTTTTCCTTTAGGTTCCAGATTAGAATACCAGGTATTGGGGAAGGCTAGGAATATATGCAGGTGTTTAGAATAGGTAACATAAATGGCAAATCCTAAAATGCCGATGATGTGAAACCACCAGGCAAACCTTTCGATCAAAATTAGTGTACTGGATTCCAGTCCTTCAAATAGGCCCTGAATACTCCCACTTATCCAAAGGCCTCCAAGGGGAATGTATCCGCCGATGCCCCTATAAGCTAAAATTTGGTCCGTAGCATTCATGGTTAATATCGCCATCATCAATACTATTTCAATTATCAGGATCAGGTTGGCATCTAATTTTGGCCAGCCTTTCAACTCGACCATATTGAGTCTTGGTACTTTGGTGATGTTTCTACGGATGAGGAAAATAACACAGGAAAGGAGTACACCCATTGCCAAAAACTCAAAGAAATTCATGGCAATGGAATAGAATCCTGCCAGAAAAGGGGCGAAAACCCTGTGCGTGCCTGCTATTCCATCTATTATAAATTCCAATACCTCTAGGTTGATGATCACAAAAGATACGTATATGACCATATGCAGCAAGGCTGGAATCATGTTTTTGAACATCTTCTTTTGTCCAAAGGCGACCAACAACATGGTCTTCCATCTTTCCCCAGGATTGTCATTGCGTTGTGTGGGTTTGCCCAGTTGAATGGTTTTTAGGATATAATTTATTCGTTTGTACAGGATATATCCTGCAGTTCCTAAAACCAATAAAAAAAGGATTTGCGGTAAGCTACTCATATTGAATGTGTTATTATTTATCCTCAATTTTTTTATTAAAATTGCTTGTACAAAAGTAACAAATAAGTACCTTTGCATCACTTTCAGCGGTGATGTAGCTCAGTTGGTAGAGCATCGGACTGAAAATCCGTGAGTCGGTGGTTCGAGCCCACTCATCACCACAAGCCCTGGTTTTACCAGGGCTTTTTTTTTGTCCTTTATTTTTAGCAAATGATTTCCGGTATTTTGCATGCTTTGATTTTTTCTATTCTTTGAATAGGCAAATTAATAAATAGTCAGGAGGCAAACTATATATTTTATTTTTAAACCCAGATTCTAAGACCTCGCGAAAAAGTAACCTTCGGTAGCAAACTTTTATTTTTTGCTTTCAACTGCTACCTACACTAATTTGTTTATTACAGAAAGATAGCAAAAATGGGATTCGTGTTTTCGACGGAATAAAATATCAGGTAATTTCCGTTCTTTAAAGGTTATGGTTTTTGGATCAGGATGGAAGGATTCACAGCGCAATGGCTATAGCCTATTTTAAATTCATTTTTCGGAAATATGGTCATGATTGGTCCAAACAGGATTATTTTTATCATTTAGGCATAAATTCAAAAAAGTTTTTTGCCAAAAGTGTAACCTTTTTGTTTCCCGATCATCATATTACTACATGAAGTCCTTTTTTGAATCTCAGCTATGGCCCTTAAAGAACAGGCTCTACCGATTTGCCATATTATGGTTGAAGGATAGGGATAGGGCGCAGGATGCGGTTCAAGAAACGATGACTAAAGGGTTTTTGCAACAGGATTATCTTTCTTCTATCGAAAACCCAACCGGGTGGATGGTGAAGACCTTGAAAAATGAGGCCCTTCAGCAAATCAGGGAAGCCGGAAAGTGGGGGACAATGGAGGAAGTTGGGGATAGGGCAATGGAGATTGTTCCTGACGTGGATTTTAGCCAGCAAACCAAAATGGTTTTTAGGTTTATCGAAAAACTACCTGAGCGCCAAAAAGAAATTTTCTTCCTGAGGGAAGTAGAAGGGCTTACACACAGGGAAATGGCCGATTACCTGGAGCTTAATGAAGGACAGGTAAAGGTGGAACTGCACCGGGCTAGGAAAAAATTGAAAACATTTCTGGAGAATTATGGAAAATAAAAACGAGAAATTGTGGGAGAAATACTGGAAAGGTGAAACGACACTGGAAGAGGAAAATTTGCTTTTCAGTGAGATTGAGGCTGATCAGGAGGAAGGAAGCCTCAAGGATTTCTATTCAGGGATTGAAACCATCCGTTTAGAGAAGCCAAAAGGAATTTCATTGCCTCTGCGGAAGCAACAATATCCTTGGCAAAAACTGGCGGCTGTACTATTGGTATTCCTTACTTTAACTGCCTGCTGGTGGGGTTATAGGGAGTATGAGAAACAGCAACAAGAATTGGCTTACCAGCAAGTGGTGGAAGCCATGGGTAAAATCCAAGTCAACCTTAGAAAAGGCACCAGTCAATTGGAAGGCATGGAAAAGATCAAATACCTCAATACAGGTGCGCATTGGTATGAAAACAATAAAAATAATTAGCGATGAAAAAGATACTATTCCTGGCACTGTGCTTATTGCCATGGCTGGCTCAGGCCCAAAATGAAGTCATAGATCAGTTTTATGAAAAATACCGGCAGGATGAACGCTTTTCCAGGGTTTACATCAGTCCCAAACTGATGCAAATGGCAGGTGGGTTCCTGAGTTCCAATGCCGATCAGAAAGATGAAGATGCCGCAAACCTTATGGAACTGATCACCAAAGTAAAAGGCATCAGGATTCTTTCTGCTGAAAAAATTGGTGGTTTGGCCTTGTTCAATGAGGCCATGGGAGACCTGAAAACGGACATGTATGAAGAGCTCATGGATGTGAGGGACAAAGAAAGCTCGCTGAAGTTTATGGTCAGGGAAGAAAAAGGCAGGATCAAAGAACTGCTAATGGTTTCGGGTTCTACCAGTGAATTCACCTTTATGAGTATGCAGGGAGATTTCACCTACCAAGACCTCAACATGCTTTCCGAAAACACCAATTTGCCAGGAATGGAAGCGTATGGACGAGCCAAAAAAAGTAAATAATCAAAAAAGCACTAAATACCATTACCATGAAAAAATCAACAATTATTATCGCATTGACACTCTTTTTTAGCCTTCCCTCAGCACTTTATGCCCAAAGTAAAAGTGTAGATCAGTTGTACCAACAATACAAGGGGCAGGAAAACTTCTTTCATTTAGATCTGGCAGGGAACTTCCTTGACTTTGCCAAAGGATGGAACCTAGAAATCGAAGAAGCCAATCTGGATGCCATTACTGAAAGCATAGAAAGAGTTAAATTTTTCAAGTTGCCAGTGAGTGGCACACGTGCCAGGACAGATTTTCAAAAGCTTAGTAAAGGACTAGGAAAAGAACGCTATGAGCTGATGATGGATGCCACAGATAAAGACAGCGGACTTGCCATTTATTCCAAGGGAAAAGATTCCGTTGAAGGGCTGGTGCTGATGATCCGATCAGACAATGACAACGAATTTATGGTAATCGAGCTGGAAGGTCGCTTTGATCAGAAAACATTGGCAACCATAGGAAAAGGGATTTGATTTTACCCAACCTTATTCTAATCAACAAGTCCATAAAAATTTGAGCTGTCAGATTTAAGGGAAATAGGGGTTTAATAATAGGGTGTTCTTATCTAAGTTTTATTGAATCTCTTTATTGTTATAAAAACAATTAAAGACCAGCTATTTTGGCATAGTTTTTTCTTGAATAGTAATTGAATTTAAAAACCAACGACTATGATGATGAAAACAATTAATTATTTTCTTTTTATCGGGGCAGCATCCATGGCATTTGCCTGCGGATCTGGAACCAATAATTCTGGGGATGATGCTACCGATAGCCTTGAAATGACTGAAAACCATATGGGTAATATGGATATGGAAACCACAATGACTGACACGATGAATGAGATGTCAGCTACGGCTTTGCTTTCCGCAGCAAGTGGAAGCAATGTTACTGGAACCGCAACCTTTACCCAAGAAGCCGATGGAAAGGTTAGACTTGAATTGACAGTAGAAAATTTGACGGCAGGAGAGCATGCGATTCACCTTCATGAAAATGGAGACTGTAGTGCGGATGACGCTTCTTCTGCAGGTGGCCATTGGAACCCAGATGGGGAGGACCATGGCAAAAGAGGTGAAAATGAATACCATGCAGGTGATATCGATAATTTGACTGTAGGTGAAGATGGTAAAGGAAACCTAGAAATGATGGTTGAAGGATGGTCTATAGGTGATGGACAGGATTCAGATATCCTTAATAAAGCCATTATCATTCATGCCGATGAAGATGACTTCACTTCTCAACCTTCAGGTGCAGCCGGTTCAAGGGTGGCATGTGGAGTGATACAAAAAGCAGGTTAATTAGATCCTCTTCAAAATTTGCAGGTGAGTACATTTTTTGTACTTATACAGCATTAATAAATTACTGCATAGAAACATGGAGCAATCCAAGATGTTTCAGTGCACCTATAGCCCAATGGCATTATCCATTGGGCTTTTTTCATGCGCATTTAATTTCTGGAACTTTCCAAAGTTACCCTATGCTCTTCTCCAGACCTTACCTTATTGTTATGAATTGGTTTTGAACTCGTGTGAATAGTTTTCAATAATGCATGTATTGGGTTTAAATGAAGTACCTTTGTGCTCACCCTAGAGGCCTGTATGATCGACTTCTTCTAAATGATGGTTAACTTTCTTGTTGGTTTGAAAAGCAGGATTATAGGGTTTCCCAAAGCACAAAGTAAAATATGACTGGAGCAATAAAAATAAACAAACCGGAACCGATTGTTTCCGCCAAACCAAAAACCGTCTTTGATGGTACCACAGACGTAAAGCTTGCTATCGAAGCATTAGAGGCAGGAAAGCAGGTGTTGATTACAGCCTTTTATAGCAATGGTTTGTTGCTATTGAAGGAATTGAAAGAACAGCTACAAAACAAGCTTCCTAACACGACTTTCAAGGAACAGCGTGAATTCCGAGCAACCTACCGTAAGCTTTCCAATCTTGTTTTGATTGAAATTGCAGGCAATAAATTGGCACTAAAAAAAGCCCCTTTCATAGGCTGGTTGGAGGAATTGTACCCAGACGATAGTGATTTTTTATTGACCTTCCCTCAAGTGCAGGGACTAAACAGTTCCTGGGAATGGTATAAAAATGGGATGACTATTCCGGTGCTTAGAAATAAATTGCATCCCTACTACGGGACTTATTTTCCTACTCGTTTTGATCATTTGTCAGTATTTGACCAATGGCTTAAGCGGTATGAAGGCCCTAAAAAAACGGCCATAGATGTTGGGATTGGGAGCGGTGTGCTTTCCATGCAAATGGTGCAATATGGCTTTCAGAAAGTCTTTGGAACTGACACCAATCCAAATGCGATTGTTGGCCTAAAAGCCTTTATGGGAGATACCAAGTTGTCTCGTAAGATTGAGTTAGATTATGGCAACCTATTTGGGAAATGGGAAAAGCAAACCGAACTAATTGTTTTTAATCCGCCATGGTTGCCCGAATCCTATGCACCAGAAAGCCTGGATGCAGGCATCTATTACGATAAGAAGCTGTTCCCAGCGTTCTTTGCTGAGGCTAAGAAAAGGCTTTTGCCAGACGGTAAACTCGTGCTCCTGTTCTCCAACCTGGGCCAAATTACAGAAGCCACCAAAGAACATCCCATAGAAAAAGAACTGGCTGAAGACGGCCGTTTTAAATTGGAAAGGTGCTTTAAAAAATCAGTAAAAGCTGCCTCAAAGAAAACCAAGCGTGACCAGAACTGGCGTGCCGAAGAAGTAGTAGAACTTTGGGAGCTGACGCATAAGGAGCTAGAGACTGCCAATTGATTCGCGTTTTTGAGAAAATCAGCTAATAACAATCCTTATTTTCCCTATTATAATAATTATCTTGTTTGATTCTTTCTGTAATCAAACAAGATAATTTATGGAGCATAAAATCAAGTCAATCAGGCCATTTATTGGCGCCAGGGATTATGAGCTGTCTCGTCAGTTTTATAAAGACCTTGGGTTTGAAGAAGTGGTGATTCCCAGCAATATGTCCTACTTCAAATCAGGAGATTTTGGCTTCTACCTGCAGGATGCCTATGTCAAAGACTGGGTAGACAATACCATGTTATTTATGGAAGTGGAGGACCTGGATGCGCAGTTCGAAAAGATAAAAGCCCTCTCCCAAAAATACAAAGGCGTCCGCCTGTCCGGAATCGTCTATAACGATTGGGGAAATGAATTTTTTCTACACGATCCTTCGGGGATTTTATGGCATATTGGGGTGTTTTTGGGGTAGTATATTTTCTATTTGGGCGATTCCTAGTTTTTAATTCCCAGCTGCCAAACTTTCTAAATATTTAACAAATCTTTGATAACCAATTCCCAGAAACCGAATTGCGGAGAAAAAAGCCATTATTCCTTTTAAATATGCGGTGATTAGGTGGTGTGTTTACTGCAAGAAGATTCTGGAGGAAGAAGTACAAATTACAAATTGACTGAAAATTGAAAAGCCCTCGAAAACAGACTATAACCACTTGGGGAATGAATAGTTCTTATATTGTACTTTAGGTGTGTTGTGGCAAATTGAGGTAAGGGCCTTATAGGTTTCTAATTAAATTTTAAGTGTATAATTCTATGTTTTAAAAAAGGTTTTAGAAGGGTTATTTTGAATCCTTTTTTATATTGAAACGAGGTAAAGATTAGTTGAAAACATTAAGTGGGGAAGATTATTTAAAGCTATATTTACTGGTTAAATAAAGAGGAATATTTTTTAAAATTATGCGGGTTTAAATTAAATAACCCTAAAAAAAAACATGGGAAAATTGCAAAAATATTGGATAGAAAAGACTAAAGTTAAAGGTAGGCCGGATAGGGAGAAAGGAGATAGAGCACTAGGTAAGGTACTTTGGTCTCCTCAAAAGAATAAAAAAGGAGCTGATATTTATAAAAATATGAGGAGGGTGGAGAAGGGCGATATTGTTTTACATTTAATAAATAACATAGAAATTTCGGGAGTTTCAATTGTAGAAAAAGAATTCGTTGAAACATCTGGAGTACCTGGAACTAACTGGGAGGGGCCATCATACCTAATTGAATTAAGTAATTTCACAGAATTGAATCCAAGAATTCATAGAGGAGCTATTTTAAATGATGAAAATAGAGATTTTCTTGCTTCTATTTCGAAAAATTCTGAAGTCTTCTATAACAATATACTTAATTTGCGAGAAGGAGCCTATTTGACTCCATGTCCAATTAAATTAATTTCCTTTATTAATAATTATTATTATAAAAAAACAAATAATAATCTACCGCATGTAAAATTTTTGGAGAATATGGAAAATAACTTTTTAAATTATGAAGAATTTAATAAAGATTATTTTTCAGATGCGTTGAAGAATTCTAGTTTGATTTATTCTAGCAATTTAATTACAAGATTCGTTGCCTCTCTCCTTACCAAACCCTTTGTTATCCTCACAGGCCTTTCGGGATCAGGAAAAACAAAGTTAGCACAAGCTTTTGTGGAATGGATATGCCAAGACGACGATCAATACTGCATTATTCCTGTAGGTGCCGACTGGACAAATAGGGAGCCTTTATTAGGGTATCCGAATGCATTAGAGCCTGAAAAGTACGTAAAGCCTGATAGTGGGGTGTTGGATTTAATCATTCGGGCTAATTCTTCTTCTGAGCTTCCCTATTTTCTTATCCTTGATGAAATGAACCTAAGTCATGTAGAACGGTATTTCGCTGATTTTCTTAGTGTTATGGAATCGAAAAAAGAAATACCATTGTATGATCATAATTCTACAGTAGAAAATGGTGTACCATCAAAATTAAAATTACCAGAAAACCTATTTATAATTGGCACTGTAAATATTGATGAAACCACCAATATGTTTAGCCCAAAGGTTCTGGACAGAGCCAATACCATAGAGTTTCGTGTATCGGATCAGGATATGAAGAATTTTTTTAAAAATGCTCAAGAAATTGATATGAAAGCATTGAATGCACAAGGTGCAGGGATGGAAAGGAGCTTTTTGCAATTGTCAAAAAACAAGTCTTTTACAACTAACGACCTTGAGAAGATTGAAGTAACACTGCTTCAATTCTTTGGTGAACTGAAAAAAACAGGAGCAGAATTTGGCTACAGGAGTGCAAGTGAAATACTTCGGTTAATCAATCAACTTACGAGCCTAGATGGCGAACTTTCACCGGATCAAAAAATAGACATTGCAATCATGCAAAAGCTATTACCTAAACTTCATGGTTCTAGAAGAAAGCTTTGTCCAATATTAATTACTTTAGGCAATTTATGTTTTACATCAGAAGATAAAGAAAAAATTAAAATAGAAAAAGAGGTCTTTGAGAAAGATATTTTTGATTTCAGTGTTTCTAATGTACGCTACCCGTTATCCCTAGAAAAAATCACAAGAATGTATAAGGGGGCAATTGACAATGGATTCACAAGTTTTGCCGAAGCTTAAGCTATGAAATCTGTTTCCTCCGTAGATATTAAGCTTGATTCAATAGAAGAAGGGTTACTGTTGTGTTTAGATACTCGTAAACCTGACACTCTTTTTGATGCTTTACCTAGTGCAACTGAAAACAATGAAGCAAGGTATCAACTGGTAGAAGGCTGTGATTATTATTACACCTTTAGTGATCCAAACTTTATCTTTGGGAATACCCCTGAGCAGATTGTACGACCGCATCCCCGGAACAAAAACACAGGAACAATTTCACCCAATATTTTTGTAGGGACGCTTTCATTACAAGTCATCAAAATAGGAGATGAGGACCAAATTGGACATGTAAAGCTAGAGGTACAGTCTGTTAAATCTGGATATCGAGATGATTATCGTGATATGCTGGAATTCATTACAGAAAAATGTACAGACTTACTGTTTCAGGCAAATTCACCAGTTTCCCATTATTTTGAAGTTAATTTTTCAAAAGACAGCACAACGAATTATCAGCGTTTTGCTTTTATTAAATCTGTGATTGATACAGATGAGTTTTCAGAAGCGATTCACCGGATTGTTTCAGCTCCTGTTACCAATTGGTCTGAAATTTCTGAAGCCAAGGACATTCGTCAGGTAAGAAGGTTTTCCAATGCCAATATAAAAGAAATATTAAGAGGAGGAAGAAGAACAGCATTACCAACTTCACACTACTTGAGGAGCGTTGGATTGGAAACGCTTCCTGAAAGAATAGTATCTATTCGAAAAACGGATTCAGTTGACACACCAGAGAACCGCTTTATAAAACATGCATTAGGAACTTTTCTGAAGTTTTGTATGGATATCAATGCCGTCTCTAAAACGGGCAGCAGGATTGAGCAAGAGTCGAAACTGCTTATTCGAGAATTGGAATCCCAATTGCATCATACAGTTTTTAAAGATATTTCACGGCCGACAACCCTTAGGATCAGTAGCCCCATTCTACAGCGGAAAGAAGGTTACCGAGAAGTATTGAGGGTCTGGCTTATGTTTGATCTAGCAGCCAAGCTTATTTGGTCAGGAGGTGATGATGTATATAGCGGTAGTAAAAAGGACATTGCTACGCTTTACGAATATTGGTTGTTTTTTAAATTACTTGATTTATTTCAAGACTTGTTTGATATTGAGCCTACAGATATTAATAATTTAATAAAACCTACAGATGATGGATTGAGCCTTCAATTAAAACAAGGAGAGCATACTGCACTCAGGGGGATTTATAATTCTGGAACACGTAAACTCAATTTTAAATTTAATTACAACCGATCTTTTAGCGGTCAAAAAGAATATCCTGCTTCTGGTAGTTGGACCACAACCTTAAGACCTGATTATACCCTTTCATTTTGGCCAATTGAGATTTCTGAGGAGGAAGCTGAAAGGCAAGAGTTAATTGTGCACATTCATTTTGATGCCAAATATAAAGTAGCCAACCTAAATGACTTACTAGAAGAGCATGCAGAGGAAGAATTAAATAATGAAAAAACAGAAAACCGTAAAGGGGTATATAAGAATGCGGATCTTTTAAAAATGCATGCCTATAAGGATGCCATTAGAAGAACAGGGGGCGCCTATGTTTTGTATCCAGGTGGTAAATCCGTAAAACAAAGAGGGTTCCATGAAATAATCCCAGGATTAGGTGCATTTCCTGTTAGTCCTTCAAAAAAGGATAGTGGGATTGGAGATTTAAAAGCATTTATTACTGAAGTTATTGATCATTTTATTAATCGAGCTTCACAAAGAGAGAGGTTTGCTTACCGAACTTTTGACGTTTTTAAGTCTCCACCTGAGACTGATAATGAAGTAAATGATTTGCTTCCAGAGCCAATTAATAGTAATAGGGGACTAATACCTAATGATACTTTTGTAATGGTTGGGTTTTATAAATCTCCAAAACATTTAGAATGGATTAAGAAAAATAAGCTTTATAATGTCAGAACTGGTACAGACAATGGTTCAGTAAAATTAGATATTGAACATATTAGTGCAAGGTACCTTTTGCTTCACACTACAGGTGATAAAAGTTCAGGTAAGCTTTTGGGAATTGTTAACAAAGGTGCTCGATTATTTTCAAAAAAAGACCTTGAAAAGAAAGCCTACCCATCTCCTAAAGGAGATTTTTACCTGGTTTTTGAAATAGAATCTGTCTCGGATCAGGAATTCGAAAATGTAAAATGGGATTTTAGAAAGTTAAAGAACTATGTTTCTGGTCGAGCTTCGGCGGTTCCCTTTACAGCAAGCTTGACAGAGTTAATGAAAAGCAAAATTAAGTAGAACAGAATCATATTAAATGGAGGAGTTTAACTTATGCTTACCAGTAAAAAACCCACCAATTCCCATTTCTTTCCCAAATCTTAAAGCATATTTAGGGCGTGAAAATTTTAGTAATTGAAGACGAAATAGAACTGCAAAACAGCATTGTGGCATCCTTAGAGAAGGAGGATTTTTTGGTGGAAACGGCGGCGGACTATCATTCGGCCATTGAAAAAGTATTTGTCTATCAGTACGACTGCATACTATTGGACATTATGCTGCCCAATGGGAGTGGCTTGGATATATTGAACGAACTCAAAAAAGCAGGGAAGGCTGAGAATATTATCATTATTTCGGCCAAAGATTCGCTGGATGACAAACTTAAAGGATTGGAACTTGGGGCAGACGATTACCTGACCAAACCCTTTCACCTGGCGGAACTTAATGCACGTATCAAAGCGGTGCTCCGTAGGAAAAACCAAGGGGGTAAAAACACCATCGAATTCAAAAACATCGTTCTGGATTTAAATGAACGACAGTTTTTCGTCAATGACAAAAATATTCCCCTCAACAGAAAGGAGTTTGACATACTCAATTATTTCCTGCTCAATAAAAAACGGTTGGTCACCAAAACAGGTCTAGCAGAACATGTCTGGGGAGACAATTCTGACCAGGCGGACAACCTGGATTTTGTGTACTACCAGATCAAAAATTTGCGCAAAAAACTGCAAGAAGCCCAAGCCGAAATTGAAATAGAATCTACCTATGGGATAGGCTATAAATTGATTGAAAAATGAAGCTCCTCAACCAGTCACTGAAATACCTGTCCATTTCCATTTTGGGAATTGTTACTGTTTGGTCAGTGGTATTTTACATGAACATGCTCAACGAAATAAAGGGCAGTATTGACGAGGGGCTGGAAAACTACAAGCGCATCATCATACGGAAAGCCCAGGTGGATTCCTCCATTTTGACGAAAACTTATTTTGACGAAAGTTTCTTTACCCTTCGCAAAATAGGCACTGATAAAGCCCTAGGTATGAGGGACAGCTATATTGATACGGAAATCTACATGCAGGATGCCGATGACCAAGCTCCCGAGCCCGAGCCGGTAAGGATGTTGACGACGGCCTTTGAAAACAATGGGCAATATTATGAGCTCAAAGTGGCCAATTCAATGGTGGAGGAAGACGACTTGATAAATGAGCTCTTTTGGGACGTGGTATGGCTTTACATTCTCCTTATTGCCGGCATAATGGTTGTCAATAATATTGTACTGAAAAAGCTTTGGAAGCCATTTTATGATTTTCTCAAAGAACTGAAAAGTTACCGCCTCGGAAGTACCCAGAAGCTTCCCGCAACAAATACCCAAACCAAAGAATTTTTGGATTTGCAGCAGGCGGTCAGTACCCTTTTGCAACACAGCCTGGCCGCATTTGAACAACAAAAGGAGTTTATCGGAAATGCTTCCCACGAGCTTCAAACTCCATTGGCCATGGTCACCAATAAACTGGAACTGCTGTTTGAGCAGGATGACCTAAAGGAGGGAACTGCGGAAAAGATTGCTGAAGTTTTTCAAATCATCGAACGCTTGACTCGGTTGAATAAATCCTTGCTCTTGCTTTCGAAGATTGACAACAAGCAGTTTCTTGACAACCGAGAAATTTCCTTGAACGATATCGTGCGGCAGACGGTGAGTGAATTGGAGGAAATTTCCTCCTTTAAAGCCTTGACAACAACTGTTGATGAGCAGGATAAATTGCTCATTAACATTGACCCTACCCTAGCCAATATTATCGTTTCCAATCTGCTTAAAAATGCCATTTTTCACAATGCTAAAAAGGGAAGGGTAGCGATAATTCTTTCGAAAGACACCCTTCGGGTCAGCAATACAGGTGCTACTGAACCCCTAGACAGTGCAAAGGTGTTCAACCGATTTCATAAAACAGAAGCCCAGGTGAATGGGACAGGTCTGGGGCTTTCCATTGTAAAAGCGATTGCAGACTTGTACGGTTTTGCCATTTCTTACCATTTTGACAATGGAATACCAGCCAATCATAGTTGGAGGGTTCACAGACCATGTGCATATCTTATGCAATCTTTCTAAAAAAATTGCACTTATGAAACTTGTAGAGAGTGTAAAATCGCATTCTTCCAAGTGGATAAAAACCAAGGGGGAAGACTATAAGGATTTTTATTGGCAAGATGGATATGGCTCTTTTTCAATAAATCCAACACAAGTTGAGGCAGTGAAGACTTATATAGCCAACCAACATGAACATCATGCAAAAAAGACTTTTCAGGAAGAATACTTAGGGTTTTTAAAGAAATATGGAGTAGAATATGATGAACGTTATATTTGGGATTAAAACTGTTTTTTTATGTCACCCTTTCAGGGCTTGGAGTTTAGGGATTGCAATTAATCACAGGGCTGACACCCTGTGCTAATATATATCGCCCTTTCAGGGCTGGGAAATAGCTAGCTATAAAAAATGAAAGCGATGTTAAAGTATATAGGTTTCAATAATCTTTTTATTAGAGTTATACTGTAAAAAAATCAATTGAGGATTTCGAAAAACCAAGCCCTGAAAGGGCGGTGTAAAATAGGGATGGGTGTTAGCCCATCCACAATCGGCAAAAACGAAACCTTAAAGCCCTGGAAGGGTGTAGTAAATTATGGGACAGTCACTAGTACAAAACTTCATTCACATAATATTCAGCACAAAAAATAGGACGCCAAAGATACTGCCACCTATTGATAAGGAATTACATGCCTACTTGGGAGGTGTTTGTAATAAGATGGATTGTCAGTCAATCATAGTTGGGGGGGGTACAGATCATGTACATATTTTATGCAATCTTTCTAAAAAAATTGCACTTATGAAACTTGTAGAAAGTGTAAAATCGCATTCTTCCAAGTGGATAAAAACTAGGGGAGAAGACTATAAGGATTTTTATTGGCAAGATGGATATGGTTCTTTTTCAATAAATCCAACACAAGTGGAGGCAGTGAAGATTTATATAGCCAACCAACATGAACACCATAAAAAAAAGACTTTTAAAGAGGAATATGTTGGTTTTTTAAAGAAATACGGAGTAGAATATGATGAACGTTATGTTTGGGATTAAAACTGTTTTTTTATGTCACCCTTTCAGGGCTTGGAGATGGGGATTGGACTTAATCACAGGGCTGCCACCCTGTGCTGAGATATATCGCCCTTTCAGGGCTAGGAATGGATAACTATAAAAATTGGAGCCCTGACGGGGCGGTGTAAAATAGGGATGGGTATCAGCCCATCAACAATCGGTAAAAACAAAACCTTAAAAGCCCTGGAAGGGAGTGGTAAATTATGGGAGCACTTCATTTTAGCATAATTTTTCGCAAATCAAGGTGAGAGCAATATGTCACCCATTCAGGGCTTGGAGGATGGGGATTGGACTTAATCACAGGGCTGCCACCCTGTGCTGAGATATATCGCCCTTTCAGGGCTAGGAATGGATAATCTGGAAAAATTGGAGCCCTGAATGGGCGGTGTAAAATAGGGATGGGTGTTGGCCCATCCACAATCGGCAAAAACGAAACCTTAAAGCCCTGGAAGGGTGTAGTAAAATTATGGGATCATTCCATTTTAGAATAAAATTAAGGCCTTAACAAGATGTTGCCCTTCAACCCAGCAAGGGATTGTTCAATTATTGACCTCCTTTAAAGAATTAAAAAAAAACAACTTTAAGGTATAATGGAAATGATTTGGCTATAGGTTTTAATTGCGTCTATAATATGTTTAAATTTGGCAAGATTTTTAAAATAAAAAAACCATGAAGAACTTAAAACTAATTGCCTTAAGCCTTTTGTTGCTTGCTAATTTTAGTTGTAATAATGCCAATAAAAGCGCTGAAACTGAAACAGAGGCCGTTGCGGAAAGCAACTTTACTTTGGTAGAGGATTCTACTAAAGTAAGCTTTGTGGCCTATAAGACCACAGACAAAGCGCCTGTTGGTGGACAATTCACTAAAATTAATATCACCAACTACGGTGAAGGAGCGACCGCTCTTGAAGCCATGAATGGTACCAAGTTCAGCATTCCTGTAAGTAGCTTATTCACCAATGACGCTACAGGAACTAGAGACCCTAAAATCTTGGAATTTTTCTTCGGTGTAATGGAAAACACGGAATTGATCTCAGGTGTGTTTAAAGTGGAAGGTGGTAACAAGTGTTCTATCGATGTAACATTGAATGGATCTACGCAAAACATTCCTTTGGAGTATTCTACTGTCAATGACACCCAATTCATTTTTGACGGTGTAATGGAATTAGGAGACTGGGATGCTTTAGATGCTGTGGCTTCTATCAATAAGGCTTGTGAAGCATTACATACTGGTAAAGACGGTGTGAGCAAAACATGGAGCGAAGTAGCAGTACATGCAGAAGTATTGTTGGAGGAAAAATAAATTTCTTACCCTATACAGTAAAAGCCCCACAACAAATTTTGATTTGTTGTGGGGCTTTTTGTTTGGCTCGGGTTTGAGAGACGTTGAGATTTTGTCAGCATTGTTGCAGAAAAAAAGCAACAATACCGCCAAAATCAATTGAGGTTCGCCTATTTGACCACGGGCTTATGCCCATGGCTACAAAAATATCACCCCTGCCGGGGTTGCGCTTAATTCTATAATATGGCATTAGCTTAAGAATAGAAAGCGAAAGTTGTGTATTTCAAGGTCCGATAAAAGTTGGATTCTATTGCCATCTTCAGTCGTGATTTTGTCAGCATTGTTGCAGAAAAAAAGCAACAATACCGCCAAAATCAATTGAGGTTCGCCTATTTGACCACGGGCTTATGCCCATGGCTACAAAAATATCACCCCTGCCGGGCTTGCGCTTAATTAATTATCATCAATAAACTTAGGGCAGGTTTTAACGGGTAAAATAGTTTTCTAAGCATTACCTTCGACAAGCTCAGGAGAGGCGTCAGGTTAATGTTAATCTAACCTGGCTGAAACCAGAAGGCTTTGTTCGGTGGTATAATAGATTTCATCTCCATAAATTTTGAAATATTTTTCACCAAAATGATCTTCAAGACGATTGACGGCAAAGGAAATGGTGGCTATCTCAAACGGATAGAGTTCCTTTATTTCTCGTTCAGATATGGTCTGCCCATTTTCAACATCGATCTCATAAAGGAAATTGTTTTTTGTATAAAGAAAGAGCCTATCCTTTACCAGAAATAATTGGCCCACATCCCTATTCTGAAGCTGAGACTCCCATGTTTTGGAATGAGAGGGCCAATTAAAGGCCACGACTTTTCCAGTTTCATTGTCATGGTAGATCAGGGACTTCTTGCTTTCCAGGTGAAGCATATGAGAGAGGTCCAGTGAATTGTCATTGAAACCTTCGGGGTATTTCCATTCCGCTTCTCCTGTAGTGGAGGAGCGCAATAGGAAATTATCCAGGCTTACACTCAGGATTTTACTCCCAAGGTCCACAGCAAAAGAATTGTGGATGAGGTGACCATAATTGGGTTCATCATAATTGAAAACTTCCCAATATTCATTGCAGGTATTGGGATCAATGGATAGCAAATTCCTGCCCCCACGGATCACCATAAGGACGAGCTGCTCATCCTTGATGAGAAAGTTTCGAATATTGTCTACTATTAAGTCCCCACAAGCTACTTCGTCATTTCCCGTTTCCAAACTTACCTTATAAAGAGATGTTTCCCTTTTTCTTAAACCAAACCAGTTACCATCTACCTGCCCGGAAGGAAATGTTCCAGAAGGCTTTTCAAATAGTACATTGCCATCTGAAGGATCCACTTTAATTACAGTGGGGTTGTTGATGTCATAGGTCATGGCCCATAGGTGATCCCCGATTGTTTTCATGGTATAGGGAACCCCAATACTTTCTTTGGTAATGTTCCAGTTGGTTTCTTGAGCGCTTTTGTTCATGGAAACAATGCCTTTGCCACTGTAGGGGCTATAAATGTAAAGGTCAGTTTCTCCCACATGCAAAAAAGGAGAAAATGAGCCCCCAATTTCATCACCTTCTTTGTTGATGGACCATTCTACCGTAAATGGCAAGTCGGTGGGATCTTCCAATACTACCTCTTCCTCTTCTTCCTCCTCTTCGTCATCTATTATTTTTTTAGTGTCTTCAGGAAAAATGCAAAATTGGAAAATCAATAGTAAGAATAATGGGAAGAAAGTGCGTAGCAAAAGTTTCATGTCGGTTTTTATTTTGTGTCCGAAATAGCGTTATAATTGCAAATTATGAAAATGACCCTAAAATTCAGATAAACAAATGGTTAATTAAAACGGATTGACCCGGAAGATGACTGTTGATATTGCATCCATTTTTATATTGATCTGGTTGGTGGAATCTGACAAGACCTTGTTTGTCAATGGGTCAATTACCTGTGCATAATAGGGGAGTTGGATGTTTTTTTCTCCACCATCCACGGAATGTAAGCTCAGCCAATTTCTGCCTACATAACAGATGTCTTCCGAACTGATGTATTGGTGAACGCCAGCTTCCGTCCAGATTTTCTTCAGCTCAGAAGGCTTCCATTGCAATTTCCCAGGTAGAAATTCGGCTGCTTTTTTTGGGTAGTTGAGCTTGGTTCCTTTATTGCTGGTCCACATAACTGTTTTTCCCATTTTCTGCCATCGCTTGATCAGGGCAGTTTCTTTATCGGTTAATTGTAGCAATCCCATAAGCCAGATTACCTGGTATTGACTGTGGGCAATCTCTTGTAAATCCGTCCTTAGATAAAGGTCATAAGCGCTTCCTGTTTTGGCTATCGGATATCGGTTAGACAGTATTTTCTCTGCTAGCCTGCCATAACTCTTGTCCCAAAAGGAAAGTTCTTCATCTACAATCACCAATACAGAAGGCTTCATTATTTCTGGATTTTCAGACGGGTAGTCTTGGTGAAATTGCTGGGTTTTTTCCAATACCTGAAGCATTTCAGGATCGCTAAACCACCCTCCCCACATGTCAAACCACCAGCCCCCATAGCCATAAGTAAGCATTCTTGCTGCATTTTTCCATAGTAGAGCCACAGAAGTTTGAAGACTGTTTGGGCCAAGCCATACGCCATCTTCATATTGTCCGGAAGGGGCTATCCCGTCAGATTGATCTTTTAATAGGGTGGTTTTCGAAGTCCGTGTATCGTTCTCCGCTAACCAGAGCTTGCCATGCTTGTGAACTGAGTTTACCGCCACCATGGGAGGCCAGTCTTCGCCGATGGCGCGGTTGTATACATTTGGGCTAGAAAGGTAATCCAAGTCTGGACAATTCAATAACTTCGCCAAGGAACCATGCCCCCTCCTTGGGTCGGTGACAAAATAATGGTAGCCATAGAAAGCACCTGTTAACAATTTACCGTCACTTTTCTCTTTGACAATTTTGCAGAAATAAGCAATATTGTCCACCATGACCTCAGTATGAAAGCGATAGGTGTCGATGTAGTTTTGGTCTTTATTAGGGTCTCTCCATTCAATTTTATTGACAGGTTCATCTATGTTTGTCAATTGAGCCTTGTCAAAAGTGACGGATGAATTATGCCATGCTGTCCTTAGTGCTGAAACAGTAATGTATTTATTCTTTAACCAGTCACGGAAGGCTTGCAGTCGCACAGGGTTTTGGTCCTGGTACTGTTTAGGATGGTAAAACCATTCTTCTGTAAATCCACTGGCCACATGAATTCCCGCCAGATGGTTTCGGTATTTGGATTTGAGCAACCAATCCAGGCAATCCTCAAAAGCGACGCTGGTCTTTTCTCGCCACTCCGCTGAAGCAAAACTTTGGCGAAATAATGTGCCATCTGGTAGTTGTGCTGCTGCAGAGGGATTTGCTAAAGTCCACCAGCGAGGAGGGTCCAGATAGAAACGGATGACCACTTTTGCTTTTGGATCAGCATTGAGTATTTTTTCAAAATCTACTTCTATGCTTGAGAAGTCATATTCATTTTCACCTCTCCATATTGAATTTCTAAAAGCACCAATACCTGAGATGGTATTTATTCCCCCCTCTCCCAGGTAGACAGGAAGGTTGTAAAGATGTAGGCCGGTTGCAGCGATTTCTTCATAGTATTCTTCCTCCCCTAAGTAGGACATGTAGGCAAATGGAGGGTAATGCTCTCCATCAATAATCAAAGAAGGACGCCCCTTTTCCCAGTGAACTTCCGATCTTATTTGAGCACTTACTGAATGAGCTATGAGTTGGGGAAAAAGTAGGAGGACAAAAAGGTGAAATCTTTGAAAACTTTTGGTCTGTAAAATTTGGTCAATTATCATGAAAAGGGAGGTATGGCGCTTGTCAAAATTATAATGGCTCAGTTCATTAAATCAAATAGTCAGATAGAAATGAATTGCTTATCTGTTTTAAGACATTCTTTCCTTAAAAGTAACTGGAATAGCCATGCAATTCTAGATTTTCCCATCAAAAAATTCGCCTATTGGTATATTGCAAAAATTATTATAGTTGATAATAACCTTATTACTTAGGCAAGCCTTTTAAAATTACTTTCACAGAATATACCAATAGCAGTGTTTATTTGGTATTTTGAGGTTCAGCTAACGAAAATAAAAATGGCATATGACGAAAGGCTTGCAGATAGGGTTCGGGAATACCTCTTTGAAGTGGGACAATTGGAAGTAGAAGAAAAGGCGATGTTTGGTGGCCTGGCTTTTATGGTCAATGAAAAAATGTGTGTAAATGTAAGCGGCACAAAGCTGATGTGTAGGTTTGATCCTGAATTATTGGAAGAGGTGGCTGAAGTAAATGGTTTCCAAACCATGGTAATGAAAGGGCGGGTGTACAAGGGGTATTGTTATGTAAGTGCTGAGGCCATCACAACAAAAAGAGATCTGGTAGTGGCTTTGCGTTGAAAGTAAAAAGGAACAACTAATATATATTTTTATCCGTTATTTTTCTTGATTTGGCAAGAACCCAATAGTGGCCAAACGGGTTAAAGATACCATAGCTGATTTTCTAATGATAACTTCAACATTCTATAAAAGATATTTTTCGCACATTATTGCCGCGCCCATTGTTGTGTTGGCAATGTTGTCACCTATAGGGAATGTTTTTTCTCAGAAAGTTAGCCTGGAACCCATACCGTTAAGGGTAACTTCACAGGTTTTTAGTCCTGATGAATATTTTATCTCCAAAGTTGTAGATGAGAGAAAGGATCTTAACCCTACTGCATTTCTGGTTCCGGATGTTAAAAGCGGCAGCAATCTGCTAACCGTAAACTTGGAGGGGGGAACCATAGCAGCCTTGGAACAGTATATTTTTGGTGCTTATCCTAGCAGTCAGAAACTTCGTTCTATAGTGATCAAAATTAAGGATGTCAAAATAATTGAAAACATTAAGGATGCCCGAAAAGGTGTAGTAGAAGGAGATATTCACTTGGACTTTACCTTTGCTTTGGAAAGGGGGGATGAATTGGTTGATTTGCTAGGTTTTCAGGGAGGCATAAGTTACCAAAGAGGCGTAGGACAGTTTTACCTACTGGAACCTTTTCTCAGGCGGTCGGTGAATTTGGCCATGAAATATTTTGATGATTGGATAGAGAAAGATGCGCCGAATAACAATCTACTTGCACAATCGGTACGGTTGAAAATGAGGGACTATACACGTTCAAGTGAAAGCGATACTGTTTTCTATGCTACCGAGAGACCGCTAACTTGGAAAGATTTCACTGGTAGGCCTGCTTTCAATAATTATGCGGCATCAATCTTTGCAAGCATAGGTTATGAGTTGAATAGCAGCATGGAAAATGGTGAATTGATTGTTGACTTGGTGTTTAAAACCTACATGTTGAAGCATTCTTCCTGGGTGAGGTCAACCAATAATAGTTATGGCTTAAATCACGAGCAAAGGCATTTTGATATCGCTAAAATAATTATTGAGCGACTTAAAAATACCCTTCAGGAGTTGGAGCTTGATCCCAGCAACTATGAGCGAAAGGTTTCTCATCATTACCTGGAAGCCTTCAGAGAAATGAATCGGATGCAAGAAGCCTACGATGGGCAGACTTCCAATGGGTCTAATTCCTCGGCTCAAGAGAGGTGGAACAAAAAAATTGATGCCGAATTAAATCAGTTAGGTGTTGAATAAACTGCTTGAAAAAATATATCATTGAAAAATCACTTGGAGCAGGTACGCACAGGACAGGTATCTGTGCAAATAATTTTATCTTGGTTGATTAACCAAAATGACTATCCAAATGAGTTTCATCCAAAAGGCTATAAGGCCAGTTTTTACCGTAATCCTTTTTATAGCGATGTGTTCCCACGCCTTTGCCCAATTGCCACCCGCTTTTAACAATGGCAGGGACTATAAAGTGGCCGATGATTCCCGAACGCGTAAATACATAGCTCCGGTAAAAATATTTTGGAAATCAACTGAAAATCCTGATTTAATAAAAAATGAAAATCATCTCCTAAACCAACCAATTGGGCAAGCTATCCTTACCAATAAGCAGGATTTTTTGGTCATGAAAAGTACTGAAACTGAAAAGCCTGGCATTCTGTTGGATTTTGGAGTCAACCTGCATGGAGGGATTCAATTGGTAACAGGCATGATAGGATCCAAAGATCCTGTTCGTGTTCGTATAAGATTTGGAGAGTCCGTTACTGAAGCCATGTCTTCGATTGACACCATTCATGGGGCAACCAACGATCACGCCATGCGTGATTTTATCGTCTCCTTACCATGGCTTGGAAAGCTGGAAATTGGCAACTCTGGATTCAGGTATGCACGCATTGATTTGGTCGACCCCAATAAAGAGTTGCTGCTAAAAGAAGCCAATGCCCTATTGGTATATAGAGACATTCCGTACTTGGGTAGTTTTAAGAGCAATGATGATCGTTTGAATAAAATATGGGACATGGGAGCCTATACGGTTCACATGAACATGCAAGAATACCTTTGGGATGGCATCAAAAGAGACCGTTTGGTATGGGTAGGGGATCTGCATCCTGAGGTATCTACGATCAGTGCAGTCTTTGGATACAATGAAGTGGTGCCTAGAAGCCTAGACCTGATCCGTGACATTACCCCTATGCCCGAATGGATGAATGGGATCAGTACGTATTCAATGTGGTGGATCATTATCCACCGGGATTGGTACCTGCATTACGGGGATAAAACTTATTTGAAAGAACAAGAAAACTATTTGAAACTACTTACCCGACACATGGCAAGTAGGGTAGAGGGCAATAAAGAAAAGTTAGATGGCACTCGTTTTCTGGATTGGCCATCAAGCGAAAATCCTGAAGCCATACATGCAGGTCTGCAGTCTATGTTGATTTGGGCTTTTGATGCTTCTGAAGAAATATATACGGTTTTGGACAATCAGGAAATGGCCAAAGAAGCCAAGGACATGGCGGCAAAGTTAAGAACCTACCGTCCTGATGCTGCAGGGTCAAAGCAAGCGGCATCTTTAATGTCCCTGACAGGTATTATGGACCCCACCAAGGCCAATCGTCAGGTGATAGCAAAAAATGGCGTAGCAGATTTCTCTACTTTCTATGGCTATTATATGCTGGAAGCCAAGGCAAAGGCTGGAGACTATCAGGGAGCGATTGAAAATATCAGAGAATATTGGGGGGCTATGATTGATTTAGGAGCCACTACTTTCTGGGAAGATTTCAATATTGATTGGTTGGAAAATGCTGCTAGAATTGATGGTTTTGTGCCTGATGATAAAGTGGATGTTCATGCCAGCTATGGAGGCTATAGCTATGACAAGCTCCGTCATAACCTAAGTCATGGCTGGGCGTCTGGCCCTACCGCTTGGATGACTAAGCATGTCCTTGGTGTTCAGGTATTGGAATCAGGATCAAAGACCATACTTATTGATCCGCATTTAGGTGATTTGAAATGGGTGGAAGGCACCTTCCCAACACCTTATGGGATATTGTACATCAGGCATGAAAAACAAGGCGATGGTTCTGTTATGACGGAAGTATCAGGCCCTAAAAATGTAAACATCGTTTATTCAAAATGAGGGAAGTGTTTATTTCTTGACCTTACTAAAAGCAAAAAAGCAACTGCCCTAAGGACAGTTGCTTTTTTATGCATTTTATACCTGTTGATCAACTACCACAAGCCTCACACTCATCTGGATTGTCCAGTGAGCAAATAATGGCTTCTTGTTGTAATTTTTTGCTGTCAACATCTTCAATTGCTGCTTCAGGCTTGTCACCGTTCAATTGGGATTTGTCAACTGTAAACTGAATCGCACTACTAGCCGCTTTAGATCTTAGGTAGTAGATACCTGTTTTCAAGCCTTTTTTCCAGGCGTAGAAATGCATTGAGGTTAATTTCCCAAAATTAGGCTCTTGCAAGAAGAGGTTCATGCTTTGAGACTGACATACGTAAGCACCTCTGTCAGCAGCCAAATCAATGATCACTTTTTGAGAAATCTCCCAAACCGTTTTGTAAAGGTCTTTCAAGTTTTGAGGGATATCAGGCATGTTTTGAATTGAACCGTTGGCAGCGATCAGCCTGTTTTTCATTCCATCAGTCCAAATCCCTAACCTGATCAAATCTTTCATTAGGTGTTTGTTGACCACTACAAATTCGCCAGATAGCGTTCTCCTTGTATATATATTGGTAGTATAGGGTTCGAAGCACTCATTGTTGCCAAGAATTTGAGAAGTAGAAGCTGTTGGCATAGGAGCTACCAAAAGTGAGTTCCTTACTCCATACTTGTTTACTTTCTCTTTCAGTTCTTTCCAATTCCAACGACCTGATTTTGGAGTAACCCCCCACATATCGAACTGAAATAGTCCCTTAGATACTGGGGATCCTTCATAAGTTTCATAAGTACCATTGACTTTGGCCAGTTCCATGGAAGTCTCCATAGAAGCAAAATAAATGGTCTCAAAGATGTCTTCATTAAGTCCTTTGGCTTCTGGTGAATCAAAAGGCATTCTCAATAGGATGAAAGTATCCGCCAACCCTTGGATACCTAATCCAACAGGTCTGTGTCTAAAATTGGATTTTCTGGCTTCAGGAACAGGGTAATAATTGACATCAATTACCTTGTTAAGGTTTCTGGTAACCACCTTGGTCACTTCGTAAAGCTTGTCATGGTCAAAATATTTTTTACCATCTTTACCTGTAGAGATAAACTTCGGAAGAGCAAGGGAAGCAAGATTACAAACGGCTACCTCATCTGGTGAAGTGTACTCCATAATTTCAGTACACAGATTGGATGATTTGATGGTCCCCAAGTTTTTCTGATTGGATTTGCCATTGGCTGCATCTTTGTACAAAATGTAAGGGGTACCCGTTTCGATTTGGGATTCCAAAATCTCAAACCAAAGCTCTTGTGCTTTTATTACCTCACGAGCACGTCCTTCTTTTTCGTATTTCTCATAAAGTCTTTCAAACTCTTCGCCATAACAATCTGCAAGACCTGGTGCTTCATGAGGACAGAATAGAGACCATTCTTCATTGGCTTCCACCCTTTTCATAAATAAATCAGAAGCCCAAACTGCGTAGAATAAATCTCTCGCACGGAGTTCGTCTTTACCATGATTTTTCTTAAGGTCAAGGAAATCCTTGATGTCTGCATGCCATGGTTCAAGATATATAGCAAAGCTACCTTTTCTCTTTCCACCACCTTGATCCACATACCTAGCGGTCATGTCAAAGTTTCTCAACATTGGTACAATTCCATTAGATACGCCATTTGTACCACGTATGTAGGAGCCTTTGGCTCTCACATTGTGAATAGAAAGACCGATGCCTCCAGCTGATTGAGAGATTTTAGCACATTGTTTTAATGTATCGTATATCCCATCAATACTGTCGTCTTTCATTGTGAGTAGGAAACAAGAAGACAACTGAGGTTTTGGTGTACCAGCATTAAAGAGGGTAGGAGTAGCATGCGTAAACCATTTTTGAGACAGTAGGTGGTAGGTTTCAATAGCCGCATCTATGTCTTCTTTGTGGATGCCAATGGACACCCTCATAAGCATGTGTTGCGGCCTTTCCACAACTTTGCCATCCAATTTTATAAGGTAACTTCTTTCTAAGGTTTTGAATCCGAAGAAGTCGTAATCAAAATCTCTGGAGTATTCTATTACCTGGTCGAGCTTAGCAGCATGTTTTTTTACAATTCCATAAACATCTGGAGCTATCAGTGCTGCATTCTCATTTGTTATTGGATTGATATAGGTATACAGTCGTTTCATAGTATTGGAAAACGACTGACTTGTAGTCTTATGAAGATTTGATATAGATATTCTTGCAGCAAGAACGGCATATTCTGGGTGCTTCACCGTCAAAGAAGCACATACTTCAGCAGCGAGATTGTCCAGCTCTGTGGTAGTTACGCCATCGTATAGTCCATCAATCACTTTTTTAGCGATTTCAATTGGGTGGATGTAGCGCGCATCCAATTCATAGCAAAGATTTTCTATTCTGGCTGTGATCTTGTCAAACCTGACAGACTCTCTTCTACCGTCTCTTTTTATTACTAACATAACTACTGATAATTAATGGTTAAAAAATGATTAAAAGTCCTCTTCAACAGAAAATTTATCTGAGGAAGTTTCGTCTTTATTTTTCATTACCCCGGCTTTTTGATAATCTCCAACACGCTTTTCGAAGAAGTTGGTTTTTCCTTCTAAAGAGATCATGTCCATAAAATCAAACGGGTTTTTACTGTTCCATACTTTAGAACATCCCAGTTCAAGTAGCAATCTGTCTGCCACAAATTCAATGTATTGGCACATCAACTCAGAATTCATACCAATAAGTCTTACAGGCAATGCGTCTGTAACAAATTCTTTTTCAATTTCTACCGCATCCTTGATGATCTCTGTAACCTGTTCTTCAGGTAATTTATTAACCAAGTGTTTAGTATAAAGGTGGCAAGCAAAATCGCAATGTAATCCTTCATCTCTTGAGATCAATTCATTGGAAAAAGTCAAGCCAGGCATCAAACCTCTTTTCTTCAACCAGAATATGGAACAAAAGGATCCGGAAAAGAATATTCCTTCCACTGCAGCAAAAGCGACTAATCGCTCCATGAAATTGCCATTGTCAATCCAGCGTAAAGCCCACTCCGCTTTCTTTTTTATGCAGTCCATATGTTCTATGGCATTGAACAGGTGGTCTCTTTCCTCAGCATTCTTTATATAGGTGTCTATTAATAGACTGTAGGTTTCACTGTGGATGTTTTCCATGGCAATTTGAAAACCATAAAAGAACTTTGCCTCTGTATATTGTACTTCTGAGACAAAGTTTTCTGCAAGATTTTCATTAACTATTCCATCACTTGCCGCAAAAAATGCCAGTACATGTGATATGAAATGACGTTCCCCATCACTTAAGTTTTTCCAATCGTTAAGGTCTTGCCCTAAATCTATCTCTTCCGCTGTCCAAAAGCTTGCTTCCGCCATTTTGTAATATTCCCATATGTCATCATGTTGGATGGGGAATAATACAAATCGACTGTTATCTCCCTGTTCTAATATTGGCTCTGACTTCATTAGTAGAAATGGTTTTATCTGAATAAAAATTAATTGCTAGCCCGTACCGTATTTCTTCTTACTGTCTAGACAAAAGGCTTTTAGACTGAATTGGTAACAAAGACTTAACAAATATGGGCAAGAAAATTGAAAAAGTAAAGCCGGAATCTGCTAAAAACCCTAAAAAGTTGAATCTCGGTCAACAGACCATAATAAACTTAAAAACAGTATATTAAAATATTCTATGTTAAGTAAAGATTTAATCTAAATGGTCTTAATATGCAAGGTTAACTTTTTTTAAATAATTTTGAAATATTTAAAAACGGCCTAAAACAGCTGTTTTTTTGACTCCTGGTCAAATTTATGGTTTAAACGCTGGATTCATATGCTTTCTAAATTGCTGTCACTCAATATTATACTGCTCAATTGTTGGTGTTTATTGCTAAAATTGGCGTTTGGATACAATTAATTGGGTTTGGGCAGCGTGAATCACCTTTGTTTTTGGCCTTAAAGTGTATAAACTAAAATTAATATTGGATATTTATTTTAACTATTTGGTATATTTTCTTATATTTGCACCTCATTTTGATAATTGAATTATATCAAACCATTATGTACGCAATAGTTAACATTTCCGGTAAGCAGTTCAAAGTAACAAAAGATCAACACATCTTTGCACCAAAAATGCAAGGCGAAGTTGACGCTTCCGTAGAATTCGATCAAGTGCTTTTGGCAGATGACAATGGCACTGTATCGATAGGGGCGCCATTATTATCAGGCGCTAAGGTATCAGGGAAAATCCTTGAACATGTGAAAGGTGACAAAGTAATCGTCTTCAAAAAGAAAAGAAGAAAAGGTTACAAAAAGAAAAACGGTCACCGTCAGCAATTCACGAAATTAATAATCGAAAATATCACACTGTAATCCTTCGGGTTGCAACCTTAAATAATAATAAGTTATGGCACATAAGAAAGGTGTAGGTAGTTCTAGAAACGGTAGAGAGTCTGAAAGTAAGAGACTTGGTGTAAAGAAATTTGGTGGTGAATCAGTTATCGCTGGTAACATTATTGTAAGACAAAGAGGTACTAAACACCATCCTGGCGTTAACGTCGGATTGGGTAAAGACCATACAATTTTTGCTTTGGTTCCTGGTAAAGTTGCTTTTACTAAAAAGCACGATGGTAAATCTTTTGTAGGAGTCATTCCAGCAGAAGCTTAAGCTTACTAAGAAATTAATTATTTAAAGGTCATTCTAGCGGATGACCTTTTTTTTGTTCCTCAGTTTTAAGATATTCGTAGGATCAACTATCACTACTCCGGATTGATGGAGTTAAACTATTTAGAAAATGAATTTCACAGAAAACTACAATGGAATTAAGATTGATGTGCAATCAGTCAATATTGAAATCAATAATGCTGTACAAGAAGAAATAAGGTCTTCTATAGACAAACTCTCAAAATTTACTCAAAACATCAATGCTGTTGATGTGTATTTCAAGACTGAAGGAAGTGGTGGCAATGCTACAAGCATCGTTGGTATGCGCGTAGGAATCCCTGGTCCGGACGTATTTGCCGAAGAAAAGGGAGAACATTGGATTCCATTACTAAAAGAAGTGGTGGACAAACTGGTGAGGCAGTTGAAAAAAGCGAAATAATATAAAAGCTTCAGTCTAAAAAAGGCTGAAGCTTTTTATTTGTTCCCAGAATTGCAAACCATTCTCAGGGGAAATCAATACGATCACTACAATTCCAAACACGGCACCATAGAAATGCGCATCATGGTTGATATTGTCTCCTCCGGCTCGGCCTTTGTAAAAAGCATAGCCTAAAAAGAGTATTCCTAAAATGAATCCTGGCAGGCAAAATATGCCAAAGATGCAAATATCAGAAAGGGGCATCAAAATTATACTCGCAAAGACAGTTGCGGAAGTGCCACCTGAGGCACCTAGCGCATGGTATGCAGGGTTGTCTTGTTCTTTAAGATACGTAGGGATATCCGCAATCACAATGGCCAAAAGGTAAAAAGCCAAATAGGCAACTACACCCATTTCAAATCCAAACATATAGGTAAGGTAGGACTCTACTACATTGCCAAAGAAAAAAAAGGTAAACATGTTGAACAAGAGGTGGGTACCATCCTTGTGTATGAAGCCAGAAAACAGAAACCGGCCGTAGCTTCCCTCCCTTTTGATAAGGTAAGGAGTGAACAATTGTTTGTTTATAAATTCAGGGTTTTTCCAGCCATAATAAGAAATAAGACAAGTGATGATGATTATAATTAATGTCAATGATAATTCCATGTTTTTATTTTTCCCTGTTGGCTAGGTTTTGGGTTAAGTTTTGAAGTAACTGTAGTCCGGCTGAGTTTTTAACTTGAAGACTTGATAACTGCTTGAATCCTTTTTCGAAATAATCATCCATCAACACCATTGTTTTCTCCTTGATTTGAAGTTGGTCATATATAGCGGTTACAGCCTCGACTTTTTCTTCAGGATTGTAGGCATCTGCCTTAAGCCACTTCTGTAGGCTTTCATTTGGTGTTCCCGTCGCTAATTCATTGGCTTTAACCAAAAGATAAGTTTTCTTATTGGCTAAAATATCTCCTCCGACCTGTTTGCCAAATTTCTCCTTGTCTGCATAGACATCAAGTAAGTCGTCTTTTAGTTGAAAGGCAATCCCAATGTTTACGCCAAAATCGTATAAATGCGTTGCATCCTCCTTTGATGCACCTGCCAATACGGCTCCAAGCTGTAAGGCGAAACCCAGCAAGACTGCAGTTTTCAAACGTATCATATTTAGGTATTCTGCTTCGCTCACAGAATCCCTTTTTTCATAATTCATGTCCAACTGCTGTCCTTCACAAACCTCTGCTGCCGTTTTGCTAAATAACTGAAGGCTTTCCTTAAGATGCTCAGGTGTTATAGAGAAAAATAGGTCATAGGCTTTTACCAACATCACATCACCCGATAGGATGGCTGTGTTGTCGTCCCATTTCTCATGCACAGTGGCTTTACCTCTACGCAATGGCGCATTGTCCATGATATCATCATGCATGAGTGTGAAGTTGTGAAAAACCTCAATGCCAGCTGCTGGGGAAAGCACCTTTTTGTAATCTTCCTTGTACAAATTGTAAGCAAGTAAGGTCAATAGTGGTCTTATTCTTTTTCCTCCTAAACCCATCAGGTAGGTTATTGGGTCGTAGAGTTCGGATGGATTTCCCTTTAAGTCTAGTGCTTGGATGTGTTGCTCAAGGGTAGTTTTAATTTCCTCGAGCTGGTTGTCATTTATCATTGCTTACAAATTCCAAATCTATCGTTCTCCTATCGATATCAGTACGTGTTACCCTAACCTGTACCTTATCTCCTAAGGTTATTATTTTTTTGTTTTTGGCACCTACCAATCGCATGTTCTTATTGTCAAAGTCGTAGTAGTCATCTGTCAAATCCTGAACCTTGACCATCCCTTCACATTTGGTTTCAGAAATCTCTACATACACACCCCACTCAGTAACTCCGGTAACTATACCAGCGTAATCTTTGTCTTCAGCAAGTTTCATGTATTCAACCTGCTTGTATTTGATGCTGGCTCTTTCTGCATCGGCAGCTCTCTTCTCCCGCTCTGAGGAATGCAGACACTTTTCTTCCCATACCTGATTTTCTGGTGGTTTGCCTCCATCCAGGTAATGTTGGAGAAGCCTATGTACCATCATATCAGGATACCTTCTGATAGGAGATGTGAAATGCGTGTAATGGTCAAATGCAAGGCCGAAATGTTGCTTAGGCTCTGTCGTATACTTTGCCTTTGCCATACTTCGGATGGCTAGTTGCTCCAGGATATTTTGCTCTGGCTTACCAACTATCTCGTCCATAAGTTTGTTCAAGCTATTGGATACTTTCTTTTCATCCATAAACTTGACATCATGGCCAAATTTCGTTGCGAAACTGGCAAATGTGGCCAGCTTTTCAAGGTCTGGATAATCGTGAACCCTGTAGACGAAAGTACTTTTACCTTTGTTTTTATTATAAATATAAGTGGCGACCGTTTTATTGGCCAGCAACATGAATTCTTCGATCAACTTGTGAACGTCCTTTCGCTCTTTGATGATGAGTCCAACGGGAGTTCCAGCTTCATCCAAATTGAATTTCACCTCAACTGTCTCAAAGTTGATGGCTCCTTTCTTAAATCTTGCTCCTCGAAGTATTTTTGCCAAGGAGTTGATTTTCAATAAATCTTTGGCATAATCTCCCGCTTCTGCATCCATGTTTTCCTGTGCTTCCTCATAGCTAAAGCGCCTGTTGGAGTGAATAACCGTTCTGCCAATCCAAAAATCCTTGATTTCAGCCTGGTCAGTTATCTCAAATACACATGAGAAGGTGAGTTTGTCTTCATTAGGACGCAATGAACACAGTCCGTTGCTGAGTCGCTCAGGCAACATTGGGATGGTCCTGTCTACAAGATACACGGAAGTAGCCCTGTCAAAGGCTTCCTTTTCCATCAAAGTCTTGGGCGTTACATAATGCGTAACATCAGCGATATGTACCCCTATTTCCATGTTGCCATTTTCCAAATAGCGGAACGAGATGGCATCATCAAAATCCTTGGCATCTGCCGGGTCAATGGTGAAGGTTTCTACATTTCTAAAGTCTTTTCTTTTTTTGATTTCAGCTTCCGGGATGCGGTCAGAAATGGTCTCCGCTTCAGCTTCGATTTCTTCTGGGTAATCGAATGGGAGTCCGAATTCAGCCATGATAGAGTGAATTTCTACCTCATGGTCTCCGGCCGTACCCAGAACATGGATGATTTTCCCTGTAGGGTTTTTATCTCCTTCCTTCCAATCGGTAAGCTTTACGACTACTTTTTGGTTATGTTGAGCCCCTTCGAGATCAGATTTCTTAACAAAGATATCATGATGCATTTTTTTAAAGTCAGGAACAACAAAAGCAAATCGAGGGGAGATTTCTATCCGTCCCACAAATTCATCTCTGCTTCGCTCTAAAATTTCCAGCACCTTACCTTCTCTGCGGTTTCCTCTTCCTCTTTTTGGTAAGATCATTACCCTAACCTTGTCACCATCTAGTGCAGATTTTAAATCTGCTTCTTTGACCATGATATCGTCTTCTTTCTTTGCATGATCATCAGGGATCACGAATGCAAACCTGGCATTGACGAAATCTACTTCTCCTACGATGAAATCGGGATCTGCTGCTGAAGAATAAAGGTTTCTAGGGCTACAGCTTATCCTGCCTTCTTTCACTAGTGCCTGAAGGGATGGGCTTAAAAGTTTTTTAGTAGCTGCGTCCCGCAGTACTAGTTTTTTGATGAGTTGTTTTTCAGCGAAAGCTTCGCCGAAATTATTGTCAAAAAATTGCGTTAATTTTGATTTAAGTTGTTCTAAATCTGTGGCCGTGTTGCCCTTGCTTTTAAATCCTGATTTTTTTCTTCCTGAATTTCTTCCCATAAAAATATAATGTAATTATAAAGGTAAGGATATTTATTCTAAAATATTGGCCTTCCTTATGTTGTGATGTTTATTCTGCAGCTGTGTCTAGGTTGATGATTTCGAACGATAAGTCACCGGGCAAACCTTGGTAGGCAAGATAAATCCTGGCTGTAACCTCTACATCTCTTAGGCAGTATTTGCGAATGTTATCGAGGTCCTCTTCTTTGTAAAAAACAGTGTTGACCATGCTGCCGTCAATGCCTTCCTTTGAGCTGGGGATGTCAAAGATTGTCGCTAGCAAATCCAACCGGGTGTAATGTTTATAATCCCCAAACTTCCATAATTCTAAGGTATCTAGATGTCTTATTTCCCATGGCTTCTTTCCTGAAAGCTGCAATATTTCAGGAAGAGGAAGTTTGTTGATAAGCATCCTTCTACAAATATAAGGGATGTCAAATTCCTTGCCATTGTGGGCACAAAGCATCCAGTCCCGTTTTTCTAATAAGCCTCGGAATTCAAGCAAAGTTTCATGTTCCGTTAATCCTGCATAAGATTTGGTCCTATAAATAAGTTCGTCTTCCTCTATTTTATAGGTGAAATAACCTACTCCAATACAAATGATTTTACCGAACTCTGCGTAGATTCCTGCCTTTTCGAAATAGAGTTCATCTGCTTCCCTTTCGTCAGTTCTTTGTAATTGTAGGGCTTTTTTCTTCCACTCGTCTTGCATCCTAAGTGGTAAATCCTCAAGTTTTTCCGCTCCAGAGATCGTCTCAATGTCCAGAAAAAGGATGTCATTCAGATGTTCGAAAAAATCGGCCATAAGCTTTAGGTATGTAAGATGCCCTGCATGTCCAGTTCAGGAATGTAGGTCATGTGTTTTTCTTGAACGCTGCCTGCTACAAATATAAACTTTTTGTCAAATATTTGGTCTAGAATATAATAACTTACCCAGAACTCATTGTTTAAAAGAAATAAAGCTGGATCAATTGCTTCTACTCTGGCTATACTCGTTGCTTCTAACTTTTCTATCATGTGTCGCATGACAGAGGTTTTTTTTGCTTCTCCAGCTACCTCTCCGTAGCCCTTAGCCGTGATCATTAAGGTTTCCAACTCAATAAGGTTTTTATTGATTAAGTATACTGCCCAGCTTTCATCTGTTGCCTTACCTTCCTTTACGATGGCCATTTTTACCCCAGTCACAGGGTGGAATTTTATGTCTTTTTTCATTTTTGTTCTTCACTTATCAATAGCTCCATCTCGAATAATCGTCCAATATGAAACTTTACCTTATCCTTCACTTCTGAAAGGAGTACTTCTTTTCCAAGTTCCAATTGCATTGAAGTGACAGCTTTGTCGCTTATCCCGCAAGGAATAATATGATTGAAGTAGCTGAGATCAGTGTTTACATTGAATGCAAAACCATGCATGGTTACCCATCTGCTTGATTTTACACCTAAAGCACAGATTTTTCTCGGGTTTTTTTGTTCGATATGATCTATCCATACTCCTGTTAATCCTTCAATCCTTCCTGCCGCTATTCCATAGTCTTCAAGGGTAGCGATTACTGCTTCCTCGAGGAAGCGGAGGTATTTGTGAATATCCGTAAAAAAGTTGTCCAAATCAAGAATAGGGTAGCCTACAAGTTGTCCTGGCCCATGATAAGTTATGTCTCCACCTCGGTTGATAGGGTAATAACTTGCCGCATATTGTTTTAATCCAGCTTCGTCTAAAAGAAGGTTTTCCGGGCGACCACTTTTTCCTAAAGTATAAACATGTGGGTGCTCTACAAACAAGAGGTAATTGTCGGTGATTTGCTCCTGATCAGGGGTCGCTTTGCGATTAGAGATCTTAATATCAACCGTTTGTGCAAATAATTTTTCCTGATAATCCCAGGATTCCTGGTAATCTTTGGTGCCTAAATCCCGGAAAATAACTTTTTTATTTATAAATTGATTCACCTTATGCAATGGTTTTTTTCAAATATAGTCAATATCATACAATGGCTGAACACAATGACAAAGGAACGAGGGCTGAACAGCTCGCCAAAGATTGGCTGATAGCAAACGGTTATGTTTTTGTTACGGCCAACTACAGGTACAAACATGCTGAAATAGATCTAATTCTCGAGCAAAGGGGAATATTAGTCTTCGTTGAAGTTAAATTCCGCAGCGGAACTGGTTTTGGTTACGCTGAAGAATTTGTGGATTTTCGAAAAAGACAATTGATAATTAGAGCTGCTGACAATTACCTATACGAAAAAGACTGGAAGAAAGATATCCGATTTGACATAGTAGGGGTGTACCAAGACAAAACGGGGGCTATAGCTTTCAAGCACTTTGAGGATGCCTTTTATTGAACGTGGCTGTAAATTAGATTGCCTTCTTTGTCCCATTCACCCCTGATATAAGGTTTGAAGACATTGTTTAAAGCTTCATTCTGGTACTGAATTTCGCGCTTCTTCACCGTTTTGTTATTTTCTCTGGGCCAATATTCTGTCCATATGCCTATTCGCTCTCCAAATTTATATTCCCCAGCTACAGCAACTTGTCCGTCCGGGTAAAAATGGAAGAAATTACCCTCCTCGAGATCGTATTCAATAGGAGTTATCTTTTCTATCTTTCGCTCCCCTCGATTGTAATAGGTGATCCTTGAGGCTTTTGGCCATCCTTCTGAATATTTCCGTTTGTCTATAAGAATGTTTTTAGCATCGAAACTCATCCATCTGCCATGCTTTGTACCGTAAAAGTACATGCCAGTTTCAACTACATTCTCGCCAATTCTTTTTTCATATGGTCCATGTAACAAATAGCCTTGAGATGGGTTGAAGTTCCCGGTCTTGATGGCTTTGTTTTTACTGTCATACCAAAATATGTCCCTGATATAGGTGTCTATTTTTTTATTTCTAGAAGTGTAATTAAAATACTGATAAGTTACCTGATCCCTAAAGCTATTTTTTATTAACCCTTTACTGGTTTTTTCACCAAAGTGAAAGTTCTTTTTCTTTTTCTTCCTCTTCTTCTTTTTTTCTTCCTTGAGATTGTCTTCTGCATCGGAAAAGAGGAGTACAGGCGTAGAGGTGGGAAGGAGTATATTCTCTTCTACACCTGATGAGTCTACCTCAACCCTGGTAGAATCTTCTTGGCTAAATCCAGCTGAAGTGATAAAAAAAAGCCCTACAAATAATAAGTAAATGAGTTTTTTCATAACAAGTTTAAAACGAATATAAAGGCCCAGTTGTTGTACTTAGGTGTAAAAAACCAAAAGATCCAGCCTAATTAACCAAGATAACATTTCTCAAAACTAGTCAAAGATTTAGGAATCGTTGTCATTATGCTTATTTTTGCAAAATTAAAAAGGGGCGGAAAGGCCATCATTCATTACCAAATAATTTACTTGGACAAAAGGTCCTACTAATCTGATTATCAAACGTAATTTAAATAAAATATAAATGAATTCCATCCTATCTGATCGTATAAACAATATGGAAGAGTCAGCTACGCTGGCTATGGCCAAAAAGGCCAGGGAATTAAAGACTCAAGGAATAGACATTATAGGCCTGAGTCTTGGAGAGCCTGATTTTAAAACGCCTAAACACATTCAAGAGGCGGCAAAAGATGCCATCGACGAAGGAAAATATTTTTCCTACCCTCCAGTAGCTGGTTATCAAGATCTTAGAGAAGCGATTGCTAAAAAGCTAAGGGATCAAAACAATATATCAGAAGCGAAGGCTGAAAATATAGTGGTTTCTACAGGAGCTAAGCATTCTATTGCCAATATCTTCATGTGCCTTATCAATGAAGGTGATGAAGTGATCATTTTTTCTCCTTATTGGGTTTCTTATTCTGAAGTAATCAAATTGGCTGGTGGTGTACCCGTGCTTATTCAAGGTAGCTTGGAAAACAACTTTAAAGCTACCGCTAAGCAATTAGAGGAAGCCATTACGGACAAGACTAAAGCGGTGATTTATTCTTCACCTTGTAATCCTTCAGGTTCAGTTTTTAGTGCGTCCGAATTGGAAGCCATTGCTGATGTTATCAAAAGCAAAGAAAACCTTTTGGTAATAGCCGATGAAATCTATGAATTGATCAATTTCACTGGCTCTCACGCGAGTATAGCTTCTTTCCCTGGAATGTTTGAACGTACGATCACCGTAAATGGATTTTCTAAAGGGTATGCGATGACCGGATGGAGAGTTGGTTATATCTGTGCTCCTTTGTTCATTGCGAAAGCTTGTGAGAAAATTCAAGGCCAGTTTACTTCTGGTGGGACAGGTATTGCTCAGCGTGCAGCCTTAGCGGGTCTGGTTGGGGACCAAAAACCAACTGAAGAAATGGCGGCAGCCTACCTTCAAAGAAGAGACTTGGTATTGGACTTATTGCGCGATATACCTGGAATCAAAACACACGTTCCTGAAGGTGCATTTTACTTTTTCCCTGATGTTTCTGCCTTTTTTGGTAAATCAGCAGGTGATCAGAAAATTGAAAATGCAGATGATTTTTGCCTATATGTACTTAAAGAAGCTAATGTTTCATTGGTAACAGGAGCGGCTTTTGGCGCACCCGATTCCATAAGGCTTTCTTATGCAGCGTCTGAGGCTGAATTGAAAGAAGCGTTGAAGCGTTTAAAAGAAGTGCTAGCAAAATTGAATTAACAATAAATTTTATCCCTGGGAATTTTCCCAGGGATTTTTTCTTACATTTCCAAGATGCAGGCAATTGTAATCACACCCGTAAAAGACGCTCTGGAGGCTACTCTGGAAACCATTCAGGCCATTTCAGATGCCAATGGCCTATATGACTATTGGGTTTTTAACGATTACTCTACTGATCAAACCAAAAAGGCCTTGGAAACGGCAAGTAGCAGTAAAGACTTTAAGCTAATAAACTTGGAGGAGATAACTTCAAATCCTTCCCCCAATTATAAGACTGTCCTTCAGCTTGCCCAAAAAACAGCCTTGGAAGCTAGCTTGCCCCTGATCATTGTAGAATCTGATGTTAAAGTAAATCAAGATACGCTAGAAAATTTAGTGAATTTTGCGAATGATAATACTAAGGTGGGGTTGGTTGGAGCCATTACCCATGATGGGGAGGGAAAGGTAAATTTTCCCTACCTTAAGTTCAAACAATTAAAAACCAAAGATCCGACAAAAACTACAAGAAGCCTTAGTTTTTGCTGTACCCTGATTAATATTGACTTTTTAAAGGAATACGATTTTGCCGATCTGGACAACAGTAAGGACTGGTACGACACCCACATAAGTCAAAAATCTCTTGCCTTAGGTTTTGACAATTACATACTCCCTGATTTGCCTGTATGGCACAGGCCACACGGCAGCCGTCCCTGGAAGCAACTCAAATACAAGAATCCAGTGCTTTATTACTTCCGTAAGTGGTTTTTAGGCAAGGATAAAATTTAGAATAATTTCTTAATTAGAGAGCATTTTGCATTTGCTAACAATGAATACTTGGGTGCTTTCTATTGCTGGGGTGTCAATTAATTGAACAGACAATCCAATAGTGTCTGCTTTAAAACCCAAAGACCAAGCGATACTTAATAGCACGATTAGGTTTTGTTTTTTTAAGTTCTTTATGAATATGGGGTTTAATGAACACATCCGTTGAATTCCCATCAATTACCAATTTTGGTAAGGACCGGACCTACTTATGTGAAAGCCTACATAGCTAGATTAATTAATTGGATTATTTGAATAAATAATTTTTTTTTCCGCTCTTCCTTTTTATTGTATTCGAACCCGATCTCATTGGTCAGGATTTCAAGTTTATTAAGCTGTCCCAGTTGAGTTGCTATAATTATGCCTCTGAATTCTTGAAATGTAATTATTTGAGGTATTTTAAGCCTAAATTAAACTAAAAAAGACCCATTTTTGTCTAAATTTTGAATTTATTCTCCATTTATTGTTTGTAATCTTTTGAGAAAAGTGATGAGTTTTTTTTAAATCGAATTTTTTAATTTGTGATTATTTCTTTAAAATATCGAAGTATACTAAGAAGATTTTTTTGCTTTACTGGACGAAAATTCCGTATATTTGTTATGGGTGATTAAGCAACTTTTTATACTTATTCTTTTTTTAATAATTAAATGGAGGTTATTTCGAATTAATTTTTCCTAACCTCCCTTTCCTAAATGAGTTACGTTTTAATCTTGCGAACGAGTTGGTTTCATTTATTATGGGTAATTTAATTGTCTTTATGAAATATATCTTTGCCTTAGCCCTTCCCTTTCTTTTTTTTCATGCCACTGTAGTAGCGCAGGAGTCTTCCGATTCAACTGAATACTATAAAACCTTCCCCGACAAACTTGTGCTAAGAACCTATTTGTCTAGAAAATATACAGGAGTTGGTTTAAAAGTAGGCGGTGAAAATTATTGGTACCGGCCAAACTCCACTTTGAATATGGGAGTTGGCGCTACCTATAATGGGTTAACCTTGAACCTTGCCTACGGTTTTGGGTTTTTAAATCCAGATAAAAATCGAGGTGAATCCAAGTACTTAGATTTGCAGGCCCATGCCTACCCGGAAAATTGGGTAATAGATTTTTTTGGTCAATTTTATAATGGCTATTATTTAGAGAGGGGGAGTACTTCATCGTATACCAATGAATCAAGGATGTTCCCTGAGATGAAGCTCAGGATTTTAGGTGCTTCCGTTCAGTATTTGTTTAATGGGGATGAATTTTCTTATAGAGCAGCCTTTTTACAGAATGAGTGGCAAAAAAAGTCAGCAGGTTCTTTTATGGCAGGAATGGAAATCTATGGTGGGCAAGTGAGAAATGCCATGGGTATCCTGCATGCACAATCTGCTGCCAAAAATTTTGAACAGATAAAGTATTTTGAAGTAGGGCCGAATTTTGGTTACGCCTATTCCTGGATTATAAAGCAGCACTTTTTCATTACATTATCTGCAGCCTCCAGCTTGTCATTGGGCAGGACTTATTTGAGCTTTGAAGATGGTACTGAAAATAGTAACTGGTCTATTCGTCCAAATTATTTAGTAAGAGGGTTTACCGGATACAATTCCGATAGATGGTCTCTTAATGTCAATTATGTATACAATCAGGTTAATTTAACTCCGGTCAGTGGATATAAAATCAATTTGGGTACAGGAAATTATCGGTTAAATCTTATTTATCGCATTAGTCCTGGTCCCCGGCTGCAGAAAAAGTTAGGTCTAATTGATAAGTTAAAGGAAAAATTAGGCTCAAAATAGGCCGCAATTCTCATTATTTTAATCATTCTATTTTTTTGAAGTATCGGCAGGAGTTAAAATCCCCCTTTTTTCAATTCCTTTTAAACGCTTTAGCTTTTAGGTTAAAAAATAGTATAATCATTTGATCTATAAGGTATTTGGTAATACTTATTTTTAGGCGTAAAAATCAGAATAAACTCTTTAATAATCTACTGTTAACAAAATAGAAACATACATATAATACAATATGAGTTGTTAGATTTTTGATAATTTACCTATTTGCCAATATATATTGCGGAGATAATGGTATCTTTTTGATGTATTGTAGTATAATAAGAAATAGAGTTTAAACTATAAAAATAATTTATGGTGCAGAGGTTTACAAAAATCAGACACTGGTATTGTTTCGTAATGTTATGTATCCTGATAGGATCCATAGTTCCAGAAGCTTTGGCCCAAAGTAGAAGGGTCACAGGTAAAGTTATCTCTCAAGAAGATGGCTTAGGTATTCCCGGTGTGAATGTACTTATTCAAGGAGGTCAATCCGGTACAGCCACAGATGTTAATGGGGATTATTCCATATCCGTCGCAGACAACAGCGCGGTTTTGATATTTTCATTTATCGGTTTTGAGCCATTAAGTGAAGTGGTAGGCAACCGCTCAGTAATTAATGTCACCCTCAATGAAGATGCTTCAGAAATGAAGGAAGTCGTAGTTACTGCACTTGGTATAAAAAGGGAAGAGATTTCTTTAGGTTATTCTATAGAGCGCGTGGGTGGTGAAGAGCTTACCAGGGTAGTCCAGGAAAGTTTTCTTAATGGAATGGCTGGTAAGGTTGCGGGTGTATCTATTAATTCTACCGGAGGTACTGGTTCATCTGTAAGCATGGTCATTAGAGGTGCCTCTTCTTTAAGTAGCGATAATCAGCCACTGTTTGTTGTAGATGGTGTGCCGATTGCCAATACACTTAACAATGTGTCTTCGGTAGGCTCAGAAAATAGAGTGGATTATGGAAATGCAATCTCAGGCCTAAATCCTGATGATATTGCAGATATATCTATACTTAAAGGCCCAAGTGCAGCAGCACTTTATGGCTCTCGGGCAGGGAATGGCGTGGTTATCATTACTACTAAAGGTGGGAATGTAGATCGCCTAACCGTAAATGTATCCACCAATACTGTATTTGATGTTCCTTTTAAATTCCTGAAATGGCACAGCAAATTTGGCGCAGGGCAATTTTCTGCCATTCCACCAGAAATAAGTGGTACGCCATTGTCCAATCCATTTGGTAGCCTGGTACAGGAAAATGTGAATGCTGCCTTTGGTGCCGAATTGGATAAAGGTTACGAGCAGGTGCAATGGAACAGCCCTTTGGATGAGAATGGCAATCCTATTGCTATGCCTTTGGTTTCCTACCCGAATAACGTTCAAAATTTTGTCCAAACGGGAGTTACCACATCCAATAGTTTTTCAGTAGCCAATAGTAGTGAATCAATGAATTATAGGGTGTCTTATTCCAACATGAGGAATAAAGGTATCATACCTAATTCAGATTTATTTAGAAATACCTTAAACATCAATTCCAACCTAAAACTTAATGATAAATTAAGCATTAGCACCAATATAGATGTTAGTCGTAACAATTCGAACAATAGACCTGCAGGTGAGCGCGGAACAAACCCATTGCAATGGGCCTACGAAACATCTCCTCATGTCAATGTTTTGGATCTGAAAGATTACTGGCTACCAGGTCAAGAGGGACTGGAACAAAAAACCATGGATGCTGGTCAGGAAATCAGGGTTACTGATAACCCTTTTTTCCTTGCCAATGAGGTAAACAATAGCTTCAAAAGAGACAGGGTTTTTGGAAATGTAAAAGCCGATTGGCAGATTTCGCCATCGCTTAATTTCTTTGCTCGCTATTCTTTGGACCTTTTCAATGAAACCAGAGAAACCAAGATAAGTAGGAGTTACAGTCAGGAGCCTGAGGGAGCCTATGGTGTTACAGAAATTCAGCGTATGGAAACCAATGCTGATTTCTTACTTACTTATAATAAGGATGTAAATGATTTTGGGATTACGCTTTCTGGAGGAGGAAATATTCGATACCAAAATGGTAGTAATCTGTTTGCCGGCTCCAAATCGGGTGTTGGTTTGATCACTCCAGGTGTGTTTACACTTCAGAATATCTCACCAGATAATATCGAATATTCTAATAGTAGATTTGAAAGAGGTATCAATAGTTTATATGGTTTGGCAAACCTTTCCTACAAGGACATGCTTTACCTGGACCTTACTGCTAGAAATGATTGGTCAAGCACTCTTCCTGACGCAAACCCCTATTTCTATCCCTCTGCTGCCTTAAGTGTATTGGTCAGCGAAATGCTAGATTTACCGGAACCTTTCAGTTTGGTAAAGCTTAGAGGAGGTTTTGCCTCTGTGGGAAATGATGCCAGTCCATACCAGCTTTTAGCTGCATTGTCCAATGCAGGAGCATGGGGGAATATACCAAGGTTGACTTTACCTGGTAACATTTTGAATCCGTTTTTGAAACCGGAAATTGCAACCTCATTTGAAGGGGGCATTGATCTTCATTTTGCTAATGACAGGGTAAGATTTAGTGGTACCTATTACAAAGTAGAGAATGAAAATCAAATTATTGGAATAGGCTTACCTCCATCCACAGGTTATTCTGGAAAACAAATCAATGCTGGTCTTTTACAAAGTGAAGGGGTAGAGCTTTCACTTGGCGCAGATATAATCCAAAGTAAAAACTGGAACTGGACGACCAATTTTAACCTGACCAGGAACAGGACAAAGATTATTGAATTGGCAGATGAATTGCCTTACTATACACTTTGGACAGATGCCAGAGGTGGTGCCTGGACTTATGTAGGGGAGGAAATTGGCGACCTTTATGATGCTCAAGTGGTGACTGTAGAGGATCCGGAATCTCCTTATTTCGGTTTTCCGCTTTTGGATCAGACAGGAAAATGGCAAAGTATAGACGCTGTAAGTACCAGAAATAAAATAGGTAATTTTAATCCTAAATTTATTTTGGGTATGCAAACCTCACTGTCTTACAAAAACTTTCATTTGAACCTGACCTTTGATTGGAGAAATGGCGGAGATTTTGTTTCTCAAACGTATAGATTTGGAGAGGAGCATGGTAGGTCTTCAATCTTCTTAGACAAATTGATCAATCCAGGAGAAATGGAAGGCAGTGAATTGAAAGACTACCTGATCGATAACAAGGAATCCATGATCTTGATCAATGGCAATAACTTCCCATTGGTTGGAGGACCTACGCCTGAATACGGAGGTTACCCTTTCACATTTGGCCCATTTACTCTGCCCCATGGAGGCGTATTTATTCCTGGTGTATATGCAACAGAATTTGATGACGATGGCAATCCTACAGCCTACGCTGAAAACTTGGGCGAGAATATTGGACAGCCTGGAGGAACGCTAACCTTGCCTTATGCAGGTAGTACAGCCTGGAGCTTTTCAAGGGCCTTCTTGTATGATGCTTCATTTGTCAAGTTAAGAGAAGTTTCCTTTGGATACGACTTGCCTAAACGTTATGCCTCGGTTTTAAAGATGCAGAATTTGAGTTTATCTGTTTATAGCAGGAATATTATCCTGTGGACAGCTGCGAAAATCAATATAGACCCAGAGATGGCATTTCAACCATCTGGGAGCACCCAAGCAGGATCTCAATTCAAACAAGGGATAGAGCGATGGAACGTAATGCCTTGGGTGATGCCGATAGGATTTAAAGTCAATGCTACTTTTTAAGTATTAGTTTTCAACTGATAAACGAAAATATTATGATTATCAAGAATAAATTATTATTCGGTTGGGCACTTTTATTACTGTGTACCTTTTCCTGTAAGGAAGATCTCATAGAAATGAATATTAACCCAAATGGAGCAAGTCCAGAAACGGCGAATCCTAACTTGGTACTTTCGACGGTGCTGACAGAGGCGGGGAAATCTGTGCTAAATCTTGGGTATCAAGACATCGCAGGAGTCATGCAGCATACCCAAAAAGATGGATGGTCAGGAGCTCATAATTCCTATGACTGGAACCGAAGTAATAGCTGGTCGGGTTATTATGGCATCCTTAGAAACAACCAATTTGTATATGACAGGGCGGTAGAACTGGATCAGGAACTTCACCAAGGGGTAACTTTGGTAATAAGAGGGATGATGTTTGGTTTAATTACGGACCTCTGGGGAGATGCGCCTTATTCATTAGCCCTTAAAGGAAACGAAGTAACTCCTGAGACTACTTTTCCTGCCTATGATACCCAAGAGAATATTTATAGAGGTATACTCGACGAATTGGAGGTGGCCAACCAACTGCTTTCCCGACCAAAAGGAGATTACAACAGCTCAATCGATGGAGCGGATGTTTACTATAATGGAGACCCTTCAAAATGGCGAAAGATGGCGAACTCGCTTAAGCTAAGGTACTATATGAGAATTTCCGAGAAGTTGCCAGATTTTGCGAAACAAGGAATAGAAACCATTCTTGGGAACCCTGGCATGTACCCAATCATTACTAATCCTGGGGATGATGCCACAATGGCTTTTGAAAGTATAAGTAAGGAAAGTAGCTGGCCAAACAATACCAAGTTTGATGTAGATGCAAGCAATTACCGTAGATTGAAAATGTGCCAAACCCTGGTAGAAGCCATGAGAAGCAAAAATGACCCTAGACTTGGAGTATGGGCCAATCCTGTTGAAATCCCTCTTGTAGTGGATGCTAGTCTACCTGAAGGAACAGATAAGATAGAAGGTGGTAAAAGATACCTTTCACCCGATGTATTGGAAAGCAGAAGTATTGCGCTAGAAGACATCAGTCAGAATGCTGATTATGTTGGGATTCCTCCAGGTATAGCTGGTGCGCAGGTTTATAACATGAGCCCAGATGCCAATCAAGCGGCATTTAATCCACATGTTTCTTGGCTTAATGACAGGTATAGAGAGCCTACTGGACCTTTATTGAAAGCAAGATTGATTTCGGCATCAGAGGTTAATTTTATTTTGGCTGAAGCCGCTTTAAAAGGCTGGGCCGTAGGAGGTACTGCTGAAGAATATTATAACAAAGCCATTCAGTCTTCTTTTACTACTTGGGGATTGTCTGGTTCGGTAGACAGCTACCTCACACAGGAGAATGTGAAATTTGATGGTACTGTCAAACAATTAATAGAACAGAAGTGGATAGCCTCTTGGACGGCTGCAGCAGAGTCTTGGTTTGATTATCGTAGAACAGGTTACCCTGAATTGGAAGCTGGGCCTTTTACTATTCGATCTGTATTGCCAGTTCGCCTGTATTATATGGTGGAGGAACGAAATCTTAATGAAGCAAATGTGGAGGTAGCCATGAGCCGTTTGGAGACAACCAATTTCTCTGAGGTAGATGGAGCCAATAGTGCTTGGTCCAAACCTTGGGTAATTCAAGGCACAGGCAAGCCTTGGTAAGTATGTAATTAATATAAATATTTTAGATTTAGGGGGCTTTTCGAAGGAGAAGCCCCTTTTTTAGTATTTAATGGCCGATAACTTTTGTCTATTTTGAGCTAAATTGCAGAAAATTACTCAAGCTTATGAAATTTCCCAATTCAGAGATTGTTAAATGTTTGCTTTTTGTTTTGATCCTGATGGCATTTGGCTCCTGCACAAAGAATGTCTCCATCACGAGATTGATGCCTGCAGAGATTAATGTGCCAAATAAAATACAGCGTTTACTCATCGTAGACAGAACAAAACCTGAAAGTCAGGGGGTCGCTATTATTGAAGGGATACTTACTGGTGAAATGCCTTTTGAAGTGAAAAATGCCATTGATTGCACAGTGGCGTCCATACATCAAGAACTTAATACTTCTCCCAGGTATGAAATTATACGTGCAAATGAAAGACTGATAGGAGGACTTTTTTCACAAACTTTCCCTGCACCTCTCAACCGAGAAATAGTTAGAAACCTTTGCATGCGTTATGAAACAGATGCGGTATTGACTTTGGAGAAATTCAGTTCGGATTTTGTAATCACAGATAAAAAGATCACCATCAAGAAAAAAATTGGTAAAGATGAGAATGCCAAAACCATAGAAGTACCTGGAATAATGGTGGAAGGGGTGGCATCAGTTCAGGTTGGCTTTAGGTTGTATGACCCTGAAAGTGGTAATATTTTAGACCAGCATGATATGGGGAAAACCAATGCTTGGTCAGCTGAAGCCGAGACAAGAGCTCAAGCAATGGTGCTACTGATCGAAAAAGCACAAGCCACCAGATTTGTGGGGCAAATGGCTGGTGCCACTTATGCAAGAAGAATTGCCCCTATGTACATAGACATAAACCGTACTTTTTATTCGAAATCAAAGAAATACCCAGCTTTAGAAAAGGGAGGGCGCTATGCAGAAGTTGATGAATGGGAAAATGCGATCAGTAATTGGGAAGAAGGTTTATCTCTTCCTGGAGATGACAAAACCTATGGAAAGCTTTGTTACAATATTTCTTTGGGCCATGAAGTGCTAGGTGATTTATACTTGGCTAAAGATTGGGCCGCAAGGGCTTATACGCAGTACGGTTTTAAGCCGGGAAGAACTTATGCCAAGGAACTCGAACAAAGAATGATGGAAGATGAAATACTCGAGCAGCAACTGAGTAATTCTGCAGCGCAATAAATGGCCAATGTAAAAACCCGGATTAGATAGAATTGGATTACCCAACCCGGGTCTAAATTGATTTAAGCTAGATTATGGGAGCTTTCTCTATTTCTCTCAACTCTTTGGCAGCATCAACCATAAGTTTCAAGGCCTTTTCTGTTTCCTCCCATTGTCTGGTTTTTAAGCCACAGTCCGGATTCACCCAAAGTTGGGCGGTAGGAATTACATCTTGTGCTTTTTTTATCAATTGTACCATTTCCTGTTGACTAGGTACTCTTGGCGCATGGATGTCGTAGACTCCAGGCCCTATTTCATTAGGGTATTTGAAGTCCGCAAAAGCATCCAAAAGCTCCATTTGTGAGCGCGAACATTCGATGGTAATCACATCCGCATCCATGGCGGCAATGCTTGGCATGATGTCATTGAACTCCGAATAACACATGTGGGTGTGAATTTGGGTAGTATCGCTTACACCAGAAGAGGCCAATCTAAAGGCCTCAACAGCCCAGGCGAGATAGGTTTCCCATTCCGATTTCCGCAAGGGAAGTCCTTCCCTTATGGCAGGTTCATCTATCTGTATGATTTTGATACCTGCTTTTTCAAGATCCGATACTTCATCCCTTATTGCTAATGCAATCTGTCGGCAGGTTTGAGAGCGAGGTTGATCGTTGCGGACAAATGACCATTGTAGAATAGTAACAGGCCCTGTCAACATCCCTTTCACATGTTTTTTGGTCAAGGACTGGGCATAAGCTGACCAGAAGACCGTCATTTGCTCAGGCCGGAAAACATCCCCATAAATGATAGGTGGTTTTACGCATCGGCTACCATAGCTTTGTACCCAGCCAAATTGGCTAAAGGTGAACCCTGCTAATTGTTCGCCGAAATATTCCACCATGTCGTTTCTTTCATACTCACCATGGACCAATACATCCAACCCAATTTCTTCTTGTTTTCGGATGACCTTTTCGGTAGCCTCCTTTAACAAGTTTTCATAAGTCTTCGAGTCAATAAAACCTTTCCTAAACTGAGACCTCCATTTTCTTACCTCTCCTGTTTGCGGAAAAGAGCCAATGGTGGTAGTTGGTAAAGAAGGTAGTTTTAGCAATTTTTGCTGCAAGGTTCTTCTCGACGCATAACCGCTGTCTCTTTTATCATCTGAAGGCGAAATGGCAGTTTCCTTTAATTTCACGGTTTCATTGTGGATCAGACTTGAGTTTTCGCGACTAGCAATAGCTGCCTGGTTTGCTTTAAGCTTCAGAAGGCTGTCTCTATGAGGATTTGGCAAAGACAATTCCTGAAGTAATACCACCTCTGTCAATTTTTGTTTTGCAAAAGCCATCCATTGTTTGATCTCCGGTAAAAGAATTTCTTCTTGGGTTTCAGCATCCAAATCATAAGGGACATGCAATAAGGAACATGAAGGCGCAAGCATCACCCTTTCTTTGCCTAATATGTGACTGACTTTGTTGATGACTTTAAGTGAGTTGTTAAAGTCGTTTTTCCATATGTTTCGACCGTCCACAAGTCCCAAGGATAGGCTTAACTTTTCCGGGAATTGCGGCAATACCGCCTCTAATTGAGCCGGGTTCCGAACCAAATCCAGGTGTAGAGCACAGATAGGAAGGGACAAGGCCAGGTTAATGTTGTCATTTAGGCCCTCGAAATAAGTGGCAAGAAGAATTTTCAGCTTTGGGAAAGCCTTTCTTATGGTTTGGTATACCATTTCAAAAGCATCTTTTTCTTTTTCGCTGAGGTCAAGACCCAAAAATGGCTCATCAAATTGAATCCACTCTGCACCATTATTTTCCAGGTCTTTTAAAATTTCCAGGTAGACAGGGAGTAAATCATGGATAAGGTCAATTTTATCAAATCCGCTTGTCTTTTCTTTTCCAAGCAATAAATAGGTGACCAGACCGATAAGTACCGGCTTGGCATTAATGCCTTGGCTTTTGGCTTCTTTAAACTCCTCCACAACTTTGGATGAGCGGTATTTAAAGCGTTGTTTTTCGGTAAATTCAGGTACCAAATAATGATAATTTGTATCAAACCATTTGGTCATTTCCATGGCGGTGATGTCTAAGCCATCTTTTTGGTAGCCCCTTGCCATGGCAAAATAATGGTCCAACGGACTAAGGTTTGTTTTTTCTAGAAGAGGCAGATACCTATCAGGAATAGCCCCTACAGTGAGCGACATGTCAAGTACTTGGTCGTAGAATGAAAAATCATTGACCGGAATAAGATTAATTCCGATCTCTTGCTGGGTTTTCCAATTCTGGAATCGAATCTCTCTTCCTGCCTCGGCAAGTTCTTGTGGTGAAATTTTGCCTGACCAATATTGCTCGCAGGCTTTTTTGAGTTCTCTTTTGCTACCAATTCGCGGATAGCCAAGAATGTGCGTTTGCATGTTCTTTTAACTTTTAAATGAATAAAATGTGTTAAAAGCCCTTTGCGTTATTTCGGAATTGCTTGGAGAAAGAAGAGGAGGTAGATCTGGGGAATTACCAAAAAAGACACAATTATCCCTGGGAAAACAATTGACCTTGAGAGGGTAACACCGAACCTGACATCACGCTTCGAATCGCGAAAGCATTGTCAATTCGAAACAGGCAGGTCTCCTGACTTGTAACATTTTTACCTTCCTTCCCATTCTCAATTCAAGAACAGTGGATTTGCTAAGGGTAAAAACCTTTGTGGTTACTTACAGTTGCGCGACAGTTCGTGATTTTCACACGATTCCCTTTTAATTCACGTTAAGTAAAGCCTTTTTCGGTTGATGAAGAAATAATAAAAGAACTTATTGACCTCAAATGTAGGACAGATAAATCACATTTCCTGCAACAATAGTAAAATGGGAGTAAAAAAATGGCTTTTGATGTGTTTTAAGAAAAGAATATTATCGAAAAAAATAAATGCTGGAGACTAACTACTGGGCTTTATAAATTTGATTTTCAGAGGATGCTACAAGAAAAATTAAAGCCCTCAGATAGGTCATGCAATAGCTGTCTATTGCATGATCTAAGTGAAGGTAATTTAGAGCTGATTCAACATTTGGCACCTCAGATGAGAAATAGATTACCTACACTCGATGTAATTTATAAGGATAAACGCCATCAGCATTCCATTGACAAACATATAAATTCTTGTCCCTGTCCAGACAGACATCATGGCAATGTTTGAAGACAGGTAGTTCCTGAAGCATCAATTCTAATTTACCATTATTATAGACAGGGGCCGTTCCTCCCGGATTGGAAACCACCTTGTTGTCTTTGTCCAGAATGGTTACAAAACCTCTGTTTAGGCGCATGTTATAATTGCCTTCTTCCATTCCAAAACACACCCCTGAATACAAGTTTTCACCATCCAAAACTGGACGGCTTATAAATGCACCTGGTAGGTAGTGATCTTCCAAATACTCACCAGCTAAAGTAAATCTTTTGAAAGTATTCTTTATCCTTGCTGAGCAAAGTAGGGTAGGATTTTGAGGGTCTCGATAATCAATGGCTACCCCATGCGCTTGTTTGAATTTGTCTGGCTGAAGAAAACTATCCCCTCCAAATTTTCGAATAAATTGGCCCGTCCGGTCGTACTGTAAGATAAATTGAGAACCATAACCATCGGCTACATAGATATCTCCATTTGGGCCAATAGCTGTCTCTGTAGGTCGGTAATAAGCATGTTCAGAATAGGCCCCTATCTTAGAAGGGTGGTCTAGCTCCATTAGAATTTTACCATCTAAGGTGCACTTAACAACCTTTCCTAAGCCAGTATCTGTAATAAATAAAAATTCTTCACCCCCTTCTTCTGAAATAGACAAGCCATGGGCTCCTGAAAAATTCAAGGTCCAGGTGTCAAGTAAATTACCCGAGGTGTCGTAGATCAAGACATTGTTTTTCGGATGGTCAGTCAATAAAATCAGTCTATTGTTTTTATCCAAGACCATTTCATGACAGTTGTTTACAGGGTGGCTGTTGCTATTGGCTTTGCTCCAGTCACTTTCTACCTTGTATTTGAAGTCACCATGCCCCAAAATATCCTCTTGGATTTGCGCTGAATTTGAATTGATATTGAAAAGGGGCATTCCGGAAGTGAATACTGCGCCGCCACTTGTGATAGATGTTTGAATGAATTTTCTTCTTGAATACATGAATTAATATTATGACAAAAGTTGATTGATTACCTGTCCGTGAACATCTGTAAGTCTAAATCTTCTGCCTTGATGTTTGAATGTAAGCTTCTCATGGTCAATGCCCAATAAATGCAGCAAGGTGGCCTGGAAGTCATGGACATGAACGGGGTCTTTAGCCACATTATAGCTAAACTCATCCGTTTCTCCGTACACCATTCCTTTTTTTACTCCAGCCCCAGCCATCCACATGGTAAAGCATCCAGGATGATGGTCTCTGCCATAATTGTCCGCAGTGAGTCTTCCTTGAGAGAAGCTGGTTCTCCCAAATTCTCCACCCCATACAACCAAGGTGTCTTCCAGAAGTCCCCTTTGCTTGAGGTCTTGGATCAAACCTGCCGTGGCCTGGTCTGTACTCAATGCTTGTCGTTTGATACCGCTCGGTAAGCTGCCGTGTTGGTCCCAGCCCATATGGTACAATTGGATGAATTTCACATCACGTTCGGCCAGTTTTCTTGCTTGCAGGCAATTGGAAGCATAGGTGCCAGGAATTCTTGCATCTTCTCCATAAAGCTCGTAGATATAATCAGGTTCTTTACTGGTATCCACTGCTTCAGGGACGGAGTTTTGCATTTTATAGGCCATCTCATATTGGCTGATCTTGGACTGAATTTCAGGATCCTGCCACAGGTCAAACTGGTGCTGATTTAACTTGCCGATATGGTCCAATGCACGACGCCTGTCGTGGTCATGTACCCCATGCGGATTGTTCAGGTAGAGAACAGGATCTTTTCCTGATCGGAACTGAATGCCTTGGTGGTGGGAAGGAAGAAATCCATTGCCCCATGCGGTGGAATTTAATGGCTGTGATCCTGGACTTTTAGATAGTAAAACCACAAAATTGGGTAAATTCTCATTGTCACTTCCCAAGCCATAACTCAACCAGGATCCTATAGATGGTCTACCACTTAGCTGGGAACCTGTTTGCATGAACATGACTGCAGGTTCATGGTTGATGGCTTCGGTGATCATAGATTTGACTATGCAAAGCTCATCCACCACCTTGGCAGTATGTGGGAATATCTCACTTACCCAGGCACCTGATTGTCCGTATTGCTTAAAATCATAAATTGATTTCACCAATGGAAAAGTAGATTGATCTGCTACCATTCCAGAATTTCGCTGGGTTCCCTGTACGGAAGGTGGTATTTCTTTCCCATGCCATTTTTCCAATGAGGGTTTGTAGTCAAAAGTTTCAATCTGTGAAGGTCCTCCAGATTGGAAAAGATAAATCACTCTTTTGGCCTTTGCTGGAAAGTGCGTACCGGTAGAGAGCCCTTGTGGTTTGTATAGTCCAGAGCTATCTGGTACTCCGGCAAATCCAGCCTTTTGACCAATAAGGCTGGAAAGCGCAATGGCTCCAAAGCCCAGAGAAGTCTTTTTCAAAAAACCACGTCTTGTCTCTCCGAATTTATTTATGTCATTTTCATTCATGGCGTTTATTATCTTATGGTATACCCTTCTGTCGTATTCATTATACCATTTATTACGGTAGCCAAAGAGGCTACCCGAACTGGATCAAGCGTACTGTCCACAGGTTTGCTGCCTGTGCTTAGGTAAGCCATGGCATCCCTTTTATTCAGACCAAAACGTTCCTCTTCTTCTTGGTAAAATTGTTGAATGATCTCCAATTCTTGGGCATCAGCCTGTCTGCCTGTACTTAATTTAAAGGCCTTGGCAAGTTGCTCTTCTGGGCGATATTCTTTCATTAGTCTTTCTGCAGTCACCCTTGCTGCTTCTACATATTGCGGGTCATTTAATAACACCAATGCTTGCAAAGGCGTGCTGGTTTCTGTTCTTCTCACTTTACACTCTGACCTGTCACTAACATCGAAGATCATCATAGAGGGTGGACCAGAGGTTCTTTTCCATATGGTGTAGAGGCTCCTTCTATAAAGGCCCTCTCCAGGTTCCTGTAAATACCGGTACCTCCAAGATTTGGTAGAGATTTCATCCCAAAGCCCTTCAGGTTGGTAGGGGTACGCACTTTCGCTTTCCCTGTTTTGTGCGAGCAATCCACTTATAGAAAGAGCATTGTCACGGACCATTTCTGCGGTCATTCTAAAACTGGGTCCTCTAGCCAAAAGCAAGTTGTCAGGATCTGCTTCCAGAAGGTCAGGAGTGTTTTTTGAAGATTGCTGGTAGGTGGCAGACATCACGATGAGTTTGTGCATCTTTTTGATGTCCCAGCCAGATTCCAGAAAAGTAACCGCTAACCAGTCCAGTAGCTCAGGATGAGAAGGCATGCTGCCTTGGTTTCCAAAGTCATCAGAAGTAACCACTAGTCCTTTTCCAAAGTGCATTTGCCAGATTCTATTGATAAATACCCTGGCAGTCAATGGATTTTCAGGATCAAAAAACCACTTGGTCAATCCCAACCGGTTTTTTGGCCATTTTTCATTGTAGTGTAAAACAGTTTCAGGAATGCCTGGTTCAACTTGTTCAGTGGGCGCATTGTACATTCCCCGGTCTAGAATATATGTAGGTCTGGGTTTCTCTAAGTCCCCCATCACCATTATTTCTTTAATATCTGTAGTCGTTTTGGCTCGGTCTTTTCGTAAATCTACCATTGATTTTCTAAGGCCCTTGGCTTCAGGATGCTCGGATTCGAATAGGTAGTCGGCTACTAATTCTTTGGTCTCTTGATCTCCTTTTATTGAAATAGCGACTTTGGCTTTTTCTGGTTTGGCATCATAAAATACTTCCAAAGCAGTTAACTCCTGATCATATATTTTTAATTCATCCAGTCCACCTTTTAGAAAGGTTTTCATCTTATCCCTGACGCCCAAAACAAAGCCTCGGAATCCGTAGGTATGAATGTCTGGCTTAAATAGGATGGATTTATAAATATTGTCAGCAGAAACGGTCACTGGCACCTTTTCCCCATTGAGGTAAATACCGACGCCATCAGCCTTGCCCAATCCATTGTAAGTAATGGTGAGGTCTGTCCATTCTTTTGCAGGGATCGCAGCAACCGTCTTTACCTGTATAGCATTGTCCGGCCAGCTGTAGGCCATGATAAAGTTAAGTTTATTGTCTTCCAGAAATAAGGAATAACCTTTTAGTCCTAAGCGAATATCTTCACAGTGAGTAAACAATACGGCTTCATTATAAAGTGTGTCAGGAAATACCGAAAGACTTACAGAGAAAGGATCTGTCTGGTCAAACCAGCCTACCTTGTCCGGTAAGCTCAATGTGGTATAGTCATTGATGAAAACACCCTTTCCGGCAGCACCATCTTTTATTACTGGTTCTTTTATCTCCGCAGATCCATGATTATTTGTCTTTCCAGGGCTTTTAAAAGTGGTTTTATTGCCTCCTGGAAGCATGGTTTCAAAACTGTATGCTGCTACAAGTTTTGAGGAAAGACTTTTTTGGATTTTACTTGGTAAACCGGCCTCTAAGAGAGGCAGCTGTTTCACCTTTTTATTGGCTACTTTTCGCAAATCGGCCAAATGGGTTTCCTTGGACTTTATCTGATTGTCTATGTAATTTAAAATTTTGTCTTGTTCTTCATTTGTGAGTAATAATGCAGGCCCTGGTACTTGGCCTGGTCCATATACTGCAGTTCCCAATTCATTTGTACTGTTAAAAAAGGCTGACAATTGGTAGAAGGACTTTTGACTGACCGGATCATATTTATGGTCATGGCAGCGGGCACATTCCATACTTAGGCCCATAATGGCTTTTCCTACTGTGGAGGTACGGTCGGCAACGTATTCTGCCCTGTACTCTTCGAAAACGATACCGGCCTCAGAATTCTTTTTGTGAAGGCGATTAAAGGCCGTTGCCAAAATACTTTCTTGCGTTGGGTCTTCAATTAGATCTCCGGCCAATTGCCAGGTGATGAACTGCTCGTAGGACATGTTTTTGTTAAAAGCCCGGATCACCCAGTCCCGATAAGGACTAAAATCCCGGTGCTTGTCGTCCAGGTAGCCATCAGAATCGGCATATCTTGCCACATCCATCCAGTCTGCAGCCATTCGCTCACCATAGGCAGCCGAAGCAAGGAGTCTGTCGACTAATTTTTCATAAGCCAAAGGGTCATCGCTGTTAACAAATTCTTCAATTTCTTCTAACGATGGAGGAAGACCTGTTAGGTCAAAACTTACCCTTCGGATCAGGGTTTCCTTGCTTGCCTTTTCTGAGGGATTACGGTTTACAGTTTTTAATTTGGCAGCAACAAATTTGTCAATTTCATTATTGGCCCAGTCTTTATTCTCAAGTTTAGGAATTCTAGGTGTTTCAGGAGGAATAAATGACCAATGAGGTTTGTATTTTGCTCCTTGTTCAATCCATTTTGTCAGCGTGGCAATTTCTGCTATGCTTAGACTTAAGTTTGATTCAGGAGGTGGCATCATCAGCTCCTTGTCTTCGGTCAGAATTCGGTTTACTACCTCACTTTTTCCTGGCTTTCCTGGGACGATGGCATAATGACTTGAATTGCTTTTCAGTGCTGCAAAAGCAAACTCTTCCAAGTCAAGTCTTAAATCTGCTTCCTGATTGGCAGCATCGGGCCCATGACAGGCAAAGCACTTGTCTGAGAGAATAGGCTTAACATGGTAATTAAAATCTATGGCTTCCGGCAGGTCCATATAGGCCTGTTGGATGGCTTCAGGTTTCTCCCATCCACAGCCAACCAAGAAAGGGAGCAGCAAGGTGAAAGGAAAGGTTAACCTGTGTATTACTTTGGGTATGACTTGTGTCATTTATTGAAAATTGAAAATTTTAAAAGGTCCTTCTTTACCCAATTGTAATTGGGAACTATTGATATTTAACGGGTAATTTTTACCAATAGTTAACCTTAAAGTTATTGAATATCTTTAAGAAATAAAATTTCAATTTTACGGAAGTAGTAATAGCAAATTATGTCTGGTAAAATTGGTTCAATGGGATCAATTTCCATGCTTACATGGGTTTTAGTTGTGTATTCGATGGTCGCCCAATAAATGAGTGGTGCAATAGGGGTACTTAAAACCTAAAGTAAGGACCTATGACGCTATCAACTAAAAATGCAAGCTGAATTTATAGGGGAAAGTATTGGGTGAGTTTAATTAGTTTACCATTATGAGGTAAAGTCTGCGAAAAAAGAATTTCTTTACCAGGAAATGTCAAATCTCACAAAACCCATTTCATCCTCAATGTTTTCAAATAGCCATAATTTGCCGTCTTTGGCAAAATTAAGTCCTGGCATTCGACTTAATTGCGGAAAATTCCCTTCTGTAATAAGGTTGAAGTCTTTATCTAACACGGTTAAATAAGCTTCCACACCACTAGGTTGGGAATACAACGCTCCTTCTGGAATTTCTGCATTTTCGTCAAATTTCATATGAAATGAAATTCGGTAATACACTTGTTTTTTTTCATCCCAAACAGGATCCATGAAATTAATATCCCCCATAATTTTTTTGCGATAATTCCTAAATTCAGCCAAATCTGAAACTTCCGCAGGATAAGTGCCCGTTTTTTGATTAGGCGATAACTCACTTTGGTAGGACAGGAGTTCCAGAGCGTCTCTTTTTTGATTCAGTACGTAAAGTTCATTGCTTACCCCGGTGCCTAGAATTATATTGTCTCCTTCGTTTTTAAAAAAGCGATAGGAGCTCAAACCAAATGCAGTTTTGCCATCATTTAGAAACACTTCAAAGTTTTTGGCTTTATCAACAGCTGGAATAGCAAGCATTTTAAATGTTTTGAGTTCTCGGTCAATTATGGCTAGAGAACTTGTTTTTTCTTGGTAATTTGTGATCAAAGCAGCAAATTTATCAGCTTCAGGTGATAAACTTAATATTTTATAAGCCCTATCAGTTTCTTCCAGCAGCTCTTGTTCCTTACCCAATCCCGCTAAATCAAAGCTTTCGAGCTTATTGCCTTGCCAATCAAAAATACCCTCACCTTTAAAAGTCCTAAAAAAAATCTGATCATTGCCAATAAGTGAAAGACCCATTAAATACTCCCCGACACCATTGGGACCTTCTTTTTCGAAAGGGTATTTTTTTTCAAATTTGAGGCTGTTTAAATTGATTTGTTCAATGGCGAAATCCTGGTTGTTGAAGTTATAAAGGTATTTCTTATCCTCACTTAGTGTACTAAGCCCTAATTGCCAAGTGAGAAATAAAATTTCCTGACCCGGATCTACAATGACAGTGTCCATTGTTATTTGTAAGCCCTGAAGGTCACTATCTGTTTCTTTATTTGATCCATTGCAAGCGAAGATCACGGCAAAAATAATGCAGTAAAAGCTAGATTTCATTGACTTAAAGTTTAAGAGTATAAATTAGCGGATAGTGTTTAGTTTTCAAAAGAAATATGGGAATACTTAGAAATGGGAATTATAGATGAACTTAAAATTGATCACCAATTTATATCCAACCTTACAAAGCCCATTTCATCCTCAATGTTTTCAAATAGCCATAATTTGCCGTCTTTGGCAAAGTGAAAAGAGGGATTTCGATCTAGTTCAGGGACAGCTCCTTCTGCCACCAAATTAAAATCCTTATCCAAGACACTTAGGTACACTGTTGCTCCGATAGGCCGTAGGAAGAGTTGATTCTCTTTTGGTATGGCGTTTTCATCAAAAATATATTGAAAAGAAAATCGATAGTAGACCTTTCTTTTATCATCCCAAACTGGTGCCTTGTAACTGATGTCTTTCTGTATTTTTAGAGCATAGGTTAAAAACTGATTCTTACTTGAAACTTCTGGTGGATAAGTGCCTGACTTTTCATTGGGAATAAGCCGGCTATTAAAAGTTATATGTCTTAGCGAGTCTGCGTTTTTGTCTAACACATAGAGTTCACTACTTGCCTCGGTTCCTAGTATCGCTTTTCCTTCTTCAATGTTTAAATAACGTTGAGGACCAACAATGGCAAGTGTCCTCTCTTCTACCAATGCAACATCATAATTTTTGGCTTTCTCAATGGCTGGAATTGGGAGTTCTTTAATTGTATTATTGGCTGGTTCTATTAAAATGAATGAACGTCTTTTATCTTCAAAATTGTGAATTAGAGAAGCAAATTTACTACCATCTGAAGCTATACTTACCGTTTTATAGGGCCTGTCCCCTTCTTCTAATATGCCTAATCCAATACCTATTTCTTTAATACCAAAGCTTTCTAGTTTTTCTCCTTGCCAGTTAAAAATACCATCGTTATAAAAAGTGCTAATAAAAAGCTTGTCTTCGTTGATGAGTGAAAATGAATGTATACTATGGCCTACTTCATTCGGGCCTTCCTTTTCTAAGCGGTACTTTTTTTCAAATGCTAAGGTATTTAGGTTGATTTGCTCAATGGTATATTCATTGGAGTTGATGTTGTATAGGTATTTTTTATCCTCACTTAGTGCACTTAAGCTCAAATTGCTATTAAGGAATAGTAATTCTTCACCTGGATCTATCACGACAGTTTCTAATGATATTTCTAAGGAAGGTAGTTCGTCCCCATCACTGGCCGGTTTTTGATTGTTGCACGCAAAAAATATAAATAAAGTGATGCAGTAAAAGCTGGATTTCATTGGCCTATAGTTTAGGGAGTAAAAATTAGCCGATTGTTTTTAAGTTTCCTAAGGAATTAGGGGATATTTAAAAATGGTATTTATTATTTGAAATAAAAATTGATCACCAATTAATATCCAACCTTACAAAGCTCATTTCATCCCCGATATTTTTAAATAGCCATATTTTGCCATCTTTGGAAAAATATATATTTGGATAGGTGTCAATGGTTAGGAAATGGTCTTCAGCGATTAAATTAAGGTTCTTGTCCAAAACACTTAAATAAAATTCTGAGCCGGTGGGAAGGAATGGCTGTACTTCTTTGGTAGTAGCATTTTCATCAAATATCGATCGATAAGACATACGGTAATAAACCTGCTTATTTTCATCCCAGACAGGTTCCATGAAGTTTATATCTTCCGCTATTTTTTGATAGTAGCTATCAAATTGCGCCTGATTTCCAACTTCCGAGGGATAAGTGCCACTTTTTTCATTTGGGTTCAGTTGACTGTTGAAGGTGATGTGTACGAGGGAGTCATTTGTTGCGTCCAGCACATAGAGTTCATTACTTACGTTGGTTCCTAATATTATTTTTCCTCCCTCCTTTACTAAATAGCGGTGAGACTCCAGGCTGAAACCTCTTCCTCCATTATTGAATGATATTTCAAAATTTCTGGCTTTATCAATGGCTGGGATTGGAAATTTCTTAAAGGTTTTGTCTTCAATATTGGTTAATGCAAAGAACATGTCTTTTTTTTCATGATCGGAGATTAAAGACGCAAATTGCTTACCGTCTGAGGCTATACTTATCGTTTTATGAACCTTATATTCTTCTTCCATGTGGCCTAATTCTTTGCCTATTTCAGTCATGTTGAAACTTTCGAGCTTTTCCGCTTGCCAGTTGAATACATGTTCATTCGTACTATTGTTTATGTGTAGCTTGTCATCACCAATTAAAGAAATTGCCCAGATAGCTTCGGTGCCATTTGGTCCCTCCCTTTCGAAGGTGTGTTTTTTTTCTAGGGCTAGTTTATTGAGGTTGATTTGCTCAATACTGCGTTTCAGGGGATCAACATTGTAAAGGTATTTTTTATCCTCACTTATTGCATTTACCCTAACTCTCCTTTGGAGGTATAATATTTCCTGACCCGGGTCTATTATGACAGTGTCCATGGTGATTTCTAAGGAAGGTGGTACGCCTTCGGATTCATTTTTCTGTCCGTTACATGCAAGGAATAAAGCGAAAACGATATAGAAAATATTGTCTTTCATGCGATTAGGGTTTATAGACTAAAAATTTAGCAGATATTTTTTAGCTTTCCTAAAAATTGAAACACTACTTTAGTTTTAATCCAGTCCAAGACCAATTACCTCTATAATTATCTAAGAAAATTTTTCCTGACTTGAAAAATTTTTTCATTTTGTGAAGAAGTTTCTTTACCCTTTTAAAGGGTTCTCCATTATTGGAAGCTGTTTAGAATCAATTTATTAATTAAATTCAATAAATTGGGTAGTCTTTAACAAAACAAACGCCCATGTTTCAGCAAGGTCACAGGTCAATCCTTTTTTTCTTTATACTAGGTCTCCTTCTCCTAACGACTAACCTACAAGCCCGCCAATTGCGTTTAGACATTGATACCTTGCTTGTGGGGGTGGCAGGGAGTGAGCCTTTTGTATATGGTGAAGGACAGGATGTCAGTGGCATCTCCGTGGAAATCTGGGAAGAATTGGCAGCCAAACAAGGGTGGAATTATTATTTTAAGTCTTTTAATACGGTGGATGATGCTTTACATTCATTGGAACAGGGAGCTTTAGATATCGTAATTGGTCCTATCAGTATAACTTCAAATAGAGTAGAAAAATACAGGTTCTCACAGCCTTTTTACAATTCAAGCCTGGCCATCGTGTCCCGTTCTGAAAAGCAAGGGTATTGGGACAAGATCAAGCCGTTTTTTAGTATTAAATTGTTGATTGCTGTGTTTGTTTTTTTATTCATTCTTGCCATAGTGGGTACCATGTTGTGGTTGGCAGAGAGAAACCATTCCAAAGATCAATTTCCAAATGACCCAATTGATGGGATAGGGAATGGGATGTGGCTTGCCATCGTTACCATGAGCACTACAGGGTATGGAGACAAAGCACCGATCACCCTGACGGGAAGAATCATCGCAGGAAGTTGGATGATTATCTCTATTATTTTTGCCACTTCTATGGTAGCGGGCATAGCCAGTACCCTTACTTTGTCCTCTTTGGGCAAATCCCCAGTTTCGAATATTGAGCAATTGGTAAATAAAAATGTAGCCACTATTTCAAACTCTCCTTCCCAAATATTTTTGAAAGAACGCTATGCCAAACCTGTGGAAGTATTTTCATTGGAAGAGGCCATTTCTAAGTTAAAGAAAAAGGAGGTAGCGGCTGTGGTCTATGATCGCCCACAGTTGTTGTTTTATCTTAAAAATCATGGGGACGAAGATTTATTTATGGCAGAGGCGGAATATTACAAACAAGGATATGGCTTTGCTTTTCCATTACAGAGTAACCTGGTGTATGAAGTCAACAGGGCTTTACTTGAACTGGCGGAGGATCAGGATACGGATGAGATAATTGACCGGTACCTGAAGCGTGATGAGTAATTGAATACCCGAAACAGCTTATGTTTTGATAGACAGCATGTTTTTAAAAGATGTGAAATTCACCTATATCTAGGCTATAAGCTAAGCCTTCTTAAAGTCATTGGTTTTACTCACCATGTCCCAAAGGGTTATGCCAATACTTACCGAAATATTAAGGGAATGTTTGGTGCCAAATTGGGGGATTTCCAATACTTGATCTGCTGCCTTTACCACATCCTCTTCTACACCAAATACTTCGTTTCCGAATATAAATACATAAGGCTTGCCCGGTTCTGGTTTGAATTCATTAAGTGGGGTACTGTGAGAGACTTGTTCTAACGCGCAGATAATATAGCCGTCTTTTTTTAAAGCTTTAATTACGTCTAGTGTATTTTCATGATGTTCCCAATCGACTGACTCAGTAGCACCAAGAGCTGTTTTTTGAATTTCTCTGTGGGGAGGTTGACCAGTAATGCCACAGAGGTATATCTTATTTACCCTAAAAGCATCGGAAGTCCTGAAGGCCGCACCTACATTGTTTAGGCTACGAACATTGTCCAAAATCAGGGCGATTGGTTTTTTTTCGACTTCTTTGTAATCCTCAACAGAGAGTCGGTTGAGTTCTGCCATGCTGAGTTTTTTCATCGGGATATAATTTGAATATTTAAAATGCTGATTTATTGAGTGGTAGGATAAATAAAGTCCAAAGGAGTTCAAATTTACTTAATTCCAGACGAAAAAAACAGAAGAGACAATGGCCTTGTAAAAGATTTAGGTTTTGATTCCCTTACATTCTTAATTAAATTCAGGTCCTAAAACAGAAAAATGACAATGGGCAAGACGAAAGCCAAGGAAACCCCTTTAATGAAACAATACAATGCCATCAAGGCAAAGCATCCCGGAGCCATCTTGCTTTTTCGGGTAGGGGATTTTTATGAAACCTTTGGTGAGGATGCGATCAGGGCGAGTAAAATCCTTGACATAGTGCTTACCAAGCGTGCCAATGGTTCTGCCTCTCATATTGAGTTGGCAGGTTTTCCGCATCACTCTTTGGATACTTACCTACCCAAGCTGATAAGAGCAGGTAACAGGGTCGCCATATGCGATCAATTGGAAGACCCAAAAGAAGTAAAAGGAATCGTTAAAAGAGGTGTGACCGAATTGGTTACGCCTGGCTTGGCCTATAACGACAATGTGCTGGACAAGCGACGCAATAATTTTTTGGCCAGTATTCATTTCAGCAACGACCAGTTGGGGATCGCATTTCTGGATCTCTCTACGGGTGAATTTATGTGTGCCGAAGGGCATCAATCTTATATAGAGAAATTGCTTCAGAGTTTTAATCCTTCTGAAATTATTTATTCCAAAGCGGCAAAGGCTGTTGCCGGTACCTTATTAAAAAATGATTTCCACACTTTTCACTGCGAGGATTGGGTGTACCAGCAAGCGTATACCTATGAAAAGCTGACAAGCCATTTTGGAACCAAAAATCTGAAAGGTTTCGGGATAGAAAATATGGAGCTGGGTAGCACAGCCGCTGGGGCCATTTTGTATTATTTAGAAGAAACAGAGCATAAAGAAGTCAAGCATATCGCTTCTATATCCAGAATTGCAGAAGAGAAATATGTCTGGCTGGATAAATTTACGATCAGGAATTTAGAGTTGGTTTACCCTCAGCAAGAAGGAGGCGTGCCACTCATTCAGATTCTGGACCGAACACAGACTCCCATGGGCAGTCGGATGATGAAAAAGTGGTTGGTCTTACCGCTGAAAGAGAAAGGATTGATCGTGGAAAGACAAAAGTCAGTAAGTTTTTTTTATGAGGAGTCAGAATTAAGGGAGGAGTTGTTTTCACATCTCAAACAGGTGGGAGATCTTGAACGGTTGATTTCAAAAGTGGCTGTGGGCAGGATCAATCCCAGGGAGATGAACCATTTAAGAAAAGCCATGCTCAGTACCTTGCCTGTTAAAGAATTGCTAGGGAATCAGCAAAATGGGGCTTTAAAAAAACTGGCAGACCAACTGAATGTTTGTTCCTATCTGTTGGAAAAAATCGAAAAGGAATTGATGGAGGATGCGCCTATGCTTACCCATCAAGGAGGGATTATCAAGAATGGGGTAGATCCTGATCTGGACGAATACCGCAAACTGGCCAACTCTGGAAAAGATTACTTGGTTCAAATTCAGCAAAGGGAAGTTAAACGGACAGGCATCACTTCATTGAAAGTAGCTTTCAACAAGGTTTTTGGCTATTACCTCGAAGTTAGCAATACCCATAAGGACAAAGTACCGCCAGAATGGATCCGAAAACAAACGCTTGTCAATGCTGAACGGTACATTACCGAGGAGCTTAAGGTATATGAGGAAAAAATATTGCATGCAGAAGAGCGCTTAATAGCCTTGGAACAGAAGTATTTTTTATTGTTGGTGCAAGATGCTGGGGATTATGTAGCGCAGATCCAGCAAAATGCAAGGGTTTTGGCTACATTGGATTGTCTGTTGAGTTTTGCAGAAGTGGCTGCTGAGAACAACTATTGTGCACCTAAAATTGCCGATACGGACGCCATTGAAATTAAGGATGGTAGGCATCCCGTAATAGAAAAACAACTGGCAATTGGGGAGGATTATGTGCCGAATGACATCTATCTGGACAATTCTTCGCAACAGGTCATTATCATTACCGGCCCTAATATGGCAGGCAAGTCCGCATTGCTTCGGCAAACGGCTCTGATTGTCTTGATGGCCCAAATGGGGAGTTTTGTGCCGGCCTCATTTGCGAGGATTGGCATAGTGGACAAGGTTTTTACCCGTGTAGGGGCTTCAGACAACCTCTCCAAAGGAGAATCTACCTTTATGGTAGAGATGACTGAGACTGCCAGTATATTGAATAACCTTTCTGACAGGAGTTTGGTACTTATGGATGAGATTGGGAGAGGAACGTCAACCTATGATGGTATATCCATTGCCTGGTCCATTGTGGAGTATTTGCACAACCACCCTAAATGCAAAGCCAAAACCTTGTTTGCGACACATTACCATGAGCTTAATCAACTGGCCAATGATTTCCCCAAAGTGAAAAACTTTAATGTGGCGGTAAAAGAGTTGGGCAATAAAGTGGTCTTTATGCGCAAGTTGCAAGCAGGAGGGAGTGAGCATAGCTTTGGTATCCATGTTGCCCAGATGGCAGGAATGCCAAACCCTGTGGTCTTGCGTGCGGCTGAGATCATGAAATACCTGGAAAAAGACAAGCAGCTTCAACAGCATAAGGAAAACATTAAAGACATGCCAAAAAACAATTACCAATTGAGCATGTTTGAATTGGATCCAAAATTCAAAGAAGCAAAGGATTTATTGGAGGCGCTTGACATCAATACGATTTCTCCTGTGGAGGCATTATTGAAATTAAATGAAGTAAAAAAGATGTTGGAATAATTTAGTGCCTTTATTGTCAGGCAGGTAGCTTTTTCTTGATAAAAATTTCTTTCGTATTATTGGACTTTAAAAATTTAGGCGTAAATTTGCATCACAATCACGGAAATAAAAGTTTTTCTGTGTACAAATGACAAGCGAAAGTAGCTCAGCTGGTAGAGCACGACCTTGCCAAGGTCGGGGTCGCGAGTTCGAATCTCGTCTTTCGCTCATATAAAGCCCTTATTTAAGGGCTTTATTATTTAGATGGCAATAATAGTGGAAATGGTTTTTCCTTTTTCTATATTAGTTGTCGCTAATGTCGCCGGGATGGTGGAATAGGTAGACACGCAAGACTTAAAATCTTGTGGGGGTAACCCCGTGCGGGTTCGATTCCCGCTCCTGGTACAATGCTTATTCTTTAGTTAGGCAAACATTTAAAAGGCCGCTTAAATTAATTTTTAAGTGGCCTTTTCTTTTTGGTGAGTTTTTAGTTCCTCACTCCCAATACCCATAATACCTCCCCATCCAATAGGCAACTAGGTAATAAGTGCCACTTACCTCTGTTTTTCCACCGCCTCCGATGTCCAACTGTTTCGGGTTGGTGTTCCATCTAAAAGCGTTTCCTTCGGGCGAGGGCAATGCGGTATAGGATTGAGGGCTTCTTCCTCTGCCCGGGAACTCATCCACTCTCAAATCCCATCGGTGACTGTTTTCTACCGACCAAGTAATCAAATCCAAAGGGAAAGTCTGTATTTCCCTGAGGGCAATGCTTAAATCCATGTCTTCTTTTAGAAGTGCGCTTGCAAAAACATTCCAAACCGGCATATTGTCTGAACGCACCGCTTTCCAGGATCTACTGAGGCTTTGCAAATATAAGGGGTAAGAAGGATCGTCTTTAGGTGCGTAGTTGAGTAAGTTGTAGTAAGGAAGAAAGTTTAAGATATCATCGGAATGGCTGATATCAAACGGGTCAGTCATTTTGGCTTCGAGGGCATTTTTTGCATAACCTTCTTTCTCGATAAGGTGTTGGTAAACTTTTTTGTATTTCGCCTTTCCTGTAAAATGATAGGCAGTTTGCAAAGAGGATAGGATCTGCAAGGAGTTTAGTCCTTTTTCATACAGCCAATTGGAGGATCTATTCAGGGAGTCTGGCGTCCAAATAGCCCATCTTGTGGGTTTGCCATCGTAATCAATCAACTGCAAATCATTGTCGACAATGTTGCCGACGATACGGTCTATAAGGTCCACTACTCTTTTTTTCTCCCCATCATCAGCTACTAGGTCGTGGTACAAGGACATGGAAAGTAAATGCCCCACGATTTCATCAGAGCTGGTATCATCTAGCCATTGCCATTTGCCATCGGGTGATGGATGCCAATTTTTTGGATGGGGAGACCTGGAAGGGGCCAAAAGGTCTTCAGACCTTACGTAAGACCTGGCAGGGTAGCCCGGTATTCCTGTGACTGTCTCCAGTCTTTCCAGCGCTTCAAAGGTTCGCTTTGCTTTTGCTTTGGCGTCTTCACTTTGGGTTACCGCGTATCTGAATGATTCGGCAATTAGGTAGCAGGAGGTCCAAAGGCCATCATTGTCTTGGTTTTCCAAAAAGCTACTGTTGATGTCTCCTGCTATGGCCAGTTTGGACCTGTTGATTATGCCAATTCGGTTATGTCTATTTTCGATAGTCTCTTCGATTCCATTGGCCTTTTCTTCCAAGGTCATGGATTTTAATCCAATTTCCGAGATGCCATTGGGAGTGGCTACCCATACTTTTCCCGGTTCAATAGGGAGTATATCATTGATCTGGTCATCGGGTAACCATCTTTTACTGGAATAGTACCTCCAGTTTTTTCCTTTGCGAATCAGACCTTTCGGTGTTCCTATCCATAGTAAGCTATCCGTTTCAAGGATTTTAGTTGCAGGGCCATATGGGAGTCCATCCGCACCTCTTTTTAGCCAATGATTGCCATCAGCAGCGAGGGATGCAATTGCTTTTGGTGAGCTAAATAAAATGTCTTTACCATTTAATCCAGTGGTCACTGTCAGGTATTGGCTATCATGTCCAAGTGCCAAACCAATTTTATCCATGTCTAGCCATATTCCTGATTTTTTTCGCCATAGTCCTTCGTCCGCTGCAATCCATATAGTCCCATCATTGCCTTGGGTTATGGCATTGATTTTTATATTAGGGAAGGAGGTGGATTTTACCCAGGTTCCGTTCCATGTATATAGTCCATGGGTTGTTCCGGTCAACAGGGTGTTGTTATCTATCCAATGTGTACTTGTAATGGATTGACGAGCGTCTGTCCGCGGTGGGTTAGGTATTCTATCGCCTTTTTCAGACCAAATGGTCTTGTCATTGTTCATCCATACTGTTTGCGAATTGTCTGCAGTAGCATTGATTATACCTGAAACAAAAGGTTGACCTGTCCATTTGCCCTTTTGCTTGTAAAATATTCCATGAGAAGTGACTGCTTTGATTGTTTGGCCATGCTTGAATAGTTTCACAACGTCTAAACCTGCATTTTTCGGAAGATCAATTTTTTGACTGACTTCCTGGTAATAGGAGCCAGTAGCTAATTTTTGAGAAAAAATCAGGACTGGGCTGAAACATAAACAGACCAATAAGAAAGCAGTAAATTTCAAGACTTTCATGTTATTAGGAATTCAAGCAGATTAGTGAGGGGTTTCATTAGGTGATTTTCACGTATAATTGAAAGCTGAAACCTACTGATTTACTACTTATTTTGGCCTAATTGGGCTATTCATTTCAAAATTGAAAATGAAATTAACATGTTAAGATCTACTGGTTACTTTTTTTCTTGCCTCAAATTAAGATAGAGATGTTTTTTTATTGACTTATACCTGCTCTTGTATATATAGGAGAGGGAGCACATGAAGAGAGCACAATGTCATTGCATGGGGAGGTTATCAATAGTTTCATGCCCTTTTCTCTGTATGCTAAGGTGGAGGAAATAGGGGTATGGACATTGGCTAAGTCTACAGGGGTCAAGTCTTCAAATTCCCCCCAGGGTTTATCATTATCTATAAAAAGAGTTTGGTTAGGCAGAAAGTAATAATGTTGCCGTCCAGTTGGTAGGAGCCAGTTGAGAAAAAATAATAGCCTACTAGTTCTCCTGAGTTTGGCTGTTGGTACGTAATGGTTTTGACAAACGTTCTGTCCTCTTTGATTAAAAGTGTTGTGACGCTATTCAGTCCATAGTCTTCGCGCAAGTTCTCAATTTTCCAGGTATCATAAAGACTGCCATTCGAAAAACTATCCTCCCAATTTACGCAGGAGCTTATACAAGCAGTAAGACCAATCAAGAGAATTAGTAAATTTAGGTGTTTCATGATGGTTAGTGAAGGTATCTAAAGCATTGAATTGTCTATACGATTTGATTTTTACAATTGTCTCAAATCCCTCCACTTTTTATTAATTGAGTGTAAAAACTAGGGAGTTTTATACTTTGAGTATAATAGGTAAAGGCTAGAGAATCTATTTATTTAAATCATGAATCCTGGAAATGTTATGGAAAGACTTAAAAAGTAAGGGATTCTTTTTGGTAGTTTCCATAACCTAATTATAAAAGGAGCAACTTATTTTTAGTTTTATTTTGAGGTCATGAAAAAGTCATGTTGTCAAATATATGCAATTCAATTGTATTGCCATTGTCCATAAAATAGCAGTCCGCTAAATTTTCAAGCGGAAGTTTTGTGTTTGTGGTGTCGTTGTAAATTCCAAGTTTCCCCCTACCGTGATGGTGATAAGGTGTTTTGTAAAAGAACCTCAACTTGTAGTTTTCCGCTCTCTTACTAGCGGTTTCCTTATTCATTCTTCTGTGATTAATGAAGTATTTTGTAAGGTGTTCACGGATTTTGTTTTGAGCTGACTTAGCCAATATAGGGGGTAGAAGGAATCTTGTTGCAATCTTTTCTCCATTGGGATCATTTGTCCCGAAAGGATAATGATGGATATCTAGTAAATCTGCAGTTATCAATCCCATAGTATTTGAATTTTAATCATTATAAAAATTGATGCATCCACCAGTTATAAATGGTTGGTTTCACCATTCCTGGTAGGATAAAGCAATTTTCTAACCCAAAGCGGGTATTTATTTATCAATATAAACATGTAAAACATATAATCAAATGGAAAAACGTTATTTTAAATATAAAAAGTTATAATTTTGATTAAGACAAATGCTTTTTAATAAAACAATTGTCTCAATCATAACTGTTTAAGCCAATGATTTGTGCGTTAGTTTTTTTGCGTTTGTGCAATGGCTAACATGATTTGGGTTGTTCTTGTTTGCTGTCTGTCCGATATAGAACTTATCGATTACTTCAGAATATATGATATAGACAAAAAATTGCTCCATGGCAAAAAAAAAGACCCCGCTATCTGCGTGGTCTTTGCTCCTCCTCTTGGGCTTCCGAATCCCTTCGATCTCGGGACCTTTCCCAGTTGACCGAGATCAGATGCTCTAGCTTATTTTATGTATCCGTTTTGGATAATGTCTAAGATTAATTTTCTAGATTTTTGTTTTTTGATAAATTTTTCAGCTTTAAGCGCATCAGTTCTGGAATTGAAAGGAATGGATGTTTTTAAAACCCAAGGAATACCTCTTTTTGTCCAGATGTTATTTTTTTCAGAATCGTTATGGAATAGTAGCCTATTATCGATGTTTCCGGTCTGTCCGACATAGAATTTATCGATTGCTTCAGAATAAATGATATAGACGAAAAATTGCTCCATGGCAAAAAAAAAGACCCCGCTATCTGCGTGGTCTTTGCTCCTCCTCTTGGGCTCGAACCAAGGACCCTCTGATTAACAGTCAGATGCTCTAACCAACTGAGCTAAGGAGGAATTACAATATTTCAATTTTTAACCTCCAGAACAAAAAGCTTTAAGGACCCTTCCCGGTTGACCGGGATCAGATGCTCTAACCAACTGAGCTAAGGAGGAATTACAATATTTCAATTTTTAAC
>NZ_CAXBPD010000007.1:0-300291 GCF_963977555.1 uncultured Cyclobacterium sp. | reverse complement strand
AGGAAGAAACGGCAATAACTGCCGGCTTCCTGCCTTAGCAGGATTCGTTCAACAAAAGTATTGCAGCAAATTTGGGGCTTGACGGAAGAACAATCAGCAGCAGTGCATATCCAAGCTTTAGTTTCGGCGGACGGAATTCTACAGGTCATTAGTTCTAAACTTCAACTTTTAATTATAAATTCAGCTTCAGTTCCGGGCAGATAGTTGGTCAATTCCCCAACTGCAGCAATACTCGAATGTTAGGCAATATTAAAAGAACGAATCAATAAATGGCAAAATACTCGGAAGAACAATTATCAGGTTGGACAAAGCCACCAAGTAATTCAGAACAAACGAAGCTTGAAAACTCTGAAAGAATGGTTCGTGAGGCTATTAACTCTGATGAAAAATTAAAGAAAAAGTCGACAGAAACTTTTGGTCAAGGTTCGTATGCAAACAATACTAATGTTAGACTAAATAGTGATATTGACATAAACGTAAGATACACAGGTGGCTATTTTTTCGACTTACCTTCTGATGTAACTGAAGAAGATGTAAATATTGCTCACATAGGTTCAAGTGACTATTCTTATTCTGAGTTCAAAGATGACGTTGAAACCGCTTTGGTAAATAAATTCGGAAGAAGTGAAGTTGTTAGAGATGACAAATGCATAACAGTAAAAGCAAATACAAATAGAATCGAAACGGATGTAGTTCCTACTTGGGATTTTAGAAGATATTCAAAAGATGGCAAATATGTATTAGGTGCAAAATTTTGGTCAGATAAAGGAAAACCTACCGTAAACTACCCGAAACATCATATAGAAAATGGATTAAACAAAAACTCGAATACCTATCGTAGGTTTAAACGTCTTACCCGACTTCACCGCAAGTTGAGATATAAAATGATTGATGATGGCGAGAGCGTGAGCGACAATATCACCTCTTTTCTTTTAGAGTGCCTTGTTTGGAATGTTCCAAATAAAATTATTAATGACAATGATTCTTGGACAGATAGATTAAAGCAATCAATAGTTTACATATACGAACAAACTAAGGACGAAAAAACTTGTAAAAAATGGGGAGAAGTTTCAGAATTGCTCTACTTATTTGCTGAAAGAAAATGGACTTATAAAGATGTAAATGCTTATATGGTTTTATTATGGAATCACTTAGAATACTAGCTTATGGTTACTTATAACATTCGTGTTTTTGCATTTACGATTTTAGGATTGGCATTTTTCACGTATGGAATAATATTTCTGTCAACTCAGAATTTAGATAGCATTGATTTCAATAACGCTCTGACTCACATATCTACTACTATTTCAATAAATGTAATTTTATGGACACTATTCATTAAGTGGGCGTGGAAGTGGAAAATGTTTTATCCTTGGCTTGTTCCATTCCCTAATTTATCAGGTGAGTGGGAAGGTGAGTTAAAATCAAATTGGAAAGAAAAATCACTTGACCCCATACCAACCGAAATAAAAATCAGTCAGACTTTTTTTAACGTCCAAGTGAAAATTAAAACAAACGAAAGTAGAAGTCATAGTATTGGAGCTTCATTTGATATTGACAAAGACCGTGGATTAGAACAATTAATTTACTCATATATCAACACTCCAAAATCAAGTGTTAGAGAAAGAAGTGAAATTCATTATGGTTCAACTATTTTGGTATTTGAAGATTTTAAAGTCAATGAAATGGAAGGTCAATATTGGACAGACCGAGAAACAACAGGAGAAATTAAGTTGAAAAGAAAAAACGTTGCCTAATAACTAAGCATTCTGACGGCTGGAACAGTCAAGTCTGAATGCAATGTGTGTGCCCTGAGAAATGTTCAGGGTAAACTTCAATTTAACATTGAAGGGGTGTGGGGAATTGGGGATAATACGGGGAATGGTTTTCCCTTTTTTGATTTTTAGCGATTGGAGAATGAACAAGTAGGTTTTCCCTTAGGGTTATTCGGTAACGCGATGGCTGAGCCTGTCGAAGTCAGCGGAGTCGAAGTCAGCCTGATAATTCTCTATCTATTTAAACGATGTTGGCCATTTGGCTCCTATTTAAAGTAAGTTGAAAACTTTCCACATTTTGGGTCTAAGTTACTCTTCGCTAAACTTAGACCAGAAGAGTCTTGTGGGTATGCTAGACCTTATTGACCCTTGGGGTTTAGTGTTTATTTTGGCAGAAAAACCGTGTCCTGCCTATATTCGGCAATGCCCTAGCCGGTTTCTGAGCGGAGCTGAAGGAGTAGGCGTTATGTACCCATTACCCTATGGTTTCGACTCCGCTCAACCGCCGGGGGAAGGTTTTATCTCTATTAGAACCAGTGGATTAGAAAAATAGGCTGCGGGATTTAGGTATTAATTACAATAAATATAGATGCGCTTATTTTTTATCTCAATTGTTGGTTTGCGCTCAAATTAGAATTGAAACACCCGTTTTTTCGTTATATTGCGCTTATAAATTTTATCATATGAATAATAGCGCTCATTTTCATCAAAAAAAACCTGTTTTTTATGGGGAACTATCTCCCGAAGAAGGAACAATTGTTGGTTATGCTGCTATTATCGATAAATTGAAATTACAAATCCCTATGGTTAAGCCCATAACGCTGGTGTGTAACCAAAATAAACACTACGAAAATGAAGAATGGGTTATTTTACCAAAGAGTTATTTACCAAAGGACAATCAAGACCAAGATGAAATAAAAGCCCTTTACAGACAATTGGTTTTTGCACTCAAATATGAAGGGATTAACTTACTATTTTTTAGTTTTCTGACAAAGCATTTCTCAGAAGTACAATTAACGAAGTTAGTAAAGATTGAGCCCACAGGACAATACAGCAGACGTATATGGTTCCTTATAGAGTGGTTATTAGGGAAAAACTTAGCAGGTAAAGAAAATTTAAGTAAAAAAAGTTATGTTCCTGTAGTCGATATTAGGCAACAATATTCAATAAAAGGGACAAAATCTCCAAGACATTTAGTCATTAACAATCTCCCAGGAACGCGGAATTTTTGTCCCCTTGTTAGAAAAACTAAAAAGCTAGAAAAATACATTAATGACAATTTGTCCAATAGGAAAAATGACTATTTGAATGGAATCCGGAAAGACATTATTCAACGAGCATCAGGATTCTTACTTCTAAAAGATTCAAGAGCATCCTTTTCTATAGAAGGAGAAAGCCCTAAAAGTAAACGGGCAGCAAGGTGGGGACAAGCTATTGGACAGGCAGGTGCAAGAGAATTGAAGCTAGAGGAGCTCAAAAGGTTACAGCAGATAGTAATAGAAAATGCCAGGTTTATTGAACTGGGCTTTCGAGAAAAAGGCGGCTTCATTGGTGAACATGATCGAATTTCAGGAGAACCAATGCCAGAACATATATCAGCCAAATGGCAGGATTTACCAGAGCTTCTAGATGGACTGATTGAAACAAATAAATTGCTAGTAGCCAACGAAATTGATGCTGTTGTTTCAGCCACAATTATCGCATTTGGTTTCGTGTTTATTCACCCATTTGAAGACGGAAATGGAAGGATCCACAGGTATCTTATTCATCACATTTTAGCCAAAAAAAGTTTTGCTCAACAAGGAATAATATTTCCAGTCTCTGCCTCAATTTTAGATCATATTGAAGATTACAAAAATGTACTAGAAGCCTATTCCCACCCATTACTTGATTTTATCGAATGGGAAGAAACAAAGGATCATAATGTAAATGTGCTTAATGAAACCATTGACTACTATAAATTTTACGATGCTACGGTGCAGGCAGAATTCCTATATGACTGTGTATTTGATACAATAGAGAATATAATTCCTAATGAATTGACTTATTTATTAAATTATGAGGCGTTCAAAAAGATTATAGATGATGTGTTTGAAATGCCGGACAGGCTTGTTGCTATGCTCGTTAAATTCTTAAGCCAAAACAATGGTGTGCTATTAAAAAGCGCTAGAGAAAAGGAGTTTTCAGCACTAACTGCAAAAGAAGTTGAATTCATAGAAAAGCGCTTCATTGAAATTTTTGAATTAAGCCAAATACAATAAAGACGCATTCTGATGGCTGGACCCTGAGGCTGGTGTCCGTCGACAGGTACAGGATCCAGTCAATCCTATTGAATAATTTTTTTGATTGACTATTTAAGGCAAAAATCTATGAAAGTGAAACGGATGTTCTATTTCAATAGCCTCCTGCTACAGCAGACGAAAATTGGGTAATTCGGCATTGGTGGCTTATCCGGCCGAAGTCAGCGGTGCTGAAGTTAACTTTAGGAACGCTCTATTTTTGCGATGTTGGCCATTTGGTTCTTCCTTTTTGAAAGTTGAAAACTTTCCTTATTTTGGGTCTAAGTTACGCTTCGCTAAACTTAGACCTGTGTTAGGCCCTATTGGTGCTGCAGGCGGTTGTGTAGGTGGTGCAGTAATGGGAGGCGCTGTTGGTTTAATATCTAGTGCATTGATGGGTGTAGGCGCCGAACTTTTGGGAAGTTGCTTTAGGTTGTAATGAAAGTGGACAATGAAATCGATTATTAAAATAATATTTAGTCTTCCATTTGATGTAGTTTGGATGTCCTTGCTATTTATGTGGCTAATGCCGTTTGGTACTTTCGATTATTCAGAATTAAATTTTTATCTGTGCATATTCCTGTCAATTGTTATTGCAATAATTACAAGGTTGTTATTAAAGAAATACCAAAAGGATTATATGGGTAAAATTAAGTAAAAGTGGATGACGCAAAATATCTACCAAAAAGGAAAAGTGAATTGGCCAATAAATTGATTGCGCTTTTCCAAGCAGAACCTTTTTTGGAAGGAGCTATGAAATGCAAAATAAATGGACATGACTTACCAAATGCTAGCCAACGAGACCCTTGATTACATAGCCGTCCTGGAACGGGAATTTAGCAACAATGCCAATAGGGAACTTGCATTGCAACAAGGGGCTTATTTGCGCAATCAATTTCAGTTTTTTGGGATTTCTACTCAAAAAAGAAGAGCCATTCAAAGCCCATTTTTACATAAAAGCATGCTTCCGCCTAAGAGGGAACTTAATATATTGGTAAAGCTTCTATGGAAGAAGGACGAAAGGGAGTTTCACTATTTCGCCCAGGAACTTTCATTGAAATACATGAAAGTCACAGAGAAAGAGGACATCCATCTTTATGTGCACATGGTGGCTCATCAATCCTGGTGGGATACGGTAGACATGATCGCCAATAAATTGATGGGTAATTATTTCCTGCTTTTTCCGGAAGAAAGGCAGGAGCACATAGACAAGTGGCTGCAGTCCAATAATATTTGGTTGCAAAGAAGTGCGCTGTTGTTTCAGTTGAAGTACAAGGAGAAAATGGATCTTGCCCTTTTAGTGAAATGCATTCACCATTTATCAGGGTCGAATGAGTTTTTTATCAATAAAGCCATTGGCTGGGTACTGCGGGAATACAGTCGCATCGACCCCGCGTGGGTAAAGGGATTTGTAAGCGAAACAGCTTTGAATTCTTTAAGTAAAAGAGAAGCTTTGAGGTTAGTTTCTTGAAGGATATAAGGATTAGAACGTTGGCCCTTTGTTATTGTATTACTACTTTTACAAACGATTAATGTATCCTGACCTAGTTTATCTAATCAAGTAACTGGATATTATGAAGACACTAACACTCTTTGCTATCTTGTCTTTCTTAATTCTGTTTAGTTCATCCGGAAATTCGCAACAGCTTAAATCTCTTGAATGTTTGGATAAACAGCAGTCTGAATTTGTAGCGGTTGTAGTAGAAAAATTTAATGAACAACTTCTAATACATTACGGCGAAATAGATTACAAAATGTTTTTGATCGATAGGAGTAGTATGTCTTTGCCTCCTGATTTTTTTGTCACAACAAGCTTAGCAGAATTTCTGAACCACAATAGAAATAAGCCTTTTTTTCAGGATATTTGGAAGAATAATGACGGAGCATATGAACTGAATCATGAAAGTAAATATTTTAAATGTTTGAAGTCAGTTTGTGAATCCGAAACGCTTTGTGAGGTTTTTTCAGCGATGGATCAGTTTAGAGAAGTGAGCGGTGGGCTCATTGCTGGAGCAATTGCCTCCGAACTTCCAGAGGAGCAATATAATGATATAGATGTACGCATTTTCATTGCCATCAACCTTTATGCTGAATTATCCATCAACCTTTTCGACCGATTTAAAAATCAAGTCAATATTTAACAATATCTTCAATCCAAAAAGTAACGTGGAAAAAGATAAGAAAAACATAGACGAGAAAACAATTGAAAATTTATTTGTCACGATTCCGAAAGGTACCGTGGAGATGAGGGATGACCGGGTAAAGAAAATCTGGATGCGTGAAATTGAATCTTTTAGACTATCCAAATTTCCAGTTACTCAGGACTTATATACTGAAATAATGGATGAAAATCCGGCTACTTTCAGAGGGGAGAAATTACCTGTTGAGACCCTTTCCTGGATGGAAGCTGTTAAATTTTGTAACAAACTGTCTGAGGTATTGTCTAAAACCCAATGCTATACCATTGATTTAACCTCAAAAGAAGTAAACTTTAATGCCAAAGCCAATGGATTCCGGCTTCCAACTGAAGCTGAGTGGCAATATGCCTGCCAGGCTGGAGCAAAAAACACCAGATACGGAGATTTAGAGAAAATTGCCTGGTTCAAAGAAAACGCCGACAACCGTACGCATGATGTTGGAGGAAAAGCGCCCAATCCATGGGGACTTTATGACATGCTGGGGAATGTTTGGGAATGGTGTTCGGACATTTATGATGAAACCGTTTATGGTTCTTATCGGGTTTTTCGTGGCGGAGGTTGGTGTGATGTTGAAAGAAGTGTAATGGCGACAAACAGAAGAAGAAGCCATCCCTATTCTTTTAAAATTGATGATTTAGGGTTTAGATTTGCAATGAATTCAAATGAAAATAATAGTAAGAAAGGTATATGAAACTTTAAATCCTGAAGGAACCGCAAATAGGCAAAATACCGATACAACTATTTGACAAGGTGAAAAAGACGTCTTTAGGTTTGAGGTGTTTTTATTTTTTATATATTAAAGCTCAGCTAACTGCTACGCCGTGAAAAACTTACTGCTCGTGTTATTATTGGTCATTATTTCTTTTGCTTCTTGTAATGAGAAATCAGGCAAAAACCTTGACAAGGAAACGCAATGGCATGTGGACTTGGAAGAATTGACTGCTGATTTTGGTACCTGGTGGAATTACCATTATTACAACATCTCTTTTCCTCGGATTTTATAGCGCTTGATGAAAATTCCAAAGTAATCTCCAAAAAAGATTTCCTGATAAAAATAACATCCGGAAACTTCATTAGCATTGAGAACAAGGTGAAAGCTAAGGCCGATTCCATCAACTACAAACTAATCAAATTACCTGAAGGTGCGGATAAAAGGATTTCGACTACCATAAAAAATTCATAATCGAAAGCCTTTGCGGTTGGCCGATTACGATTATTCGCAGGCAGGTGCATATTTTATTACCATTTGTTGTGAGAAACGAATTCATTGTTTTGAGGAAATTGAAAATAATGAAATGATATTGAATGTATACGGAATACATGCCTATAATGAACATTCCTACCAAACCATTTCAGAAAACATTGTCAATCAGCCGAAAAAATGGGGAGATGATAAATTTTATTATAAATAAACGAACCTTACCCACTCTCCAATAAAAAAGCCGTTCCAATTTGGAACGGCTTTTACATTTTATCATATCTTGGAAATTTTCCTTATTCAACGTCCCACCATAAATAAGTAGCTCCGTCATCACCTCCAATGGCTTGGCCAGCCGCAGTACGGTTGCTGCCATTTAGGGTTTGCTCATTTACAGGGTAAATCACCCTTTTTGGAATGGTCAGCTCACTAGCCCCTTCAATGGCCGGAGGTTGTAAAGCCGGGGCATCCAATCTTCTCCATTCCAACCAGGCATCATAGCCACGATTGTACAAGGCAATCCATTTTTGGTTGCCAATTTTCTCACGCCAATCTCCAGAAGCTGTAGAATAGTTAACATCCGCTTGTGCAAGATAAGCGGTAGCTTGGTCGGCTGTTCCACCCCAGTAATCTATAGATGCAGCAATCGCATTGTTATAATGTTCCTCTGCAGTACCTGCCACATTAAAGCCCCTTTCAACAGCCTCCGCAAGAAGGAATTCTATTTCTGAATAATCTATCAACAAAGCCTCGAAAGTCGGGTCTGTGATCATTGGGTTGATGGTTGAGAAATCTGAATAGGAATTTGAAAAGCCATATTTTCCTCCTATAAATTCACCACCTACTTGAGTGAAATAAAAGCTCCTTCTGGGGTCATTCAGTTCATTCATTGCATCAACCAAAGTATTGGCCACAATGAAATCCTGTCTGGAAGTAAATAAGGGATTTATCTCTTCAGAAACAGGGTTGTTATTAGGTGGTGCACTCAGGTATGGAAAGGCGCCACTTTCCATATTAGCAGTAAACACATTGGGTGCGGCCGCTTCCACTAAACCCTGCGCAAGACTAGGGTTTACGTCAGCGATGACCATTGCTAATTTTAGTTTTAAAGAGTTGCCAAATTTTACCCACATATCCATATCTCCTGAATACATGATATCCGCTTCCTCAAATCCAACATCATTTGGATTGATCTGATTCAATGCCCCATCAAGTCTTGTTAGAATAGCATTGTAAACTGTTTCTGCGTCGTCATAGGAGGGAAGGGAGTTTTCAGCATCCAAGGCCTCCGTATAGGGCACATCCCCGAAAGTATTCAACAAAATAGACCAGGAAAACACTTCCATAATCTCTATTTGTGCCAGCTGGTTACTTCTAACCTCCTCATTGATGGTAATGTCTAAGGCTACCAATCTTTTTGACTCCTTTAAATCAGCCAAGACATCTCTATACAGTGCTTGCCATACATTTTGTGGAATAAGTCGGGTGGTCATATTGTACCTAGGCTCATCCAAATACTGAGTAGTAGTCCAGTGCTGTACGTAGAACCTATAATTATTCACATTGACATCAGGAGTGGTAATCACATCCGTTAGTTCTTTAACTGCTCCTGTAAATAAGGTCGCAGGCGGAACTTCCGTTGCGCTCTTCTGATCTACATTGTAATCGTCCAAATTATCTACGCAAGATGCCATTAGCACCATGGAGAATATACTTATAAAAATCTTTTTCATCTTTTCTGGTTTAGAAATTTAACCGAACATTAAAACCATAATTTTTCAAAGCAGGATATGCACCTCCTTGGTAACCTCTTCCAGCATTACCTGAACTCAAGCCTTCCTCAGGATCGGAAAATTCCATGTTTTTATGGATAATCCATAGATTACGTCCTATCAGTTGTAGGTCAACACTTTGGAAAACGCCCATTTTCTGAATCCAAGCTGCAGGTAGGGTATAAGTCACCGCCACTTCTCTTAATTTCACAAAGCTTCCATCAAAGGTATAAAGGGAGCGTGGGGTCTCACCATAGTTATTGGCGGCATAACCAAAAGGAGTTATACCATCACCGTTAAGGTTTTCAGCATAAACGTCATTGGGTGTACCGTCTGCCTTTACTCCTGGCAGCAATACACCACCGCCTTCAGAAACAGGAAGTCGTGAGGGGTTTCCCTTGTCATTTAGAGCTGCTGTTAAAGGATATAGCCCTGTACCTTCACCATAATATTGATCTAGAGAGAAAATGTCACCTCCGCTTCGGATGTCGATTAGAAATCCTAATGAAATGCCTCTATAAGTTAGGGTATTATTGATACCACCGATCCAATCAGGATTGGGATCACCTATGATCTCGTCTGAATTGTCGGAAACCAAATAATAACCATCTTCATTGACAGTCCTTTCGCCATTGGTATAAACAAAGTCTTTGCCTCTAATAACTCCATAAGGCTGACCTACTGCTGCATTGACAGACACGCCACCTTGGAAAGAAGCTATGGGAACGTTTAGTACTTTGTTTTCTCCTTCTCCATATAGACTAATTACCTCATTTCTATTTCGCGCAAAATTTACGTTCATGGTCCATGAAAAATCTTGTGTCTGTATTGGTGTTACAAAGGCAGAAACTTCAATTCCCTGGTTTTGAACTTCCCCAGCATTAACAAACCTCTTGGTATAGCCGCTCGCTGCTGATGTATTCACGGGTAAAATTTGGTTGATAGTGTTTGATTTATAATAAGTAACATCAAAACCAAAGAGTCTGTCAAAAAAGTCTGCTTCGACACCAGCCTCAAAACTTTTTTGCCTTTCTGGCAAAAGGAAGTTATTGTTTCTAGTACTTGGCAGAGAAAATATAGGAATTGATCCATATCCTGTTTGAGCATCATATACATCAAACAAACTCAATGCAGGTGCATCATTGCCCACTTCTGCGTAATTCGCCCTGACTTTACCGTGGGATAACCAGGAGACGTCCAATAATTTGGAAAACACTAAGTTAGCTGCTGCCGCTGGATAAAAGTAAGTGTTATTGTCTTCTGGCAAAGTGGTGGACTTGTCCTGACGTGCAGATATTTCCACAAATAAAGTTTCTTTGTAGCCGAAGTTGGCATTCGCAAATACACCATCAACACCAATGTCCTGCACTTCTTCAAATGGTGGTTGTATAGGGTTTCGTGAATTGGATAAACTATACAATCCTGGAACAACCAACCCTCCGTTGGTGCTGGCCCTTATGGAGCTCATTCTGCTTCTACGCAAGTTGGATCCTACCAGACCTGTAAAGCTGATGTCTTCTGATATGTCCTTATTGAAGTTTAGCAATAGGTCAAAGTTGGACTCATTAAAATCCCTATTAAACCTTGTGTACTGGCTTACATCTGCACTACCTATAGCCACCCGCTCTTCTTGAAGATCTGTGGTAGTATTGAAAGAAGCTCGTCCCATCACACTGAACCAATCATTGACCTTGTAATTTACTGAGGCATAACCATAATAATTGTCCCTGCTGTCATTGGAGTAATTTTGATACCTTGACCAATAGAGGTTGTCTGAATAAATAGGACCGGTATTGGCGCTATTCCAGTTCCAGGTAATATTTTGTTCATTTCTCCAATAAGCAGCTTCCTGATCTCTAATGTCCACATTGGTTTGCCACCATTGCCTGAATTGTTGATTGGGGTTTCTTCCATTATAGCCGGTACCGTATCGACCCATACCAACAGTACGGGTATAGTTACCAGATGCAGTGACTGTCAATCGATCCGTAGCCTTATAAGAAGCCGTAAAGTTAAATTGATCTTTGTCTATAGTACTGTTTGGTAAATTGCCCTTTATATCATTTCGGGTATAGCCTAAGCTAAAAGTAGCATCTTCTCCACCACCACTTAAAATAATACTCTGATTGGAATTCAACCCTGTTTCATAAAAGGTGCTGGGGTCGTTTTGAGCAGCTACCCAAGGAGTCATTTGACCAAAGGTTGGAGAAAATGGATCCAATGCATCCCACTGATAAACCATAAGGCTTGGATCAAATGCAGGGCCATAAGAAGCATCATCCTGGAACCTTACAACAGGTCCAACTCCACTCCCAAGATCCCGTGATGTACGGAAAGCATCTGAATATCCTGCACCGTATTCTTTTTGGTACCTCGCAAAGGTGCTCTTATCTATTTGACTCCAGACAACACCTGTATTCACGGTGAGATCCATACTGTTTTCTTTCCCTTTTTTGGTGGTAATCATGATTACCCCGTTGGCAGCACGTGATCCGTACAAGGCTGTAGCGGCAGCCCCTTTCAAAACATTGACAGATTCTATATTATCAGGATTTAAATCTGCCGCTGCGTTTCCAAAGTCAGTACCAACTCGGCCTTCCTGCTGGTTACCATAGCTTTCATTCGCCTGATAAGCCCTGGTACTTGTGTTGTTGTTGGCATTACTTATAGGCACACCGTCAATTACAAACAAGGCTTGGTTATTCCCTGTTATAGAGGAATAACCTCTTATAATAACGTTAGTTGACCCACCCATGGTATTGTTGCTCCTAATGTCCAGACCTGCAACTTTTCCAGACAGGGAATTTACAAAATCCGGGCTTCTGGTACGGGTGATCATGTCCCCATCCACTTCCTGTGCGGAATAGGCCAATTCATTTCTGTTTCTCTCTACACCCAAAGCGGTAATCACTACCTCAGAAAGCTCCCTGACGTCTTGCAATAATACCACGTCAATTTTGCTTCGGTTTCCAATTGCAACTTCTTGTGGAACAAAGCCCACAAAACTATATACCAGCAGGTTTGATCCTTCTGGAACGGCCAGGGTATAGTTGCCATCAATGTCTGATATTGCCCCAACCATAGTTCCTTTAACGCTTATATTAACGCCCGGAATTCCTTCCGGTTCATCTGCAGAGGTTACCCTCCCAGTTACAGTTTTACTTTGTGCTAGCACAGAAAAAACTGTACCTATTACTAGCAAAAAGCAGAGTAAAGTGTTCTTCATAATTTCATAATTTAAGTTAAAAGTATCAACCAAATGCCAACCAGAATGTTTATACATTTTAAAGCTGGTGCGACGACCTTTTACCTGCAAAAACAATTCCAAAATTAATTAATTATAGAATTAATTATAATATTGTAATAATACCTAAATATTTTAGATTCAATTTTTAGAAAAACCTACATTGTAGCATTTTAAAATGGGTTTTTTATGTCGGCATCAAATAGAAAAAAAATAATCGCTATCTACTGACTAGTAATTGATTCATCCATTTAAATCAAGGCATTTGTCACCTTAATTGGCAAATTAAAATAGGCCATCCATTCGATATTACTAATATTACCGTTTTTAAATGCCTACGTAATAAAAACTTTTACAGTAGGACTCGCATCTTATAGTTCAATTTCACCATAATCATAATTATATTTAGCTCAAAAGTATCAATGTCACTACGAGCATTTCAATTTGTGTAAAATTGTCTAAAATTCTTCCCGAATTATAGCCTTCAATCGGATACTTTTATAGCCTCTACTAATGTTAATAATCATTTTATTATGAAGCAAATAAAGAATTTAACTGTTATATGGTTGACTGAATTTGTGTCTTTTTACAAAATAAGGTAACGATTTTATCGGGTTGAACAGTTTGAAAATTGCGCTAGAAAACTTAATACCGAAAGCTAGAATGGAAAGGCATTGTTACCCATATTTGAGCAAATAGATAAAAACCTAACTTTATCTCAGTAATAAAATTTCCAGAAATTTGTAGCATAATACCTAAGGAGAATCGAAATTTGAAACAACCCCAAGCCAGCTTTTTCTAGATAAAAATTGTTATTTGTTCTGCCAACTAATACCGATCTTTAAAATCCACCAATGAAAAGTCTTAACTTATGCAGAGGATTTTATTTTATTTGTCATTTGCGCTATTTTTTGCATCCTGTAGCCCACAAAAAGAAACGAAAACTTTCAAGGTCATGGCCTGGAATATTTTGCATGGTGGCAACGATATCGAAAACGGCCCTAAGAAGGTCATTGAAATCATAAAGGAAATTGATCCTGATGTCATTTTGATGGTAGAAACCTATGGATCTGGAAAAATGATTGCAGATGCTTTGGGTTATAAATTTCATTTGATTGCAGCCGAAGGAACTGCCCCGGAGGATGAAACCGTCAACTTGTCTATCTATTCTAAGTTTCCATTTGGAGAACGAATTGATACGGATTATCCGTTTTACCTTGGAGGTAGAGAAATAATAATAAACGACCAAAAAATTCGATTTTTCTCTAATTGGTTTCATTATTTACCTTGGGAGGATTCTCCTGAAGAACTGGGTATGACCAGCAAGGAATTGCTCGTATGGGAGCAAACGGAAACCAAATATGGAATGATCCAAAAAGTCCTTCCCTACTTGAAAAAATACAGTGCTGCAACGGATTCCATTCCGATGATTTTCGGTGGAGACATGAATTCTCCTTCACATTTGGATTGGGGAAGTGAGACCAAGGAATTACACAATGGTTTGGTGGTGCCTTGGTACAGTACTAAAGTTTTAGAAGAGCTGGGGTTGATCGATACCTATAGAACTTTAAATCCAGATCCATTGGCCAATCCTGGGATCACATGGGATACCAAAGGGAAAAAGGACGAACACCGAATCGATTATATCTATTATAAAGGAAATGCCTTAAAAGCCATAAAGTCTAAATCCTACAAAGCATTTTTGGGGGAGCCCTTTTTTATAAACGAAAAAAGCATTGCCTATCCCTCTGATCATGGCTTTGTGGTGACCACTTTTAAGTTGTGATAGTTTCCCAAAGCAAAGTAGGGGATGTCTTTTTAATAGCATCAAAACAGTACCCAAAGAGGCTTCACTGAGTGTAGCTTAAATTCCCTCCTTTTCGCTATTGGCTAATTTTTGTTTTTATAAGCGTAATGGGATTCGAAAATCCGGTATTTAAATAGGGATACCACGATAGAGCCACCAATGCCATTTCCCATTAAGGTAAGCAATAGGAAGATCAAATAATCTCCCAGTGAGATCGTTTCTGAATACAGAAATCCTGCAAAAGCTTCAATATTTCCTACTATACTGTGGTGAAAGCCAACAAAACCTATGGTGCCGGTTATCAGTGCTATTAAGAGAATTCGGGTTAGTGATTCAGTTGTGCTGTTCAACAACCAAGTTAAAAGCCCCATGAGCCAACCAGCAAATATTGAACTTAATAATAAAACCCAGTAACTGTGGTTCAATATGTGGCTACCAATTTTAACCATGGTTTCCTTGTTAAAAAGATTGAGTTGTGCGGCCAGATCATTGACGCAAAAAACAAATAAAATTCCTCCAAGAACATTTCCAATAATGACTATCCCCCAAATACTCAGTAGCTCCAGTATACTTCTTTGCCCATTTAAGACAGGCAAGGCCAGCACTGAAGTTTGTTCTGTGAAAAGCACAGATTTACCAAGGATCACCATGATGAAGCCCAAGGGGTAAACAAGGCCGAACAATTTAAAAATAATGTTTTCGTCTACCTTTCCAACCAACAAGAAATACAAAGTGGAAATCAAGAGGTAGCTAAAGCCAATTTCAAGTCCTGCAATACAAGCACTCAGAAATACAGCTCTTTTCTTAATTTTGAATATTTCCTCTCCCTCGTGTATGACTCGGCTGAGGATTTCAGTATATCTTCCCGACTCTTTTATTTCATTGGATTTTTTTTCTAGGTCCTGCTGGTGTTCTTTTTGGTCTTTTTTTTCAGGTTTCATAAATGATTTAGTATCCACAATTTGTATTATTCATTAGTTCGTGTTTTGAACGATGAAATATAGGTAGGTAACTATTTGATGAATTATAAAACTAGCTTATTCTAAAGCTTTATGAGGGTTGAGCTTTAATCCTTCACCAATAATTTGATTAAGCTAGCTTAATTTCTTTTTAATTTTTACGAAATATCGCATTGGATTTATTCCATCAGCTTATAATATCCGACTTTTCTTTTCCAATTTTTATTCAGAACCAACATTTTTAACATGCTGCAGATGTCTGGCCAATTCTAAAGGTAAAATATTTAATTTAAAATTTCCCGGCTGTCCAGGTGTCAATTATAATCTTGGCATTCTCTTTGCATTGTACAATATTAAGCCGATAAAATTACTTAACTCGTAGGTATCGACCATAAAAATTAAATTTATATTCCTATAGTATAAATAAAATATAAAATGGTTAAACGGTGATATTACAATAATCTATAACTGAAAACTATAATAAAATGTTAAAAAACGCGCCTAATAAAAAATTTGTCGGAATTCTAGCAGCACTATTTTTACTGTTTGGAACAGCGCATACTTTTGGACAAACCAATAACCCTGGGCCCAAATTTGGGATCAAAGGTGGTTTAAATCTTTCTCAGTTGTACGTTGATCAACCTACAGTAGAGGATGAAAGCATGAAAGCAGGATTCAATTTTGGTGTATTTGGTAAAATACCAATCAATAGTTTCCTTGCTGTACAGCCTGAGGTACTTTATTCTAATACAGGATCAAAACTTACCTATGGAGGGTCAGATTTGGAAAATGTCCTTGGAATTGAATCAGGGGAAGTAAGGTTTAACTTAAATTACGTGCAGGTTCCAATTGCATTGGCAGTAAATGTTGGGCCATTAAACCTTCATGCAGGGCCTTATCTTTCTTATCTTGTATCAGCCAATGTAAAAGACCTTAAGAATTCTGATTTAAGTTCTACTGATGTGGCTACATTGGATACAGATGACTTTAATAAGTTTGACTATGGAGCAATGTTTGGAGTAGGTTTTGATGTAAAAGCTGTAACCATCGGCGTCAGGTACAACTATGGTTTCCGAGAAATAGGAAACAGCGGGATTGCTGGTCAATTGACAGAAAACTCGAAGAATGGAGTAGGTCAGATCTATATAGGTATAGGGCTATAACCCATTAGAATCAATCAGGCAACCCTGGCTTTTTTAAAGTCAGGGTTTTTTTGTTATCAATTTTGTCCTCAAAAAGTTTGATTCGATTAAAGGGTATAATTTGGGTCGAATAAAAGCAATTTAATGGCCTGAATCCACCAGCTTTTCTACGCTTTCTTTGTAGGACTCCCCAACCGAAAACTCCATCTCTCCTAAAAACAAACTATTTTTCCGAATGGAGGTAATTTCACTAATAGCCACCGCATAAGACTTGTGAATTCTGATAAACTGATCCAAAGGTAAAAGTGATTCTACCTCCTTAAAACTCATCCTTACCACGAGTGGTTGTGCGACATTTTTTAAGTAAAATTTGATATAATCGCCATATCCTTTTAGCCAAAGGATATCCTCAAATTTTAATTTTACCTGACTGTAATCTACCTGTACAAAAACATAATCCATCACTTTGATTGATGGAGAAGAAGGTTTAATGGTAAGCAATTCATGTCGCTCTTTAGCCCGATTGCAAGCTTTAATAAAACGATCCAAAGGGACCGGTTTTACCAAATAGTCGACAACGTCAAGATCAAAACTTTCCAAAGCAAACTCTTTGTAGGCTGTGATAATTATTGCCAAGGGTTTTTTTTCGAGACTTGAGATAAATTGAAGCCCCGTTAATTCAGGCATCTGTATGTCTATCAATAGAAGATCTATTGGTTGTTTTTGCATTTCCTCCATTGCATCAAAAGCATTGTCACAAGTAGATACCAAATTGAGGTAGGGTATCTTGCTGATATAGTTTTTAATCAACTCTAAGGCAAGAGGCTCATCATCTACGGCAATGCAGTTTATCATTTATTGATGTTTAACGGTATACTTTTTATCTATGTAAATAGGACTTGCCCATCAATTTATTCTTTTTTGACTAAAAATGAAACTTTCGTCATAGGGCTTGTTAAAAAGATTATTCCTTCTGTCCTGGTTCTCAGAAATAAAATCAACCCTTGATCATTGAATTGGGTTGTCGAAGATTTGCTTAGCAAGTGGACTTAAAAAAAGATACCCCTGCACAATACAAAACTGTAAAGGCAAGGGCTTCTCCATTATGAAAATTTTTAATCTACACTTACATTTTGATAGTATACCTTTTTGCCATCTTTTACGCTAATGATATAGTCTCCTTTGATGGCTTTTTCGAAATTGAATGTTTTTGCAATACTTGGCTGGCTAGTTAGGGTCTCTGCAAATACTTTGGCATTTTCCTCATTGATAATTTTAATGTCAACAGCACTCAAATCGCTATTAGTAAGGTTTAAATGTACTTTTTTCCCATCAGTGTCAAATACATTTGTCTTTTTTGACACCTCTTTTCTTATGATTTTGACTGTAGCATCTTCAATTTCAAAAGTGTAAACTACTGATTGAGCATCATCTTTTACTTTGAGAAAATAGGTGCCTGCTTCTAGGTTATTCAGGTTAAAACTTTTCGCGTAATTTTTGTCGGTCACATCATCATAAAATAATGTGTTGGCTTTAGCATCGCTCAGGGAGACAACCGTTCCTTTAGCAGTTGCTGCCATTTTAAATACCAAACTTTTAGCTTCGCTGCCCTTGATCAAACTTGTGCTTGGTTCATAAGCCATAGAAGTTAAAGAGATGAACATTAATGCGGCAATTGCGGTACTTTTAAGTATGTTTTTCATGATCTTATTGATTGAATGTTAGTGTATTTTGATTGTTTGTTTTTAGATTATGGACCAAACATAAGGGGTTTAAAAACTAATTTTTCGAAAGTGCGATGAAACCCAAAAAGACAGCGATGAATAGGGAAAGTGATGCGATTAAAAATTCGAAAAAGCTGAGTATCACGTCTAAATAAGGGATTCAAATCCGGATTCTAAGGCATGGGGAAATGTATTTAATCTAGCTAAAGTGGGAATCCCTTTATTTAAAGGATTGAATCTTTTGACAGTTTATTTCAGGCCTGAGTTGATTACCATCAATTTCAACCATCAGCTTCTGCGAGGAGAATCTACACTACTGTCAATAATTTTCCTTAGGAGAAAAGTTAATATGCTTCAAACTACTGGATTTCCCGCAAGATTAGTATTTTTAGAAATGATGTGTAAAAGTTTTTTACTCAAAACGTTTAAAAGTACTGAGTTTGCGAAACCACTCTATGTTTTATTTTCTATTTTAGGTAAATTCAGAAGATCTAATTTTGGATGACAGAAAAAAATATTACCACAAACCCAATCTAAGAATACATGAAATTTTCAAGAATAATATATTTATTGACGGTATTTGTATTGCTAAATGCCTGTAACAATGAAGTGCAGCAAGATGATTATACTACGGATATATGTGTTTTAGGAGGAAGTGAAGCTGGATTTACTGCAGCAATCCAAGCAGCTAGACTAGGTAAAAAAGTGGTGCTAATTGAGCCCACAGGGCATCCCGGGGGGATGGTGGTAGAAGGCCTCGGAAAAGACATGCGATTTGGGAATACAATTGTAATAGGGGGGATTGCTAGAGAATTTTATGAGACCGTTGAAAACCATTACGGCCTTAAAGCTGAATTTGACAATCCCAAATGGTATTCAAAATATGAGCCATCTGTTGCTGAAGAAACCATAGAGCTACTGCTGGAAAAGGAAAAAAACATAAGCATCATAAGAGGTGCAAGGATAAAGGAACAAAACGGTGTAGTAAAGAACGGAAAGGTTATAGAAAAGGTAATGCTTGAAAATGGTTTAACCATTAAAGCCAAAGTATTTATTGATGCTTCCATAGAAGGTCATTTGCTACATTTTGCAGGTATCTCCACTGAAACCATCCGGGAGGGAAATGAAAAATATGGGGAAACGCTTAATGGGGTGCAAGAGGTAAATACTTTCAAACAGTTTACGGTGGAGGTTGATCCGTATATTATTAAGGGTGATTCATCAAGTGGGCTAATTCCAACCATTCAATCCGGTTCACTAGGAAATCATGGGGATCCGAGTCATTATATTCAAGGTTTCTGTTTCAGAATGTGCCTTACCAAGGAGGAGAGTAACCGGATACCCATCCATAAGCCCGAAGGTTATGAGCCAGAAAAGTATGAGATTTATAGAAGATACCTTAAAGCAGGAGGAAAGCTCTTTTCTCCTGCTCCCAATAGACATAATGGTAAAACGGATATAGGCAGTTGGCACGACTTGTCTGCGAATCTCTATGGAGAGAATTGGGAATACCCTGAAGGCAATTATGAAAAACAGGACAGTATCATCAATTACCACAGGGCTTTTACCATGGGTTTACTATGGTTTTTGCAGAATGACGAAAGTGTAGACAGTCTTACCAGAGCCAATTGGGAAGGTTGGGGCCTGCCAAAAGATGAATTCACAGACAATGGCAATTGGCCGCGTCGCCTATATATCCGAAGTGGAAGAAGAATGGTTTCAGATTATGTCATCACTGAATACAATACGGATATTAATAATAAGGATACAATTTCAGATCCTGTAGCCATTGCATGGTGGCCACCTGACATGCACCATGCGCGAAGAATTGTAAAAGATGGCAAAGCTTACAATGAAGGATTCACGCATGTAGAAAATGACAATAGCTGGAAACCATTTAAAATATCTTTTCAATCTTCTGTTCCTAAAAAAGAAGAGTGTGTCAATCTATTGACACCTACCTGCCTGTCTTCGAGTTATGTAGGTTATGGTAGCATCAGAATTGTCCCTACATTTATGGTCTTGGGTCAGAGTATAGGGGCTGCAGCTGCTCTTGCTGTTAGTGAAGATATAGCCGTTCAGGACATACCCTATACGGAGTTAGAGAAGGTCCTGCTAAGTCAAGATCAGTTGCTAAGCCTTCCGGATAATTGGCTGGAAATAATCACTAATAACAATTAAGCAGGAGCAAAATTTCAATAATTGGTTAGCAAAAAAAGCGGCTGCAATTTTTGCAGCCGCTTTTGTACTTTATCTTTTAAGAATTACCTACGCAAGTAATAGAAATGGCCATCCTCAGCACCTGCCAAAACATCCCAAGTGCCATTTTTATCCCAATCAACAAAGGTTGGGCTAGTGGTATGTCCAGCTAGGATTTTTTCAGATAAAGGGCCTTTGTGGTTGAGGACCACCTTCTCAGGGCTTTCACTTACGTTCTCAAACAATGAAATATTCACACTGTTGATCAATAGGTCCAAATCCCCGTCATTGTCCCAATCCATGAAACTGATTTTCCTTCGTCCACTGCTACCGGCATCCGAGATGTTCAACCTTAAGACTCCCGGATTGGTGTCCTCTACTATGTCCTTATTGGTGAAGGTGGAACCATTTTCCCCATAAAAAATTCTTTTCCCGGGTTGAAGAATGGGTTCTCCATTGTTCCCTTTGCCCTCAAAAAGTGCCAGGTAACCTTCATGGTCCAGCATTACCAAATCCATAATGCCATCCTTGTTCCAATCAATGGCATAAGGAGTAGTTCTCCACTGTGTTGCCAATTCATTGGCTTCAGGCTTCCACCAGTTCCAAGCTGGATGTGGAGGGTTTTGACCTGCCCAGTCTACTTTCACCGGTTGTGGTGCCAATAAACCATTGCCTGTATTTTTAATCCATTCTACACGTCCCCAGATAGAGTTAAACACAATGTCTTTATTACCATCAGCATCCCAATCGGCAACTGTCAAGGTGGTATATCCCCATTTTGCTTCTGCAGGACCTTGGATTGATCCGTTGTCTCCGGCTTGAATTCTTATAGGTTCCCCATCTATTTCCAGTAATTTTGGCTCAGCCCATTTTGGTTTGGCAGCCCCGTCCAAGTTTTCTATAAATGCAAAATGACCTGCAGAATTTCCGGCAATAAGGTCTTCATCACCATCATTGTCCCAGTCCACACTCACCGGCGTCACCAATGCCCCAAATTTGAGATTGTCTGCCTGTTGTCTAAAGTATTTTGGAGAGTCAAAAATAGGTAATCCATTTTTTGTTTCTCCGGAGTTTTTGATCAATGCTACTCGACCATCTTCATCCCCTACGACTAGATCCACATGACCATCCTTGTCCCAATCTAGGGCTACAGGAATGATCATTTCCAGGTTCATTTTAATAATTCCTTCCTCATTTTCCAGTAATTTTCCTTCTTTATATACTGGTTTTTCTCTGGTACCAATGTTTTCAAAATAGGTCATTTTATCTAAAAACTCCCCACAAATAAGGTCCAGGTCTCCATCACCATCAAAATCGGCAAAATTCGGTGATGGTGCCCCATATACATTTATTTCCTCACCACCGGCTTGGATCCTTCCGCGGTTTTCATATGCCCCATCTTTGTTTTCTAGCAAGTATACATAACCAAACAGCGGCCCATTGGTCCAGACACCTTCCTCATTGTAGGCATCATCCCATCCGTAGGAAGACCAATCATCCATCCCAACAATAACGTCCAAATCCCCATCGCCGTCATAATCCACCATTTTCCATTGATTGAATCTAGGTTTTTTACCCAGTTCTTTGGTTAGCTCTTCAATTGGGAAAAGGTCTTCAGGGGAGGAGTCCAAATCGGATATGAAGTTCGTCAGCTCTGCACCCGGGGTTAAAACCCTTACGCCCTGATCTGTATGAGAAATTTGCACTTTAGAGATGGCATCACCAATTCTTACCGGAGGAGCGAAATCAGGAAATTCTTCCCCACTTGTGTTTTCAAAAAAGTACAAACCATTGAAAGGCTTGTCTGGGCAAGATACAAGCATGTCCATGTCGCCATCGCCATCATAATCCATTGGCAACGGCCATGCCCATAAGCCCACACCTAAAAAGGAACTGGCGCCCGGGTTGTTGTATTTAACTATTTCAAAATCACTTGGCGTTTCATTGTCTTCTGTAGCTTTGGGACTTGAGCAAGCTGCTACAAAAGCCAGGATGCCAAGTATTAAAAAGTTTTTCCCAAAGGGATTCTTTAATTTTTTCATTTTAATAATTTGGGTTTCATGTGTCATATTATTAATTATTGTTTTAAGCTAGTTTTCAGTGCCACAAATTTTTATTGAAAATGAGCATTTAAAATGGGTGTTTAGTTTCGAATAATTTGTCAGCTATCCGCTGTGATGATCAAGTAACTTTAAGTCAATACTTTTTTATCCAAAAATATTGACTGCTTAGCCTGATGCACACAACAATTTACCGCAATTGTCCAAAAGTGACCACGCGGATAGGGATAAATTAAGCTTTCCTGTTTTCGCTTTTTACTTTTCCCCAATAAATATCTAAAATAATTCTTTATTCACATAATATTATATTGTTACTGGTAGCTAAATAGAGAAATATACCTCTAATTATAGATTTGGCTATAGGATGATTGGCTTGAAAAGGGGTAGAGCAATGTATCAATTTAAATGGGGGCCCAGACATGATTTATTTTTAGATAAAATTTCAAAATCTCGTTATTTATATTTGGAATTAATCTAAATAGAGGTAAATTCGTGGCTCAATAGTTTAATAATAATTAATCTAAATAAATGTTAAGGATCTTATTTACCTGTTTATTAGCTTTCTGTATGTATGCATGCTCCCCGAATGATAAAAATGCAACGGATAATTTAAGCGCTAAAGGTGAGCAAATTATTACTGCCGGAGGGACCATCACTGAGATTGTGTATTCCCTTGGATTTGGAGATAAAATTATTGCTACTGACCGTACGTCTACCTATCCTTCATCCATGCAGAAATTACCAAGCATAGGTTATAGAAATCAGATTAAGGCGGAGGGGATTTTGTCACTTTCTCCTGACTTGGTTTTAGCTGAGGATGGCTACTTGTCTGAAGAGGTGGTGAACCAGCTTAAATTGATGGACTTGCAAATTCATTTTTTTAAGAAGCCTGAGGATCCAGAAGAAACCAAAGCACTTGTCAAAGAATTGGCAGACTTATTTGGGGTAGCGAATAAAGGGGAAAAAATAAATGAAGAAATAGACATAGACTTAAATGAATTGAAGGATTACTTAAGTCAGCAAACGGAAAAGCCATCGGCAGCTTTTGTGATGGCACGAGGACCTGAAACTTTATTTCTAGCAGGAGAGAAGAGTTTTGTAGCATCTATTTTCAACTTAGCGGGAATAGGTATGGCAGCTGAAGGCTTTGAGGATTTTGTTCCTTTGACGCCTGAGTCATTGGTGACCATGTCTCCTGAGTACCTTGTTTTGTTTGATTCCGGACTTGAAAGTTTGGGAGGAGTAGAAGGACTATCCAAAATTCAAGGCATGAAAGAGACCAAAGCCTTTCAAAAGCGGCAGGTGCTGAGTTTTGACGGACATTATTTGTCTGGATTTGGTCCTAGGGTTGGGCAAGTTGCTTTGGAATTAGCCAAAGCTGTTAGAAATAAATAATGGCATTCATTCAGGCTTCAACGAAAAAGCACTTAAGTCGATGGGTATTGGTTTCATTGACCGTATTTCTTGTTGTTGTTTTATTGATTTCACTTACCAAAGGTGCCTATTCTATCGGCTTTTCTCAGGCATTTGCGGCATTAGTTAAGCCTTTAGGCTTCCATTTAGAGGCTTTTGATATAAGGTCTTCCAATGTTTTGTTAAAGATTAGACTTCCTAGAATAATGTTGGCAGTTTTGGTTGGTGGAGGCTTGGGGATTTCCGGTGCTGCTTTGCAAGGCTTGTTTAGAAATCCACTTGTAGAACCGGGTTTGATAGGAGTGAGTAGTGGTAGTGCCCTGTTTGCCGTTGTTTTCTTGGTGCTTTTACCGGGAATGGCTAGCACTGTACCATTCTTGGAAAAACTAGGCTTGCCCTTGTTTTCCTTTATCGGTGGCTTGGTCAATGTATTTGCTGTGTATTACTTGGGCTCCAAGAAAGAGGGGGAAAGTACTGCCACCATAATATTGGCCGGTGTGGCCATAAATGCCTTGGCAGGAGCCTTGATTGGGCTGACTTTGTTTTATGCGGACGATACTGCTTTGCGCAGTTTTACTTTCTGGAGCTTGGGAGATTTAAGCGGTGCTACATGGAGTAAATTGCCTATTGCTGCGGTGCTAATTTGTATTCCTTCACTCGTTTTATTGCGTGGGTCAAAAAATTTGAATGCCATGGCCTTGGGGGAAAAAGAGGCCTTCTATATGGGAGTAAATGTTAATCGAACAAAAGTGATATTACTCGTTTCCACAGCGCTTATTGTAGGCGTGGCGGTTTCTTTGACTGGGATGATAGGCTTTGTGGGCCTAATCGTTCCTCATTTGATGAGAATTAGTTTTGGTGCCGATCATCAGTTGGTTTTACCCGGGTCCTTTTTATTGGGAGCAATTTTATTGAACTTTTCTGACCTTTTGGCCAGAACAATTGCCATTCCTGCTGAAATGCCCATAGGGGTAATTACTTCCTTATTGGGTGCACCTTTCTTTATGAGCTTGATCTATAATCTAAAAAAATAATACAGCAATGCTAAGGGCCTCAAACATTCAATTTCGGACAAAAAATCAAACCATATTGGATTCCACCAGTTTGGAAGTTGAATCCGGTCAAATTACAGCTGTTTTAGGTCCCAATGGAGCCGGAAAAACAACCTTATTTAAACTGATTTCTGGCGAATCACCCTGCTCATGTGGAGAGGTGCATTATAATGGTCTCAATGTTGCCAAGTTTAAGGCAAGGCAGTTGGCGGAAATACGGGCTGTAATGCCTCAGCATTCATCTGTAAATTTCCCTTTTACAGTTCGTGAAGTTGTTGAATTAGGGCTTATTTCAATTCAAGCACATAATCCCGATAAGACCATTGCCGAAGTCATGGACTTGGCTCAAATTGAACACCTTCAAGCTAGAGAGTATTCCCTATTGTCTGGAGGAGAAAAACAGCGCGTACAACTTTCAAGAGTGTTGGTTCAGGTATGGGAAAGAAAACCTTACCCTCGTTATGTGTTGCTGGATGAACCTACCTCAAGCTTGGATATAGCCCAGCAGCATGCTGTTTTGGATATCTTATGCCAATTAAAAAACCGAAATATTGGTGTATTGGTAATTCTACATGACTTGAATTTAGCAGCACAATATGCAGACAAAATTCTTCTCCTCAAATCAGGTAAGGTTTGTTTCTGTGGTCCAATGAAAGAAGGTATGGACGAATTCCTGCTAGAGAAGGTATTTGATTATCCTATCAAATGCATGCATTGTGAAGCCACCAATCAACTAATTATACACAGTTCCAATCAATCAAAAATGTATTCATCGTCTCGGACCATGTAGTAAAATAGGTATTGCTACTATCGGAGAAATCAAATTTTAAAGAGATATCATTATGAAAACCATACCCACTCCAATGCTTACACTAAAAGAGTCATGGGAAGAATTAAAAAAGCAAAATCCCAAACTTAGAATAAGAGATGCTGCAAAGGAATTGAACGTGTCCGAAGCTGAATTAATTGCCACGGGACTAGGAGAAAATGTGGTCCGTTTAGCTACTGATTTTATCGATCAAGTAAAAAAATTCCCGCAATTGGGAAAAGTAATGGCCCTTACTAGAAGTGAAGGCTGTGTACTGGAACACAAAGGAAGGTTTCAGAAAATTGAGATTCATGGAGCCGGTCCTCATCAAATAGCTACAGTGATCGGCCCTATTGAGCAAAGGGTATTTTTTTCCGGATGGAAATATGGCTTTGCCGTAAAAAGTGAAAGCCCAAGAGGTCCTCTTTTTAGTTTTCAATATTTTGATGGGCAGGGAGATGCAGTGATGAAAGTTTATATTCAGGAAGAGTCAGATCATGAGTTTGCCAATAAAATGATCGCAGCTCATGGTCATGAAGACCAGACTTCTGCTCTGGAACCTGAAGCAATGGCAGTGCAGCAGTATACTGCTAAAGAAGATTTGGATTTTGAAAGCTTCTCTTCGGATTGGGAAAACATGAAAGACACCCACGATTTTTTTGGCATGTTGCGTAAATACAAGCTGAATAGATTAAATGCTGTGGAATGGATTGGTGACAAATGGGCCTATCAGGTGGACCGCCTTTCTGCTAGGAAGATCGTAAACATCGCTTCAGAAACAGAATTGCCCATAATGATATTTGCCGGAAATAAGGGAAACATTCAAATACATCAAGGCAAAGTAAAAAACATCAAACAATTGGGCAATTGGCTAAATGTAATGGATCCGGATTTCAATATGCATCTCAATGAAGATGTTGTCGATAAGGTATTTGTTGTTCATAAAAACACCACAGATGGACTTGTTTCAGCACTGGAATTATTCGACAAAAAAGGAGATATGATTTGTCAGTTTTTCGGCTTGAGAAAACCCGGAATTCCACAAAAAGGGGAATGGAAAAACCTGTTGGACAGCTTGAGTTAAAAAAAGTGCAGGGATATTAGCTCCCTGCACAAAAAAATTTGAACCCATGTTTAGAATTAATCTTATTAAATGGAGTAGCGTATTTCTCCTTAGCCTTTTGGCAATACTTTCCTCTCATGCCAAAGAAGGGGAGAAAGTGATTGTAGACAATCACGGGAAGCCCTTGGCAAACGCTGTGGTTCAGGTTGACCAATTTCCGCCTATACTAGCTGGCCCTTCGGGGGAAGTGAGTTTGAACCTTTTAGCTTCCGGTGATTCAGTTTTGGTGTTTGCCTTGGGGCATGAAAGCAAGAAGTTTAGTTGGGATGAATGGGCAATGGCTGAGGTTATTGTTTTGGTCGAAAAGGAGGGAGAGCTGAACGAAGTTGTGGTTTCAGCCACTCGAACGGACAGAACTGTTGAAGATTTACCTATGCCGATTAGCGTTGTGGGCAAAAAGGCCATTCAGGAAACAGGGGGGATAAGACTCTCAGAGGTTTTAAGTGAGCAAACAGGCTTACAAATAGTATCTAATCATGGCACAGGTTTACAAATGCAAGGACTAGATACAGATTACATTCTTATTTTATTGGATGGGGAGCCATTAATTGGCAGGACCGCCGGTACTTTTGATTTGAACCGTATTTCTGTTTCGAATATTGAAAGAATAGAAATTCTCAAAGGACCTGCAAGTGCCATATATGGGAGCGATGCAATGGCCGGAGTAGTAAATATTATAACAAAATCCGGTGGGCAGGGCAAAAAAGTGGATCTGGGCTTGAGACAGCGGTCTTTTAATACTTGGAATCCATATCTAGACCTAGGGATCAGAAAGGAAAAATGGAATGTTGCTGCCCTTTACGATTACTATACCACCGATGGCTATGATTTAAGCCCCGAAGTTACGGGCCATACCCAAAACCCTTATTGGTCACACAACGCACAGCTTAAGTTAGGGGCCAATCTAGGATCAGGGTGGAATTTTAATGTCTTTATGCGTGGATATGCCGAACGGGCCACCGGATTCTTGGCTGTTGAAGAAACTTCCGGGCAGGAGTTGCTGGATGTGGTGGATAAGCGAAATGAAGTCAATGTCAATCCTACTCTGAGATACAAGCCAAACAATGATTGGTTGATTACGCTTAGGACCATGAGTACCATTTTTAAAACATCATCTGTCAGCAAGTATCAAAAAGAAGGAGAGCTGTTTGATGTTCAGGATTTTAGACAGTTTTATCAAAGGACGGAGTTGCAAACAGATTATAATGTGAATCAAAAACAGTTGTTAACCTTGGGTTTAGGTTTTTCAGGAGAAACAGTTGAAGCCACCCGTTATGATGATAAGAACCGTTTCGAAGCGACCTATTTTTACTTGCAACACCAATGGGACGTTTCTGATAAAATCAATATAGTCAGTGGTGCACGAGGGGATTTTCACAGTGTTTATGGGAGTAGGTTAAGCCCAAAGCTTTCCGGTCAATACAAGTTTTCCAAGGACTTTAGTTGGCAATTGTCTATTGGTTCAGGATTTAAAGCGCCGGATTTCAGGCAACTGCTTCTTAACTTCAATAATGCCTCTGCAGGATACTATGTCTTTGGTTCCAATTTGGCAAATGAAGCCTTGACCGCATTGGAGGAAAAAGGTTTGGTTGCAAAACGTCTTATTCAACCAGAGAATCTTGGCGAATTAAAGGCGGAACATTCTTGGGCCATAAATACGGGGTTTCGATGGAAACCTATCGAACCATTATTGGTGCAATTTAACGCCTACAGGAATGCCTTGGAAAACATGATCGAAACTGCCCCAATAGCGCAGTTGGTTTCCGGACAAAATGCTTTTTCTTATTTTAATATTAGTAGTGTAATCACCCAAGGACTGGATGTAGACCTGCATTATAAATTCAATGAAAACCTGAATTTCAGTGCCGGTTATGCTTTTCTGGATTCCAGGGATTTAGATGTGGTTGCACAAATAAAAAATGGAGAAGTCTATAAGAAAAATGCCAGTAACCAGACTATCCGAGTAACGACTGCCGACTACGGAGGGCTTTTCAATAGAAGCGCGCACAGTGGAAACTTTAAGGTCAACTATGAGGAAAACCGTACCGGTATCAATTGGGCTTTAAGGCTAATTTACCGAGGGAGATTTGGGTTTTCTGACCTTAATGGAAACCTGATTTTGGATGACGAGGGGGAATTTGAGCCCGGATGGCTTACCATCAACCTGACCTCAACAAAAAGCTTTAACAATGGAATATTCCTAGAGGCCGGAATTAATAATTTACTCAATACTACCCAAGTATCTCAACCAAATATGCCGGGAAGATTACTCTTCGTAGGGTTGAAAATACCACTATTAAATTTATAACTATAACACAAAACTTCAAATGAAAAATTTATCAATGCTATTGTCTCTTTTCTTAAGTTTATTTGTTTTTATGGCATGTGACCCTGCCGATGAGGATGAACCTCAATTGCCTTTGGTGGCTGAAATGGTAGTAGACCTTTCTGCTTCGAATGATGTAATAGATCGAAGTACAGGACAGGTAGTGGAGGAAAAGCCTTTCCAATACTATAGTTTAAGTGAAAAAAAGTTACTGTCCGAAAATGAGAACTGGGACCTTGCTTTCAAAGGCACTACTATCCGTACGAATGCTGCCAAAAATGTCAGGGCCACTTTGGTAGATGGTGTTTTCCAAGAAATTAAGGAAGTGCCTGAAACCGCTACTTTTACTTTGGATACAGAAACAGAATTGGCAATTCCTACTGGAAGCGGTAATGGCTGGTACAGTTATAACCCAAGCACTCATGCGATTAAACCTATTCCGGGCAAGGTGATTTTACTACAGACGGCATTAGGTAATTATGCAAAAGTAGAAATCCTAAGCTACTATAAGGGGAATCCTTCAGATGATGAATTGAATCCACTCACGGATGAAGGGGCTACTTATACCTTCCAGTATGTATTACAACCAAATGGCACTACCGTCTTCGAGTAATTATATATTCATTAATCAGATCCGGTGTCCTGAGCCTTGTCGAAAAATTCACGTTTTTTTGGCAGGGTTTCTTTTACTTTATCCAAGTCAATGTTAATTTTCTTAAGGCGATTAAGAAATTCTTTGTAACTGTCATTTTTAAAGCCCTGGTTTTGAATGTTCTGATTTAAAGGTTTCATAACATGAGGCGATTAATAATTTTAATATGAAATCATTTTATTTCTTCTTCTTCCAATTCATAACAGGTAGTGGTTTTCTGTAAACCATACCTTGTCCCGTTTTTAACTACAAAATTCCTATACAAACTGCCATTTAGTCTCCAGGCTTGTTGTAGTCCTTCTTGTTTGTCATCTTTATAATGATAGCTGTAAGAAAGATCCCCATTAGCATACCAGCTTTTTTGTTCCCCTTCTTTTTTGTTATTGTAGTAATTGTATTCGAATTTTAACTTCCCTGTGTCCTCCCAATAGCCATACTGCTTACCAACAGAGAGGTTGTTTTTATACATTCGACTTTCAAATATTTTTCCACTTGGGTAATAACTTTCATAAGTACCATGAAGCTTCCCATTGTGTACAGAACTGTAGGTGTCTATATTGTATCCTATTTGTTTTTTGTGCACTATACCTGAGTATGCTTTGCCTGATAAAAAGTAGACCCCGTTTTTATAGGTAAGGTTAGGCGCATTAAAAGCTATGGTGTCATTTGGAATTTCGGAGGTGTCAACCCAATAATCCGGCAAAAATTCATCTCCCGTTCCTTTAGCATAATTATTACAGGAAGCAATGCTACACCCTGCTAGCAGAACAAAGAAATATTTCAGGATTCGGGTTAACCTTAAAGCCATAATTGTTTTATTGAGTGAAAGTCCCTTTTGTTCCATGATAAGCACCAGATTTTATTACGTATAAACCTGAGGTAGAATAAACCTCATTGCTTACATGATAATGGTAAATTCCTTCAGCAAAATCAGAAGTAACGCCTGTATGTCCCCCATTTTCATCCAAGTCGGCAGGGTAACTGTCATCCATGTCTTTCCTGCCATATACCGGAAAGCCATCCCTTAAAAAGCCAATTAAATTGGCGTCATCGACCGTAAGGTAAGCTCCCTCGCTATGGTAATGGTAATCTTCTCTTGGCCCCGGATGTCCGCCTGAGGCATCAAAGGTTCCCCATGCATTTTCTTGCAAAAGCCCACCCCCTTCATAATCATTGTAAATTGGCACACCATTAAGCGCCATTCCTACAGGGCCTAATTCAGTTTCTTCTTTAAAAGAACTCTCATTGGGTAAAATGGGAATGGTCATAGAATAATTGAATGAAATCATGCTCGTGTTCATATTGGCATGGTTTCTTCCGGGAAATTCCTCGTACATCTCATGTCCTTTACCCCAATAAGGTGTTTTGTGATCCGGTAAACCAGTACTGTTGATGGTTAGGTTATCCCCATTTACTTGAACACTCACTTCATGGGTGTAATCATTCTTATAATTGGATTGAACTACAGAAGCGATGGAAACATCTCCGGGGGTGACAGGTGGTCTTTCTCTTCCACAGGAAGCTAAACCAATCAAGAGTATTAGATAAAATGCTTTGTTCATGTTTCTTTAGACGCAGTTTCTTTAATAATCCTTCGTTACTATTTTTGTTATTAGATTTTCACAATATAAACGATGATCTAGAAGAGAATGAAGTACTTTTCTCATCATTGAAGGCTTACCATCCCTTAAAAATACAGTCCCTCTCAACATTTAACGAAATTAGGGTTAGTAAGCATTGGAAAGGCCAATTCAACTGTTGCTAAACTTCCTTAATCATTTAAGGATTATAGTGGCTCAAACCTTAGCCCAATGCTCGACGTAATGCTAAATGACAAACAGAAGAAATACCTATCTTTAGGTATTGAAACCCTACAGGGTAAAAACTCAAATACCTAATGGAGCCTTTTATAGAACACGTATTATACGACTATTCCTACCTTACCTTATTTGGACTTTCGTTTGGGTATTTTCTAGTCCTTTATTTTGGTGTAGGTTCCCTGTTTTTAGCCGTTTGTAAGTACTTGGAATCCCATAATTTACTTCATAAAATTCGACCTGAAATAGTTTCTCGAAGCCAAGTCATTTTTGAAATTAAGCATTCCCTGAAATCTATTGTGGTATTTGGGTTTTCGATTATACCTGTAATTTACTTTGTTCGTTTAAGTATTATAGAATTATTGCCCAATACCTGGCTCACAGTATTGCTGGGGCTTATTGCACTTACTTTATGGAACGAGGTTCACTTTTACTTGGTGCACCGCTTAATGCACCAAAAATTCATGATGAAAAAGGTCCATTGCATTCACCATAAATCGCATGTCCCAACAGTATTTTCAGTATATAGCTTTCATTGGGTGGAGGCCTTTTTATTAAGCACAGTGCCTTTGACCATATTGCCGTTTATGCCCTTTGCAATACTTGCTGTTTTCATCTTTCCTCTGATAAGTATTTTATTGAATTTCGCAGGGCATTGTAATTATAGGTTTGGAAATGGCACAGGAAATGGGTGGGAGCACTTTGGTACCTATCACAATGAGCATCATAGCAGGGGCAGGAAAAATTATGGTTTTGCCCTTAATTTTCTGGATAAAATATTTTCCAGACAGAACAGATAACAGATGAACGAAGTATATATAACCGGATCCGGTGCCTTTTTGCCCAATGAACCCATTTCAAACGAAGAGATGGAAGATTTTTTGGGTCGAATAAACGGTAAGGATAGCCGTGTGAAAGAGCGCATTCTGAAACAAAATGGCATAAAAACGAGGTATTATGCCCTAAACAAATCGCAAGACACCACCCATTCCAATGCGCAGATGGCTGTAAATGCGGTAAAAAATGCCCTTAAAAAAAGCAATTTACGGCCTGCTGATATTGCGTTATTGTGTACTGGGACCACCCAAGGAGATTTGCCAATACCAGGATTTGCCAGCATGGTGCATGCCGGTTTGGACTTCAAGCGCTGTGAAGTAGCTAGTTTTCAAAGTGTTTGTGCAAGTGGTATCATGGCATTGAAAAATGGTTATAGTCAAATAAAAAGTGAAGAAAAACAAAATGCAGTTTGTGTAGGAAGTGAGCTTCCAAGTCGAATGTTTAAAGCATCAAGGTTTGAAGCGCAGGGGATTGAATCCTTGCCATTTGATGCTGAATTTTTACGTTGGATGCTTTCTGATGGAGCAGGTGCCTTCGTATTGCAAAACAAGGCAAACCAGGAGGGAATTTCTTTAAGAATAGACTGGATCGACATTAAATCTTATGCGAATGAATTTCCCGTTTGCATGTATACCGGCAAGACGGACAATAAAAACGAAACTGAAAAAACCTGGCTGGATTATTCAAGTTATGAGGAAGCTTCTAAAGCGGGAGCGATAAATCTGAAACAGGATACCAGGCTCTTAGAGAAGGTGATTAAAACAGGAGTTGCACATTACTTTGAGCTAATCGACCAAGGAAAAATTAAGGCATCCCAAATCGATTGGTTGTGCTGCCATTATTCTTCGGAGATCTTTAAAAATACGATCACAGAGCTAATGGAAAAAGGAGGAGGAGCCATAGCTGAAGAGAAATGGTTCAGCAATCTCACCTCGAAAGGAAACACCGGGGCGGCTTCTATTTTTATAATGTTGGAGGAATTGATGTATTCCGGTAAGCTAAATACTGGGGATACCATTCTCTGTATGGTGCCAGAAAGTGGTCGATTTATCACTTCTTATATGCGTTTAACCGTAGTAGGTGATGCTAATTTGAAAACCAAGGCTTACCCAATGAGAGAAATAGAACCACCTGAATTGATTATTGATAAGAATGAAACTTCAGAGTGGTTGGTTCGAAACCTTGCCCAGGTCTGGATTGATTTTGAAACGGCATTGCTTAAAGTGCCAGTAGTGGCCAAGATTCAAGATGGAAAGTTGAGTATGGCTGATTATAAGCTCCTGCTAACAGACTTAAGGCAGCAAGTAATAGATGGTTCCCAGTGGATATCCAGGGCTGCCTCAAATATTGACATTGACTTGTTTGAATTGCGGTCTGCATTTATTAAACACACTGCAACCGAACACAAAGATTACCAAATGCTAGAACGGAATTTTGAGGCTTTGGGGGAGCGTCTGGACACCATAAGGTCAGGCGAAAAAAACATCGGTACTGTGGCTTTGACTTCTTTTATGTTTCAGCAAGCTAGCAAACCCAATCCCATTGATTTGCTTGGGGCGATGTTTATTATTGAGGGTATTGGAAAACGATTGGCCGGCTTTTGGGGTAAAATGATGCAAGACCAGTTGCAATTGAAAAGCAGCCAGGTTTCTTTCTTCACCTATCATGGTACGGCTGATGAAAATCATTTTCATAATTTAGAGGAGGCAATGAACCATCCCAAAATGAATATTGATCTTGCGAAGGCGATTGTTAAAACAGCGAAAACAACGGCGAAGTTATACCAAATGCAATTGGAAGAATTAGGGAATTATTAGCGAGCAGTATGAAAGACAATATATTAGATTTATCGAAACATGATGAAAGGGATCCCAATCCTTGGTTGGCCTTATTTCTTGATGATAGCATTCCGATTAATCAAACCACCAAATTGGTTTTAATGAGGGACAATTCCTCCAGATCTGTAAGGTACTTGCTGCCTTTTATAGAAATAGGATCCAAGATCACCATGTTCTTCATCCATATTATTAAGTTTTTCTTTCCCAAACTTATCAATTCTTCAAAAGTCCTGCATAAGATTTTGGCTTGGGGGCTCAAGCGTTTTGTTAGCCCTGATGCCAATCTGCTTATCTTTAGGCATTTTCATATTGGTACTGAGATATTACAGTTTATTGGAGGCAATATACCGAAAGTGGAAATTGTGGGAAGTCCACTAAAGCCGAAAAATTTTGAAGATGTAAAAGATGACCTGTTTTTAAAACATGATTTGAACTTGTACAATTTCGTAATTCTATTAAACCGTCAATTGAGGGAGAAAAACATTACCATCGGTCCCCCAGACCAGCTTAACCTAAGTATGATCACTGAGGATCAATTTGATCATATTGATTTCCCCGACCGGTGGACAAATATTCTGGACTTGAGGTCTGCCATAGAACTTTTTACTCCATTCTATCAACTGTTTCTTACCTCCAATGACTTTATCAGGGCCTCCAATTCTTTGCAATTGGATGAAACAATCGCCATATATGCTTCTCAAATTCTAGGTACACCAGGCCACCTCGGTTTGATCAACAATAAACACCCAATGGTCCCAGTCACCACATACAGTGCAGCCTATAGGTTGGTGCTCCATGGGCTAGCCGCAGAAACGCTGCACGAAGTATTGGTGAAAATGAAGTTGAATAAAAATGCTGACGGGGTGGTAATGCCTAAGAGGTGAAAAAAAATCAGGCTTATGCAAAAATGAATTTATCGCATAAGCCCGATTTAAGTAAAAATTAACTTTTTGTAGGGTAGCTCTGCTAAGTTATTGATCTAGTTTTACGACTGTTCTACCTTTTAATTTCCCTTTAAGCATAAGGGCTATTTTTTCAGGCAGTGCCTCAAGTGTTATCTCATCACAAGTATCCGTCAATTGTGAAGGTTTCCAATCTTTGGCCAATTTATTCCAAACCTGCCCTCTATAGCGCATTGGATAATTTTGCGAATCAATACCTATAAGCGTAATACCTCTTAGGATAAATGGGAAAACGGTCAGGCTCAGGTCTGGAGAGGCTACATTCCCACAGCAAGTAATGACTCCCATAGGTTTCGTAGATTTAATAATGTTCTCAAGAATAGTACCTCCAACAGTATCTATTCCACCAGCACATATAGGCTTTAACAAAGGACGTTTGTCTAAATTTTCGAAGTCAGAACGCAATATTATTTCATTGGCCCCAAGTTTCATCAGGTAATCCTTTTCATGTTCTTTGCCCGTGATGGCTACAACGGTGTAGCCCAATTTGGAAAGAATTGCCACACTTAATGCGCCAACTCCACCTGTGGCGCCGGAAACCAGAATTTTACCGTCTTCGGGTTTTACCAATTCGGTTAGCCGCAATACAGACATTCCTGCGGTCAATCCTGCTGTTCCATATATCATAGCCTCTTTCATGCTCAGGTTTTCTGGTAGCTTTACCGCCCATTCTGCGGGAACCCGAATGTACTCACTGAATCCTCCAGCCGTATTCATACCAAGGTCATAACTGGTAACGATGACATTGTCTCCAACACTAAAACCAGCATTTTCAGACTTAGCCACTTCTCCTACAGCATCAATACCAGGTGTGTGAGGGAAATTTCTTGTGACCCCTTTATTCCCTGATGCGGAAAGCGCATCCTTATAATTAAGAGAGGAGTAGGATACTTTTATTAGTAAATCACCTTTGGGTAGGGCGTCTATTTTTTTTGTTTTAATGGATCCTTTAAATTCACCATCTTTCTCTTCTACCACAAATGCCTTAAATTCTTTGTCATTCATATACTGCTATTTTTAGTGTTTTAGGTTATCACCCTTTGAAAGTTCAATATTAGATTCTTTTACATTACTATTTCATGATTATCCATCAATTAGTGTGCCTTCTAAACTAAATATCAATTTAAAACCAAAGCCATTGCTGGTGTGGTCTTATAAAATAGGATTAAGCGCTACTTTGGGTTTGTATTATCCACAATTACGCAATTAAAGTCAGAAGGCAATAATTTGTCAAATATTAGTATAATTCCTAAGAATTAACCTTGAAATATTGCTCTCTGGATACCTTAATATCACTCATATTATTGTTTGCCCATTCCGTTAAGGCGAAAAGATGAGGCAAAAGGGATTTGCCCCTTGGGGTCAATTCATACTCTACTTTTGGTGGGATTTGAGGGAAGACGGTTCGCTTCACCAAACCATCCGATTCTAGTGACTTTAAGGTTACCGTAAGCATTTTTTGAGAAATTGTTCCAATGGATTTATGGATCTCGTTAAAGCGCAAAACCTGTTCCTCTTCCAATAGCAATATTATTAACACGGACCATTTATCACCTATCCTGTCTATTACATTTCGAACGGGACAATTTTCAAAGTCTTCATTTTTTTCAAATATTTTTTTACTCATAACTAGTTGATTTATTGCTTTACTTACCTTGAGGTAAGTTTCCTACTTCTTCGTAAGTTGTTGTTTAATAAATACTTACTATTTATCTTTGACTTACCAAAAGTAACTAATATACTTTAGGTAATCAAAAAAAATGGGGTTAAAATAAAACTTGAAACAATGAAAATAGCAGTAACAGGAGCATCAGGAAAACTTGGACGTTTGGTAATTGAAGAATTGAAAGAAAAAACCTCGTCACATAATATTGTGGCATTGGTTAGAAACCCACAAAAGGTTGCAGATTTAGGTGTGGAGGCACGGGAATTTGATTATGATCAAGCAGCGCAACAATCAGCAGCCTTAAAAGGGGTTGACAAACTATTGTTGATCTCGGGAAATGAAATCGGAAAACGATTGCCCCAACATATAAATGTGATTGAAGCCGCCAAAACTGCTGGAGTCAAGACAATCGTTTACACGAGTTTGTTAAAGGCGGACAGTTCCACATTAGGGCTGGCGGGCGAGCATATTGGGACAGAAGAAGTATTAAAAAAATCAGGTATTCCTCATGTGATCCTACGTAATGGTTGGTACACAGAGAATTATACAGAGTCGCTACAGCCAGTAATTGGTTTAGGTACTTTGTATGGAAGTGCTGGAGATGGGAAGATTTCTTCTGCTACCCGAAGAGATTATGCTGCAGCAGCGGCTACGGTATTAAACTCAGAAGATCAGGAAGGAAAAGTATACGAACTTGCCGGTGACGAGGCTTTCACAATGAGGGATTACGCGGCTGAAATAAGTCGTCAAACCGGAAAAGAAATCCCTTATGTAAATTTACCTGAGAATGATTATGCCCAGGCATTAGTAAAGAGTGGCTTACCAGAAGGCTTGGCCCAGTTTCTAGCCTCAAGTCACGTTTCTACAGAAAAAGGAGATTTGTTCGATGAAGGTCACCAACTTTCAAAATTGATCGGGAGACCAAGCACCCCTTTAAGCAAAGCCGTTTCTGATGCCTTGGCTTAGCATGGCAAGACTCCTTGAAAAATATAAGAACCTCCACTTAATCAAACCAGCCCAGATTTTTACCTGGGCTGGTTTATTGGTATTTTGTCTATGCGAAGAGTTTAATTTAGTAGATGCTTCAGCAGCCTGGGAAATGGTTTGCCGGCGTATTTATAGTTTTTGAAGTGCATATATACAATCTAATGGACTGTAATAATATTACAAAAGAGCTTAAATACGACCTCATTATAATAAAATTAAATTTGAAGAACAGGTCCTCAATATTAAATCACTCAACCAGTTATATCCTGCCAATTCCGACCATCATTTTTAACCAAGCTAGCTATAAATGCTCTTCTATCTTCAATTTTATTTAACAGTTTGGTTGCCGAAGGCTCCGAAACGGAGATATCTAATGAGTATAAATTATCCTTGTAAGGAAAATCAGGAACGTCTACTTTTTTAAATGAATAGGAGTTTTTTACCACCTTCAAATATTTATCCATTGCCATTCGTAAATTTCCCCATATGTAAGCATTGTCAGATTTATCAATCTTGTACACCTCTTGAATGCTTAAAACCTCATCCAATTTGGCAAGATTAAGTTGAGTTGAATAACTGGGGTTTGGGGAATGAAAATACATTAAAACCGGATATGCTAATTGCTGTTCGCAGTGCAACAAAATCATGGGGTACAGCTCTTTGAATTGATCATGAATTAGGTTGAAATTTTTCCCATTCCAGCCATTTAAAATTATTTCATGTGGTGATTTTCCCAAATTAGATATATAAGTTGCCAATGTTCGTTGTTTGACTACAGCATTCATTAGGGGTATGAAATAGGAAATCGCTAACGACAATAAAAACATACCATTTAAACCCGTGAAATTCGAAACAATGCGCCAGAAATCATTCCCGGTTTTCAGGTCGCCATTGCCAAGTGAAGTCAATGTATAGCCAACATAGTAAAATTTTGCGGTGATGCTCGCAGGTAGCTCAGTTGAAGTTTCTACTATTGAGTTGACGTATGAATTGTAAATGAGCCCATATCCAATCATAAGCAGCACCGCCCATAATGAAAACAAAGTCACTACAATTAAGGGCCCTATATTGCTCAAAATGGATATGCCTGAAAATTTTCCTGAAACGAAAACACTTATACGCCATACATTTCTTGCAATAAAGTTTGAAATTTTGCTTCCTCCATTGAGCCGAAGAATGGTGGATAAGGCATCAATATTGGTTATGATTACTATAATAATCCCACTTAATAGTAAAATAATGTCCATTGAGAGTATCAGTTGAATTCACAATATTTTCTTGCCGACTTAATCAAGCATGCCACCATTACCAACCATTCAGCTCATTGAAATGCTTTCCTTTACCTCTCCGGTAAATGATGGTTTATGTATAGCTGTTGTTAGTAATACATTGTTTTGACTAGAATTTCCGGCATTTTCAGATAAATTATTCTAGCAAAAATGCTTCCATTTACAGCGGTATGACAATAAAAAATTGCTATCTCAGGTATCTAGGGCCTAGAAATTTCATTTTTCCAATGCATGAAAAGGCAAGGTTTGCCATAGATTGTAAAACCTATCAAGAATAGGCTTTCTAAAGGTTTGAATTATTATCGTTCTATTGATTTGATTAGCCTCTCCCTATATACGGCATACCATTGGCCATAATGGTCATAAAGGGAATGTTGGCAGCAGGAGGAAGGCTTGCCATATAGACAATGGCACGGCCAATTTCATTGACGTCCATTGTGGGCTCTACTTTTCGGGAACCATCCGCTTGTAGGGTGCCTTCTTCCATTTTTTTGGTCATGTCACTTTTGGCATTACCTATGTCGATCTGACTGCAAGTAATGTTTTGGTCCCTCCCGTCAAGAATAGTAGATTGAGTGAGTCCTGTTACTGCATGTTTGCTTGCTGTGTAGGCCACAGACATTGGCCTGGGAGCATGAGCAGAGATTGAGCCATTGTTGATGATACGACCACCCTTTGGGCTTTGGGCTTTCATTAATTTAAAGGCTTGTTGGGTGCAGAGAAATGCTCCCGTAAGGTTGGTGTCAATGACCTTTTTCCAATCTTCATAACTCAAGTTTTCCAATGGGATAGCTGGGGCATTGATCCCTGCATTGTTAAAAAGCAAGTCCAAACGTCCGTACTTTTCCCGCACTTTATCAAACAATGCATTCACACTTTCAGGTGATGTGATGTCGGTGGTGATTATCAAAAGATTGTCTTGGCCACACATCTTCGCGGTTTCCTCCAACGTTCCCTTTGTTCTTCCGGTTAATATGAGTGTCCAATTGTCCTTGGCCAGGGCTTGGGCCACGGCTCTTCCTATACCTGAACCTGCTCCGGTGATTAGGGCGGTTTTTATTGTAGTCTTCATAATTAGGGTTTATTTTTAGGGTACCTCAATGTGCTCTTCTTGAATATAATTGGTAATGATCTCTGTGGTGTCCTTGTCTGCAGTGAAACCTAAAGCATCTGCTTTTTTGGTGTTAAAATTTGGAGGCCAGGTAAGGACAATGCTTTGGAGAAATTCATCTGGTTCATAGGAAATGAGATCGGTAATGCCTTCATGTGTGACTTTTTCCAGACTGTCGATCATCCCTTGTACGCTTACGGTTATACCAGGAAGGTTTATCGTACGGTCATCACCAATCGATTTGGCCGACAAACTAGCTGCATGGATAAAATTTCTCACCACTTGTTTGGGAGACAAAATCCAAAAAGGAGAGGAAGGAGCGACGGGGTAACTGGTAGGCTTGCCGTTTAAAGGTTCACGAATAATGCTACTTAAAAAGGATGAAGTGGCTGCATTTGGTTTTCCCGGCCTAACCGTGATGGTTGGGAGCCTCAGGCACCTGGCATCTACAAAACCACGTCGGCTGAAATCATTCATCAGCAAATCTACCATGGCTTTCTGGGTGCCATAGGAGCTTTTGGGTTTAGGCGCGGTTTCTTCAGTGAGCACTTGATTTACATCACCACCAAAAATCCCACAGGAGCTAGCAAATACCACTATCGGGCAGTAAGCCAGTTTCCGGCATTTTTCTAGCAGGTGCAAAGATCCGTATAAGTTTACCCGCATTCCCAGTTCAAAGTTTTTTTCTGCTTCGCCACTGACCACTGCTGCCAGGTGGAATATCAGTTCGGGCTTTTTTTCTAAAAACGGATCAATTAGCAAGGGGTCGCTAAAATCTCCAGCAATGCATTCAAATCCTGGATTATTTTTGATGTTTTCCAAAAAGGCCTGGTCCACCAGTGTTATTTTCCCCTTGGATTCTGGGTGTTGCTGTAGCCATTCTGTAGCGAGTCTGCTACCAATAAATCCGCCACCTCCTATGATCAGTACATTCATTTATTTGGGTTTTTTGATTAGACAAAAGGGAATAGGTAGGACAGCATCCATACTTGCGCCATTCCTACCAGTGAAATGGAAGCTAGCAGAAAGGTCCAGGTTTTAAGTGCTTCTTTTTCGGTTAGTCCACTCATTCTTGCCACCACCCAAAAGGCGCTGTCATTCATCCAGGATATAAATAGGGAGCCAAAGCCCATGGCCATTAATAGGTATACAGGATGGAAACCCAGGGATTGACCATCTCCTATAAGTGCAGACATGATGGCCACACTGGAAATCATCGCAACAGTTCCCGATCCCTGTGCGGTTTTAAGCACTGCAGCGATGAGCCAGGCCAGTGGAATAAAATGCAGTGGGAAATTTTGGGTAGCCAATCTAATTGCTTCTCCAATGCCACTATTGTTGATCATGGCACCATAAGCACCACCAGCACTGGTGATAAGGATGATGATGCCTCCGATTTCCAAAGGCTTTCCAACTTTGGACCACAGCTCCTTGGAGCCCATCTTTTCCGATTTGGCCCACAAAATCAGGGCTGAAGCAGCTCCTGCAGCCATTGCTAAATTTTTATTGCCAATGAAAACCAACCATTCGGGAACATGGCCAGTTATGGCCTGAACCATCGTGCCTGAACCAATCATAAGAATGGGTAGAACGATGGGAGCAAGTGCCCAAGTCAAAGCTATTTGAGAGGCATCCCCAGCATTGACTGGTAATGCTATCCGGATGGGAACATCCATTTTTTCATTGATTCTTTTAGCAATAAATAGTACCAATAGGGCGGGAATAATTCCCAAAATCATACCAGAAAGAATCACTGTTCCCAGCTCTATCCCCAAACTTTCGGCCATGATAAGTGGGCCAGGTGTAGGAGGAACGATACTATGAGTTATGGCAGCTCCACCACCTATGGCCATTACATAAAGGATATAATTCTTACCTGTTTTAAGGGCAAGGCTAATACCCAAGGGGATAAGCAAGAAAAAAACTGTATCTAAAAAAACAGGAATGGAAAGTAAAAATGCAGCAATAAGCAAGGCCAAAGCGGCTTGTTTTTCCCCCATTTTGTTTAGCAATTGGGTCACGATTTTCTCTGCTGCACCACTCTCCAACATTGCCGTACCTATTACTGCAGCCAAAGCAATGACCCATGCTATTTTTCCTGCCATTATACCAAAAGCAATCATGGGTTCATCGAGCGCAGCGTTGATGCCTTTGTTTTCCATTAGGTCTGGTGTCAAAAGGCCTACAAAGACGGCGGCAGCTACCAAGGCGATAAAAGGGTGAAATTTAAATTTTGAAACCAAAACTACGACCAGGGCTATACTGGACAATAGAATGGCAAATGGCCAAAAGTCAGCATGATAAATTGATTCCATACTTTAAATAAGGTAAAATATTCTGAAATCTAATGGTTGGGCATTTTAAAATTGAAATTTTAATGTAAACATTTTCATTTTTTGTATAAAAGTCGTTTGTTTGCTCAATTCGGATGGTTTACATTAGGAAAAAGTTATAGGTTATAGTTTACAGGTAAAAATTTGATTGAGATACCATGGAAGATGGAAAAGAGGAGGATAAAATAAGAAGAGCGTTTAAGGAAAAAGATTGGGCGGAAATAAAAAGTGCAGATTCCTGGGTAATATTTAAAGTCATTAGTGAATTTGTAGAGGGCTTTGAAAAGCTTGCCAAAATTGGGCCTTGTGTTTCCATTTTTGGCTCTGCCAGAACAGCGTCAAACCACCACAATTATCAAAAAGCAGAGGCCATTGCAGCCAAACTTGTAAGGCATGGTTATGGGGTGATTACAGGAGGTGGCCCAGGTATTATGGAAGCAGGAAATAAAGGGGCGCATTCAGAAAAAGGCAAGTCAGTAGGTTTAAATATCGTTTTGCCATTTGAACAATTTAATAATATTTATATAGACCCTGATAAACTGCTTACCTTCGATTATTTTTTTGTCCGTAAGGTAATGTTTACCAAATATTCTCAGGGATTTATCGTTTTGCCTGGAGGCTTTGGGACAATGGATGAATTTTTTGAAGCCTTGACCCTTATCCAAACCAAAAAGATTGGACGTTTCCCAATAGTCCTTGTGGGCAAGGCTTATTGGCAAGGGTTGATTGAATGGATCAAGACCACCATGCTGGAATCCAATGCCAACATCAATAAGGAAGATCTTGATCTTTTTGTTCTTGTAGATGCCGCAGATGATGCAGTGAAAGCAATAGACGATTTTTATAACAAGTATCTACTGTCTCCAAATTATTAAGAAATTGAAAAAAAAGCATACCTATAACCTGTATTTCCTTGTTACGTTGCAGTTCCTAATTATTGGCTATTTGCTTTTTGAAAGCAAGGAAATAAAGCCTGAACTAAAACCAGAGGAAGGAGCAGTGGCCGAATTAAGGGCAGGGAAGACAAGAACGAATCCGCGGGTTAAAATTTTTGACCTTCCCGAAAAACCTGAATTTTCAGGTGAAAAAGCTCCCGTTGATCAGCCTGATGTATTTGAAAGGTTCGAAAGAGAAATTTACGTCAACGCATATTGGGAGTCAAATGCCTTGTTTATGCTGAAGCGGTCAGGAAAATATTTCCCTTTTATCGAACAGACATTAAAAGAAAATGGCATACCTGATGATTTTAAATATGTGGCTGTCATCGAGTCGGGCTTGTTAAATGTCACTTCTCCAGCTGGGGCAAAAGGTTTCTGGCAATTTATGAAGGGAACTGCCGGAGATTTTGGTTTGGAGGTGAATCGGGATGTGGATGAAAGGTACCATTTTGAAAAAGCAACCATTGCTGCCTGTAAATACATTCGTGCTGCCTATGGTAAATTTGGAAATTGGACCAGTGTCGCTGCCAGTTATAATATGGGCATGGCAGGCATAGCAAGGAGAAAAAACCAACAACTTAGCCCTGATTATTATGACCTGTATCTCAATGAGGAAACCAGCAGGTATATCTTTAGGATCCTGGCAATGAAGGAAATTTTTGAAAATCAAAGCAAGTATGGTTTCGAACTTCAAAATGAAGACTTGTACTCTTTACCTCCTCTTAGGGAAATTAAAGTCACTGAAAGCATCGAAAACCTTGCAGAATGGGCCATTGAACAGAATAGCAATTATAAGGAAGTTAAAATTTATAACCCTTGGCTAATTAATACTAAACTTAATGTACGAAAAGGTAGTTCTTATATCATAAAATTGCCCTTATAAAATTCTTTTGTAAAGGAATTCGCTTTTATGATTATCTTGAATGGCAAATAAATCCCTTCTTATGAAAAAACCTTTCCTCATAACCTTTATTATTGGGCTAGTTTTGCTTGGTTTTTTTTATCTATTGCCATTATTGGTAAATAGTTACCTTAATAATAATGCCGAGCGGATAGTTAGTAATATGATTGTTCGTACCAACGAATTTGCAGGGCATGAGGTCAACTTCGGTAAAATCAGACTTGATTATAATTACCAGGGCACCTTTTTAAAAATGGACTCGGTAAATATCCAACCTGGTGAGGAATTAATGGAGGAGGATAAAATTAAATTTAACCTTACTTTCAAGGAAGCCAGCCTGACAGGTTTCCGTTGGGTAGATTTTTTGTTTTACAATAGCATTAAGTTAGACTCTGCCTACATCGAGGATGTGGTTTTGGAGACGATCACCCCAGACCTGGAGGAAATTGCAGATAAAATGGGGGAGGAAAATGGTAATCAAGGAGAGAATTATAAAAAGATTGGTGTCAATCATTTCCGGATAAATAAAGCTTCTTTTGAAAACAGAGACAGTGAAACAGACTCTACCAGGTTGTTGATTAATGACTTGTTTATTTTTGCTGATGGTTTTAGTCTAAGTGAACAAGACCTTGAAAGTCAGGAGGCCCTATTTACTGTCAATACTATTGAGGGATATTTAGGTGAAGTTCAGCTACATGTCAATGACTATATAAATGTGGTTGAAGCCAATGATATATCTTTTAATACAACAGAACAGAAATTAAGTATTGAAAAAGCAGCCTTTAAAAATAAACTGCTTAAATATTCTTATATCAATCGGTTTGAAAAGGAGACCAATTGGATGGAGTTTAACAATGCGCAGTTAGAAATATCCGGGATGGATTTTCAATCCTATTTTAGAGAAGGTAAAATTGCAGCAGACAAGGTGCAATTGGATCATTTGGAACTGGAAGTTTTTAGGGACAAAAGGAAAGTCGAAGACACCTCAAAGAGGCCTAAAATGGTCCATGACATTATCAAAGGCTTGCCCAAAAGTATCTGGTTGAAGGCAATTAATTTTGAGAATACTTCAATTACCTATCAGGAGCGGCCAGATACCAAAGCCCCATCATCGGGAAAGATCTTTTTTGACCAAGTTAATGGAGAGATTTTAGGATTCACCAATTATGCAGATAAGCTAGCGCTAAATGATACTTTAAGGATGAACGTTAAAGGAAGGTTAATGGGAGAAGGCCAGATAGATTTGCAGGCCAATTACCTGATCAACGATGAAGATGGAAGGTTTCTGCTGGAGGGGACTGTTGGTCAGATGGATTTGACCAGCCTGAACAATATGATCATGCCGGCCACAAGAGTAGCTTTGGACCAAGGAAGATTAGACAAGCTGGACTTTAATATTGTAGCAAATGACATTGATGGCACTGGCGACGTAATAGCAAGATATTCTGATTTGAAAATTGAAATCCTTGATAAAGATTATAAGCGAAATAAAAATGTTTTTAGAAATATTGGTGCATTCTTAGCCAATAAGCTAGTGATTAGGACACATAACCCTCAAAAATCAGGAGACCTTCAGAAGGGAGAAGTTTATTTCCGGAGAGCCGAGCATAAATTTATTTTCCATTATTGGTGGAACCTGGTATTGAGTGGGCTGAAATCAACCATTACGGGAGACACGGAGCAAGACCTCAGAGAGAAGCAAACCAATTAAACCTTTACTTGGAAATGAACCATTTGTCTGGTTTTAGGTTTACCTTAGTTATGTTCTTTTTAGTCAGGCTTTCTGTGTATTTAAAAAAAACAACGAAGAAGGAGGGAATTGTAATAGATTAAGGGATCCATTGATTTCATAACTAACAATCGGCCCCATCAAAGTCAGAAAAGGTGAAAATTGTCCTGTGCTATCTCAGTAGATTTTGCACTAATTAGAATAGTAATTACCTCATTCAGGTTAAACCAATACAAGCGAAAAAATATCCAATGTCAGTAGAAAATCAACCTTCTCAAGAGCATATTGAAATATATGGGGCCAGAGAGCATAATCTCAAGAACCTCGATCTTACTTTACCCAGAAATAAATTAGTGGTCATTACAGGCTTGAGTGGTAGTGGCAAAAGTTCACTGGCGTTTGACACCATTTATGCTGAGGGGCAAAGGCGTTATATGGAAAGTTTTTCTGCCTATGCCCGCTCTTTTCTAGGTGGCATGGAAAGGCCTGATGTGGATAAAATTAATGGGCTTTCTCCCGTAATTTCTATTGAGCAAAAAACGACCTCTAAAAATCCCCGCTCGACAGTAGGGACTGTTACTGAGATTTATGATTTTATGCGGCTTTTGTATGCCAGATCAGCGGAGGCTTACTCCTACCTTTCTGGTGAAAAGATGGTTAGACAGACAGAAGATCAGATCGTAGCTCAGATTTTTAACGTTTTTCTCGACAAAAAGCTATCCATCTTGGCGCCCGTTGTGAAAGGCCGTAAAGGTCATTATCGGGAATTGTTTGAGCAGATCCGTAAAATGGGTTACTCCAAAGTCAGGATAGACGGAGAGATAGTGGAAGTGGAGCCCAAAATGCAAGTGGACCGTTACAAGATCCATGATATAGAAATAGTGGTGGACCGAGTTCTTGCAGAAGAAGGGGACCGGTATAGGATTTCTCAGTCTCTAAAAACAGCTTTGCAACATGGTAAAGGGGTAATGATGTTGCTTGATGAAGAGGGTGAAATTCATCATTTTTCTAAATACCTAATGGATCCACTTACTGGGCTAAGCTATGATGAGCCAGCACCAAATTCTTTCTCCTTTAATAGTCCTTATGGGGCCTGTCCTTCATGTAATGGGCTGGGAGTGATTGAAGAAATCACTCAGGAAAGTGTGATTCCAGATCCATCTTTAAGCATTAGCCGTGGAGGGATAGCTCCTCTGGGGGAATACAGGGATATTTGGATTTTTAAAAAAATTGAAGCCATACTAAAGCGCTATAAAGGAAGCTTGGCAACGCCCATAGAAAAGTTGGATGATAAGGTCATTCAAACCTTATTGTATGGGGATAAAATGGACGTGGCCGTGGATTCGGTAAAATACCCAGGAACTAAATGGAACACTACCTTTGAAGGGATTCTCAATTTTCTCCAAAAACAAAAAGAGGGTGGCTCTGATAAAATTCAGAAATGGATTGCTGATTTCACAAGCACCCGCCAATGCCCCGAATGTGAAGGCTATCGGTTAAAGAAAGAAGCACTTCATTTCAAGATAGCAGAAAAACATATTGGTGAATTGGCACTAATGGATATCACTACTCTTGGGGAATGGTTTACCAATATAGAAGAGCGAATGACCGACCGTCAGAAAATCATTGGCGCGGAGGTATTGAAAGAGATAAGAAAAAGAATTGGCTTTTTGCTAGACATAGGTTTGAATTATCTATCACTCAATCGCCCTCTGAGGACCTTGTCTGGGGGAGAGGCCCAAAGAATTCGCCTGGCAACTCAAATAGGAACGCAATTAGTGGGAGTGCTTTATATACTAGATGAGCCAAGTATCGGTTTGCACCAAAGAGACAATGTGAAGCTAACGCATGCATTGAAAGACTTGCGCGACCTTGGAAATTCGGTGATAGTAGTAGAACATGATAGGGACATGATGATGGAGGCAGACTATGTCCTTGATATAGGTCCAGGAGCAGGCCGTCATGGCGGCCACATTGTAGCAAGTGGAACGCCACAAGAGATTTTGGCCTCTAATAGCCTTACTGCCCATTATCTCAATGGATCGTTAAGCATTGCTGTTCCTGAGAAAAGAAGGAAAGGAACAGGTAAAAAACTCAAATTAAAAGGCGCTAGTGGGAATAACTTGAAAAGTGTAAATCTAGAAATTCCGTTGGGAACGATGGTTTGTGTTACAGGAGTTTCAGGTTCTGGTAAAAGTTCGTTGATTCATGAAACCCTCTATCCTTTATTAAATAGACAGTTTTACAATTCCAAGAAAGAACCTTTGCCTTACAAGGAAATAACAGGTCTTGACCATTTGGACAAGGTGATAGAAGTGGACCAATCACCGATAGGAAGGACACCAAGATCCAATCCTGCTACTTATACAGGCGTATTTACAGATATCCGAGCTTTGTTTACAGAATTGCCGGAAGCTAAAATTAGGGGTTACAAGCCGGGTAGGTTTTCTTTTAATGTGAAAGGGGGCCGCTGCGAAGATTGTGAAGGTGGAGGAATGAAGTTGATTGAAATGGATTTTCTTCCAGACGTTCATATTCCTTGTGAAACCTGTAAAGGTAAGCGATACAATCGGGAAACATTAGAGGTTAGGTTCAAGGGTAAGTCCATAGCTGATGTATTGGACATGACTGTGGAACAGGCTGTTGAGTTTTTTGCGCACATACCGAAGATTTTAAGAAAAATCCAGACCTTACATGATGTAGGGCTAGATTATATTACCTTAGGCCAACATGCCACCACACTGTCTGGAGGGGAAGCACAGCGGGTAAAACTAGCGACTGAGCTTTCTAAGAAAGATACAGGCAAAACCTTTTATATATTGGATGAGCCTACCACAGGATTGCATTTCAAAGACATAGGTTTGTTGTTAGGCGTACTTCAACAATTGGTAGACAAGGGAAATACGGTGCTAATCATTGAGCACAATATGGATGTTATTAAAGTGGTGGACCATGTAATTGACCTAGGGCCTGAAGGGGGGCAAAAAGGTGGAGAAATTCTCTTCAGTGGTACTCCTGAAAAGTTGGCCAATCACCCTAGTAGCCATACCGCTAGATTTTTAAAGGAAGAACTTGAGAAGAACGGAGAATTACAGACGTAAAATTATAACGATTCTCCTTACCCCATATTTGCTGTGATATTATCGAGCAAGAGGTATAAAAGCAGCAGGTAAATTTTTCACCTTGTGGCTGAGGCTTGGGTTTTCTAGTTACGTCCTCTAATTTTGTGGTCTTAACCTTATATTTTTCTGCTATTCGAATGCTTTTTGGTATCCTAATCTTCTGATTATTAAGTGTTGTTAACGCGTGGAGGAACCAATAGGGCCCTTTTCCACGCCAATGTTAAGAGAAAATTAATTCCCTGATTTTAATTTTAAAATTTCATAATTGACTTTTTTATTGGGTAATAGATTTTTGAGTCAATTTTGTGCCTGAATCTAATTCAGACTTGAAAATCTAATACCTAACTATGAAGAATTTATTTAATTGGATGATGATCGCTACACTAGCTGTTACTGTTTTAACAGCTTGTAACGATGAGGATGACCCAAATAACCAAGTTGTTATTTCTGGTATTCCAGCAACAGTAGCGGTTGAGACCGGTGAAGACATCGATCCTGTACAGGCTAACATTACCGCAGCCGATGGTTTAACCTCTTTGGTGGTAAAAAAAGATGGGACCACGATTGAAACAATTAATTATAACGGAGAGGTTTCAGCAGTTCACAACTTTACATATGCAGCTTCTACTGAAGATGCAGACAAAAATTTGGTTTTTGAGTTCATTGCAACCGACGCTAATGGAGATACGCAGACTTCTACTTTCGTAGTTTCTGTAGGGGGTGCCGTATCTGTTGTTAAAATAGAAGATAACATTACCTCTGACATGGTATGGGAAACTGGTAAAATATATGTCCTTGGAGGTAGAATCACAGTAGTGGCCGGTGTTGAGTTATCCATACAGCCAGGAGTTATTGTTAAGGGCGAAGCTGGATCAGGCGCAAATGCTACAGCTTTGGTAATTGCTAGAGGAGCAACAATTGAAGCTGAAGGTACTGCTGATCAGCCTATTATATTTACTTCCATCGCTGATGAAATCATGCCTGGAATGGTGGCAAGCCCTAATTTAGATGCTGATATTGATGGATTATGGGGAGGACTATTGGTTCTAGGTAAAGCGCCAAGTTCTTTTGCAGGAAATGTTTCAGAAGTTCAAATTGAAGGTATTCCACCTTCCGATACCAATGGCCTTCATGGTGGAGATGATCCTGAAGACTATTCTGGAAAACTAAAATTCATATCTATCAGACATGGTGGAGCCAATATCGGTGAAGGAAATGAAATCAATGGTTTGACTTTAGGTTCTGTAGGTTCTAAAACAATTATTGAAAATATAGAAGTTATTGGTAATCAGGATGATGGAATCGAATGGTTTGGAGGAACAGTAAGTGTGAAAAATGCGATTATCTGGAACGCAGGTGATGATGCTTTAGATACTGATATGGCTTGGTCAGGAACACTTGATAATTTTATAGTCATAACCGGAGGTTCTACGGATCATGCTTTAGAAATTGATGGCCCTGAAGGTTCCTTTAATGATGGACATACCCTTCAAAACGGAATCATTGTAGGAAACAATGTTTCAGAACTAGGTGACTTCAGAGATGGTGCTAGAGGTACTTTCAAAAACATTCTTTTCCAAGGTTTTGATGACCCATCTACAACTGATGGCAGAGGTGACTTGTCTTTAAGTGGTGATGCAACTGTTGCCAATTTTGCCAATGGAGCTCTATCTTTTGAAAACCTTGAGGTAGTTTTAGCTGATGGAGTAGCACTTACAGAGGTCTTCAAACATGGCACTTCTGCACATGCCACTGCTGTGACTGCTGAGGCAAGTACGGTTGGAGCTGATAAAACAGTATTCAATGACTGGACTTGGACTTCAGTTGCTGGAAATTTAGACAACTTATAATAATACCAACCACTATTTTTTGAAAGGAATGCAAACCGCATTCCTTTCCTTCACTTTTTTAGCTATTCGCTGTATTACAATAAATAAAAATTAAAAATGAAAAGATTTACCAATAGCTTGATCTTTATTGGATTCATGCTTTTGTCAACAAGCTTATTCGCTCAGAATGGAACTATTCGTGGGACAATATTCGATGAGAGTACTGGAGAACCCTTATTTGGCGTTGCTGTTTCAGTAATAGGTGCTCAAAAAGGAGCAGTTACCGATTTCGACGGTGATTTCGAAATTCAGCTTCCTGAGGGGAATTATAATATACAAGCCTCATTTATCTCCTTCAATAGCCTTCAATTGGAAGGAATTGAAGTGAAGGGCGGGGAGGTCACAATAGTAGATAACTTAATGATGTCAGAATTTACTTCTGATCTTGAGACCGTAACCATTACTGCAGAAGCCATCAGAACAACTGAAGCTGCCTTAATGACTGTTAAAAGAAATGCCCCACAGTTAATGGATGGAATTTCCGCTGCAGCTTTCCGTCAAATTGGAGATGGGGACGCGGCTTCTGCAATTAAACGTGTTACTGGCGTTTCTATTGAAGGTGGAAAATATGTTTACATTCGAGGCCTAGGAGACAGGTATACCAAAACAGTCTTGAATGGAGTTGATATTCCTGGTTTAGATCCTGATAGAAATACCATTCAGATGGATATTTTCCCTACCAATATTATTGACAATATTATCGTATCTAAATCTTTTACCAGTAACCTATCCGCAGATTTTACTGGAGGAATAGTGGATATTGAAACAAAGGATTTTCCTGAAGAGAAAACAATGCGCCTTTCAATTAGTGGTGGTTACAATCCTTCCATGCACTTCAACTCAGATTTCCTTTCTACTCAAGGTAGTTCAACAGATTTTTTAGGTTTTGACAATGGATTTAGGGACATACCCACCAAAGGTATAGCTGAAATACCACAATATGCAGATGTAGTAGGGAACCCTGGAGGAGAACAAGGCCAGGTTTATCAAAGTGTTTTGCGTGATTTTAACCCTGTTTTCGGAGGTACTAAAAAACAAAATTTGATGAATTACTCTCTTGGTTTTTCGCTTGGAGATCAGTTCAAGCATAGGGATAATACTTTTGGATATAATTTTGCGGTTACTTACAAAAACACTTCTGAATTTTTTAAGGGTGCGGAATTTAATCTGTATGCTAAGCCAAGAGAAACAGGTGAAACGGAATTAGAGCCTTTGGAAAAATCTGTAGGTAACTATGGAGAAAGCAACGTATTGCTTGGCGGACTGTTTGGCATTGCCTATAAAACTGATTTTTCCAAGTACAAACTGAATTTTATCCACCTGCAAAATGGATCTTCAAAAGTTGGTAATTTTGACTTTAAGAACTCCAATTTAGGAGCTGTTTTTGAAGCAGATCAATACAATATTGAATACAGTGAAAGGGCATTAACCAATTTAATGTTAAGTGGAGTTCACTATAGTAAAGATGGAGATTGGGAAATGGATTGGAAAATTGCACCTACCTTGTCTACCATTGAAGATCCTGATGTGAGGGTACTTAGGTTTAGGGAGCCAAACAAGACCATTTCTTCAGAGGTGGGTTTGCCTCAACGGATTTGGCGTTCACTTGACGAACAAAACCTCATTGGTAAACTTGACCTTACCAGAAATCATTTGCTTTTTGGGGAATCCGCTAAATTGAGATTTGGATCCTCTTATGCTTACAAACAAAGAGATTTTCTTATTCAAGATTTTCAGTTTGCAACAGGTAATTCTACCTTCACAGGTGATCCTAACCAAGTGCTTATCGAAGAAAACCTATTTTCTGAAGACAACAGAAATGGTATCAGATATAGTCCGTTGTTTATTCCCAATAATCCTAATAGCTATGAGGCCAATTTGACCAATGTTGGATTGTATGTTCATAGTGAATTTTCTCCCGTAAAAAATCTAAAAGCCATTGTAGGCCTAAGGGCAGAGAAGTTTGACCAATATTATACTGGTTCAAATCAAACCCGAACCATTGTTTATGACAATGAAAAAGTAATGGGAGATTTGGACTTTTTCCCAACGGTTAACTTGATAAGAAGTATAAAGGATAGTCAGAATCTTCGCTTTTCTTTTTCAAGTACCATTGCCCGACCTTCCTTTAAGGAAATGTCTTTTGCAGAAATCCTTGACCCTATCACGGGTAGGACCTTTGTTGGGGGGCTGTTTCAAGAAACAACTGATGGTGGAACGGAAATACTATGGGATGGTAATTTGCAAGCTACCAGGATCAATAATTTTGATTTAAGATGGGAACAATTCTTGTCTGGTGGCCAGTTATTTTCTGTAAGTGCTTTCTACAAAACCTTTGACAAACCTATTGAGATGGTGCAGTTTCTTTCTGATCCTGGTGCTTTTCAGCCCAGAAATGTTGGGAATGGAACTGTGGCAGGAATTGAATTGGAGCTGCGTAAATCACTCTCCTTCCTAAGTCCTGCACTTGAGACCTTCTTTTTCAATTTTAATGGTACCCTCACAAGGTCAAAAATTAAAATGTCAGAGGCTGAATTGCGATCTAGGGAACTTACAGCCAGGGAAGGCGAAACCATTGAAGATACAAGAGACATGTCAGGGCAGGCTCCTTATATCATCAATACCGGTTTGAGTTATAATAATTTCGTTTCTGGGATAGAAGCTGGTATTTTTTATAACATGCAAGGGTCGACCCTGAATTATATAGGCTTTGGTAATAGAACAGATACTTATACGGTACCTTTTCATGCAGTTAATCTCAGTATCAATAAAACATTTGGAACAGATGAAAAGATGAAAGCAGGTATAAATGTTCAAAACCTACTGAATCAGTCCAGAAAAGAGGTTTTCCGTTCTTATGGTGCAGAAGACCAGGTCTTCTCTACCTTAAGTCCAGGAACACTCCTCAATGTTAATTTTTCTTATGCTTTTTAAACCTTGGATGCGCAATGGTTAGCTAATTGAAAATTATATCCAATTTATTTTTTATAGGTATTAATAACCCATTCAATTACCTGTTTTTACCGGGTTTATTTTGATCTTTTAAAATATCCTTCCAATTGGGAGGATATTTTTTTGTCTGTATGTTAAGAAATTGTTAACTTTAGTTAACAGTATATTAATTTAGACAAATGCGTAAGGCACTACTCCTGTTGGGTTTACTTTTATTGGCTTCCTTTTCGGAAACGGTTAAGGCTAAAAGCCATGCCTATTTGTCGACTATTTCAACCCCAGCTGAGCCTTCGACATTGTTGAAATCCTGGCGCATGGAGAGTGAGGATTTCACCACTTTACATGAGCAATTGAATAAAGACTTTTCCAAGCTGGGCAGGACCAAAAAAATGGTGAAAAACATATTTTATCGCTCTCATCAGCGGATATTTCGTAACTATGAGCAATTTAGTATGGTTCAAGATACATTTACTTCTGGAGCTTATGACTGCGTTAGTGGTTCGTTGATTTTGTCCGGACTACTAGAATACTTTGGTTTTGAATTCGACATAATAGAGACCACCTATCACGTTTTTTTAAAAGTGGAAGTCGCAAATGAGGAAGTAATATTGGAGGTAACTGACCCATTAAGTGGTTTTATTCTGGAAGACGATGCCCTTAAAACCTATATGGCCAAGTTCTATACCGGAGAGAATATTACCAGTCCATGGGGTGTTTTAGCAAGCATTGAAGAACCAAATACTCCTGCAATTTTCAGGAAGATAGACCTCCAAAGCTTAGTTGGCCTTCAATATTTTAATCAGGCTATCAATCATTATAATAATGACAATGAACTTCTCGCCTATCAGTTCAGTGTCTCTGCCCTAAAGATGTACAAATCGGAAAGAATTATAGGGTTTTCAGCATTTTTGAAGCAAAATTTATCACTGTCAGCTTCTCGATAAAATTACTGTTGATCCGCCACGGCGGACAAAATCTCCAAAGCCTGTTTTTATTGCGATTGCAACACTCGCTAGCATTAAACTGGCTGAAAAAAATATAAAATCAAGTAAGCACCCGACAGTCCTAAAATTTTAAAATCTAAGGCAATAAAGAGGGACAAAGGGGGATTTATCCGTAAATCTGCTAATGTATAAGCCTAGGATAAAATAACATTTCCGTAGTAATCTTTCTAGATTCAACCTTGATAACAAAAAAAATGCTTCCCAATTTTATCAGGAAGCATTTTCAAGTGTGCTTTTATTTTTACTTATCTTTTAGCACCTCGCATTTATCATAGTTTGGATCTATATCGATAAACACTTCTTCTTTAGCCAATACAAACCAATTGGCTAATATATCTTCTTCTTTTTTTCTTCTGGCTGCAGCCTTTAATTTTTCATAATCATCTGCAATGTTAGCCCGATGTGCAGGGTATCGGGCTTTGTAAAATAGAATTCGTACTCCTGGCTCAGACCTTCCGTTTCTAGGGTCTACATCGTCAAACCTAACGGTTGGAGTAATGTCGCCTATTTCCATACTATCCAAGGTAAAAAAGAGTATAGGGTCTTCCAAGGTCCTTGAGGTTAATCTATTGGATCCTGTCGCAGGGTCTGTAAAGAACCCTCCAGCATCTGAAGTTTCCCTGTCATCTGAATTCTCCTTGGCGGCTTTTGCAAAAGGTATTTTCTCATCTATGATCTGCTGACGAAGGCTATCCAAGAACTGTTCTGCCTTTACAAGGTCCTCTTCAGATGGCGTTGGAATCATTAATATATGCCTTGTATTAAAAGTATTGCCTCTTCTTTCAAGTAATTGAATCATGTGGAACCCAAACATGGATTCCACTGGATCACTGATTTCTCCTTGTTTCAACGCAAAAGCTGTAGCTTCATATTCAGGCGCCAATTCTCCTCTCTTGAAAAAACCCAGGTCACCTCCTTGAGGGCCGGATCCTGGATCCTGAGAATATTGTCGCGCCATGGTTGCAAAATCAGACTCGCCGCTAAGGATTTTTTCTTTGATCTCTGCCAATTGCTTGTATACTTTGTCTTTTTCAGATTGGCTGACTTCTGGTTTTTTCACAATCTGTCCAACAACCACCTCTGAGGAGAAAAATGGAAGTGAATCTCTGGGAATTGAACTGTAGAATTTACGCACATCATTTGGAGAAACTTGTAGGTCTTGCGTGATAACACCCTGCATTTTCCCAACCACCAATTGTTCTCTTACAGCTTCGTGAATCTCGCTTTTTAATTGGTCACCTGTTTTACCATAATTTTCAATTAGCATTTCTTCATCACCTCCGAATTGTTGAAGTACCATATTGAAACGCTGATCTGTTTGGATGATTACCTCAGCTTCAGAAACGATCACAGAATCAATTTCTGATTTTGCCATCATCATTTTGTTAATCAGCAAGGATTCAAACACCTGACATCTTGAAGGAATCTCAAAGCCTTGTTGGGCTTGTGAAGAGGCCTCCAAATAGGCTTTTTGAAGATCGGATTCCAAGATAATGTAATTGTCTACTTTGGCGATGATCTTATCCAATACTTGCCCAGTTGGCTCTTTTTCTTTCTTTTTTTCTTCAGGACTGGCTTCTTCTGTATTGTCTTGTGCCAGAGCCATTTGGAAAACAGAAAGACCTAGCACCACCAGTAAGCTGAGGCTTTTGGTCAATTTATTCATATATGGTAAACTCATTGTTTTTAAGTGCATTATTGTAAATATCTCTTTTTAATTTTTCGGCTATCTCAGCTCTCCTTTTATTAACGATGATTTTTGAAATCTCGTCTTTTACAAACTCTAATGGTGGCACCTGATCCTGAAGCCTGTATTCCAATATCTTGAAATAATAGGAATAGGTTTCGTCATCAACATGAATCAACTTTTCGTTACGGAGCAATTGAACGTGGTTGTTGTTTTTAGTCAATGGGGTGTTTAAGATAATGTCATCAAAATTGATCCAAGTGGAATCCTCCATGAAATAATTGTTGGCATAGCGGATAGCAAAATCCTTAAGCTCTTCTTTCTGGCTTTCCTGGCTACTGTTTAGCAAGCGTTCCAACTGCCTCTTGTTTGGAATGTCCTTTTCAAGCTTTAGAAAATTGGTACGGACAATTATTTCCTTTAAGGCGAAATTCTGATTATTAGAAGTGTAATAGGCATCTATTTCTTCCTGAGTTACCTCTTTGTTAAGGGTCTCTTCTACAAAACTTTTTTCATATTCATACGCAATTAATGCATACCTGTAATCCAGTAATTTTCTGTTTATCTCCGCCTCATTAATGGTCAGATTTTGACTTGCCTCCCGAATAACCAGCTGCTTTTTTATCCAACTCTGAACATAGCGATTGATCAATTCTACAGAATCCATGTCTGGAGACATTTCCTTACCTATGTGGTCTATGTCTGAATGGTATAAATTAGCATTGCCAACAGTGGCCACAAGCATATCATCTGTCTCCTCTTGATCATTCTTCATCTTGAACAAATCACAGGAAGACACGAAAAGCATAATGCCACACGCGACGACTAGTTTATTGAACAAGAGACTGGTATATTTTTTCTTTTTCATCCTCATTGACTTGGATGGTGTATTTTTGTTTTAATTCAGTAAGTAAATTTTTTTCAAGGTATTGTTGATAATCCTGTATGAGTCTTCCCCTCGTCTCTTCATATCTCTTTTCTCTTTCAGGCAATATTTCCCCAATTACCAGTAGAATAGTTTCGTTATTTTGATCAATTTTATGATAGGACTGGTTAAGATCCAATCCATTAAAGATTTCATTGTTGTCAACTTCGTAGGTTTTTTGCTCAACAGTAAAGAGCAAAGCATTCTTTTCAAGAAATTTTTTGCTTAATTCTGAAGACAAGCTGTCAGTGAGAGTCCTGGAACTCAGATAAGCCGCAACATTGGAAATATCCTGGGTTTTTTTAGCTTTGAGCATCAATGCCTTTACACGTTTATTCCACATGTACTTGTTATTGTTTTCTCGGAAGTAAGCCCTTTGGCCAGTGCTGTCCTCCAATGCTTTTTGCCATACCTCATTGTTCATGAGTTCAAACAACAGCATGCCATACCTGTATTCATTGACCAGCTGTCGGTAGTCATGGTTGTTTTGATAGAGCTGTTCCTCTTCCCATTTTGACAATAACTCCTCAGAAAAGTCTTTATAAACAGCATCAAATGAAGCGGTAAACAGTGTGCTCCCTTGAGGATGGGATGTTTTGAGAAAAACAATCAAATCTGCAATTTCCGCCTCTTTCCATTCGGATTGTATAATTACATTGTTTTCCTTTTTGGATAGTTCTTCTAGTTTAGAATACAGTTGAGCTGTAGGTTTTTCATTGTTGCTTGCAAAGGTAGTTTTAAGAAGTGAAAGGAGCTGACTGTTTTCAGTGACCTTAAACTTTGCCTTTTGCATGGCTAAAACTTGCTCTTTTATTAAGTTGGACCGGCTGTCTCGCAGTATATTAGATTTTATCGTAGGTAAAACTTCGTTAAAAGGCGGTACTGGTTTAGCTCCTTCTAAGCGAATGATGTGGTAGCCATATTCTGTTTTTACAGGAGCTGAAAAAGCCCCTACTTTGTTAAGAGAAAAGGCCGCATGCTCGAATTCAGGAACAATAGCACCAACTCCAAACCAAGGAATAATTCCCTTTTTAACCTTACTACTAGGGTCTTCGGAATAGGTCTTCACCAAGTCCAACCATTGATTGGCATCCTGAAGAAGCGTTTGATGAATTTGATTGATTTTATTCAAGGCGATTTCTTCTTCGGCTACGCTTACATTTGGACCAACCCGAATTAACAGGTGTGAAACGCGTAATTGACCAGGGTTTGGTCTACGATCTTCCAACTTAATGATATGGTAGCCGAAATCTGAAACAATAGGTGCAGAAATTGCACCAATTTTCAGATTGTAGGCAGCCTCTTCGAAGGGCAAAACCATTTGCATGGCTGTAAAATACCCCAAACTTCCTTTGTTTATACTAGCTGATGGATCATCGGAATATTTTGCTGCCAGCTGATGGAAATCAGCTCCGGACTCTGCTTCAGCTTTTATTTTTTCAGCCATCTTATAGACGGCTATTGAATCCTCTTTGGAGGCGTTATCCGGAAATTCGAAAAGTATATGGCTGGCTTTCACTATTTCCTGCATCCTACTATACGCTTTTCTTAATTCGCCTTCAGTCAGCGAATTTTCCAGCAGATAGGGTTTCTTTAATTCATCTTTGAAAGCAGCAAATTCGGTCTTGAATGCCTTCGTTTGGTGCATTCCCAAATCCATTGCGTATTTCACTTTGAGCTTGTAGTCTACAAATAACTCAAAATTATGTTCAAAATCAGCTTTGCTTATAGGGCCAGTATCCTTCTGACGGTTCTTATTTAGAATATAAAGAAATTCCTCTCTATCAGAGGTTTCTCCATTTATTTTTAAAAGGTAGTCCGATAGTGGATTTGCTTCCTTGATGGCATCAGGAACCGGAGTGGCACTTGCAAATAAAATTCCTAACAAAAGGAAATATATATGCTTCAAATTCATAGGACAATTGGTACAATTTAATCTGCAATGTTACAAATTTTACCCCACAATTCGGGTTGTTGACTCGGATAAGTCACGGGATTTAACATTTATTTGGAATTGAGTTTCTTTATGAGGCGACAGGTGTTAATAGAATGATTGGTTTCAAATTCTATTTTATCCATTATTTTCCTTACCAATAACAATCCCAGCCCCCCTTTTCTTCTCTCTTTCATTACAGAATTTACTTCGGGAGATTTGTATTCAATTAGATTAAAGGCTTTTCCTGAATCGGTTATCTCAAAAATGATCGTTTCCGCATTTAAATGCACATTAAGCAATAAAAAACTGTGTGGGTCGCAATCATGAGAATGAATCATAAGGTTGGCACATACTTCTTCTACTGCCAATATCAACTGATTTTGGCTTATGTCATTTAATTTGGCTGGAACAAGGGTCTTTGATATAAAGGACCTTAATTCTGCCAATTGACTTTTTTCACAATATAGCTTCAATTCATGCTTCATGGAGTGATTTTTCAGCTTCTTCTCGTGTGTCTTTTATATTCATTAATTGGTCCAAGCCCAGAATATGAAAGACATTCATTACTTTTTCATTGAGTCCGTAAATAATAAACTGGATGTTTTTTTCATTAAAATCTTCTAAGTAGGACATGAACACTCCTAAGCCTGCAGAGGAAATGTATTGTAGCTCATGGGCATTCACTAAAATATTTTTGATGTCTTCATCTAGAACTTCTTGAATTACCTCATCCAATTCCACTGAATTGCTGGCATCCACTTCTCCTTCAAGGCTAATGATTAAATAACCTTCTTCACCCTTTTTATTTATAGTTAACATATTCGATTATACGTTTTAAGCTTTTTTTAGTTTATGCTTTGAATTTGATGACCAAAATTGAATAATCATCATCGGGTAAAGTCTCTCTCCCGACAAAATCATAAACTTCTTCTACTATCTTTCTTTTTATTTCCAATGCTTGAAAATCTTTTAACCCATCCAAAAGCATTCTTAATTTATCATAACCAAACTCTTGGTTGTTTTTGTTTTTTGCTTCAACGATGCCATCGGTATACATGACCATAACATCTCCCGGTTGGTATTTTAAATATCCTTCTTCCAAGTAGTTTTCATAGCCATCGTTTCTAACGATACCTAAACCCATGCCTTTGATGTTTAAAAAGCGGGAAATACCTTTCTCTTTTGAATAATATAGGGTAGGACAATGGCCAGCCCTCGCAAAGTTGATTTCTTTAGTTAAGGTACTGATGGTGTAATACGTAGTAGTTATAAAGTTGTTTTTTTCCAGGCAACGGCTTAGGGCATTGTTGGCTTTGGATAAAAAGTCTTTTGGTGGGAGATTTAATTGTACCAAACTATGAAACACTCCTTTCATTTGTGACATATTGAAAGCTGCAGAAGTTCCTTTTCCAGAAACATCCCCGATAATCAAGGCAAAATTATTTTTATCAAAACGGTAGGTTTCATAATAGTCTCCGCCTACTTCATCTGCAGCAGCTGAAAATCCATCTATTTCAAAGCAGCCATTGTGATGTAATTCGGAAGGTAAAAGGCTACGCTGTACTCTTTGGGCAATTTCCAGTTCTTCTCTGTACCGTTCATTTCGGATGGCTTCATTGAGAAGTCGGTGGTTTTCAATCGAAATTGAAGTTTGACCTGCAAAGGTTGAAATGATATTTATCATTTCTTTGTTGAAACCATCCTTGACTTCTTTTAATAGAAAGATGTCGCCCAGTTTCTTTTTATTTGCCGATACGGGTAGTACCAGTACAGATTTATAGATCTCATGTGGAATCTGTCCATATAGGTATTCGGTTCGGTCGGTAGTTTGTCCATTGAAGTAGGCCGCAAAAGGTGCAGCCCTTTTTAATAAGGTCATCACTTCCTGACGTTCTCCATTGCTGATAAATTTCTGCAATTGTATTTTGGACGATTGTTCGGGTTCTGAGGGATAGAGTTCAAGCCAAGCGGCATCTACATAAGCTGCACTCATACAGCTGTCCATTAATATATCTAAAACCTGCTCTTCATTTTCACCTGGTTTTATGGATTGGCTTAACTTTTGGAAACTGATGGCTTCTGTTAGCTTTTGCTCAAATACTGAAGAAGTTGGTAAGTTAAACAAGGTTACCAATGAACTGAAAACTGCATATAAGAGCACGAAAACAAAAAGGCCAAGCAGGAAAAGATTTTCCGATAGATTAATAAAGTGAATGTTTTGCTGGGTGTAGGAGACCAGCCGGAAAAAGAGGTAGACCGTGCAGGCAATAATTATCACCAAAAATAATATGGATTTCCATTTTTCTCTAAAAGTGAGATAAGGAATCCATTTTAGATTGATAGAAAGAATGGCACCATAAATGATCAAAAAGATCAGGCCAAACATAAAGCCGTAATTAAAACTCGCTTGGCTGATCAGAACAAAGAACATGCTGATCAGTAGAATGACCTCATAGGCTTGCCACTGTTGAACGATGGCTTTACTTTTTTGGTAAAGGATCAGGTGTTTCCAACTCAAAGTCGTTGAAATAAGGAAGATCGAAACTACGGCAAAGTTTATATGGTAGAAAAAATTCTTCAGTAGAGGGTCCTCGGACAATCGAGAATCTCCCAGAAGGTAATAAAAGAAAATTATAAGGAAGGAGGTACCAGTTGCCATTAAAGCCGTGGAAGCGGCCCTCCAGATAAAGAAGATGAAATTGCGGTTTTGATTTTTCTTTATGGCGTCATTGAAAAAAATATACAACCAAATAAAGAAGAGGATTTCAAGAATCCAAGTAATTTCTTTGCCAATCAAACCTTCCATTTGATTGATTTCACCAAATACTCTAATCAAATTGACAAGCAATAAGGCTAGCCATGAGAGGACGGCTAGCATAACATAAATTTTGCCTCGAGGTATTTGTGGAAACTTCAACATAGAAAATCTTACAATAATAAAAATAGAATACCAGAAACCATCGGTAACCGCAAAAAACTATGTATGATTACACTAAATTATTTAGCACTCGATTTAAAAATGTTCAGTTTAAAGTGCCAAATAGTCTCGGGAATTCATCCAGATTCTAGACTTTTTCTTCCCAAATAGCTATTGAATTTGGTAATAATGGGGGGCTACCCTTTAAAAGTTACCAGATACAACCAGTACAAGGTAGTGAAAAAACAGCTCTTTATTAAAAGCCAACTGTCTTTACTAATAATAATGTCATTTCTGGATTTAAAGAAAAAAAATCCGGCTTGATTAGTTTTAAAAACTACCTAGCCGGATTGATTATAAAATTGGTCAATAAAAGGTTTTCAACCTTATGACTCATTTAAGCCGTTCTTTTTTCCAAAGACTCTTTTAATTTTTTGGCCACAATTTTGTCTTGGCCTTTTTCAAGCATAAATACCGTTAAACGCAAACTTTTTGGTTCTTCCCAATCAATTGATTCTATGGATGGGTTACCATCACGTAAATCTCCTCCAACATCTTTGGCAGAGAATCCATGATCACTTCCTTCCCAGCTGATTTTAAGGGAAGGGTTGTGATTGGCAACTTCAGGCACTACAACTTCAGTAGTAATTCCTGGAATGTCTGATATAGCCTCATCGATAAGGGCCACTCTATCTTCCCAAGTTTGCCATATCTTGTCGTGGTCTCTGTTGATAAAAGTTTCTAAGGCCATGTACATGCCTAGAATTTCTTCTTTATTCACTTTCTGTCCGCGACCGATATTTCCACCTCTTGGAGGTGCACTTAGTCTGGCGGCTTCTATCAAATGTTTTTTACCCATCAAAATACCCGCACTTTGTGGACCGGCCATGGCTTTTCCACCAGAAATAGCCACCAAGTCAAAACCCATGTCATTAAACCTCCATAAATTTTCTACTGGAGGGACGTCAGCAGCGATATCGTTCATGGTAGGAATACCATGTTTTTTGGCGATAGCGATCCATTCTTCATGTTTGATTTGACCTACTGGTGCTTCTCGATTTAAAAACCACATCATGGCAGTTTTTTCGCTAATAGCAGCTTCCAGCTCTTCCTTGGTTTCAATCATTATTAATTTTACCCCCGTATTGGTAAGGGCATGATGGTATCCATTGGCGTGACTTTTTTGGAGAATTACTTCCGTTTTCATTCCAGTTCCTTCCAAAAAAGGCAACTGACCTGCTTTTTTGGCATCGTTTCCTGTTAGTACTCCAGCCATTCCTAAGACTAGCGCAGACCAGCAACCAGCCGTAACCATAGCTCCCTCAGCATGGCAAAGACCAGCGATTTTTTCCCCAACTTTGTCTTGAACATCACTAAGCATCACATATTTTTTGGAAGCCATATTAATGGTTTCCATGACTTCAGGAGGCATCAAAGAGGCAGTCATTGAAGTATAATTTCCTGCTGCGTTGATAAAAGTTCTTAAACCTAATTCTTTAATTAAATCTCTTTTTGCTACGGCAGCTGCAGTTGATGGTAAAGTATCTGCCAGTAAGGTACTGCTACCTGCTAACCCACCCAAAATTGGGAGTGAAGCCAGGCGTTTGATTAGTTTTCTTCTAGATATCATGATATTGTTAGTGTGATTATAGGCGTATAATTTAATAATTATCAATGGGCTTTTTAAATTTAGCTTGAAAAATATATTAATTTTGAAAGTAATAGGCAATTTGGTGGGTTTAACGGTAATGCCATTGTACTGATTTATTACCCTTTACAAGTGAATCTTAGAAAAAATGTTAAAAAAGAAACAACCTGCAATTACCAATGAAATTAAACTCTTGGCAAAAGTACTGTGGGATTACCATAAGTTAAACCATGCCTTAGAAAAGGCAGATGCCATAATGGTGCTTGGTAGCCATGACACCAGGGTAGCTGAAAGAGGAGCCAGTCTTTGGCTGGATGGAATCGCAGAATACTTGATTCTTTCAGGCGGGCTAGGGAATTTCACCCTTGGCCTATGGGAAGAGCCGGAAGCAGACAAGTTTGCAAAAATAGCCATGGAAATGGGTGTGCCCGAAAGCGCCATTATTGTCGAAAATCAGTCAACAAACACTGGAGAAAACATTCAGTTTACACAAAACATACTAGAAGAGAGAAATCTCGATTTTCAAAAGTTCATTATTGTTCAAAAGCCTTATATGGAAAGGCGCTCTTATGCCACATTTAAGAAGAATTGGCCAGAGAAAATGGTGTGGGTGGCTAGCCCTGAAATCCCCATTGATAGCTATCCCAATGCTGAGATTTCTATGGCTGTAGTGATCCATTCCATGGTAGGAGATTTGCAGCGAATAAAGGAATATCCCAAGCTAGGTTTTCAAATTGAGCAAGAAATTCCTCATGAGGTATGGCAAGCTTTTGAACAATTGGTGATTTTGGGATTTGACCAACACCTTATCAAGTAATTGGCCTGATGAAAAAGCTGGGCTTCGATGCTTTAATTATTTACCCAAAGCTTCTTTATAGGTTTCTAATGCCCTTTCCCTTGCTTTTTTATGCTCAATTATAGGTGCTGGATAGTCAGGAGTTCCATATTCTGGAATCCATTTTTGGATGTATTTTTTTTCTTTGTCAAATTTGGTCATTTGGGATTCTGGGTTGAATATCCGAAAATAGGGTTGTGCGTCCGTACCAGTGCCAGCAGCCCATTGCCATCCTCCATTATTGGATGACAATTCAAAATCAAGCAGTTTTTCTGCAAAATAGGCCTCCCCCCAGCGCCAGTCAATCAATAGGTGTTTGGTAAGGAAACTTGCGGTAATCATCCTTACCCTGTTGTGCATGTACCCAGTGCTATTAAGCTCCCTCATACCTGCATCTACCATTGGGTACCCAGTTTCCCCTTTGCACCATTTGCTAAAGGCATCTTCATCATTCTTCCACAAGATGCGGTCATATTTTTCCTTAAAGGAAGTGTCAATTACTGTAGGCTTATGGTAAATGATCATCATGTAAAACTCCCGCCATATTAATTCATTGAGATAAGTCCCATTTAGTTCGATAGCTTCCTGGACAAGCCGACGAATGCTAATGGTTCCAAAACGTAGATGAATTCCCAAACGGCTAGTCCCTTGCTTAGCGGGAAAATTTCGGGTTTTGTCATAATTTTGAATCAGTTTTTCATCTATCTCCAAGGCAGGGATTTTCACAGGGCTCTCTTCAAATCCAATCTCTTTAAGAGAAGGGACTGGTAATGGTTCCGTTTTGTAAAATGACTTTTTCCTGCCATCTAAATTGACTAGACTTAATGTAAGGCCTTTTAGTTTTTGCAGCCAGACTTTACTGTAAGGGGTGAATACTTTGTAAAAACTACCTTCATTATTGGTGATTTCATCCTTTTCAAAAATCACCTGGTCTTTAAAATCATAAAAAGGGATGTCCTTGTCTGCCAAGAATTTCTCCACGCTTTCATCCCTTTGTCTGGCATAAGGCTCATAATCACGGTTGGTGTATACATTTTGGATATTGAATTCTTTCGTCAATTCACTAAAAATGGACACTGGTTTGCCTAGTCTTACCAAGATGGAGCTGTCATAATCTTTTAATGCTTCATGAATTTCATTGACCTGTTCGAGAATAAATTGCACCCTAGCATCTTTTTTATTTTCCAGCTTATCAAGAATTTCTTCATCAAATATAAATAGGGGCAGAACGTTTTTCTCATTTTCGTAGGCCATAAACAACCCTATATTGTCTGTAAGCCTGAGGTCTCTTCTAAACCAAAATATTGTCACTTTATCCATATTACAATAATCAAAAAATGCGCAGATTGTTTAGAGGGCTCAAGGATTTTCTTTGTCGATTATATTAATTATGGGTCTTGTTTCTTTTGGATCCGGTTTGAATAGTTCGGGAGCTACCTCATCCAGGTTAATATTGAAATCACCTCTCAGGTATTCATCAGAATCATTGATGTAAAGCGGTTTGCTTCGCTTAAAATTTTGGAAAAGCTCTCTAAGAGAACTGAAAAGCAGGTTTTGAGAAATAGAAACCCCATAGGTGTTGGGAGCACGGTTATTTATGTTTAGTGCCGTTAAGGTGTTGAAGTTGTTTCGGTTATAAACCCTTACGCGATATTGCCCATTCTCTGTCAAAAGATATTCGGCTTGCCAATCCCCAGCAATTGTATTGAGGTCGGCATTGCCCTGAAGATCTGTAAATCCTCCATCTCTGGTGACACGCAACCTACCGTCAAAAAAGGTATAAGCCACTCTTATTTGAAAAGTTTCCAGTGCTGATTCATCAAGCCCCATAAGATCAAAATCTATTTCCAGGTTCTCATCCACCTGAGCGACCAGGTTATTGAGTTGAGAAGAGATCAATTGGCTGAGATTAGAAAAACCGATGCCTGTACTGTTAAACTGTCCTTCTGGTGAGAACCTCCGTAACATGATTAAGGAAAAAACCTGTCGGTTTTTTTCCTGTTCGTCGTTGGCGATTCTATTTTTGAAGGCAGAAATGGTAGTTTGCAATTCGCTGTCTTCAGGGAATTCCGAAAAGTCAAAATCAAAGGAGATGTCAGGAGACAATAATTCCCCTTCAAGATCCATAATCACCTTGACAGGAAACCGCCTTCTAATTTGACTGTTTTCAAGGACACTGGTGCTGGCGTTTGTTTGGAGGGAAGTAAGAGATACGTTTTCTTGATAGATAGCAGAAATATCCATAACTCCTTGATAGGGATCTCCATACCAATTGATAATCCCTCCCGGTTCAATCAAAAACTTCTTGTTGATCACATTGTACAAAGAAAAATTATAAAGGGCATCTACTATTTCATAGTTTCCTGTCATAGTGAAATTTCCCTGGGTGTCAATGTTCATATTGAAAACACCTTTTCCCCGACCTTGAATGTTTTCTCCGGTTTTGGGATCAATTTGGATTTCGAGATAAGCATCCGGCGTAATGTCAAGATTTAGGTTCATCCTGAGATTATTAATTGTTAGCTTGTCGATGGTTTCTTCAAATTCAAGTAGCTGTGTTGTATCTCTAATATTGATAATATTAATAAAATCTTCCTGTGCTTGCCCGTTGGATTCCCCTATAGGAATGAAAACTTTAGTATTGGGTTGGGAGGTTGCATTTGCGGTAAGATCCAAGTTGTTGGCGGCTCCGAATACACTGATATCCCCGGTTGCATAGGCTGTTCCAAAGAAAAGATCATTGTCTGATGCATTGGTATTCATCACCTGAAAATTGTTAATCTCAGCGGTAAGGTCTAGAATAAAATTATCAAAATTATCGTGGGTGATTCCTCCTCTTAGCCCTGCAATATTGTTATTGATGTCCCTTAATTCTAAGCCTCTGAAACTAATGTCATTTGGTTCGAAAATGATGTTGCCATCTACCATGTAGGTCGTGTTGAGGTAATTGAATCTGAAAGTAGCCCCGTCCAATTTGCCTAAACCTTCTACTATGGGACGGGTGATGGTACCCCCTACCTTTAAATCTCCATTTAGCTTTCCATCTATATTGGTCAAATAATCTGCTATGAATGGCTCAATTACGGAAAGCCGGGCATCGGTAAAGCGGGCGTTTAATGCCATTTCTCTTTCTGCATTGCCCAAATCCCCTGAAAGATCAATTACTTCTGCACCGTTCCTAATGTTTTGAATAGATAGATTGACCGCATCGTCTGAATAGAAAGCGTTTGCCTCAATTTCGCCTACCAGGAATTTGTTGATATAAATATCCCTGATGGAGATAGCTCCTTTCATTCCTTTTTTATTCCATCCTTCCTTCAGTTGTATTTTCCCGTTGGCTATGCCTTCATATTCTCTGAGCCCAAAGGAGTTAAGGAAGTCCAGGTTAAGCTCATTGATGTTGATCTCCATTTTATCTTCTGGATTGTGATTGATCTTACCATCAGCAGCTATGAATTCGTTGTTATGGAATATTTTTATTTTGTCAAATTGGGTTTCATCGGCTTTGATGCTAATACTGTTTCCTTCTTCGAATTGCCAATAATCATCCAATAATTTGATTTCTGAGGGAGAGAATTTCACCAGCGTATTGTCAGGTGATAAATTAATCTCTGCCCCTATGTCAAAATGGCTTTCTGTAAGTAACTGATCCAGGTAGAAAGAAATGTCCAGCTTGGACTGGTTCCATATTGTTTCAAGGGATAAATTATGAAAATTGAAGCCAGAATTGAGCTGAATCTCTTTTGACAATGCATAGAAGGAAGCCAGAACCTCATTGCTGTCTTTGTATTTAGCAGTATTCAAGTCAATATTATTATCGATAAAGTAGTTGTTGCCGTAGTATATAGTATCTATTCCACTGTAAAAGTTAAATACGGTATTTTGCTCCGTCTGATAAAATGCCCCTTCCACCTGCGTATTGTTTGAAATAAATAGCATTGGATCGATTAAATTTAAAATCGGGTTTGCGTCTCTTAGATCAACGGTTATGTCTATTTGATAGGGATTGATTGGCGAAGTTTTAGCAACCTTCGATCCTGAATAGTTATTCGTTAATATCGCATAGTAATTTTTCCATAGTTCCTTCAAGTCATCGCCCAACTGTTTTACCTTAAAATTACCACTGATGCCAGCTACAAGGAGGTCAGAATTCAAGGAGATTACACGGGAATTGTCAGTGAAAAGCGATTGAAAAAGGAAATAATCAAGAAAAAGGTCACGGCCATCATAGCTGACCAACACGTCTCGGAATCTGGCCACACCTTCAATGTCATCCAGGGTAATCCCCTTTGTGTCCAGTTCAAAGTTACCACTGAGAAAAATGGCTTGATTGGAAAGGTTTATTTCATTTAAAAATGCGGTATCCAGGTCTAAGACCAGATTGGCAGAATCCTTGTTATTTCTTAAATCCAACATCCCATCGACATCCATTACAAGGTTTGGATCATTGACAGTCATTTTACCGGCAAATAAATCCTTGGCGAAAGTTGCTTTGGTTTGTATGTTTTTGAAGTCGTAATGGTTGATGCCTAATTTGCTAAAATTGGCATCCAGTTCGATGATTGCAGATGAAACACTAAAGCCAGATCCCTTGATCTGTCCTTTAAAACTCGTTTTTTGGAAGTTTTCACGGTCTTCCATCAATATGCCCAAGTCCAAATTCGTCACTTCTAACTGGCCTTTATAGGTTGGGTTCCCGTCTTGTTTTAAGTAGTTAAGCGTGCCATTAAGCCGCCCTATTGCGGTTCGGAAATTGCCTTTAGCAGTAAAATCGGAAAGCTGGCCTACGAAGTCAGAATTAAAGCGAATAATGCCAAATTTGTTAAGCTCTTTTCTTGCCTGAGGGGTCACATACCTATAGAGATCGTCAGGGCTCATCGTGGAATTGATCAGTGAAAGTTCGAAATAAGTGTCTGACACTTTTGGCAATCCCTTGATATTAAATTTTCCAAACAAAGCACTTTTATCTCCAAACCTTAAAAGGAGTTCATCGGAATAAATGGAATCTACTCGGCCGTCCACTTGTCCACTGAGGTATAGTCTGTCATCTATTGCTGGGATGTTGTCAGAAAAGTACCCCAAGTCTCTGATGTCTAAGACTGCTTCGTCCAAATTCGCTAAAATTTCCACTTTTCTATTGAAGTCACGCAAGTCAGTAGGTGAATCAAACCTGAATTTCAGGTAATTTTTAATTTCTGTCTGGTTGGATTTTAAGTAGAGGTCTTGGAACTCCATACCTGTGCTGGAATAGGTGAAGTTGGTCTGTAATTGTTGGAAAACCATTCCTGAATTGGCCTCAATTCCTTTCATGTGTTTCAGGTCAAATGCCACCGTGTCCCTTCTGACATAGAAGTCTGTAGCACTTGCCACCAAATCCCTAAATTGAAGATTGCTGTAATCAAATTTTATATCGAAAGGGGGTAGGGTATAATCCACGATATCCAAAGAGGTTTTAACCAAAGAGACATTGCCAATTGTAAAAGTGGAAGCCTTTAGTGATTTTTTTTCTTTCTTTGGAATGAAAATTTCCCGGACGCGAGTAAGGAAGACAGAAATATTTAATCCTTCTCCGTCGGGGTGGGTAAGGATCCGGACTTTTCCATTGTTAAGGTTAATTTCATCAAAACCCGGCTGTTCAGTGTCCATTAGTCCCTTTACTGAAAAGTCAATGTAAACCTCGTTGAGATCCATCATCAAACTGTCTTGCAAATCCCGAATGGTAACTTCTTGCAAGCTGATGGCATCCCACCACCTGATATTTACACGACCTATTTCTGTTCTGTACCCGGTTTCTTTGCTAATATGGTTGGTGACGAAACTGGCCAAGTAGGTTTGCAATACAGGGATCTGTAACAATAAGGTAATTGTTATCAAGATTATGAGCAGGTAGCTCATGATCCTAAACGTCCTTCTAAGGGCATTCAGCAAAATTTCCTTAACTTTCGATTTATTTTCCAACAGACACGAAATGAGTTGTAATATATTAGCAATAGAATCCTCTTGTGATGAAACGTCAGCATCAGTGATTTCTGATGGCAAAATACTTAATAATATTGTCGCCACGCAATCTGTTCATGAGAAATATGGAGGGGTTGTTCCAGAATTGGCTTCCAGAGCCCATCAGCAGCATCTTATTCCAGTGGTGGCAGAAGCTTTAAAATCTTCAGGAATTAATAAAAGTGATTTGAGTGCAGTAGCTTTTACCCGTGGGCCAGGGCTAATGGGGGCACTTTTAGTAGGAGTGTCATTTGCGAAGTCCTTTGCTTATGCATTGGATACGCCTATCATCGAAGTGAATCACATGGAAGCCCATGTTTTGGCACATTTTATAGACTCCCCTACACCAACCTTTCCTTTCATTTGTCTCACTGTAAGTGGGGGGCATACACAACTTGTATTGGTAAACAATCCATTGGAAATGGAAGTTTTAGGAGAAACACAGGATGATGCTGTAGGTGAGGCTTTCGATAAGATCTCAAAAATTATAGGTTTGCCCTATCCCGGTGGGCCCCATTTAGACAAACTCGCTGCCAAGGGAAACCCGCTTGCCTTTTCTTTTCCATTGTCGGAGATGAAAGGTTTATCCTTTTCCTTTAGTGGCATAAAAACTGCAGTACTTTATTTTTTGAGAGATAATATTAAGAAAGAACCTAACTTTATAAAGGACAATTTGGAAGACATTTGTGCTTCAGTGCAGCATACACTTATTAAAATGTTGATGCAAAAACTTGTGAAAGCCACAAAAGAAAGGGGTATTAAAGAAGTAGCGATAGCTGGAGGAGTATCTGCAAATTCAGGTCTTAGGCAAACCATTCTGGAGGAAGCGAAAAAATACCAGTGGAATGTTTATCTTCCAAAACGTGAATACTGTACAGACAATGCGGCAATGGTGGCAATGGCAGCGCATTTTAAATATCAAGCCGGAATGTTTACAGATTTGAACGTCAGTCCATTGGCAAAATTGAAAATTGGAAATCATGGTTAAAAAGAATAAATTCGAGAAAATAATTAATATCAAAAACAAAAAGGCAAGTTTTGAATTTGAGTTTATTGATAAATACAAAGCCGGTTTAGTTTTAAAAGGCACAGAAATTAAATCGATAAGAGAGGGTAAGGTATCCCTTACCGAAGCTTTCTGCTTTTTCCGTGACAATGAACTATTCATTAAGCAAATGCATATTGCACCTTATACTTTGGCAGCTCACTTTAATCATGACCCAGTTAGGGAACGTAAGTTATTGTTGCAGAAAAAAGAATTGAAAAAACTGGAAAACAAATTTGCGGAAAAGGGACTTACTATTGTTCCGGTAAGGGTTTATATCAATGACAATGGTTTGGCTAAAATAGAAGTAGCCTTGGGAAAAGGTAAAAAAGTGCATGATAAACGACATTCACTAAAAGAAAAAGATGCTAAAAGAGACCTCCAAAGAATGGAATTCTAATGCTGGGTGCGGAATCTGTAGAATGTCGCTCCTCAGTGTTTTTAGGGAGCCTTTACTCAGTTCAGGGTTAAGTACCCAATTGCTTTTTGGGGAGTTGTACAATATTGTGCACATTGGGCCAGATGACCAATGGGTGAAGATAGAAGGAGTCGAATCGACTGGCACAGGTTGGATTATGGCTTCTCAGCACCACCCGCTTTCGAGGGATGAATTTGATTTTTTTGTACAGTCACCTCGGCAAATTGTTTCCAAGGGAATTGGTGAAATTCGTCTAAAGGACAACACCTTACTTTTACTTCCCGGCAGTCAAATCCATGCTGGACAAAACGAAATATTTGAGTGGGAAGATTCTATTAAGTTTAATGGGACCAGTCACTCATTCGAAGAAAAGGCTTCAAGAGCAGAAATCATTGCTACCGCACTGACATTCCTGAATGCTCCATTTTTACCCGGAGGCAGAAGTCTTTTTGGTCTGAATGCCTCTTCTTGGCTAAATCTCGTTTTTAAAATCAGCGGAGTGATTCTGCCCAATGATCTTATTGCTTTCAAAAACATAGGAAAGGAGGGTGAGGTATCAGCGATCCAAGCTGGAGACCTAATAGTTTTCGGAGCTAATCAAGGCTCACCTTTTCAAGCTGGCCTATATATGGGTGAACGTGAAATTCTTTGGGTAAGAGAAAAAGTAAAGACCGGAGCTTTTGATCCAGAAAAATGGGACAAGAATGCAGCGCTTAGCGGATCTATTCAATTGATGGCTATAAAAAACCTTGTGGATTGATGAAGGAATATTTGGAAAAAAAAGTACTTGTTTTGAATCTGGATCATTCTCCTATAGGGGTCGTAAATGTTTATAAAGCATTTGTTCTTACTTATCTTGACAAGGCCACAGCATTGGTTCAATATGACAACCTTCAAATAAGAACTGTTGATAAGGTGTATGATTATCCCGCTGTTATTCGGCTCGATGATTATAAGAACATACCATATAAGGGTGTTTTGTTGAATAGAAACAATCTTTTTAAACGGGATGACCACACCTGTCAATATTGCGGATCGAGTAAGAACTTGACCTTAGATCATGTTATCCCTAAATCCAAGGGAGGCAAGACTTCTTGGAGTAACCTCATTACTGCTTGCCACCGTTGCAATACAATTAAAGGAAATAAAACCCCAGAAGAGGCAGGAATGGCTTTAAAGATCTATCCATTTAAGCCCAATTTGTCTTATTTCCTTGCCGAATATGCTGAACGACATGCTGAAGAATGGATTCCTTTCCTTGCTATAAAGCAGGTATGATCCAATGTGCCGATATAGGTTGAATATCTTGATCTTTTGTTGGGTTACAGTTCCTAATCCTAAAATAATTCGTAAATTTGCAATCCATTCGAGTGGATGGGCCTTATAACAAGAGGATATCATTTATAAAAACCTCAGCCAGACGACCCTAAGGCTGTTGAAAATCAGGGTTATCTATTTATTATGTCAAATCAAGAAGATTTTAATTGGGAAAAATTTGAGACCAAGGGTTTCGGAGAAGGTTACACTAAAGCTGAGAGAGCTGAAATGGAAAACCTTTACGACAATACCCTTACTGAGATTACAGAAAAAGAAGTTATCACTGGTACTGTAGTAGGTATTAATGATAAAGATGTAATCATCAACATTGGTTTTAAATCAGACGGACTTGTTCCACTGAATGAATTCCGTGATATAGAGGGTTTGAAAATCGGCGATGAGGTTGAATTATTCATCGAAGAGCAGGAGAATTCTTTGGGACAGTTGGTTCTTTCCCGTAAGAAAGCCAAGATGGTTAAAGCTTGGCAGACCATTGAAGAAGCATTGGAAGAAGACAATGTTATCGAGGGTCTTGTTAAGAGAAGAACCAAAGGTGGATTGATCGTAGATATTTATGGAGTAGAAGCTTTCTTACCAGGATCTCAAATCGATGTTAAACCTATCAGAGATTTTGATATCTACGTAGGTAAAAAGATGGAAGTGAAAGTGGTTAAAATTAATCACGCCAACGACAACGTTGTAGTTTCACACAAAGTCTTGATCGAGAAAGATCTTGAGAAACAAAAAGCTGAAATCCTTAACAACCTTGAAAAAGGTCAAGTACTTGAAGGTATTATCAAAAACATGACCAACTTCGGTGTATTCATCGATTTGGGTGGTGTAGATGGTTTACTTCACATTACAGACATCTCTTGGGGTCGTATTAATCATCCAGAAGAAGTGCTTAACCTTGACGACAAAGTTCAGATAGTAGTACTTGATTTTGATGATGATAAGAAAAGAATTTCTTTGGGTATGAAGCAATTGACTGCTCATCCTTGGGATTCTTTATCTGCTACCTTGGAAGTAGGCTCAAAAGTTACAGGTAAAATTGTAAATGTTGCTGATTACGGTGCATTCCTTGAATTAGCACCAGGCGTAGAAGGTTTGATCCACGTTTCTGAAATGTCATGGTCACAGCACTTAAGAAATCCAGCTGACTTTGTAAAAGTTAGTGATGAGATCGAAGCTGTAATCCTTACGCTTGACAAAGATGAGCGCAAGATGTCTTTAGGTATCAAACAACTTACTGAAGATCCTTGGACTAAAGCTGAAATGTCTACCAAATATGCTATCGGTACCAAACATAAAGGTATTGTTAGAAACCTTACTAACTTCGGCCTATTCTTAGAGCTTGAAGAAGGTATAGATGGTTTGGTTCACGTATCTGATTTGTCTTGGACTAAAAAGATCAAACATCCTTCAGAATTTGTGAAGGTAAGTGACGAACTTGATGTTATTGTATTAGAATTGGATCTTGATAGCAGAAGATTGGCTCTTGGACACAAACAATTGGAAGAAAACCCTTGGGATACTTTCGAAAATGTGTTCCCAATCGGATCTAAGCACAAATGTGCTATCATCTCTAAAAATGATAAAGGTGCTGTCCTTGAATTACCTTACGGTCTTGAAGGATTCGCCACTACTAAAAATCTTGAGAAAGCTGACGGAAGTCAAGCAGAAGCAGGTGAAAGCCTTGATTTCACTGTAATTGAATTCTCTAAAGATGACAAGCGTATTGTACTTTCTCATACTGCTACTTTCAAAGAAGAAGCAATGCCTAAGCCAGGTGCTGCTAAGAAAGCTAGTCCTAAAAAGAAAGCTGCAACTACTACTGACAGTGGAGCTGGAGCTGAAAAATCTACACTAGGAGATTTGGATGCATTGTCTGCATTGAAAGAAAAAATGGATCAGGGTAAAAAATAATTCACCCTTATTTATACACTATTGAAAGCACTAACCTTACCCAAGGTTAGTGCTTTTTTTTTGCCGTATTGTTTTATTTTTTAAATTTTATTAAGTTTTACTTTTTGTGTTATTGGATTTAATGGTTTAAAAATGGCTCATGTACTTTTTGTTCTCGAAGGGGTATATGATAATAAGCTAAGTTTCTTAAAGATTTTAAGGGCAATTTGGGGACCTGTAATCGGTGTTTGAGTCCATTTTTACAATCATATGGTCTTTTTAAATCCTTCCTTTCCTCCTAAAACCTGTTTATTGTAAGACTATTTTTATTGGGTTTTTTAGTTGGAAACTTCCTACTTATTTCATTTTGTTAATTTGTTAATCCTACTTCTTATACAAGCTTTTGTCTGAACTACTATTTTAGAGGCGTAAAATAAAAATTAAATAAACGTCGAAATAATTTGTTAGATAAGTCTAACTTATTACTTTTGTAAGGATATGAAAATTATAAATGTTAATCTAATAAAATACAGCGCATTCTTATTTTCGCTGTTAGTTGCCCTAACCTATCAACAAGTGGAGGCGCAGGAAGAAGGGGAAATAACTGGAAAAGTTGTAGATGAAAATGGTGCTCCATTGGAGTTTGCCAATGTGGGAATACGAAAAATTTCTTTAGGTGGTATTACAGATGAAAACGGCTCTTTTGTCATTCAAAATGTACCATTAGGAACCCATTCTTTAACAGCATCTTTGATAGGATTTGAACAGCAGCAAATAAGAATTGAGGTTACAGGGGGTAATTTGTCACCAAGTCATAATTTTATTTTAAGTGAATCTGCCACATCTCTAGGTGAAGTGGTAGTATCAGGCACCATGAAAGAGGTCTCGAAATTGGATAGCCCTGTGCCTGTTGAAGTTTACTCAGCCAATTTTTTTCGCGCAAATCCCACACCCTCTGTTTTCGAGTCCCTTCAGAATGTTAATGGAGTCCGTCCCCAAATAAATTGTAATGTTTGTAACACGGGAGACATTCATATCAATGGCCTTGAAGGTCCATATACCATGGTTTTGATTGATGGAATGCCAATTGTGAGCGGCTTGTCATCCGTATACGGTTTGACAGGGATTCCTCAAGCGCTTATCGAAAGGATAGAGATTGTAAAGGGTCCTGCTTCTACCTTGTATGGCTCTGAGGCAGTAGGTGGCCTTATCAATATTATTACTAAAAAACCAGCTGCTGCTCCTTTAATATCCGCAGATGTGTTCAGTACCGATTGGGGTGATGTCAATACTGATTTGGGATTACGGTATAACCTCACAAATAAAACGCAAGGCTTGCTAGGGATAAACTATTTTAATTATCAAAACCCATTGGATAAAAATGGGGATGGCTTTACTGATGTGACCCTTCAAAATAGGATTTCAATATTCAACAAATTGAGCTTTGATAGAAAATCCGGTAAAAATTTCTCAATTGCGGGACGTTATGTCTATGAAGATAGGTGGGGTGGAGAAATGGACTGGACTTCTGAATATCGAGGTGGGGATGAAATTTATGCAGAAAGCATTTATACCAATCGCTGGGAAATGTTTGGGGTATATCAACTTCCTGTAGATGAGCTTATTAATTTTCAGTTCAGTACAAACGGACATAATCAAAACTCCGTTTATGGGGATTCTCCTTTTATTGCAGATCAGTACATTGGTTTTGGACAGCTAACCTGGAACAAGCCCTTAGATCATCATGATTTATTGTTTGGGATGGCCTATAGGTATACTTTTTATGATGACAATACACCAGCCACAACCGCTGCAAACAACCTTAACGAACCATCCATCACGCACCTTCCTGGTGCTTTTTTACAGGATGAAATTACTTTCAGCGATAACCATAAATTATTAATGGGTATGCGGTATGATTATAATAGTTTGCATGGGAGCATCCTTTCTCCAAGAATAAATTATAAATGGACTTCTGATAATAGAAACAATGTAGTCCGGATGAGCGTCGGTAATGGCTATCGGGTAGCCAATGTGTTCACCGAAGACCATGCTGCCCTCACCGGGGCTAGAGAAGTGGTTTTTGATGGAGAGCTTTCTCCAGAAACTTCATGGAATGCCAATTTGAATGTTGTAAAGAAGATTTATACTACCAATCAGTTATTCATAAGTCTTGATGGATCTGCCTTTTATACTTATTTTAACAATGCTATTTTACCTGATTACGAAACGGATCCAAATAAGATTATTTATGGTAACCTTGACGGACATGCAGTATCAAAAGGCGCTTCTCTCAATGTAGAAATGTCTTGGATAAATGGCTTAAACATTATTGCAGGAGGTACGCTTATGGACGTGTCAGTAACGGAAAATGACGTAACCTACAGGCAGTTACTTACTGAGCGGTTTAGTGGTGTATGGAGTATCGGTTACACCATTCCTTCCTTGGCGTTGACGGTGGATTATACAGGAAACCTATATGGTCCTATGCGATTGCCCCTATTGGGTGCACTTGATGATAGACCTGGATACTCTCCATGGTACAGCTTGCAGAATTTACAACTTAGCAAACGTTTGGCTTCAAAATGGGAAGTGTACGGAGGAGTGAAGAATATCCTGAACTTTACACCAGCAGCCAATAGTATAGCTAGGAGTTTTGATCCTTTTGATAGAAATGTGGTTTTTGGAGGAGATGGACAGGTGGTTCCAACTCCTGAGAATCCTACAGCACTTACATTTGATCCATCTTATGTCTATGCGCCGAATCAAGGAAGAAGGGCCTTTCTAGGAGTTAGATTTACGATTGACTAATGAAGGGGATAGTAGTCATATGGACTGTGCTATTGATGGGATTTTCTGCTGGAATTTCCAATGGCCAAGCATTGCCATGGTCTTCAATAGCACATCTTGGGGATAGTTTAAGGGCAAAACCTAAGCCATTAATGGTTTTTATTTACACGGATTGGTGCAAATACTGTAAGATGCAGGAAAACATAACCTTTAAAGACTCAGAAGTTATTGATTTACTAGCGAAGAAATTCTATTGCTTAAAAATTGATGCTGAAGACGAAAAAAACCTGGCTTTTATGGGTAGGAACTATGATCCTGGCTCAGAAGGTGATTTTCATCCTTTGGCCAGAATGTTAGGAATGGAAAAGGGAAAACTGTTGTTTCCCACAACAGTTTTTTATTCTCCATTGGATCAATATTTCCAAATATTTCAAGGGTTTCAACGTACTAAAGATCTGAAAAGATTTATACAGGAGATGAATGACGGTAAGCGCTAAGTTTTTATGAGGCGAAAACTTAAATAATTTATACTTCAAATCATGAAATCAATCAGGATTTAAATACAGGATTTGCGCTAAAATTTTTCAATTATTTGTGCTTCACTTTAGCACTTTGCTAAAAAGTCATGGCCAAATTAAGTGTTTTATTTATCAGGTTAGGCCAATTTTTAATTGCGAATTTTTTCGTTTTGGCAATTTTTGAGAATACTTTTTTAAATTGAGAAGCAGCTCTTTTTAGGCAAAATTTATTCTTTTTATGGAGGCATATAGTTAAAGAAAAGTTTAAATTTTTTAAAATAAAATGGGTTATAATTTCACCCAGGGTACCCACTTTTGATTGCCGAAAACTGCCCTTAAGCTCTAAGAAGGCAATTTTATTCCATGGTTTTTATGCTCTGAGATATTTCGAGTCAAAGAATGAAGCTGAACCAAATCCAGAAAAGTGAGCACAAAAAAAGGCATCCTTTAAGAGGATGCCTATGGAGGTCGAGAGCGGATTCGAACCGCTGTACAAGGTTTTGCAGACCTCTGCCTAGCCACTCGGCCACTCGACCTTTTCATTTATCGAAGCGCAAATTTAGGCATTTAATGTTGGTTTTTCAAACCTTACCGTTAAAAATTATCGGGAGATTTTAAGCAAATGCTCGGGTAAAAATCACTCTGAAACGAAATGTTAATTGTTGTGGACGAGATTATTTTTTAAAATAATTAAAAATCAACTTATTTATAACTGTTCTAAATTAAAATGTGCTTCAGGTATACCTATTTAATTGTCTGTAAAACAGTGTTTTAAATACTATATTTAGATTTTGTTCTCATAAATTGTTCTAAGTCCCTCAAGTTTGAAAAATAGAAGTTGGGTGGTACATTTGTGGGGAAATTGTATTGCACTGAGAAAATCTGAAAAAAGTACACATAACTATGTCGATCAAACGCTCATTATTAGGGGTTTCAATTCGCGTATGCCATCTGATGGTCTTGATATTCCTATTTTCAGGGATTCAGGCATATGCGGTGGACCCTGAAATTCCGGATAGCGAAGAAGCTATATCCGCGGGTCAGTCCATTTTTAATGCCAACTGTAAAACCTGCCATAGACTCGATCAAAAATTGATCGGGCCTGCCCTAAGGGGAGTTACTGATAGGAGGGAGTTGGCCTGGGTAAAACAATTTATTACCAACTCACAAGTATTGATTCAAGGAGGAGATGCTGATGCAGTAGCCCTTTTCAAAGAATTCAATAACACGGTCATGCCAGCGCATGATTTTTTAAGTGATGGCGACCTGACAAATTTACTATCTTACATTGAGTATGGTGACAAAGTCGACCCAGCGGCAGCAGCAGCGGCTGGAACTGAAGGTGGTGAAGCAGCTAGTTCGGGAGGAGGAATTCCTAATGAATACCTGACCATAATCCTTGTTGTACTTGTAATCGTGCTGGTGCTAGTATTGGTTGTATTGGGACTTATCGTCTCAGTATTGACAAAATACATGAACAAAAATGATGAGCTGGATGAGGATGATAAAGCTTTTATCAACCAAAAAACAGATTATAAAGGCATCTTTAAAAGTGATGGCATGATCATCATTGTCACGGCCATTGTGCTTGCATTTGTTGTTAAAACAGCTATCAATGGCTTGTATACCGTAGGTGTTCAGCAAGGATATGCGCCAAGTCAGCCAATTGCTTATTCCCATGAGCTTCATGCGGGTCAGTATGAAATCCCTTGTCAATACTGTCATACAGGAGTAGAAATCGGAAAGTCTGCAAACATTCCTTCCGCTAACATTTGTATGAACTGTCACATGCACATTCAAAATGTGGAAGGCAAGGATGGTATTTCACCTGAGATAGCTAAAATATACGATGCAGTAGATAATAATAAACCTATAGAATGGGTAAGGGTGCATAACCTTCCTGATTTGGCTTATTTCAATCACTCTCAACATGTTGTTGTAGGTGGTGTTGAATGTCAAACTTGTCATGGACCTGTAGAGGAAATGGAAGTGGTTTCTCAACACAGTGCATTGACCATGGGTTGGTGTATTGATTGTCACAGAAATACTGAAATCGACACACAGGGCAATGAGTATTATGACAAACTCGTGCAATTGCATTCAGAATCCTCTAACGATGCTTTGAAAGTCAAAGACATCGGTGGTTTGGAATGTGCAAAGTGTCACTATTAAATCTTTACGAACATTCTTTTCTTTAATATAAAATGAAAGAAAATAAAAAGACATATTGGAAAGGGTTAGAGCAGTTGACAAACGATCCCGAGTTTGTTAAAAATGCTGATCAGGAATTTCCTGGCTTTACCTCTAAAAGTAATCAAAAGGAAGATGGAAGTTCTACAAGAAGGGACTTTCTAAAAATGATGGGTTTCAGTGTGGCTGCGGCTTCCCTGGCAGCTTGTGAGGCTCCGGTAAGAAAAGCCATTCCTTATGTTAACAAACCTGTTGATATCAATCCTTCTGTTCCCAATTATTACGCATCGACTTTCTCAAAAGGAGGAGACTATGCTTCTATTGTGGTTAAAACCAGAGAAGGTAGGCCTATAAAGATTGATGGCAATAAATTGTCACCAATCACCAATGGTGGAACAAATGCTATTGTGGAAGGGTCAGTATTGTCTCTTTATGACGATGCAAGATTAAAAGCCCCTCAAATTGGAGCTAACGCTGTAGAATGGGCTGCTTTAGATAGTGAACTTTCTGGAAAGCTTAAAAGCGCTGGTACAATTAAAATAATCAGTAATACCATATTGTCTCCTGGCACAAACAGGGCGATAAGAGCGTTTGCTGATCAAATGGGTAATGTAGAACTCATTACTTATGATCCTATTTCCAACTATGGTATCACCAAAGCGAGTGAAACCTATTATGGAAGCAGCATCCTTCCTTCTTATCATTTCGATGAGGCGAAAGTAATTGTCAGCTTTGGAGCTGATTTTTTAGGTTCATGGATTTCTCCGATTGAGTTCGCAAGACAATATGCTCAGGGAAGGAAGATTTCTAAGGAAAACCCTACTATGTCAAGGCATTTCCAGTTTGAGTCTACACTCTCACTTACTGGATCAAATGCTGACTATCGTACTCCAATCACTGCATCCCAAAGTGGTCTTGCAGTATTGGCGCTATACAACCTGATAGCAAAAAAAGCTGGTGCCAGTACTGTTTCAGGTGCTAGTTTAGAAATAAATCATTTGGCAAAAGCTGCCAACGAATTGTGGGCCAACAAAGGCGCATCTCTTGTTGTATCAGGATCAAATGATCCAAATGTTCAAGTGGTGATTCACGCAATTAACGAGCTTTTAGGAAACAATGGAAGTACAGTAGACTTTCAAACACCAGTATTTTTCCGTAAAGGAGATGACAGCAGAATGAAGCAATTCGTTACTGAATTGAATGCTGGTAAGGTTGGCGCTGTAGTATTTTACAATTGTAACCCTGTTTACGACTTCGGTGGAGGGCAAGAACTAGCGGCGGCTATAGGTAAAGCGAAGGTTTCTGTTTCGACTTCTGAAGTGAAGGATGAAACTGCTTCATTGGTACAATACCTTGCTCCAGACCATCATTTCCTTGAATCTTGGAATGATTTTAATCCTAGAAAAGGAGTTTACAGTTTGGCTCAGCCAGTAATCTCTCCTTTGTTTAATACCCGTCAGGCAACTGAAAGCTTTTTAAAGTGGGCAGGAAACAATACATCTTATTATGATTTTCTTCGAGAAGACTGGGAAGCCACTTTTGTTTTCCAGGGATTAGAAGGCGATTTTCAGTCCTTCTGGGATAAATGTCTTTATGATGGAGTCTATGAAATGGCTAACACTTCAGAAGACAGTGAAAATCCTGCAGCTCTTGCGGTAACTGGCGATATCAATGCTTCTGCTTCAGCCATAGGCAAGTCTTATCAGGCGCAGGGTACAGGTGCTGAACTTATTGTCTATACCAAAGTAGGTATTGGCTCTGGTGCCTTTGCCAACAACCCTTGGTTACAAGAAATGCCGGATCCAATATCAAAAGCCACTTGGGACAATTACCTTACGGTATCTCAAAAATGGGCCAATGACAATGGACTTAAAATGTTTGAAGGGGCTACCAAAATGGCTAACGTTTCTGCCAATGGTCAAACTTTCACTGTGCCAGTTTTGGTTCAACCAGGTCAGGCAGACGGAACTTTTGGTCTTGCATTGGGCTATGGTAGAACAGCCGCTGGAAGGGTAGCGAATGGTGTAGGTGTTAATGCTTATGCTTTATTGAATGCTTCTAAAGGATTTGTTGATTACGATATAACGGAAGGTGTAAGTGTAAGCCTTATAGAAGAATCTTATAAAATAGCGCAGACACAAACGCACCAGACCTACATGGGAAGGAGTTTTGTTGTTCAGGAAGCTACCTTAGGTGAATACCAAGAGGATGCTAGTGCTGGAAGGTATCACCCAGAAATATATAAAGACGGCGAATTTGTTAAGCCAAGTAAAATTTCACTTTGGTCTGGTCATAAATACAGCCAACACCACTGGGGATTGGCCATAGACATGAACTCCTGTATAGGATGTTCAGCTTGTACAGTTGCTTGTCAGGTTGAAAATAACGTAGCCGTCGTAGGTAAGCAGGAAGTGCTTAACAGGAGAGAAATGGCCTGGATAAGAATTGACAGATACTACAGTTCACCTGCAGAAGCTTCTTCAACTAATGAACTAGAGGAAGCAGCCGACAATCCTGAGGTTGTTTTCCAACCGATGATGTGTCAGCATTGTAACAATGCACCTTGTGAGACTGTATGTCCGGTAGTTGCTACTACGCACAGTTCTGAAGGATTGAACCAAATGACTTATAACCGTTGTATCGGTACTAGATATTGTGCCAACAACTGTCCTTATAAAGTAAGAAGATTTAACTGGTTTAAATACCATGACAATAAGGATTTTGCAGGGGTAAATACTGCTCAAAATGATGATTTGGGTAAAATGGTACTTAATCCTGATGTGACGGTAAGAGCGAGGGGTGTAATGGAAAAATGCTCCATGTGTGTTCAACGAATTCAGGCTGGGAAACTGACTGCAAAACGTGAAAACAGGAAAGTGAAGGATGGTGATATAAATGTTGCTTGTGCAGTATCTTGTCCTACTGAAGCGCTTGTTTTTGGAGACATGAATGATCCGCTATCTAAAGTGTCAAAAATGTTAAAAATTGAAGAAAACAATACGGACGCTATCAAGGAGGTAAATGAAGAAAGGGCGTACCATGTATTAGAGGAAATCAATGTCAGCCCTAATGTTTGGTATTTTACCAAAATCAGAAATAAGGACAAAAACGAAGCTTAAAAAACAAAATAATTAGATATGCAGGTTACTTCACCCGTACGCGATCCGCTTATTACCGGCGGTAAGACTTACAAGGACGTCACCAATGATATTGCCAGGCATGTAGAAGGTAAGCCAACTAAAAGTTGGCTGATTGGATTGGCAGTTTCGTTGACTGTTCTTTTAATAGGCAGCTTGGCACTGGTTGCTACCCTTTGGGAAGGAATAGGAATGTGGGGACTTAATAAAACTGTAGGCTGGGCCTGGGACATCACCAACTTTGTGTGGTGGGTAGGTATTGGTCACGCAGGTACACTTATATCAGCCGTATTGTTGCTCTTCAGACAAAAATGGAGAACATCTATTAATAGGGCAGCGGAAGCCATGACCATCTTTGCCGTTATTTGTGCTGCAATCTTTCCCTTGATACATATGGGAAGGCCTTGGATAGGAGCAATTTGGGCGCTTCCATTGCCAAATACATATGGATCACTGTGGGTGAATTTCAACTCTCCACTTCTATGGGATGTATTTGCGATTTCTACTTACTTTTCTGTATCCCTAGTCTTCTGGTATATAGGCTTGATTCCTGATTTTGCTACTATTAGAGATAGGGCTACAGGAATAAGAAATACCATTTATGGTGCGTTGAGCTTTGGATGGGATGGCGGTGCCAAGACCTGGATGAGGTATGAAAGTGTTTCACTTATCCTTGCAGGGCTTGCAACTCCCTTGGTACTTTCTGTACATACAATTGTGTCCTTTGACTTTGCTACTTCAGTAATACCTGGATGGCATACTACCATCTTCCCTCCTTATTTTGTGGCTGGAGCCATTTTCTCAGGGTTCGCCATGGTGTTGTCCTTGATGATTGTCACCAGAAAAGTATTTAAGCTTGAAGATTATATTACAATGGGCCACATTGAACTGATGAATATTGTAATCATCGTCACTGGCTCTATTGTAGGAATTGCGTATATCACTGAATTCTTTATCGCTTGGTATTCTGGTGTAGAAGCAGAACAATATGCTTTTATCAATAGAATGTTTGGGCCTTACTGGTGGGCATACTGGTCTATGATGACGTGTAATGTGATTTCTCCACAGTTGTTCTGGATCAAAAAGATCAGAACATCAATAGTAGCTACATTTATTTTATCCATTGTTGTGAATATTGGGATGTGGTTTGAAAGGTTTGTGATTATAGTAACTTCTCTGCATAGGGATTACCTTCCTTCTTCATGGGTAATGTTTTACCCAACCATCACAGACGTAGGTATATATCTGTTTACTTTTGGATTTTTCTTCACAGCTTTCTTGTTATTCGCCAAATTCTTCCCGGTAATCAACATGGCAGAAATCAAATCGGTATTAAAATCTTCATCTGAAAAAACAACTAAATAATCATGGAAAGAGATAAAAACTTTATCCTGGGGATCTTTGATGATGAGGACATTCTTAAGAATGCTGTCAGAGAAGTTAGAGCTGCAGGAATTAAAATACATGAGGTATTTTCCCCATACCCAGTCCATGGATTGGAAGATGAGTTGGGATACAAAAAAAGTAGGTTACCTATAGCTGCATTTCTTTTTGGAATGTTGGGAACTACTTTGGCATTGACAATGCAGTTCTATATGATGAAATTTGATTGGCCAATGATAATCGGTGGTAAAGATCATGCTGCTTTTCCTGATTTCATTCCGGTAACTTTTGAATTGACAGTTTTAATTGCTGCTTTTGGAATGGTAGGCGTATTCATGATCAGTAGTAACTTGAAGCCATGGGGACAGCCTAGGATTTTTGATCTCAGAAGTACAGATGACAAGCATGTTATGGCCATAGATATAGCCAATAACGCTGCTGTCGATTTGGAAATAATTAAAGGTGCTTTGAAAAATTCAGGGGCATCGGAGGTGAACAGTAAAAGTTTTGATTAAGTAATCTGTAGCAAATGAAAATTATATCATCAATATATTCAATAGCTGTAATCGGGGTTTCACTAGGACTTGCTTCTTGCAATGCTGAAGGTGATTATCCAGGTACGGAGTATGCTCCTCAGATGTATCATTCGGTTCCTTATGAAGGCTTAAGCCAGATCACGAACGAAGAAGAAGGGCAATGGTTATCCACTCGAGAGGATGGAAAGGGAGAGTTTTTCAACAGCAATACAAATAACCCGAATAGAATGAATATGCGGGAGCCTGTAGCCAATACTGTTCCTAGAAACAAAGACGGTATTTTACCTTATAGGTTAAGAATAGCTGATTTGGAAGGTGCAGCAACTATTCAAAATCCAATTCCTCTTACTGATGAAGTACTGGCTGATGGGAAGAGATTGTTTGTCCAGTATTGTTCTCCTTGTCATGGAAATGGTGGAGAAGGTGATGGGAAAGCAGGTATGGTAATAGGAGGTGTTGCAAACTTAAAAGGTGGAGCCTATTTAAATTTACCCGAAGGCCATATTTTCCATGTCATTACACATGGCAAAGGTAGAATGGGTGCTCACGGCTCGCAGATTACCGCTGACAGAAGGTGGGAAATTGTACACTATGTTAAACAAGTAATTCAGAAGCAATAATGGCACAGGCAAGTAACTACAATTTGGATCAAAGATTTGATTTTACCGCCTCGGTAAAGAAAGTGATTTTCATACTTGGTGGTATCGGTGCGCTTTTATTGGTATTCGGTATTATCATGGCTGCTACTGGTGGACATGGACACGGAGAAGAAGCTGGTCATGGTTTCCATTGGACGCAAAGGTTATATGCTAACCTTTGGATAAACAATGTGTATTTCACAGGGATTGCGATTATAGGTGTGTTTTTCTTCGCTATTCAATATGCTGCACAGGCAGGTTGGTCTACCGCTTTACTTAGGGTCATGTTGTCCTTGGGTTATTGGCTTCCAATTGCGGCAGTATTAATGTTAGTAACTTTCTTTATCGCCAACCACGATCTGTTTCATTGGACGCATAGCTACGTTTTTGACAAGGCAGGAGATCATTATGATAAAATAATAGATGGTAAAGGAAGCTTCTTTTACTGGCCAATGGAAAAAGGTACCTTCCCGATATTTTATATCGTTCGTATGGTATTGTTCTTTGGCTTTTGGGTTTTCTTTTTTAATAAACTTAAGAATCTTTCTAACGAGGAGGACCTCAATGGAGGATTAACTTATTGGCATACCATAAGAAAATGGTCAGCAATATTTTTAATCTTTTTTGCTGTTTCTTCTTCTATAAGTGCTTGGGATTGGGTAATGTCCATTGATACGCACTGGTTCTCAACTTTATTTGGTTGGTATGTATTTGCTTCTTGGTTTGTTGCTGGTTTGTCAGTGATTACCTTATTAACCATTTTCCTTAAAGAGCAAGGATACCTTGAAATGATAAATCAGAATCATATTCATGACCTTGGAAAATTTGTTTTTGCATTTTCAATTTTCTGGACATACATATGGTTCTCTCAGTTCTTACTGATTTATTATGCCAATATTCCTGAAGAGTCTGTCTATTTTATTGAAAGACTTTCTAGTGATGTGTATGGTTCTTACATATTTGTAAACCTTTTATTAAACTTTGCCTTACCCTTTTTGGTTCTAATGACAAGGGATGCAAAAAGGCATAACATTTTCCTCAAAGTTGTGTGTTCACTCATTATTGTTGGGCACTGGGTTGACTTCTTCTTGATGGTTCAGCCAGGTACTTTAGGTCATAATGGTGGAGTTGGTTTAATGGAAGTAGGTATGTTATTGGTTTATGGGTCAGCTTTCGCTTTTGTAGCTTTGACTAATCTTGCTAAAAACAACCTTATTCCAAAGAACCACCCAATGTTAGAGGAAAGTTATCATCATCACATTTAATCCAATTCCGAAACAGTTATAATTATGTACGGATTTCTTATTTCAATAGGTGTAGTGCTCCTGATCATGGTGATCTGGATGGTTTATAGAATTCAAACCTTAATTTCGGTTGCTAAAGGTTCTGATAAAAAAATAGCTACTACTAGCAATAAAGTAAATGCCATTCTATTCATGGTGTTTCTTATTGGGTGTGGGGCTTGGATGATTTATTATTCGGTAGTTGAATTTGACAACTATCAGTTGCCCATAGGATCAGACCATGGTATTGTTACAGACAGGTTGTTTTGGATAACGATGGCTGTAACAGGCTTTATCTTTATTCTTACTCATATCCTATTGTTCTGGTTTAGCTACCATTACCGATACGATGAAAAAAGAAGGGCTGCTTTTTACCCAGACAACAATAAGTTGGAGATTCTTTGGACCCTTGTACCTGCAGTGGTTTTAACCGTATTGGTTATTTCCGGATGGAAAGCCTGGTCTGATATCACAGGACCAGCTCCTGACAATGCTCACGTAGTTGAGATCATGGGGTATCAATTTGCTTGGGACGTAAGGTATCCAGGTGCAGATCAACAGATGGGAAGCTATGATTACAGGCTTACTACTGCTACCAATTCAAGAGGTATAGACTTTACTGACAAAAATGCTTTTGATGATTTCCCTTCTCAAAGTGTTGTAATTCCTAAAGGAGAGCCTGTATTGTTTAATATCAGGGCAAGGGATGTCTTGCATTCTGTTTTTGCACCGCACATGCGATTAAAAATGGATGCCGTACCAGGTATGCCAACAAGATTCTGGTTTGTTCCTAACAAAACGACCGAAGAGATGAGGGCTGAGTTGGGCGATGAAGAATTTGAATTTGAAATTGCTTGTACTGAGATTTGTGGCAATGGTCATTTTTCGATGAGAAAAATAATCACTGTTGTAGAGCCTGAAGAATATAGAAAGTGGTTTGCAGAACAAACTCCTTTTATAAAAAGTAATCCGGATCTTGTGGCCGATCTTCCTGTAGAACTTAAGGAATTGGCGGAGATTTATATAAACGAAGAATAACTTAGCGAATAAAATATAAATACCATGGCAGTAGCAAACGTTTCAGCTCATGATGCAGCATCTACACATGATGATCATGACCATGAGCACCACGATAACTTCATAACGAAGTATATATTTTCAACTGACCATAAGATGATTGCGAAGCAATATCTTGTGTCTGGTATATTTTGGGCATTTATTGGTGGTTTTCTTTCTGTATTATTTCGATTGCAGTTGGGATTTCCTGATATGGATATGTCCTTCCTTAAACCTATTTTAGGTGGATGGATAGATGCAACTGGCAAATTGGATCCAACCTTTTACTTGGCTTTGGTCACCATGCACGGAACCATTATGGTTTTCTTTGTATTGACAGCTGGTCTTAGTGGTACCTTCTCTAACTTTCTAATTCCATTACAAATTGGAGCCCGAGACATGGCTTCAGGATTTATGAACATGTTGTCTTACTGGTTCTTCTTTATTTCCGGTGTGATTATGTTCATTTCCTTGTTTTTGGAAAAAGGCCCTGCAGGTGGGGGATGGGTAGTTTACCCACCATTGTCTGCACTGGAGCAAGCCATTCCTGGTTCTGGTATGGGTATGACCCTATGGTTAGTGGCTATGGTTTTCTTTATTGCCTCTTCACTGATGGGCGGTATAAATTATATTACTACTGTAATTAACCTACGTACCAAAGGAATGTCATTTTCCAGATTGCCATTGACTATCTGGGCGTTCTTCCTTACAGCAGTAATTGGATTGTTGTCTTTCCCTGTATTGTTTTCTGCCGCTTTACTATTGGTATTTGACAGAAGTTTTGGTACTAGTTTTTACCTTGCTGACATTTATATCGGTGGTGAAGCTTTGCCGAATACTGGAGGTAGTGCCGTATTGTACCAGCATTTGTTCTGGTTCTTAGGTCATCCTGAAGTATATATAGTCCTATTGCCTGCCTTAGGGATTACTTCTGAGGTGATAGCAACCAATTCAAGAAAACCTATTTTTGGCTATAAAGCAATGATTATATCCATGTTGGGTATTACCATATTGTCTTTCGTAGTATGGGCGCATCACATGTTCGTGTCAGGTTTGAATCCATTCCTAGGCTCAATATTTATGTTCCTTACTTTGATTATTGCGGTTCCATCCGCAGTAAAAGTATTTAATTACTTGACTACATTGTGGAGAGGTAATTTGAGATTTACCCCAGGCATGTTGTTTTCTATAGGCCTTGTTTCTTTCTTTATATCAGGTGGTTTGACCGGTATATTCTTGGGTAATTCCGCTATTGATATTCAATTGCACGATACTTATTTTGTAGTGGCTCACTTTCACCTGGTAATGGGTGCTGCTTCATTCTTCGGAATGCTTGCGGGCGTTTACCATTGGTTCCCTAAAATGTTTGGGAGGATGATGGATGACAAGCTAGGTTATGTCCACTTCTGGCTAACATTCGTAGGCGTTTACCTCGTGTTCTTCCCAATGCACTATATTGGTATTGCAGGTTTCCCAAGAAGGTATTACAGCTGGACAAACTTCTCTTTTGCAGACATGTATACTGATTTGAATATGTTTGTATCAGTAGCAGCTATAATAACCTTCTTTGCTCAGTTTATCTTCGTGTTTAACTTCTTTTACAGTATGTACAAAGGAAGGAAAGCAAGTGCCAACCCATGGCAGTCTAATACTTTAGAATGGACCACTCCAATAGAGCCTGGTCATGGAAACTGGGTTGGAGAGATTCCTACCGTTTACAGATGGCCTTATGATTATAGCAAACCTGGAGCAAAAGAAGATTTTATTCCTCAAACTGTTCCTCTTTCTGCTACTCCAGAATCCAATCTTCCTCACGAGGCAAAACTTGTCCAACTGGAAAAGGAAATAATGATGGAAGAAGGAGAAGTATTGGTAACCAATGAATCAGAACAATCTTAAAAATATCAACAGCTTCCGTAGTGTATGTTTCATCACTACGGTGGCTGTTTTTCTTCTTATTCTGATTGGTGGTATAGTTAGAAGTACGGGCGCTGGAATGGGTTGCCCTGACTGGCCGAAATGTTTCGGAAGTTGGGTCCCTCCGACATCAGAAGATCAACTTCCAGCAAACTACCCTGATATCTATGTTACCAAAAGAGTAGAAAAAAACGAGCGCTTCGCTTCTCTTTTGACTACGCTTGGATTTGACCATTTGGCAGAGGAAATAAGAAACGATGACAGTATTCTTGTTCAAGAACCATTCAATGCTACTAAAACCTGGATTGAATACTTAAATCGACTCGCAGGTGCAATTATTGGCTTGCTTATAATATTGACTTTAATTTATTCTTTTAGGTTAAAGTCTGTTGATCCAAAAATCATGTGGCTTTCATTTCTATCACTGGTTTTGGTTTTGTTTCAAGGTTGGCTAGGCTCAATCGTAGTCTCTACTAATCTCCTTCAGTGGATGATAAGTGTTCATATGATCGTTGCTCTTTTCATGGTTTGCCTTCTCCTGTATATTTATCACTTATCAGGCAGATACGCTGATAAAGCGAAAAGTGCTGACTTGCCAATTGAAATTTCAACCAGGTATCGTTTGGTACTTGGCTTAGGTATATTGTTAATGGTTGTTCAAATTATCCTTGGTACCCAAGTAAGGGAACAGATCGATGTAATAGCAGGTAATGCTGCTTATTTGAATAGATCCTCATGGATAGGTGAATTAGGACTAACCTATTATATTCATAGGACCTATTCCTTGGTTATACTAGGCCTTCATTTATTTATTGGATATAAGTTATTCCCTTTTAGGGAACAAAATAATAAAATGACTAACCATTATGTATTGCTGATGTCATTGTTTGTTGCGGTTATTTTATCCGGTACAATAATGGCTTATTTTGGAATACCAGCATTCATTCAACCTGTGCACCTGTTCTTGGGTTCTTTGATTATTGGCTTTCAATATTTTATATGGCTTGAATTAGGGCAAAGTAAAAAAGACCCTATAAATATTGCTTTAAAATGAGTACTCTAGGTTTATCAGAAAAATTGTTGTGGGATAGTGTAGCCGTGAGGTTTAAAGCCTATTTGGAGTTGATTAAATTCAGATTGTCAGCTTTGGTTACTTTCTCTGCTGTATTTGGTTTCATTTTGGGACACCATGGTCAGAACTTTTCTTGGAGTGGTTTCATTGGATTTGTTATAGGTGGCTTCCTTATTAGCGGAGCATCGGGTGCAGCCAATGAGATAAAAGAAAGAGAGATCGATAAGTTAATGACAAGAACGAAGACGCGCCCTCTTCCAATGGATGTTATTTCCGTTAGAGAAGCTTATTGGTTTGCAGTTATTACTGCCGTTTTAGGCATATTCCTTTTGGCATTTTTCACCAATATGTTGACTACCGGATTAGGAATCCTAAGTATGGTATTGTATGTATTTGTGTATACGCCACTCAAGAGAGTTGGGCCTATTGCTGTATTGGTTGGAGCTATTCCTGGTGCCATGCCACCACTACTTGGCTGGACAGCTGTGACAGGAAGCATTTCTTACGAGGCTTTGATTATTTTCGGTATTCAGTTCATCTGGCAATTCCCACATTTTTGGGCCATCGCCTGGGTGAGTGATGAAGATTATAAAAGAGCGGGTTTTAAACTGCTTCCATCTGGAGGTCAGAAAGACCTTAACACTGCTATTCAGATAATGATATATACCTTGTTTTTGTTACCTCTAGGACTTTTGCCTACCTATTTTGGATTGACGGGTATAAATTCAGGGATTGTAGCGACTATTTGCGGGGTATTGTTTTTGGCACAAACCTTTTCATTAATGAAAGATTGTTCCAGAAAATCAGCATTGAAAATTATGTTTGGTTCCTTTTTGTACCTTCCTATAACGCAAATTGCTTACTTATTAGATAAAGTGTAACATGGAAGAGAATTTTTCATTTATCGAAGGAGCGGAGCAGCCGCTATCCATGCACCCTAAGAAGTTTGCGCTCTGGTTGTTTATTGTGAGTGTTGTCATGGTTTTTGCAGGAATGACGAGTGCTTATATCGTTAGACAAGGCGAAGGCAATTGGCTTGAATTTGACCTTCCAAATATCTTTTGGTATACATCAGGCATTATAGTATTGTCAAGTATTAGTTTACAATGGGCTTATTCTTCTGCCAAAAGGGATAGCTTTAATAACCTTAAAATTGGGCTTCTCATAACCCTGGTTTTAGGTATAGCCTTTCTAGTAGGACAATGGTACAGTTGGGAAGCCCTCGTGGCAGAAGATGTGTATTTTGTAGGTAATCCTTCTGGGTCCTTCATGTATGTTTTTACTGGCTTGCATGCAATACATCTAATTAGTGGTGTGATATTTCTAATAATTGTATTAATTTCGGCTTTAAGGAATGAAATACACTCTCAAAAATTGGCACAACTAGAAATGTGCGTCACCTTTTGGCATTTTTTGGGAGGCCTTTGGCTTTACCTGTTTATGTTTTTGCTTCTAAATCATTAAAATATAAGTTAATTTACTAATTATGTCTTCGACTGCTATTGAAATTCAATCAAAAAGAGGCGTTTGGGGTGGAGGTAACGAACCACTAAAAGCGAGCTACGGTAAGCTTATGATGTGGTTTTTTCTCCTCTCAGATATTTTTACCTTTACAGCCTTTCTTATTACTTATGGTGCCATTAGGGTAAGTTATCCTGCCTACTCTGGAGAAGTTGCCGATTTTGTGAGTTCAAACGAACATTGGCCCATTCCTGAAATGATATTTGATGCCATTCCTTTAGTTCATGGTGGTCACTTTCCGCTAGTATTTGTTGGCTTAATGACTTTTATCTTGATTATGAGTTCTGTGACTATGGTTCTTGCAGTAGAAGCTGGACACAGAAATGATAAGAATGACGTTGTTAAATGGATGCTTTGGACCCTTTTGGGTGGGATGACTTTCCTTGGTTGTCAGGCTTGGGAATGGACTCACTTTATTCACGGCACAGACGAAGGATCTATGATGACCTATGTCAACTCTCTAAATAATGTAGTATCTGAAACGGTATACGGAGCCAATTTGCTTGTCAATGAATACGGTCCAGCACCTTTTGCGCAATTGTTTTTCTTTATTACTGGATTTCATGGCTTTCATGTTACCATAGGTGTTTTCTTACTGTTTTTAGCATTTTATCAGGCAGCCGTAGGTGTTTACGAAAACCGAGGTCATTATGAAATGGTTGAAAAAATTGGCTTATACTGGCACTTTGTAGATCTAGTATGGGTATTCGTATTTACCTTCTTCTATTTGATCTAGAAATTTAAACTTATAATATAATGGAACACGCTAATAAAAATGGGATGGAAGTAATTCCAAGAGATCCTGCGAAAATTAAGAAAATCTGGCTTACAGCTTTGATTCTGTTAGTAATAACTTCCGTGGAATTTGTATTTGCATTTACCATGGAAAGAGGTTTTTTACTGTACCTCATTTTCATCGTTCTTACTATTGTTAAGGCCAAGTATATTATGATGGAGTTTATGCACTTAGGTGGTGAAGCTAAACCATTGTTTTATTCCATTATCGTACCCCTTATTTTCTTGGTTTGGCTGATTATCGCCTTAATGAAAGAGGGTGTTGAGATTTTTGGAGTGCGGTGGTAATACCATTAAAGAATTATTAAAATTTGAATGGTTGAAGGGGAATCTTCAACCATTTTTTTTGTTGTAATACTGTATGAAAATGTTGCGTGTAATTCAGGTGCTGGTATTGGTCTGTGTATTGATGATACCAGTTTTAATAATCCTTTTTTTAAGGGGATTTTCTTCAAATCAATATGATATTCCAATCTTGTATCAAAATGGTGTAGACGATCCTTTTGGGCAATGTGATTTCAAAGACAGTACCCAACATTTTATTCCTGATTTTACCTTTACCGATCAATATGGAAGAAGTGTAGGAAAGGAAAAAATGATGGGGAAGATTACTGTAGTAGATTTTTTCTTTACCAGTTGCCCTAGTATCTGTCCTGTTATGTCCACTGAAATGGAAAGGGTTCAGGATGTATTTAGAAATGAGGACAGGGTACAAATTTATTCAATCAGTATAGACCCTGAGTATGACAACCAAGATGTTCTATTAGACTATGCCAATGAGCATTCAGCCAATAAGGACAAATGGTTTTTTCTAAATGGGCCTATGGAAGAAACCTATAATTTAGCCAGATGCGGTTTTATTCTGCCTACAATAAGTGGTGGCGCTGTACCTGAAGATTTTGTTCATAGTGATAAATTTGCCCTTATTGATGAGCTAGGCCGAATTCGAGGTTATTATAGTGGTACCCAACGTGAGGGGGTGGATCAATTGATTTTAGAAACAAAAATTTTGCTTCATGACAAAGAATAATTTAAACATGGAATCTATAGAGAAATCCATTTATAAATGGATAACGGTTATTTCTATATTGGTGCCCGTTGCAGTTGCTGTACTTTTATTTATGCCCTTAAAGGTTAACACCCAAGAAGAGTGGGTATATTTTCTTCCCCATTTGAATGCTGTTATTAATTCATTTGCCTCAATTATGCTTATTTTAGGCCTCTATTTTATCAAAAATGGTAAAATTGGATGGCATAAGGTGTCTATGTCAGTAGCTTTTGGACTTGGAGCTATTTTTCTTGTTAGCTATATTATATATCATTCTGCAGCTGAAAGTGCTACTTTTGGTGGAGAAGGATGGATTAGGTGGGTTTATTACCCGCTTCTTATAACTCATATAATTTTGGCTGCTGTGGCTTTATTTCCTATCCTTCTTGCCTATTACTATGGGATGACCGGCAAGTATGACAAACACCGGTCAGTAGTCAGGTATGCCTTTCCAATTTGGCTATATGTCACTGTATCAGGTGTTATAGTGTATTTAATGATTAGTCCTTATTACACGCATTGAAGGGTTTATTTTCTTAACTTTGCCTATCTTTAAACAAAGGTTTAAACTAAACGTTTACATTAAAAATGAAAAATTCTTTCAAATTTCTGTTAGGTGTTTTCCTTATGTTAGGGGTTTCAGTGCGAACCACTTTAGCGCAATGTGCCATGTGTCGAGCGACTATTGAAAACAATGTTAGTAATGGGGATACTACGGTAGGCGCCACGCTTAATTTTGGTATTCTCTACCTTTTTGTAGCTCCTTATGTCTTGCTAAGTATATTAGGCTATTTATGGTATAAAAATGCCAGAAGGAAGAAAAAACTTTCTCTATAGACTGGGTTAAGGGTTGTGTTCCAAAAAGCATGACTTTTTGCATAACCATTTTTTGAGTTTATCTTAAACTTAGGTTTAAAGAGACCTGGCAAATACTTGACTAGAAATTGATTGTAGCATGTTATAAGTTGTATTCAATTTAAATAGCTACTACGTAGTATAAAGGACCATTCACGCAAGATTAATTTTAATGTTAAGAAGAAGAAGGCTACTACTTGTATTGTCGATTGTTCTCTTGGGAATAGTACTGTCCGTAAATTTTTTTATGGATGGAAAACCCCAAGCGGATCATGGGCAGTATAAATTGGGCCTTGAAAGGCGTTTGGCTTCTGTGATTAAAGGGTTTGACCAGGACTACGATCAAATTTTGGGAAGTACCCAAAATGATAAATTGGTTACATTCAAAAGTCTCAATATTGACCATGAATTTCACTTTTATTTGTTTTCTCAGGAAGGTGAATTGACCTACTGGTCCGACATAGACATGGTGCCAGAATTTTCTAACTTTTCTACATCAAAAAAGTATCAACTTCTCGACAATAACAGGGGTACCTATTTCACCAAGCTTAGAAAACTTACCCGTAACAATAAAGATTATTGGCTGCTTCAAGTTCATCCATTTTTCGATAAGGTAGAGATAGACAATGAATACCTTGAAAGTGGGTACAATCCGGATATTTTTGGAAACGACAGGTTTTTGTTGTCAGGCGCACCAAAAGAAAACTACCAAGAAATTCAATTTGATGGAGAATACCTCTTTTCTATTTTTTTTAGGGTTGGCTATGATCCTCCTGGGAAATCCATTAACAACACCCTTTTAATATTTTTCTTTTCATTACTAGGGCTTGTTTTACTTATTGGGGGTGGTTTTGTTTTTACTTTGTGGTCTAAAGGACAAAAAATACTTGCGACCATTTATACCTTTATAATTCTTTTTTCTGTAAGGGTAATCATGCTTGCCTTTCGTTTTCCCAATGACTTTTTTCAAACCGGAATATTTGACGCTAGTCTGTATGCATCCTCCAGGTTAAATCCAAGTTTAGGGGACCTACTATTGAATGTAATTTGCTATTTGGTTGTAATGATCATGGTCATCGCTATATTGAGTAGAAGGAGAGTGGCCATTTCCTTCATCAATTTCCGAAAAAAATACCCTTACTGGCTCAATCTTAGCGGAGCCTATACCTTGTCCACTATTTTAATGTTTCTGGTTTTTTACCTGTATTTAAACATTGTTGAAAATGCACAGTGGAATTTAAATATAGGTGCCATCCCTAGTTTTGACTACCTGAAAATTGTAAGCTTGTTTGTGGTTTTTTTAGGAGGTGCTGCCTACCTATTGTTTACAATTATTGGGTTAAATATGGTATTATTCAAGAGCACCAAAAATCAAACCTACCCATTAAAAGTCTTGGTGATTTTTGTTTTGCCCTTTTTAATTTTTTTACTGTTTTACAACTTTGTCTTATTCATCGCTTTTCTTGCGCATATTATTCTTTTAGTGGCGATCATTAGTTTTAAGCTTTATGAAAGTTTGTTTAAACTTGATTTCAACACCTTCTTAACGTTTTTCTTTGCTTGTTTGATAGGAGCTGTAATTACTGGAGCGGCTGCTTATCAGGACCTTAGATATGATGAGGTTAGGTCTAAAGTTAAGTTTGCCAATAATGTAATGCTTGATAGAGATGTCATGGGAGAGTTTTTACTAGAGGACATCCTGACAAGAATTGGGGATGATGCCTTCATTAAAAGTAGGCTATCTGATCGGCTGCTTTCTAAAGATCCTATCGAAAGAAAGATCAAGAAAATTTATTTGGCTGGATATTTTGACCAATACAGGCAAGAAATAAGTGTTTTCGGCCAGTTGGGCCAACCTGTTTTGGAACAAGGTAAAACAGCCGATCTTGCTGAATATAAAAAAAGGTACATGAATAGTGATTATGCTACTCAAGTCCATAACCTTTACTTTATCAAATCTACGGAGACCAATACTGGAAATAGATTTGTGGCATTTATTAAAATTCAACGTGACAATGATTTTCTAGGCACTATAGTCATAGAGCTAAACCAGCAAAGAATAGAATCTGGAAAAGCCTTCCCTAAATTACTGATGGACAATAAATACGTGTCCAACTACATAGAACGAGATTTTGATTTTGCTATTTATGAAGAAAATGTACTAGGCTACAGCTCAGGTATTTTTAGCTACCAGGGGGGAGATATGGAGGATATCCTGGAGCAAAAAGAGATCTTTACTACAGGTGTACTGTTCAATGGCTACCACCATTTGGGGGTGAAGTACAATGATAAAGTAATTGTAGTCTCTTCTAGGCAGTACCCCAGCAATTACATTCTAGCTGACATTGCTTTTCTTTTTGTAGCGTTTCTGATTTTTACACTTTTGTCAGTATGCGTATTCCTTCTATTGATGGGGGTAAACCAGCTGAGATTCAATTATGCTACTAAACTACAGTTGTACCTAAATTTTGCCTTTTTCTTTCCGATGTTGGTTATAAGCGTAATTGCCTTGGGATTTTTAAGCCATTCCTATACGGAAGATTTGCATCGTCAATATTTTCAAAAGGCTGGTATAATAAGAGACAATCTAGGACGAGATCTTGGTGGGGAGCAGTTCAACACCTTAAACAGAGATGACATTAATGGAGAGCTTTATGCGTTGGCAAGTGCTACTGATGCAGACATAAACCTCTACCTTCCTGATGGAATTCTTATGGCGACTAACCAACCGACCATATTTGACAAGAAGATATTAACCCATTATTTACATCCCAAAGCCTACGCTGCCATTATTGAATCATTGGAGAACCGATTGCTACAAACCGAACAAGTCGGTGGGCTGCAATACAAAACGGTTTACCTGGCACTTAAAAACGGCGAAAATCAAAGACTTCAAGCCATTATTGCTATTCCTTTTTTTGAATCTGAAGAAGAATTGAATCTAATGATCACAGAGGTGTTCAGTAATATTTTGATCATTTTTGTTGTTATTTTTCTCTTGTTTTTAATTATTTCCTACTTCGTTTCAAAAAACCTTACTCATCCATTTAAGCTTTTGACTCAGAAACTCAAAGATACTGATCTGGAAAACAATGAATACATGGTATGGCCGGCAAAGGATGAAATAGGCCTATTGGTCAACGAATACAACAATATGCTTTATAAGCTTGAATCAAGTAAGAAGGTCTTGGCTTCAAACGAAAAAGAGTCTGCCTGGAGAGAAATGGCAAAACAGGTAGCTCATGAAATAAAAAATCCTTTAACACCAATGAAGCTTACCCTCCAGCATTTATTGAGATTGCAAGCGGCAGATAAGCTAGACACTGGTCAGGCATTGGTAAACCCCATTAATTCCATCATTCATCAGGTTGATACATTGAGTGATATCGCCAGTTCTTTTTCTACTTTTGCCAAAATGCCTCTTCCTAAAAACCAGGAACTTGAATTAAGAAATGTGGTGTTTGAAACCATATCGATATTTTATAATAGAGAAGATGCTGATATCGAATTAGAAGACCTTACTAATGAAGGTACCTCTACCAAAATAATGGGAGACCCGAAATTGTACAGCAGGGTAATTTCCAATCTTGTTATCAACGGAATACAAGCGGCAGTTGAAGGTAGAAAATCAAAGGTGCTCATTCAGTTGTTTTTTGAAGGAGAGGCCCATATAAAATTGGCCATCAAAGACAATGGTAAAGGAATTTCTGAAGAATTAAAAGACAAGGTTTTTATGCCGAATTTCAGCACCAAAACGGATGGTTCTGGATTAGGTTTGGCGATTGCCAAAAGAGGTGTAGAAACGGCCGGTGGAAAGATATGGTTTGAGACATCTACGGGGTCAGGAACGACCTTTTTTCTCCTTTTTCCTCTAATGCCATGATTCCCTGATTAATTGAGAGGAATTGTTTACTTTAGTTCCTTGTAAGAGATTGAGATATGCAGTTGGTGAAGTATTTTTTTGCTTTTTCATCAGTGCTTTTAGCATTGACCAATCCCGCGATGGCACAAGAGCAAGAGTGTCTATGGAGAGCCGTCAGTACTGAAAAAGCCATTTATTTTTTGGATTCAATGTCAATGTTGGAATCAAGTATTAAGGTACAAGATGCCCTTGGAAATAAATTCGCCCATAAATATGATATTACCACAGGCAGATTAACGATCCTCGATGAAGAGAACATTGCCCGAGATTCTCTTTTGATTTGCTACCGAACATTGCCTTTTTCTTTTAATCATGTATTCCAAAACAGGACACTTAAAGAGGACTATGATTCTTTGGCATTTTTCAAAGACAGCCCTCCAGATAAAAAAGCCATTTATGATTTCAGAGAGGAAGTTTTCACTTCCAGTAAGCTCAACCAATCAGGAAATCTGACCAGAGGGATATCCTTCGGCAATACTCAAAATGTATTTGTAAACTCAGCCCTCAACTTGCAAATGGATGGCGTATTGGCAGAGAACCTTAACATAAGGGCAAGTATTACCGATCAGAATGTACCTTTCCAGCCTGAGGGAAATACGCAACAAGTACAGGATTTCGACAATATATTAATTGAGTTGTACAATGATAAAATTAATCTGGCAGGTGGAGATGTGGTACTTCAGCAGCGTAAATCTGAATTTTTAAGGTATTATAAAAATGTGCAGGGGCTTCAATTTACTTCAGATTATGCAGTCAATGAAAAATGGGAAGCTTCTAGCAGGGTAGGCGCAGCCATCGCTAAAGGAAAGTTTGCTTCCGTAAGTTTAGAAGTAAGTGAAGGTGTTTTGGGGCCTTATCGCATAAGAGGGCCCGGAAACGAAAGGTTTGTAATTGTTTTGGCCAATTCGGAAAAAGTCTTTCTGGATGGAAAACAATTAAAAAGAGGATTTAACAATGACTATACCATAGATTATAACCAAGGGGAGATCACATTTACTCCCACAGTGATGATCACCCAGTATTCCAGAGTGAGAGTGGACTTTGAATATGCTGAAAGAAACTTTTCCAGATCTATAGTTTCAGCCAATCACATACAAAAAAGTAAAAATATCACCTTCTATCTAAATTATTACCGGGAAAAGGACGACCGAAACCGACCTTTGTTTACTGAACTTAGCGATATAGACAAAACCCTACTCAGCAATATGGGAGATGACATTTTTTCAGCAGCCATTCCTCGGATAGACAGTATTGCCTTTGATGCCAATAGAATATTGTATAGGAAAATTACAGCCTTCACGGAAAATGGAGAGCCTCAAACCTACTATGAATACAGCACGGATCCATCAGTGGCTTATTTTGCAATAAGTTTTACAGAGACCAGCCAAGATTTGGGTAATTATAAGAGAAAAGAACAGTTAGCAAATGGGGTGGTCTATGAATATACACCTCCATTAAACGGTATTTCACAAGGTAATTACACAATAAGGTCACCATTGCCTTCCCCTAACAAAAAACAGATGATTACCGCTGGAACAGAAATCAAGATAGGGAAATACGAAACTACTTTTGCAGAATTGGCTATTTCAGATCAGGACCAAAACCTATTCTCCGATCTGGACGATGCTGACAACAATGGGTTCGCCTTTAAAGCTGGCTTGAGATCTGAAGGAAGGACATTTAAAAAATTCAAAGATTATCTCTTCAGTGGACAAACTACAGTGGAATACAATGCGACAAACTTCACTTTTATAGACCGCTTAAGGGCTATTGAATTTGACAGAGACTGGGGACTGACTGACAGAGAGGAGGATGACAAAGCCGCTGAAAAACTCTATAATTTTAATCTTCAGTTGGTCAAAGACAATGAGAACCAGGTTTCCTACGACCTGGATTTGAGAAATAGGACAGGGGTGTTGTCTGGAATTCAGCAAAGGATAAAACTCAATCAGAAACTTTGGGACAGGCTTTTGCTTACCAATGATTTTTTTCAATTAAATAGTGGAGTGTTACCCTTGCAATCGCGATGGCTGAGGTATCAAGGAGAGGTCAAATACCCAACAGCTGTGTTTGTACCAGGTTATAGGTTTACGGTAGATAAAAACAAGGTTATTGACCCTCAGAATGATGAAGTAGTGTCTACAGCGATGAATTTTGAAGAGCATCAATTTTCATTAACTACCAATGATACTTTGAAATACTCATTTTTTGCAACTGCCAGTTTACGTGAGGACAAAGCAGTAGTAGATGACCAACTGAAACCAGCCACCAAGGCCTTTATGAACACCTATGGCGTCAAAGGAACCTTTGGTGCACATACTTTAAATGGGTCCTTCACTTATAGGAAGTTGACTTTTTTGACCAGAGATCTTCCAGAAGAGACCACTGTCATGGGGAAATTGGACTATAGAAGTGCTTTATTTGAGAATAACTTGTCCAATGAATTTACCTATGCATTGGGGAATGGGAGAGAATTAAGACGTGAATTCGTCTTTTTACCCGTTCCAACAGGTGAAGGGACACATACCTGGAGAGATGATAACGAAGATGGCGTACAGCAGTTGAATGAATTTTACCTGGCGATTAACCCAGAGGAAAAGAGTTTCATAAAAGTATTTGTTCCAACCGACGAGTATCTTCAGGCGTACACAACATTGTTTAATTACCGCCTTAGTGCAAAGTTTCCCTCCAAATGGAAGAGCAATGAAGGGGTGAAGAAGGTGTTGTCAAGATTTTCAAGTAACACAAATTTAAATGTGGAAAAGAAAATTACTTCACGTGATTTTGTGCAGCGGATAAGTCCCTTTCAGGCCGGCATAGCAGACACTTCTTTGCTTTCCTTGCGGCAATCCTTTCGTTCTTCTTTCTTTTTTAATCGGGCTTCTCCTAAGTTTGGCATGGATCTGTCCTTTTTTAACAGTCACCAGAAGCAATTGCTGACAGGGGGATTTGAGGAGCTTTCACAGGACGACTGGCGTTATAATGCACGTTTCAATATTGAAACCAAGTGGAACCTACTGTTTTATGCAAATAAGGGCCAAAGGAAAGCTTCGTCTGATTTCCTGGACAACAGGAATTACAATATTGAGCAATATACCTTAGGCCCGGAAATAAGTCTTCAACCAAGCCCCGTATTCAGAACAACCCTTCAATACAGGATGACTAAAAAAGAGAATTTAACCAATATTGAAATGGATGAAAAGGCTCAATTACATGAAGGTGCACTAAGTTTTAGATTGGCAAAAGCCATAAAAACGACGGTGAATGCCCAGGTGAAGTATACTTTTATAGATTACAATGGCACGGTAAATTCTCCTACTGGATATGAAATGCTTCAAGCGCTTACTCCCGGAAACAATACCAGCTGGAGCTTGGGTTGGCTGCAAAAAATAGGGGAAGGATTACAGTTAAACCTTGTATATGAGGGTAGAAACTCTGAAGGGCTGGACCAATTGGTACATACGGGACGTATGCAGGTTTCAGCCCTATTTTGATTAGGCATACCCACTGAAAAATTGTAGATTTGCAACAATTATTTTTGTTGTTGTACTAATTATTAAAGCACAAACTAATGTCGAAAAGTATTTTGGTTACCGGTGGTACTAAGGGTATTGGTAAAGCCATTATTCTTGAATTTGCCGCCAAAGGTTTTGATATATTTACCTGTAGCAGGAATGAAGAAGAGTTAGAAGCATTGAAAAATGAGATAGAGGAAAATTTTTCTGCGGTGAAAGTATACATAAAGAAAGCAGACTTATCTATAAAGGAGGAAACAAAAGGATTTGCAGCATTTGTAAAAAAAATAGCAGTGCCTGATGTTTTAGTAAATAATACTGGTATTTTTATTCCGGGCAGTCTACATTCAGAGTTAGAAGAAAATTTTGAAAAGACCATGCATACAAATCTTTTCAGTACTTATTATTTAACAAAGGCTTTTACTGAGGATTTCATGAATAGGAAAAACGGACATATTTTTACTATAGGAAGTATTGCAGGATTTACTGCCTATGCCAATGGTGGAAGTTATGCCGTCTCAAAGTGGGCCATGCTGGGATTCACCAAATGTCTTCGGCAAGAGATGATACCCCATGGAGTAAAGGTGACATCTGTTTTGCCAGGTGCTACCTATACAGCGAGTTGGGAAGGCGTTGATTTACCAGAGAGTAGGTTCATTGATGTAGCTGATGTTGCGGCATCTGTTTGGTCTGCTTATAACCTTTCACCCCGTTCTGTTGTTGAAGAGATAGTAATCCGACCTCAATTAGGTGATATATAATTATGGAATTGAAAACAGTCACAGATAATCAGCAGTACTGCAATAGTCTTACGAATTACTCCAGGAGGAAAACCATCCCTGTGAGGATTGGAGACATAATTATTGGTGGCGACAACCCTATTGTCGTTCAATCCATGACTACCGTGGATACTATGGATACCCATGGCTCTATAGCACAATGCATTCGCATGATTGATAGTGGCTGTGAATTGGTGAGGATTACAGCCCCAAGTATCAAAGAAGCAGAAAACCTACAGGCAATCAAAGATGGTCTTAGGGAAAGAGGATACAATACTCCTCTGGTAGCCGATATTCACTTTACACCGAATGCTGCCGAAGTAGCTGCCCGGATTGTGGAAAAGGTTCGGGTAAATCCAGGGAATTATGCAGATAAAAAGAAATTTGAAGTTTTAGAATATACCGATTCATCCTATCAGGCTGAACTCGAAAGAATAAGAGAACGCTTTCTTCCTTTAGTAAACATCTGTAAAGCCAATGGAACGGCCATGAGGATTGGTACGAATCATGGTTCATTGTCTGACAGGATTATGAGCAGATATGGTGATACTCCGCTAGGGATGGTCGAATCCGCACTAGAGTTTTTAAGGATTTGCGAAGACGAAAACTACCACGATATTGTGATTTCCATGAAATCATCCAATACCCAGGTAATGGTTCAGGCCTATCGCCTTTTGGTGAATAAATTAGATGAGGGAGGCTTCAAGCCTTATCCCCTCCATTTGGGAGTAACAGAGGCTGGGGATGGGGAAGATGGCAGGGTTAAGTCCGCTGTTGGAATTGGGGCTTTACTGGAAGATGGCCTAGGAGATACGGTTAGGGTTTCCCTTACAGAGGATCCTGAGTTCGAATCACCGGTAGTAAAAACACTCATTAACAGATATGCAACAAGATCTGTAGCATCCGGTATTAAGCCTATCGTTAATTATCCAATTGATCCTTTCGGCTACAATAAAAGGGTAGCGGTGGAAGTAGCCAACTTTGGAGGAAGTAATGTACCCAGGGTCATAACAGATGTTTCCACCATAAACCTGTCCCAACCAAAAGACCTCAAATGTACAGGTCATTTTTACCTTCCAGAATTAGACAAGTGGAAAATGAATGACCAGGGATGTGATTATGTATACTCGGGAAGTAATCCCGTGCCATTTATGCTTCCAAATGGCCTAAAGGAAATCTTGACCTATGAAACCTGGGAACAACAAGAAGATAAAAAGAACAAGCTTCCAGCTTTAAGTTTGGGACATTTGCAAAAAAAATTACCCTTGCATGCAGCGCTCAATTTTATCCTTGTTTCATCAGACACCATAGAAGAGGCGATTCCATATTTGAACAATGAACTACCAATGGTGCTTCTTTTGTTTTCAAACAGTGGACATCAAATGCAGGCGATAAGAAGGGCTATCGTTTCACTTATTGATGCGAAAATAAATTTACCTGTAGTGCCAATGGTAAGTTATAAGGATGGGGATGCAGAAAAAACAATGTTATTTTCAGGAACTGACGTAGGAGGATTGTTGATAGATGGTCTTGGGGATGGCATACTTATAGGTTTAGACAAACTTAAACTGGAAGGCAAGGCTGAAATGTTGGAGCAGGTAAAGTTGCATAACTCGGTTAGCTTTGGTGTCCTACAGGCAGCAAGGACCAGGATGTCCAAAACGGAGTATATTTCTTGTCCTTCTTGTGGTAGAACGCTATTTGATCTTCAGGAAACTACCGCCTTGATTAGGAAAAGAACGGATCATCTCAAAGGAGTTAAAATAGGAATTATGGGCTGTATTGTAAATGGTCCAGGTGAAATGGCAGACGCAGATTATGGATATGTGGGATCTGGGAAAGGTAAAATCACGCTTTACAAGGGAAAAGAAGTGATGAAAAGGGCTGTTCCTTCTGAAAATGCTGTTGACGAATTAATAGACATTATCAAAGAAGATGGACAGTGGATAGAACCGGAAACCGCAGACCATGAATAATCTCTTCAAGAAAATCTGAATTAAGTGAATATGGCTAGTAAATTAAAAGAGTTTTTTCAGTTGGGAGAAGTTGGGGGATACTTTATAAGGGTATTTAAAAAACCTGACCCTAATCAGAAGACCAATTTCAATCTTAGAATGATGCATGGCATTAATAAGATCTCGATTTTGGTTTTCCTTGCCGCCTTGATCTATTGGATCATCAAAAGGTTGGCCTGATGAATATTGAAACCTTTAGGGAGTATTGTTTGAGCAAACCAGGAGTAACAGAAGATACTCCCTTTGACCATAATACACTTTGCTTCAGAATAGGGAATAAAATTTTCGCAATTTTGGACATTGACAAATTCGAAAGTGTCAATTTAAAATGCGATCCTGAGCAAGCCGTCCTATTGAGGGAAAAACATGATGGAATTCGCCCTGGCTATCACATGAATAAAAAGCACTGGAACACCGTTTCTTGTGATGGGAGGGTGCCTTCGCCTTTGATGCTGGAATTGGTAGACCATTCCTATTCATTGGTTTATTCAAGCCTACCTAAAAAATTGAAAGAAGAAATCAACGGATGAGTTATCTGAAAATCGAGGGGTTAACCAAAACTTACAATGGTGAACTGAAAGCCCTTGACGCATTGTCATTGGATATTGCCAAAGCCGAACGTTGGTCCATTATTGGCGCCAGTGGAAGTGGCAAAAGCACGCTGTTAAAGCTGATCGCCGGCATGGAAGTTCAGGATGATGGTGTTGTCTATTTAGAAGGCGAGAAAATCCTTAATCCTGAGCAAAAATTAGTTGCAGGCTATGATGAGTTGCAACTTGTGAAACAAGACAATGGTTTGTTCCCACTGTCTACCGTCGCTGAAAATATCAGTAGGCCCTTGCTTCAATACGACAAAGATTATGCCGCCGAGAGACTTGAAACTTTGTTGCAGGTTTTTGGCTTAGCCGACAAGAGAGACAACTACCCCAGGCAGCTTTCAGGTGGCCAACAACAGAAAGTAGCCATTGCGAGGGCACTTAGCCTTGAACCTGAAGTTTTACTTTTGGACGAACCTTTTAGCTCATTGGATAGTCTGCAAAAAAGAGGCCTCTTGGATGAGTTAAACCTCATTTTTAAATCTTTGGAGATAACCGTGATCATGGTAACCCATGACATACAGGATGCGCTTTTACTTACAGAGAATTTATGCGTACTTTCTGAGGGAAAGCTATTGCGCCAAGGAAAGGTGAAGGACATATACAAAAATCCCGAAACCGCTTATGTAGCTGGTTTTTTCGGTCCCCTAAATCAAATTCCCGGTAAACCAAATCAATACTTAAGGCCTTCATCTATAGTAAACTCCACCGAAAAGGGAAAGTTAAAAGGGAAGGTATTATTGAATCGTTATTTTCCGGAATTTGACCTCCTTACTGTGAAGGTTCCTGGCAAATCACTTCCTTGGCAGATTACTCGTCTAGAAAGAGATGTCTCCGAAGGAGCCTCCATTTATATGAGTTGGGAGGAAGATAAAATTTTGCTCCTGGAAGACATCTAGCGCTTCAAAATTTAGGTCACTTTGAAACCCTCCTCTTTTTCCTGTTCAGTAGCTTCCCTGATAGCAAATACCTCACCATCAAAATGTAGGTTCATGCCTGTAAGTGGGTGATTGAAATCCAAAAGAACTTCCTCTCCAAGGTCCTTTACCACTTTCGCCTGCATTGGATAACCATCTTCATCGATCAACGGAAGGAAATTCCCTTCTTGAAGCATCTCTTCCTCAAAACCTTGTTCTTTATTAAACTGTGCCTTTGGTACAGATACGATTAAATCATCGTCTGGTTTACCATAAGCTTCTTCTACCGTTAGCGTAAAATTAAAATTATCCCCTTTTACTTTGTTTTCAAGCTTTTCTTCAAAAGTTTTAGGCAGTCCACTATCACCGTATAGGAAATAGAAAGGGTCATCTTGGTCTCTGACTTCTACACTAAAAGGCAATGAGTCGGCCGCTTCATTGGTCACTTTTAATTCGTAGGTCAACCCTACAATGGCATTTTCTTCGATTTTCATACTTTATATTTAAGGGCATAAAGTTAATCTTTATTGATTAAAATTAAAAAATATCCAACCATCACCCTGATAGTACAGGGAAGTTAATTCAATTGTTTTGCTTACTTTGAGATTCAAATCTCATTTATAAGTTGCAATGTGTTGAATAACAGTATGTAACTAGAGGGCTAAGTAAGGGTTGCTATATAATAGGGCCACCATTTTGAAGACGAAAACACTTATTATTTTAAAAATCTTTAGTGATAAATCACGAAAAATAAAGGACACAATTGATAATAAAAATAAAAATTTTATAAAAAATCATCCATGATCTCTGTAGCTTTTACAATGAAATTATTGCCTGGGAATGAAAAAGAATACGAAAAAAGGCACAACGAAATCTGGCCAGAGTTAAGGGAATTACTAAAAGATGCAGGTGTTACGGAATACCATATTTTTCTAGATAGGCAAAGTGGAGTTCTTTTCGCTTTTCAGAATCTGACAGAAACAAACAAAACCAAAAGCCTTGCTGAACTTTCTATAATGAAAAAGTGGTGGGCCTATATGGAAGATATAATGGAAACAAATCCGGACCAATCTCCAAAGGTTACTCGCCTGGAGAAGGTATTTAGTTTGTGAAATCTTTCTTAAAAAAATAAATCAATGCTCGTCAGAAATGAAAGCGTCTTAAGTAGCCTGCTGGTAGCCATGGCTTTTTTGCTATTGGCCTTCCTAACTGGTTGCAATAATAAACCCTCAGCAGAGGTTAAGCAGCTCATTGGGCAATGGCCTGAACCAACAGCGGAATCCAGACCTTGGGCAAGATGGTGGTGGATGGGGAGTGCAGTGGATAAGGGAAACCTTAGCTATTTAATGCATGAATACAAGACAGCTGGAATCGGTGGCTTGGAAATAGCACCTATTTATGGAGCAAAAGGGTTTGAACATGCTTTTTTGGATTACCTTTCTCCACAATGGACAGCCATGCTACAGCACAGCATAAGCATTGCTGATAGCCTAAACATGCAAATAGATTTGACGCAAGGTACTGGCTGGCCTTTTGGAGGCGAAATGGTCACTCCTGAAATGGCTGCTAAAAAAATGCGTATACAGCATTACAGTTATTCCCAGGAAAAAGGACTGGACCGCCCTATTCTGATAGAAGAGAAGAATGCCTCAGGTAAAGCCCATTATCTACATACATTAATGGCCTATAAGGAGGCTGAATCTCCAATAAACCTAACGGACATGGTTGCTGCTGATGGTGGTTTAAATTGGAATGGAGATGGGGACTGGACTCTAATTGCCGTTTTCGAAATACAGACTGGACAAAAAGTAAAAAGGGCTGCACCGGGTGGACAAGGGTTTACCCTAGATCACTTTTCTGAAATTGCAGTTAAAAAGTACCTCAGCCATTTTGATAGTGCTTTTACCGGCGATTTTCCTGGAGTCAGGGCTTTTTATAACGATAGTTTTGAAGTGTATGGCGCTGATTTTACAGGTGATTTTTTTAATTACTTTCAATCCAAAAGAGGTTATGACCTTAGGAATCACTTGGATAAGCTTACTGCTGAAAACCCAGGTGAAGAAGGACGCCGTTTGAAATCTGATTACAGGGAAACCATTAGTGATATGCTGCTAGAAAATTTCACACATCAATGGTCCTCCTGGGCAAAAGGACATCAAAATCTTACTAAGAATCAGGCACATGGTTCTCCAGGGAATTTACTCGATCTTTATGCGGCAGTTTCCATACCTGAAGGGGAAACTTTTGGTTCCAGCCATTTCCCCATACCAGGAATTCGTAGAGATAGTTCAGATATAAGGAATGTGGATCCTGACCCCATTATGCTAAAGTTTGCTTCTTCAGCAGCGCACCTTACAGGAAATAATTTGGCTTCTACTGAAACTTTTACCTGGCTGGGAGAACATTTCAAGTCCTCCTTTTCACAAGCCAAACCTGAGTTGGAACAAGCATTTCTTGCAGGTATAAATCACATGTTTTACCATGGAATCACCTATTCACCTCAGGAAGTAGCTTTTCCCGGTTGGCTTTTTTATGCCTCTCTGAATTTAAATACGCACAATAGCCTATGGCCTCACCTTCAAGGATTCAACGGTTATGTGCAAAGGGTACAGTCTATTTTGCAATCAGGAATGCCAGACAATGAATTACTGGTATATTGGCCCGTATATGATGTATGGGCCGACCCTGAAGGTTTAGGAAAGACGCTTACAGTTCATGGAATTGATGAATGGTTACATCCTACTCCCTTTTACAAGGCCTCGAAAAACCTAATGGAAATAGGATATGGACTGGACTTTATCTCAGATTCGCTGCTGAATACTTTGAAAGTACAGGACCATGTACTTACTGCAGCTGATGGTAAATTCAGGTCTGCTGCGATAGTGATCCCTAAAACGGCATACATGCCTGTCGCCACACTTAAGCAGTTGATGGCCTTGGCCAATGAGGGTGCTCATGTGGTTTTTCAGGATAAACCTATTGATGTCCCTGGTTTTAAAAATTATGCTGAGAGGAAGTTTACTTTGGATAGTTTATGGAATAGCATACAACTAAAGCCTGACACACAAGGAAGCGGTGCTGACTTTGGAAAAGGAAAAATAGTGGTATCGAATGAATTGCTTTCAGTCTTAAAGTCCTTTGGAGTTGAAAGAGAAAAACTCACAGACTTAGGGTTAAAGTATATTAGGAGAAGCGTGGGAGAGCAAAAGTACTATTACCTGGTCAATCATACCGCTAAGAAAATTAGTGAAATGGTTACATTTGAGTCAGCTGGTAAAGCCGCAATTTTGATGGATCCAGAGCAGGGAACAATTGGCGCTGCAAAAGTAAATCCTGGTGATGGAAATATAAAAGTTGCCCTGTCCCTATTGCCAGGACAGACCATCATTGTTCATGTTTTGAATAATTTGCCACAAGGTTTAATCCCTTGGAAGTATGAAATAGCTGATCCAGAGATTATTGAAGTAAGCAAACCTTGGGAATTGACCTTTACCAATGGCGGACCAGCACTTCCTTCAGGGCAGGTTTTGGAAAATCTGCAACCTTGGACTTCCCTAAAAGGAGAAAATATAGAAGATTTCTCTGGACAGGCCTTGTATGAAAATTCATTTAAACTCAACAGCTTTGATGATAAAGCCAAATACGTGTTGAACCTTGGTAAGGTGTTGGAGAGTGCTAAAGTTTGGATAAATGACAATGAAGTAGGGTATGTTTTTAGTATTCCCTTCAGATTGGATATAAGTGATTTTGTAGTAAAAGGCGAAAACACCCTCCAGGTGGAAGTCGCAAACCTAATGGCCAATCGTGTTAGATACATGGATAAAAATGAAATTCCCTGGAGAAATTATCATGAAATTAATTTTGTGAATATCGACTATAAGGCGTTCGATGCGTCAGACTGGGAAGTTATGCCTTCTGGCTTGGCTGGGCCAGTCAAAATTGAAGTACATGATTAATAACATGTTTTAATTAAATTATTATCTGAAAATGAAAGTATTTAACTTTATTTATTAAATTTAATGAGCAACTCCTTTGCGGATTTGTATTAAATGCCATAATAACCTGACCCATGATTGAAGTGAAACCACTGATTCGTCTCGATGAAAATTCCAGAATTCCCAAATACCAGCAAATAGTCAATTCTATTATTGAAGATATCGAAAATAGTTCACTATTAGTAGGTGATAAAATACCTTCAATAAATGAAATCAGTGAAGAACATTATTTGTCGAGGGATACTGTAGAGAAAGCCTATAATCAGTTGAAGGCAAAAAAAATCATTCTCTCAGTAAAAGGTAAAGGATATTATGTAGCCAAGAATATTTCCACCTCTAAGGTGAGGGTATTGTACCTTTTAAATAAGCTGAGCAACTACAAGTTAAAAACATACAACTCTTTTATTGATAGTCTGGGTACTGATGCCCATGTAGACCTTAATATTTACCATTGCGATCCGAAATTGCTTAAAAATATTCTCACGGAGAACATAGGTGCTTATGACTATTACGTCCTTATGCCTCATTTTAAGGATGGAGAAAATGGGCATTATAATTTCGATGAGGAAGTAATGGAATGCGTAAAAGAAATCCCCTCTGATAAATTAATAATAATGGACAATCAGATTCCCGAATTAGGGGAAAAAGTAGCGTCTATTTTTCAGGACTTCAAAGAAGACATTTACAATGCATTGATTGAAGGCATCTTCCAGCTTCAGCAATACGACAAATTAATGCTGGTGTATCCTACTGATATTCTCTACCCTTATCCCAAAGAAATTTTGAAAGGCTTTCAGCAATTCTGCAATGATTTCGATTTTGACCACGAAATATTAGATCAAGTTTACCCGGAAATGGAGCTACGTCCCAAGGATGCTTTTATCGTGATTGAAGAAAATGACTTGGTTAATTTGGTGAAACAAGTTAGAGAACAGGATTATAAACCAGGGAAGGAGATCGGGATTATTTCCTACAATGACACCCCTCTAAAAGAACTCTTAGGCATTACTGTAATCTCTACAGATTTCAAATTAATGGGAGAGACTGCAGCATATATGATCAAAAAGAACAAAAAAGAGTCGGTCAAAAATGTTTTCAAATTCATCAATAGAGGGTCTATTTGATCAGTATGATTTGAAACTGATTGCGTAGTCCTGTTTTCTTTATACCTCAATAAAATTAACATTAAGTAGTATTTCAACCCCCATTGAACTGAAATTCAAAGGAGGTTATTTTGATTACCTATTTCTATGGAAAAAAGCAAAAGTTTGGTAGATCGCCTCAATGCGGTCAATGAGTATGAACAACAACCCATTCCAATTAATAAACTGAAAGGTTGGAGAAGTTTTTTAGGAACCTATGCAGGTGAGCATACAGCAGGTACTGAATTTGTAATTGGGCCATTGTTTGTTGCCCACGGGGCCAGCGCAATTGATTTGGTGACGGGGCTTCTGATAGGGAATATTTTGGCAGTTTTAAGTTGGGCTTTTCTGACGGCAAAAATCGCTGTCAAAACAAGGGTAACGCTTTATTACTTATTGGAAAAAATTGCTGGTAAGAAGTTCACCTTTATATATAACCTCGTCAATGCAGGACTGTTTTGTTTTCTGGCAGGTTCGATGATTGCCGTGGCTGCTACAGCGGTAGGCATTCCCTTTGATATGGCCATGCCACAGTTGACGGATGTTTATCCCAATAGCATGGGCTGGGTAATTACCGTTTTTGTGGTAGGCGCGATTACCACATTGATCGCTATGCTAGGCTTTGACCAGGTTTCCAAATTTGCGATGGTAGCAGCTCCTTGGATGATCATGATATTTATAGCTGCTGCATTGGCGGTCCTACCTAGGCTGGGAGTGAACGAAGTTGGGTCCTTTTGGTCAGTTGCAGAAAGTACAATATGGACAGGTGTTCCTTTGGATGGACAAAGTAAGTTCGGGTTTTGGCACATCATGTTTTTTGCTTGGTTTTGCAATATGGCCATGCACATAGGGATGGCTGATTTGTCATTGCTGAGGTATGCCAAGAAGTGGGAACAAGGATTTTCTTCCGCAACAGGTGTATTCTTAGGCCACTTTATTGCCTGGATAGCTTCTGGGATCTTATATTCTTTATTTCTTATCGAATCTAAAGGTAGCCTCACTTTTGCACCTGGTCCTATTGCCTATAGCGCAGTGGGTGCTGCGGGAGCAATTTGTGTAGTGATTGCTGGCTGGACTACCGCCAATCCGACACTTTATAGAGCTGGCCTGGCCATACAGTCAATCAATCCAAAGTGGAAAACATGGAAAGTAACCCTATTTGTAGGTTTATTCACTACAATAGCTGCTTGTTTCCCTGCTTTAGTGATGCGATTACTAGAGTTCGTAGCCTTGTATGGGCTGATCTTAATGCCTGTTGGAGCGGTGATTTTTATTGATGTCTACTTACTGGAGAAGTTGGGACTAAAATCAAACTATGCTGAGTTTAAGGGAGTAAAACTTAATTGGGCAGTAGCTTCTACTTGGATAATTACCTTGAGTTTTTGTTTACTGTTAAACTTGATATTTGGAGTGGAAATCTTCTTTTTAGGGCTTCCAGGCTGGTTTGTAGCTGTAGTAGTATATGTTTTGGCAAGTAAAATGAATCAAAGGAAATGAAACTAATATTGAAAATTATATCGTTTATAGGATTAGGTTTAAGTATTATACCTGCCATTTTAGTGTTTGGAGAACATATTGACCCATCCACCTGCAAGCTACTGATGTTTTTGGGTACGATTTTGTGGTTTGCTACTGCTCCATCCTGGATGATAAAAAAAGAAGCGGCATCTGATGATTGACAATATTTCTCAGGTAATTAGTTAATCAAAATATTGCGTCAGATAAAACCATCTTGTGTAAAATTTGACGTGTTAATTTTTGTTTTAAACAGAATAAAATTTTTACTTTTGCCTAGTAGTTGTTAAATTGGTTTATATTTTATAATTAATTTAACAACTACTTTCCTAATGAAATTCAGGGACCTACGCATTTGGATTTTCATTTTTGGTATCATGCTGTTAATTGGTGCCTATCTTTATCAGCATTCCAAAACCAACCAAAGTCAGCTTGAATCTCAGGGGATAAAAGCTATATTTCTAGCCAAACACAATTTTCTGGATTCTTTTTATAATTACCATGTCCAATTGGAGGGGTATTTTAAAAGGAATTTTTATAATTGGGGAATGATAGACGAGGAGGATGCCGCTTCTCGTATGGTAAACATGATTGATAGAAATCCAAAATTTGGCATTGAAAGGATTCAAAACTTTAAAGATGACTTCAGCCCAGAACCCCAGCTGTTTGCTGAGGATGGTATATCACTTATCCAAAGAGACACTTCTTATCTTATTTATGTCAAAGGTTTCAGATTTTCTCTTAATGATAAAACTAAAGACGGTGATAAGCCTATTTTAAACTATGATTCCCTAAGAATTAAAATCAATAAAGAACTAGGTAAGGCCCTTGCTCAAGATACCCTGTCCGGAAGAGCTTTTGAAATAGACCATACGGTTTCGGTAAACGATTTAATGGTAGGCAATGTCCAAAGTTTGTTTTTCGACAAGCTTTTTATTTTGGATCAAACCGGAACGGCCATTTACCCAAGAGACCTTGCAGGGCTACCCGTAGTGAATGTAGATTCTTTGAGCCACGAGCAAACCGTGGGAGAAAGAGAGTTAGACCTAAAAGTGGCGGGAAAGCAATACAAAGGTTTTCTATCCCCTGCAGTGATTGGAAATCAAGTTTTTTATTTACTCGGGGCCAAAGATAAGGCAGGCTTTGAAAGTGTGGCACTTAAAATTAATTTCAAAGTGCTGAGTGCTTTTCTGACGCTTTTGATTTTGGTTTTTGTCTCTATTCCAGTCATCAGTATTTTTAATCTTGGAGATGGTGATGTTCTGACCAAGAAAAGAGTGATGGGCTTAGGACTGTCTCTTATCTTGGTGATGGTGATTTTAGGCTTCTTTTTCTTTTCCCTATTTCAGAACTACGACAATGAACGCACCTCTGAAAATAACCTCCAAAACGTAAAATATGCCTTCAATTCTGAAATTCAACAGCTAATTGAGGGACTTGAAATTTTTAAAGAAGAAATTGAGGCTGGTCAAATTCATACCAATCAGCCAGAGGATGCACATTCCGAAGAGCAAGATGTAAATGAATTTTTAGAGTTTGATTTAGAGGGCAATATTCTAAAGATGTTGATTCCACAAATGTCTTTTTTTGAAGGCCCTATTGATTTTGGGAATTTCCCCTTTGTTTCCATCGAAAACAGAGATTATGTTAGAGAACTTCGAAATTTAGATCCAGACCAAGGTTATTTTATCAGTGCACATTCCTCAAAGTCTACGGGAGAACTTGAAGGCGTAATTAGCAAAAAAGAAGGTGAACAGGGTTATGCTTTGACTTTTCATTTGGATTCGCTCGTTCCTAAAATTAGCAAGCACCATAGATTTTTCGTCTTTAAACCTGATGGAAAAGTTTTGCTAATCAGTGAAAAAGTAAACATTCCCATTGATAACCTGAATCAGGGTATCGGAGAGGAAAAATGGCAAGAAATCCGAACTTTAATTGCCAATAATAAAAAGGCAGGTGATGATAAGGTCTGGAAAACCCCCATTTATGTCAATGGTCACGAGTACCAGGCCTTATTAAGCCCCATTTCCTCTGATTCGTTTGTCTCAGAAAACTGGGTGCTTTATTTGGAAGATACAAACTTGCAACATGCCTTGCATTCCCTGGCTTCCCTCGAGGGGATTGCTGTTTTTGGTCCCTATTTAATGATTTTGGCCTTACTGGGATTGTTGACACTGGTAACGCGTAAATCAAGTATTTACCTTGCCTTTGAAGACTTTTCCTTTGCCTGGTATAGCCCCTCACCAAGAAAAAGGCTAAGATTTTTATGGCTCAATAGTATTCTCTTGATTGATATATTTCTCTTTCTTATAATTTACCTGTTTTTACCCTTAAGCATATTCAAAATATTCCTATGGTCTTCCCTTTTTGCAATACAATCAGGAACTTGTAATTTTCTACTTTTGGCGACAGTTGGTAAGGATAAGGCGAAGAAAAACATCAATGCATTTTTAGTAATGGTGGTCCTCTTGTGGATTATTATGGCCTTTCTACTAGGTTACCTTTCTTTTTTAAGCCATAGTGGAACGACTTATTTTGTATTTACCATTTTCATTTTGTTGGTAATAGCCGGCATGCAAGTTTTGTGTTTTTACCTTTACCATACCCAAAAATTCCCGACCGTTCGCTTTAGCAAATGGAACAAAACAGAGGTGCTATTTAAAATGCATCGAAGATTTACTGATTTTTGGACCAGGTTAACAGGATCGGCAGTAGATAAACGCGTATTCGCTATTAACCTTCTATTGTGGTTGATGATTGTTGGGTTTTTACCAGGTTATTTCATTCACCGACAAATCTTTAATCAGGAGAAAATCATTTGGGAATATGTAAGCAAAGGTGATATAGAAAATAAAAAGCATGTTAAATCATTGCCAGAGGAATACATGAGTTTGATAAAAATCCATGAAGAATTCAGAAGGAATAATTTTGGCAGATTTTCAAATCAAGATGATGAATTGATTACAAATTTTATAGCAGCTCCTCAGCAAGCATTAATTGAAGCCTTCAACACCACGCCGGGTATAACCTTTGGTAAACTCAGTAAGGGGATCGGGCTTTGGGATACCATCCGATCCAATTTGTTTTTTTTATTGGTTCTGTTGGTGATACTCATTTGGCTATTTAAAATGATCATGATTTTGGGCAATAAAATTTACTTAATCGATTATCATTTTACAAATGCTTTTGGACTACTGCCCAAAGATACTGAAAAGCAAAAAAACAGTTTCGTTATAGGCATAGACGCGTCAAAGTCCAAGGATTGGATATTAATGCAGTTTGGATTTGAATCAAAAGAGGTGCTGATGGTAAGGTTATTTAGCGGCGATGATTTGGATATGCCGGAATTGAACCCAACACACAAAGGAGTGATCCTTGAGAATTTTCACTGTCTAAGTGATGTGGAAATGCTCTTGAATACCATGGTGGCTTTTCAAAAAAAATACAGCAGGGAAAACTTAAAGTTATTTGTAACCTCAGGAAGACCGCTTCAAGAGATTTTACCCAGCAATATGTCCAAACAATCTAGGCTGTTGATAACCGAGATCTTCTCAGAATACCTTTTTCAATATGTACCCATAGACTTCGAAAACCAGAAAATTACCCTTCCTTATTTTAGTGATGGATCAACATTCACCGATGAACAAGCTAAAATTAATTTTGACTTAAAAATGAAGAGTCAACTGTTTAATGATGAAAAAACACATTGTCTAGCGGGTGAAATTGAATATGGGCCCAATGGAAAAGCCATCGCGTCCCTTATTACCGAGGAAATATCAAGAGACAAGCTCGACATGCCCTTGTCCCAAGAGAGATACGAGAAATGTGTACTGTCTATACAGCGCTATAACAAAGCTTACTATATGAACATCTGGGCAGAATTAAGCCTAAAAGAAAAGAAAATGGTATATAACTATGCCAAGGAAGGCTTCATTAATTTTTTCAATAAAGAAACAATGACAGCCTTAATCCAAAAAGGCTTGGTAAAGATGAATCCTGCAATGGACAGTTTGGTTTTGTTTTCAGATAGTTTTAGGAACTTTGTTTGCGTTTATATAAGTGATGAAGAAGTTGCCCGATTTAAGCAAGATGAAAGCAAGTCCGGAAATGCAAGAATGATTCAAGCAGCGGTCTTTAGTTTTGTTTTAATTTGCATTGCATTGATCAGTTTTTATGACCCTAATATTCTAAATGAAACCTCTGCTTATATTACTGGTTTCCTTGGTGTTTCAGGGACCATTTATAGCATTTTAGCAAAAGGATTCGGAAAAAGTACGCCAACTGAAAACCAATAAATTTCATTTTGTATAATTTTGGTACTTTAATTGTTACATTCTGAGAAATCGCATAAAATTGCAGTAGACTGTTTGGTGCTTTTTTTAACAAAAGGAATAATCTTCTGTCTTCTATTTTTTATGATGCTATTTATTATAAAAAAGTACAAAAAAATTGTGAATTCTGGTCTGTTTCTATACATTTGAGAATGAAGTTATCAATCATTGGCTGCAAAATCTACAATATGGGATAAAACTCTACGTTATTTAAATATCTGTTTTATGAGTATAAGGGTAGGACCTAAAGACAGTGAATTAATTTCACAATATAGGAATGGTAGTGAGATAGCTTTTGAAAGGCTGGTTGATAAATACAAGACCAAAGTCTATACTACAATTTTGATGATAGTAAAGGAGCAGGGTGTAGCTGAGGATCTGTTGCAAGACGTATTTGTAAAGGTCGTACAAACACTCAACTCTGATCGCTATAATGAAGAAGGTAAATTCCAGCCTTGGTTAATGCGGATAGCACACAATTTAGCTATTGATTATTTTAGAAAAATGAAACGCTATCCAATGGTGGTGATGGAAGACGGGTCAAATGTTTTTAATACTTTACATTTTGCCGAACAGAATGTAGAGGATGTGAAGGTAAAGGAGGAGACGTATGCTTTAGTTAGGCAGTTGATTGAGGAATTGCCTGAGAGTCAAAAACAAGTTTTGATCATGAGGCATTACATGGATTTAAGTTTCCAGGAAATTGCAGAGCAGACTGGAGTCAGCATAAATACCGCCTTGGGAAGAATGCGTTATGCCCTTATCAATTTACGAAAGAAACTCAAACAAATAAATATTGCCTATGACCAAATCTTTTACGACAAATGACCTGATAAGGTATATTTATCAGGAAATGGAGGAAGAGGAGAATGATCAATTGGTGCAACTCTTGCAAGATGACCAACAGCTAATGCAAGAGTACATCAATTTGCTAAGCACAATTGAAAAATTGGACATTGTCCTAATTGAACCTTCTGATAGCATTATTAACGCCATTAAGAAGAAGGCACGGTCCAAAGGACTGGAAAAAGTATAACACCAACAACAGTATGTTTCCTGTCGTTTCATCATAACGACAGGATTTTTTTTGCTTTATCCCTATTCAAATGAAAAGGAATATTTGTATCAAGTTTAGTATTGTCAATACTAAAAAAATAAAGACCTTAGCCAATGAATAAGAATTGTATCCCCGATTAGGGAATTTGGGTATTAAAGTAAAATTTGTCATGTTAAAAAAAGAGCGTTATAAGGCATTTGTAGAGCATTTTTCAGAGAATATGCCTGTTGCTGAGACTGAACTGAAATTTGAATCTACATTTCAATTGTTGGTGGCAGTAGTATTGAGCGCCCAATGCACTGATAAACGCATAAATATCGTAACTCCACCACTTTTCAGAGACTTCCCTAGCCCTGAGCATTTGGCGGCAAGTGATTTTGATCAATTGTTCCCTTATATCAAAACCGTCTCTTATCCAAATAACAAAACCAAACACCTCTTGGGTTTGGGTAAAATGCTCGTAGAAGATTTTAATTCAGAAGTTCCAGACACTGTCAATGAGCTTATTAAACTTCCTGGAGTTGGTAGAAAAACAGCCAATGTCATTACCAGCGTTGTATGGAATCAACCAAATATGGCCGTGGATACCCATGTATTTAGGGTTTCAAAGAGACTAGGACTAGTGGCCCAAAAAGTCAAAACCCCATTTGAGGTAGAGAAAGATCTTGTACGACACCTACCAAAAGAGGTGATCCATAAAGCCCATCATTGGTTAATCTTACACGGCAGATACGTGTGTTTGGCCAGGAAGCCTAAATGTAATGAATGCAGCATCACTGAAATTTGTCGGTACTATGAAAAAAATCGTACTGAAATCGCATTTGAGCAAGCCGTTAATAAAATACCTACCAAGTAATGTGTGGAGTACATTTGTTGGTAGACAAATCTGCTACAGATGAGAGGGCCATTGCCAATATGGTCGAAAGTTGCACCCATAGAGGGCCAGATCATAGCGGAATTATAAAAGTCAGCAATGGCGTATTTTTAGCATCCAATCGATTGAAAATCCTGGATTCAAGGGATGAAGCCAATCAGCCTATTTCTAATAAAGAGGGAAGTGCTTTTTTGTCATGGAATGGTTTCTTGTACAACTTCCAGGAGTTGAAAAATCAACTTATCAGCGAGGGGGTGGTTTTTAAAACACGCTCTGATGGAGAAGTATTGTTTCAATGGTTGCTCTTAAAGGGAAAAGAAGGCATTCAATACCTGGAAGGGATGTTTGCCTTCGTCTTTGTCAATATTAATAAAAGTGAAATCCTTCTGGTAAGAGATCCTGTAGGGATGAAATCCTTGTATTACCATCACCATGAAAACAAATTAATTTGTTCCTCTGAAGCACTTTGTCTTGTCCGCTCCGGAAAAGTTGGAGCAAGCCTTGATTCCCAGCAGGTGTTGCCTTATTGGTACCTGAGAACAGCAATGCCTTCCGCCTCATTTTTTAAAAAGGTTAAAGAATTATTGCCTGGTCAAATAGCTGTTTTTGGTTTGGATGGAAGTAAAAAAGAAGTTACAAAATTCGCCATAAATGCGGCTCCAGGCCCAAACAGGCCAGCACCTGATCAAAAAATATTTGAACAATGCCTTATTGAGGCCGTTCTCAAACATTTTACCGCAGAAGTGCCTGTGGGGATGGTGCTAAGTGGAGGAGCGGACAGTTCGCTTTTGTACCATATTTGGTATAAAGAGACCGGAATTCCACTGCCGACATTTACGATTGGATTTGAATCATCCTATCGTGATTCAAACAGTGACGCTACTTTTGCTGACAATTTGACTAAGAAATATGGTGGAGGTAATCAGGAAATTAAAATAGGACCTGCGTTTTTTTTGCAAACATGGGATGAATATCTTTCCCATTTGGATCAGCCTGTGGGAGACAGTGCGAGCTATTTGACATGGGTGATCGCCAGGGAAGCCAAGAAAAGGGTGAAAGTACTCGTCAGCGGTGTGGGTGCTGATGAGTTGTTTGGTGGCTACAATAGGCATATGGCTTTTAAAACCTATCTAAAAAGGCCAAATTTGTGGCGTGGACTACCTCATTTTCTTCAAAATATGCCTTTTATTAGCAGAAATCAGAAAAAGTTTTTGGCGAGTATTCATGAGAATCCTGATCGTACTTTTATTAATTTTGCAGCCCTTAATCCTGTTCCTGAAAATTTGGGAAAGGATTTATCAGACTATTACCCTAAGTCAGGGGGCAATTATAAAAAGGCATTGGGCTATGACCAATCGTTTTACCTGGTACATGATTTGTTGAAAATTCACGACAATGCTTGTATGTCCCATGGTATTGAAGGAAGAGCACCCTATTTGGATTGGCCATTGGTGGCTTTGAATAGGGAAATGAGTGATAAACAGTTAATTAATACCACACCTAAATCCTGGATAAAAGAAATTTTGATCGCTGAGGGGCTTGAAAACATTGCAAAGCGAAAAAAATCAGGATTTGGTCTTCCTATTAAGGAGTGGTTTCTACATCATTCTGGTTTTAGAATGAAAATGTGTTCAGCGATTATAGATTTTGGTAATACATATGCTGGCTTAGTGCCCAAGGAATGGCAATCATTATTAAAAAATCCTGAAGATCATATTCAAGCGCATTACCTACTATTATTTAATGTGTTTTTACTTTCAGAGTGGATCAATAAAAACATCCAATGAGAATCATTTACATCCATCAATATTACTTAAGACCTGATCAAGGAGGAGCGGTGAGATCTTTTCATCTCTCTCAAGGACTTGCTAAGGAAGGCATCAAGGTGGAGGTAATTACAGCTCACAATAAAAAAGCATACAAAGCAGTTGAAGATGGAGATGTTAAGGTGCATTACCTTCCGGTTCCCTATCGGGCTGAATTCTCTGCATGGGAAAGAATTTTGGCATTTTATCGCTTTTATAAACAAGCTAAGAGCTTGATCAGAACGCTGCAATCACCTGATTTATTTTACATTTCTTCTACTCCGCTTACTACCGGATGGATAGGTGTTTGGGCAAAGAAAACTTGGAACATCCCTTTTGTCTTTGAAGTTAGGGACCTATGGCCTGAAGCTCCAATACAAGTTTTGAAAATAAATAACCCAATTGTCAAAAAACTACTTTATAAAGTGGAGTCTAAAATTTACCGGAGGGCGGACAAAATTGTCTCACTTTCTCCTGGAATTCAGAGCTATATTAAATCTCGATTTCCTGAAAAGAGGGTAGCGTTAATACCTAATTTTTCTGACAATGACTTTTTCAGGCCAAAAGACTTAACTCATGAAACCAGAGATTTTGCCAGGCAGCCAATGACCTTTTTGTACTCGGGAGCAATAGGCGAAGTCAATGGGCTTGATCAATTTTTGGACCTGGCTTTGGAAGCAAAGAAATTAGGTAAAAACTGGCATTTTAAATTGATGGGTGATGGTAATGCCTTGGAAAGCTTAAAGGAAAGAACATTACAATTGGCATTAAATAACGTGTTTTTTATTCCCTTTGCGAATAAAATAGCCGTTAAAAAACAATTGGAAATTGCTGACCTGGCTTATATTTCTTTTCTCCCTTTAAAGGCATTGGAAAGCAGTAGTCCTAATAAATTTTTTGATGCGTTGGCAATAGGTTTACCAGTTGTTGTGAACTTCAAGGGTTGGATTTATGAACTTATACTAAATGAAAATATTGGTCTTTTTCACGATTCAGAAGAGGCCAAACTTATCATACAGGAGCTGGAAAAACTAGAAAAAAAACCTTCTCTGCTTTATCAGATGGGTCAAAAGTCTCGGCAAATTGCAGAAAATAATTTTGATAAAAAGGAGGCCCAACAGAAGTTGCTTGCCTTTTTGGCCCATTAACAGTAATCTTTAAAATCAGCTCTGCTTTTATATACTGATGAACCCCTAGCATTTTTCAAATTATGGTCTCCGGGGCTTGTACCCTGAATTTTTAAATATTAGTCGTGCATCTTCTTGTTTCATCAGCGCTGTGAGGCTTAACTCATTACTGGATTGGTAATCATCTACGATATTCCACCCTATCCATCTTCCTATTCTTCCTGGCGCGTCTGGACTGATTACATCCGTAAATGGAGCCTCCCCTGTATACTTTCTGATTTCGAATGGATTGGTTTCAAATAACAATTCATTTTCAATAAAATGACCCCAAATCATTTCTTCATTGGCATAGCTGCCAAGGATTTCATCCGTTTCGTAACCAATAATTAATTCATCTGGAGTACAGGGTAGTATGGTTTTGGTAAAGTGATAGGATTTTCCGTAATAGATCATTTCAGCGAGAAGACTACGATCTGTAAGCTTTGTTTCATTAAACTGTGAAGAAATGGCTGTGACGATGGTTGGAACAAGGTGGGCTTTGTTGTACCTTTTTAGTATGTAATAGGGCAAGTCTACAGGTTGGAATTTATGATCATTTGGTAGGAAGTAGTCCAGCCCAATCACTATAACATCTTTAGTGACGATAAGGTCGCTACCAAAACCACTAACGAAAGTATAAACTGCAGGAACCTTATAATTGGGGTAATGGTATTTGATCCCAGCAAAGGCATTCTCCAAATCATTTTTGATGTCACTAATGTCCCCAAAATTGGCTTTTACTTCCTGATACAGTTCCACCATTCCACTGTCTTGGTGGATCAATAGTAGTTCATCAGCCAGTTGGTCCTGGTTCTCCATGCCCATATTGGCAAACATAGCTTCTGAAAATTGAGGATAGGATTTTAAGTTTGACATAATTTTATCCTTGGAAATTTGCCCAAAGAATAAATTCTCCATTCTAAGAATTTCTATGGAAGCAATGTTTTCCTTGTAACCGGAGGGGATTTCACAGTCTTCATTGGATTGGCTACATCCAATTTGAATAGCGATTGGCAATAGAACGGTCATTAAGAATTTGAATCGTTTCATGCCTGCAAAGTTAGCCAATAGCACTTAATATGTTTAACAATTGATCAACATCATTGAAGTAGCTGAAGAATATCTGGTGGAGGTAGGTGAAAAGAGGTTTCAGGCCTAAATTTTTGATAGACAAAGAGCTTTTTAATGAGATTTAGTTTTTATTGAGTTTAGCAACATTCTTTTGAAAGATGGCTGTAAAAAGACCGAAAATCCACAGGTTTTGAGATTTGGGCCTCCAATAGAAACGATTTAATGCCTACTAGCTTAGTGTTTAATTAAATTAAAGAAAAATTAAACAAAAATTAATTTGATTGGTTTGGTTATCAATGAATTAAACCAAAGAAAACTTAAACCATTTAAAATTATGCACTCAAAATTAAAAAATTCTCAAAAATTTTTAGGACTGTTCCTCTCAGCAATTGTTCTTTTTGCGACAAGCTGTTCAGATGATGATCCTATGCCTATGGAACCTGAAGATAAAAACGTTGTAGAACTTGCCATAAGCGATAGCAGATTTACCACATTAGTGCTAGCAGTTCAGAGAGCTGGATTGGTAGATGCACTTAGTGCCGACGGTCCTTTTACAATCTTTGCCCCTACGAATCAGGCATTTATTGATGCAGGGATTACGGATGTGAATGACGTTTCAGAAGACGACTTAAAGGATATTTTATTGTATCACGTGGTTGATGCTGATGTGCCATCTTCTGCTGTAAGTAGTGGAAGTGTTACCTCTCTGGAAGGTTCTCCATTTTATGTGAGTATTTCTACCGATGATAAAGTGTGGATTAATGGAAATGCGGAAATAACCGAAACAGATCTTGAGGCCTCCAATGGTGTAATCCATGTAATTGACAATGTTTTAATGAAGCCAACAATGTCCATAGCTGGCATAGCTACGGATTTCTCTCAGTCAGCTACGCCAGAATTTACTCAACTTGTAGGTGCCCTATCTAGAGCAGGTTTAGTAGACGCTGTATATGGTGGAATGGATGATGATTTGACAGTATTTGCTCCTACAGATGCTGCTTTCATTCAATTGTATGATGACTTAGGAGTAACAGGTTACGAAGACATTCCACTTGAGACTTTAGAGAATGTTTTGTTGTATCATGTAGTGCCTGCTAGGGCTTTTTCTCAAGATTTGAGAGATGCTGCTGAACTACCTACTTTGCTCGCAAATGAGACGCTCACTGTAGATTTGAGTGGGTTAAAAATTGAAGAAGCTAATCTAAATACAGATTTATTGAATGTTCACGCAACGAATGGAGTCATTCATGTGATTGACAAAGTGATGCTACCATAATTTTTAATAGAGGGTTAATTTTTAAAAGCATGGGTTTATTGACCCATGCTTTTTTCTTTCAATTTGATTAAGAATTACTTTTTGACTACATCGTTGAATTTTTTATTGCAACGTCAAACTGGTACCGGCCAACTTCATCTGCAGCAGGCAAACCTTGTTTGCAGATATAAAAACAATTTCAAAGGCCAATTTCACAGGGTTAATAAAGAAATAAATTATATTTATTATTTCGCCTTTAATAGGTAAAGGTTGTCCCTTAAAGAAAGGAATAATTATCTTTACAGTTGCTTTATGGTTAAAATTATGAATAACCTAATTATTCATGTCAGGTAAAGGTGTGGGTAATGTGGCGAAGCTGTATGGCTACCAAAAAAAAATAGATATGATTTCTCCAAAACCTGAAAACCGTTATAGGTTTCGATATTTGATGTTTTTTCTTCTTTTGATAATGTCTTTTAATGCATTTCCACAATCATTGGAAGACATATCAGCTATAAATGTAGATGATTTAACCGATCAGCAATTGCAGCAATTGGTCGAAAGAGCTACTCAAGCAGGTCTTTCAGAAGCCGAGTTGTTGGAGATGGCGCAATTAAGGGGAGTGCCTACTTCAGAAATTGAAAAGCTCAAGGAGAGATTAAACGGGATGGTAATGATGGATAACTATGGTGCTGGAAATGCAGCTAAGACCAATTCCAGAAGTCCAAGAAGACAATTAGGGTTCAATGAAATAACCCAGGGGCTGATTCCTCCGCAAGTAGATTTGGAGAACATGGACACGGATAAACTGCCTTACTATGGTATGGATCTTTTTTACAACAAAACCAGAAGACTGACTTTTGAACCCAACCTAAATCTTGCTACTCCCAGAAACTATATTTTAGGACCTGGTGATGAAGTGAATATTGATGTTTACGGACAGTCAGAAACTTATTATCAAACTTCCGTTACGCCAGAAGGCCAGATCATATTGGAAAATATTGGTCCCATAAGTGTATCTGGATTTTCTCTTGACGAGGCCACCAAGGTTATTCGAAATAGATTATCCGTATTCTACAAAGGCCTAAAAGGCAATAATCCAAATACTTTTTTACAAGTTAATCTGGGGAATGTCAGAACCATAAAAGTAAATTTAGTGGGAGAAGTCAGGTTGCCTGGGACATTTACTTTGAGTGCTTTTAGTAATGTTTTCAACGCCTTATATGCTTCAGGTGGCCCGAATGTGAATGGTAGTATGCGGAATGTGAAATTAATCCGAAATCAAAAAACAATTGCTGAAATAGACCTTTATGATTTTTTAATTAATGGCAATCCAGGTGTGAATGTGACCTTACAGGATCAAGACATCATTTTGGTACCGCCATATACCGCTAGGGTAAGTATGGAAGGAGCTGTAAAGCGCCCTAAAATTTTTGAAGTAAAGGAAAATGAGACCTTTGCTGACGTGCTTGAATTTGCTGGTGGCTTTACTGATGGCGCCTTCCAGGAAAAAGTTGGTGTCACAAGAATGACGGCCAAAGAAAAAGCCGTTTCGGATGTTTACAATGATCAGTTTTCAATGTTTCTGGTAAAAGGAGGGGATCATTATTTAGTTGGAGAAATACTCGATAGGTATACCAATAGAGTGCAAGTGAAGGGTGCTGTTTATAGACCTGGTAATTATGCTTTTGAACAAGGGCTCACGCTTACCAAACTGATTGAAAAGTCCGAAGGATTAAGGGGGGAAGCATTCTCAAAGAGAGTGACTGTTTTAAGAACAAAGGATGACCTAAGTACTCGTTTGATACAAGTAGACCTTGGAGAGATAATGAATGGCAATTCACCTGACATACCTATTGTCAGAGAGGATGTCGTGCATGTCCCTTCAATTTATGAGATTAAGGAAGAAACCTATGTCAAGGTAAGTGGCGAAGTATTGGTGCCGGGAACCTATGCCTATGCTGAAGACATGACATCTGAAGACCTTATACTTATGGCGGGAGGGCTTAAAGAATCTGCATCGAAAGATGATATTGAAATTGCCAGAAGAGCAACAGATCAAGATGGCAGAGAATATGCTCAGCTTATTCCCGTCGCTATGGGTGAGGACCTGGGGCTTTCTGATAATCCCCATGCACTTCTTCCATTCGATCATTTGACAGTGAGGAGAAAGACAAATTTCAGTTTTGAAAGAATGGTGAAAATTGATGGACAAGTCCAAGCTCCTGGCAATTTTGCCATTACCCAGGCCGAAGAGCGGATTTCTAGTTTGATTTCCCGTTCTGGAGGACTTACAGATTTTGCTTACCCTAAAGGAGCTACACTTATAAGAAGAACTGAGTTTTTCAAAAATCAATCGGAGAAAGTCAGAAACAACAACAACTTACTCAATTTGTTGGAAAGGTTAAATAGGGACAATATGGAACCTACAGAGTCTCAAAAACTAATGATTGACCGCATAAATAAATACCTTTTTGGGAAAAATGATTCAGTAGAAGTGGAGTTAGATCAAGCTGTAATAGAGGCCAGAGAGAGACTGTTAAATGATATATCTGCTTCTCGGGACGGAATTAACCCTATTCAATTAAGAGAAACTGAGGCAGTAGCGATTGACTTGGTAGCCATAATGGCAAATCCGGGATCTAAATACGATTTGATTTTAGAGGAAGGTGATATATTAAGCGTTCCTAGAAAGTTGCAAACGGTAAGATTAAGAGGAGATGTGATCTATCCAACAACCATTAGGCATGAAGATTTTAGAGGATTGCCATATTACATCAATAAGGCAGGAGGCTTTAATGTAAGAGCGAAAAGGAAAAGAACTTACGTGGTATATGCCAACGGTGAAGTGGCCAGAACCAAGAATTATATTTTCTTTAATGCCTTTCCTAAGGTTGAACCTGGATCAGAAATTATTGTTCCTACCAAAGGTCCAAGGATCCCAATTAGACCTGGTGATTTTGTTGGCATTACTACTGGCCTGGCCACTTTGGCATTGGTTTTAACTCAGATTTGGAATTAACTATGGAGGGAAACCGACACATATTAGATGACAAGATTACATTTAAAGAGCTGTTTCATCGCTTTCAAAACTGGCTAATTGTTTTTAAGGGAAGATGGAAAACATTGCTGTATTTTATGGCTGTTGGTGCTATTTTAGGAGCACTTGTGTCTATTCTTAAAAAGCCAGTATATCATGCTGACACAACCTTTGTACTAGAGCAATCTGACATGGGGGGAATGGGGAATATTTCAGGGCTTGCCTCTATGCTTGGAATTAACCTTGGAGCGATGGGGGGAGAGAGTGGCCTCTTTAAAGGAGACAATATCATGGAACTTTATAAATCAGAATCCATGCTAACCAAAACCTTGTTAAAGCCCTTTGATTCTGTGTCTAATGAAAGTGCTGGCAAACTGTTAATAGAGCGGTACATTATTTTTAACAAACTTGATCAAAAATGGAAAGAGGAGGTTGATTTCAGCGCTTTGGATTTCTCATTGCCTCGTTCCCGCTATAGTATACAACAGGACAGTGTATTGAAAGAAGTAGTGAAGGAAATAAAGGAACGAAACTTAATAGTAGAAAAGCCAGATCGAAAGCTCAATATAATCAAAGTGACAGTAGCCAGTAAAGACCAAGCATTTTCTAAAAGCTTTAATGAAAACCTCGTAGCAACAGTCAATGAATTTTATTTAAAAGCAAAGACAAAGAAAACAACAGAGAATGTCCGAGTGCTTCAAAATCAATCAGACAGTGTAAGAAAAGTTTTAGACAACAAAATTAAGGCCTTGGCTGTATTTCAGGACAGGATTCCCAATCCAAATCCATTGCTTCAAGAGCGGGTAGTGCCTTCAAAAAGCATACAAATTGATATTCAAGCTTCGGCTGCTGTATATGAAGAAATTGTAAAGAACTTAGAGATTTCTAAAATAAACAATAGGAACAACACTCCTTTGATCCAGATTATAGACCAGCCCCGATATCCTTTGGAGAGAGCTGAAATAAAATTGAAGATGGGAATTGTCGTGGGAATGTTTCTATTCTTTTTGATGGGTTTTATTTGGATTTATTTGAGCACATTGTATGTGACACATCTTAAGCCATGAGTCCTTCCAGTAATTATGTCGGATAAACCCTCCCAAGTACCTTATATTCATTTATTAAGGCATAAATCTTTTTTAAATTTAGTTTTTTTATTTTTAATTCAATCCTCAAACATCCTTGTTTCAATTGTGGCTATGCCGGTATTGATTCGTGTAGTGGGAGTGGAGGAATTTGGAAGGATCAATCTTGCTTTCTCCGTTATTCTCTTATTTAATGTTCTTGTTGGTTTCGGGTACAATCTGAGTGCCCCCAAGAGCATTGCTTTGAATCAGGGAAATAATAAAGCCCTAAGTGAGAAGGTCTCAGAAATCCTTTGGAGCAAGCTATTTCTTGCCTTCATCTCTCTATTGATTATCGGGACCCTTGGCTTTGTCTTTGGGTATTTTGAAGATTTTCTTTTGGTGCTTTGGTGGTCTACGGTATTGTTATTTAGTGAAGCCACTACCAGCGTTTGGTTTTTTCAAGGAAAAGAACGGATGCAGTGGGTATCGGTAATTAATGTTCTTACCAAATTGGTTTATTTGCTGTTATTGGTTTGGTGTATAAATATTCCAAGGGATAGTTATTTGGCGAATTTTTTACTGGGTACTACCGCACTTTTAGGAAATGTAGGTTTACTCTTCTTTGTGCACTTCAGTATGAATATCAAACTGATTTGGCCAAAATTCCCTAGTATATTCCGCTCTATAAAAGAAAACGTGTTGTTGTTTCTTTCAAGCCTTGCTTCCCACATAGCTATTAATGGAGGACTGATTATTTTAAGTTTTTTCGCTTCCGCTGCCGTATTGGGTCCATACAGTATAGCTGAGCGAATAGCGATGGTTTTACGAATGGCTCCGGTTTTAATTAGTCAAGCCGTTTTTCCTAGGGCCAGTATTCTTTATTATGAAGAGAAAAGTAAATTCTTTTCCTTTCTTGCCAAGGTAGAATTGGCCACTTTAGGAATTGGCGTTTTAATCATTGTCTTTATTCAAATAGCAGCGCCCTTTATTATTACCCTCATCGCAGGTGAAAACTTAAAGAATGCGGTCCTTTTCCTTAAAATTTTGTCCTTTATCCCCTTGGTTTCAGGGCTTAATTTGGGGAATATGCTGATAATTTTAGTGACTGAGCAAAAGAAAGTTCTTTTTAATTCCACCTGGGTTTTTTCAGTATACATGCTTACAGCTTCCCTAGTCCTTACCCAAGCTTATGGTGGTGTAGGCCTTGCTGTAGCTTTGATTTCAACAGAAATAATAATATTTATTATCACCACCATACTTTTAAATAGAAAAAAATCATCCACCGTATCTCAATTTTATCGTGCATTATTCAGTAGCCGTAGTTATTCTTAATTGGAATGGCTGGGCTTATACCCAGGCATGTATAGATTCGCTCCTCGCGACAGGGTTCTCAGAAAGTGACATTGTCCTTGTAGACAATGGATCAACAGATGGCTCCATATTAAATATCCAAAATCGCTTTAAAGCGGTCCACCTTATTAAAAATAAAGTCAACGAAGGCTTTACAGGTGGGAATAATATAGGCATGCAATACGCCTTGAATAGAGGTTATGATTACATTTTGTTGCTCAATAATGATACAAAAGTAGCAACAGGTTTTCTGGAATTGTTGCTTGCAGAAATGAGGACTTCAGATAAATTGGCGGCCATACAGCCATTAATTTATTATATGGAGCCAGAAACACAAATATGGAATGCTGGAGGAAAGTACCACGCTTGGTTGGGGTTTTCGCAAACTAATTACAGTGTAAAGAGTGAAACCCCTTACTTGACTGACTGGATTAGTGGTTGTGCAATTCTGGTTAAATCAACGGTTTTAGAAAAAGTTGGGTTATTGGACAACAACTACTTTGCTTATTTTGAAGATGTGGATTGGTCTTTAAGAATGAGAAAGCATGGCTTTGAGCTCAAGGTACATCCCCAATCGATAATTTACCATGAGGCAGGAGCATCATCGAAAAGCGAAATTAAAGGAAGTGAAGGTTTTTTAGACCCTAAAGTGCATCTGCTTAACGTTAGAAATCAAATTTTTCAACTTAGGAAATACTGTGTCAGTCCACAATACTGGTTCGCATGGCCTTTCCATTTTACTAAATTTGGTTTTTTTATTCTTTATTTTTTGCTAAAAGGCCGTAGAAGCAAATGCATGGCGGTGATAAATGGAATTAAAGAAGGATGGAAAACCCCACTTAAATTTAGTAAATGATATCTCTGCTATTGTTCGTAATTGTAGTGGTATATGTATTACTGCTTATATTCATCACTGTTGAAAAGATTGTTTTCAAAGGGGAGTGGTATTTTATTCTATTCTTTATGGTGCTCTACCTGCCCTTTTACACCTCCATTTTGAGTATAGTCTACCAAGCTACGGGTTCAGAATTAGTAGTAGCATTTTTTCAATACATTAAAGAACTATTACTGTTTCTGGCTTTGCTTGGCTTTGTTTTCTACAATAGAAATATTTGGGACTATCCAATCAGACTTAATTTAGTTGATAAACTATTTCTTTCCTTTACCGCTTTAGCAATTTTGTATGTGTTTCTGCCTCTTGGCGAAGCAAGTTTACTCAGTAAGTTATTGTACCTTAAAGGCACTTTATTAATTCCTCTCTTTTATTTTTTGGGAAGAAATACACAGATGGATCAAAAAGCTATTACGAGACTATTCAGCCTAATAATGCTTGTGGCCATTGCTGCTTTTTGCTTGAATGTAGTAGAGAAGATGATAGGCACGCACTTTCAACAATTTTCTGGCTACGCTTTATTTAATTTTGCCGTAAATGGTATCGATCCAACAGGAAATTATGGCTTGTCCTGGACTTTTGAAACCCAAACTTCAGGGATGCGATTGGCCTCCTTTTTTTCTGATCCGCTAGAACTTGCCAGTTCATGCCTGTTAGCCTTTTCCACAGGTCTTATCTGGTATTTAAGCAAAGAAAGAGGACAGAGCTGGATGTACCTTATCGTAATGGCGGCATCCTTGGGGAGCTTGATGATGACCGCATCTAGGGCAGCTTTTGGAGCATTCTTTTTAATGCTTCTCTTCATTGCTGTGGTATTTAGGCTTTATAAATTATTAGGTCTAGGCGCCTTGCTTTTTATTAGTTTTGGAGCCTATGTGATATTGTTTGCCTCCGATGAATTTTATTATTTTATCTATGACACCCTTACCTTCCAAAATGCTTCTAGCTTGGGACATTTGGTGGAATGGTTTCTTGCCTTAGATTCCATTATTGCCAATCCCGAAGGAATAGGGCTCGCTATGAGTGGAAACACAGGTAGTGTAGAAGATGAATTCCGTGTCGGGGGAGAAAACCAGTTTTTAATCTATGGGGTTCAACTTGGCGTGTTAGGCATGTTTTTGTACATTGCTATTTTGGGTTTTGGTATCTATAAAAGCCTTATGGTTTTTAGAAAAACAGAAGACAGCAATACAGCTCGTATTGCTTTTGTGACAGCCGCAACTAAATTTGGGCTTCTTTTACCGCTATTTACAGCCAATGCAGAATTATATGCTTATGTTTCACTCATTTCCTGGTGGATGATGGGCTATACCCTAACTGCCTATAACCAGCTTTACTTTAACTTGAAGTTTACGAGGCCTAATAATCTTTCCCAACCATCGGCATGAATAAGAAAGGTAAGAAAGTCATTCTCATAGATATATTTTTTCAATACCTGGCTCAAACGGGCATTAAAACCTATACGGATAGCCTTCTCAATCAAATCGCAGCTTACGATGGGGAAGCGTACACTTTTGTCATTTACCCGTCAAGAGAAAAAATCAAGGAAAGTAAATTTTTTAAAGGGAAAACTGCTCGCTGGAAAAATTGGTGGTTTCAGATTCGATATTTTTCTCACAAACTCCTAGTCTTACCATTCCTTTCTCTTTGGTACAAAACGGATCTGGTATTCTCTCCTGACATTCTTTCACCCATTTGGTCCAGAGGAAAAAGGATTTCCGTGATTCATGATGCTTTTTTCTGGGAAACGCCCGAACATTACAATGCCCTCTGGAGAAAAATTTACTTGTTCTTTTTACAGAAGAGTATTGATTCGGGAGCTTGCGTTTTGACCGTCAGTCATTATGCCAAATCAAAAATATCAAATTATTTAATAACTAGCAATCCTATCACGGCCATTCCTACAGGCCTGGACCTCCCGGTGAAGAGCAAAAAGAACAAGGAATTCTCCCCTCACCCAAACCCATATTTCCTTCATGTTGGTGTTATGGAGAAAAGGAAAAACCTTCCCACACTTATTAAGGCTTTTGCTATTTTTTCGCAAAAGAGTGATACAGCCTACGCTTTAGTTTTGGTAGGGCAAAGAGGCCCTCGAGAAGCCTTGGATGACTATCCTGCGATTTTGAATTTAGTAAAAATGCACCAATTGGAGGACAAGGTGATTTTCCCTGGGTATTTAGAAGCAAACGAGCTTTCTACTTATTATCAATTTGCAGAGGCTTATGTGTTTCCTTCCACCAATGAAGGTTTTGGATTGCCTGTGTTGGAGGCATTTTCTTACGGTTTACCCGTTATTATCGGTCCTCAAGGTGCATTGCGGGAAGTGGGAGGTGAAGCAGTGTTGGTAAGTAACTCCTTTAATGCGGAGGATTTTTCAAAAGCCATGTTGCAGCTTTCCACAGATGAAGTTCTTCGTCATGAATTAATCCAATCTGGCTTTAAGCGGTTGTCGTTGTTTACTGGAGAGAAGTTTTTCCTATCTTTGCTGGGTTATTTTAAAAGGATGATTGATGAGTAGTTTTCCGGGAAAGTTAATTTCAGGGATTTCAGGATTGGATTTTTCAGATCGATTTGGATTGGGTTGGGACCGATTATCTACCCTGTCTGTATTGATGCGTATGGGTATTTGGTGGTTTCGTGGGTTGTTTCTAAGACTCCGGCTGAAATCATCAAGAGGGATGCTCCTGTTGGGGAAGGGAGTAACCATTCGTCAAGCAGGCTATTTTGAGGTCGGAAGTAATTTTGTTGCCCAGGATCATTGTGAAATAAATTGCCTTTCACAAAAAGGCATCGTTTTCGGTGATAAAGTGACCGTGGGTAGCTATGCGATTATTCGACCAACAAACTTATATGGCGGCGAGTTAGGGGTAGGACTTAAAGTTGGCAATAATTCAAGCATAGGGCCTTATGCCTATATTGGTTGTTCAGGTTATATTGAGATTGGTGACAATGTAATGATGTCGCCGAGGGTAAGTATTTATGCAGAAAATCATGTCTTTGAAGATAATGAGCAACCAATGATAGCGCAAGGGGTCAAACGTTCTTTTGTAAAAATAGAGGATGATTGCTGGATTGCTTCTAATGCCGTGATTTTAGCAGGGGTTACCATAGGGAAGGGGTCGGTTGTTGCGGCTGGAAGTATAGTAACAAAGGACGTGGCTCCACACAGCATCGTTGGAGGAAATCCTGCCAAGCTTATCAAATCAAGGAAATGAAAAAAACGGGTTCCTAATCATGTCCATGGATATTGGCAGTATGATTGACCTGAATTTTATAATCGAAGTCTAAAAGAGGAATTAAAGTTATTGTTTAAGGCCATAGTCTGGAAGGAATTCTACCGCATACAAAAAAATCAATGCCGATTTCATGTTTACCTAAATAGAATCAGAAGGATATAAATGAAGCGTAAAATAGAGGGAAAGCGGGTTATGATGCTGCATGGGTCATCTGACCTATATGGAGCGAGCAAAATATTTTTACTTACCGCTGAGATTCTGAGCGACAGTGGTGTGGCTGTTTTAGTGATTTTGTCGGAGGATGGCCCGCTAGCAGACGAGTTGAAAAAGTTAGGAATTAGGGTTGAACTAGTACGTTTAGGCATTATTAGGCGCAAGTATTTTAATATCAGTGGGTTATTTAACAGATTAAAGGTTACTTTTGAGGCTTATAAAAAGCTTGTAGCACTTGCTGAAGAAGAAAAAATTACTCACGTGTATTCGAATACAGCTGCAGTTTGGGTAGGAGCACTACTTTCCAGAATGAAAGGGTACACCCACATTTGGCATTTGCATGAAATCATTGAACAGCCAAAGTTTTTTGCAGTATGGATGGGAAAATTGGTTGAGTATAACGCTCATAAGGTTATAGTTGTCTCAGAAGCCGTTAAAAAGAATTGGGCAAAACACGTAAGTGCAAATAAACTGCATTTGGTTTATAATGGGATAGATTATAATCCTTACCTTTGCAAATCTGTAGATTTGCGTAAGGAGTTAAATATTCCTAATGAGGCAATGATTATAGGCATGATAGGAAGGGTTAACAGTTGGAAAGGGCAGGAATACTTTTTGGAAATTTCAGAAGAATTAAATAAAAAGTTTTTAAATTTATATTTTCTTTTAGTAGGAGACGCCTTTCCTGGTGATGAACACTTGTTTGAAGGGTTAGAACAAAGGATTTTGGAGAATAAATTTAGTGATAAAATAATTAATTTAGGTTTTAGAAAAGATATATCCCATGTTTTAGCTACTATGGATATTTTTATTCTTCCCTCCATATTACCCGATCCATTCCCAACTGTAATATTAGAAGCCATGGCTTCTAAAAAACCTGTGGTAGCTACAGCCCAAGGTGGAGCCTTGGAAATGATAGAGCATGGGGAAACGGGTTACCATATCCCTTTGAATGAAGCTCCAAAAGCAGCTTCCATTATTGGTGATTTAATAAATAATAAAGGCCAAATCGACAAAGTAGGTGAAGAGGCCAGAAAAAGCGTTATAGAAAATTTTTCTTTGCCTAAATATGGACAGAAAATTTTGAATATTTTTTCTTGAGTAGTAAATAGATACAGTATGTCAAAAAACAACAAGCCGTTGCATGTTGCCATAGTAGGTACAAGAGGGTATCCTTATGTTTACGGGGGTTACGAAACTTTTGTAAAAGAAATGGGCGAACGGTTGGTGCAAAGAGGAATAGAGGTTACCGTATATTGTCATGCTCCATTGTTTGAAAAAAAACCTAAAAAGGTTAATGGTATTAACCTGGTCTATATACCCTGTGTTGAAACCAAGTCATTAAGTCAATTGACCAATTCTTTGCTTTCAATGATACACGTCTGTTTTTCAAAAGTAGATGTAGTATTTGTAGTAAATAGTGCCAATGGGCCTTTTGGTATACTCACCAAAGCTTTTGGAAAACCATCTACCATCAATGTAGATGGTCTGGAGTGGCTAAGACCAAAATGGAAAGGATTAGGAGCGAGGTATTATCTGTTTGCTTCTAGACTGGCCACTAAGCTTTATGATCAATTGATCACAGATTCAGATGAAATGGAAAAAATTTATCTGGAAAAATTCAACGCTCCTTCCAAGATGATCGCCTACGGTGCCAATCCTAGATTGTCTTCCGATAGCGCTCTGATTGAAGAGTGGGATCTTCAAAAACAATCTTATTTTTTGATTGTAGGAAGACTCATTCCTGACAATAATGCTGATTTGATCGTGGAGGGTTTTGTTAAATCAAAATCCAAAAGAAAGCTCGTTATTGTAGGAGATGTTCCTTATCACGATAAGTTTGCCCAAAGAATGAAGCAGGTAGATGACAAGAGATTGATATTTACCGGGTATGTAAGAGACCAAGAACAATTGGCTTCTTTGTACCACAATTGTTTTGCTTATTTTCATGGCCATGAATATGGAGGCACAAATCCTGCAATGTTGAAAGCACTTGGATATGGTTGTGCCATACTTGCTTTGGATACCAGATTCAACCAGGAAATGCTTCAAAAAGGTAAATATGGATGGTACTTTGAGAAAAATGCAGCATCTGTTGTTGATATCACAGAAAGGGCAGAAAGTTCTCCTGAAAAAATTGAATATTTAAGAGCGCATGCTCGAGAAGGGTTAACAGATAAATACAACTGGGATATTGTGACTGATGAATATGAAAACCTTTTTAAGGCATTGTGTAAGCGGAAAATAAAAGAAAATTTGGTTGAGATTAACTACTAAAAAGTATCCGTTCCATTTATATCCTTATTCTTTTATTGTGGGAGATTAATCGTGTCATAACGCAAATTTTAATGCTAAAGTAGATTGAAATTTATACCTTAAGATTAAAAATATAACCGGATTATATCCGGTTTTTTTTATCTTTTTTTAAATGACTTATACCCCTTCTATGCATAAAGTCGTGAAAGCTGACAGCAATTGATCCCATCCCATAATAACGTCCCTATGACATTCTCTTGATGTGTTGATTTTATGTTTCAGTTGTATTAGAGTTGTCCAAGTAAAATAACATCAGTGTAGGAATCTGATTTCGATTAAAGCAAAAAAACGAAAAAAGTGACAAGATTTACAGTATTTTTGTGCTAAGCTTACGGTTTTTAGCTATTAGCAGCAAAGTTCCTGTCAAAATGAATCGAATGATAGGGGTTTGTGCTAATTATTTTTAAATGATATACTTGAATGGCAAAACGTTTTTATAAATATTTCCCATGGCTGTTTATCTCTGTGGAGCTTTTGGTGATGTTTATTGTGTTTGGACTTTCAACTATTTTAAGTCCCAGTAGTGACTACAAGTCTTCGGCTTACCTTTTAGATGTAGGACTGTTTGGCTTGGTTTGGCTTATTATTGTGTTGGTTAGGAAAGATTATAAGCTATCAAGAACCTCTGTTTATTGGGATACCCTCATGCAATTCCTGGTCTCATTTATATGGGCAATTTTGATATTTTTTATTCTTAGGGAGCATTTGTCCTCTTCCAGCGCAAATAAATTAGATTTTTATCTTTTTCCAATTGGGCTCTTCATGTTGGTGTTTTTTAGAATTGGCGTTCATATGGCCCTGAGAGGGTATAGGAAGAGTGGAAGAAATTACCGCAAAGCGGTAATATTGGGGAAAGACGAATGGAGCAATCAGTTGGCGCGCACCCTTGAAAAGAATAAGGCTTTTGGGATCAAATTATTAGGGTTTTTTGATGATAAAGTGAATAGTAGGGATGTATTGGGGGATTTTGACCAATTTTTTGATTCCTATGGGATCGGCTCTTTGGATCTGGTTTACCTTAGTCAAAACATGCCCACCAATCTGGTAAATAAAATAGTGGATTTCGCTGATGAAAATCATTTTAAGGTTAAGGTCATTCCTGGTCCTGCATTGCAATGGAACAAGAAAATGAGTTTTAGTAACTATGGATCCTTTGTAGTTGTCAACTTGAACGAGATTCCTTTAGATCGGTTGGGGAATCAATTTTTCAAACGGGTTTTTGATGTAATGTTTTCTGTTTTAGTAATTCTCTTTGTCTTTAGTTGGTTGGTGCCAATCATTGCGTTATTGATAAAGCTAGAGTCCAAAGGTCCAGTGTTTTTCTATCAAAAACGGACTGGTGTAAACAATAAGGAGTTTACTTGTATTAAATTCAGGACGATGCAAGAGAATCCTTGGTCAGATACGCTCCAAGCTTCCAAAAATGACCCTAGAGTTACTAAAATTGGCGCGATTTTAAGACGCTTCTCCATGGATGAGCTTCCTCAATTTATAAATGTACTGAAAAATGAAATGTCAGTCGTAGGGCCCAGGCCTCATACTGTCCCAATGAATGAGGTCTTTAAACAACGTTTGGGGAAATACAACAACAGGCATTGTATCAAACCGGGGATTACAGGCCTAGCACAAGTATTGGGTTATCGTGGTGAGATTTCTGCGCACTGGCAAATAAGGTCCAGAGTGAAGCTTGATTATTTTTATGTTCGCAAATGGTCCTTTTTTCTGGACATTAATATAGTCTTAAGAACAATGAAACAAATGTTAAGCTCAGGGGAAGAGGTTTATTGAAAAACCTATCAAAACCATTTGATTACCTGAGGTTTTATTGCTTAACACTTGTATTCATAAGACAGCAATTTTTTAGATTTTAAAAAGGGCTTCAAGAAAGCTCATGTTTTCACCTTTTTCCTTCATCACTAGCATGGGGATGTCATGGTTGCTATTAACTAGTTTCTCGGCCACACTTCCTAATAAAACCGCAGCTGATCTTGACCTCCCCCTACTTCCTACGATTAATAAGCTTGTTTCGATAGACCTAGCAAACTCCATTATGCTGTCCGCTTCATCTTTTTTGTCATGAAGAATAAAAGTACACAATTGGTCAGGCAAGTTATTTTCAGCTAAGAAATTCTTGAAATCTTTTTTTGCATTTTCCAGCATTATTGCTGCAAATTCTTCAAAAGTCTTACCCGTTTTGCTATAACCACTCGGTACTTCATACATGTGACAGCACTGTAAATTTGCATTGGTTTTTTCGCTAATTTCCAAGGCTATTAAAATACTAACCGTCGAATGTTTTGAAAAATCTATCGGAAGTAAAACATTGTTTATTTTGCCAGTTGGAGGAGTCTCCGGTAACAATAGTACTGGTCTAGGGTACTTTTGAGATAGATTTTTAACTAGGGAGTCAGAAGTTGTTTTTCCTTTTTTCCTACCCAGTATTAAAAGATCGGTCTCCTTGATATTACACCAGCGAAGCATGCTATCTTGTGCGTTTCCCTCCTTTACGATGATCTCATAATTGAAATCCAATGCGGGTTTGCTCTTTTCAATTTCATATAGAATTTGACTTTCGATGGTTTCGTCTAAAGGGGCCAATAAATCAGGGTAAGCTGAAGTGACTTCTTCGGGTAGAATTAGACTTTTCGAAAAATGAATAAAATATACTTTCTCTATATCCAAAATAGGAACGAGTATTTTGATATTGGATATCAATACCTCATCTAAAAGGGTTAAGTCTAACCCTACCATGACTTTTTTGAATTGCTTCATTGATCTTACCTTTAAATCAGTTTTGCGTTTGAATTGTGAATATGGTAAAATTTTATGAATTTAACTTTTTGAGGGCTTCTTTGAAAGAACATTTACTTCAAATTTTAAAAATAAATGCAATTACCGACTTGTGTGGAACTGGATTATGGTATTTGAATCATTGCATTGCTAGTACTATTCCTTTTGAGGTTAAAAAATCAATTAAAAAGACGACTTTTGCACCCTTCGTATAGAAAGTCAAATCATTCAGATAACATATTGTTATGACTAAAATAATGGGTAAATATTTTTTGGCCATTGTGCCCGATGAGCCATTAAAGAGCGCCATTACTGAATTGAAGAAGGAGCTGCGTGCCGCCTTTGGCATTAAGTATGCCCTTAAATCCCCACCGCATATTACCCTGAAAATGCCATTTGTTCACAATGAAAATAAAGAAGGGGAATTGGTAAAATCATTAAGTGAGTTTTTTGAAAAGGAGAAAAGCTTTTCTTTGGCGCTCGGAAGGATAGGTTCATTTGGGAATAGGGTGGCCTTTATGAAGGTAAAATATCCCCCTGAACTACTGTCTTGTCAACAACGGCTCATGGTTTTTAGTAAAGCAGTATTAAAAAAGAATATTGAGTTAAGCGATTCCAATTATCATCCTCATCTGACTTTGGCTTTTAAAGATGTGAAAAAAGATCAATTTGGGCCTGTTTTGGAATACCTTAAAGAGAGTTCTGTGAAGGGCTCTTTTAACGTTCATCAGGTTTGTTTGCTCAAAAAAGTACAAGGGGCCTGGGATATTATAGAAGAAATAGAATTGTCCCATTGATTGTTATTGATTATGGACCAAGCCTTTGCATTTAATGGTAAGAATATTATGATCCATGGGTCGTCAAACAATTTTTTTTATTTTTTTTACGATTTATTTAAATTCGTAATAATTTCATAATACCTCCATAATATTCTGAATCAGCAATTTTGAATTTTTTTTTTTGATTTTCCACGCAACTGTCTATTTGGGCTAAATCATGAATTGTAATATTTTAGTAGGCTAAAAACATGATCAACAAAATAAAATACATTTTACATAAACGGGCTGAATAATATATGAATATTTAAAAGACAATATTAAAATGGTATAATAATATAAAATTTAAAATTAAATCAAATATTAACAAATAAGTAATATTATTCTATTTTTATCTAAGGCCTGTAAAATATAAATTTTTGTTTCGCCCTATTTTACAAAATATTTTGGTTTTCACCTTGTACTATGCAGTTATAGATCATTTTGGTTTATGAATAATTTGATGGAATTTTGCATTATAAACATTGTTAAAAAACCTTAATCTATTATTTACTATGAAGCGAGTTTTACTTTGCTTGACATTTTCTATGTTAGCAGTATTCTCATCAATGGCTCAGAGCAGAACCGTAACCGGGACGGTTACTTCTGAGGATGAGCCTAATGGGATACCTGGAGTGAATGTGAGCGTGAAAGGATCGTTGGTTGGTACTGTTTCAGATATTGATGGTACCTATACCTTATCGATTCCAGAAGGATCAAATGTATTGTCTTTTAGCTTTGTTGGGTTTCTTACTCAAGAAAGGATAATTGACAACCAAAGTAAGATTGATGTATTGCTAAAACCTGATGTTAAGACATTAGGAGAGGTAGTCGTAGTTGGGTATGGTACCCAATCAGCAAAAATGTCGGTACAAAGTATTTCTAGCCTGGACAATTCTCAAATTGAAAGGATGCCTATTTTTACGGCTCAGGAGGCGCTACAAGGCCAAGCAGCTGGTGTTCAGTTGACAGGGGCTTCAGGCGTAGGTGGCGCACAGCAAAACATTAGAATTCGAGGTGTGGCCTCTTTGACAGCAGGTGGTTCGCCTTTATTTGTAGTGGATGGCGTTCCATTGAATGATGGAAGTAGCGGAGATTATGCCAATGAATCCGGTGCAGTAACTCTTAATCCATTGATGGAGTTAAACCCGAATGAAATTCAATCCATTTCAGTGCTGAAAGATGCTTCTGCAGTAGCTATTTATGGTTCTAGAGGAGCGAATGGTGTTATCCTTATCCAAACTAAAAAAGGGAAAAGTGGTGAATCCAGAATCAATGTTGACTTTTACAGGGGAGTACAAAATCCAACTACTGTAAGGCCATACATGTCCCTGTCGCAATACAACCAATACCGTGCCGATAGGACAGGAGATCCTGCAAGTAGTTTTCCACAAACAGGCTTTGATTGGCCCGAGGCAGTTATTGAGCAAGGTAAAATTTCTAATTTGAATGTGAGTGCATCAGGAGGAAGTGACAATACCACTTATTTCATTTCAGGTACCTATTTTATGCAGGACACTTATGCTTTAGGAAATGAGTTGGACAGGTTTAACGGCAGGTTGAACATGACCCATAAGTTTTCTGAAAAAGCTAGATTTGGTGCTAATGTGGGTTTAGCAAAGACCTTCAATGACCGAATCAACTCGGACAATAGTACATTTGCTCCCTTAACTTCAGCATTTCTTCATCTGCCATACAATAGGCCATTTGATGACAATGGCAATTATACCAGACTTGGATTTGTTCCTAACCTGTTAGCACTTGCTGATTTATCGAAAACAGAGTATGTCACAAGAAGGACAACCGCTAATACTTATTTTGAACTTGATATACTTCCTGGCCTTACTTTTAAAACCGATTGGGGTATTGATCAGATTCAAACGGAAGAAACCATGCGTTATCCTGATATAGTGGAGCCTACAGGAGAAGGATACAAGCGAATTATCCAAGATTATAAGTGGTTGAGTACAAACACCTTGAATTATGAAAAATATTTCGGGAATGACCATTATTTTGGAGCACTCTTAGGTTATTCTTACGAGCAATCTGATTTTGCGAGTATGACGGTAGAAGGCTCAGGCTTTGTGAGTGACAAATTGCCTAACGTAGCCTCTGCTGCTACTCCTACTATCACCAGTGCAACAGGTACCGGTTGGAAACTTGCATCTTATTTCTCGAGATTAAACTATAGGTACAAAGATAAATTCTTATTTGAAGGTAGCGCAAGGAGAGATGGTTCTTCTCGTTTTGGTTTGGATAACCGCTATGGTAATTTCTGGGCCTTGTCTGGAGGATGGGTCCTTTCTGAAGAGAAGTTTTTGCAAAACAACAGTGTACTTGATTTCTTAAAAATTAATGCTAGTTATGGTATTGCAGGAAATGACAGGGTTGATAATTTCGCCTCCCTTGGTTTGTATCAAGCAGGTAGTTTGGGTGATTATGCCGGAAGTCCTGGGATTTACCCAAGTCAGCCAGCCAACCCCACTTTAGGTTGGGAGGAATCAGCACAGTTTGATTTCACGGTTTATGCAACCTTGTTCAATAACAAACTTGATGTAGAAGCATCATTGTGGAACAAGCGTACCACAGGATTGCTATTAGACGTTCCAATTCCATATACTACAGGATATGCAAGTTATGCGCAAAATGCTGGAATAATGCAGAATAGAGGAGTGGATTTAATGATAAATTCTTTGAATGTTCAATCATCTGGATTTGAGTGGAGAACGATTTTGAATGTAGGATTTCTTAAAAATGAAGTACTTGAACTTCCAGGAGCTTCTGAAGACAGTGAAGGAAGGTTATTCGTTCAAGGTTCTTCAAGTCAAAGGGCTATTGAAGGCTATTCCGTTAATACTTTTTATCTGGTAAGATACAATGGTATTAATCCTGAAACAGGGGAAGCTGAGTGGTTGAATGCAGACGGCGAACCTACTAATACTTACAGTACAAATAACAGAGAAATTATAGGTTCTGCCATTCCTAGAATTTCAGGTGGTTTAACCAATACGTTCTCCTACAAAGGATTTGATCTTTCTGCCTTGTTTACTTTCACACAGGGCAATTATATCATGTTTGATGACCTAAGGTTTTTATATAACCCCAACAACCTGAACTCATTTAACTTGGATCCGCAATTATTAGATTACTGGACGGAAGACAATACGAATAGTTTTGCTCCACGCTTAAATGGTACCACGCAAGCTAACTTTGGACAAAGATCCAGTCTTCACTTAAGAAAGGGAGATCATATTCGATTAAGAAATTTGTCCCTAACCTACAATATTCCTGCGAATGTTTTGGAAAGAACAAACATCTTGAGAAGCGCCAGAGTATATGGCATGTTGCAAAACATGCTTACGTTCTCAAATCTTGAGGATGGATTAGAGCCTGAAATCAGTGGAAATGGAAGTGATAACCAAATCCAAGGGGAGTCCTTCTTTACTCCAGCTCAGGCAAAGTCATTTACATTGGGTGTTTCATTAGGATTCTAAAAAAGCTTTACAATGAAAAATTTAAAAACAATATTATTTATAGGTCTGTTGGGAAGTTTATTCTCTTGTGAGGATTTAGACATCGATCCTCAGCAATCCCTTTCCACAGAACTTGCCTTTGCGGACAAGCAATCAGTTGAAGGTTCGCTACTTGGGGTCTATTCTTTGACCCAAGAGTGGGAAGTTTTTGGTTCTTTGCCTCAGGTGATTGCAGATTTCCAGGCTGATAATGTGAGATTTATTGGTTCTTTTCCTACTCTTCAGGAGATTGGTATTTATACCACTCAAGCAGATAATGCGACGATTAGGGATTTATGGAGAGCACATTACCGTGCCATTTTAGCAGCCAATGCAGTGGTTACCTTTACGCCGGATTCTCCCGATGAAACCCTCACAACAGAAGAGAGAAATCAATATGTAGCAGAGGCAAAGTTTATGCGTTCTCTGTTAATGTTTCAATTGGTTAACCTATTTAGCCAACCAGTCAATGTAGCAGGTGAAGATGCGCTTGGCATTCCCATCGTTACAGCTGCTTTCTCTGGAGAGATCGTTGATTATCCAAGGAACACTGTTGGGGAAGTTCATGACTTCATAATCAATGAACTTAATGCTATCATTGCTGATTTGCCAGATACTTACGCCACTTCTGCATTTACTAGAGGTAGGGCTACTAAAGGAGTTGCCAATGCATTGCTTTCTAGGATTCACCTCTACCGAGGAGAATGGCAGTTAGCAGCCGATAAAGCCAAAGAAGTTTTAGATGCTGAAGCAATTTACGGATTGGCGAGCAATTATAGTTTTTGGGGAGAGAACAATAGCGAATATGTGTTTTCTATTCAGAATTCAGAAATTGACAATGGTAGAACTGGCTCTGGTGGTTGGGGTTCATATTATAACTCTGCCGAAGATGGTGGTAGGGGTGATGCTCCATTTTCCAACGCACTTATAGCAGCTTATGCTACAAATGATAAGCGGTTGACAGCACTTTCAAAGGAAAATGTAAATGGTGAAGGCGTTTCATTATTGTATACTACAAAATTTCCAGATGTTGTTACCCATTCTGACAATTCTCCGATTATAAGGACTACTGAAATTGTGTTAAATAGGGCAGAAGCATTGGCTCAACTCAATGGAGTCAACGATGAGTCATTGGAATTGATTAATGATTTGAGAGAAAGAGCTGGTCTAGAAGTATTAAGTGCTGGAGATTTTGCTAGCAAAGAAGCTTTTATCGCTCAAATTCTGGAAGAAAGAAGAAAAGAATTGGCTTTTGAAGGGCACAGAAGAATGGACCTTCTAAGGAATAACTTGCCACTTAGACCTGAAGGGGATGCCTACTTTGATGCGTCTAAAGCAGGAGCCAATAGAACGATATTGCCGATTCCCCAAAGAGAATTAGATATCAATACTGGACTGGTTCAAAATCCAGGTTTCGAATAATTTTAGATTTTACAATGGAATAAGCATTGTGCATTTACAAGTGAATTTACTGAAGGATAAAAAGCCACTCTCAATTAATGGGAGTGGCTTCTATCTTTAATATTGTATAGGCGGTTGGTTTGCAAACTTTTATTAAATTTAGTCTAGCTCAAGCGTGCCGCTAATTTTATCCTTCCTTGTAATTAAACTTTTGGGTTTCCTGTTCTTGTAAAAATTGACAATGTTTTGTTGGGTAGGGAAGTCATCTATAAGGATGGTATTATAAATGGTAACCTGAGAGGGTTCAGGGACCTTTTCTGATTCCATATAGAAGTAAGCGGCATCCTCTTCGATTTCATGACCAAGATAAGTTAGTTTTAATTTCTTACCATCGACCTCTAGCTTATTATTGGCTAGCATATAATCTTTAATAAGGCTTTCCAACAGCTCAGGGTCTTCTGGTTTCAGGAAATTCACCTGCTTGCCAGAAGCAATTGTAAGTGAAGTTTCCATGTCGTTCCAGAAAATCTTTTGGGCGATTTCTATTTGCTGTCGTTTTTCGTTGTAGACCATGTCTGTCAGGCTTATAAAAAATGGATGGGTTTCCATTCCAAAAGAAAAGAGAAATAAGAAAAGTCTAATGACGAGCATTTAAAGGAGTTGTTTTTGTAATATTTGCGAATTATGCGTTAATATTACAACAAAATTTTAAAACCTAAAGTAAATTAATCAGCTTATTCTATGAACCAATTTCAGTTGTATTTTAATCTTGGTATTCAGCATATTCTGGATATTAAAGGTTTTGATCATATTCTTTTTGTTTTAGCCTTGGCAGTTGTGTACATGATTAAAGACTGGGGCAGAATTCTGGTATTAGTTACTGCTTTTACCATAGGACATTCACTGACATTGGCGTTAGCTACCTTAAAGGTGATATCAGTTAATACAGATTTGGTGGAATTTTTAATTCCGGTTACCATTGGTATTACTGCTCTGGCCAATATTATTAAGCCCAAAAGCTCCTCTGGTAAAGGCATACAGCTTAATTATTTATTTGCGCTTTGTTTTGGTTTAATTCATGGGTTAGGATTTTCTAATTATTTGAGATCCCTTTTGGGTCAAGAGCAATCGATTTTTACCCCGCTTCTTGCTTTTAATGTAGGGCTTGAAGTGGGACAAGTAGTGATTGTTGTGTTGTTTTTATTGGCCTCGACATTGATTACTGGGATATTTAGAATTAATAGAAAAGAATGGGTGTTGGTTATTTCATCCATAATACTAGGCATGTCTATAATGATTTTATTAGACAGTGTTTACTGGTAGAATTGAACAAAATAAAGCGCCTAATTTGAAGCGGTTTTAATGTAATTTCTTTATATTAATCCCTTATCAGTTTAGGCTTATTGTCTAATTTAAAAGCATAATTTCATTTACTATGAAGCATACTATCTTTTTTCTCCTGCTTTTTACAATTATAAGTTTTAGGGCTGAAGCCCAAGTCGATACCCAAAGACATGGCAATAGGTTTGAGCAGATGGGCACCGAGTTTCGTTCACCAAATGTGTACCGAACAGCTTCAGGAGCACCAGGCCACGAATATTGGCAGCAAAGGGCAGATTATGAAATCGTGGTTGAATTGAACGATGATAAACAATCAATCAGTGGGAAAGAAAAAGTAACTTATTACAATGAGTCTCCAGATCCCTTGGACTACTTATGGTTGCAGTTGGACCAAAATCAACGAGACAAAGACTCTGAAACACCCAAGATTGCTAGCAGTAAAATTCACCCAAAAATGAATCTTGGAGAACTGGAAGATATCATTTGGCACGACATGGACCTTGGCTTAAAGATCTATTCAGTTACTGATGCGAATGGAGCTGCCATACCCACAACGGTCAACTTAACGATGATGAGGTTAGACCTCGCTACTCCTTTACTGCCTGGCGAAAAGTTTGAATTTAATATCGATTGGAGTTTCAATAGTCACGATAGAACAAGTTTTTTGGCCACCAGACCAGGATATGAATATTTTGAAGCGGATGGGAATTATATTTATACCATTTCTGAATGGTTTCCGAGAATGGCAGTTTACTCAGATTTTGAAGGCTGGCAGAACAAGCAATTTGTAGGGAGAGGGGAATTTGCTTTGGTTTTTGGAGATTATGAAGTTTCTATCACTGTTCCTGCGGATCATATGGTAGGATCTACTGGAGTATTACAAAATCCGGAAGAAGTTTTTAGCCAAAAGGAGATGAATCGCTGGGAAGAGGCCAAAACTTCTTTTGATGAACCGGTAGTAATTCGTACTCAGGCTGAGGCAGAAAAGCTAGAAAAGCAAAGATCTTCTGAAAAGAAAACATGGGTTTTCCATGCAGAAAATGTAAGAGATTTTGCTTGGACGTCTTCCAGAAAATTTATCTGGGATGCCATGGCTGTTCGTTTAGAAAATGGCAAGGAAGTAATGGCAATGTCCTATTATGCCAAAGAAGCCAATCCACTGTGGGGGCAATATTCTACCAAAGTGGTAGCGCATACTTTGAGGTCTTATTCTTCCCGAACCTTTGATTACCCTTATCCTAAAGCGATTTCAGTAGAGGCTTCTAATGGAATGGAATATCCTATGATTTGCTTTAACTACGGGAGACCTGATAAGGACGGAACTTATACTGAAGCCATCAAGTATGGTATGATTTCCGTCATTATTCATGAAGTTGGGCATAATTTTTTCCCTATGATTGTCAACTCCGATGAAAGACAATGGACCTGGATGGATGAAGGACTAAATACCTTTTTGCAATTCTTGGCCGAGCAAGAATGGCAAAGGGATTATCCTTCGCGAAGAGGGCCAGCACATAAGATTGCACCTTATATGAAAGGTGAGAAAAGTCTATTGGAGCCTATAATGACCAATTCTGAAAACATCATACAATTTGGGCCAAATGCCTATGCAAAACCCGCCACCGCCCTGAATATTTTAAGAGAAACAGTGATGGGGAGAGAACTCTTTGATTTCGCATTTAAAAAATATGCAGAAAGGTGGATGTTCAAACATCCTACACCAGATGATTTCTTTAGAACCATGGAAGATGCTTCTGCAGTAGATTTAGATTGGTTTTGGAGAGGGTGGTTTTTCGGTACTGAACCAGTAGATATTGCTATAAGAGATGTTCATTGGTATAAGATTGATAGCAGGAAGCCAAATGAGGTAAAGGCGGATGCAAAAAATGCCTATGACCATGAAGAGAGCTATGTGTCTAGGACAAGGAATAAAGAAGACATCGCCCAAACTGTATTAGAAAGAGATCCTGCTGTGGGTGATTTTTACAATAGTTTTGAGCGCTTTAAAGTTTGGCCTGATGAGGAAAAAGAGTACAAGGCTTTTGTAAGTCAATTAAGGAAAGAGGAAAGAGAAATGTTGGAAAGTGGGCTGAATTTCTATGAGATCTCATTTGAAAACTTAGGAGGATTGGTAATGCCCATTATTCTTGAATTTCAATATGCTGATGGGACGAGTGAAGTGGAAACCGTTCCCGCTCAGATTTGGAGGCTGGATGAATATGAAGTCAGTAAGGTTTTTGCCAAACAAAAAGAAGTGGTCCAAATTGTTGTTGATCCGTATCGTGAAACCGCTGATATAGACGAATCCAATAACTACTGGCCAAGACGGTTTATGCCGTCAAAATTTGAGCTGTTTAAGCAGAATGCACCTTCCAGGGGCACTTCATCTGGCCCTAGTCCTATGAAAAGAGAAAGAAAATAATGATCCAATAGGGTTTTCACCAATAAAAAAAGCGACAATGGTCGCTTTTTTTATTGGTACAAAATACCAGTCCCTCCTATTTGTGTTATTTTCCTTTTTTATATTTTTCAAACTTGAGATTTTTTTTCTTCACTGCCCTATTACCTTAATACCAGGGCAACATTCAGAGAGGAATGCACTACGATGATTGAGATTAACCGAGGGTATTCCAGGCTTACAAATTCATTATTCTAAACAGCGCCTTGACCTATCAATGGGGAATTGAGCCTTGTCTAGTTGCTTCCAATTCATCCAGCTCTACAGGTAAGTACTGTCTTGACTGAGGGTTCACATATGTGGGGGAATTGTAGTTTGAAATTGTTTTTAGAGGCTGTATTGCTTAGCAATGTTTTCAAAATCCATATGGAAGAATTTGGGAAATTAACACAAAAAAACAGGCAGATAGAACCTGCCTGTTTTTCACTCTATATAGCTGTAGTCTGTAATTCTATTCTTTTGTTTCGAAGTCAGGATAAGCCCTCATTCCGTGCTCATTGATGTCAAGACCTTCAGTCTCTTCTTGTTCATCAACCCTTATTCCAACTGTTTTCTTCAATACGTAGAAGATGATGAAGCTAAAAGCAACACAGAATGCACCAATGGCTACAATACCTATCAGTTGAGACATTACTTGAGAAATACCTGCAAGGTCACCAAATATACCTACTGCAAGTGTACCCCATATGCCACAAATAAGGTGTACGGAAATGGCACCAACTGGATCATCGATTTTGATTTTGTCAAACAATACCACACCAAATACAACCAGTATACCACCTATGAAGCCTATTATAACGGAATCAGTTGGAGACATTAAATCTGCACCAGCAGTGATACTAACAAGTCCTGCCAATACGCCATTCAGAACCATTGTAATGTCATAAGCTTTGAATTTCAAGTAAGAGGCAAGTAAGGCTCCGAAAGCACCAGCAGCACCAGCAAGAGCAGTAGTTACGAATACCAGAGATACCGTTCCAGGGTCTGCAGACAATACTGATCCACCATTAAAACCGAACCATCCAAACCATAACAAGAATACTCCAAATACTGCCAAAGGTATATTGTGACCTGGTATCGCATTGGTTTTACCATCTTTGTATTTCCCTATTCTAGATCCCAGTAAGTACGCGCCTATTACAGCACCCCATCCACCAACTGAATGGACAATAGTAGAACCAGCAAAGTCATAAAAAGGAACGGATAAGGTGTCTAAGAAACCTCCACCCCACTTCCACATACCTACGATAGGATAGCATACGCCTACATATAGTATAGAGAAGAAAATGAATGGGCCTAGCTTGATTCTTTCAGCTACTGCTCCTGATACAATGGTTGCAGCAGTGGCAGCAAACATGGCTTGAAAAATGAAATCGGTGTAAAAAGTATATCCTTCACTGTAAGCTGAAGTATTCCAGCCTTCTGGAAGACTTAATCCTAAGCCTCCAAAACCAAAAACACTTCCTGCAAAAATTTCACCAGGATACATTAGGTTAAAACCAACAAAAGCATAAGTCAATAACCCAATAGCTGGGATTATGGTGTTTTTAAAAAGTATATTGATAGTATTCTTAGCCCTGGTAAGCCCAGCTTCCAATGCTGCAAAACCCAGATGCATGATGAAAACCAAAATGGTAGCCACCATTATCCAAAGGTTGTTTATGGTAAATAATTCCTGAGTCATTTAATTTGTGTTTTTAATAAGTTGTATTAGGTTGATAGTATTTTTGGATGAACAAGTATTATAATGCGTTTTCATCTGCGTCATCATTTCTAATTCGGAAGGCTTTCTGTACATCATAGACAAAGATTTTACCGTCACCTACTTCTCCTGTTCTTCCCTCATTAAGAATACAAGCAATTACTTTCTCTTCTAAATCGTCCTGAACGACTATTTCCAGTTTTGTTCTGGGTATAAAAGTTGGCTCATAGGCTACTCCACGGTAGTGCTGCATTTTTGCATGCTGTAGTCCCATCCCCTTAACTTCATAGAAGGTTAGAAATTTAACCCCTAATCCGGAAAGACATTTGTGAATTTCGTCAAATTTCGAAGTTCTAATTAATGCTTCAATTTTTTTCATTTTTATAACAGGATTAATATTTTCTTGATAATTACTGAATAAAAAAATTATCTGTTGCAAAAATAATAATCAGTAGCTTAAAGAACAACTTATTTCATGAAAAAATGTATAAAAATGAGAAAATGGGCTCTAATTTATCTATAAAAATCAGATTTGACACCAAAAATACTAGTTGGAGATGCTGAATTACCTGAAATTGTCATTTTTTGCATAAATAAAATGCTTCGTTGATAAAAACACAACTTAAGTGTCTAGACCGTTATTGGTTGGTTGAGTCAAATTAAAAGAGCAATTTCTCTGATGACATTCTTAAAAAAATTAACTTTGTCCAATTGTTTAGATTTTCGCATAGTATTGCCAATTAACTATTTTAAAGACAATGAATAAACCAACACTTTTAATTTTAGCTGCCGGAATGGGCAGCAGGTATGGTGGAGACAAGCAAATTGATGGATTTGGGCCCAATGCTGAGACAATTCTAGAGTATTCCATTTACGATGCCATTCGTTCTGGATTTGGGAAAGTGGTTTTTATAGTAAGGCAGGAAATTCTTGAGGAAAGTAAAGAGATTTTTGTTCCAAAGTTTGGTGATCTTATCCAGCTAGAATTTGTAGTTCAAGCGATAACGAATCGTGTGCCTGAAGCCTTTCAAGATCCTGATAGGAAAAAACCTTATGGAACAGCTCACGCTATGCTTTGTGCAAAAGACGTGATCAAAGAGCCATTTGCTGTCATTAATGCGGATGACTTTTATGGGGAAGAAGCATTTCAGGCCCTTGGTAAATTTTTAACCCACGATGTAAAACCTGACCTTCATTGTATGGTAGGGTATGCAGTTAAAAATGTTTTGTCTGACTACGGTACAGTAAGTAGAGGGGTATGTGATGTTTCATCAGGGGGTTTTCTAACTGGCATGATCGAGCGAACTGCGATTTCGAAAAAAGAAGATGGTATTTTTCATGAAGCCGACGGTGAAAAATTAGAGATTTCACCAGACAATCCAGTTTCTATGAATTGCTGGGGATTTCATCATTCAATCTTTGAAGAGACAGAACGGCTTTGGCTTTCCTTTTTAGAAGAAAGTAAAGGAAACCTGAAATCTGAATTTTACATTCCTAAAGTTGCCAATTCTATTATTCAGGAGGAAAAAGGGAAGGTCCAAATACTTGAAGGAGGTAAAATTTGGTTTGGCGTCACTTATTCTCAGGATAAAGAGCATGTGATGAAAGAACTAAAAAGCTTACACTCAGAAGGGAAATATCCAGCTAAACTCTGGTAATTGATTTTAGAGTATAAGCATTAGGGGTTCAATGTCCCTGGGCATAGTAATCAAATAAAGCTTTATAGAAAATAGCTGACAAGGATAAAAGTGCTTGTCAGCTATTTTTGCTTTTATTTTTTATTTAACTTGAGGTTTCTTGTTTATAGAACGCATAAGTTGATCACAAACCTATGAAAAAGATTGTCTTTTCACACGCTCCATTTTCTTTGGATGTAGGCCTGCTCTTATTAAGGGTAGGGGCTTCCCTAATGTTGGTGTCGCATGGATGGTCTAAAGTTACCCATTTCAGTGAAAGGTTAAGTAGTTTTGCTGATCCTATTGGTTTAGGGCCCGCAGTATCGTTACAACTGGTTATTTTTGCCGAATTCTTTTGTGCGATTTTTTTGATTTTAGGGTTTATGAGCAGGATTATACTCGTCCCAATGATTATAAATATGGCAGTCATTACATTTATTGTTCAGTCCGGGCTTGGGTTTGAAAAACAAGAATTGCCAATGATTTACCTTCTTGTGTTTATAGTCCTTTTGCTGCTGGGGCCCGGGAAAATCTCTTTGGACGGGAAAATATTAAAAAGAAGAAGCCGCTATTAGGCTTATTCAATTTCCCTTACTGTATTGTTTGAAATTGTAAAAGAGCTGTAGGCCGATGTGATTTGGCTCAAAATTTCCTTAGACCTTTCAGGCCTCGCATCTGAAATAAACAACTGTCCAAATTCTTTGTTGGCTACTGCTGTTATTAGGTGGTGGATCCGATGATCGTCTAGCTTGTCAAAAATATCATCCAGCAAAAGTAAGGGTTTGGTCCCTTTTATTTCTTTAATAATATAAAACTGGGCTAGCTTTAGACTGATTAAAAAAGATTTCTTTTGTCCCTGCGAGCCAAATTTTTTTATTTCTTGACCATCAAATGTAAAAATAAAGTCGTCTTTATGAATGCCAAAACCTGTTCTTTTAAGTAGCACATCTTTTTTTACATTGTTGAGAAAGTCTAAACTGAAACGCTCTTTGTCTACCTGGCTTTTATAGTGTATGCCTACCCTTTCTTTAGCACCAGATATTGCTTCATAATGTTTTTCAAAATGGATTAAAAAATCTTTTAGAAATTGCCGGCGAATTTGGTTTATTTCTTTGGAGAGTTGAATCAATTCTTCATCATAAGGAGCCAGTTGTAACTTGTCCAACCTTTTTTCCTCAGCAAATCTCTTTAATAAAGCATTCCTTTGTTTTAAATACTTTTGGTATCGGATCAACTTCTGCAAATAGTTCTGATCCGCTTGACAGATCATGCTGTCAAAAAACTTTCTCCTTTCCTCACTTCCTCCATTGATAATTTCAGTGTCATCAGGGGCAATAATTACCAGAGGGAGGAGGCCAATATGGTCACTAAGCTTGGTGTAAGGCTTTCCATTGACTTCTAGCCGCTTTTTTTTACCACTTTCAAAAAAGCAATTGACTCCTAGCTCTTTGTCCAAAAGATCAAACTCTCCTTTAATCGTAAAAAAATCTTTTTCATGCATTATATGATTACTGTCTCCAGGTATAAATGCACTTTTGGTTAAACACAAATAATGAATAGCGTCCAATAGATTGGTTTTTCCTGCGCCATTTTCACCAAAGAAACAATTAACTCCTTGATCAAAAACCAAATCCAAATTTTGGAAGTTTTTAAATTGAATTAATCTTAAGTTTTTTAGGTACATGGTTTAATCGCAGGATGTTTTTCACTATTTTTAGAAAAGGTCACAAAATTGCTTTGATTTCATTATATTTGAGGCCAAAGTTAGCATATTTTATAGAATACGGTATGGCAAAGAAGAGTTCTAGTACAAGTAAATCTAAAGTAAAATATTCCAAAGAAACCTACCACAATTGGTTTGAAGGCATGTTGCTTATGAGGCGTTTTGAAGAAAAAGCAGGGCAGCTTTATGGACAACAAAAGATAAGGGGATTCTGTCACCTTTATATTGGCCAGGAAGCCTGCGCAGCTGGAGCCATTTCTGCTCTTGAAAAAGAGGATAAATGGATAACAGCATATAGGTGTCACGCCCAGCCATTAGGCTTAGGTACAGATCCAGGTGCTATTATGGCCGAACTTTATGGTAAAGCCACAGGTACTACCAAAGGTAAAGGTGGTTCCATGCACATTTTTGATAAATCAAAAAACTTTGCCGGAGGCCATGCAATTGTAGGGGCTCAAATTCCAATGGGATTGGGGCTTGGTTTTGCTGAAAAATACATGGGTACAAAAAACCTTTCCATTTGTTTTATGGGGGATGGAGCAGTAAGACAAGGGGCTTTTCATGAATCCCTCAACTTGGCCATGCTTTACAAAACACCTGTTATTTTTGTAATAGAGAACAATGGCTATGCCATGGGGACCTCTGTGAAACGTTCTTCTAATGTGGATGAACTTTACAAACTAGGGGAGTCTTACGATATTCCTTCCTTCCCTGTGGATGCGATGAATGTGGAAGAGGTGCATGAGGCGGTGAAAGAAGCGGCTGAAAGAGCAAGAAAAGGAGATGGACCAACTTTATTGGAGTTCAGAACATACAGGTATAAAGGACACTCAATGTCTGACCCTCAAAAATACCGAACCAAAGAAGAAGTAGAGGAATACAAACAAAGGGACCCTATTGAGCAGGTTAGGGCTACGATTGTTGACAATAAAATCCTTACTGAAGACGAAATAAAAGAAATTGAAGCCAAAGTGAAAAAGCAAGTAGCTGATGCAGTTAAATTTGCAGAAGAGTCCCCTTGGCCTGAAGGAGAAGATGCCTTCAAAGATGTTTATATGGAAGATGATTTTCCTTTTGTTAGGGAATAAATGTTATTAATGCTATTAAATTGAAAAGCTCTTCAGGATTTGTCTTGAAGGGCTTTTTTAATTGTAGCGTATTGGAGGCTTAAGCAAAAAACCGATTAAATGCTCGGTGGAAGGTTGGTGGTATTTAGATTTCTTCGATTGTTCTTTTCAGGTTTTCCATGGTTGCCCACAGATTTTTTCGAATGATCGGGTCCACTATCCACCTGGGCAAGCCTTCTTCCGGTACGGATATAATATGATACCTTAAGAGTGATTGGCTGTTTTTCCCCCCTATTACCCACCTGCCTTTCAGGCCTTCCATTTGAACTATGTTTTCTCCATTGGAGAAAATTCTGGTTGGTGCCGATTTGAAAAAGATGGTTTTACCATCCTTGTTTTCCACTAGTTCATTGTATAAGTAGCATTCCCTGTCTGATAAGGGAAATGGAAAGCTGTATTTAATATAGCTGATCCAGGACTGTTTACCGATAGCTTTGATTTTGTAATCTAAAGTATTTTCGTTCCATTTTTCTCCAAACTTTTCGTTTGTTAATACTTCTAAAACATTGCTAGAGGGAGCCTGAATTTCCATTGTAAATTTCACTTCCCTGCTTTTTGTGCCATCCTCCATGATAATCCATCGCTCAAAGAATTGAATTCCATTCCCTTCTTTAATTAACTCAAATTCAGGAGAGTGAGGCAAGGTAGGAGCTGTCGAAAAGGTGGATAAAATATATAAGGGAATACTAAGTAGTATAAGTTTCATGAATGCTGTCTGTTTGTTTTTGATAAATATCGCCTGTAGTTATAAGACAACTAGAGAGTCGTATACCCCCGTTTGAAAATAATAGAATTTAGAAATAGGGGTAAAACAAATTTGGATTGTCTTACCTATGAATCGATAAAAAATTAAATATCATGAAAATTAATTATTCTAAATTTAAAACTGGGGCCTTTTTACTTTTATTGGTGTGCAGCATTTTCTCTAAGGTTTCTGCTCAAGAGGAACGACCTGCCCACCTGGGTTTTATTTATCCAATCAGTACCAATGGATTGGATGCGGCTAAATATTCGAATAACTTTAGCATCCATGCACTAGCGGGTCTTTCTGCTGGTGAAAATGGATTGTCAATTTATGGTCTTGCAGGGATGGTGCAGGGCAATGCTACTGGTTTACAAGTAGCAGGTTTGTATTCAAAACTGAGAGGGGATTTGACAGGAGTGCAGATTGCTGGACTAATGAATCAGGCTCAGAATGCAAATGAAGGCGTACAAATAGCAGGGATTGCTAATTTTTTAGAAAGAGATGCCCCTGTGCAAATTGCAGGAGTATTCAATAAAGCTAGGAATATCGAAGGATTTCAAAATGCGGGAATAGTTAATTTCTCAAACTCAAATAGGGGGGCTCAGATAGCCGGAATAGCCAATTTCACCAAGGAAATAGAAGGGGCTCAAATCGCTGGCATAATCAATGAGGCAGAGAATGTTAAAGGCCTTCAAATCGCTGGTATAGTTAATAGAGCCAAAAAAGTTGATGGAGTGCAGGTGTCTGGTATTGTCAATATCGCAGAGAGCAGTGACTATCCAATAGGGATTATTAATCTTATAAAAGATGGAGAAATTAGGATTGGGTTGGCGTCAGATGAAAATCTCACGACTATTTTAAGTTTTAAATCTGGAGGGAGAAGGTTGTATGGTATTGTAGGTATAGGGTCCAATCTGCAGTATGACGATCTTCCTTATGCCTTAGAGGCGGGGTTGGGTTTGAAGGTTTTTGAAAGTAATGGTTTTCGTCTAGATGTAGAAGGTACGAATATGTTTGCCACTAATTTCAAGAGAGGCGGAGAATATACCCGTTCAGGGATCAAGGTCTTGCCAGTATTATTACTGTCTCGAAACCTACAAATCTTTGCTGGTCCCAGCTTAAATTACACCCATACCAAATATTCCAATGGAAAAGATTTGTCAGGTTTACAGTTATGGAATCGTGAAAGACGAGGCGTTTACAATTCGATTCATATGGGCTTTACTGCTGGGGTTAATATCAGCATTAACTGAAATTTATTTTTGCTCCCTGCTTCGTAGACTGTTTTCTAAAGGGTTAATTGGGATTGGCAAAGACTTTGACAATGTGCCGGGACTTAATAAAATAACGACCCTTATCGGCAACCTGACTTTATTATACCTTCTCCTTCGGAAGAGCATTGAGGTTTATTTGAAAAAGGTTGAGGGTTGTCTAGTGAGGTTTTATGAATTAAATTACCCTCGCTTGGACCAATATTTAAAAAGAAATAGGAGACAACCATTCCAGGTTTTAGGAATTATTTCACCAGAGACCAAGGGTAGGATGGAATTAAGGTGTCCTATTAATGGATGAAGGTAAATTTAATGATCAGGATTGGTGACAGAAATTACTAGTGTAAATAAGGACCTACCGCTTCTAGTGGATGAACAGGTGTTTGAAGAGGTTTTTAAAAGCCATTTTAACTCACTATATGCTTATTCGCGTGTATTGGTCAAGGATGAAGTTGTGGCCGAAGAGGTGGTGCAGACAGTTTTCCTTAAGCTCTGGGAAAGAAGAGAAGCCGTTGATATCACTACTTCTTTAAAAGCCTATCTTTATAAGGCTGTGTATTATGATTCATTAAACTACCTCAAGCATGAAAAAGTAAAGATGAAGCACAGGGAAAGGAAGCAACATGAATTTGCAGGGGATAGGTCCATAGGGACTGTGGTCGATACCCCTGGAGAGGAGGAGGAAATACAAAACAAGTTGAACCAAGCATTACAGACATTGCCTGAAAAATGCAGGAAGGTGTTTCAGCTTAGTAGATTCGAGGAGCTTAAATACCATGAAATAGCAGATAGATTGGGGATATCTATAAAAACGGTGGAGGGCCACATGGGGAAGGCCCTAAAAACCTTAAGAATGGAATTGGCAGAATTCCTGCCAATTATTTTAATTTTATTGGCAGATAAATTTTAAGTGATGGAAGATAGCTTGCTTATAAAATACTTGCTTGAGGAAACAAGTCCAGATGAGATTGCAGCAGTGGAAACCTGGATAGCTGAAAACCCTAAACATAAGAAACATTTTCAAGAGTTTCGGTGGGTTTGGACAAAGTCAAAAGATTTGGTTCAGTCAGGTAACATGGATGAAGAGGCCGCGTGGGAGCGTTTTCAAATGCTTCGTGAGGCAAATCAAAAAAAGGTACAACCTAAAGCACATCAAGTATTTTTGGCTTCTGGATGGGCCAGGATAGCGGCAACATTTATGCTCTTAGCGGCAGTCACTGCAATAGTCTTTTCCTTTCTACCGCATTCTGGAAAAGCGCTTTATTCAAATGTCGCTTTAGTAGCAGATCAAGAAGCAACTGAAGAAGTGCTATTAGATGGAAGCTTATTGACCCTTAATAAAAACGCTAAACTATCTTATAGCCAGAAATGGTTGGGGAATAATCGACTCGTTAAGTTGGAACAAGGTGAAGCTTTTTTTGAAGTGGAAAAAAATCCTAAAAAGCCATTTGTGGTAGCTGTAGGTGAACTTGAAGTTAAAGTTTTGGGCACTTCTTTTAATATTAAAAAAACCAAAGAAAAAACAATTGTAATAGTGGAGGAAGGTGTCGTGCAAGTGAAAACAGGTACGGTTGGATTGTTGCTACAAAAAAATGAAAAGGCTACAATCAATAATGATAAGGGAACCATTGAAAAGAGTGTTTCTACCGATCAATTGTTTAAATATTATGTAAGCAAGGAGTTTGTCGCAAAAAACTTGAAACTTACAACGCTCGTAGATGCCCTGAATGATGCTTATAACAGTGAGGTTGAAGTTCTGTCAGTGCGTGCAAAGGAAATGTCTATTACCACCACCCTCGATTATGGGTCGCTGAGAGACAACCTTGAAATTATCAGTCAAACGCTTGGGGTAACTGTTTATCAAAAAGGCGACAATATAATTATAGAATAATTCTTTACCTTCGAGTGGCTGTTGTTTAGTGTTATGATTTTTAAATCCCGTGGGTTATTTCTGTTATTCATCATTTGCCTGACTTCTCCTACATTCGTTGGTGCACAGGACTTCCTTTTGCATGAAATGAATTATGTGGCGTCTAACCACATCCCCTTAGGGGATATCATGGACGAGCTATCCAAGGAACAAGGTTTCTATTTTTCCTACCAAAGCAGTCTGATCAATTTGAATGAACCAGTTTCGGTTCCTTCCTATGAAGGGCAGGTGGCAGGTTTTCTTCGCGTCCTATTAGGAGAAGACTATGAGTTTAAGGAGCATGATAAATATGTAATCATTAAATATGCACCTGGGAAACTGGACATTGATTTTGATAAAGGAAATAGGGCTTCCGTTTTTAAGGGGAAGGTCAGGAATTTACAAAATGGTGAACCAGTTCCTTTCGCCAGTATTTACGAAAAAAACACCTTGGTTTCATCCTTGTCGGATGAAAATGGAGATTTTGAATTGAAATTCAAGAAGCAACCAAATGATCTCATTTGGTTGACAATAAGTAAAGAAGCTTATCGGGACACTTCCTTCATTATTCTGCCGACGGTTGATGTAGGGCTAAGGGAAAAACCTAAAAAATTGAGATTTTATCCGGAGAATGGGGTAGCTGAAGCAATGGAAAACAGTGCTTTGGGACGCCTTTTGATTGGTTTCAGGCAACGTGTACAACGACTTAATTTTGGAGGGTTTTTCGTTGAAAGTCCAATGCAAGTATCCCTAACACCAGGCTTGAGTTCTCAGGGATTTTTTAACAGTCAAATGATCAATAATTTCTCTTTGAATATTTTAGGAGGCTACACTGCAGGGGTAGAAGGGCTGGAAATTGCCGGTATTTTTAATATCAATCAGAAGGATGTCAAGGTCTTTCAGGTAGCTGGCATTTTTAACATGACCGGTGGGGATGTTGATGGTTTTCAAGCTTCCGGAATTCATAATTTTGTGTATGGTAACGTGCTAGGTTTTCAGGTCGGAGGTATTTACAATCATGTGAAGGGTGATGTAAAAGGGGGGCAAGTGGCAGGGATTTATAATTTTACAGATGGCGCATCAGACATTCAAATTGGAGGTTTGTTAAATAAAACAGCGCAGATCAATGTTTTGCAAATAGCGGGTTTGTCTAACCATGCAAATACCAGTACTGGGGCATTTCAAATTGCAGGATTGAATAATTATTCAAAAGGAGAAGTGAGTTTTCAAATCGCTGGTTTGGTAAACAAAGCAGAAAAGGTTACAGGGGCTCAATTTTCAGGGTTAATTAATATTGCCAAAACTAGTGATTATCCCATAGGGCTATTTAATTTCATAGAAGATGGGAAAAAAAGCTTGTCTGTGGGTATCGATGAGACTGGTTTAGGACAAGTTACTTTTCGATCAGGGGGTAGAAAGTTATTTGGCATAATAGGAACAGGCATGATGGAACGGCCAGAGAAAATAATGTATGGAATTGATTTTGGGTTGGGCTTGCATGTTTTTAATAGGCAAAAAGTAACAATGGATTTTGAATTTGTAAATAGGCAAACGACAGACTTTTCCAACTTGTCAAACAATACAAGTTTTTTTAGATTAATCCCTGGTTTTAAGCTTGGGGATCATTTTAGTTTAGAAGCAGGGCCTTCTGTCGGATTCACTGTCTTTGATAAAAACTGGACTTACCCAAGTCCTGGTTATGTGCTGGCAGAAAGAGCCACAAGTAATGGTAAGTATACCTTGCATGCAGGATTTTACGCTGGTGTTCAATACGAATTTTAATTCCGATAAAACAATTGCTTTCTCAGTAATCTTGTCTCAGTGGAGGAGTGAAATTTTTCTTTATTAACAGTCTTATTTTTATTTTCCAGAAAGGATGGTCTGGATTTTGGTGCTTTTTCCCTTACTTTTAACTCGGATTATGTAATAGAATTCGCAGTTGCCTGTCCCGTGTTTATGGGAAGTGTTGTAATCGCAAGAAAATCAAGCTATTTGGAGATTTTAGCATAGCACCGATAGGGTGAAACTGCAAACAGCAACGAAGTGGCTGATTTTGAAGTGATTTCAGTACGTAAAAGATTTTCTGTGGCATATTTCGGGTTTAAGGATTAAAACCATTTTATTTACATGAATTTCCATTGGTTTTATTTCCTGAATTAAGTGGTCGACACATAAATCGACGAGAATTTTATTCTTTTATGAAAAATCGAAACCAGAGCAAAACGCCCAAATTCATTGCCATAAGCGAACAAATCATTGGTAAAATAATATCAGGAGAATTATTGCCTGGAGAAAAGGTGCCCTCTGAAAATGAATTGATTCATAACTATCAGGTAAGCAATACCACTGCCAGAAAGAGCCTGCAAGAAATCGAGTCGCGTGGCTATGCCCAACGAATAAAAGGCAAAGGTACCTTTGTGCTTAATAAAACAGAAGACCATCATTTGGTAAGAACTTTGGGCTCAATCGATGCCACCAGAAGAGGCTTTGATGAAGGGTTGAAAGTAGAAGGCTTCAAGCCGAAGACAATTGTTCTCGAAAAGACGGTATTGGAACACGGCGTTTCAGCAGAGATTAGTGGCAAAAATTATATTATTGAGGGCCCTGTTCTAAAAGTACATCAATTAAGGTATGCTGATGACATGTTGCTAAAAGATGAAACCAAATACATCTCCTTAAAGCTTTGCCCAAAAATCAATATGCTTTCCACCGACCTGTCTTATTTCAAGGTGTATGAAGATAAATACCAGCTAAAAATCTCTGACATCAAACAGAATTTAAGCGCAATCATTCTTCCGCCAGATGACCCGACAAATAATTTTGAATTTGAAAGTGCACTGCCCGTATTTGTGCTGGACAGTGTGGTGTTGAGTGGGAAAGATGCTGTACTCGAATTAGAGAAATCGCTCTATAGAGGGGATAAATATAAATTTGCCATCATTGCCCACCCTGAATACAATGGGAACTAAGTCCGGTAGAAGTTCTTGTCAAAATTGTTCATCTTTCATCATTTTAAATCTTTGGTATTTAGTTCTCAAAAATACTTTATCGCACAATCATCACCTGACAATCTTAAGTTAGAGCGTTAAGAAATATTCTGGTTTTATTATTATATAAACTTTAATATTCTGTGAAGATAGGTGTTAGGTAGTTTTTTGGGTAAAAAATATACATTAGCTTGCATTTTAGTTTTTAAGGTTATATCATTGTTTAATTAACTTAGAGCGTTAAGTACAATGAACCCAAAAATCAAATGGTATATTTTAGCAATGGTATTCATTGCTACAGGTCTAAATTTTTTAGACAGGCAGGTCTTGTCTATGACCATAATAAAGATTCAAGAAGAACTTTCTATTTCCGATGTACAGTATGGCTGGGTGAACACTGGCTTTCTGGTAAGCTATGCCCTGATGTTCACCATTGGGGGACGCTTAATTGACAAATTCGGTGGGAAAAAGGGTCTTGGTTTTTCAGTAGGGATTTGGTCTTTTGCCAGTGTGTTACATGGTGTCATGAACAGTTTTTCCCAATTGCTGGGGTTTCGTTTTTTACTTGGCGTGGGTGAAGGGGCCTGTTTTCCAGGAGCAGCCAAGACAGTGTATGAATGGTTTGATGAAAAAGAGAGAGCACTTGCCAATGGAATAGCGATCGGCGGAGCGGCAATTGGAGCAGTAGTGGCACCTCCTTTGACCATTTTGATTGCTGGAGAATATGGCTGGCGATGGAGTTTTGTTATTCCAGGAGTAATTGGGATAGTTTGGGTTATAGTGTGGTTTAGCCAATCCTGGAAAAATAGCCTGCATGCCAGAGAGACCAATGCAAGGGCAAGGACTGATGAGCCCGTTGTGCAAATTTCAATAAAGAGATTGCTTAAAAATAAGACCGTTCAGGTATTTGTTTTGATCAGGTTTCTTTTAGATCCTGTATTTTATTTTTTGATGTTTTGGGTACCCAAATACCTCAATCAGGAGCGGGATTTGTCCTTTGAGCGAATTGGTGAGTTGTTCTGGATACCCTTTTTGGCATTGGGACTTTCCAATATTCTAGGGGGTTGGTGTTCAGATAAATTGGTAGCAAGAAATTTCAGCATCAATGCTGCTAGAAAGTGGGTGATGGGATTTGCTGCGGCATTGACTTTAGTGGCTCCTTTTATTTCTACGGTTTCTACCGTTGAAGTAGCCATACTGTTGATGTCATTAATGATGCTGGCTCATGGTTTTTGGATTACCAATTACATTACGGCCATAGCAGATGTTTTTGGTAAATATGCTACCTCATCTGTAGTCGGATTATCAGGTACCGCAGGTGCTATTTCCGGGATGATTATCAATCCATTTATTGGATGGATTGCCCAAAACTATTCTTATGGTCCTCTTTGGCTGGTCTCAGGCATCATGTATCCTTTGGCATTTGTCATTTTGATAATATTTATCCCAAAAATTAAGACAATCGAATTCAGTAAATAAAATTCAATTGGCAATTGATCATGAACTAAATTGTCAAATTTAACATAGTGCGTTAAGAAAAAATATAAATCTTAAACTTAAAAAGATGAAGGAAAGTAATGGAAGTGGCAACCCAGCGGAGGGAAAGTATAAAATTGAAAGAAGAGAATCCTCTTTGCCTAGAATTGGCGTTTTTGGTGTGGGCTATTTCAAATATTGGGCACAATTTGAGGGGTTGTTGGATGCATTACTAGCCAAGCAAAAAGTGCTTATAGAGAAAATTGAAAGGAACAATGCAGCCGTAATTGATTTTGGTTTGGTAGATGATGCACAGTCGGCATATGACCTGGTGCCTAAGTTACAAGCTGAGAATCTCGACTTGATATTTTGTGACATGCTCACTTATGCTACTTCAAGCACTTTTGGAACAATCATAAAAAACATCAATGTACCTATTGTGTTGGTAGCCTTGCAGCCAGACAAGGCAATGGATTACAGTAGGGCTTCTACTTATATGCAGCTCTACAATGATGATGTATGTTCATTGCCTGAGTTTGCGGGTGTTGCTGTAAGAATGGGGAAAAAAGTACCTGATGTTATTATTGGTACCCTCCATGATGATCCCGAATCTGAACGAATGATTGGTGAGTATTGCCGGATGGCCAATGTATTGCATGGTTTGAAAACAGCCAGGATTGGACATATAGGTCATCCCATAGAAGCCATGTTGGACATGCATACCGATTCAACCATGCTTACTGCCCATTTTGGGGTACATATTGTGCAATGTGAAGCCAATGAAATTGTCAGCAATTATGCTGAAAAAGTTTCTGAGGCCGAAGTAACTGAAGAAGAGAAGCGTATTTTATCTTTCTTCGATACCCCCGACCCTGTTTCTGATCCTATCTCTGAGAAGTTAAAAAAAGAAGACTTAAATGTTGCCGCAGGAGTTTCTGTGGCACTAAAGAAATTCGTGGAAGATAAAAACCTTGATGGCCTGGCTTATTATTACAATGGGGAGGATCACAGTCAGACACAGTTGGTAATGTCTAATCTCATTGTTGGTAATTCTCTATTAACAAGTTCCGGATTTCCCATGTGTGGAGAGTCGGACTTGAAATGCTGTATGGCCATGTTTATCATGGACCGTTTCGGTATAGGCGGGAGTTTTGCCGAATTTCATCCAGTAGATTTTAAGGAAAACTTTGTGTTGGTAGGTCATGACGGCCCTCACAATCTCTCCATCGCTCAGGGGAAACCGGTGCTTAGAAGTTTAAAGAAGTACCATGGTAAACCCGGATTTGGAGCAGGTGTAGAATTCAAAATTAAGGAAGGACCGATTACCATGTTGAGCATAAGCTCTAATTATGAAGGGAAATTCAAGTTTGTTATCGCAGAGGGAGCGTCTGTAGAAGGGCCTATACCGCCTACAGGAAACACAAATACAAGAGGTTTTTTCAAGCCTGATGTACGCACTTTTTTGACCAATTGGATCAAGGAAGGACCTACCCATCACTTTGCTTTGGGCATAGGGCACCATGCCAAAAGCATCCAGAAAATTGCCAATTATCTAAATATAGAATCGGTAATAGTAGTCTGAATTAATGAATAACCCAAAATAACTGACCATGAAAACACTTATCAAAAGTTTTGTTTTCGTGATGGCACTCTGCTTTAGCATGGTCCATTACGAGCTATTGGCACAAGCAGGCAATCGCCTGGTAGTAAAAGGAACGGTCACATCTGCTGAAGATGGGGCCACGATTCCTGGGGTAACGGTCCTTGAAAAAGGCACGTCAAACGGGACGGTAACAGACATAGACGGCGGGTATGATATTACCCTAGGCAATGGAAATTCGGTCTTGGTTTTTTCCTATGTGGGCTTTGCAAAGACTGAGATTCAAGCAGGGAACCGTAGCACCCTAGATGTTCAACTCCAAATGGATATGGAACAACTTAATGAGGTGGTTGTCGTCGGTTATGGTACACAAAAGAGGAAAGACCTTAGCGGTTCCATATCAAGGATTACCAGTGATGAGTTTTTGCAGCCTTCAACTGGAAGTTTTGACCAAATGCTACAAGGTAAAGTAGCAGGGGTGCAGATCAACCAGACCACAGGTGCACCGGGAGGCAATGTGAATATTCTTGTTCGAGGGGTAAGTTCTATCTCTGGAGGCAATCAACCATTGTATGTGATTGATGGGTTTCCAGTAGATGGAGGTTCGAATTCAAACATGCGTGGTTATGGTGGAGACTCTTTTTCCTCTGCAAACATGGCTTCCAATACTGCAAATCGGATTAATCCACTCAATTCTATAAATCCTTCAGATATTGCCTCAATAGAGATTCTAAAGGATGCCTCTGCTACGGCCATTTACGGTTCAAGAGGGTCAAACGGGGTAGTGATCATTACCACCAAACGGGGAAATTATGAAAAGGCGCAGATCAGCCTTGACATGTCCTATGGTTATCAAGAAGTGGCCAATAAGCTTGACCTGATGAATGCAAGTCAATATGCTGATTTTGTAGCTGATGGGAGGGACAATGCCTGGATTTTCCGGGGAGGATCCATAAATGATCCCAATGAGGTAAGAAATGCTGCCAGTAGGGTAAGACCGGAATTTAGGAACCCTGCATCCTTAACTACTGATACAGATTGGCAGGATGTGATTTTCAGAACTGCTCCGGTAAGAAACGTTCAGTTATCGTCTAGAGGAGGAACAGATAAAACAAGCTTTTTTATTTCCGGAGGTTATTTTTCTCAGGAAGGTGTGGTTATCAACTCTGATTATAATAGGTTTAATTTAAGGGTGAATGTGGATGCTCAAATTACCGACAAGGTTAGGATCGGGACCTCCACTTATGGTTCTTACGGTTATGGCAGGTTTGCCAACACCGAATCACATTACGGACAGGGCGGTTTGCTTTCCAATGTGCTGGCTGCTTCCCCGACAATTCCAGTTTATGATGCTGATGGCAATTATTACTTCAACCAAGACGATGTTACAGATGGCTTAGGGTTCTTAGCCAACGTTTTGGCAGTGAGTGAAGGCTCTGTGGACAGGAGAAATGTGATGAATGTATACACCAATAATTATATAGAGGTAGACATTAACGAAAACCTGATGTTCAGATCATCTGCCGGGATCAATTATTCTTCAAGCAATATCCGCCTTTGGAGGTCCACTGCAGTACCTCAGTACACGTCGTTGAACTATCCAGCAACTGCAGGCGCAACAAAAATGGACAACTTGAATTGGCTGAATGAAAACACACTGACATTTAACAAGTCCTTCGACAACAAGCATTTTTTAAATGCTGTTGCAGGATTTACTGCTCAGAAAAACAGTGGTGATCGTTTATCTGCAGGAGCCTCTGACTTCCCGACAAATTATGTCACTTACCTGTCTGGGGGAATAGTCAATGCAGGAACGCAAACACTTAGCGAATGGTCTCTATTGTCAGTGATGGCTCGGATAAACTATTCCTTTGACAGCAAGTATCTTTTCACTGCTACCCTTAGGCGAGATGGAAGTTCCAGGTTTGGAAGCAACTTCAAGTGGGGATCTTTTCCTTCATTCTCCCTGGGATACAATATCTCTGAGGAAGAGTTTTTAAGCAATGCTGATTTTCTAAGTAATCTTAAAATCAGGGCCAGTTACGGAATTTCCGGAAACAATCAAATCGGAAATTATACCCATATCGGATTATTGTCTGCTAGAAGATATATCAACGAGAGTGGTTTGATACCAGGATTGGTGCCAAGTAGTCTTGCCAATGACGATTTAACATGGGAGATTTCAAAACAAACCAATTTTGGAATAGACATGAGCCTATTTCAGGACAGGATTAATCTTACGGCAGATATTTACAGGGATTTGAAGACAGACTTATTATTGGCTGTTCAGTTGCCTGCTGCCTCAGGTTTTTACAGTTCAGTTCAGAACATTGGTGATGTCGAGAATAAGGGATTTGAGCTAGGGTTGAATACAGTGAACATTCAAAAAACCAATTTCACCTGGAACAGCAATTTCACTTTTTCTGCCAATAAAAACAAAGTGCTTAAACTTGCTACGGAAGGTGGAAGAATTTCAAATTCGCCTTATCAAATTACAGAAGTAGGCCAACCTGTCTCTAGTTTTTATTTGATCAATAAACTGGGCATTTTCATGAACAGTGATGAGTTAGAAGGTGCTGCATTGTTTCATCCTAGAACTGAAGCCGGAGATATAAAATTTGAGGATGTAAATGAAGATGGTGTAATCAATCAAAATGACCGAAAAATTGTAGGAAACCCTTGGCCAGATTTTGTATGGGGTATAACCAATAATTTCGAATGGAAGAATTTCAATTTGAATATTGCTATCGTTGGTTCAGAAGGTGCCCAAACCTATCTTGAATCTGGTGGTGCTTTAATGGGTTCCAATGGTGTTCAAAACGGTTTGGTCTTACAAGATAGAAGATGGAGATCAGAAGAAGATCCTGGAGATGGAATTATTCCACGAGCGATCAGAAGTAATCATGCCTTGGGCTTTGGTACCTCCTCAAACTTTCTATTTGATGCCTCTTTCATCCGTATTAGAAATGTGATGCTTGGCTATACTATGCCGCAAGAACTTGTCTCCAGATTTAGGCTTACAGGCATGAATGTCTATGCGAGTGTTGCCAATGTTTACACTTTTACTGATTATCCTGGTTATGATCCAGAATCCAGTAGCACAGGTGACGATGTAGTCAATGCAGGTATTGATTATCTAAATTATCCACTACCACGGACCTACACTTTGGGCCTAAAAATAACCTTATAACTTAAAATATTGAGTCATGAAAAAATATATCATATATATCCTGACCTTATTGGCTGGGACCTCTTGCTCAGATTTTCTAGAATTGCAGCCTGAACATCAAATCAGTGATGGCTCCTTCTATAAAAATGCCAACGATTTTGAGACAGCACTTATAGGTAGTTATTCTAGCCTTCAGAACCTGTATGATGCCAATTTAGTGTACGTTGGTGAATTGACTACGGACAATGCAGAAATACAGTGGACTACTCCTTCTATATCCGAGGTTGAATTGGATGAGGTCAACTTTACGCCTTCCAATGGCTTTTTGAATGCTATTTGGCAGATAAGTTTTAACCTTGTTTCTCAGTCAAATAATATATTGTCTAGAATTGATGAGGTGGACATGGGCACTCAGATCAGAGACCAGATAAAAGGCGAGGCTTTATTTTTAAGGGCTTTTGGGTACTTTAATCTTGTCAGAACATTTGGGCCTATTCCAATTGTGGATGTGGCTTTCCGTAGCCCAGGTGAAATAGCGGCCTATGATATGACGAGAAAACCTGAGGAAGCTGTGTATCAAATGATAGAAGCCGACTTGAATCAGGCTACCTCCCTGCTAACTAATGTAGATGGCTTGGGTAAATCCAGGGCTTCAAGTGCAGCAGCAATGACCTTATTGGGCAAAGTTTACCTCACCCAAATGGACTATAGCAATGCCGAAACTGCATTAAAAGGAGTTGTAGAAAGCAATGCTTATTCGCTTGAATCAGATTATAAAAGTTTATTCATCAATGGGAATGATGAATTGACTGAATCAATTTTTGAAATCAAGTACATGTCGGGTAATTTGGGTGTAGGGAATGGGTTTTCCAGCACATTTACCCCAGCAAGGTTTGATATGGATATCTTCCCTAATCAAATGCAAGGTTCAGGAAGAATTTTACCAACCCCTGAAATGGCCGAAGCTTATGAAGCCGGCGACCTAAGAAGGCCAGCTTCTATTGGAGATTCTGTAAAGGTGATTTCCGGAGGTTATGAAAAGGAATTGTATGGGTTGAAATTTGTGGATTTCACCACAGGTGTTCAAGGAGATGGCGGAATTAACTTCACCGCCTTGAGGTATGCAGATGTACTGCTGATGTATGCAGAAGCACTCAATCAAAACGCTAAGCAGGATGAGGCAATAGTTTACCTTAATTTGGTTCGCGAACGAGCTGGCTTGACAGGTTTAAGCGGTTTGGACCAAGAAGCATTGGCTCTGGCATTGGCACAAGAACGCAGAGTTGAGTTATTTTTGGAAGGTCATCGCTGGTTTGATTTAGTGAGAACAGGAAAGCTGTTAACTGAAATGAATGCTTACTTTGCACGGAACAATTTGAATTTTGAGGTTCAGAATTATGAATCCATAATGCCTATTCCGCTTAGAGAAATTGATATTAATCCCAACCTAGGACAAAACACTGGTTATTGATGAGGAAACAAAACTTTATAATGCGCAATTTTTGGTTGGTTTTGTCGCTAGCTCTAGTCTGCGTACCAGGGCTAGCACAGGACAACTTAAAGGGGAAAAGTTTCCAAAGTATTACCTTGGAAACTTCCCTTAAGCCTTTTAAGAAAAATGACAAAGCTTATATAAGGGCAGTGGCTCATGAAATGTTTACCCAGTGGCATTCTTTGTTAAGGCATGCAGATACTGTGTCGATGATGCTTTGGACCAGTGATGGTTCAGAGATTCTCGATTATAAGGGTACCATGGAGCAACCACTAGAGTGGGCCAAGTACATGGGGAACCCAAATACAGATCATGAAGTTGGCTCAGGCCCTGAATCCCTTTCTTTACATCAAAGAGCCTATGTTTATAGGGAAGATGCTCCAGACTTTACTTATGGCGACCTGGCCTATATTGTTAAGGTTCTTAAAGAGGAAGGACGAAAAGTAACAGGCAAGCCAATTAAGGTAGGGGCTACCTTTGATCCAGGCCCTGAATTTGCCAAATCTCCTTTCAAATATGAGAAACATCCAGAGATACTGGGTGGAAATGCCATGGGTCACAAGACTTTTGTAAGTGCTTATTCGGTATTGAATGGTGACAATGAGTCCTATGCGGGTTTCCCAGGGGGTATTCCTGATCAAACCCCATTTGGAACTTTCTTTGGCAGACAAAGTCAACATTTTCTTGATGATCTAGGTTTTGATTATATCTGGCTAAGCAATGGGTTTGGTTTTGGTGCAGAAGGATGGGCAGCTACCGGAGCGATTTTTACAGGAGAAAATTTCGCTCATGAAAAATTGGCTTCATCTGCCGATAAAGTGGTAGGCTTTTGGAAGTTGTTTAGGGAAGAATGTCCCGATTACCCAATCCAAACCAGAGGGACCAACCTTTCTGTAGGCGCTGATTTGGCCAGGGATGCGGTAGATTTAAGAAACATATACAAAGGAGGGTTTAATATGTTGCCTCCGCCAAATTCACCATGGGCAGCATTGGATGGAGATTTTGGTTTAGAACTGGCAGGTTATATGTCACGAATGGCCATGTTACCGGACAATAGATTTCCATTTAGGTATTATACCCACGATCCCTGGTGGATCAATAGCCCTTGGCTAGACCGATATGGAAGAGAACCACATGATATTTATTTGCCCTTGGCAGTAGCAAGGATTGATGAAGAAGGGAAAATAGGAGTGCCTACGCATTTAAATTTCCTAACCATTGATGATACCTATGGCAATATGCCAACGCAGGTGCCTGATGAGGTAATGCCTCATATCTTAAAGGCACGATATGACATGCCTACAGCGCCGGGGCCTTTGGTCTGGGTCTATCCCTTTGATGAATACCATGATTGGGCAAGGGATTATACCGACAGATTGCCAGAGATTTATTATGGCGATTGGTTTATGAGACAAGCCATCAACAGTGGACTTCCTATGAATACTGTGATTTCCACTACTTCTCTTCCAGGGGCCATTACCAATAATCCAGGGCTTTTCAAATCTTCGATACTTGTGACCATTGCTCCGGAAAAAAATTCTAACAATGAGAAAACACTTATGGATTTTGTGAAAAATGGTGGGCAACTTATAGTATTTGGGCCTGTAGATCATTCAAGCAAAACCTTTATGGATTTTCTTAACCTTTCCAATACTAAGCCGCTGTCAGGAGAAATGGATCTGTATTCAGAGGTAGGTATAGATATTATTAAAGGAGAGTTACCACAAAAAATACGACATCTTTCCTTATTCTCTGGTGGAGGATTCCGTACCCTTATCAAGCAACCCAAAGATTCTTTTACCCAAGCTTTGTCAAGTGTGAAGCAAGGGGACGAAGAAAGGGACATGGCATGGCTGAGACAACACCCTGATTGGAATGGAGGAAAGGTTGTTTATTTAAGAGGTACCAATTCCAGTAGTTTTACCGGCGGAAGGTTATTGACGCCAGACAATCCGGAAGAATTCCAGATTGTTCCAGCCATGCTAAGGCAACTGCTTGGGAATTTTGGGATGCATTTGAAAATAGAAAAGGAAAATGCGTCAATCAAAGATCCTGTACTTACAATCAATCGTTCTGACAATGCTTTTATCTTTTCCGGATACAATCCCAATTCTACCGTAAAGCAGTCCTTCAAATTTGAACAAGGAGCGCCGCTGATTTTAGGCTTAGAGACCATTCTTGAAGATGGTTTTTCCAATTACAATATGCCTACAGCTTGGCATAGAGAATGTCGTGTTTTTATTAAGCAGAGCTCAGGAATGATATCCTTTAAAGAACTTCATTCCGGACAAAAAGGGATAAGCAAGCGGTATAGCGTCAGTGGGTTACAAAATGGTTCACTTAGGATATATCCATCCGATGGTGTGACGGCAGAAGATTTAAATGTATACTTAAATTCAAGGTATCCATGGAATACTGGTGAGATCCCATTCACTGAGGTAAAAAATGGCAATGAGCGTTATTTTGAAATCAAAGAGGTCTCTGGAACAGTAGTGTTTTCATGGTAGTTTAACTTGGGTAACTAGTTTAAGATGAAAAAGAAAATAAATATTTCCTGGAGATTGTTCTTATTTATGAGCTATAGTATGGCGGCAATAGCAGGTTGCCAAAGTGAAAAAACTCAGGAGAAGGAACTAAAGCCCAATGTTTTGGTCATTCTGACAGATCAACATACCAATGATGCCCTGAGTTATTTGGGTAATCCTCACCTGAACACGCCTGCCATGGACCAATTGGCAGCGGAAGGCACCTTTTTTACAGCCTCTTATTGCACTTCTCCTGTTTGTGGTCCCGCTAGAAGTAGTCTGATTACAGGGAGAATGCCTCATGAAACAGGTGTGGTTTGGAATTCCACACATATCCGAGCAGAAGTACCCACTATAGGCCAGGTTTTTAAAGAATCAGGATACCATACAGCTTGGGTTGGAAAATGGCACCTGCCAGAATCCTATCCTGCCAAAGGAGCTATGGATTCTGTAGCAGGCTTTGCTGTGGTTCCTTTCCAATCTTTGGATAAAGAATGGGATCTCGGAGAAGATACGGATGGGCCCATTGCAGACGCCACGGTAAATTACCTCAATAATTATAAAGAAGATCAACCCTTCTTATTGACAGTTTCACTTCACAATCCCCATGACATATGTCATGTTCCAAGAAGACCGGATGAATATGCCAAGGCACATGAATTGGAAGGTTTGCCTCCTTTGCCCAATAACTTTGAAATTGACCCAGATGAACCACAGTTTCTGGCCGAAAAACGCTTAATGGATCATTATGGAGATGAGTTATTGAAGACAAAAGATTATACACCCGAAGACTGGCAGGCATACCTGTACCATTATTATCGGTTTACGGAAATGGTAGATGGTGAAATTGGGAAAATTCTGCAAGCATTGAAGAACAATGGGTTTGATGAAAACACCATTGTGGTGCTCACAAGTGAACACGGTGATGGAGGGGCAGGGCACAAGTGGGCGGCTAAGTTAAGCTTGTATGAGGAAGCTGCCACCGTCCCTTTTATCATCAGGTATAAGGGGCATGTGCCTTCGCATAGTATAGATAGAAACCAATTGGTTTCAGGTATTGACTTAGCCCCGACTATTGTGGATTATGCTGGTTTGTCTTCATCAGTTAAATTCACGGGTAAAAGCCTAAAGCCCATTTTGGAAAATCCTGGGGAGAAATTGAGAGATTATTTGGTAGTGCAATTGGCAGACGATAAACTGGATTCCAGCAGGCAGGCCAGGTTGATCAGAAATGACAGGTACAAGTACAATTTATACAATCAAGGAGAGCGGAATGAGCAGTTGTTTGATTTGTGGAAAGATCCTGGAGAGCAGCACAATCTTGCTTATGTTGATGCTTACCAATCCGTTAAACATGAAATGCATGTGGCTTTGGATGAATGGATCGCTGCTACAGGGGATGACTTTTATGAATGGAGTCCTTTGCCCAATAGTAAAGAAAAATAAACATAAATTGATTTTAGACTAATACTAGAAATGCCTACGCCATGAAGTTAAAAGCTTTTATCATTTGTTATTTAGTTACGTTTTGCAGTATGTTGTCCTTTGGCCTTAAGGCCCAGGAAAGTAAAGGCTACAATCAGATGAGACAAAATTTCCTACAACCACCAAGTACTGCCAAGCCTACCGTTTATCATTGGTGGCTAGGTGGTCATGTGGATACAGTGAGATTAAAAGAGGAAATACGTTCTTTTGACGAGGCAGGAATAGCAGGGTTTACCATATTTGAAATAGGTTCTAGGGATACCGTTCAGGTAGGTGCAGGCCCGGAGTTTTTAGGGGACGAATCTTTGGCAACCATTAAAGTTGCTGTGGATGAAGCTAGTAAATATGGCATGGAAGTAGGATTGAATACGGCAAGCAGCTGGAATGCTGGAGGGAATTGGCTTACGCCACAACATGCAGCAAAATCAATTTACCAACGAAAAGTGAATGTAAGGGGTGGAGGGAAGAAGAAAATAAAAGTGCCTTTCCCTGAGATCCCAGAGAAAGATCCTCGAGGAAGAAAACGACTTATTTCTTATGGAAAAGATGGCAAACCACTTTATTCTGAAGAGATAGCAGTCTTGGCTATACCACTGTTAGCAGATAAAGCGCTAATGGATACCAGCCGAATTAAGGATGTATCCACGTTTTTTGATTCGAATAAAGAGGTTTTGAATTGGGAAGTTCCGGAAGGAGAATGGAAAATTGTACGCTATGTCAGTTCCAATTCCGGAGAGAATTTGGTACTGCCCAGTAAGTATTCAGCAGGGCCTATAGTAGATCATTTTGATGCTGAAGCCACGGCTTTTCACTTCAATTATATTATAGACCGCCTAGAATCTAAAATGGGGGATTTACGTCAAACAGCCTTGAAAAACTTATATATGGCTAGTTATGAAGCCAGGGGTTTTAATTGGACACCTACTTTACCAAAAGAATTTCAAGAGCTTAATGGCTATGATATAAAGAAATTTTTACCCATTTTATTTGAGGAAGTAACGCTTTCTCAAGAGGCAACTTCTGCATTCAAGGCGGGCTTCCAAAGGACTTTGTCAGAATTGATGATCAAAAACTTCTACATGAAGTCCAAAGAAATTTGCAATGCACATGGGTTGAAAAACAACAGTGAGGCGGGAGGTCCAGGCTATCCTTTACACAATGTGCCTGTGGAGCCCTTGAAGGCATTGGGTAAAGGTTTGGATATCCCTAGAGGAGAGTTTTGGATTAACCACCATAATTTTAGCGAGGAGGGAATGGATGTGCTGAGGGTGGTGAAGGAAGTCTCTTCTGCCTCCCATATTTATGGTTTGGGAATGGTGGAGATGGAAGCATTTACCACTTTTCAGCAGTGGCAAGAAGGTCCTTTCGAAATGAAACCTATGGGAGACAGGGCTTTTGCTGAAGGCATGAATAGGGTAGTAGTCCACGGATCTACACATAATCCGGAAGGTACCGGGAATCCCGGAATTGTTTATCATGCGGGTACCCATTACAATGACAAAAGGGTTTGGTGGAAGAAAATCCGACCATTTAATGAATACCTGGCCAGGATATCCTATGTTTTACAGGAAGCCGATTTCAAAGCAGATGTTTTGTATTATTATGGTGATACCATCCCCAATTACGGTGGACATAAGCGAAGCCGTTTTAATCCAGGAGAAGGGTATGATTTTGAGCTTTTGAATACAGAAGTGCTACTCGGTCTGAAGGTGAAAAATGGGAAAGTTTTGAACCCGAGAAATGGTGCTGAATTTAGTGTGCTGGCATTGACCGAAGAATACGAGATCAATCCGAAGGTATTGGTGAAACTGGAACAAATGACAAAAAACGGGGCCATTATCACGGGGCCTAAACCCAGTAGAATTGCTCCGGAAAGAAACATGAAGAATTTACCCAACATGAAAGGTTGGCTGGATAGTTTGTGGAAGCCTTTTAACAAACAAGACTTTAAATCAGGAAATAAAGCCATTTATTACAATGTTTCAGTAGGAGAGATTTTGAAAGCATTAGAAGTCAGCCCTGATTTTGATTACAAAGACAAGGGTTTTTATAAGCTTGATTACACCCATTATCAAAAGGATGGAATGGATTTTTATTTCATAGTTAACACTACAGATGAATGGATTTCCAGGGACTTGAGATTTCGGCAAGCGGGAAAGACTCCAGAGTTATGGAATACGGAAAATGGAAGTATAACGGCTATTTCTATTTTCGAACAAACTCAAGACGGTATTACCCTTCCTTTGACCCTTGCCCCTTACGAAAGCACCTTTGTGGCTTTTAGAAATGGGAACAATCAAGAACATTTCACAAACATTTTAACCAATGATATTCACCCACCTATGCTTAGATATGGGGAATATGGCCTTGAATTGTGGGAAGAAGGTGAATTTGAATTTGTTCAAAATGATAAAACGAGCAGCTTGTTAAATCGTGCCAATATGAAAACGATAGACGGTGCTTGGGAAGTTTATTTTCCAGAAGGTTGGGGAGCACCGGAAAAAGCAATTTTCCCAGAATTAAAATCCTGGACGGAGTCTGAAATTGAGGGAGTCAAATTCTTCTCAGGTACTGCCCGCTACGAAAAGAATTTTATACATGAAATGCATGCTTCTGAATTTCCAGAAGCCAGGGTTTACCTGGATTTAGGGGACCTTTCTCATGTTGCTGAAGTTTGGTTGAATGAGAAGCCTATTGGAATAACCTGGGCCAAGCCTTATCGATTTGATGTGACGGATGCGCTAAAGCCTGGAATAAACACCTTGAAAATAGAAGTAGCCAATACCTGGTCAAATAGATTAACTGGAGATGCGGTAACTGGTGCTAATTTCACCAAAACGCATGTGGAAGCGACTGTTATAAAGGGCATTCCAAAATTGAGGGTTCCTTGGAAAAATGCGCCACTTATTCCTTCAGGGATTTTCGGACCAGTTACCCTAACGACCGTTTTGCCAATTGCAGTGCCTAAATGATTTTGAGGGGCATTGTTGCTTTTTTCTGAAACAATGCCCCTCAAATTCTTGACTATATTCCTTAATTAGTCCGCTTGATACACGGTAAATGATTTCAACTCCATTTTGCTTTCATCACCCTTTAGAGACAGACGGAGTTTAGCGGATTTTACCGGATCAAAATAGTGGATGCGCTTTCTCCCGATAGTCAGTCCTTCAGCCACAGGGTGCCAATTGTTGCCATCAAAGCTTTCTATACTGTACTGTTTGATGTGCTGTCCATTGGCAATGTTTTCTTCCAAAACCATAAGGTTTACTGTTTGGTTTTTAGGAATTGTAAGTGTGTAAGTCGTATTAGCATTGTTTTGCGGCTGATCATAATTGGCCACAGGATTCGAAAAAGTTTGCGCAATGGCTTCACCAAATTCTTTCAGTCGCTTTACTTCAGCAGCTGGAATCAAACCACTGGTATCAGGTGTCATGTTCACCAAAAGGTTGGCACCTCTGCCGATGGATTCATTGTAAACGTTCATTAGAAAAGGTAAATCTCTTAAGGTTTTGTCTGAGTCAGGCTTCCAAAACCAGGTTGACCGTGTGTGGAGGTTGGCTTCGGCAGGAATCCATCCCGTACTTTGTGGCCCTACCCATTTATCAAAACCTTCACCCGGCTGAACGATATTTCCCAAAGGATAAGCCGCCCATCCCTGCTCACTGCCGGACCAACGAACATCCGGTTTAGTTCCTCCCATTACAATAGCTTTAGGTTGTAAATGCCGCACCATATTGTGTATGGCATCCCCATAGGCAGTGCCCAATGGTTTCATGGTTTCAGGGTCCATGACATCCCAGCCAAAGGGGTCATAAGCACCATCAAACCAAAGGTAGGAGATCTCTCCATAATTGGTCAGCAACTCCCTAAGTTGTTCCAAGAAAACAGGGAAGTACTTGTGGATGTCCCCGACAATTTTACGTTCCCCTTGTGGGTCAGGTGTACTACTGACCCCAAAATGCTTGTCTCCACCAGAGACGTAGAGTCCGATATCTAACCCATACTTTCTACAAGCAGCTACAAACTCCCTGACAACATCTCCTTTACCGCCCTTCCATGAAATGGTTTTTACAGAATAATCCGTGGTTTCCGTAGGCCAGAGGCAAAAGCCATTATGGTGTTTTGCCGTTAACACGATGTGTTTGGCCCCAAAAGATTTGGCCGTTTTGGCCCATTGTTCCGCATCCAGTCTGTAGGGGTTGAATATTTCCGCAGCAGGCACGCTCATCATGTCCGATTCAATGTAGGTGGCAGGGCCAAAATGGATAAATGCTCCCAATTGTCGCTCCTGGTAAGCCAATTGACTTTCCGTGGGGAGGGTTTGAAATGGCTTAGTAGAAAAAACAGCAGTTCCGGCACCTTCAGTCCCTGCTTCCAAAACCGGTTGCCAGTCTCCCTGATGTTTTGGAGCTACGTCTGATTGTCCTTCAGGTTTAAAAAAATGCTCAAACAATTCCTTTGGTGTTCCATCATAGGTTGCGCGTTGTAAATCTCCGGCAGTTGTTTGGTCACTTCCGGTGAAATAAAGGATGGTTTTGCCTTGAAAATAACAAAGTTCAATATCTGAAGCATTGCTTTCTGAGATGTCAGGGTCTATTAAAGGGATGTTTTTGTATTCCGGATTATAAGTAACAAAAGGCCTGTCTTCAGGTGCATCTTCCCAATGAACAAGGTCTTTAGAACGGGTAATGCGGGTTTCATAACCGGGTTGTAGCGATTCCAAGTAAAGTGTATAGTACCAGCCTCCTTCATAATAAAGGGCAGGTCCGCCAACATATTTATCTACTCCGTAGACTGCGTCTGGAATCTCCTTCCAGTTTTCCAAATCCGAAGAGCTCATGTACCTAAAGGTAAAAGGTTTCCACTGCTTGTCACTGGTCTCATACAGTAGCACAAAGCCCTCTTTTCCTCTGGTAACGGCAGTATTAAAAAAATACTCATTCTCATTTGCCCGAAGGACGGTCTTCGGCTTGCTCCAATTGATAAGGTCAGCCGAGCTGGTCATTGTGATTTCGGTCATTTTTCGCCAAGGTTTTCCTTGTCCATAATCCCCTGCGAAAACATAAACCCTACCTTCCCAAGTCAGGACCGTTCCAAAGCCATGGTTTTTTAAAGGGGTGGAAATTATCTGATTTGTTTGAAGGTCACGGATTCGTACTTCATCCTCATGAAAACGGTCACCAGGTTTTGCTCCCGGTATGTCCCAAAACTTTTGGTTATTCTCCAGAAGGAATAATTTTTCCTGAAACACAAAAGGGGAGGTCTCTACCAATGGAGAGCCCAGGCGTTCTTCTTTCTTTATTGGGTTTTCCCATTCCCTTTGTGCCAACAAGTGGTGACAAATAAAGAGTAATGCAATACAGGCGATGCTTTTAATACGATTCATGGTATAAGTTATACAGCTTTGGGTGAATAGTGACTACGAGGTAAATATATAAAAAGTGGGTGGGTTTTATGATTTTGAGCTGATTTGAAAAATTGTTAACTTATAGGATAGATTGCCCGCAGAGCCACAGAGTCGCAAAGAAAAGGAAAACCATGTAAAAGTTTGCCAATTCAAATAGAAGTAACCTTTAGATCTTTGCGTCTTAGCGAGAATAATAACTTGAAAATAACTTTAAAATTTCACGCAGAGCCGCAGAGTCGCGAAGAAAAGGAAAACTAAGTAAAGGTTTACAAATTCAAAAAGAAGAATCCTTAGACCTTTGCGTCTTAGCGCCTTAGCGAGAATAATAACTTGAAAATAACTTTAAAATTTCACGCAGAGCCGCAGAGTCGCAAAGAAAAAGAAAACTAAGTAAAGGTTTGCCAATTGAAAAAATGTAGCCTTATAGGCTTTGCGCCTTAGCGAGAACAATAACCTAAAAAGAACATTAAAAACTGCACCAGGAGTCGCAAAATCGCAAAAAAAATGGATACTTAGTCTTAGCGAGCAAAATAAAAAAATATGACTGAAAACGATATTTCCAAAATAGTTGTAGATACTTGTTACCAGATTCATGTTGCGCTTGGGCCCGGTTTGTTTGAGTCTGTTTATGAGGAGATTTTATATTATGAACTCATTCAGAAAGGGCTAAGTGTTACAAGGCAACAAGTTATTCCGTTAATTTGGAGGGGCATTAGAATGGACCAAGGATTCCGAGCGGATTTGATTGTGGAGGACAGGGTGTTAGTAGAAATAAAATCAGTAGGTGCCATTGCTCCGGTACATTCAAAGCAAGTTTTAACCTACCTAAAACTAACAGGGCTGAAACTCGGCTTATTGATTAATTTCAACGAGGCTTTGGTAAAAGATGGGATTACAAGAATTGCAAATAACTTATAAATATTGCTCGCAGAGTCGCAAAGAAAAGCTAAGTAAAGGTTTGCCAATTGAAAAAATGTAACCTTATAGGCTTTGCGTCTTAGCGCCTTTGCGAGAACCAAAAATATAAACACAGTAAAATTGCACGCAGAGCCGCAGAGTCGCAAAGAAAAGGAAAAGTAAGTGAACGTTTACCAATTTAAAAAGAAGCAATCTTTAGATCTTTGCGTCTTAGCGCCTTAGCGAGAACAATAAACCGTGCTCTTTTATATCATTTCCTAATCCACTTTCTTATTTTTGACTAGTTTGTCTTTCTTATGCTCAAAATCAGAGGTGCGCACTGCATGACTAGACGGTTTTAGCTGATAGCCATACCTTCTCCCGTAAACCTGAGTGAACTCAGCGCCAAAGAAAAGTATTAGGCAGGAATAGGATATCCAAAGTAAGAAAAGAATAATGGCACCTGCAGCACCAAATGTTTCTCCAGGATTTGATTCACTTAAATAAAAGGCAATTAGTGCTTTTCCTATCGTAAACAGCACTGATGTCAGGATAGCACCTGTCCATACCATACGCCATTTTATATTCACATCTGGTAAAATTTTAAATATCGCTGCAAAAAGCAGTGCAATGATGACGATAGATAGAACAATATTGGCTAAATAAGCCACGATAAAAAGACTTTCACCAAAATTGCGTGTCAACCACCCACCTAATGATGAGATTGTAGTACTCAAAACCAATGAAATGAGCAGTAAAAAGCCTATAACAATAATAATTCCAAGTGAAGTGGCTCTGTCTTTCAATAGGGTTTTTATTCCAGCTTTTTCACTTTTTTTCACCTCCCAGATAGAATTTAAAGATTTTTGAAGCTGAACGAAAAGTCCTGTCGCACCGAAAAGCATGGTGCCAAGACCTACTATGGTCATTAGGACGGATTGGTCCGCTAAATTGGCGTTGACTATAATTTCAGCGATACTTTCTGCAGATTCAGCACCAATCATGCCTGTAAGCCCTGAAGTAATTTCTACAACGGTGTCTGACCTTTCCATAAAAAGACCTATAATGGAAACAATTATTAGTAGCAGCCCGGGAAGTGAAAACACAGCATAATAGGCTACTGCAGCAGCATTACCAAATGCATCATCATCAGTCCATTCTTTATAAGCCGCCTTCAGCAGCGACCACGTATCTTTTAATCGAAATTTCTGTTCTTTAGTGGCAGTTTCCATTTTGACTTTTCTATTTGGTGCTATTGCATTTTACCCTATCTTTCTTAAAAAGCAGATAACATATCTTATTACGAATATGCATTTCCCAATACCATGCCAAAATTTTGACTTAAATATTCTCTTAATAGGGACTAGCCAAGAGTATCAAAAATTTGTGCCTTTTATTTTGTACAAGCAGTGTCACATATTACCCACCAATGGTTAGCAATATTGGTTCAAATCGTCATAAAGAATGTTTTACTATAGTTAGGGCAGAAAAAGATGAAGCAATAAAATAAGAAATTGAACACTCTAATTTGGAAAATACTATTTCTTTTGGGGTTGAATAAAAATGATGGATCTTTAAAAAACTTACCAAAATATATAAGTTCCATATGCCTGAAGGATTAAGGATTTAATTTATTTCTAGTTGAAATAAGAGGTCATAGATGTATTTTGGTCTTGGAAATTAGGAATAGACGAAAACGAAGGTTGTGGAACAGTAAGAAGGGAGACAGGCAGATGATATAACATAAATTTTTTTCAAATTCCGCTTTCTTTATTGTTCAAGAAAAGATTAAACAGCTAATTAAATTTTTCAAGTTTCTAAAGGGTTTTGATAAAGCCCTTGCCTTTTTCGGATTTCGACTCCTTTTCCCTTTGTATGGCCTCCTTTCTATATTCAAAATCCTCCGTCTGGAGGATTATCCTTGGCCTATTAAGGGTTCAGCCTTTTGTTCCCAGTTCATTATGTGATTTGAACCTTGCCTCCATATCTCAGGTAAACCTCACATAGGTTTTTTCACAAAGTACAATAAAGTATCCCCAAGGAACTTTGCGCCTTTCCGAGAAAAAGAATTTGGATGGCTTCGCATTATCAAAAATAAAAATCTCGGCACCTAACCGATCGATATAAATAGCCCCCAAAAAAAGAAAACCCCAAATACTTGACGTATAAGGGGTTTCTAGTAGCGGGAACAGGACTCGAACCTGTGACCTTTGGGTTATGAGCCCAACGAGCTACCAACTGCTCCATCCCGCGATATATCTTTATATTGAATAAAATCGCTTTTGAAAATGATAAGGTTTTAAACGTTTTTTGCTGCCTTATCCGTTATTGTGATACAAAGGTAAGGACATATTCTCAAAAATCAAGTACCTTTGTAAAAAAAATCTGAGACCATGCCAGAAAATATGCATAAAGCAGGCTTTATTAATATCATAGGTAAGCCTAATGTGGGTAAATCTACTTTGATGAATGCCCTGCTTGGAGAAAAGCTTTCTATCATTTCTTCCAAAGCCCAGACTACTCGTCATAGGATTTTGGGAATTATGAATGAACCGGAATACCAGATCGTTTTTTCCGATACTCCCGGCATGTTGAAACCAAAATACGAACTGCACAAAAGCATGATGGGTTTTGTACATCTATCCCTAGAAGATGCTGATGTAATCGTTTTTGTGACAGATCTATTTGAAAGCGATGAAGAAATTGAAGACATTATCGAAAAGGTAAATGCGGCAGGAGTGCCTATATTACTTGTCATCAATAAAATTGACTTAAATAAGGAAGAAAAACTTGCTGAGGTAACGAAATACTGGACTGAAAGAATAAAAGCAGATGTGGTTATTCCGGTTTCAGCATTGGAAAGTTTCAACCTTCAAAAGATAATGCAAGAAATCTTAGATCGCTTGCCTTTGCATCCCCCATTTTATGATAAAGAAGAACTAAGTGACCGCCCTGAACGTTTCTTTGCTTCCGAAATCATAAGAGAAAAAATCTTTAACCAATACAAAAAAGAAATACCCTATAGTACAGAGGTTCGTATAGAAGACTTTGAAGAAACCGATCAATTGCTCCGCATGAGAGCAGTGATTTATGTGGAAAGAGATAGTCAAAAAGGTATTATCATCGGAGACAAGGGCAAAGCATTGAAAAGAGTAGGTACCCAAGCCAGGATTGAAATGGAGAAATTTTTTGGAAAAAAAGTTTTTCTGGAAACTTTTGTGAAAGTAGAAGACAACTGGAGAAAGAATAAAAACAAATTGAAAAAGTTTGGTTACGACCAATAAAAGATAATATTATGGCCAATATAGTAGCAATTGTAGGGAGACCTAATGTGGGTAAATCCACGCTTTTTAACCGACTGGTAGAAGAGCGAAAAGCCATTGAAGACAACCTTAGTGGTGTCACCAGGGATAGGCATTATGGCCACGCGCAATGGGCAGGAAAGTTTTTCTCCGTCATTGATACTGGCGGATATGTGATTGGGTCCGAAGATATTTTCGAAAAGGAAATTCGCAAGCAGGTTAAGCTAGCCATAGAAGAGGCATCCGTTATCTTATTTGTCGTAGACTGTATGGTAGGTCTTACTGATCTGGATGCCGATTTCGCTAAAGAGTTGAGAGGCACAGACAAGCCCATATTTATGGTTGCCAATAAAGCGGATAACCTTGACGACCTTTTAATGGCCAATGAATTCTATGCTTTGGGCATAGGTGAAGAAATCATTTATCCAATTACCGCGACCAGCGGAAGTGGTATCGGTGATTTGCTGGATGAGGTGGTACAGAAATTCCCTGATGAGGGAGAAAAAGATCCAGATGAAGGAATACCAAAACTGGCTATCCTAGGTAGACCAAATGTAGGGAAATCGTCCTTTCTAAATGCATTAATTGGTAAGGAGCGGTCAATAGTAACGGATGAGGCAGGAACGACCAGAGATGCCATCCACACGCGTTACCAGCTTTATGGCAAGGACTATATCCTTACCGATACGGCAGGAATCCGTAAGAAGGCCAAAGTAAAAGAAGACATAGAGTTTTACTCAGTGATGCGCTCTTTGAGAACGCTGGAAGATTCTGACGTGGTCATAATCATGGTAGATGCTACCCGTGGCCTTGAAGCGCAGGATGTTAATCTTATCTCCCTTGCCATTAAAAACAATAAGGGGATGATGATTATGGTCAACAAGTGGGATTTGGTAGAAAAGGACCACAAAACCATGCAGGCATTTAAGGACAATATGACAGATAAGCTGGGTGAAAATAAGTGGATCCCAATCATATTTATTTCTGCTCTTACAAAGCAAAGAATTTTTCAAGCCATGGAGTTGGCCATGCAGGTTTATGAAAATAAACAACGCAAGGTTTCTACTTCCAAGCTGAATGAAGTATTGTTGCCAGAAATTGAAAAATATCCACCACCGGCAAATAAAGGGAAATACATTAAAATTAAATACATTACACAATTGCCGACCAAAAATCCGGTGATTGCTTTTTTCTGTAACTTGCCACAATACATTAAATCACCATATACTCGATTCCTTGAAAATAGGTTAAGGGAAAATTTTGATTTTACGGGTGTACCTGTTAAAATTACCTACAAAAAGAAATAATATTTTCCATGAAAAAGTCTTTGTCTATTCTCTTTTTGATGCTGCTTTTGTTGATTTGGGGTTGTAAAACGACTACTGAAGAAGAAAAGCCAGCCTTAGAGTTGGCAAAGGAAGAGTGGCACTTAGAAGAAGCTACGTTGAGTGGTAGAGGTGTTGTTTCAGTGTCTGGGGCTTCAGTTCCCGTAAGTATTAAGGGGAATGGAGAAAATTATGACATGACCCTAGATTTTGGTGACATGGATCAACTGGTTACTGCTGCCGGGAGCTTCGTTTTCGACGTCGATTTAATAGCACTTGGCTTTACACTTCAAAATGAGAAAATACCTGTCCAAGGCGTGGAAATTTTCTCCGGCACCTGGGAGTTGGTGGGTGATCAATTGGTAATCACCGACAATGAAGAAGCGGTGATACTTGAAGTTATAGACTATTCAGATAATATACTGAGACTCTCAGGTGAAATTGAAGTCTCAGATTTTGAGCGTTTGCAAGAAGATGGACTTACCGTTAGTGAAACCAATATTGAAGTGGTATTGGTGAGATAGGAAAATTTCTTATTGTTATTATAACCCAAGGCAGGTAGTAAATGACCAGTCTTGGGTTATTTTTTTGTAATTCAGTTTCCTTAAAGATTTACACAGTAAGGGGATAGATCATTAATTTTGGCTTAAAAAAAAAATCAAGATTGATCTGAGTAGAGATAACTTCAGAGTTGCTTCTGTCAGTTCAACTTACTTTTTGCCTTCATAAGGTAGGTAAACCACCTTTTTGGTTTCAAAGAATGGTTCAGTAAAGTAATCTTCGAGATGGTAGCTTACATAATTAAGATGCAATGCTTCCAATTCCTCATCGACATCCCCACCTTTTAGGTAAAAGACTCCATTTTGAAATTCCTCATGAACGTCCTCTTTTCTGAATTTATTTTTGATCCATGGATAGAATTTCTCCATCTGTGTAACCGCTCGGCTGATGATGAAATGATACTTCCTGTCTTCAAGACTTTCTGCACGCACTTGTTGTGGCTCTACATTTTTTAAACCCAATTGCTTGACCACATCCTTCACTACAGTTATTTTTTTGCCTATAGAATCTACCAGGTGAAATTGTGCTTCAGGGAATAAGATGGCAAGAGGGATTCCAGGGAATCCTCCACCCGTACCGATATCAAGAATTTTAGTACCGGGCTCGAAAGAAAGTAATTTAGCAACACCTAAAGAATGCAGTACATGGTGAATGTAAAAACTTTCCATGTCCTTTCGGCTGATGACATTGATCTTACTGTTCCAATCCATGTAAAGGTCTCCCATGCGCTTAAATTGATCCATTTGTAGGACATTCAATTCTGGAAAATAATGTTGGATCAGCTTATGGTCTGCATTCATCAATTAAATATGTTTATTTTTGCCCTTAGCAATTTCGTATAATAGTTCTCTTGATCGGTGAAGTTGTGCTTTTACCGTTCCTAAAGGTTTGTCAAGTTCCACAGCAATTTCATCATAAGACAATTCATCAAAATACCTTAGTTTAACCAGTTTTCGGTATTTTGCAGGTAACTTGTCGACAAAAATACGCACCATCTCTTTCCTCTGGGTTTTGATGAATTCGTCCTGAGGATTGTTGTCATCATCTTCCACATCTATATTTACCGCATTTCCACCGTCGTCTGTCATGGTGTTGTTCAAACTCATGGTCTTGAGTTTCTTTTTACGGATAAAATCGATGGTATTGTTAGTAGCAATTCTAAAAAGCCAAGTACTAAATGTATAGTCTTTTTTAAATTTGTGGAGATTTTTGAATGCCTTGGCAAAGGCTTCCATGGTAAGATCTTCTGCGTCGTCAGTACCTCTAATCATTTTAAGAATCATAAAGTATACCGCTTTCTTGTACCGCTTCATGAGCGAAGCATACGCCTGCTGGTCTTTATCATTGACCGCTTTGTCGATCAATTCAAAATCTTCTAACGCTTTATCTGAAAAACTTCTTTCCTTTATTTCCATTTAACTGTTTTTGACAGATAACCTTTTGTTCCTAAGGTCCAAAAATAAATCATGTACATCAAATCAAAAAATAAAGTCCAAATTACCTTACCAGTCCCCTCTAATTTTTTTCTTGCCTTATGAATTATTAAATATTGCAGCATGGCCCTTGCAAAAACTAACCCCAATACAAGGGCAATTGGTTCCCAGGTGCTTTCAAGAATTACAATTCCTGCTGCGGAAAGCCAGAATACCAAATGACTTAACGAATACAAGCCCAGTTTTAGTTTGTCTTTATTGCGATAATATTTCCCAGCATGGTAATGCCGCTTCTTTTGGGTGAAATAAGTTTTGAAACTTGTCTTCGGCTGAGAAATGGTTATGCTCTCTGGATGAGCGACTATGGCAGTGTTTTCTGCTGTAGCGTAACGATTCACAAAAAGATCATCATCCCCCCCCTCAATGTGCCAAATTGAATTAAATGCTTTCTTTTCCATGAAAAAACTTTTCTTATAACAGAGATTTCTTCCTACTCCCATAAATGGAGCTTTCCAATATCCAAATGAAAAGTAATAAATGGCTGTGAAAAGGGTTTCATACTGAATGATTTTATTCAATAATCCAGGGAGTGCCAGGTAGGACCCATGTCCGAGGGCAAAAGTTTTGCCTTCATTACGTACAGGAGTGGACATTCTCCTGATCCAATGTGGGGAAACAGGTCTGCAGTCGGCATCGGTAAGCAGGATAGTATCGTATTTGGATACCTTTATGCCCAGCGTAAGGGCGTATTTCTTGGCTGTTACATGATCCGGAGTATACCTGACATTCACAATCCTCAATTTGCTGTATATTTCAGCAAGAGATCTCAACATGTCTTCTGAATCGTCAGTGGAACAATCATTCACGATTAGCACTTCAAATTCAGGATAGTCTTGTTGCATAAGTAAAGGCACAAGGTCTTGCAAATGCGCAGCTTCATTTTTAGCGGCTATAATTATTGAAACCCCGCTGAGATTACTGTTCTGTTCAGCTTCCTGTTCATGTTTGTGAAAAAAAACAAACCTGCCAAAAACTACCATCAAATAGGTAAACTGCACGCCTGAAGCTAAAAAAAATATCCACCATAATGTGTTTTCCATATTTGCACCTACTGTCCGTTCTTTAAGATTAATTCAAAAATCTCAAATATTTGTTTAATTGCGGTTATTTTTGTGTTCCAATTGTAAATGGCCATGAGCTGTACAATGCGTGTTCGTATTATTAAGAAGCCAGTAGAGTTGAAGACTAAATCATGGGATGGCCATATTTGAGGTCAAAAATTACAACTATTGACTGATTCTGAAATAATTTTAATGCATACTAAAATAACTATCGCCTATTTCGGATTCAAATATAATCAGTAAATGGGGGATTTTTCAATGAAAGGGAGGAATGAAATTTAAACTTGAAAGTAAGGATCAACACTCGAAAGCTCGAGCCGGTGAAATTCAAACAGATCACGGACTGATCCAAACACCTATATTTATGCCCGTGGGGACTGCAGGTTCGGTTAAGGCCGTTCACCAAAGGGAATTAACCTATGACGTGAAAGCTCAAATTATTCTAGGCAATACTTATCATCTTTATCTTCGGCCTGGACTGGAAGTGCTTGAAAAAGCTGGAGGATTACATAAATTCATGGGTTGGTCAAGTCCTGTACTTACAGACAGTGGTGGCTATCAGGTTTTTTCGCTCGAGGGGAACAGAAAAATAAAAGAAGAAGGGGTGGTCTTTAAATCCCATATTGATGGTTCAAAGCATCACTTTACCCCTGAATCAGTAATGGACATTCAGCGTACTATTGGTGCTGATATAATTATGGCTTTTGATGAATGTACCCCTTATCCTTGTGATTGGAGTTATGCTAAGAATTCCATGCACCTTACGCACAGGTGGCTAAAAAGGTGTATAGATCAGTTTGATAACAGTGCTGGAAAATATGGTTACAGCCAAGCTTTATTCCCAATTGTTCAAGGGAGTACTTTCAAAGATTTGAGATTGGATGCAGCACGTTTTGTTAGTGACCAAGATAGGGAAGGTAATGCCATTGGCGGCTTGTCTGTTGGAGAGCCTGCTGAGATGATGTATGAAATGACAGATCTGGTCACAGATATACTTCCAGAGGACAAGCCAAGGTACCTTATGGGAGTGGGTACTCCTGCTAATATTTTGGAGGGAATAGCATTGGGTATAGACATGTTTGATTGCGTAATGCCAACAAGAAATGCTAGGAATGGTATGCTTTTCACCTCTGAGGGTATTATTAATATCCGAAATGAAAGGTGGAAAATGGATTATTCACCTCTTGACAGTGGCTTCCATTCTCATGTGAGTAATTTTTACTCCAAAGCATATCTTAGACACCTGACGATAAGTAAGGAAATGCTGGCAGCACAGATTGCAAGTATTCACAATTTATCCTTCTATCTTTGGTTGGTGACGCAAGCCAGAGAACACATACAGGCCGGTGATTTTACCACCTGGAAAAATGCAATGGTAGAAAAAGTTAGCAGAAGATTATAAGGATTTTGCTAGTGCAGCCGTTTCATTTGATACAAAAGAGAAAGACCAGTTGGTATGAAACTATTGGATAAATTAATCATTAAAGATTTCCTCAAGACCTATTTGTTTGTGGTCATGATGTTGATTTTGGTCGTATTGGTGCTTGATTTCACCGAAAAAAATGATACCTATATCCGAAACGATGTTCCTGCTACTGAAATTTTGCAGTATATGCTTAATTATGGTCTTTACTTAAACAATTTACTTACGCCAATTACGGTATTTATTTCGGTCATTTTTATTACGTCTAAAATGGCGGGAAGAACAGAGATCATTGCGATTCTCAGTAGTGGCGTTAGTTTTTTGAGAATGTTGGTGCCTTTTATAATGTCTTCGATTTTAATTGCGGTGATTAGTTTTTTGCTTAACGGATGGGTATTGCCTGTAGCCACTGCGGGAGTTTCTCAATTCAGGGTGGAATACCTGGACAAACAACAGGAACAAGACCAACAGAATATTCATATAAAGGTAGCTCCTGATTTGTATGCCTATATGCGCAGGTATTTTACCTCTGTCGATCAAGGGCATGATTTTACCTTGGAGTATATTCAGGAAGGAAAACTCATTTCTAAATTCTCTGCAGAAAGAATCGTTTGGGACACAGCCAAAAATGTTTGGAATGCTCGGGATTGGAGGTTGAGAGAATTTAATGAAATGGGGGAGACCTGGACGACGGGTGACGCTATGGATACCACTTTATCCATTACCCCTGCCGATTTTGATTTACCCCTCAATCATCATGAAACCTTAAAGCTCCCCGAACTATCCGAGCAGATTATTATTCTTGAAGAGAGAGGAGCGGACAATATTAGTTTTTACAAGATTGAAAAGTACGTTCGCTTTATGTCTCCATTTGCAGCGATTCTACTTACTTTCATCGGAGTAATTGTATCTGCGAAGAAAACAAGAGGGGGCTCAGGTTTTAAAATAGCACTGGGCTTTATGCTGGCCTTTGTGTACATCATACTTTTTTTACTTTCAAGGACATTTGCTGAAGCGGGTACTGCTTATCCAATCTTGGCAGTATGGATACCTAATATTGTTTTTGGACTTACTGGACTGGTACTTTACAAAACCGTCCCCCGATAATTTTCCGTTATGGTAAAAGATTATTTATGGCTCCATCTGGTCGTTCTTATCTGGGGATTTACTGCTATTCTAGGTTTATTGATAAGTCTTCCAGCGGTTGAGATTGTTTTCTACCGAACCCTCCTTGCCAGCATAGGACTTCTCCTGCTGCTAAAATTTAGAAGGCAGCCTCTAAAAATTAATGGAAATGCCCTGCTTAAGTTTCTACTTACTGGAGGTTTGATTGGAGCACATTGGATACTGTTTTTTTGGGCAGCACAGGTCTCTACTGCATCCGTTTGTCTGGCGGGAATGGCCACTTGTTCGCTTTGGACTGCACTCATTGAGCCAATGGTCAACAGGCAACCTGTGAAATGGTACGAAGTAATGCTTGGGTTGGTAGTAATTATTGGTTTGATAGTGATATTTAAGTTTGAGTCTGGCTACAGTCTTGGGATTTTTCTGGCCGTTACTTCTGCTTTATTAAGTGCATGCTTTACCGTGATAAATGGAAGGCTGACCAAAAGCCACAGCCCCTTTATTATCACTTTTTATGAAATGGTGGGGGCCTTTTTGCTGACTGCAGGTTTTATTCCATTTTACGCTTACTGGTTTACTACTGAAGGTTTTTCCTGGCAGCCACAGGGGATGGATTGGTTTTGGTTATTAGTCCTTTCACAGGTTTGTACCGTCATTGCTTTTACCTTGTCTGTCAAACTCATGAAACGGATATCCGCTTTTGCTGTTAACCTGACGGTAAATATGGAACCTGTATATGGGATTCTGCTTGCCTTTATCATCTTCGGAGAAAAAGAAAAAATGACAGCTGAATTTTATTTAGGAACCTTGATCATTTTGGCTTCCGTCTGTATGTACCCCATGATTCGTTTTGTCCAAAAGAGGAGGGTAGCCAGAACCATAAGGAAGATACATTAAACCCTGAGATGCAAGGGCTATTACTATGCGATTACTTGAAGTAGGGAAATAGCAAATAGCCAATTTTGTTTTAAGCCAGGTTTTCGGAAAAAAGAAAATAGTGTTCTGGGAATTTAATTTCTTCCGGCCGATCCTTGAACAGTCCAAATACCGCAGATCCGGAGCCAGACATGGCAGCATACCAAGCGCCGGCATTGTATAATTTTGACTTTATGCTAGCAATTTCTGGGTAATTGGAGAAAATCCCCTTTTCGAAATCGTTAACAAGTTGGGACTTCCAGGAAGATGGATCTGCAAGAATTTCTTTCAGGTCCAAGTCCCTTTCTGAGGGTTTGATGCCTGCATAAGCCTCTTTGGTGCCAATATGGATGCCTGGATGAATTAAGTAAATCCAAGTTCCCGACAGGTCAATAGAAATTGATTCAAGCTTTTCACCCCTACCTGTTGCCATTTGCGCTTTATTTTGCACAAAAAATGGGCAATCACTCCCCAATTGGGAGGCATAATCTTCAAGCTGTTTTTGGGTTAAGCCTAAAGAGAATAGTTTGTTTAAAAGTTTTAATGCAAAAGCTGCATCAGCTGATCCTCCACCTAATCCGGCACCTATTGGGATGTGTTTGTGGAGGTGGGCAGCCACTGCCGTAATTTTCGGAAAATCCGTTAAAAGTAATTGGAAAGCCTTCACGATTAGGTTGTGTTCAGCCGTGCCAGGGATTGGTATTCCGCTATGGGTAAAAGAAAAGGATGGGGAGGGAATGATTTCCAAAGCTTCCTTTAATGGTATGGGGTACATGCAAGTATCGATGTCATGGTATCCATCTGTTCTCTTTCTGAGCACATGTAATCCAAGATTGATTTTTGCATTGGGAAAAACGATCATATTTGTATAGCTTTAATCCCTAAAAGTAAAACAAAGGTGCGGATTTTCTAGGAAGCTTTTTAAATCATTTAAATGGATAAAAGCTCACTAAAGTTTAAAGTTGGTAAGGATGTCCTGAAACACAGTTTTTTTACCAAAAAATTAACAAAAGTTTGCATCAGAATAAAATTTTGAATTTTTTCGTCATAATTAAATTTTAAAAATAAAATTGCCTATTATCTGTAATAATAAACTTTAATTTTTTAATTAAATTCATTTACATTATTTTCTTATTTTTCATAAATTAAAAAAAGAATTAAAATATTGTAAGTATGGATTAGAGGTTTTAATATTGCATTATAATAGTACAAAATAAAGTCAAAAGAGATACTCCAAAAGAGATATGTTAATAGTTGTCAGCCTTGTCGTCCTAATTGTCATTATCATTTAGTAAGTGATGAAGCGCTGATCTATTGCCAATAGAAAAAATCAATCAAAGTGCTTCATTCGAGTGAAGCACTTTTTTTTATAAGCCAGTTGTTAAAAATAATAGAGTTATAATGAGCAATTCGAAAAAAAATAGTTGGGAGGTAAGTGATAATCAAGAGAATCCGGCTTCTATGGCCATGTTGTACGCAACAGGCTTGACGGATGAAGAGATGAAGCAGCCTTTTGTTGGGGTGGCTAGTTGTGGCTATGAGAGTAACCCTTGTAACATGCACCTTAATGACTTTGCAAGAGCCATTAAGGCTTCTACAATAGCTTCAAAGCTTACTGGATTGGTCTTTAATACAATAGGAATTAGTGATGGAATCTCAATGGGTACGTCTGGCATGCGTTATAGCTTGCCTTCCAGAGAGATCATAGCTGATTCCATAGAATCATTCATTTTAGGTCATTCATTTGACGGTATAGTAGCAGTCGCTGGCTGTGACAAAAACATGCCTGGTGCTGTCATGGGGATGTTACGTGTGAATAGGCCTTCTATATTGGTCTATGGTGGTACCATCAGGTCTGGTAAATACAAAGGAGAAAAACTAAATATTGTTTCTGCCTTTGAAGCATACGGAAAACGTATCAATAACGAAATTTCTGACGAAGATTATACAGGAGTAATAAAAAATGCTTGCCCAGGAGCTGGAGCATGTGGAGGTATGTATACCGCCAACACCATGTCTTCTGCTATAGAAGCGATGGGGCTTTCATTGCCCTATAGTGCCTCAAACCCTGCCAATTCACAAGAGAAAGCTGCTGAATGTGAAGCGGTTGGTGGGTTTATAGCCAATTTATTGGCCATGGATTTGAAACCAAGAGATATCGTAACCAAGAAAAGTTTAGAAAATGCAGTAAGGGTGGTAGTTGCACTAGCTGGTAGCACCAATGCAGTTCTTCACCTATTGGCGATTGCCAGGACTGCTGGTATTGATTTCGGACTTGAAGATTTCAAAAAAATAAATGCCACTACACCTGTTTTGGGTGATTTTAAACCAAGTGGTAAATACATGATGGAGGACCTTCACGAGCAAGGAGGTTTACCAGCATTTATGAGGTATCTATTGGACAATGGCTTATTGCATGGTGACTGTCTGACAGTAACCGGCAAAACCATAGCTGAAAACCTGGCCGATATTGCTCCAATAAGAGCAGAAAAAGGCAATGTCATCAATCCAATAGAAGCACCCGTAAAAGCAACAGGTCACCTGTGTATTTTGACAGGAAACCTTGCTCCAGAAGGTTCAGTGGCAAAAATATCCGGAAAAGAAGGTGTTTCCTTTACTGGTCCTGCCAAAGTGTATAACTCAGAACAGGAAGCCAATGATGCCATGAAAAACATGGAAGTTAAAAAGGGAGATGTCGTCGTCATCAGGTATGTGGGCCCAAAAGGAGGACCAGGAATGCCCGAAATGCTTAAGCCTACTTCTATTATTATTGGAGCAGGATTGGGAGCTGATGTTGCGCTCATTACAGATGGAAGATTTTCAGGAGGCACGCATGGGTTCGTAGTAGGACATGTTACGCCGGAAGCATATACAGGTGGTCCAATAGGGCTTTTACAAAACGGTGACAAGGTTACCATTAATGGTGAGACGCTCGAAATAAGCTGTGATGTTTCTGATGAAACATTTGCAGAGAGAAAGAAAACCTGGGTAAATAAAGACTTGAGCCATTTAAACGGAACGTTAAAAAAGTATTCTCAGTTAGTTTCTACCGCATCTGAAGGATGCGTGACAGATAAAGATTAACGACTATGAATGATTCGCAAATAAGAGGCGCAGAAATTGTAATCAAATCCCTGGTAGCAGAAAATGCCAAATTTATTTTTGGCTACCCAGGTGGGGCTATCATGCCGGTGTATGATGCACTCTATGATTATATGGATCAAATCCAGCATATCCTGACCCGACACGAGCAGGGTGCAATTCATGCTGCTCAAGGATATGCAAGAGTTTCCGGAAAAGTAGGGGTTTGTATCGCCACCTCTGGTCCTGGAGCAACCAATTTAATTACTGGCATGGCTGATGCCTTGATTGATAGCACCCCTCTGGTCTGTATCACAGGTCAGGTGCTGTCACCACTGTTGGGTACAGATGCTTTTCAGGAAACTGACGTAGTTGGTATTTCTATGCCTGCTACCAAATGGAATATACAGGTGAGGAGAGTGGAGGATATCGCACCAGCGATTGCCAAAGGCTTCCATATCGCCAGATCGGGTCGACCCGGACCAGTTTTAATAGACATAACCAAGGATGCTCAGGTAGCCTTAGGGGATTTCAATTACGTCCCTTGCTTAAATATTCGTTCTTACCGTCCTTATCCTAAGGTGCCGGACACTGTGATCGAGGAGGCAGCAGCACTTATCAATAAAGCCAAAAGACCTTATTTATTATATGGTCAGGGAGTAGTATTGGGAAAGGCGGAAAGCCAGTTAAAAGCATTTTTGGATAAAACGGGAATACCTGCTGCCTGTACTTTGTTGGGAACAGGTGCCCTATCAGAGGATCATCCCAATTACGTGGGGAAATTGGGGATGCATGGAAACTATGCGCCCAACTTGCTTACCAATAAATGTGATGTTCTAATCAGCGTAGGAATGCGCTTTGATGATCGTGTAACGGGAGATGTTAAGCGTTATGCCAAACAAGCCAAGGTGATACACCTGGAATTGGATCCTGCCGAAATCGATAAGATTGTAAAGGCAGATGTACCAGTTTTAGGTGACTGTAAGGTCAGTTTGGAAAAACTTACTGAAAAAGTAGAGAATAAAGAACACCCAGAATGGATCAAACAATTCAGGGTGCTTGAAGCGGAAGAAAAAAGAGTGGTAGTAGGCAATGACATTTCCCCAACCAAAATAGGGTTGACGATGGGAGAGGTTATCCGTCATATCAATGAATTTAAGGCCGATGACGCTATATTGGTAACCGATGTTGGGCAACACCAAATGGTGGCTTGGAGGTATTTTAATTATAAAACCACCAGGACTCAGGTAACATCAGGTGGACTAGGAACCATGGGATTTGCCCTTCCGGCAGCCCTAGGTGCACAACTCCACGATTACAGTCGAGAGGTAATATGTGTGGTAGGTGACGGAGGAATCCAAATGACGATCCAAGAGCTAGGGACGATTATGCAAACCAAAGCACCTGTAAAGGTGGTATTGCTTAATAACAACTTCTTGGGTATGGTTAGGCAGTGGCAGCAATTGTTTTTTGACAAACGCTATTCTTTTACGGAGTTGGACAATCCTGACTTTATTAAAATCGCCGAAGCATATAATTTTAAGGTGCAAAAAGTAGATGAAAGAGCTGATTTGCGTCAGGCTGTGGCTGAAATGTTTGTACATGATGGACCCTATTTTCTTGAGGTAAAAGTAGAAAAAGAGGACAATGTTTTCCCCATGATTGCTACAGGTAGTTCTGTTGAAGAAGTTAGACTTAAATAACTCAGATGAAAAGAAGATATACAATTTCTGTTTTTACAGAAAATTTCATAGGCATACTCAGTAGGATTACTTTGATCTTTACGCGTAGAGGGATTAATATTGATGGTTTTACTGCTTCAGAAAGTAGAGAAGAGGGTATTTACCGGATCACTATAGAGGTAAATACAACTGAAGCACAAATCATTCAGTTGTCCAGACAAATTGAAAAAATCATCGATGTTATCAAGGCATTTTATTACATCGATGACGAAATGGTTTTTCAGGAAATCGCTTTGTATAAGATTCCAATTGAAAGCATAGATGCAGGTTTGGAAGTGGTAATACGCCAATACAATGCAAAGATAATTTCAGCAGAAAAAGGTTTTGTGGTCATTGAAATGACAGGTCACAAAAAAGACACGCAAGATTTGCTGGAAGTGTTAAAAGATTTTAATGTTCTGGAGTTTGTGAGGTCGGGCAGGGTAGCTGTGGCCAAGCCAATGGTGAGCATTGATAAATATTTATAATACCAATTTAAAATCAATTTTAATTTATAGTTATGAAACTGAAGTTCGGTACAGTTGAAGAAAACGTAGTAACAAGAGAAGAATTTCCTCTTGAAAAAGCCAAGGAAGTCTTAAAGGAAGAAGTAATTGCCGTATTAGGATACGGAGTACAAGGTCCAGGACAGGCTTTAAACCTAAAAGACAATGGTTTTAATGTTATTGTTGGACAGCGTAAAGGTTCTAAAACATGGGACAAAGCCATTGCTGACGGATGGGTGCCCGGTGAAACACTTTTTGAGTTGGAAGAAGCCTGCGAAAAAGGAACGATTCTTCAATTCTTGTTGTCTGATGCCGGACAAATTGCCTTATGGCCAACAGTTAAAAAACATTTGACTCCTGGAAAAGCACTTTACTTTTCTCATGGTTTTGGGGTAACTTATAAAGACCAAACAGGTATCGTCCCACCAGCTGATGTTGATGTGATTTTGGTAGCACCAAAAGGTTCAGGAACTTCATTGAGGAGAATGTTTGTTGAAGGAAGAGGTTTGAACTCCTCCTATGCGATTTTCCAGGATGCAACGGGAAAAGCGAAAGACAGAGTAGTAGCTTTGGGAATTGGTGTAGGTTCAGGTTACTTGTTCGAGACAGATTTCTACAAAGAGGTTACTTCAGATCTTACAGGAGAAAGAGGAACACTTATGGGTGCTATTCAGGGTATATTTGCAGCTCAATACGAAGTATTAAGAGCAAATGGTCATACTCCTTCTGAGGCATTCAATGAGACTGTTGAAGAATTGACTCAAAGTTTGATGCCATTAGTAGCTGAAAATGGAATGGACTGGATGTATGCAAACTGTTCTACTACAGCCCAAAGAGGAGCATTAGATTGGTGGAAACCTTTCAGAGATGCTACCAAGCCTGTATTTGAAGATCTATACAATAGTGTAAAAACAGGAAAAGAAGCTACCAAGTCTATTGAGTCCAACAGTAAAGAGGATTACAGAGTGAAATTGGAAGCAGAATTGAAAGAATTGAGAGATTCTGAAATGTGGCAGGCAGGAGCAACTGTCCGTAAATTAAGACCAGAAAACAATTAAAAAATAGCAATGTCAGAAAAGCTTTGGATATTTGATACCACTCTTAGGGATGGTGAACAGGTACCGGGTTGTCAACTCGATACCAGGGAAAAAATTGTAGTAGCCAAGGCTTTGGAAGCATTGGGAGTTGATATCCTTGAGGCTGGATTCCCTATATCCAGCCCTGGGGATTTCAATTCTGTTGTGGAAATATCAAAGGCAGTAGAAGAACCTATTATCTGTGCACTTTCCAGAGCAGTCGAGAAAGACATAGAGGTAGCTGCTGAGGCGTTAAAATTTGCCAAAAAGAGTAGAATACACACTGGTATAGGTGTGTCAGGATACCATATTGAGCATAAATTTAGAAGTACTCCTGATGCCGTCTTGGAGAAAGCCATAAGGGCAGTAAAATTTGCAAGAAATCTTGTAGGTGAAGTAGAATTTTATGCTGAAGATGCTGGAAGAGCCGAACCGGAATTTCTTGCTAAAATAGTTGAGGCGGTCATTAAGGCCGGAGCTACGGTTATCAATATCCCTGATACTACAGGATATTGCCTTCCCGAACAATATGGCAATATCATTCGCTTCTTAAAAGAAAATGTATCCAATATAGACAGCGCCATTCTGTCTACCCACTGTCACAATGATCTTGGATTGGCCACCGCCAATAGTCTTGCCGGCGTCATGAATGGAGCAAGGCAAGTGGAAGTGACAATGAATGGCATTGGAGAACGTGCCGGAAATACCTCGTTGGAGGAAGTGGTAATGGCTATAAAAAGCCATAAAGAGGTTCCTGTTTATACTGGAATCAACACCCCTAAAATCTATGAGACAAGTAGAATTATTTCCAAATTAATGAACATGCCTATACAGCCAAATAAGGCTATTGTAGGTAGAAATGCATTTGCCCATTCTTCAGGAATTCACCAAGACGGGGTCTTGAAAAACAGGGAGAATTACGAAATTATCGATCCTAAAGATGTTGGGGTTGAAGAATCATCCATAGTACTTACTGCTAGAAGTGGAAGAGCAGCCTTGAAGCATCACCTCAAGCTATTAGGTTTTGAATTCGAAAAGGAAAAGTTGGATGAAATCTATGAGGCGTTTTTGATTCTTGCGGATTCAAAGAGGGACATAGGAAGAAAAGACCTTTTATCCTTATTGGGTGAACACCTGGAAAATTCTTTTTTTATAGAAATGAAGGATGTTTATTATGAAGGAAGTGAAGGCAAAGGTGGCCACGCCAAAGTAGTTCTTGCCATAGGTGAAGAACAAAAAGAGAGTGAAGCCGATGGAAATGGCCCCGTAGATGCTGTAATAAAATCAATTAAAAAGCTTATCCCTCAGACGGTGATCTTGGATGAATTTCTGATTCAAGCCATTACCAAAGGAAGCGATGATGTATGCAAAGTACATATGAGATTGATGCACAAAGAACGGCCCTATCACGGTTTTGGGTCTGAAACAGATATAGTATTGGCTTCGGCCAAAGCATTCATAGATGCTTTAAATAAATTACCTGTCAATTAAATTGACGAAAAGCTAAATATAATGGAGAAGAAATCATTATTTGATAAGATTTGGGATGCACATGTGATCCAGTCTATCCCAGATGGTCCGGATGTGTTTTTCATAGATAAGCATTTTATCCACGAAGTAACAAGCCCGGTGGCATTCCTAAACCTTGAAAAAAGAGGCAATAAGGTAATGTTTCCAGAAAGGACGGTAGCTACTCCTGATCATAACGTACCCACTATCGATCAGGACAAGACAATCAAGGACCAACTTTCCCGAATGCAAGTTGAAAGGTTAAGGGAAAATTGTAAGAGACATGGAGTGGAACTTCATGATCTTGGAACAGATCATCATGGTATCGTCCATGTAATCGGACCCGAGCTTGGTATCACCCAGCCAGGAATGACGATTGTATGTGGAGATAGCCATACTTCTACGCATGGGGCTTTCGGTACCATCGCATTTGGTATTGGTACTTCAGAAGTAGAAATGGTGTTTGCAACGCAATGTATCATGCAAGCAAAAGCCAAGAAGATGCGTATTACCGTAGATGGTGAGCTTGGTAAAGGCATTACCTCTAAAGATATTATTTTATACATCATTGCACAGATTTCTGCAAGTGGTGGAACTGGATATTTTATTGAATATGCAGGAAGTGCCATCACAGCATTAAGCATGGAAGCCAGAATGACCATCTGTAACATGAGTATAGAGATGGGCGCCAGAGGTGGTTTGATAGCTCCTGACGAAACTACCTTTGAATACTTGAAAGGCAAGCAATATTCTCCTAAAGGTGAAGAGTGGGACAAAGCAGTTGCGCATTGGAAAACGCTTAAAACAGATGAAGGTACTGTATTCGATTTAGAATACCATTACAAGGCAGAAGACATCGAACCAATGATCACCTACGGTACCAACCCAGGAATGGGAGTAAAGGTAAAAGGCAATATCCCAACTACAGAGGGGATGAATGACAGTCAGAATAAATCTTATATTAAATCCTTGGATTATATGGGGTTTAAGCCTGGGGAGTCTCTACAAGGTAAAAAGATTGACTATGTTTTCGTTGGAAGTTGTACCAATGGACGAATTGAGGATTTAAGGTCAGTAGCTCAATTTGTGAAAGGCAAAAAGAAAGCGGATAATATCACTGCATGGATAGTACCAGGCTCTAGAGAAGTAGAGAAAATGGCTATAGAAGAAGGTATTGTACAAACACTCGAAGAGGCTGGGTTTAAGTTAAGGCAACCAGGATGCTCCGCTTGTTTGGCGATGAATGATGATAAAATACCATCAGGGAAATACGCGGTTTCTACTTCTAATAGAAACTTTGAAGGACGTCAAGGACCTGGTAGTAGGACATTGCTCGCTTCACCACTTACAGTTGCGGCAGTGGCCATTACTGGTGAGATTACAGACCCTAGAGATTTTATAGAAGAATTAGTACAAGAAAAATAATACCATGGCATACGATAAATTTGAAGTTTTGACCAGTAGGGTAGTTCCTCTTTCATCTGAAAACGTAGATACTGACCAAATTATTCCGGCCAGGTTTTTGAAAGCTACTGAAAGAGAAGGTTTTGGAGACAACCTCTTCAGAGACTGGCGTTATGATAATGAAGGAAATCCTAAGGCTGACTTTGTTTTAAACGACCCTACCTATTCAGGTAAAATCCTATTGGCCGGAAAGAACTTCGGTTCCGGTTCTAGCCGTGAACATGCAGTTTGGGCCATTTATGATTATGGATTCCGATGTGTTGTTTCTAGTTTCTTCGCTGATATATTTAAAAACAATTGTTTGAATATTGGTGTTCTACCAGTTACAGTGTCTCCTAAATTTGCAGACGAATTATTTTCGGCAGTGGAGGCAAACCCTGAAGTAGAAGTTGAAGTAGATATTAAAAAGCAAACCATTACGCTTTTGTCGACTGGAAACGCTGAATCCTTTGATATTAATTCCTACAAAAAGGACAACATGTTAAATGGGTTTGACGACATTGATTATCTGCTCAACTTAAAAGAAGAAATAGTACAATTCGAAGCCAATAAATAAATACTACTCTGGGATTCGAAGTTGAAAATGTGTCAGGATAACGGTATGCGAATGAGTAGAGAAAAGACAATAGAAATCATGGACACCACCCTTAGGGATGGAGAGCAAACCTCAGGGGTGTCATTTCTTCCTTCAGAAAAGCTTCAAATAGCCAAGCTTTTATTGGAGGAGTTAAAGGTGGACCGGATTGAAGTAGCTTCAGCCAGGGTTTCAGAGGGAGAATTGGAAGGTGTCAAACGGATTACTAATTGGGCTGAGGAAAAAGGTTATCTGAATAGCATTGAAGTTTTGGGATTTGTAGATACGCCCAAATCTGTGGATTGGATGGTAGAGGCCGGAGCAAAAGTGATGAATTTACTCACCAAGGGTTCTCTTAATCACCTCACCCACCAGCTAAAGAAAACGCCGGAAGTTCATTTTGCTGAAATAGAAAAATGCATAGCTTATGCCAACCAGCATGATATTGAAGTAAACGTTTACCTTGAAGATTGGAGTAATGGCATGCGTAATTCCAGAGATTATGCAATGTCAATGATTCAATTCCTTTCTCAATTACCAGTTAAAAGAATAATGCTTCCCGATACTTTAGGGCTTTTGTGTCCAGATGAAGTGAAGGAATTTATGGAGTTGATATGCGCAGAATTTCCCGATGTTCACTTTGATTTCCATGCACACAATGATTATGACCTTTCGGTTGCCAATGTGCTTCATGCTGTCAATACTGGGGCAAAAGGCATACATACCACTGTAAATGGCTTGGGTGAGCGGGCAGGAAATGCACCTTTGGAGTCAATAGTAGCAGTAATTAAGGATTTTACCTCTTTTCATCTCAATGTAAATGAAAATAAAATCTACAGAATTAGTAAACTGATAGAGCAATTTTCCGGATTGAGAATTCCTGCAAATAAACCTGTTGTTGGGGAAAATGTGTTTACCCAAACAGCAGGAGTTCATGCAGATGGAGACAATAAAAAGAACCTTTATTTTAGTGATTTACTGCCTGAACGTTTCGGTAGAACACGCAAATATGCACTAGGCAAAACATCAGGAAAAGCGAATATTTCAAAAAACCTGGAAGAGTTAGGCATTTCACTTGAGCCTGATGAGTTGACCAAAGTTACGCAGAAGATCATTGAGCTGGGAGATAAGAAGGAAAGAGTTACCACAGAGGATCTTCCTTATATCATCTCAGATGTGCTGCAAAATAACTCTATTCATAAAGACATTGTCATCGACGGGTACCATATGGTACATTCCAAAGGCTTAAAGCCTTCTGTTCAGCTGCGAATGAAAATTTTCAGCAATTATTATGAGCAGAATGCTTCAGGCGATGGACAATATGATTCTTTCATGAAAGCACTGAAAAAGATATACAAGGGCTTAGATATGGAGCTTCCTAAGTTAACAGACTTTCAGATTAGCATACCTCCGGGGGGTAAAACAGATGCTTTTGTGGAATGTGTAATTACTTGGGATTTGAATGGGAGAATATTTAAGACCAAAGGTTTGGATAGTGACCAGACTATAGCGGCCATGAAGGCCACTGAAAAAATGCTGAATATCATAGAACAAATCAAAAATAGTAACAAAACTGAAAAAAAGAATCCTTATGGAAATGAATATAGCCCTATTACCTGGTGATGGTATTGGACCTGAAGTAATCGCTCAGGCAGTAAAGGTAGTGAATGCTGTCGCTAAGAAATTTGGACATACAATTACTTTTAATGAAGCCATTACTGGAGCTGCAGCCATAGATGCAGTAGGTAATCCTTATCCAGATGCTACTCATGAAGTTTGCCTTGCTTCAGATGCTGTTCTATTTGGAGCCATTGGTGATCCTAGATTTGACAATGACCCAAGCGCTAAGGTAAGACCTGAGCAAGGTTTATTGGAGATGAGGAAAAAATTAGGACTTTTTTCTAATGTTCGTCCTACATTTACTTTTCCATCCCTCTTGCACAAATCACCATTGAAGAAGGAAAGAATTGAAGGGACTGATTTGGTCTTTCTAAGAGAGCTCACCGGAGGTATTTATTTCGGAGAGCCAAGAGGTAGAAACGAACAAGGAACCAAAGCTTTTGATACCTGCGTATATTCTGTAGAGGAAATTGAAAGATTGGCGAGAATGGGCTTTGAGTTTGCCATGAAAAGGAGAAAACTTTTAACCTGTGTAGACAAAGCCAATGTTTTGGCTACTTCCAGACTATGGAGAGAAACTGTTCAGCGTTTGGCACCTGAGTATCCTGAAGTAACGGTTGAATATGAATTCGTTGATGCTGTAGCGATGCGTTTGGTTCAATGGCCTAAAGCATATGATGTATTGATTACAGAAAACCTTTTTGGAGATATTCTAACGGACGAAGCGTCTGTGATAAGCGGATCTATGGGATTAATGCCTTCGGCTTCCTTAGGGCTTAATACCAAGCTTTTTGAGCCTATCCATGGTTCTTATCCTCAAGCTGCGGGTAAAGACATTGCCAATCCATTGGCAGCTGTTTTGTCGGCATCCATGATGTTTGAATATGCTTTTGATTTGATGGATGAAGCAAAAATCATTTCTGACGTGGTCAATCTTTCTCTAGAAAAAGGAATTGTAACTGAAGACCTTTCCGAAGGTGAAAAAGCTTACAAAACCTCAGAAGTTGGAGATTGGTTAGCTGATCAAATCGCCAATAGTTAATAGATACAAATAAAAAAAGGCCCCTAATTGCTTCTGCAAGCAGTTAGGGGCTTTTTTTTGTCAATAATTTATTTGTTTTTACTTGCTACATAGGCGTCGATCAAGTCTTGGGTAATACCTGTGGTAGAGTACCCTCCATCATGAAACAAATTTTGCATCGTTACCATTCTGGTGAAGTCAGAAAACAGTGTAATAATGTATTCCCCACATGCTTCAGCAGAGGCATTTCCAAGTGGGGAAGCCAAGGCTGCAAAATCAAAGAAATCATCAAATCCTCCGATTCCTGATCCGGCAGTTGTTTTAGTAGGCGATTGGGAAATGGTATTAACCCTAACATTTTTTAGTTTACCGTATCTCAAACCGTAATTCCTGGCTATGCTTTCAAGGATTGCTTTGGCTTCAGACATGTCACTGTAAAATGGAAAAGACCTTTCTGCAGCAATATAGCTTAATCCAACTACGGAAGCCCATTCATTAAGGATGTCTTTCTTTTCAGCTACTTGTAGCATTTTGTGAAAAGAGGTGGCAGAAACGTCATAAGACTTTTGTACCCATTCATAATTTAGGTCACCATAAGACCTTCCTTTTCGGACATTTGGTGACATACCAATGGAGTGAAGTAAGAAATCGAAATTTCCACCCAAATACTCCTTTGCTTCATCGTATAACTTTTCTATGTCTTCTACGGAAGTAGCGTCTGCGGGGATTATGATGGTTTCACATATATCTGCTAGTTCCTGAATAGCACCCATTCGCATTGCTATTGGGGCATTGGTAAGAACAAATTTTGCACCTTGCTCTTTTGCTTTTAAGGCAGTTTGCCAAGCGATAGAATTTTCATCTAGCGCACCAGTGATAATTCCTTTTTTTCCTTTTAATAAATTTTCAGGCATTGTATTCTTTTGATTTTCTGACTTCAATTAAATAATATTCTATAAAATTAACTAATAATGGGTAAAACATTTTCTATAGGGCTTTTAGAAAACGCTTGTCTGCCACTATTTGTTAAGCAATTCTTTTGCATTTTCAAAAGCGGTTGCTGAGGGATTTGACCCGGAAATCATCGTAGCAATTTCAAGTAATCTTTCTTCAGGGTTTAATAGCTTAATTTTACTAATGGTCTTTAGCGCACTATTGTCTTTGTAAACGAAATAGTGTTTTTCTCCTTTAGCCGCTACCTGTGGTAAATGGCTAATGCAAATGACTTGGTGCTTTTCAGCAATTTGTTGCATCATTCGGACCATTTGCAGGGCTATTTCTCCAGAAATACCCGTATCGATTTCATCAAAAATCAAAGTAGGTAAAGCCATTTTATCAGCCATTACATATTTAATGGCAAACATTAACCTTGAAAATTCCCCTCCTGAAGCCACCTGACCAATGGGTTGGGGCTGTATTCCCTTGTTGGCTGAAAATAAAATGTCAATGTCATCGATACCGGACTCATTGGGTATAACCTCGCTTCGCTTAATTTCTACCTTGGCATTTTCCATACCTAACTGTCCCAACAAGGACTGAATCTCTTTGCTGAAATTGTTAAAAATGGAGCGCCTTTTTTTGGAAAGATTTTCGCCTAATTTGGTCAGCTGGGCTTTTGATTGTGTAAGTAATGCCTGCTGCTCTACCAATTCTTCTTCCAAATGACCCCCTTTAAATACCTTATCTGCAAGGGTTGAGGCAAGTTCTAAGAGTTCTTTATCGCTCTGAAGCCCATGTTTTTTCTGAAGTTGATAAATTTTACTAAGTCTTTCTCGGACCCACTCGGATTTTTCATAATCGACCTCTATTTCTTGTTCCTCAAGTGAAAGGCTTTCCAGAATATCTTTTAATTCTATTAGTATACTATTAAATCGCTGGTTTAAATCTTCAAAATTCTTACCAAATTTCTTTAAATATTGGAAATGTTGCTGGGCAGCTCCTAATTGCTGCATCGCTCCCAACTCTTCGTTTTCCAGGTGATCTAACGCCTGAGATGCCCTTGATTTTATTTCTTCGGCATGGTTTAGAAGCTCTTCCTTTGCTTCCAAGGAATCTTGTTCTCCTTCTTCGAGATTTAATCCAGACAACTCCTCTAGCTGAAATTGATTGTAATCAGCTTCTTGCTGGTATTGTTGCTTTTCCTGTTCTAATATACGCACCTTTTTTTGCGTCTTGTTAAAATCCTGGAATTGATTAACATAAGCTTCTCTTTCCTTATTGACGCCAGCAAATGCATCTATAAGGGATAGTTGATAAGAGGACGCTCCTAATAACAAGGTTTCATTCTGGGAATGAACATCCATCAAGATTTTACCCAACACTTTTAAGGTTTCTAACCTGACTGGGGTATCATTGATAAAAGCCCTGGATTTACCAGAAGGAGAGATTTCGCGCCTGATAATGCATGCAGGCTCATAATCCAACTCCTCTTTTTGAAAGAAAAGCTTCAAACCATAATTCTGAATATTGAATACTCCTTCAATAATACATTTTTTGGTTTCATCAAATAAAGTCCTGTTATCGGCCCTATTTCCAAGAAGTAATCCTACTGCTCCAAGCATGATGGACTTTCCTGCTCCGGTTTCACCGGTAATCATATTGAGTCCGGCACAGGGTTCCATTTCTAACTTTTCTATCAAAGCATAGTTGGTAATGCTAAGGTTGGTTAACATATTGCTTTGGTTTCGTTTAGAGGGTCAAAATTAACCAAATTTGAGGATTATCCTTTCAAAATATCATTGTATTTTCTGGCATTGTTAGGGTCTACCTTAAGTAAGACTTCTACTGCCTCCTGTTTCAATTCCATAGGTGCTCCTTTCAAAATTTTACTTATTTCATCTGATTTCGCATCCATAAAGCTAATTGTTAAAATACTATTTGGTTGAACCTTGTTGGCTTCTTGTATCATTTTAATAGCTTCCACTATGTTTTCGTAGCTTTCTTCTGGCTTGGTTGTAAGTAAATCGAGCCCTTTTCTATGGTAAAGGTAATAGGCATCCCTAACAGGAACCATGACCTGTGAGTTGTAAAGCTCATTCGCTAACCAATACCTGTTTCGCTTGTCCGATGGGTTTTGGTTCCATCCTGGATTGGAAGATTGTTGGGCATTGGCAACAATATTATTGGCAATTTCAAAGAAAGCATCTCCTCCCCTTGGAGAAAAAGAATCGTAATCTATCCCTATAGTTATGTAAGCATAATATGCCAATAAGGAAGTGATGTTATTTAAATAGGAAAATTGATTGAATTCCAGAGGCTGGGATTCGGTATATTCAAAAGTCCAATTTCGATCTGCAAAGTTGAGTATCAAACTTTCATAATTGGATCCAAATACTGGTCGCACAGTCTGCACCTGAACAGTGGCACTGAAAAAGCCTACTTGGGGCATGTCGTTTATGGTTATCAGCAAGTTGCCTTTTATCCTTTCTTGTGGTTTGAGGTCAGCGTCTGTCCAATTTCTTCCATTGAGAAATTGCTCGAAAGCCGATTTCATCTTCTCGAAAATATCGGTATCCTGGGTTTTAGCTCGTTCACTGTTAATGGTAACAGTGAAATTGAGTTGTTGAGACAGTACCTTATTTGGTACTAAGAAAAAAGAAAAGAGGATGAAGAAAATTACCGGACGTACCATTGATTAGTGAATTATTATTTATCCGCAAACACATATAATCCGAAATGGACAATAACCATTTATTTACTGCTGACAATTGTTGCAAATAGAATCAGCAGCATTGTTAAGGGTTCACCTGAGGTGAATATTTTTCAGTTGTCAAATAAACCATCTTATTCTTCGAATTATCGACAGTCAATCTAACGGTAATTATTTGCTTGTGCTAAACGTCTTTACGCTACTTCTGGTTTTTCAAAATTGTCACGACCCGATCTAATAGTTGTATTGATAACATGTCTTTGGTCAGCACTGGGGTTTTTATTTTTTCCCCATTTTTTGACAAAATGGTAACCTGATTCGTGTCTTTCTGAAAGCCTGCCTCTGGATCAAGCAGCGTGTTTAAAACCACAAAATCAAAGTTTTTGTCAATGAGCTTTTTTTCCGCACTCTCAATTCCTTCGTCAGTTTCCAAAGCAAAGCCAACATGGATCTGATGTTGTTTCTTATTTGCTCCTAAAGTTTTAGCAATATCGGGATTTTTAATCAAAGTAATGGTCAGTGCATTTTCCTTCTTCTTGATCTTTTGTACAGAAGGTGCTTCTGACCTGTAATCAGCTACTGCTGCACAAAATATAGCTACTTGAGCTTCAGAATGGTGCATTTTGGTTGCTTCAAACATATCAAGGGCACTCAATACTGAAATGATTTCAATGTTTGGATGTGGCTTTGGTTTTAAAGCAGTAGGACCTAGAATTAAGGTTACCTGAGCACCTTTTTGGGCAGCCTTCTCAGCTAGGGAAATACCCATCTTACCACTTGAGTGGTTGCTTATGTACCTGACAGGGTCAATGGCTTCTTGAGTTGGCCCTGCAGTGATTATAAACTTTTTGCCTTTAAGTATCTCATCAGGATTCAAGATCTCCTTAATGTAAGTAAAGATCTCTTCGGGTTCAGGCATTCTTCCTTTACCCACTAGTCCACTGGCCAATTCTCCCGATCCTGCTTCCATTACATGGTTTCCATAAGTCTCAAGCTTGAGTAAGTTCTTGGTTACAGAAGGATGTTGATACATATCCAGGTCCATCGCAGGAGCGACAAGTACAGGACTTGTGCAAGACAAATAAGTACAGGCTAACAAATTGTCGCTTTGACCAGTTGCAAATTTCGCCAATGTATTGGCTGAAAGAGGAGCAACGACCATCAGGTCTGCCCAATTTCCTAAAGCGACATGGTTTACCCATTCACCAGTTTTTTTATCAAAAAAATCTATAAGTACTGGATTTTTTGATAGCGTCGCAAGGGTGAGTGGCGTAATAAAGTCAAGAGCAGAAGTCGTCATTATGACCTTGACTTCTGCTCCAGATTTGATCAATAACCGAATAAGATGAGCCGCTTTATAAGCTGCTATTCCTCCAGTTACGCCTAATAATATACGTTTGCCAGTGAATGGCATGTTAAGACTTCGTTTCCTCCTCTTCAGGGAACCTGTACATAACTTTATCCTCCATGAATTCTTCCATTGCCAATGTGCTTGGCTTAGGCATTCTTTCGTAGAATTTTGAAATTTCTATTTGCTCCTTGTTTTCAAAGACTTCTTCAAGGTTGTCTACAGTAGAAGCGAACTCAGATAATTTATTGTTTAGCTCCTCTTTCATTGTAGATGAAATCTGCTTAGCTCTCTGAGATATAGTGAAAATAGATTGATAAAGATTACCTGTTTTTTCAGCTACTTTGTCTAAATCACGCGTGATAATTGACGAATTAATTGCCATATATATTTGTTATTTAATTGCCCTCTTCTATTAAAGCTTCAGAATCTTCCTGATCCTTTTTTTCTTCTTCTCGTAATCTTATTGCCTCTGCTGTTCTTGCCTTATACTGTTCTTTTAAAGTATAATGATCATCCAGTTTAGCCTTGGCCTTGGATTGAATATTGCTAACATTCTTCAAATATTCACTTTCAGGGAATTTCTTGGCGAATTCAGCTGCAAATTCTAAGGCCTGCTCAAATCGCTCTTCTTTTTTGTCAAAGACACTACGGTCTGCATACGCAGTACTTACCTCTACTAATTTAAAAGCCAATTCTTCATTGTAATCACTATCGGGGAATGATTTGGCAAAATTCTGAAAGTTAACAATACAGGCTCTGTAAAAATCACCTGGAAATAATCCTTCAGTGAGGCGATAATACATTTTTGATTCCTCAAATGCCTTTTCTTCAAATCTTTTTTGAAGATCGTCAATCATAGTAATGGAGCGTTCATAAGAATCAGATTCAGGGAACCTATTCATGAACAACTGTATGGCATTCACTGCTTCTCTAGAACTTTTTTGGTCTAGGTTATAATCGGGAGAGTCCAAATACAAGGAGTAAGCATTCATAAATAAAGCTTCTTCTGCTAATGGAGATCTGTTATAAGTATCAAAAAAGGTTTTGAAATACTCTGCCGCCTCAATGTATCGCTTTGTTCTGAAATGTGCATAAGCATAATTAAATTCAGCTAATTCGGCTTTGCCACTTCCCTTTATTACAGGTAAAACCCTGTCATAAAGGATTATAGCTTTGTTGTGCTCCCCTTCGTCATAATAGCGATTAGCTGCTTCATAGAGTTCGTCCCAGTTGGTACTTTTCTCTAGCTTGTAAAATTCACCACAACCAAAAGTCAATAGTGAGGCAAGGAATATAAATATGTATTGGTGTACTTTTGTCATTTGACCTGCAAATATAATGGATTATTAATTGGTTATCAAGGCAGTTTTACTGCTATTGCGTATTCTTACCTTTTAACGTAGAGTTTTTTGGTGACGATATTCTTATTGTCAACGATCAAAGTGTAAAAATAAGTACCTGGGTTCAGGTCTGTTACTGGAATTATTAGGGTTTCTTGGGAAGCATCAAGTCGAAAATCGTAAATAGGGTTGCCGATAAAGCTATTGATAACTATTCTGACCTTCGCATTTGGGTTTTTTATTTTATAGTCTAGTTGGGCTGTTCTCACACTGGGGTTAGGGTAGATCTCATCCAAATCCACGTCCTTATGGTTAACATTGTCTGAGGGTTGGTCTGAGACCACATTGTATACATTTTCTACAACAAAAGCATCTCTTTGATTGGATGTGTTGAAAAAATGCAGGTCAAATGTTCCTTTTGTAGCAGTTATGCCTAATTCAAATTCTATGTAGATGTTTGTAGTGACTTCTCCTGGTGCCAGTGTAAATCTAACTTGTGAAAGATCCTTTCTTGGGTCAAAACAATTGTCTCCTATGCAGACAAGTATATTTTGAGAGGATCCCACATTTCCTCTCAGGTACCGTAGAAAGTAAGTGGCACTTTCGTTAGAATCATTCTGAAGGATCAATGTTTTCCTTTGGGTAGTGTTTACTTTGCCGCTAAACTCTATTTTTTCACTCAACACACGTACTTGCCTGGCATCCACTGACTGTAGCGCAAACAATTGTAAGGTGATTAAAAGTGATAAAAATATTCTCATGTAAAGTTTAGTTCTATAAAATACTATTTATGTTAACAAAGATTTCTTCCCTCTTTTAGAAGTATATACGTATAAAAATACCAAATTGGTTCCACTTTATAGGTAGGTTTGGGTTAAAAAATGTTAACATAGATAAAATTTTTTTTATTTTTTGCCGTTAAAAAACCTTTGCCAAATTATTTCCTTTCAAAAAAATGTAATATATACCCCAAATGACATTAATTGTCCTTAGAAATTTGTAGTTCATCATTCTCAGGGTAAGGAAGTTTCACATCAGGTTCATCAAAGAAGCTATAGCGATTTTTGTCGCGTATTTTCGGTGTTCGCCAGTCATTTATGGCTTTTTGTGTAGGTCTTTCATCTCCTCTCCAAATAAAACCCTCTAGTTTTTGTTCATCTTCCTCAAACATATGCGGTGGTGTGAAGGAGGCTTCCGGCTTTATGGTATGGCTAATTCTAGAAACTGTCCCTTCCTTAAATTCCATAATAATTCTTCCACAAAGTAATTTATTAAGACCTTTTATAGTGGTGTCATTTTCAATAGCAAAATACAAAGATTCCCCATTGCCCTCCACATCAAGTTTATCCATGTCTCCATCCAAAAAGTATGCCGTCATTTTACGCCCTTTAATCTGGTTGAAATTAGCAATAGTGTCTTTAGTAATGGCAAAGGCATTGTCTTGCAATAGTGCCTGATCAATTTCCTGATTGGCGATGGTAAACTGAATGCTGTCGGCTGTAATTTGGCTTTTATTGTTCCAAAGAATAGGATCCCTATACAGGTGCACCGTTGAGTCTGCGTAAATATAGGCCATAGAGTCTGCCCTTCCTGCCAGTTCTCCTTTGATCAGTCGCATATTAGGATAGGCCAATGTGTGTTTTTCTGCAGCAATTTGTCCATCCTGAGTAATAAGGGTATCCGCAATCATAAACAAGGTGTCTATTTCAAAATATTTGCGAACTAAGGCATTCCCATAAACTTCTGAATACTGTTTCCCCTCCCAATATTTGCCCTCATCTCCAAAGACTTCAGCATTTTGCTCTTTGTTAAAAATACTTACATTTTCCTTGGCCTCGTAGTATTGGGCATTCTCGTCATAGAAGAGTTCCTCACCATACACAATACTGGTCTCTGATTCGACATCACCATCATAGAATCGAAATATTTTTTTTCCGGTATCGTAGAAACTGCCCTTTTGGGCATTCAGCCTGTTTCCGTCTTTTGATAGGATATTGGTGAGTTTTTCTGTTTCAACAATTTTTGTAGTAGTGTAGTAAAAAAGCGCATTGGACTTCATGGTGTAGTCCGGATTTTCCAAAACCACATCTTCATTAAAGGTGATTTTCTCGATTTGGGTTTCATAAAGTCCTTTTTCACTTGTCAGTACATTAGTACTGTCTTTTACCATTCCTGAATTAAAGTAATTTGCTTCCCCATTGGCTCGGTTATAATCCAGAAAGTCTGTGTATAGCGTAGTGCCTTCATTGACCAATACTACATTGGTACGTAACAAAGCCAGCTGGGTGTCTCCATCATATTCTGCATAGCGACTGGTGATGACTACGGAGTCTTTTTGATCATCTATCTTCACATTTCCAAATAGTTTGGCAAGGTTGTCTTCAGAATAGAAGTGGGCAGAATCACAATAGATTAAGGAAGTTTTATGCTTTAGAATCACATCCGTCAGTAACCTTTCGAAACCATTTCCTCCTAAAAGTTGCTCAGCCTGTAATATTTCCAATCGACTATCCCCCTCTTGGGCCATGGCACCTGAAAGGACTATAGAAGTAAGTAAATAGAATAAAATAAATTTGATCTTTGTCATTCGAATTGATTTCCGAGGCAAAATTAATATAAAATAGTACTTTTGGTTTATGCTGGAGCGATTTATAAACCATGTACGCAAAAATAACATTTTAGATGTGCAAAGTCCCTACATAGTGGCTGTCAGTGGTGGGATAGATAGTGTGGTTTTAGCCCACATGCTCCAAAGTAACGGTTTCAATATAGCGATTGCGCATTGCAATTTTAAATTAAGGGGGGCAGCAAGCGATGCGGATGAAGCGTTTGTAATAAATTATGCCATGCAATTGGGAGTGCCAGTTTATGTAAAAGTTTTTGATACGGCTGCCTATATGAATGAAATGAATATTTCTCTACAGATGGCAGCAAGAGAATTGAGGTACAACTGGTTTGAGGAGCTTAATTCCAGTCTCGGAACGCAAGGGGTGCTAGTGGCACATCATGCAGATGATCAGTTGGAAACCGTGATGCTTAATTTATTAAGAGGTACTGGGATAGAGGGGATTTACGGGATGAGTAGTAAAAGAGATTTTATCCGGAGGCCTCTTTTACCCTTTTCCAGACAAGAGATACTTCTTTACCTGGAAGACAATGGGCTGGAGTGGAGAGAAGACAGCAGCAATGAAAAAACGATTTACAAAAGAAATTTCGTCAGGCATAATTTATTGCCCTTGTTTTCAGTGTTTGACCCCAAAGGGCCAGAATTGGTGCAGTACAGTTTTGATAGAATAAAAGATACAGGTAAGGCATTTTTCTATTTTTTTGATAACTGGATTAAGGCCAACGTCGTTTTCGAAGAAGGATATGAAATGCTGCCATTTAGCAGTTTGGTGTCTGTGCCTGGCAAGTCATCATTACTATTTTATTGGTTGAGAAAAAAAGGTTTTGTATATGCACAGATTGAGGATATATTGTGTGCAATTGAAAGCCAAGAAGCCGGGCGCCAATTCCTGTCAGGCAGCTGGATGCTAAATATTGATAGGGAAGGTTTGATTTTAGGGAAGCAACAGGAAGTTGATAAACCTATTCAAGTAGGCTTGGATGACGTTGCATTTTCTGTAATAGGACAATACCAGTACAATTGCGTGAAGCTTAATGCTGGAGTACTAATAGATCGGTCTACTGAGAATGCAATGTTGGATTTTGATTTGCTGGATTTTCCATTGACATTAAGGAATTGGGAGCAAGGAGATAGATTTATGCCACTTGGAATGCAGCATTTTAAGAAAGTGAGTGATTATTTAATTGATAATAAAGTGCCATTGATTAAAAAGGACCGTGTTAAGGTTCTGTGTTCCAAAGGTAAAATAGTTTGGTTGGTAGGATTTAAGGTGGATGATAGATACAAAATAAGGCCAACAACCAGAAAGGTGTTTTATTTAAATAAACATAAAGATGAAAAACCCTTTTAGAAAAACATACAGCCCTGCAGAGAGGGAAACTTTTGCTTTTTTGGGGAAAGTAAAGTTTTTTAAACATTTAAACTTTGAGGAAATGTCAAGGTTTTTACCTGCGATTCACCAGCGAAAATATGTTCAAGACGAAGTCGTTTTCTTTAGAAATGATCCCAGCCAGGCACTTTATATATTGGAAAAAGGTGGTGTGACCTTAAATATTGATATTCGAACGGATTTTGAAACGATTATAAAAATTAAGGAAGGGGAGCCGTTTGGGGAAAACTCCTTACTGGAAAATTCCAAAAGAATCTATACTGCAATCGTGGATACTGAGGAAGCGGTTTTATGGGTGATTCCGAATTATGCCATTATAGACATATTCCAAAGCAATCAAAAGATAAAGGCTAAAATGATGAGTTCCCTCGCCACTTTCTATGATGGAAGGAATCAACAGCTTTTTTCTTCCTACAAGAAGTCTTATGGATTTTTTAACCTCGGACAGATGTTTGAATAATTACGATGAATCCTTCATATAAAGGACATTCTTTAATAACTTAGCGCAAATTTTGTAAAAAACTTCAATCTTAATCGATTATAAAAAATGACGAAAGTAACCGTAGTCGGAGCTGGTAATGTTGGTGCAACATGCGCAGATGTATTGGCTTACCGAGAAATAGCAGAAGAAATTGTCCTAGTTGACATCAAAGAAGGAGTCGCTGAAGGCAAGGCTTTAGATATTTGGCAAAAAGCCCCTATCAACGCTTACGATAGCAGGACTATTGGAAGTACCAATGATTATACTAAAACTGCTGGGTCTGATGTGGTGGTAATCACTTCAGGTTTACCACGTAAGCCGGGCATGACCAGGGATGATTTGATCGAAACCAATGCTGGTATTGTGAAAATGGTTACTGAAAATGTTGTAAAACATTCTCCAGATGCCATCATTATCATCGTATCCAATCCTTTGGACGTAATGACCTACCAGGCACATATCGTTTCTAAATTACCAAGAACAAAAGTGATTGGTATGGCTGGGATTCTTGACACTGCAAGATATAGAGCTTTTCTAGCTGAAGCACTAGACATCTCTCCTAAGGAAATCCAAGCAATATTATTGGGTGGACATGGAGATACGATGGTGCCATTGCCAAGATATACAACAGTTGCGGGTATCCCAGTTACTGAATTGATAGGCAAAGAAGCTTTAGATGCCATCATTGAAAGAACCAAATCTGGTGGTGGAGAACTTGTTAAGTTAATGGGGACCTCTGCCTGGTATGCTCCAGGAGCAGCTGCTGCTCAAATGGTAGAAGCCATCGTTAAAAATCAAAAAAGAGTATTCCCAGTTTGTATCAAACTAGAAGGAGAATACGGCATCGACGATTGTTACCTAGGTGTACCAGTAATCCTAGGTAGAAATGGTATAGAAAAAGTAATTGAACTGGATTTGAACAGTGACGAAAAAGCTTTATTAGAAGTTTCAAGAAGTCACGTCAAAGAAGTAATGGCAGTTTTAGATAAAATTGGCAATAAATAAACAGTAATTTATATCACCATAAAAAAATCCCAACTTTGATTCGTTGGGATTTTTTTGTTGTTTTGATAGTAGTTGGAAACATTAAATGAATAGGGCCTATTGAAAAATCTGCTGATAATTTTATTGATTTTGGTGTTTGGGTTCATCGCCTTTTTACTGGTAAAGAGCGATTTTTTTGACTCCAGGTTGAATGGGATGGAAGTAGTACCTCCTAATGCTATTTTCGTTTTTGAAACCAATGATCCTGTAGGCTATTGGAACAATCTGGTGAATCAACCTGTTTGGGAAAAACTTCATAATTTTCCAGCTTTAGCTGATGTTGAGTCTCAATTGATTTTTTTAGACAGCATCACTGGTAAAAGTGGTAACCTTGATAAATACCTCAAAGGACACCGATTTAGGTTGTCGCTGCACCCTATAGGCAAAGGCGCATTTGGCTTTTTAATTGGAATAGCCTTTGAAAACGAGCAATTTTTTGAGTTTATCCAAAAACTTGAAAAAAAACCTGACAATGGAATTTCAGGACTAAAGAAAAGAAATTATAGCGGTGTAGAACTTTATGAAATCAAAACCGATGGTGGGGCCAAAACCTTCACATTTACCCGCTTTGAGAATGTGTTGATTGGAAGTCATACTTCTTTTTTAGTGGAAGATGGCATTCGCTATGCAAAATCCATTGAGCTGAAAAACTTTAAGCAATCTTACCCTCATTTATTTAAACCCTCTATTCCTCTAAATTCTAAAGGTGTCTTACGGTTTTCTGGTGAAGGGTTTGCATCTTTGGTCAATGAGATGACCGATGATATTGCTGAGCCTTTATTAAAAAACCTGAGGGAAAATAAAATGTCTTCTAATTTGATTCCTTCCTTCAGTGATACAACCATCTCATTTGGAGGGCAGTTTTATACCGATGGTGTGTCTGGGACAATGGAATCAGTAGGGGAGTCTCCAAATGGATTGTCTTTTGCACCAGTCATTAGCAATAGAGCTGCTTGGGTATCGCAATACCTATTTCCCAGCTTTCAAGGTTTCAAACAGATTCCCAACTTGGCTTTTAACCCCAGACCCTTAATTGTGGCGTCGCTTGATGAAAATCAGGATATTCAAGATTTCTTAAATGCTTTGAGTGGTGAAGCTACCATTGTGCTGGAGGAAAATTTATTCGAAAAGAACCCAAACCAAATTCTTTTGCTTCATCCAGAAAATCTGGAGCGCAGGTATCGAAATCTCGAGAAATTTGCATTAGAAGTGAGTCAAAATGACAGCACCAAGCTCTTCAAAGAATATTTTATGGGAAAAGAAATCTTTATGCTTGATGTAGAGGAATTCCCAGCGCATATTTTTGAAGGAAACTTCACCGGATTTTCCAGAAGTTATATTTCCATGGCAGGAAATCACTTGATCATAGGGAATAGTCTCAAAAGCGTCAAAAACCTTTTAGAAGATTATTACAACGACAATACCTGGGGAAAATCCTTGGCCTATAAGGATATATTGAAGGAGAATAACAATGGCGCACCGGTTCGGGTGATATTGAACAATGACCGCTTTTATCCCATTCTAATCCAAAACAGTAGCCCCTCTTGGAGTCCCGTATTCCAGAAATATGCACCTGTTTTTCGGTCTTTTGACTGGATGAATATTTCCATTTTTAAAGAAGGAACTGTCCAAATCAAGTTAGATATTGATTTGGGTGAGCCTGAAATTAACAAACAGATGATACTTTCTGAATCAAGAAGTACCTCTTTTGGAAAACCATTGATCTACGGACCTAAAGGGATTCAAAACTTCAATGATCGTAGCACTGATTTTCTGGTGCAGGATGAAGACCATTTTATTCACCTGATAAGTGGGGAAGGAGAAAAGGTGTTTTCCCAACAAATCCCCGGCGCCATTATTAGTGAAATACATCAAATAGATTACTATAAAAATGGTAAACTGCAGCTTGTTTTTGCTACAAATGACTTCATTTATGCATTGGACAGGTATGGAAATTTATTACCAGGATATCCTATCGCATTCCTACAAGACAAAGAAATAGCCTTCCTAAATGTCTTGGACTATGACAACAACAGGAATTACAGGTACTTTGTTGCAGACAGTGAAGGTGATTTATTCCTGTATGATCAGAAGGGTGAATTGTTGGAGGGTTGGGCACCAAATAGCTATAGAAGTGGGGCGCTAAGCTATATGCCTGGTCACCACCGGGAACCTGGACTCGGAGATTTTATGGTAAGTCTTCATCGCAATGGAAAGTTAAACTTGTTTAACCGCAGAGGTGAATCCAAAGTAGGAGGAGGTATTCTCCTTGGGGATGGTGTCTCAACGGCTTATGCGATAGAGGAAAGTGGGAACAACGAACCTTCCAAACTTGTGACTATAAATGAAGAGGGAGAGGTGGTAAATGTTAATTTCAAAGGAGAACTTACCTATAGAAATCAACTGCTTAGACCTGATACTGACACGAGATTTAGTCTTGTGAACGATCAGAATAAATCAGATTATGTATGGGTAATTGAAGAGTACAACAAGTTAAAAGTGCTGCGGCCAAATGAACAGCTGTTTTTTGAGATGAATATTCCATCAAGTGATATAGCTTACATGTATTTTTCATTTGGTGAGGGTAATCAAATATTTGTCGTTTTGGACAAGGTGCAGGATTTTGCCTATTTGTATAATGGCAGAGGACAGCTTATCAATCAAAAGCCAGTAAGCATAAGCCAAAGCCTTTGGATAAACTTCTCCGGAAGTGACAATGAGTATACACTTATGGCAGTGTATGGCGACAAGCTATACGAATACAAAATCCCATTGTAATTCGAGGGAAGGCAAGGAAAATTAAGGGAGGTTTATAACAATGAATAATTGCATGCGAAATATTTTAGTAATCTGTTTTTTGATTTTTTCGGGATTGGTCCTACCCTTGCAGGCGCAGGTATTTAATTCGGGGTCACTAATTCTTGAAGACACTACAGACCACAATAGTTTCAATTCCCCGTACCATACAGTATATACCTTTTTCTATAATTTGAATGAACCACATTACAATCCCGAAATCGCTGGAAAGGCATTGAACATGTCTGGAAGCGAAGGTCAGGATGCAGCAGCTTTAGCAGTCAAACTAAAGCAGATTTTTGATGGTAAAGGTGTATTTGTTAGGATGAATACAGTTCCTAATGCTGCTGATTATAGGGATTCAGCCAGAAACGGACAACAGGTATATGTGTTTGATGAATTGATACTTCCATCTATATACCTGGAGAAAGTTGGCGATAGGTGGAAGTTTTCCTCGGCCACAGTAAAAAACATTAAACTGCTGCACCAGGAAACCTACCCATTTGGCACAGCAAAGTTGCTAGACATTTTACCTAGAATTGGGAATCAGGATTATTTTGGATTGTACTTGTGGCAATTAGTAGGGATTTTCTTTCTGGTATTGATGGTTTTCACAAGCCATAAGTTTTTTACATTATTAATCGATAGGCTCTTTTATTATCTCCTTGTCAGGTACGGATATGGACAAATTGCCAAACAGTACCTTCTACCAGTAGCCAGGATAATCAGTATTTATATCATAATTCTGCTGCTGGCAATATTTATTCGAGTCTTGCAACTTCCAATCAATATCGCATCCTGGATCACCATCTTGCTTAATGCTGCCGAACCTTTTATTGTTACCATCATCTTTTATAAGTTGGTGGATGTGCTTGCGGCTTATATGACTCGAATGGCCGACAAAACAGCTTCTACACTGGATGATCAATTGGTGCCTTTGGTAAGAAAAACCCTAAAAACATTTGTCATTGTTATAGGATCGCTCTTTATATTGAAATATGCCTTGCGCATTGATATAGTACCTTTCCTTACTGGCTTGTCAATTGGTGGATTGGCTTTCGCCTTGGCAGCCCAAGACACTATCAAAAACTTTTTCGGTTCGGTAATGATCTTTATTGACAAACCTTTTCAGGTAGGAGATTGGATAACAAGCGGTGAAGTGGATGGTACGGTAGAAGAAGTAGGTTTTCGCTCTACAAGGGTTAGAACCTTTAGAAATTCGCTTGTGTATATTCCCAATGGGAAAATTGCAGATGCCACTGTGGATAACCATGGGCTAAGAAAGTACAGAAGGTTTTACAGTACGATTACAATTACTTACGAAACGCCCCCTGAATTAATTGAAGTGTTTGTGAGTGGCTTGCGAAAGATCGTTCAAAATCATCCTAAGACAAGGAAAGATTATTACAATATCTACTTGAACAACCTTTCTGCTTATAGCTTAGACATCATGTTTTATGTCTTTTTCAAGGTGCCTTCCTGGCCGGAGGAGTTGAAAGCCAGAGAAGAATTAATTTTATCAATTATTCGCCTGGCCAATGAATTGGAAGTAAGGTTTGCCTTTCCTACGCAAACGCTACACATGGAAACCTTCCCGGAAAAAAGGGGCTTTACGCCTATTTATGAAGGGGACAAGGCTTCCTATCAGAAGCGCCTGGATGCATTTATTAAAACTGAAAAGGGAGAGGGTAATAATTAAACTGGGATGCTGTTCGCATACAAGTTGCCTGTCCTGTCTATTATTCGAAGTCGCCACTTTTGGTAGCCGTTTAGTATTAACTAAAATCTTTCTTAATAAAAATGGTTTGATTTTTGAACCAATTTTACGAAAGGATTTTTAGAAAAATTAATTGAAAATGGAACTAAATAGAAAGATTGCGGTAATTACAGGCGCCAGTAGTGGCATTGGGAAAGCCATCTCTAAAATGCTTTCTGCAAATGGCTGTACGGTGGTATTGGCAAGTAGAAGTAAAGAAAAATTAAAAGAAGTTCAAAGGGAATTGCCTAACGAAAGTTTGGTGATTGAAATGGATGTGAGTGATGGCCAAAGTGTGGCAAGTGGATTTAAAACAATTAAAGACAACTACAGCCGTATAGACATATTGGTAAATGCTGCTGGTGTTATGCCTTTAAGTTATATTAAAAACAGGCACATTGATGAATGGCTTCAAACCATAGATGTAAATGTAAAAGGTGTGCTGAGATGCATTTATGAGGTATTGCCGGAAATGAAAGAGCAAAAGGCTGGTCATATTGTAAACATTGCTTCAGTAGATGGAAAAGAACTTTATGAAGGCGGAGCAGTTTATGGCGCTTCTAAAGCGGCACTTATTGCCCTTTCAAGGGCCCTACGTATGGAGTTGTCACCGGATTTTAATATTCGAATCACGTCCATTGAACCTGGAACAGTAGCTACTAACTTACGTGAGGATATCACAGATAAAGAGTTGCTTGAAGACAAGGATTATGGGGGAGATGAAGCCAAGCTTCAGCCGAAAAACATTGCCGATGCTGTTCTGTATGTTTTAAGTCAGCCGAAGACTGTTAACGTCAATGAGCTGCTGATCAAGCCTACGGGTAAAGCTTAGGATTGCTGTTTCTAAAGTTGGATAGATTAAGTGAAGAGGAATTAGAGCACAATGCCTATGGGTTTCTGAAAGATTTAGGTATTGAAAAATTAGCCCATAAAATGGCCAATCAATTGTCTGGAGGAGAAAAGCAACGTGTCGCCATAGCCCGGGCAATGATTAATGATCCGCTGATTATTATGTGTGATGAGCCTACCGGAAATTTGGACAGTAAGAATGCAGACATCGTGTTCAATATTTTCAAAGAACTAACGGAGGAATATAACAAGACGCTTTTGGTGGTCACACACGATTTAGATTTTGCTCAAAAAACGCAACGTATTATCGAATTGGCTGATGGCAGGGTTTTACGTGGATAAATAATTTTAGCTTCTGAAATGCGAATCACCTACACCAATATCACTTTAACGCCTTTCTCCTCGAGCATCTCTACATAGTGAACCGATAGGTTCTTGTCTACGATTAAGGTATCAATGTCTTCCAGTTTGGCGACTTTACCGAAACTCTTTTTGCCAAATTTGCTGCTATCTGCTAAAACAATTGTTTTTTGCGCCGATGCGATCATGATGCTATTTAAATGGGCCTCCAATAAATTGGAGGTGGTCAACCCAAACTCAGGGTCAATACCGTCTACACTGATAAATAATTTGTTGCAAGCAAATTCCTTTATCATGTTTTCGGCAAAATGGCCTACTACTGAGCTGCTACTCTTGCGGACAACACCGCCCAGCTGAACTACCTCGGCCCCTGGGACATCCAATAAGGCCATACTAACATTCATGGCGGCAGTAAGCACGGTTATCGAAAGCGTTTTGGGTATGGATTGTGCAAATGCCAAGACCGTTGTTCCTGAGCCAATTATAATTACATCGTCTTGTTGAAGAAATGCTGTGGCTCTTTTCGCAATGGCATTTTTTTGACTGACTTGGACCAATCTTTTTTCAGTGACAGGCTTATCATTGACATAGGGAGCGACAGGTGTAGCACTTCCATGGGTTCTAAAAAGCAAGCCCTTTTCTTCCAGAATCCTGAGGTCTTTTCTGACCGTAACCATGGTTACATCCATTTCCTTGCTCAAAGCAGCCACACTCACATAACCCGCTTCTTCAAGCTTGTCTAAAATGTGCTTATGTCTTTTAGCAATTATCATAATTAGAGAAATAAAGGTGTTCAAATATACAAAATTAATTTCCTTTTGTTTCTTTTTATTTCCTTTTGTGTTACTTTAGTAATGTAAAAAGCTGGCGATGAATAGAAAAAATAGTTTATCAAGAATTAAGGACGAAAAGGGAGCTTGGGACCTGGTCATTATTGGAGGTGGTGCTTCTGGCTTGGGTGTTGCATTGGATGCATTATCGAGGGGTTTGAAGGTCTTATTGTTAGAGAAATCGGATTTTGCTAAAGGCACTTCTAGCCGAAGTACCAAGCTTGTGCATGGAGGTGTTCGTTATTTGGCTCAAGGTGAAATAGGTTTGGTATTGGAGGCCTTAAGAGAGCGAGGCCGATTATTGAGAAATGCTCCTCATTTGACCATCAACCAACCCTTTGTCATTCCTTTATATACACAGTTTGATCGACTAAAATATGGTCTTGGCCTAAAAATTTACGATTGGATGGCTGGTAGCCTTAGGCTGGGGAAATCCAAATTTGTATCCAAAGAAGAAACCATTAAAAGGTTACCACAAATTCGTCAAAAAGGTTTGAAAGGTGGAATACTGTACCATGATGGGCAATTTGACGATGCCCGACTGGCTTTGGTTATTGCCAAGACCTGTGTGGAAATGGGAGGTTGCATTCTTAATTATGCAAGAGTCAACAAATTAACAAAAGATGACTCAGGTAACATCAATGGTTTGGTCTTTAGGGACCTAATAGGTAAACAGAATTTTAAAGTTTCTTCAACCTCAGTGGTCAATGCAACAGGTGTTTTTGCGGATAAGATCTTGCAAATGGACAATCCTGAAGCCCGCAGGATGATACAACCTAGTCAAGGGATTCATTTAGTGATGGACAGCTCCTTTTTGGGAGGCAATGATGCATTGATGATTCCTGAAACATCTGATGGACGGGTACTCTTTGCTGTTCCATGGGAAGGAAAGTTGGTGGTGGGGACTACCGATACTTTGGTGAAAAAACCAAAAATGGAGCCAAGGCCTTTGGCTGCTGAGATTAATTTCATATTGGAAACAGCCAGTAATTACCTAGTGAAACCACCCAAGAGGGCAGATGTTTTGTCGGTTTTCGCAGGATTACGGCCACTTGCAGCTCCCAAAGAGGGCAGTACCAAAACGAAAGAAATATCCAGAAGTCACAAAGTAATTGTTTCTAAAAGCAAGTTGATCACCATCACTGGTGGGAAGTGGACTACTTTTAGAAAAATGGGAGAGGATACGGTGGATGTTCATTTTAAAAATCATGGAATCAGTAAAATAGAAAGTACTTCGGCAGACAAGCATCTCCATGGATACAGTGAAAATAAAATAAAAGGACATTTACAGCTGTATGGAACAGACACCAAATTTATTCTTGAATTGCAGCAGAAAGATTCAACATTAGCTGAGCAATTACATGAGAATTACCCATATACTGGAGCTGAAGTGGTGTGGGCTGTGCAAGAAGAGATGGCGCTAAAAATTGAGGACTTTCTCTCCCGCCGATGTAGGATTTTACTACTAGATGCCAAAGCTTCTATGCTAATGGCTCCGAAGGTAGCTGCAATAATGGCCAAAGAACTTGGCAAAGATGAAGCATGGATAAGTGAAGAGTTAGAAGAATTTTATAAATTAGCCAGAAAGTATTTAATAAATATCTAAAACCCAATGAACCCAAATAACCAATATTTAATGGCCATGGACCAGGGAACGACCAGTTCGAGGGCTATAATCTTCAATAAAAAGGGGCAGATCGTAGCCACAGCCCAAAAGGATTTTGAGCAATTCTTTCCTAAATCCGGCTGGGTGGAACATGACCCAAATGAAATATGGTCTTCACAAGCCTCAGTGGCAACTGAAGCCATTACAAAAGCCAATATCACTGCCAGTCAGGTGGTTGCAATAGGGATTACCAATCAAAGGGAGACCACCATACTTTGGGATAGGAAAACCGGTGAACCAGTTTTCAATGCCATAGTATGGCAAGATCGACGTACGGCAGCTTATTGCAATAAGCTAAAGGAAGATGGGCATTCAGAGATGGTCCAGGATAAAACTGGTTTGATCATAGATGCCTATTTTTCTGGAACTAAGATCAAATGGATTCTTGACAATGTAGAAGGAGCTAGAGAAAAGGCTGAAAATGGAGATTTGTGTTTCGGCACGGTGGACAGTTGGTTGGTGTGGAAAATGACCGCTGGAAAGACCCATGTTACGGACATAACGAATGCCAGCCGAACCATGATTTTCAATATTCACGAAAGGAAATGGGACAAGGAATTGCTTGAGCTTTTGGACATCCCTGAAGCCATTTTACCTGAAGTAAAATCTAGTAGTGAAGTGTATGGCAAAACTTCGGGGAATTTGCTTTCGGCGAAAATTCCAATTGCTGGCATTGCTGGTGATCAGCAGGCGGCCTTGTTTGGTCAGTTGTGTACAGAATCTGGAATGGCAAAAACTACTTATGGTACAGGTTGTTTTCTAGTTATGAACACAGGAGATAAGCCCGTGAAATCTAACAATAAACTATTGACCACTATTGCTTGGCAAATAGGGGATAAGGTCAATTACGCCTTGGAAGGAAGTGTGTTTATTGGTGGCGCAGGTATCCAATGGCTAAGAGATGGTTTAGGGATTTTTAATGATGCGAAAGACAGTGAGGCGATGGCTTCAAGTTTGGAGGACAATGGAGGCGTTTATTTTGTACCTGCTCTTACTGGGTTGGGAGCCCCCTATTGGGACCAAGAAGCAAGGGGTGCTTTTTTTGGGATCACCAGGGGAACTACGAAAGCTCATATGGCTAGGGCAGGATTGGAAGCCATTGCCTTTCAGGTACATGATGTATTGAAAGCGATGGAAAAGGATGCTGGTGAAGAAACCTTAGAATTGCGGGTAGATGGTGGAGCCACCGCCAATAATTTCTTGATGCAATTTCAAGCTGATTTGAACCAGTGCTCAATAAAACGACCTGAAATTATAGAAACCACTGCCTTGGGAGCCGCATACCTCGCAGGACTAGCTATAGGGTACTGGAAAGATATAGATGAAATTAGAAGCTTATGGAAGGCAGATGAATCTTTTGAACCCAAGCAGGATACAGAAATGATACAATCAACTTTAGCCTATTGGCACAAAGCAGTAGATAGATCATTAAACTGGATAAACGGGTAATTATGAACGTTTATATAGCTGAGTTTATAGGAACTGCTTTGCTCTTGGCCATGGGCTCAGGAGTAGTAGCGAATGTTGTATTGAATAAAACCAAAGGACAAAATTCAGGCTGGATGGTTATCACTACTGCATGGGCCTTGGGTGTTTTTATTGGAGTCGTGGTTGCAGGACCTCACAGCGGTGCACACCTAAATCCTGCAGTAAGCATCGGATTGGCTATTGTTGGCGATTTTGGTTGGGAAATGATGCCAGGATATATTTTGGCTCAAGTATTAGGAGCTATGTTTGGAGCAGGTATATCCTATTTAATTTATAAGGATCACTTTGACGTCACAGATGACCCAGGACTTAAGTTTGCCCCATTTGGTACTGCCCCTGCAATTAGAAAACTGTCCTCCAATTTCACCTCGGAAGTGATAGGTACCTTTGTATTGATTATTGTTATTTTATACTCTACAGGCCCTACCATAGATGATGGTCAGGGGACCCCCATAGGTTTAGGTTCTATCGGTGCACTGCCTGTAGCCTTCTTAGTTTGGGTGATTGGCCTCTCTTTAGGTGGTACTACCGGCTATGCCATAAATCCGGCAAGAGATCTTGGGCCTAGGCTCATGCATCAATTGCTTCCTATAAAAGGAAAAGGTACCTCTGACTGGAGCTACAGTTGGGTGCCAATCCTTGGTCCAGTATTAGGTGCCTCATTGGCTGCCGGGCTTTTTCTGCTTCTTGGTACTGGAGAAGGGTTGTAAATCCAATTCAAATGGAAGCTACGGCTATCATTCAGGTGGACGTTTGAGGGAAAATATCAGAGAGACTAGAATTAAACATTTTAACGCAGGTGATCTGCTAAAAAGTAGTTGGTATAGGTGCATTTTTGAACAAAAAATTCGAGAGTTAACCACTCGAATTTTTTGTTCAAGTATAAAGATTATCCAGTTTTAACTTAAGCAGGAGTTGGATAAAAAATGCAATCTAATAACTCCTTCCTAGTATCTGGATTCTGTTTGAGTCCAATTTAATAAAGATAAATAGCAAGATCGTAAACGACCATAGAGAAGAACCTCCATAGCTGAAAAAAGGCAAAGGAATCCCCACCACAGGAAATAGCCCGATGGTCATGGCTATGTTTATGGTAAAGTGGAACAATAATAGACTCACTACGCAGTAACCATAAATTCTTGAAAACCGTGTTTTTTGTCTTTCCGCTAGAAAAACGAGCCGAAGAAGTAGGGTTACAAACAAAGCAATCATTACAAAGCTTCCTGCCCATCCAAATTCTTCACCTAGTGTACAAAAAATAAAATCTGTGTGTTGTTCAGGTACAAAGTCAAACTTTGTTTGGGTGCCTTCCAAGTAACCTTTTCCCAATAAACCACCTGAGCCGATGGCTATTTTTGATTGGGTAACATTCCAGCCTACACCAAGAGGATCTACATCCGGGTCGAATAAAACCATGATTCGATTTTGCTGGTGTTCGGGCAGCTTTTCTACCACATAATCCAAACTTAAGGCATACACTGCCATGATACATCCCAGAAAAACAAAGCTTATTGCGTTCTGCCAGGACTTTTTACTCATCGCTACCAAAATAAGAATGACAGCACCAATGCTCCCAAATAAATAGAGGTTGTTTTCGATGGCCAATGTAAGGATAGTAAGTCCGACCAATGCCAATCCGATGACATAGTACCTTTGTGGCATGCCTTCTCTATAAAGCATGATGAAAAACGCACTGTAAACCATTGCCGTACCCGTATCCGGCTGTAACAATATAAGGGCAATAGGTAAGCAGATAACGCCCACCGCCTTCATTTGGTCCTTGAGCTTGCTTAAATCAAAGCTTGGGCCTTCCATAATTTTTGCCAAGGCCAGCGCAGTCGCAAACTTGGTAAATTCTGCTGGTTGCAACCTAAAAGCACCTATCTCAAACCAAGCCCTCTGTCCATTGATTTCTTTGCCTATAAAGGGGGTTAAAAAAAGGATGAGGATAAATAAGGCATAAAGTACGAGACTAAGGTTGTGAAAAAGGCGGTAATCAGCCACCATGATGATTATGATAAGCAAAATGGCCGTGCCTATCCATACCAACTGTTTCCCTGAGTTGATGGAAAAATCGAAAATGGAGGTAGCATTTTGTTCATCGTATACAGCGGCATAGATATTTAGCCAGCCTATAAAAACCAGCGCAAAATATAACCCTACAGTTACCCAGTCTATTTTATGTAAATTGGTGTCTTTTTGTCTCACTTAATAAATAAAATCTCCTTTTAGCACATATTCCTCCAATTCTGGTCTTTTAACTTCTCCGGTAAGGTACCTTTCAATCAAAAGACTCGCTGTACTTGCAGCAGCCCTTCCTCCCCATCCAGCATTTTCCACATAGACTGCAATGGCTATTTTTGGATCCTCTTTTGGGGCAAAAGCGATGAAGACTGAATGATCTTCACCAGCAGGATTTTGCGCCGTACCAGTTTTACCTGCTATTTCGATGTCTTTCATTATAGCTCTTGTGGCCGTACCAGACAATGCTTGAACCATTGCATCCTGTATTAAATCAAAATGTTTTGCTTCAACTCCTGAATCCCTTTTTTCTTTAAATCTTGCTGGAATTCTGGAAGGATCATCATTGATCGACTTGATCAAATGGGGTGTATAAAAATATCCCTTATTCGCGAAAATGGCTGCAAGATTTGCCATTTGTAAAGGGGTAACCAACATCTCTCCCTGACCAATTGACAAGGAGTAAATGGTAGAGTATTTCCACCTTCCTTTGCCGTAGATTTTGTTATAAAGATTACTTGAAGGAATAGAACCCCCTTTTTCTCCATTTATATCTACTCCCAATCGATTGCTTAATCCAAATTTCAAAACTGCTTTTTGCCATTTGTCCAGTCCAATTTGAGTATCCGTATAGGTATTGGAAGATACTTCCTGATTGATCACCTGTCTGAAGGCTTGATGATAATAAGGGTTACAGGAATTTCTTATTGCACCAAATAGGTTTACAGGGGTGGGGTGGTTATGGCAATTGACCAAGGCTTTATTGCAAGGAAAAGTTGAGTTAGGTGTCAGAATTCCTTCCTGAAGTCCTATTAAGGATTGGACAATTTTGAATATTGAACCCGGAGGGTAGGTGGCCATGATAGGTCTATTAAACAATGGCTTTTCGGGGTCGTTGTTTAAAACGGTATAATTTTGCCCAAATTTAGCACCCGTTAAAACATTTGGGTCATAAGTAGGTGCTGAAATAATGGTAAGTATTTCTCCAGTTTTGGGTTCTATTGCCACCACGGATCCCCGCTTGCCTTGCATTAATTGCTCTCCATAGAGCTGTAAGTTCAAATCAATAGTCGATTGAAGATTTTCACCTGGCATAGAAAGTGTGTCCAGGTCTCCATTTTTAAAAGCACCTTTTTCAATGCCTCGAACATTGACGAGCTTGTATTTAACGCCTTTGTTTCCGCGCAATTCATTTTCATAATACGCCTCTAAACCGCTATGTCCCACATAATCGCCTTGAACATAATACCGACTACTGTCACGGGAAAGTTGTGAACCGCTTATTTCTCCAATGTAGCCAAGTATATTGGCTGCAGAAGACCTTGGGTAAGACCTTACTGATCTTGTCATCACGAAGAGACCTTTGTAATCGATGAGAAAATCCTGCACTTTGGCAAAGTCTTCCTTGGAAATTTGCTTGATTAAGGGATAGGGTTTAACCCAAGAGTAATTTTTTGCTGCTGTAAAATTTTCTATCAAGTATTCTTTTTCGATATCAAACAAATTGCAAAACCTGGTTGTGTCTTTCAGGCTAAAGTCTTTTGGGATTACCATCAGGTCAAATACAGGATCATTAAACACCAACAAAGAGCCGTTTCTATCGTAAACCAGCCCACGGTAAGGATGGTCTACTACCCGCTGAATGGCATTGCGTTCTGCTTTCCTAAGGTAACTGTCATCTGTTACCTGAATTAAAAATAATTTACCCAATAAAATCAAAGCAATTACCCCAATTGTAATGGCAACGACTAAAGATCTTCCTGTGTACATTTATACTATCCTTTCTTTTTTGTAAAATATTGCTTGTACGATTGCTCCCAAAAGAAATGTGAACGCCATACTGCTGAATACTCTAATAACGAGTGGGAGGTACAAATCCGTTCCTAAACTATCAATATAAAAAAATATAAGGTGATGAATAAGGATCAAGGGAAGGCAATAGAATATATACCAGCCTAATCCCATGTTCAATAAAGTGGGGGGAACATTGTCATCATAGCCTCCAGTGGGGATAATTGCCTTTATCCATGAATTCCGAAGAAATGCAAGAAATACGGCACTGGCCGCATGAATCCCAAAACTATCATAAAACATATCAATGAACAGCCCTAAGAAAAAGCCAATCAATAACAATGAAATGGTAGGTACTTCGTGAGGAAGACTCAAAAGAAAAAAAACATATAAGAAGCAAAATGAATAGCCAAATAAAACCAAATCCTTCAGGATGAAAACCTGAATTAGCAAGTAAAGGCAAAAGCTAAAGCTATATTTGAGTAAATTAACTGTTGTCATTGACTGGGATTCACCATTTCTATTTCTAAACTGTCCATTTCTTCTCGCAGATCATTTTTTACTAGATACACGAAATTGAGTTTACTAAAATCCGCACCTAAGCTGATTGTTATGTCTAGGTAGTTGGTCTCATTTCCATAAGAAACTTCTTTTACCTTGCCTACCGGAATGCCTTCAGGAAATACCGCATTGTAGCCGGAGGTAACTATTTCCTGGCCGGGCTCTACCATCACATGGCGGGGAACATAGAGCAATTTGGCTTCACTTGAGTCAATTCCATCCCATTTAATAGATCCAAAAACCTCTGTTGTTTTTATCTTTGAGGAGATCAGAAGGTCTGTATGCAATAAAGATATTACTGAAGAGAAATGGTTGCTTGTACCTTTTACCCTGCCAATAATACCTTGTTCATTGAATACACCCATTCCTTCTACTACGCCGTCTAATTTCCCCTTATCTAGTGTAATGAAATTTTGACTTAGATTGATGGAATTATTGATTACCCTGGCGGACCAGAAGTTGAAATTATTACTAAGGGTACTGTCTAAAGCGATATAGGCAGAATCGACAACAGGGGTCATTCTATCCAGCCGATTGAGAAGGGAAGCATTTTTCTCAGCCAAGGCTTGGTTGGCAGAATAGAGCGTAAAATAAGAGACAAAGTTGTTTTTTGATGACAATAATCGTCCTGTAAACTTATTGCTGCTATTAAAATAGACGGCCCCCTGTGGTGAATTATGCGTGAAAATTATCCCCAATGCCAGTAATTCCAGAATCAGAAAAAGAATAAATGCCCTTAGTCTATATAAAAATAGAAAGATTTGCTGCATCTTCTTTTTAGGTCATGAGAACAGTTCTGAATTGTTTGATGTTTTTCAAGACATTACCAGTGCCCCTTACCACCGCCCTAAGTGGATCTTCTGCAATATGAATTGGCAATTTGGTCTTTTGGTGTAGCCTCCTGTCCAGGCCTTTAAGCAATGCACCACCACCTGTAAGATGGATACCATTGTCATAAATGTCAGCAGAAAGTTCCGGAGGAGCGATTTCCAATGCCTTGAGTACAGCCTCTTCAATTTTAGAAACTGACTTGTCAAGTGCAAAAGCGATTTCTGAATAAGAAACCTTTATGACCTTTGGAATGCCGGTCATCAAGTCTCTACCTCTTATTTCATAATCTTCCGGTGGATCATCAAGCTCAGTCAAAGCGGAACCAATGGCGATCTTGACTTTTTCCGCGGACCTTTCTCCAATAAGTAAGTTATGCTGTCTTCGCATATAATCGAGGATGTCCTTGGTGAAGGTATCACCAGCCACCCTTATGGATTGGTCTGCAACTATTCCTGAAAGCGCAATAAGTGCTATCTCAGTGGTTCCCCCTCCGATATCCACTATCATGGATCCCATTGGTTTCTCTATGTCTATACCTATACCTATAGCCGCTGCTAAAGGCTCATAAATCATGTATACTTCTTTGCCTCCAGCATGTTCCGCAGAATCTCTGACAGCTCTCTTTTCCACTTCAGTAATGCCTGAAGGAATACAAATTACCATCCTATGAGATTGGGGAAACATACCTTTGTTATGGCCAGGGATCATTTTGATCAACCCTCTGATCATTTGTTCGGCAGCATAAAAATCCGCTATTACTCCGTCCTTTAGTGGTCGGATCGTTTTGATATTTTCATGCGTTTTCTCATGCATGTTCATGGCCTCACGGCCAATAGCCAATACTTTATTGGTTGTTTTATCTATAGCGATTATGGATGGTTCATCCACAATTATTTTTTCTTTATGTATAATCAGCGTATTGGCTGTACCTAAGTCAATGGCGATGTCACTTGAGAAAAAGTCGAATAATCCCATTTTGATATTTTCTAATTAAATGATTCTTGTTTCTTTAAATTTAACACAATTAAATCTGTGTGAATAAAAAGGTCTGACCTATTATTCCAACTTTCAGTAGTACCAAAGAGGTGATTTTATCCATTTAACCAGTAATTAATCAACAGTTGATTTATGATTAATGGGTAAACCTGGTTTTCTCCATATCCCCAAGAAGCTTGATACCGCTCATCTTCAATATAACCCTAATTTAGGTAGCTTTAGCACTTAAAACGAATCCTATTACCGATTACATAATCTGCGTCTAATTTCTTAGCAATGTAAAAGGAATATTATTGGAAATCGATATTTTTTCCAGATGAATCCTATAAATATTCATCTGGAAAAAAAAGACAAAGCGATTGTCAGTTAATGCTTGAAATGTCTGATACCTGTCATCACCATGCTCATGCCATTGGTATCACAATAAGCGATGCTGTCCTTGTCTTTTATAGAGCCTCCTGGTTGTACCACTGCAGCTATTCCTTCTTTTCCAGCGATCTCAACACAATCTGGGAATGGGAAAAATGCGTCAGAGGCCATAACAGCACCTTTTAGATCAAAGCCGAAAGCTTTGGCTTTTTCTATCGCTTGCTGAAGCGCATCTACTCTGCTGGTTTGACCTACACCACTAGAAAAGAGCTGGTCATGGTTGCTAAGTATGATGGTGTTCGATTTCGTGTGTTTACAGATTTTCAACGCAAATACCAAGGCGTCTTTTTCAGCTTCACTTGGCGCTATTTTAGTCACCACCTCAAATTGCGCTTTGGTTTCCGTTTTTAAGTCTTTGTCCTGTTCTACAAATCCATTCAAAAGCGTTTTGACTTGCTTGGTACCCGCCAAATCCATTTTTTGCTTTAAAAGAATTCTTTTTTTCTTTCCTTTAAGCAATTCCATAGCGTCTTGATCGAAATCAGGAGCGATAAGCACTTCAAAAAACAATCCATGCATGGCTTCTGCCGCAGCTAAATCTACTTTTTTGTTGGTGATTAGAACACCACCAAAAGCAGAGATTGTATCTGCAGCGAATGCTTTCTCATAAGCTTCCTTTACTGATGCTCCTAGTGCTACACCACATGCATTGGTGTGTTTTAAAATAGCGAAAGCAGTTTCTTCTTTGAACTCAGCAATTAAAGATACTGCAGCATCAACATCTACCAAATTGTTGTAGGACAATTCCTTCCCGTTTAGCTGGTCAAATAATGCCTTAAGGTCTCCGTAAAAACGTGCTTCTTGGTGTGGATTTTCTCCGTACCTTAAATCGGATGCGTTTTCTTCACTAATTTTTAAGGCAGGAATGTTTTCTTCCTGATTAAAATAATTGAATATATGCGTGTCATAATTGGAAGATACTTTAAAAGCCTGGGCAGCGAAATACCTACGGTCAGCGGTGGTCAAGGTACCATTTTGCGCTTTTAATCTTTCCTCTAATTCTCCGTATTGTGCTTTGGAAGCAATGATGGTTACATCTTTACAATTTTTAGCGGCAGCCCTAATAAGCGCAATTCCCCCAATGTCAATTTTTTCAATAATGTCTTCTTCAGAAGCGCCAGATGCCACGGTCTCTTCAAATGGATAAAGATCCACAATTACTAGATCGATGGCTGGAATACCATATTCAGTGGCTTGGTTGATATCGCCTTCATTTTCCCTTCTATACAAAATACCTCCAAATACCTTTGGGTGCAGGGTTTTTACTCTACCTCCAAAAATGGAAGGATAGCCCGTCAGTTCCTCCACCGGAATTACATCGGCGCCTTGTTCTTCGATAAATTTCTGTGTGCCACCCGTAGAATAGATGGTTACACCCTGGTTTTTTAATTGTTCAATGATGGGTTCCAGGTTGTCTTTATAATATACCGAGATAAGCGCAGATTGTATTTTTTTTTCAGCCATTACTGTTGTAATTTATCACATTTAAACTCATCGGGAAATTTTAATTGGAATTAAACCGATAGAGAAGGAATTCATTTGGTATTTACTTTTTAATATAACTTTACGAAGAGACAAAGTTAGGAAAATCAAGGCATTAAATCAGGCTTTCAATGATTTTTGGATAGTATTTATGTTCTAGCACATGAACTTTCTCTGCGATTTGTTCAGGACTGTCATTTTCACTTACTGCTACCGCAGTTTGAAAGATAATTTTTCCCTCATCATAATTCTCATTGACAAGGTGAATAGTGATACCCGTTTCGGTGTCTCCAGATGCTTTTACCGCCCGGTGCACATGGTCACCATACATTCCTTTGCCCCCGTAATTTGGCAATAAAGCCGGATGTATATTAACCATTAAATCTGGAAAAGCTTGGATGAGATTACTTGGGATTTGTAGTAAAAATCCAGCCAATACAACAAAATCAATTTTTTGTTCTTGAAGCAGTTGGCTAAATTCCCCACTTTCCAAATCCCCTTTGGAAAATACATGGCTCGGAACATTTAATTTCTTTGCTCTTTCTAGCACATATGCGCCTTTTTTATTTGAGGCAACTAATGCAATGCGGGCTTTTGTAGATCCCTGAAAATGTTTTATTATTTTCTCCGCATTTGATCCGCTTCCAGAAGCGAGTATGGCAATGTTTTTCACTGTATGTTTTGTTTTATTATCCCTGTAAAAATGCAAAGTAATCCCTTTGCATCCCGGATTTATTTATCCTTTTAACCTGTTTATTTAGCAGGGTAATGTAACGCCACTTCAGGGTGCATGGTGTAGAATCGAAATTGTTCTCCGTCATACACTGGAAAACCGCTAGATTTGTTATCTCCCATGATAGGGTTTTCAGGATATTTTGTCCAGGTTTTTAAGTCTTTCGAAACGGCCATGTTCATGGTCCAGTCGCTCCAATCTTCTAAAGAAGTAGCATGGTAGTAGGCATAATAGTGGTCTTGATATTTAATGATTTTATTCACAGCAACTCCATATATATCATAGGCTTCAGGTCCCATCGTGATTATTGGGTCATCCTGAACGTTTGTCCATACTTTTCTGTCTTTAGAAGTTGCCAGCCAAATGCCTAGATCGCCTCTTTCGTAAAAGAGATACCAAATCCCATCTTCTACCCAAACAGTTGGCGTGCCATAAGGGCCTTCGCTAATAGGAGAGCCGTCTACTTTTTTGATATTGAGGTCGCCTTGGTTTTCCCAATGGATGCGATCAGTGGAAGTGAGCATTTTGGCTATATCACCTCTGCCTTCTGCAAACATATAATAAACACCATCTTCTTTCCATACCATCATGTCTTCTACCCAACTCTCGCTGAAAACAGGGTTGCCTTCATACCTGGTCCATGCTATGCCATCTTCCGAAAAGGCATAGCCTAAATTGAGAAACCTATCTTCACCAAACTTATCAAAACCGGTATACCACATATGATAGCCGTCCTCCTCTTTCATTATAAAACCCCTTTCCCTAATGCCACTGTCCCAATTGCCTTCATTTGCCGCTGTGAAAATTGGGTTGCCTTCTGCTGGACTGAACTTGGTGATTTCGTCAGGAAATAGCTGCGGTGCTTCTTCAGCAACAGTTTTATTCGACTCTTTGCTTTTTTCTGAACAGGAAAAGAAGAGAAAAGGTACTGCAAAAAGGATTAAGGAGATGATGAAGTTTTTCATATTGATGGTTTTTAGAGTTATTTAAAGGAACCCCATACTTAGTATGCCTGTAAGCATAAGGATTTTAGATATAGTACTTAATTCAGAGAAATGAGATTTTCGATCTGCCTTGTATATTTTCACCATAAAAGCGATGAAAAATAAACTAAGCCCTCCAAAATAAAGGAATAGTAAAGGCTCATTTATCTTAAATGTAACAAATAGAATAGCTGCTACAAATAGGAAGGCAATGATAAAGATAATGTTTTTGGTTTTTCTAAAACCCAGCACAATGGGTAAGGTCTTACAACCATGTTTTCGATCTCCATTTCGGTCCTCAATGTCCTTCAAAATCTCACGCATTAAATTGATAAAAAAGGCAAAAATGGCATAGGTGATGATTAAAAGCTCTGATTTTTGGTAATATATACCAACAATCCATATGGCAAGGCCTGTTAGAGAAGCCACCGTTAAGTTCCCTATAAAAGGAAGGCGTTTGAGGGTATTGCTATAAAGCCATAAAAGGAAGGCAGCCACAAAGGTAATGGCACCGATTTTTGGGTGTACCAATAAGCCAATTAAAATACCAACCACATTCATTACAGTATGTAGAATCATAACCATGCGCCTTTTCATTCCCTTCCCAATGACTACGGCTTGAGGCCTGTTGACATAATCAATCTTTACATCGTAGTAATCATTTATCATGTAACCTGAAGCGGTAAGGATGACTGTTGAAATGATCAATAAGTACAGGTGATAATCCTGCAAAACTGATACCCCCTTATTGGTGGTGCCTACAAGAAAGAAGGCTGTCATCAATTGTGCAAAGGCGACCATTAGCAGGTTTTCCGGACGAATAATTTTCATAAACCCACCAAAAGTAAAAACAGGAGAAGCCTTTGGATTTTTCATGCTACAAAACTAATGAGATTAAGTGCAATCTGAACATTAAGAATTAATAAATTACTGATTATTATAGAGATAACAGCTTTTAGCGCAATGGCAATCGTTAATGGCTGTCCATAATGTCTTGAGAGATATTTCTATAAATTTCTGCAAGTTGTTCATTATAACTCAGGTAATCGTGGTGATTTTCCAAAGTATTGATGTCATTTCTTACAGCGGGGCCCGTTTGAGCTTCACTGGCTCCTAATAGAAGTGTTTTATTCATCTGCTCAATGATTAATGGTTTTAAAATGTCAAAATCCAAGCCTTGGCGTTTCATTATGGATTCAGCCATAAAAACCATGTGGTTAGTGAAATTGGCCGCAAATACTGCTGCAACATGGATGGATCTTCGGTCTTTGGACCGAATCTCATGACAGGGCGCCTTAAGGCTTTTACAAAGTTTTTTTAAGTTTTTCAAGGTTTCTTTGTCCTCAGACTCCAATAGAAAAGGTACTTCCTCAAAAGATACCTCTCGGCTTTTACTGAAGCCTTGTAAAGGATAAAGAATACCGGTATAATCAGCAGAACTGTAGGACAAGATGTCTAGGGGCATGGTACCACTGGTGTGTACCAATATACTGCGCTCTGGCAACAGTACCGCTTCAGCTACCTGAGCTATGGCCTGATCACTTACGGCAATGATAAATAAATTGGCCTTGCTTTCTGTGAAATCCAGGTGATCCTGTGGCTCTGTAGCGTACAGTCTGGAAGAAAGTTGGTGGGCTTTTTGGATGTCTCTTCCATAAACCTCCAATATTTCATGCCCCGCATTCTCCAAAGCAGATGACAGGTGCCAGGCAACATGTCCTGTTCCGATAATCGCTATAGTAAACTTCATGTCCATAAATTTAAAAAAAAATAACCCCTAAAATTATTTAGGGGTTAAAACTTATCTATTTACTTTTTAGAAATCATTCCAGCCCTTTGGCTTTCATTTTTTGAAACTCATCAAACCTGCGGAAAATGGCCACTGTGAAGCCAATCAACATTATAATCGTACCTAGCCACAATACATTGATCATGGGTTTGACAGCAGCTTTCATCACTACATAGTCTTTTTGGTAGGTATTGACCTTGAACACAAATTTATTTTCTTCGGGAACAATATTGTCGACTTCTACTTTGATGCCTAGGTCATGGTCTATGTAATCAACTTTGCCTACCTGATTCCCACGAATTAAGAATACTGGTTTCAATGTTTTCTTCACATCATAATCCATAATGGTGAGCACTGCCTGAACAGCTATATCTCCTTCTTCCAAGGGGATTCCATCCATTTCTTTGACCACATCTGCACTCTCAAATTGGGTGACAAAATCATTAATGAAAAACTGTTCACCCGGAGCGGCATTGACAAACTGGTCGTCATTCCACTCTGGTTCCTCGTAATCATTTATCGCTGAAACGTGCGTATAAAGATCTTTGGTCAGGTATTTTTTTGAGTCTGGAGAGGAAATTAAACCCATAGTAGGGTTAGGTTGAGACATTGGGTACAGGGTAAATTTCTTTTCATTCTCCTGGAAATACTCCACCTTAAAGTAGGAATTCTCTTCCAAAACCAGTTTGAGGGTATCTCCCTTTTGAAAATACACTTTGTCGTTAATTTCAATGTTCTCTAACGCGAGTGCTTTATTTACTCCATCTAGCGATTCCATTGCATCTGCTTTTACATAGTCAGGTACGCCTACTACTTTCTTGTACCTTCCTCTATAGACTACATCGTAATCTTTCATCTGTAGCGGCTTGTTGATCCAAAGCAATACGTTTTCTTTGTTCAGGTCATCTTCCCAATCTTTTTTATAAGTTAGGCCAGACATATTAATGGAAATGGTGTCTGAGTATCCTGAGGAGAACATTATCCCGATTAGAATCATACCAAGTCCAATATGAGCAAGAGAGCCTCCTGCCAATTTAAAAGTTTTTCGCTTCAATAATTTTACAAGGATGGAGAAATTGGCCACAATGGTGAATGCTCCGGCAAGTACGATCACGATATAGGTAATGTCATAAACCTTACCAACTGTAATGATTACGGCTGCCAAAACCATGGAGATTATATAAGGAGTAACCAGGGCGTTTTTAAGCTCGTCTTTTGTCATCTTATTCCACCAGAAATACTGTCCAACACCTGTCAGTAAAGCCAGTGCAACAGCAAACCAAAGTTGAAATTTGGTATAGAATCCAATTTGGTCAGCGGGAGGCGCTAAATTTGACAAGCCGCCAAACATTTCAATTATGGCATTGTAGACCGGGATGGAAGTAGGTACAATCACCTGAAAAGCCATTAGGGCTAGGGTGGTAGCACCTATAAAGATCCAAAATTCCCTTGAATATACCGATGCCTCTCTTTCTGAGGTTGGAATGTGCTTCCATTCCTTGGCAGTAAGGAAGATGGCAACGACCAAAAAGAACAACATATAAATAAGTAACTGTCCAGATAATCCCAGATCTGTAAAAGAGTGTACAGAGGAATCACCCAACACACCACTTCTAACCAGAAATGTAGCATACAGTACCAATATAAACGATCCAATGACCAGTATCATGGAGGTTTTTAGCGCAGTACTGCTTTTCTTAAAGGTGATCATGGTATGAATCGCTGCTACCATGATAAGCCATGGCACGTAGACGGCATTTTCTACTGGATCCCAGTTCCAATATCCCCCAAAATTTAAGGTTACATAAGCCCAATAAGCACCCATTATAATGCCCATACCTAAAATCATGGCAGAGAAAATTGCCCAAGGTAAAGCAGGTCTTATCCATTCAGAATACCTCTTCAAGAATAGCCCAGCCATTAAAAAAGCAAATGGAACCAATGTAGAAGCATAACCCAGAAATAAGGTAGGAGGATGAATTACCATCCAGATATTTTGCAATAAAGGATTTAAGCCTGTGCCATCTTCAGGAACGAAATCCGGATTGATTTGGAATATTGGTGCTTCAGAAACATCACGAAGTAACATAAAAGGTGAACTGCCTATTTTCAGGTCCCCGATAACAATTCCCAGTATCATGGATACTAAAAATGCTTGAACGAGCATGAAAACCAACATTACTGGTCCTTCCCAAAACTTATTGGTATTGATAATGACCAAGCCAAGTACTACATCCCAAAATATCCAAAGAATAAAAGCACCTTCCTGACCTTCCCAAAAACTGGAGATCATATAATGTACTGGTAGGCCTTTTGATGAATGTGAGTAGGCGTAGAAATATTCAAACCTATGGTTGTAAATTATTTCAAAGAGGCAGAAGGCAATAGAAATAGCTGCAAAACCATGAATGTAAAAAGTGATTCTGCTAAAGTTTTTCCAGGATGGTTTATCCAACTCGCTAGCACGGGTGTAATAGAAGTAGGATACTGCTGAGACCAAGGCACTGACAAAAGCCAGTATTACCATAAAGTGCCCCAGATTACCCATAAAGGTATTCGTCATTATAAGGTTCTTTTTGAGTGGATAATAAGACCAGAAGCAATCAGGATGTTGTAGGTTTTACATCTGTTTCCTGGTATTTAGATGGGCACTTCATTAGAATTTTTTCAGCTACAAACATTTCTTCTGTCTTGTAGGTGCCTATGACCACCACTTGTTCAGACCTGATAAAGTCAGCTGGCACAGGTTCATTGTAATACACTTGCTGTTCTTTGCCATCATTGTCTACCATTATGAAAATAAAAGAGGTTTTGTCTTCTCCCACCTCTATTCCTTCCACCTCACCGCTTTCTCCTTTTTTCAGTTGGCCTACTACGTGAATGGCTTCGGTTTTCCCATTCATGGCCATCGCTTTGGCAGTTGAAAAGCTTTCGTATGTACTGGCATCACCTATAGAGGTGATAATGATTACAATAGCTACTGCGATAATGCCCAAGCCTAATATATGTCCTCTTTTCATGACTTAATTGTTATATTTTTTTTCCAACCCACTAATCTTTCTATCAGTTTGTATCACATAAACGAGAATACCACCTAAAACAATTCCAATAATGCTGACTAATACGTAGATTTTTCCTTCCGACCGCATTTTATCCGCCATTTCTACACCCGAATTCTGGTAATCCTTTTCTGTAATGCCAATTTTATCCTGCGCTTTTGCGAAAAAGCTGATAAACAATAAGAAAATAATAATGAACTTTTTCATATTACTGATTGATCAATTTGTCTTCTAAATTTCTTTCCAAACGTCTTAGCCTCACCCTTACCGTACTTATCCAGGTGCCAAGTAGGGTCCAGCCTATAATGGCTGGATAAAACACCGTCCTTAAGCTACTGTCCATGTCATAGGCGTTGAACCCTGGGTTTCCGCCATTTCCGGGATGAAGGCTATCTGTAAGTCTAGGGAGGATGAATATCAAAGGAATAAAAACTGCAAAAGCGAAGATGCTATACACTGCGCTGATCTTTGCTCTTTGGTAAACGTCTGTAAGGGAGTTGCGCAAAACCAAATAGGCAAAGTACATTAACAAGCCTATTGCCGATGCGTTAAGTTTAGGGTCGTTGGTCCAGAAATCTCCCCAAGTGAATTTGGCCCAGACCATGCCTGTTGTTATGCCTATGACACCGAATAATATGGCGCCATTTGTAAATTCTACAGCCATGTCATCATCAGCAAGGCTTCCAGTTCTAAGGTGTCGTACCCCATAAATAACTGCAACAACCAGCATAATTAACATGGCAAACCACATGGTCACATGAAAGAACAATCCCCTGATGGTTTCATTTAGAATTGGAAGTCTGGGAACATCAATCAATAAACCTGCAATTATGGTATAAGCCAGTAATAATATGGCCAATATTTTCCACCAATAAGCCTTCATATTCGATAGTGTTTAGTGGGTCAAGTTCTTCCCATGGCTTTCATCTATAGATTAGTATCCATAAATGCCTGAATCTTTAACAACAGTGAGTACAGGTGGGAAAACAGATTATTGACCTCTTTGAATCAACACGCAAAAATAGGGCATATTAAGTGATTTATTTACTTTTCTCCCGTTTATTTGCTTATCGGTAAATGTAAATCAAAATGCGGCTTTTAGTGCTGCATTTGGAAAGCATATAAACTGCTTTTCAGAAGCATTCAGATGGTTGGTTTTTTTAGTAGAAGGCGTGAAATTGGTATTTTATTTGGTTTTGGTGATTTTCTTCTACAAGAGAAATTAAGGCATTTTTCGCATAAATTATCCCGCCTAAACTTTCAACTGGCAATGGGACTCATTGAAATTAGATTGAATCACTTTAAAATTCAAGAAGATTCACTGCTTTTTTCCTTTCTCGCACACCACCAGAATTTATGATCTGGTCTAAGTTTAGCAAAGTGTAACTTAGACCTATAATGCTGAATGTTTCCAACTTTCATTTAATAAACTAGCAATCCTTACGAGAAATTGATTTATAAACCAATTCAATAGGATTGGGTTTCAGCCCATTTAAAAAGTGAAGCAGAGGGCTATTGAGATACGGGGATCGATTCGATTGGAAATAAAATACCTTATTCCGTTTTTCTGAATACCTCAGAATTATTTAATTATCGGAACCCGCTCAATAGGAATGGGCTTCAGACCATTTATTAAAGAGCCATGTAATTTCATTCGGCTTTAGCCAAAATTCCAGAGCAAATGGGTTATAATAAATCACTTATGGAAACCTATAGGTTCGACAGGTTCAGCCATCGGTTATATGTTATGGTTTGGTTTAAGGCCACTTGACGACCTATTGCAATCCAATCCCCCAGCTGAAGCTGGGGGCTATTGATGATCGGGAATAAATACGTTGGATAATTATTTCATGACAACCCCCTTGCAATTTATTTTGCAAGAATGGGGGCTTTTTTAGTTCTTCCCCAAGCTATAAATAAAGCAATCGCCATTAATATTAAATTCAATCCTATGCCTGAAAATTCACCTCTTGAAGCGTGAAAAATTGACGCCAATACCATAACTACTGCAAGACCTAATGCTGCCCATACCGTTAAAAATGGTTTAATTCGCAGCAATGCAGGAAGAATTAGTCCTATCCCTCCTAGCAATTCACTAATGCCGATAAAGCGAACCAATCCCTCTGAAGTAGAAGTTACCCACGGGAGAGACTCCGCCAAGACTTCTATAGGTTGTGTAGTTTTCATAAACCCTGCCATTATGAACATGACTGCCAATAAGGCTTGTGCAATCCAAAGTGAGATATGAATTGCTTTGTTGTTTTTTTGATCTGCCATTTTTTTAATGTTTTAAATGATTAATGGCACAAAGTTGCAGCAAAGCGACTCGGTAAAAAATAAGATACCTTAAGAAATGCAAATGCCCTTACTTTCGAGCCATTCTTCTTCTTATGTCACTTAAATATTCAGGTGTAACACCAATATAGGCTGCTATAAGTTTAAGAGGAAGTCGTTGAACCAAAGTGGGATAGGTTTCTGTAAAATCTAAGTATCGTTGTTCTGATGAAGCACTTAGAAGGCCTAAAATCCTTTTGTTGGATGCTATAAGATTGTTTCTAAATTTATTCGCCATGTCTATTACTACCTCTTTTTCCAAGCCTTCGATCTCTTTAAAATCCACCTTAGCAATAAGAGCTATCTCGCAATCCTCAATCGTCTCAATAGAGACAGAAGAGGGTACTTGGTTGGTAAAGCTTTCTAAATCTGAAATCATCCAATTTTCGGGGGCGAACTGTAAGATATGTTCTTTACCAGCAATATCTACCGTGTAGCTTTTAAGACAACCTTTTTTTACCAAGTAACCATATTTAGCAATTTCTCCTTGTTCTAAAAGAATTACTCCTTTTTTATAGGTTTTTATTGTGTTGGTTTTTAGGTTTTTCATTTTAATCAAGGGTGGTCAATTGTTAGTTTTACTTTTAGCCCTTTTGCCAAAGAAACAGAAAAACCTTGAAAGGGAGGGGGTATTATTATCTGTTTTTTTTCGCAGAACGAATTTATCAAATTGTTTTTTGATCTTATTTCGATTTTTCAATTTTGAGGAAATGGATAAAATCAATTGATTCAATATACCCAAAATTACAATTTTTCTCTATCCCTGTAGTCAATTGTCCGAAATGTGGGCATTAATGGTGATTTTAATGGATTACGGCTTTAATAATAATGAAAAATTTTATCTTAATTCACACGAAAATTATATCGACATGGCTTATGGTTGTTATCATGCAATACATAGCGTATTCTCAGGTAGGTTTAGGAATTGGCTATCGTGTTTTTTCGGATGAGTGGCTGGAAATATAAAATAGGTTAAAGCCTATATATGCAAAGGGGTACAGGGTGAAACTACTTTAAAATTAGTTATCTTATTGCTATTTTCATACCTTCATAGCGGTGCCTAGGTTTGGTTTGAGTTTATTTCATAACTGGTCTACGTTTAGCAAAGCGAAACTTAGACCTAAACTGCTGAAAGTTTCCCCTTTCATTTACTGGCCTAGCAATTCTCATAAACAAATTGATAAATATACCCCCTAAAAAATAATTAGCCTTAGTCCAGTCGACGGAAAATTTTAATCTTCCAGTGCTTTAATTCAATTTATATTTATCTCTGTATACGGATGGGCTAATTCCCTCCTTTTTTTTAAATAGGCGCGAAAAATAGTGCGGATATTCAAAACCTAAAGCATAGGCTACCTCGGAAATGGTTTTGTTGGGGTCTAACAATATATTCTTGGCCTCATCAATAAGGAAAAATTGCAAATGTTCGGTTGATGTCTTCCCGGTTTCTTTTTTGAGGGTATCACTCAGGTAGCGCTGTGAGACCGATAGCCTTTCTGCAATTTGCTCAATGCTGGGAATTCCTTTATCCTGCATTTGTCCCGAATCAAAATAGTTTACCAGCTGTTGATTAAACTGTTCCAGCAAATCATTCAATAGTGCTTTCCTGTTGATAAATTGTCGCTCGTAAAAGCGGTTGGCATATTTTAAAAGTGTACTCAGCTGAGAAATGATGATTTCTTTACTGAATTCATCCTGATTGTTTTGGTATTCCAAGTCAATATTTTCTACAATCGCTTCTATTTGCTTTTCCTCCTTTGGAGAAAGATGAAGGGCTTCATTGGCTGAATAGGAAAAGAAACCGTACTTCTTAATTTGGTGGGCCAGCTCTGTCCCTTTGATAAAATCTTCATGAAAGTTGATCGAAAAGCCTTTTTGCTCAAACACCACGCTACTATCCCATTGCAGTACCTGCCTGGGAGCGATAAAAAATAGTGCTCCATTGTTAAAATCGTATTTCGTGCGTCCATAATTTAGTTCACCTTGCACAATCTTTTTGAAACTTATGGTGTAGCAATCGTTAATTATGGGTGGAGAACTCTCTTTAGGGCAGGGTAAAAAACCATCGCCTATGGCAGAAAAAACGCTTAACATGGGGTGCTCTGGCTGGGGAAGTCCCAGGTATTGCAAGTATGCCGATAGTGTTTTGAAATGTTGCATTTTATTTTTTCAATTCTTTTTCTGCTTGTTGTAATTGTTTACTGTATTCGTCAATGCGGGCATGGGCGGTACCATCAATCAACAAAATCACCACCAACATGGCAATGGTCGTGATCATACTCGCCCGCCAAAGTGGAGTATTGACAAATAGAAGCGTTATTGCGCAGACAGCAATGATTAACGGTACAGCTGTAAAAACAATGTTTTTGTATTCCTTTAAAGTAGCTTCTGCCCGCTTACCCTCGGATGCTACAAAAGCCGATACATCTGCTTTATAGGCCTTTTCAAATTGCGCAATTCTCGATTTATTTGTAAAAAACAATCCCAGTCCAATAATCAAAAGTAAAGCACCTGCCACCATGGTAGGAACAATGTAAGCTTTGGCCATGTCGGTCTTACCCAATTGCCAAAACCCCAGGCTTGCTGCTATAAATGCCAGTCCGAATAAAATGAAAAATGGGGTGGAAAAGACTTCAGATTTCGCCCAATCTATTGCTGTTTTTAGTATGTCCATGTCTATTTCTAATAAATGTTCTCTAATTTAAATATTCCACTTTAAACCTATTGCCTTTTCTGAAACTTCCCACAACCTTTTTGTGACAACCCTATCTTTTGCATGAGGTTCTAACTTGCATTCGCCCACTGGACCAGTCCAGTAATTTCTACCAGTAGGCCCATAAAACCCCTTCTGATCCAAGTTTGATTCTGTGGCACACATCAATTCCGGATAGGAGCCTTTCTCAGCAGACTGTACCATAGGAGACAATTTCATAAGCTGCCAAACAAATCTTGTCATCAAGCTACCGCTGGTTTTGATCAAGGAAGTCCTCGAAGCACCAGGATGACAAGCATACACCTTTACCTCTGTTTTTCCTGCTTTTTCAAGCCGTTTCTGTAATTCATAAACACACATGATCTGCGCCAACTTGCTTTGGCTGTACACTTCATTAGCCCCGTAGTTTTTATCCCAATTCATATCATCAAACTGAATGGTTTTTATCCCCAGATTATAGCCCATACTTCCCACAGTCACAATACGGCCTTTGGATGCCTCGATGCGGGGATAAAGCAATGCTTGAAGTAAAAAGTTGCCATAATGGTTTACTCCCAATTGGCTTTCAAAACCATCAATTGTAGAAGTTTGTTTTGGGACCTGGGCAATGGCGGCATTACAGATCAACGCATCGATTTGAGGAGCTACTTTAAGTACTTCTTCTGCCGCTTTTTTCACAGAAGCCAGTTCTGCCAAGTTCATCTGTAGGTTAATTACGGCTATACTTTTCCCAAGCTCTAGTTTTAAGGCTGAGAGGGTTTCTTTGGATTTTTCATTGTTACGGTTAAGCATCACCACTTTTGCTCCTTTTGATAGCAGTATTTTTGTTGCCTCAAACCCGGTACCACTTGTAGTACCTGTAATTACGTAGGTTTTACCAGTTAGATCTTTTATTCTATCAGGTGTCCAACCTTGATTGCCAAATTTATTTGAATCCATCTTTATTTTCGTTTTGTTTAAAAGAATGGTACAAAGGTAATTGCGAAGCTGTTATAACTTTTTATACGGATTTTCGAATCTTGTATACTTCTTGGTTTTTTTCAGTTTTATAAAGTAGGAAACTTGCTTTACAATAGAGCAATGCTATTTCACCCAGCTTTAGCCAAAATTTCGAGAGAAAATGGATGCTTCATTTTAAATAAAAAAAGGGTATTTGTACCTTTTTAAGTTGAAAGCTTTCGTCGTGATTGGTTGAAGTTGCTTTTTTTGCCTAAAATTCGACAAGAGGGGTATTTATTTGTAAATCAGATGGCCTATTCCTTAGAGAAATCCTCAAGAGTGAAATCCATTTAATGTTAAAATCGTTATCTTTATTGAAAGAAAAATTTAAATTTATATGCGTAAAATTTCAACCCGAGAAAAACTTCAAGAGGAAATGAAGCTTATCCCTGATGATTTGTTGGGAGAGTTGCATGCCTACATGAAGTATCTTCAAAATAAAAAAAATCAACCAATTTCCCCGGTAGGTCCGGTTTCTATGGAAACAGCCTATGCTAGTGAAGCTGTTTTAGGAAAGGATTGGAACAGTCCTGAAGAAGATAAGGCATGGCGAGATTTATAAAAGGTGAGATTGTCGTTTTACCATTCCCATTTTCAGATCTATCAGCTAGCAAAAAACGGCCGGCGCTTGTGTTGGCTGATCTGGCTGGGGATGACATAATTTTATGTCAAATCACCAGTCAGCAAATAAAAGACCCCTATGCTATTCTATTAAAGGAAAGTGACATGATAAATGGTAGTCTGAAAAATGAAAGCAATATTCGGCCAAACAGAATATTTACTGCGGATAAAAACATTATTCTTTACAAAATAGGAAATGTTTCAGCTGGAAAATGTCAAGAGGTTAGAAACAAGATCATAGAAATAATAGATCAATAGAAATGGTCGACTAAATCCAGACAAAAGTAAGCTACCTATACTTTACTATTTCACCTTCTGAAAACGGGTTAAATGTCTATTTTCAACTCCTCCACAGATAAGGGAAAAGCAGGTAGGAGGTGGCCATTACGATTGCATTGATGGCCATTAAAGTCAGGATTTTCTCTGCACTAATGCCTCTGTCTAATCCATCGATGGCGCTCTTGGAAACCTGAATGGTCATCAGTAGGATTGGAATCATCACTGGGAAGCTTAAAATAGCCATCAAGGTACCGTTGTTTCCTGCTTTCGAGGCAATCGCTGATACCATGGTCAGTGCTGCTGAAAAACCTATGGCTCCTAGCAATAGGTTTAAAAGAAATAAGGAATCGTCCGCGACAGGATTTCCGAATACCACACTAAAAACCAAATAGCCCAATAGTGCCAATACCAGCGTCAGCCCAGTGTTGTAAATGGTTTTGGATAAAATAATGGCTTGAGGTGAAGCGATCATAAAATAATAGAGTTGCCTACCTTGCTGTTCTTGTACGAAACTTTTTGCCACCGCATTTACTGCTGAAAAAAGGATAATGATCCAATAAAGGGCATTCCATATGGGAACTTGCAATTTTCCTTGACCAGTTCCCATGCTTAAATAAGCAATAAAAACCGCACTGGTTACATAAAGAAGTATCCCATTAATGGCATACTTTTGTCGCCATTCCAACAAGGCTTCTTTTTTAACCAACAAAGCTATTTCCTTCCACATATAGGGGGCAAATATAGGTACCAAATGATAATAATTCTCCCGTAAAGCCAAATTTTATTGCTTTCTACTGGTCTATTTGCTCTTTTTAGAGGTTATTAGTGTAGATAAATACTTTAAACAATTAATTTCACCACCCAATTGAAGCCGAATTATCGGATTTGAGTCAATCATATTACCATGAGTATTGAAAACGACAGGAGAAAATTTTTAGGAAAAATGGCATTAGGAACTTTGGCAGGACTTACCCCTTGGAATAGTCTATTGGCGAATACGCCAATGTCAGCAAAAGCTGTCGAAAAAGCTTTTATACCAGTAATGCTAACCCCTTATAAAGCAGACATGACTGTAGATTATGATGGGTTGAAAAAACTTACAGATTATTATCTTGAATCAGGCGCTCGTGGTTTCTTCGCAAATTGCTTGAGCAGTGAGATGTATGACCTAAGTCCTGAGGAAAGACTTAAAGTAACCAAGACCGTAGTAAAGAGGGTTAATGGGAACTTCCCTGTCGTTGCTACAGGATCCTTTGGTAATACAGCGAAGGAACAAGCGGAATTTACTAAACGAATTGCTGATACTGGTGTAGACGCTGTAATTATGATTACCTCCCACTTCGCAGAAAAAGATGAATCGGATGATGTGGTTATCAAAAATCTTGAAGCCTATTTGTCATTGACAGATAACATCTCTTTAGGTACCTATGAATGTCCTACTCCTTATAAAAGGATACTTTCTCAAAGGGTGCAAAAGTTTTTGTTGGATTCAGGAAGACTGGTTTACCACAAAGACACCTCTGAGGACATCGACAATATTCTTCAGAAACTTAAAACTGCAGAGGGAACTAAAATGGGATTTTACAATGCCCACATGGGTAGCGCAGTAGCTTCTTTGCGTAATGGTGGAGCTGGGTTGTCACCAATAGCAGGCAATTATTATCCGGAGGTAATCGCATGGATTTGTAAAAATGCAGATGATGCAGGAAAAAAGGAGCAGGTAGATTGGTTGCAAGACAAAGTTAGAGACATGGAAAGAAGGATTACCGCCAATTACATGCTTTCCTCTAGGTATTATCTCAATAAAGAAGGGCTGGATTTGGAAATTGTGAGCCGAAGGGCAAAGAATCCACTCACTTCAGATCAACAAAGTGTGGTGGACATTTGTTATGCTGAGGTACAGGACTGGAAAAAGAAATTATCGATATAGTTATATCCAATTAAATCAAAAAAGGGGGCGTCTTTTATAAAAGATGCCCCCTTTTTTGATGCAAAATTGTTTTGCTTGAAAAACTTTATAGCAAGTATTTCCTAAGCTATATTGTCAAAGCCCAAATAGGGAACCAAAGCTTTTGGCATTTTAATACCTTTTTCACTCTGGTTGTTTTCCAAAATGGCAGCCATTATTCTAGGTAAGGCCAGTGCGCTTCCATTGAGCGTATGGGCCAAAACGGTCTTCTTGTCTTTGTTTTTAAAGCGTAACTTCAGACGATTGGTTTGGTAGGTTTCAAAATTACTCACAGAACTTACTTCCAACCATCTTTCCTGAGCAGCAGAGAAGACTTCCATGTCAAATGTCAATGCAGAAGTGAAGCCCATGTCTCCACCGCAAAGTCTTAAGACCCTGTATGGCAATTCAAGTTTTTGTAACAAACCTTGAACATGTAAGCTCATTTCCTCTAGGGTTTTGTAGGAATTGTCTGGATGCGTAACTTGAACAATTTCCACCTTGTCGAATTGGTGTAGTCTATTTAATCCCCTTACATGGGCTCCCCAACTTCCAGCCTCTCTTCTAAAACAAGGGGTATAGCCTGTATTCTTTTTAGGCAACTCTTCTTCCAGGAGAATTACATCTCGGTACATATTGGTAATCGGAACTTCTGCGGTAGGTATCAGGTATAGCCCATCCTCCTGTGCAAAGTACATTTGGCCTTCCTTGTCTGGAAGTTGTCCTGTGGCATAGCCACTTTCTTCATTTATCAATATAGGTGGCTGAACTTCTGTATAACCGGCTTTCTCTGCTTCATCTAAGAAAAAGTTGATTAAAGCCCGCTGCATTTTGGCTCCTTTGCCTTTGTATACAGGGAATCCTGCACCAGCTATTTTTACCCCTAACTCAAAATCAACAATGTCATATTTTTTAATTAAATCCCAATGAGGACTTTTATTGCCTGCTTCCAATTGTGGGACCGTTCCGTTTTCTAAGACGATCTCATTGTCTTCTGCAGATTTTCCTGGAGGAACAGATGAATGAGGAATATTAGGTACAGTATATAAAATTTGGGTCAGTTCCGTTTCGGTCTGGGAATAGCTTTCTTCTAAAGATTTCACTTGTGCTTTTATCTCAGAAGTTCTCAGCTTAATCTTTTCTGCTTCTTCCTTTTTGCCAGCCTGCATCAATTTACCAATTTGCTTCGAAATGGTGTTGGATTCAGCCTGAAGGGTATCTCGCTCTAGCTGAATTTGTTTCCTTAGGTCTTCTAGCTTTAATACATTTCCCAGCACTTCTTCAGGATTTTCAAAATTCCTGGCGCTAAGCCTTTCGCAGGCCTGCGCAAAGTTTGCTCTTATTTCATTTACCTGAAGCATATCTAATTGTACTTTGTTTCGCGAAATTAATTTTTAGGTGGCAAAGATAAGGAATAAGTTCTGAGTAAAGTGGGCAAATGACTGATAATTTGGATTAACGGATTGACAAAACAGGGCTAAATGCCTATCTTCAAGCTTTAAATTTTAACAACCGAAAAATTGATTATGAAATCAAGTTTTATTGCAATTTTGTTTTGTTTTTTCGCTGTTTCTATAGTAGAAGCCCAAGAAAGAACTTTGAATATCATTATGATAGGTGCACATCCTGATGATTGCGATATAAAAAGCGGTGGTACTGCAGCTCTTTTTGTAGCCATGGGCCACAATGTAAAATTTGTCTCTGTCACTAATGGTGATGCAGGTCATATGGAAGAGGGGGGTGGAATGCTTGCCAAAAGACGCATGGCTGAAACCCAAGAAGTGGCCAAAAGACTTGGCGTTGCCTACGATGTGTTGGATAACCATGACGGAGAATTATTGCCAACACTAGCCATAAGGCTTCAGATCATCCGGAAGATCAGAGAATGGGATGCGGATGTGGTAATTGCTCCACGACCTAACGACTACCATCCCGATCATCGCTATACCGGCGTGCTGGTACAAGATGCTGCCTATATGGTAGGTGTTCCTAATGTGGCGCCAGATACGCCGCCATTAAGCAAGAACCCTGTGTTTTTATATTTCCAGGATCATTTCCAAAAGCCAAACCCGTTTGAGCCTCATGTGGCGATAGACATTACCTCTGTAATCGACAAAAAAATACATGGTTTGGATGCTCATGAATCTCAATTTTATGAGTGGCTACCTTGGATAGCGGGCTACGCCGACGAGGTGCCGGAAGGTAAGCAAGAAAGAATAGCCTGGTTAAAAGAAAAAAGGGGAGGCGGAATAAACCCCGCAGTAAGGAAGAGTCTGGAGAAATGGTATGGCCCTGCTGAGGCTGCAAAAGCCAAGTATGCAGAAGCTTTTGAAGTTTGTGAATATGGTTCTCAACCTTCAGAAGAAGATTTGAAGCGATTGTTCCCTATGTTGGGTAAGTGATTTGAATGTAGAATATTAATTATAAGAAAATTCATTGTAAATGAAGGGGAAAAATGTTTTGGTCACGGGTGGGGCCAGTGGAATAGGTTTGGCAATAGTGGAGAAATTTGCAGTTTCTGGTGCCTCAGTCTATGTATTGGATTTTAATCAGGAAAATGGGCTGGAGGTAGTTGGCAAACTAAAAGAAAAAGGCTATGATGTCTTTTTCAAACAAACCGACGTTTCTAATCAGGCCAATGTAAATGAAGTCATAGAAGCTATACCTGGAGAATTAGACGTGTTGATCAACAATGCCGGCGTTTCTCATATTGGAAACCTTGAATCGACTGAAGGGGCAGATTTAGACCGTTTATTTGCCGTGAATGTGAAAGGAGTGTTCCATTGTTCCAAAGCAGTGATTGGAAGGATGATTGCAAATGGTGGAGGGGTAATTATTAACATGGCCTCTATTGCGGCTACAGTTGGGATACCAGATCGTTTTGCCTATTCTATGAGTAAAGGTGCAGTGCTCAACATGACACTAACCATTGCCAGGGACTATGTCAAAGACAATATTCGCTGCAATGCCATTTCGCCGGCGAGAGTACATACCCCATTTGTGGATAATTATATCTCCAAAACCTATCCTGGGAAAGAAAAAGAAATGTTTGAACAGCTTTCGGCCACTCAACCAATTGGAAGAATGGCAGCTCCTGCAGAAGTGGCCAGTATGGCTTTCTTCCTAGCATCTGATGAAGCCAAGTTTTTAACTGGTGCTGATTATTTGGTAGATGGTGGATTTTCTAAATTAAAAATGTAATTACTTTAAACTATAATTGAAAAATGAAATTAATAAGATTTGGAAAAGTAGGGCAGGAGAAGCCCGGGGTGATAACCGCTGATGGTAAAAAAATTGATTGTTCAGCTTTTGGTTTAGACTGGACCGCTGAATTTTTAGGCGATGAGAGTAATCTGAAAAATTTAGAAACATGGTTAGAGGCAAATGCAACAAGTTGTCCAGAAATCGGAGCTGATGAGAGATTAGGATCTCCCGTTCCTTTTCCATCCAAAATTATTTGTGTAGGGTTAAATTACTCTTTACACGCAAAAGAAAGTGGAATGGCTGTTCCTGAACAACCGGTATTGTTTATGAAAGCTACCTCCGCGCTTTCAGGCCCTTTTGATCCTATCGTGATTCCAAAGAATTCCCAAGCAACGGACTGGGAAGTGGAATTGGCAGTAGTGATAGGCAAAAAAGCCAGTTATGTAACTGAAGAAGATGCCATGGACCATGTGTTTGGTTATGTGGTACACAATGATGTAAGTGAGAGAGATTTTCAGTTAAGGCACGGTGGGCAGTGGGTTAAAGGGAAAAGTGCTGATACCTTTGCTCCACTAGGACCTAATTTGGTGACTAAGGACGAGATTCCTGATCCTCACAAATTGAGATTATGGCTTAAGGTAAATGATGAAATGTTGCAAGACAGCAATACCTCTGATTTGGTTTTCAATATTCCTCAACTGGTGAGTCATATCAGTCAATACATGAGTCTATTGCCTGGTGATGTGATCAGTACAGGTACCCCTGCAGGTGTAGGTATGGGGCTGAAACCACCAAGGTACATGAAAGCTGGCGATGTTATTGAGCTGGGTATTGATGGATTAGGTGTCTCTAAGCAGGTAGCTGAAGATTACAAAGGCTAAAAAATATTCCTTCAAAAAATGACTAAAAAAAGGGCAGGATTTATATTCTACCCTTTTTTTATTCTTCTACTGTGTCCAGGTATACTTTTAAATGGATGCTCATTTTTTCCCGAAAGGATTCTGGTGTACCCTGTTGAAGGTCTAGTAATAAGTCGCGGTGGGTAACAGCATTTTTAACCTCGGATTTACTGATGATTTGACCGCTGTGTACAAGATTGAATATAGGCAAAAGCATTTTCTGGAATCTTAAAAGGGTTTGATTGCCAGAAATTTCATAAAGCATGGAATGAAATTCTACATCATACCTGTTTTTCAAGAACTTGTCTTTCGTTTCTTCTTCTTTTTTAACGAGTAACTCAAGTCTATCCAGGTTTTCTTTGGTTTTTCTAATGAACAAAAAGTCGGTGATGCCCATTTCCAAAACCAAGCGCAACTCAAAAATGTCTTGAAGAGTGGCACTGTCCAATAGCATTGGGTTAAGTACCCGCTCGAAGCTTCCTAAAATATCGGGTTGTGTCAAAATAATGCCCCTATTCCTTTTGGATTCAATTAAGCCCAGTGTTCTAAGTCTTGAGAGCGCTTCTCTTAATGCAGTTCTGCTTACTCCCATGGTTAGTGCAAGTTCGGCCTCTTTTGGGATCGCATCACCTGGCTGGAGATTGGCTTCTGCGAAGTAATCTCTTAAGTTTTGTTCTACCTTGTCTACCAATGACAAGGTAGCATCTAAAACTGGTTTTGGCTTGACACTTAATTTATTCACTTATGTTTTTGATTTTTTATTCCCACAAATATAATAAGTATTATTAAACTGCTCCCTTAATTATCCTTCAACGCTGTTACATTAATCCTTTTAATTGTAATTTATTGGCATTATAGGCGTCCAAATTATGATTTAACGTCAGACTCATTGTTAATAATAATTTTTTTTAAAATATATAATACATAATAAACCAACCGGATTTAAAAATAAGCGTTAGTTTTAATCGTCAAATTTAAATTTTTAGGAACAAGGCAGTTTGAATAGGTGGGATCAATAAGTTAAATAATGGTTACTTGACTGATTATAAAATATATACTATTAGATTACAGGTGCTTCGGTTCAAAATTTTCACTTAGGGTCTATACATCAAGTATACCTGTTAATTCAAAGTAATGGTGTCAGTTGAAGTCGGAAGTGTCATTATTTTAATAGTATTGGTGAGGGGTGGAAGGTATTGGTTTCGTTTTTATAAGTTGTTTATGGATGTTTTAAAGTTGTCATTTAACTGTTTAGTGGTAAATAAAAGAATAAAATTTTCCTTGCTGGCATTTTGTAGAAATTTTTTTTAATTATTAGATGGCTGGATTTTGAAGGCTAGAATAATTGATTATATTTGAATAAATAATACATATTCTAATTTAACTTTAACCCTTATGAACAAGTAGTTTATGGTTAAAAGTTAATGGAGCATAACATAAATAAGACAAATATGATTGAGAAACGCTACACACAATGGTGGCAATCCGTTTTTTTAGTGTTGCTACTAGTATCCTTCTCTACAGAGAAGTCATGGGCACAGTCAAAAGAGGTGACAGGGACTGTATATTCCAAAGAAGATAGAAGTACTATTCCTGGTGTTAACATTATAAACCAGGGCACTGCCACAGGAACGGTTACCGATATGGATGGGAAATTTTCCATTAACCTATCCGGTAACAATACCGTTTTGAAATTTTCAGCTATTGGTTTTAAACCTCAGGAAATTAGCATTGGAAATCAAACCAATATTGAGGTAACCTTAGAAACAGCACTTGGAGCCCTCGATGAGATAATCGTTGTTGGTTATGGGGAGCAATCCCGAGAAAAATTAACTTCAGCAGTAAGTACACTTGATACCAAGGTGCTTGAAAATGTACCTTTAGGTAATGCTGCTTCCGCTTTGCAGGGAACTGTATCCGGTGTCAGGGTACAAACTTTGAGTGGGCAGCCTGGCGCTGCACCGAGAATAATCGTAAGGGGCGGAACTTCTATCAACGACCCGAATGGTGCCGAACCGCTATATGTGGTCGATGGTGTAATAAGAGATGATATTCAGGGGATCAACCCTATGGATATCGAATCCATGCAGGTCTTAAAGGATGCTGCTTCTACGGCTATTTATGGCTCCAGAGCTTCTAATGGTGTGGTGATTTTAACGACCAAAACAGGTAAGGCTGGTGATACCAAGGTTACTTATAGGTATACAATTGGTACCTCACAAATAAGAGAGAAGTACGACCTTTTATCTGCTAGAGATTATATCTACTATGGTAGATTAGGTGTGGCAGCAACTGGTGAGAAATCACCCACAAGACTTGCTATGTTAAGTGGTTCTTTTGGTTTTGGGACTGGCAATGACCTTACCAATAATACGGCTTATACTACTCAGTATCTGACTCCCGATAATGAGTACAAGCTTAGTGAAGGATGGGAAAGTATGCCAGACCCACTAGATCCTAGCAAGACCATCATTTTTGACGGGGTAGATTGGCAGGATGTATTGTTCAGAACTGCGGTGACTCAAGACCACTATTTGAATTTATCGGGAGGTACTGAAAAAGCAACCTTTAATATAGGCGTAGGTTATGCTGATATGGATGGAACAGCCATTACCACCAATTATAAAAGATTTACTGCCAATATGAATGGAAGGCTAAAAGTAAATGATAAGTTATTTGTGTTTGCAGCCCTAAATTTCACCAGGTCTTCCGATAATTTGGTTTACAGTGAAAACAACTTGTTTGAAAGATCTATTGCTACTCCTCCTACTGCCAAATATACTTTTGAAGATGGCACATTATCACCTGGGGTGAATCGTTCTTTGGGTAATCCCGCTTATCATTTAAATCGCAGTACCAATGACAATACATTAAGCCTGATGACCTTGAGTGGTGGTGCCAATTGGGAGCTTGCTCCTGGCTTGAGCTTTGAGCCTTCGGCCTCCTTATTTACCAGAGCAAATACAACCAATACCTTTTTGATGTCCTACCTCAATTCACCAACTCAATTGGTGGAGAGTAGGAATGCTACTGGAAGACAGCAGAACTGGGAACAATTACAGTTTGATGCAGTATTGAACTATGAGAAAAGCTTCACGGAGCTACATAACTTCAATGCCACCCTTGGTTATTCAATGTACCAGAGAGACAATTATGATCTTTTTGCAGAAGGTAGAGGGGCAGCTACCGACCTAATTCCAACTTTAAATGCATCAGGTGAACCTGTGCAAGTTACCAGTGAAAAAGGGAAACAATTAATCTTGGGCTATTTTGGTAGGGCCAATTATGATTTTGACAACAAGTATCTTGTGTCTATCAGTGCTAGGTATGATGGTGCCTCGAATTTAGGTTCAGAATACAAATGGGGTTTCTTCCCAGGGGTATCCGCAGGTTGGAACTTGCATAATGAATCTTTTTGGGATGCTCCGGCAGCTATTGACAAGTTTAAGCTAAGAGCAAGTTACGGTCTTAATGGTAATCTTGGTAATTTAGAAGATTTCCAAGCACAAGGAGCCTACAGTGTTGGGGGGATTTACCAAGGAAATGCTGCAGTTGAGTACACTACCATTGCCAATCCAAATCTAAAATGGGAGCAATCCAGAACCTTTGATGTGGGATTTGACGCAGGTCTTTTCAATAATAGGGTTACAGTTTTGTTTGATTATTATCAAAGAGTAACTTCTAATCTTATCACCACCTTGGCCATGCCTAAATTGACTGGTTTTACCAGCATTTTAACCAACCTGGGTAGCTTGGAAAACAGTGGTGTAGAGCTTGAGATAAATTTTAATGCTCTTGAGACCAAAGACTGGTTGTGGAACATTGGATTCAATACTTCATTTGTAAAGAATAAAATATTGGAACTCCCTGAAAATGACAACGAAAACAACAGGATTGGCGGGTTGTTTCTTTATGATCAAGAACTTGAAGATTATGCTTGGAAAGGCGGTTTACAAGAAGGTGGACAAATTGGTGAGATGTATGGTTACCAATACCAGTCTATCTTCCCCACTGATGAAGCAGCAGCTGCAGCACCTCAGGATGTGATCATGGCTGGACCAGATCGAACCAGACTTGGTGGAGACGTTGATTGGCTGGATGTTGATGGAAATAATGTGATCGACACGAGGGACAGGGTTTATATGGGGAATATTTTCCCAAAATGGACTGGAGGATTTTCCAATAATGTAAATTATAAAGGAGTCAACCTTTACCTGAGAATGGATTATACCACAGGTCATACCATTTATAACTATGTAAGAGCCAATTTGGATGGACAGTTTGTAGGGAATACCAATATGAGTTCGAATATCACGAAGTCTTGGGAAAATCAGGGTGATGTGACAGCTGTTCCTAAGTTTTACTGGGCAGATCAAGTTGCTCAAAGTAATTATTGGAGAGGAGATCCTAGAAATGTAAATAATGGTGGAGGCAGTTCCATAAATTATGAAAAAGGAGATTACCTGGCGCTGAGAGAACTTACGGTAAGCTATGATTACGCTGCAGGTTGGTACAGGAAGATTGGGATAGAGAATATTAGGCTTAACCTTACTGGCAATAACTTGATGTACTTCACCAATTTCAGTGGACTTTCTCCGGAAGACGGAGGGATGAATAGAGGACGTTTTCCTGTACCTCGTAACATTATGTTAGGTATTAACCTTTCCCTTTAATTAAGTCCTGATTAAACAGAAAATGTCATGAAAAAATTAGTTAATAAAAAGATATACCTTCTTGGAATTATTGTATTCCTATTTAATTACTCCTGTATAACTCCCTTGGAATTAGCCCCTATTAGTTCTATAGGTGCCAACTCATTTTGGCAATCAGAGCAGGATGCCATAGGAGGAGTTATAGGGATGTACAACCAGTTCAGGGATTTGTCAAACAGAACCCTTTACCTTATGGGAGAAGCTAGAAGTGAAGTGATGAACCATGGTCTTCAAAATGCGGATTACAGGCAAAAGTATTTTGAAAATGACATGAATGAGGGCAATGCTGACTTGGATTGGTTGCAATCCTACAAGGTGATCAATTATGCCAATCTGGTCATAAAAAATGTCCCCAATATTACATTTCCAAATGCTGATACGAAGAATGACTTATTAGCACAGGCTTACAGCATGAGAGCATTTGTTTATTTTGTTCTTGCGAAAACCTGGGGCGATGTTCCCTTGATAACGGAACCTGTAGAAGGCTATGATTCCGAAACTACCTTTCAGGAAAGAGCTGCAGTGGCTACTGTTTTTGACCTGATTAAAGCGGATTTGGATATGGCGGTAAATTTGTTTCCAAACAATGAATTTGAAAACGGCCGTTCCATGTGGTCCAAGCCGGCAGTCAACACCCTCAAAGGAGATGTTTATTTGTGGACTGGAAAAACCATGGAGGGAGGTGATGCTGATATCACGATTGCTTTGAGTGCTTTGAATGATGCTAAAACAGCTGATTTAACTCTCTTGGATGACTATTCTAGGGTTTTTGACTTTGATAACAAAGGGAACGATGAAATAATTTTCTCAGTTCATTTCAATGATTTTGAGGTTTCTAACAATATGTTTTCGGATATGTACCTCAATGCGCTTGATTTGAGGGAAACATATACTAATGAGACTTTGGAAGCCATCGGCACCCCAGGAGGATTTAATTGGTGGGCTCCATCTGCTTTAATGAGAGATCAGTTTATGGACGATGATAGCCGGAAAGAGGGTAGTTTCTTTGAAATCTACGATTACGAAGCGGAAAATCCTTTTATAACTTCAATTGTAGTAAAAGGTAGCGGCTATACTGAAGCAGGCTCCAGAATTTTTCTTGATGATATTGTGATTTATAGGTATGCTGAATTGCTATTGCTTATTGCAGAGGCAAAAAATGCCCTTGGTCAAGATCCTTCTGCTGAGATAAATGAAGTAAGAGCAAGAGCCTATGGAGAGAATTTCTCTAGCCATGAATTTAATACTGGTTCTCAAACTGAAAACGACGAGGCAATATTGCAGGAAAGATTATTTGAATTGGCTTTTGAAGGAAAAAGATGGTGGGATCTTATTCGTTTTGACAAAGCCTTTGAGAAAGTGCCTTCTCTACAAGGAAAAGAAGGCCAAGACTACCTTATGGTTTGGCCTATAACTTTGGAAACCATAAGCTTAAATTCTAAAATATCCCAAAATACTGGTTACGAGCAGTAATTAAAATGCAGAGGTAAATCTATAAATAGCCCTAACAACCATGTTTAAAATTCACCGATTTTTATCCCTTACCTTGATCATGACTGCCCTTTCCTTTTCGGGAAAGGCGCAGCATGCTCTTTTAAGTGCTGACAATGGTATAGCGATCTCCATAGGAGCTCTGGTGCACCATGATGTAGAAGAAATGAAAGGCCTTAAAATGGGGCCTTTTGTCAATTTGGACAATGGGGACATCCTGACCGTGGAGGGAACAAATTGCACCATTAGCAATGACGAGGGTAAAACCTGGAGAAGCTATCCTGTATTTGAAGACCCTGAAAATTTCTTGATATCAGATGAGCGGGCCATTCTAAAAACCAGCAATGGTGTAATTATCCTTGCATTCATGAATATGAAAGAAAGGGAGAATTGGAACTGGCAAGAGAATATCTCCGATTCACCAGGGGCCAGGTTGCCTACCTATACGGTGAGAAGTTTGGACGGCGGTAAAACCTGGCAAGATGTTCAAAAACTCCATAATGAATGGACGGGTGCGGTGCGAGACATGATTGAAACTGAAAACGGAAATGTGGTTTTCACCTCCATGATGATGAGACACCACCCGGGCCATCATACGGTATTGACTTATAAGTCGGGCAATGAAGGTAATACTTGGGAAAGGTCAAATATTATTGACCTAGGAGGTATAGGGCACCATAGCGGTGTGACAGAGGCTACCTTAGAGGAGCTTGAATTTGGTAAATTATGGTTGTTGATGCGAACCAATTGGGGTACCTTTTGGGAGGCTTTCTCAATGGATGATGGGGTGACCTGGGAGAATATAAGGCCTACAGACATTGAGGCAAGTTCTGCACCTGGGCTTCTAAAAAGACTTGAAAGCGGTAGATTGATTTTGGTGTGGAACAGAAGATTCCCTGAAGGAACTGATCAATATCCTTTAAGAGGAGGAGATAAACAATGGTCTGAAGTAGCAGCGAGCAATCACAGGGATGAATTGTCCATTGCATTTTCTGAAGACCATGGTAAGACATGGAGTTCTCCAATAGTAATTGCAAAAATTGACAGCAGTATAAAGATGGATCCACCCTTAAAGAGAATTTCCTACCCCTATGTTTTTGAAAGGAATCCTGGAGAATTATGGGTGACAACGATGCAAGGAGGTCTTAGGGTTAAATTTAATGAGGAGGATTTTATTCATTAATTGGATCATTGGTGCAAAAGCCAACTTGATGAGAAAATCAAGTTTTGACTATTTCATGCGAAGGGTCTGGGTAAATGATGAAAAAGGTTTATTCACCTGTTTCGAGATTAAAATGTACACTTAATTATTTCTCTTCAATCCATAATAAAGAAAATGAATAAATTATCTAGAAGAAGGTTTGTTGAAAAATCAATATTCTTGCTTCCATTACCAGCCATTTTATCCTTTACCAACAAACTTAGCAGTTTGGAGGCCTCTCCTGTTTTCTTACCTTCAGGTGAAAGTGACAAGGAACGGATTGCTGCCTTATTAAAAGATAAAGCACCATTGATATGGACTTTTACAGGAGACAGTATCACCCATGGTGCAAAGCACACCCATGGATACCGCTCCTATCCCGAGGTTTTTGGGGAACGCATTCGGTGGGAATTGGGGAGAGTAAGAGATGTAATTATTAATACAGGAATCAGCGGAAATACGACCGAGACAATCCTTCAGGACTTTGACTGGAGGGTTAAACAGTTCAATCCTAAAGTAGTGTCCTTGATGATTGGTACAAATGATTGTTCCAATGAGAAGGTTTCGATAGAAACTTATGAAGAAAACCTGCATCTTTTGGTTAAAAAGATCAGAGCGCTTGGCGCCATCCCAATCCTTCATACTCCTAATCTAATTATCAAAGCATTGGATATGTCTAGAGCAAGTCTAGTTAATTATGTTGAGGTGATAAAAAAGGTCGCATTCGAAGAGAATATTATTCTGGTTGATAATTATGGGCATTGGCTTGAGACGGCTGAAAAGGATGACGGTTTAAACGTTAATAAGGAATGGTTAAATGACCCCCTTCACCCAGGTGGTGAAGGGCATTCGGAAATAGCAAGGCTTATGTTCAAAGAACTCTCAATTTTTGATCCCGAAGCTTCTACTTGTGGGGGACCTTATTATGAAGGAAAACATTAATTGGCACAACTGGAAAAAACTACATCGATGAGAGAAATAAGATTTTTGGTATTAGCGGGTTTGAGTCTTCTGGGTTTTTTGGATTTTTCTGAAGCACAGGTGCTATTGAATCCTTCAAAAGTAGTGCTTCATATTGGCAAAGAAGGCGTTCCACCTAGAAATAGTGAGGGGAGTTTTATTCATTTAAAAGATGGAAGAATATTGTTTGCTTATTCAAAATTTATCGGAGGAGCAAGTGATCACGCAAGTGGCTTAATCGCCGGAAGATATTCGGAAGATGGAGGCGAGACATGGACCCAAAATGATGAGGTAATTGTAGACAATGAAGGAGGGATGAATGTAATGTCTGCTTCTTTATTAAGGTTAAACAATGGCACTATCGCCTTGTTTTATGCCAGAAAAAATTCTTTGGACGACTGCATTCCTTTAATGCGGATTTCAAGTGACGAAGCCAAAACATGGTCAGAACCTATACAGGTAATCACTGATAAAGAAGGTTATTTTGTTTTAAACAATGATAGAGTAATTCAACTTCCAAGTGGCCGACTGCTAGCACCTGTATCTTTGCACAAAACTGCAGGAGTTGATTTTAGCATGCGCGGAAATATTTATTGCTATTACTCCGATGACAACGGTAAAACCTGGAATAGTAGTCAGGAAATGCTCAATCAAGACAAGGTGGTCGTTCAAGAACCAGGCGTAGTTTTATTGAAAAATGGAGAAATAATGATGTGGTTGCGTACAGATCGTGGTGTGCAATATTTAAGTAAATCCCATGACAATGGTCTTTCTTGGGAAGAAGTATATCCCTCAGAGATTTCCTCTCCCAGAGCACCTGCCTCATTAAAAAGAATTCCTAAGACAGGAGACCTGCTGTTAGTTTGGAACGATAACAAAGGTTTGGTTGAGGAGACTGCTTCTTATAGAACCCCGTTGACAGCAGCCATTTCTAAGGATGAGGGGAAAAGTTGGAAACACATTAAGGTAATTGAGGATGATCCGGAAGGATTTTTCTGCTATACAGCGATCTCTTTTGTGGGCAACGAAGTATTATTAGGGTATATGGCTGCAGAACATGTGAGGCCTACAGGGAAGTTACCTTTGGTAGTGCGGAAACTAAGTTTGGATAAATTATACGATTAAAAGATAGGACTATGAGAATGAACAGATTGAGTAGCGCAGCCAAAATGTTGGTTTTGATTGCATTGGTAAGCTATGGTTGTGGTGGTAAGCCTGTAGAAAACCAGACGGCCGAATCCAAACAACCTTCAGAAGAAATAATAAGTGTTCCCGGTAGTTTGGTTTTAAACCCCGGAGACAATAATCCAAGAAATAGCGAAGGTGATTTCATTGAGCTAGAAGACGGCAAAATCCTTTTTGTCTATTCTCATTACTATGGAGAATCTTCTAGTGACCATGCCACCGCTTATTTGGCTGGACGCTATTCAGAAGATAAAGGGCGGACTTGGACATCGGAAGATGTTGAAGTATTGCCGAATGAAGGAGGGATGAATGTGATGTCTGTTTCCTTACTTCGCTTACAAAATGGTGACATTGCCATGTTTTATTTGAGGAAAAACAATACCGATGATTGTATTCCCTATATGAGAATTTCTAAAGATGAGGCCGAGACTTGGTCAGAACCTATTCCATGTATAACAGATGATGAAGGTTATTTTGTTTTAAACAATGACCGTGTCATTCAATTGGAAGATGGAACATTGATGCTTGCTGTAGCCAAACATGCCGGCCCGGGAATGGAATGGAGAGGAAGAGCTGATTTGTTTGCCTATTCTTCAACCGACAATGGCCAAACTTGGAAAAGAAGTGAGATGGTTCCCAATCCTAAAGAAATTGTTTTGCAAGAGCCTGGTTTAGTTGCTTTAGCAGATGGATCGATTTTAATGGTTATTCGAACTGATGCAGGTGTGCAGTGCTTTTCCTACTCAAAAGACCAAGGCAAAACATGGTCAGAAGTTGAAGAAAGCACCTTGGTTTCACCGGTTTCTCCTGCAACAATAGAGAGAATTCCTGAAACAGGAGACTTATTGGCCGTTTGGAACAACAATTTGTCTGAAGACCCAGATGTGGCCAAGCTCAGGACGCCTTTGAGTTCTGCCATTTCAAAAGACGATGGTAAAACATGGGGCAATTATAAGACTTTGGAAAATGACCCTGATGGTTGGTACTGCTATATTGCCATGGATTTTGTGGGTGATGATGTGTTATTGGGCTATTGTGCAGGAAACAGACCCGCTGGAACAGGCCTTTCTGTTACCAAGATAACCAAGCTTGGTAGGGATTGGTTTTACAAAGATTAATTGATTTTAAAAATTCTAAGATTACTGGAGTGATCTTTTATTCAAACAATTCATTTTTCTTCTTTGTAAAAAGAGCATCATGAAGGATAAGGCAAAATAAAAAATGATGAGCAAAGCCGATTTAAGTTCAAGATTAGTTCAGGGGTTTATGATTTTGTTCCTGTTATTTAGTTTTTCCACCATGCAAAGATTAAAAGCCCAAAATAGAAAAACTGTTTTGCAGTTGGATCAAGGGGAAAACAATCCCCGAAACAGTGAAGGAGATTTTATCCGCTTGAACGATGGGCGAATTATGTTTATTTACACCCACTTTATGGGCAAATCCGCCAGTGATTTTGGTAATGCTTTTTTGGCAGCCAGGTATTCTGAGGATGATGGTCAAACATGGACAGATGAGGACAGGACCATCGTTCCAAATGATGGGAGAATGAATGTTATGTCTGTTTCATTACTTAGGCTCCAGGATGGAAACATCGCACTTTTCTATGCGCGTAAAAACGGTTTAAGCGATTGTAAACCCTTGATGCGAATTTCTAAAGATGAAGGAGAAACCTGGTCAGCACCTACATCCTGTATAACGGATAGGGAGGGATACTTTGTTCTCAATAATAACCGGGTCTTACAATTGGAGAATGGCAGATTAATAATGCCTGTAGCCTTACACAGAACTTCGGAAGGAGAAGATTTCAACGAAAAGGGACGATTATTCACCTACTTTTCAGATGACAATGGCGCAACCTGGGAGTCAGGTAAGGAAGTAAAAAATCAAAACAAGGTAATCTTTCAGGAGCCTGGTTTGGTTGCCCTGAAAAACGGAAAACTAATGATGATCATTCGTACTGATGATGGCGTGCAATATTCCTCCTATTCTAAAAACTTAGGAAAGAAGTGGACTCCCGCAAAACCTACAAATATTTCATCTCCGGTTTCTCCGGCTACCATAGCAAGGATTCCATCAACAGGGGATCTGTTGATGGTCTGGAATAACAATGGCGTAAAGGAAGGAATGTACAAAGGGAAAAGGACGCCGCTGAATATTGCCATTTCTAAAGATGAAGGCAAAACCTGGGAAAGCGAAAAAGTTTTGGAAGATGATCCTGATGGTTGGTATTGTTATACGGCCATTCATTTTGTCAATGAGGATGAGGTCTTACTCTCCTATTGTGCAGGTGATAGACCTGCAGGAACCGGGCTTTCCGTGACCAGATTAACGCTTTTAGATTTGGATTGGGTTTACGGAGACTAAGTAAATGGTATGTTATTGGGCTTGAAATATATTTTCTTAGCATAAATTTAATGCAGAGATGAACCTATTAGTTGTACTGTTTTTATTAAAGTTATTGCCATTGACGGTAGTGGAGACTCTTATTAATCACTATTCCGGAAAGGAAACTGAAATAGAAACGATTTCCTCGATGGGGGATAAATTAAAAATTGTCGCTTTTGGGAACTCAATAACAGCAACGCGAAGTACCATAGAACAGGTTTTTGCTCAGAGATTGCCTTCACTCCTTTTGGAGGAAGGAATAGCTGCAGTAGTAATCAATTCTGGGATTCCTGGAAGTCATACTGGAAGTATTAAGGACCATGATTTATTCAAAATTAAACATGGAATGGACAGATTCGAAACGGATGTGTTAGCACATAATCCTGATTTGGTGATCATAGGTTTTGGTACCAATGATGCCCATATAGATGATGCCGGACCTGATGGAAAATCAAGGATCCCATTAAGACGGTACAAACGGAACCTTACATTCATGATAAAGGAGCTTAAGGCTCAAGGGGCAGATGTGATTTTAATAGCACCAAATGGACTGAGAGGAAAATATCCGGAATACCAGAATGTTAGGTTGAAACAGTATGTAGAAGTGGTTAAGAAATTGGCTAAACGATACCACATAGGTTTGATAGACAATTTTAAGCTGTTTTCCGACTATTATGATAGTAAGGAAAATAGAGCGGAAGAAATATTATTGGACGGGGTGCATCCCAATGATAAGGGGCATGCGCTTATGGCGGAGGAAATAAGCCAAGAAATAGTTAGAATTAGAAAGTTAAAAGATCAATAAAAAGGATGGCTGAATTATTTTCGACGCATGTGATCAAGTCGGCTTCAAAAGGTCCAAATGGGCTTATAATTGCTGGAGTTCATGGGGATGAATACCAACCGGTATTGGCGGTGATGAAATTAATCAATCAGTTGCAGGGGAACCTAATTTCAGGCACAGTTACCCTTGTGCCCATTACCAATAGAAATGCTTATTTTTCAGGAGCACGAGTAGGCGAAGACAATTTGGATCTTGCGAGGACTTGCCCTGGGAATACAGAAGGGACGGTTACAGAAAAAGTGGCTGCTGAGATTAGTGAGCTGATCACGAAAGCAGATTTCTTTATTGATATGCATACGGGAGGCAATTTGTTTGATATTTCTCCCCTTTCTGGATATATGCTGCATCAGGATTCCAAAGTTTTGGAAAAGCAGAGAGCCATGGCAGCGGCTTTTAATTTGTCGATTGTTTGGGGAACAAGTTCTGAACTAGAGGGAAGAACCTTGTCGGTGGCTAGAGATGCCAATGTGCCGGCCATTTATACTGAGTATAGAGGTGGCGACTACCGAACTGAAGGTGTGGGTAGTCTGGTGTCTGGGTGCTTGAATGTTTTAAAGTACTTTGGTATGTTGAAAAATAGAGTCACCCCCGATAAACATAAATATTTTATTGAAGACCATAAGCCGGGAAGTGGGCATTTGCAGGTGATGCATCCTGCCCCTGAAGAAGGTTTATTTGTCGCCACGGTTAATTTGGGAGACCTTGTTACCGAAGGTGACAAGTTGGGCTACCTATTAAGAGAAAGTGGAGAAGTAGGAGCAGCTATACTAGCGCAAAAATCCGGGCTGGTATTTCTAAAACGGGCCGTACCCATGGCCAAAGCAGGGGATGCCCTTGCTGGTATTTTACCCATAGAATAAAAAGGAATCAATGAAAAGTGAAGTGGAAATTAAGCCAAGAGTTATAATAGTTACCGGAGCATCCAGAGGCATTGGCAAAGCGATTACAGAAGCTTTTATTGCCAATGGGGATTATGTTGCCATGGTTTCAGAAAACAATGATGAATTGCAGGCCGCAGCGGCTTCTCTTTCAAAACCTGAAAATGTTTTGGTTTTAGATGGAGACTTGGCAATAGATGATTTTGTGGATGAAATCGTGGAGGCGACATATAGTAAATGGGGCAAAATAGATGTGTTAGTCAACAATGCCGCATGGAGAACCATTGAGACTTTGAATACCATTTCCAGAGAAAATTGGGAAAAGACCTTAAAGATTTGTCTCACCTCTCCAGTATTTCTATCAAAATTGGCGGCAAAAAAAATGGCTTCTGGGCGCGAAGGAGGAGTAATTGTCCACCTGAGCAGTGTTATGGCAGAAAGAGCTGGAGGTTCAAGCCCAGCTTATATTGCTGCCAAAGGTGCTTTGTTAAGCTTAACCTATGAAATGGCAGCATTGTATGGGCCATCAGGTATCAGAGTAGTAGCGGTTTGCCCAGGGAATGTAACCACCACCATGAGCAGTAATTTCAAAGACACCGAAGGCATTGATGTGAGTCAAAGCCTGGTGGATGAAATGGAAGGCATGACACCATTACAACGAAGTGCCTCTCCTGAGGAAATCGCCAATGGTGTTTTCTGGTTGGCTTCTGACAATGCCTCATTTGTAAATGGGACTTCATTGGTTATCGATGGAGGTTTTACTCATAATTTCAATAGTTATAAAAACAAGAAACTACAATTCCCCAACGAATTTTGAAAGGAATAAGCAAATACACACCGTTATTAAATTTACCCCAGGGAATAGCACCATTTTCACTGGGCGAGGGTAATACGCCCTTGATAAAGTCAAGGCAAATTGGTCCTGAATTGGGTTTTCCAAATCTTTATTTCAAACTGGAATCCTCCAATCCTTCGGGTTCCTACAAGGACCGCTTTGCCGCTTTTGCCATAGCAGATATTTTGGCAAACAAGGGCAAAATTTGCTTGGCTACTTCAAGTGGAAACACTGGCGCGGCACTCGCTGCTTATGCCGCCGCAGCAGGGTTACCTTGCAAGATTGCGATCGTCGATGGTGCCCCAGAAGGTAAATTGAAACAAATGAGGGCGTATGGTGCCTCTTTATATGTCATCAAAGACTTCGGTAAAAATAGCGATGTAAGTGTGAAGATATTTGGGAAGCTAGGTGAAGTAGCAACTCAAAACCATACTCGTCTTCAAGTAAGTGCTTTCAAGTACAGTCCAGTGGGCATGACCGGCGTACAAACGATAAGTTTTGAACTGGCGGAAGACCTAGCGCATGTGGACAATGTATTTGTCCCGTCGGGTGGTGGAGGCTTGGCCTTGGCGATTGCCAGAGGCTTTCAAACATGGAAACGCCAGCATGCCGTTTTTGAAGTGCCCAGTGTACATTGCGTTCAACCTGAAGGGAATGATACCATTGCCGGAAACCTGAGAAAAGGCTTGGAAGAAGCCCAGGCTGTAACAAATGCCACTACTCAAGTGAGCGGGCTTCAAGTGGCCAATGTAATAGACGGAACAGAAACCTTGAGAGAATGCAAGGCAACTGGAGGGGATGGTTTCTTGGTTAGTGATAAAGAAACTTTTGAATGTCAGCGATTATTAGCAGTAAAAGAAGGGGTATACACAGAACCTGCGGGTGCGGTAGCTTTGGCAGGATGGATGAAAGCGGTCGCCGATGGGGAAGTGGATAAAGATGCCAATGCAGTTTGTATCGTCTCTGGAAGTGGTTTCAAAGACCCTCATGCCGTTGAAGAGTTGATTGTTCACAACCCGGTAAGCTATTTAAAGAGTTATAAAGAAATGGATCATTATTTTGCAGTATAATAGATAAAACAATTGAATATGTATGAAAATATGAAGGGAGTTTGGCCAGCAATGCTTACTCCAATGGATGGCAATGGTCGTCCTGAATTTAAGCAATTAGAGAAGTGGGTAGATGTTTTAATAGCCCAAGGTGTTGACGGACTTTATCTACTTGGATCCACAGGTCAAGGGTTTTTGCTTAGTGAAGCGGACAGAAACAAGGTGACGGAGATTACTGCAGATGTGAATGCGGGAAGAGTGCCAATAATTGTGCAGGTAGGTTCCATGACCACACAGGAGTCAGTACGTTTGGCCAAGCATGCTGCTCAGTGCAAAGTTGATGGTATTTCCTCAGTTGCCCCTGTTTATTACGGACCTACAGACGGAAGTTCAGGGATGGCATTAGCGCATTATGGAGCTATTGCCAGCGCTACGGATTTGCCTTTCTTCCCATACCAACTGGGCGCTACCAGTTTTTCAGATGGATTGGGTGGATTTATAAATAAATTACTTAAGATGCCTAATATGGCAGGTATGAAATTGACTACAAATAATCTTTTGGAGATTAGTACCATTTCATACAGTTCAAAGGGTGAATTGGTGCTTTTTAGCGGAGCGGATGAATTGATGTGCCATGCAGTTTTGTGTGGTACTAATGGTGCCATTGGTTCTTATTATAATGTTTTCGAGCCTGAGTGTAAACATGTTCGAGAGGCATTTGTAAAAGGCGATGTGGCATTGGCAACAGACTTTATGCTGGTTTTCCAGGAAGTAATTGCTGAAACTTTACCAAATATCTGGACCTTCTTTAGACAAGCCATTCAAATGAGGTATGGTGTTGATATTGGGGGTTCAATAGCCCCGGTAGGCAATACCAATAAAGTTTGGGAAGATAAGAAAATTGAAGAATTGATTGATAGAGTGGTAAAAGCAGCAAAAATAGGTGGTTAAATGCTTATCAGGTATAATATCCTACTGAATAGAAAAACCACCTAAAGAAAGATCAATGTGGTCTGAGAAAGTTGAGGGCAAGTTAACACGGATTATTTAGTGGGGTCTTGGTTAAAGGTAAAGAAGACAGATCAGATTTGTAAATTGTAATTAAAATCCACTCGATATAATTCGGGTAAAATATTAGAAAAACGATTAAAAAATTATGGTAAATAAAGAAGTTATTTCAGGCGAAGGTGTTCCTAGTAGTCCATTGCCTTTTTCTCCAGCACTCAAGGTAAACAATATGGTCTTTGTTTCTGGCCAGGCTTCGGTTGATGAAAATGGGAAGATTGTAAACGACACATTTGAAAATGAAGTAAGAAGATCTTTTGATAACGCTAAAAAAATTCTAGCGGCAGCTGGTTTAGATTTTAGTGATGTGGTTCAGGTGAGAAACTACGTAGGAAACCAAGAGGACCTGGCGGAATTTAACGCCATTTATAAAGAATACTTTCAGGCACCATTTCCTGCTAGAACGACCTTGATAGGTTGCTTGGGAACTTTGCTGAAATTTGAAGTGGATTTAGTAGCATATGTCGAATAATTCAAAAAAACATATTGGTATAATCGGTGTTTATCATGAATCAAACACCTTTTTGGATCAGCAGACTACTTGGGGAGATTTCGAAAATGGACACCTGCTGTATGGACAGGATGTTATAGACGAATACCGTGAGGCCTTTCATGAAATTGGAGGCATGGTCTCGATTTTAAGCGCTGAGGAGGACATAGAACTTGTCCCCTTGTTTTATGCTGAAGCTACTCCCGGAGGAATTATTGCGGAAGAAACGGCCAAACGCTTAATTAAAGAAGTAGAGCGAACCTTAAAGGAGGCACCCCCTTTAGATGGCTTAATGGTAGTGCCTCATGGTGCTGGTGTCAGTGTGCCCTATTTGGATTTTGATGGTCATTGGTTAAAAATGGTTCGTGAAATCCTGGGGCCAGATCTTCCTATTATTGGTACAATCGACCCACATTGCAATCTAAGTGAGACGATGGTGGAAGCAGTAGATGCGCTTGTTGCTTACAAAACCAACCCCCATGTAGACCAAAGAGATGTAGGTAAATCAGCAGCTATTTTAATGGTAGACACCCTTAAAGGCAAGATAAAACCAGAAATGTTTCTTATGCAAACAAAGGTGGCAATAAGCATTGAAATGCAGCATACCGGATCTGATCCCTGCAAAACCTTATTTGCCTTTGCCAGCGAAATTCAGGATGACCCTGGTGTTTTATCTACCAATGTTGTTTTGGGATTTCCCTATGCTGATGTCCCTGAAATGGGTACCAGCTTTATTGTGGTTACCAATAACGATAGAAAGTTGGCAGAAAATAAAGCAGCTGTTCTGAATGATTATTTGCTTAAGAATCACCAAGATTTCTCAGGGAAGAAAATTGGCTTGGATGAAATGCCGACCCATATCGACAAAGCTGAAAAACCTTTGCTGATACTGGATATGGGAGACAACGTTGGTGGCGGTTCGCCTGCAGACAGTACCTTTCTTCTTGGAGTTTTGGAATCCTGTCCTGGAGTAAAAAGTTTTGTATGTATCTATGATCCGGAAGCAGTGGCTGAATTAAAATCGGTCAATCCAGAAGGGTATTACAGGATAAATATAGGCGCCAAGACAGACAATTTACATGGTGAAACCATGTCTTTAGAAGTGAAACTGGAGAAAATTGTAGACGGAAAATTCACTGAGAAAGAGCCAAGGCATGGAGGACAGGTCAACTTCAATATGGGAGAAACAGCCATTGTGACCAGCAAAGCCGGTAATACCATTATGCTTACTTCTTTGCGTATTGTGCCATTTAGTCTACAGCAGTTGCTTCATTTTAATATTGAGCCCTCATCCTACGATGTATTGGTGGCAAAAGGAGTTAATGCCCCTTTGGCAGCTTACCAGTCTGTTTGTAAAACAATTTTAAGGGCCAATACCCCTGGTGTTACTAGGGCAGATATGGCGAGTTTGACCTACAAGCACAGAAGGAAACCTTTGTTTCCATTGGATAAAATATAAATTAAATGAAGAAAGGAAACCACATTCACCAGAAGCTCCCTGATCCCAATACCATTCCGCCTGAAATTATTTTGGAGCTGGAATACTATACAGAGGGGCCAGTTTTAGGGAATGATGGTTTCCTTTATTACACGAATCTGGCAGGTGAAGGGATTTACAGGTATCAGGATGAAAAACCCAAACTGTGGGCCAAAGGCAAAAGACCAAACGGACAAGCAATCATGGCAAATGGAGACCACCTGCTTTGTGACAGTTTGTCTGGCAGCGTTATAAAATATGACCTGGAAGGGACTTTATTGGGAGATGTTTCTCCCGCTGAAATCGATGGCGTGACGATTACCTGTCCCAATGATGTCGCAGTGCATACAGAAAAAGGTTTCTTTTTTACCGATTCCATAAGGCACAATGGAGGTGTATATTTTGTAGGTTGGGAGGGTGAGGCCTATGCTGTTGCCACTGACATTGATTTCCCAAATGGGATTGTGTTCCACCATAAAAAAAATATCTTGTATATCGCTGAAAGTTATAAAAACAGGATCTTGAAAATAGACTTGAATTTACCTGAAACTAGCCCTGATTTCTTATCGGTGTTGGCAACCTTGCCATTTAATGATAAAAATAAGGAGACCGGAAATCTTCCGGATGGTTTGGCGATGGATAGGGAAGGTAGAATATGGGTAGCTCATTACGGAATGCAGGCCATACAGGTGCTATCGGAAGAGGGAGAATTGCTCGCAACCTACGACTCCGGTATTCCACTTACCAGCAACCTTTGCTTTGCAGATGGCTATTTATGGATAACTGGTGGCGTAGCGGAGCCAGGCCCAGGTAAAGTAAGCCGGATTAAAATAGGTATTGAAGGAATGCCCTTGAATTAAATGGACAGAACAAAGGAGGAAATGATAGGGATTGGAATTATAGGCGCAGGAAATTTTAGCTCAAGACATATTGAAGCCATACAAAAAATCCCATCACTTGAATTGAAGGCTATTTGCAGAAGGGATGCAGCTGCATTGTCCCTACTCACTGACAAATACAAACTTAAAGGGGTTACAGATTACCGTGAATTGCTTAGTGATCCGGGGATAGATGCTGTACTTATTGCTACACCCCACCATTTGCATACAACAATTGCCCTAGAGGCCGCTGCCGCAGGAAAGCATATTTTGCTGGAGAAGCCTATGGCTTCAACTTATTCAGACTGTAAAGCCATTCATGAAGCCAGTGTTAAATCGGACATAAAGTTAATGATTGGTCAGGTTGCTCAATTTTCACCTTCCTTTATTGCTGCAAAAACTGCCATTGCTTCTGGGGAAATTGGTGAAATACATATGGTCAAAGCGACATCAATTTCTTTTTGGAAGCATGGTGACCGGAAGGATTGGCATCTGAAGAAGACTTCTGGTGGAGGATATTTACTCACTGTAGCCATCCATCAATTGGATGCCTTGTGTGCTTTGATCCCTTCTGATGTTAGCAGTGTTACTGCCAGTATGACCAATGCTTTTCATGAAGATGAAGTAGATGATGGAGGGGTGATTGTGCTGGATTTCAAAAAAGGTCAGAAGGCTTCCCTTCATTATTCAGGATTTAAAAATGGTGTAAATGATATCTGCATCGATTTTAATGGAAGCACAGGCAGCCTTAAAATGGACAATACCAAAGGTGTTTTTCTGGGGAAAGATCAAGATTACGATCTTCTTCCCAATTCCTATTCCGAAGATTGGATGAATGAAGCTTTGGTCAATCAATGGGAGGAGTTTTCCAAAGCTATTATGGAAGACCGAGAACCATTTGCTTCAGGTAAGCATACTTTGAAAGTCATGGAAGTTTTATTTGCAGCTTTTGATGCTGCTGCTACAGGAGTGCCTATAAGGTTACATTAAATTAAAAAATATTACTATAATTCAATATAAAAATGCATTCAACCCTGGAAAGATACTTATTTGTTGCCTTATTTTTTATTCTTGTAGTTTTTCAAGCAGTTGGTAAGGAGGTAAGATGGGAGGAGTTACCCGCTATTCCAGATAAAGAGGGTTTTGCTGGAATGTTTGCAGGCGTAAGTAATGGGGCTTTATTAGTAGGTGGCGGTGCCAATTTCCCAGAAAAGAGGCCTTGGGAAGGTGGGGAGAAAGTATGGTATGATGAGATTTACTTCATGGAAAACACTGAAGCGGGGTGGACAGTTGCAGGACAAAAGTTACCACAACCACTCGCTTATTCTGTTTCCGGAAGTTACAAAAATAAGGTTTGGGTTATAGGCGGAAACGATGCCAAAGCCCATTCCAACCAAGTCATAAGCTTGGTTTTTCGTGACGGAGAAATTGTGCTGGAAAATGATTACCCGCAACTGCCAGTTCCATTGGCTAGCATGACAGGAACGATTCTGGAAGGGGTGTTTTATGTTTTGGGGGGGCAGAAGACCGCTACTGGTCTTGCAGAAACTAAATTTTATTACCTTGATTTAAAGAAAGGCAAAGCAGAGCTGAAATGGGAAGAAGGTCCTGCTTTTCCTGGTATGGCTAGAATCCAGGCTGTGGCTGCTTCACACAAAGATGAATTTTATATTTTTAGTGGTTTTGGGCTTTATAAAAACACAGACGAAAGCTTAGGCAGGACCTTGTTAAAGGACGCTTACCGATTTATCCCTGGAGATCAACCCGCACAAGGTGTTTGGGAGAAATTAAAAGATTTGCCCAGAGGTGTAGCCGCAGCACCTTCGCCAGCATTCAGTTTGGGTGGAGACCATATTTTGATTCCCGGTGGTCTGGATGAAAAAACATTGACGCATACTGACCCTGCAAGTCACCCTGGGTTTTTGGATAAAATGTTGGCTTACAATACCAATTCTGAGGAATGGGTAGAAATGGGAGACATGCCTGAGGGTACTTCTAGGGTTACAGCCCCAGCTGTCTATTGGGATGGTTTTTGGGTTGTTCCTAATGGAGAAAAAGGGCCAGGCGTAAGGTCACCTAAAGTGTTTGGCTTGTCCGTACATAATCCATTTGGTTGGGCCAACTGGACTACTTTAGGCGCTTATTTGGCTTGTATGCTTGGGATTGGTTTTTATTTTTCAAGTAGAGAAAATACCACCACAGAATATTTTCTGGCAGGGAAGCGCATACCTTGGTGGGCAGCAGGACTAAGTATATATGGTACCCAGTTAAGTGCGATTACCTTTATGGCTATTCCAGTCATTGTTTATGCCACCAATTGGCGCCTTGCAGTGGGGTCCTTCATGATTTTAGCGATTGTACCTTTAATTATTAAGTTTTACCTGCCGTTTTTTAAGCGGTTGAACATCACCACAGCCTACGAATACCTGGAATTGAGGTTTGATGTAAGGGTTCGCCTATTGGGAAGCTTAACATTTATCGTATTTCAACTGGCTCGTATGGGGGTAGTACTATATTTGCCAGCCATAGCGATTTCGTCGGTAACTAACATGGATATTTTTCTTTGTATTGCCATAATGGGTGTTTTCAGTACCATCTATACGGTTTTGGGTGGTATTGAAGCGGTGATTTGGACAGATGTAATACAGGTTGTGGTATTGTTAGGGGGAGCATTGCTATCCATATTTATAGCGATAGCCAATATTGACGGCGGTTTTTCTACCGTTATTGATGTTGGGATGCAATTCCATAAATTTAAGCTGGTAGACTGGTCATGGGACTATACCCAGCTGGTTTTCTGGGTAGCTGTTGTAGGGTTTTTCTTTTTGAATTTAATCCCTTATACCTCCGATCAGGTGGTAATCCAGCGTTACCTGACGGTGAGAGATGAAAAAGCAGCAGCGAAAAGCCTATGGACAAATGGAATTATCACAATTCCTGGAATATTTTTATTCTTTGGATTGGGAACCGTTCTCTTCGTTTATTATCTCACCAATCCAGAAAAAATCGGAAGTGCTAATCCTGAAGAGCTATTGCCTTATTATATAGTAGCTGAACTTCCTATGGGCATTGCAGGATTAGTGATTGCTGGAATCTTCGCAGCAAGTATGTCTTCTTTGGACAGCAGTATGAACAGTATCTCCACAGCCTATATCACAGACATTCACAAATACTTAAAACCAGGACTCAGGGATCGTGAGTATTTAAAATTGGCCAAGACGGTTACAGTTATTATGGGTGTTTTTGGGACTTTAACTGCCGTTTGGATTGCAGCTACTGAAGTAGGGTTTATTTTTGATTTGTTCCAAAAATTAGTGGGAATGATAGGTGGCTGCCTGGCAGGAGTTTTTATACTGGCGATATTTAGTCAAAGAGCCAATGCAATAGGAGTAATTATAGGGACGCTTTCCGGAGCTGGGATTACTTTTATGGTCAGCAGGTATACAGATGTGAATGGATACCTCTATGGAGCTGTAGGTGTATTGAGTTGTGTAGTTATAGGGTTTGTTTTTAGTTTAATGTTCCCCAAAAGTAAAAGTCAGACCCATGGCCTTACCTATAAGTCAATGATAAAAAAATAACCGTTTTAAGATTTTTTGTTGGCAGGTACACCTTAGGAAGTGTCAAAATGGCAGTTTGTTGGGGCTGTTTTATGATTTCGTTTGGGTGGCCCTTTCTGTTTTCAAATTGGTTTACCTACTTATTCCATAAAGGCCAATAGTAGGTTTTTCACTTAGGTCTTAAAAGGTATTGATTTTATCGAAGGCAATTGTTTATTTCTTATGGCCTATGTGGTGTCAAGCTTAGGTTAAATGAGATAGATGCTGTGTATACTACTTTATTACGTTTCAGTTTTTCTGTAAATGTACTGATGGTCTTCCGATTACATTGCGGGTGAAAGTGGGGATGGGCATCTACTTATTTATTGTATTTGTGTCAGTTGAAAAAAACAGCGCTTTAAGGCCTGCTTTCAAGGATTTTAAAATAAATTAAGCTTTACATTAACTTTTTCTCGTTGCGAATTGTTGTAACTGAGTGATATCAAAATTGCCTTCTTTGGAAAGAGGCATTCTTTATTTTGTTTTTATTGATTATTTAAGAATATGCTGAAAGAAATAAGTTTTTTTATGTTAAATGCTGTTAAATAGGAAACCTTAAGTCCAACTGGCATCGTTTTAGAAGTAACAATAAGAAAGAATATTTCGTGTTAATTGATTTAATTTAAAAGAAAGGTATACAATGAATAGAAAACAGTTTTTCCTTGGAATCGTGCTCGCTTCTTTAATAGGGGGATTTGTAGCAGTTCTTGGTGTGGGGTTTTTGCAAACCAATCAAGATTCCACGACAAATTTTACTGAAAAGCAAAACACCAGCCTGGTAAATTGGCTTAGTGACGACAAGTTCGTGATTCCTGAAGGAATTAATTTTGTGGCTTCAGCAGCTCAAGTAACACCTGCTGTAGTACACGTAAGAAGTACAGTAAGCATGAGTAGGGGCCAACAAGGTGTGGATCCTATGGAAGAGTTATTTGGCTTCAGATCTCCAAGAGGAGAAGCTCCTCCACGAGAAGGCAAAAGCACTGGGTCAGGCGCAATTATATCCGAAGATGGATACATCGTGACCAATAATCACGTGATAGAAAATGCTTCCAAGGTAGAAATCACCTTAGAGGACAACAGGCGGTTTACTGCCAAAGTAATAGGTTTGGATCCAACAACTGATCTTGCATTGCTAAAGATTGATGCCAATAATCTACCATTTATTCCTTTTGGAAACTCAGATGAGGCTCAAATTGGAGAATGGGTTTTAGCAGTAGGTAACCCTTATGAGCTGAATTCTACAGTAACTGCAGGAATTATTAGTGCCAAATCAAGAAATATTGGGATTCTCCGAGATGAGAGCAATATGCAAGTAGAGTCCTTTATTCAGACCGATGCAGCTGTTAATCCAGGTAACTCAGGTGGGCCATTGGTGAACCTTAATGGAGAAATTATTGGAGTCAACACAGCCATTGCTTCAAGAACAGGTGGCTTTAGCGGCTATTCATTTGCAGTACCAAGTAGCATTGCAAAAAAAGTAATGGATGATCTTTTAGAATTTGGCACTGTACAGAGAGGATTGCTTGGTGTAATTATCAGAGATGTAAATGCTGACCTTGAAGAATCTATCGGCGAGGAAGTCAAAGCAGATAGAGGTGTATTCGTTGCAGAAGTAAGAGAAGGTAGTGGTGGTGAAGAAGCAGGTTTACAAAGAGGAGACATCATCATAGGCATTGATGGCGCCGATACATACACTACTTCTTCTTTGCAAGAAAGGGTGGCTAGAAAGCGTCCTGGAGATAAAATCAATGTCAAATTCCTCCGTGATGGAAAGGAAATGACGACTACGGCAACACTTAAGAATGTATCGGGTGATACGAAGGTAGTGGTAAAAACAATTCCAAAAATCACGGAATTTGAAGGGGTAGTCTTTGAAGACTTGAAAGTAGAGTACAAAGCTAGACTTGAACTCGAAGGTGGAGCGACAATATCCTCCATCGACAATGATTCATGGAAAGAGGCAGGTGTCCAAGAAGGCTTTATTATCACCAAAATTGGAAGGACCAAAATTCTTTCAGGTGAGGATGTGATCAAAGCGCTTAAGAACTACGAGGGAGAAGAAGTGATTATTTTAGGAGTTTATCCAAATGGTCAACGTTCTTACTATGAATTAAGTCTTTAAAGCTTATAAGCAACAATAATCTTGAAAATATTGAAAGGTCGCCTTAGGGGTGGCCTTTTTTTATTACATACAAAAAGTCAGCTTAAGTTTTTGCCCGTCTATAGTCAAAAAATCAAAGGCGTCATAAATGGGTTTTTTAATATGAAAATGCATAATGTCCCAAATTAGATTTAAGAAAACTTTCATCGAGCTGAATATTTTCCCTTTAGCCTAGAACGGTTTTGCAATCTTAGAAAAAAATATGTAATAATGACAGGACATAAAATAAAAAAGCCTTATTAAAAGGCTTGCTGTGGGGGCGTTGAAGAATTTGAAATTCCGACCCTTCCGATGAAAATTGGAATGAGCTGAAGACCTAAGTCTTGATGTGGGAGTTGAGGGATTCGAACCCCCGACCCTCTGCTTGTAAGGCAGATGCTCTGAACCAACTGAGCTAAACTCCCAATATGCATTTAACAACTTGTATTGTTAAACCGGTACTTTTACCGGAAATGTGATTTATAATTATTGTGGGAGTTGAGGGATTCGAACCCCCGACCCTCTGCTTGTAAGGCAGATGCTCTGAACCAACTGAGCTAAACTCCCAATATTTTAAATTAGTTTTAGGTTACTTTTAACCTTCTAATTACTCATTTTTCAACAAATTAACCAAGTGGTATGAAGTACGCTTAAAGCAATAAGCAGAGGTAAATCACCCGATTTGGATTGCAAATGTAGGGTTAAATTTTAATGTTGCAAAAATAACCCTGGTTTTTTTTCAATTAAAATTGCTATCAGAGCGTTTTATTAATTAACCTATAAAATTCACTCAATAAATACCTACATATTAAAATAAATTTTGATAACCTAATCCCCAATATGGCGTAATTGAATTCACTGTTGTATCGTAAGGTTGGGCATTTTATCGGCCTTGAGTTTATTTCTTCAAAGTTTTTTTTGTTAAGGATGATTAATTTGTCCATTTTTAAGATTAAAATCGGATGATCTGGTAGGCTTTATGTTAGCTACTAGTTAATTAGAAAATGATAACAACGGCCCTTGGCTTAATTTCGGAATACATGCAGGTTCTGCAGGTGGTTTAAGGGAAGGAAAAGGGACCAGTTTTGAAGGAGGACAGCGAGTACCCTGTATGGTGAAATGGCCAGGAAGAATTCCAGCAGGAGTCATAAATAATAAATTGGCATCCACCATCGACTTTTTTCCAACCTTTGCTGAGATTCTGGATGTACCTTTACCGGATAGAAAAATTGACGGCGTAAGTATATTGGAATTATGGGAGAATGTACCGAATGCCAATCCCAGAGAAACATTTAATTATTATTACCAAAAAAATTCCTTAGAAGCAGTTCGAAAAGGCAATTGGAAGCTTGTATTTCCCCATGTCCACCGTACTTATGGGCTTTCTTCTCCAGGTAAAAAAGGTGTAAATGGTGAGACAAGGCAGGTAGCAACTGCTATGGCTCTTTATGATCTTAGAAGGGATCCGGGAGAACGCTATGATGTGCAGCAAGAAAATCCCCAAATTGTAGCGGAACTGTCTGCGTTGGCAAATGAAGTTCGAGAAGATATGGGGGATGACTTGATGAATATCGCTGGTAAAAACAGGCGTGAACCAGGTAGAATTGAAACAACTAAACAATAGACCAAATGAATTTTTGTAAACTTAAAGTTATCTTTTACATCGTAGCCCTTGCCTATTTTGCTATGTCATGTAATACCAAAGTGGAGGAAAATACGGATGAAAAACCACCCAATATCCTTTTCATCATGTCAGACGATCATGCTTATCAGGCGATCAGTGCTTATGGACATGATTTGAACGAAACACCAAACATTGACAGGATAGCCAATGAAGGAGCCATATTTACCAGAGCTACTGTCACCAATTCTATTTGTGCCCCTAGCCGGGCGGTGCTACTTACTGGTAAGCATAGCTTTGTCAATGGTAAGGTAGACAATGTTCAACCCTTTGATTGGGACCAGGACAATTTCCCAAAACTTTTGCAAGCCAATGGGTACCAAACAGCACTGATCGGAAAAATCCACCTAGACGGATTGCCTCAGGGTTTCGATTATTCTATGGTTTTGCCCGGTCAGGGGAATTATTACAATCCTGATTTTTTGGTAGATGGTAAGCGAACAAGGTTTGAGGGCTATGTGACTGATATTACCACAGATGAAGCTTTAAAATGGTTGGAAACTGGAAGGGATCAAGAAAAGCCCTTTGCCCTGATGTACCACCAAAAGGCACCTCATAGAAATTGGAAACCGGCAGAGGAGTATTTGACATTGTATGATGACAAGGATTTCACCCCGCCTGCCAGTTTCTTTGACCAGGAAACCAATTATGCGGGTAGAGGCACGGCTGCCAAAACCCAGGAAATGGAAATAGATGGACATGCCCAATGGGGTCATGATTTTAAAATGGAAGTGGATCCTTACGGAGACAGTACTGGCTTTGCAAACGAGCTAAAAAGATTTAATCCCGATCAATTGGCCAAATGGAAAGCGGCCTATGACCCAAAAAATGATGCTTTCAAAAAGGCTTTTGGTCAAGTAGATGAATCTACTTTTAGTAATGAGAAAAAGAGAGAAATTGCCCATTGGAAATTTAACCGATACATTAAAGATTACCTAAGGACGATTAAGTCTGTAGATGATGGTGTAGGTGAAGTGCTAGACTATTTAGAAGCCAACGGTTTGGCAGAAAATACCATCGTTGTTTATACCTCAGATCAGGGTTTTTACTTAGGTGAGCATGGATGGTTCGACAAGCGTTTCATGTACGAAGAATCTTTTAGAACGCCTCTATTGGTGCGTTATCCAAAGGAAATCAAAGCGGGTACCAAAATCGATAAACTGGTTCAGAATCTAGATTTTGCGCCTACCTTCTTGGATTATGCGGGTGTTGAAACACCTAAAGAAATGCAGGGTGAATCTTTCCGAAAACTAGTTAGTGGGGAATCTGGAGAATGGAGAGATGCTGTCTATTACACCTATTATGAGTATCCATCTGTTCACATGGTGAAACGCCATTATGGAGTAGCCACAGATCGCTATAAATTGATGCACTTCTATTATGACATTGATGAATGGGAAATGTATGACCTGAAAGAGGACCCTTCTGAAATGAATAATGTTTATGACGATCCGGAATATGCAGAGGTAAAAACCATGATGCATGAAAGGTTGAAAGAACTCCGGGAAAAATATGGAGACAGCGATGAAAATGATAAAAAATACCTGGATGCTTATTTAGAAGCAAGGAAAAACTAAATAAAGGGACTACCTAAATTTCTTTATTAGCTGAGAAAGCCCCAATGATTGGTTGAAATCTATAAGTTGGGGCTTTTTCAATCATTGAGAGAGTAGCCTATAAAACACTTTTAAAAACCTTATCTTTATGAAGCGTTTGATAATATTGATCACAACAACTTGAGGTTTAAATGAAGCACTTTACCATGTTTTTTCTGACATTTCTGCTTATTACGAGATTAGGGCTTATGCCTGTGCCAGATATGGTAAATGGTACTATATACAAGGAGTCTATAGGAATTCTTGTTTCTCCTAAAGAGCTGTTGGAAATAAAAGAAAAGGCCAAGAAAGGAGTAGAACCATACCGTACAAACGTAAGTGACTTTTTGGGCTATATAGACAGCTTGAGTAAGGATGCTGAAAATTGGGAGCCCTTGCCGGATGAAGTAAAAATTGTGGGTAGAAGTTCTTCTGATCCTATTCAGCTAAGTTCAACTGGTGGTAAACTTGTTTATGGCCTTGCCATTGCATGGCATCTCACTGGTGAAGAATACTATGCCTTAAAAGCCAGAGACCTTATTTTAGATCTTACCACTACTTATAATTACCAAAATGAAGAGGAAAACGAATTTCACTGGGGTGCTCAGGGGATTTTAAATCTTGCCAGAGGAGGGACTCCTTATATTTATGCGGCAGATCTTCTTGAAGGATGGGAAAAATGGACCGTGGCGGATAAATTTAAATATCAAGTTTGGTTAAGAGATGTTATGTATAATAAAGTTGCCTGGGCAAGTCGTTACAGAAAAAACAATTGGGGTACATCGGGTTCCTTCTCTGCAGCCTTGATTGCTTATTACCTGATGGATCATCCTGATTGGACACTTGAAGAAATCAGTCCTGAGTTTCAAAAGTTAAGTCCTAAAGCTGCCTTTGCCTCACACAATGCCTATCAGATCGGCCGCCAGAAAACGACTAAAAACTGGAAATTGGATGCGAAAGTTGACCTTTGGGGAATTTTGCCCATTGGTGCAATTCCTGAAGAAATCCGGAGAGGAGAAGACCCCATCGATGGAGACCATCTGCCCTCCGACGGGAGTGGCACCCATTATAACATGACCTATATAGAACACCTCACTGCCCATGCAGAATTCCTGAGAAGATTGGGGGACAATTCCCTCTACGATAACCTGGAGGAAGATGGTTCAGGTTCCCTTCTAAATGCTTATTTGTTTGTCATAGACAATCCCAAAGGTTCACATTGTTTTACACCCAACCGTATGAATGCATTGTACATGGCCTATAATTATTACAAAAATCCAGCAATGCTTCTCTCACTCAAAAACTGTGGACCTGGTAATATTTCAGGTCAACGATTGGCGCTCTTCGGAAGACTGACCCACCCGCTACTTGAATAAAGCTTGATCTCAAAGCACCACCATTAACCCCAGAGCGAGATAGGATCGTTAAACCCAAAATAGGCAATAGGTAATCTATAACGTGTTGATCCGCCGCGGTGGACAAAATCAGCCCCTTCGTTGCTGTTTGCAAAGTACAACACTTCCTGAGAAGACTTAGGACAGGCATTACCCCTGACTATTGTCAGGGCGGGGAAATCCTATTACTTAACGTGTTAAAATAGACGAGTAGTCACTGCGCCCCCTTTTTTCGAGAGACTTTTATACTGAGAATAGGTGCGTAATTCTCCCTTTGGTCACTTACACGCCTCACCTACGCAGGTTCCTGAGCCTGCCGAAGGATGGTTAAGGGTTAACTCTCCGCCTACAGATGGCGATATTAATAAATTTGATCGAATTGTAATGATAAGTGCTGAATGAGATTGAAGGAAATAGGTTTATTTTTTGTACCCCATAATTGCTTACTTCAACCTGAAATTCATTCCTGCTCTTGCCCATCTTCCCGGCATTTGCACCGTTCCGGCTTCTACATAATCTACATTACCAATATTCGAAACTTCAGTGAAAAAGCTGAATTGTTTCAGTCGGTTGTAATCCAACCGGGCGTCAAATAGAAAGTAGGGATCTAAGCTCATCCTTTCTATGTACCTCATTTTAGCGGTAAGTTCAAAGCTTTCTTTGAACATTAGTTGCAAACCTGTAATTAGCTGGTGGCGAAGTGCCGTTAAGGAATACCTCGTTTCTATGCCTTCTTTCTCAATGAGATTGGCATCTATATAGTTATAACTGATGCTTACTTCCCTAAATTTAAAGTCCTTTTGTGAATCAGCAAATTGATACTGCAGGCCTGTCTCTATCCCTTGAAAGGTGACTTCGTTAAAATTCTGAGGCTTCCATGGTGATTCATCATCATCTCTGGTCCATTCTATTAGGTTGTCAGTATGTCTGTTGAAATACACTATTTCTGCCCTGAATCCTTGCTTTATAATTTTAAATCCACCTTCATAATTGATAGCTTTTTCAGGTTTCAATTCCTCGTTGCCTATATTGGTAGGGCCAACATAGTACAAATCAGTGTAAGTAGGAATTCGGAAGCTCATGCCGAAATTGGCGTAGGTTCTCAGCCAGGGGTTGAGTTGATAACCTACCTCTGCTCCTGGGAAATGTTTCCATCCATATTCTGAATAATAGTTGGAATAGAGCCCAGCTCTTATGTCTCCAAATTTCAAGAAATTCATTCGATGCTCTAAAAAAGCACCCATGATGGTTCTTTCTCTCAACCCGAGATTATTGCTGTCTATTTCTTCCTGCCTCCCTTCGACGCCATAGCCCACAGTACCAAAATCTGTGTCCTGACGACCATTGATTTCAATGGCGTAGACATTGGTAGTGTGTTGGTTTTGGAAAAAGGAAGGATCATCTCTAACCAACCTGAATTCGTCTTTATTACTTCTCCAATAAGCTCGTGTTTGAAGATAAGTATTGCCTTTTTCTAGCGTATGACTGACGGCTGCCAGGCTGGTTTGAATACTCTCCCATTGGTCAGGAAAAGAACTTGTGTAAAAACCATTGGCACCAAAATCCCGATTCGCAAAAGACAGGATGGTTTTCAATTCCTGAGAATTTGTCAAGGCTATTCCTGCTTCATAGAAGAAGGTATTGATGGTATAATCACTGTTGTGCCAATGTCCTTCGCTGGCGTCATGAGCAAAGGAAATGTTTTGTTTGAACTTCCCTATTGGTAAAGAGGCTTGAATAGAACCTCCTCTCATGCCAAAATCACCACCGTAAATACCTCCATTCAGGTGGAAGCTATCTGAAAGCTCCGTGATAATATTTATTGCACCAGCATAGGCATTTTGTCCATAGATTCTGGAGGCTGGACCTTTGAGCACATCAATCCTCTGCACACTGGACAAGGGTACTGGAATGTTGACCATGTGATGACCTGTCTGCGGATCCGAAAGTTTAATTCCATTGACCAACATTAAAGTTTGTTCAAAAGAACCCCCTCGAATACCTATGTCTGCCTGCACACCACTTACCCCTCTTTGTCTAACGTCTACGCCGGGCGTGAAAGAAAGGATTTCTTGTAGGCTCCTCCCTGGGGTTGTTTCAATTTCCTTTCTATGGATAATACTTATGTTTCGGGAACTCTGGGAAAAGGGAATTTTCATTCTATTTTCCCTAATGATTACTTCCTCTAAGGTATGCGTGATGCTGTCATTTTGAGCCAGAGTGGTCAATCCTCTGAGCAAAAGGATGCTTAATAGTAGGCAATATTTCATATTAATAGTTATTTGCGGCCCAAAGTACCCTTCAAAAAATTAGAAATACAAATCCGAAGATCGTAGTCGTTCTAGACAGCAATCTTATATTTCTAATAAGGAGACCAATATTCAACGGAATAAACTTATAATTTCCAGCCAATTCTAGAACTTTTTTCTTTTTATGAAGTACAAGAAAAGGAACGAATAATAACTGTGAATGCCTTTTTATGTCTCAATTCCTTTAATTTAGCAAAAAAAAGAACTATGAAATATAATCATCTAAGCAAATGGCTGGTTGTAGCCTTTATGTTTTCCAGCAATTGGGTTTTGGCCCAGGTGGAAAGCAATAATCAAAATGACTTCAATGAATTTACTTACCGGCAAGGTTCAGCCTATAGGGCTGCTTCAGGCAAGCCAGGCCCAGACTATTGGCAAAATGGAGCCGATTATAAAATTGCTGTTACCATTGATGAAGACGAGCATACCGTTACTGGTAAGGTAGACATTACCTATACCAACAATAGCCCAGAAAGTTTGTCATTTATTTGGCTTCACCTTGAGCAAAACAGGTTTACACCAAACTCCAGAGGTACACTTACTACTCCTATTCAGGGCAATAGGTACAATGGTGATATTGATGGAGGTTATACCATCAATAACGTAGCCGCACAATTAAGTAAAAGAGGAAGTACAGTTTCTTCCAAACATATAATTACCGATACGAGGATGCAGGTTTTCTTCAATGAGCCTATTCCTGCTAAGGGTGGAGTGGCCACTGTTTCCATGAATTTCACCTTTAAGGTTCCTGTAAAAGGCATGGACAGAATGGGAAGGCTCACTGTTGCAGATGGCACCATTTACGCTTTGGCGCAATGGTATCCGAAAGTAGCGGTTTTTGATGATGTGGAGGGTTGGAACATAGAGCCCTACCTTGGAGCAGGGGAGTTTTACTTGGACTATGGTGACTTTGATTATAAGGTGACTGTTCCTTATGACCATATTGTGGTTGGGTCTGGTGCGCTTCAGAATCCAAAAGAAGTGCTGAATGGGACCTTATTGGAACGGTTAGAGAAGGCAAGCAATAGCGACACAACGGTTTACCTGGTAAAACCCGAAGAAGTTTCAAAACCCGAATTGACCAGACCGAAACAGGAGGGTACCCTTACCTGGCATTTTAAAATAGAGAATGCGAGAGACATAGCTTTTTCTTCATCTAAGGCTTTCATATGGGATGCTGCCCAAATAAATTTACCGGGAGGTAAAAAGGCCATTGCACAATCTGTTTACCCAAAAGAAAGTGATGGACAGGATGCCTGGAGTCGCTCTACCGAATACAGCAAGGCATCAATCGAACATTACTCCAATAAATGGTATCCCTATCCTTACCCTGCGGCTGTAAATGTTGCCGCTGACATCAATGGCATGGAATATCCTGGATTGAATTTTTGCAGCTATAAAAGCAAAGAGGGCTCCCTTTGGGGCGTGACAGACCATGAATTTGGCCATAATTGGTTTCCTATGATTGTAGGAACGAATGAAAGACGTTACGCATGGATGGACGAAGGATTCAATTCATTTATTAATCATTACAGTTCTGTGGCATTTAATGAGGGAGAATATGGTTCGGACTTGCAGCAAACAAGGAAATACGTAAACTGGCTAAATAGTGACGGAAGAGAGGGAATCGATACGTATCCGGATGTTGCCAATACTTCAAACTTAGGAATGATTGCCTATATGAAACCTGCTATAGGTTTATTCCTTTTGAGGGAGTATATTTTGGGTGAGGAACGTTTTGACAATGCCTTTAAGGCTTATATTGAAGCATGGGCTTTCAAGCATCCTCAGCCAAATGATTTCTTCAATATCATCGAAAATGTAGGTGGAGAAAACCTTTCCTGGTTTTGGAAGTCATGGTTTTATGGCACTGCCAATATTGACTTAGCCATAGAAAATGTAGTTCCTTATGGAAATGACCAAGTGGTAATTCTTAGCAATAAAGGAGGGGTGCCGATGCCTGTAAAGTTAGGACTTACCTATGCTGATGGTAGCGAGGAAAGGATAACCTTACCAGTAGAGATATGGCAAAGAGGAGACAGTTGGAATTACCAGCACAAATCCAATAAGCAACTTGTTGGGGTTGAAATTGATCCTGACAAAGTACTTCCAGATATTAATATTGCCAACGACAAATGGCCAAGTGAAATTTATAAAAAGTAACTAAAAAGGAGGGGCATAATAGCCCCTCCTTTTTTTATATAGCATTGTCCTTAATGGCAGATGATTTTCATTTTATACATCATCATTGATTTCCAGCCAATAGCCGTTTGGGTCTTGAAAGAAAATTTGCCTAATACCATCCGGACGGAGATTAACTTTTCCATTACTGCCTTTTGAATCCCCAAAAGCCACATCATGTTTATCTAATTTCTCCATAAAACCTTCCAGGTCTTTGACGCAAAAGCATATATGGTTGGTTCGATCTACTTGTTGTTCTTTCCAAGGCTGTTCTCTAGCTATTACATGTACAGATAGTCCATGTCCGATATCGAACCAAGTATGTAGGTGATCTTTAAAGGGGTCCTCAATTTTCTGAAGTCCAATTACTTCACTGTAAAATGAATTGGTTTCTTCAAGGTTACGTGCGTAAATGGCGTAATGATTAAATTTAATTCGAACAGATTCACTCATAGGGAGTAGCGGGTTAGGGTTTAAATCTGGATGTATTTATCAAGTTAAATCCGGATTATACAATAGCGTTCTTGGGGATGGATTTCATCGGATAACAGAAGGCCAATTGTTTATTTCAGGTCAAAATTATTAAAGCACAAAAAAGCCGGAGAAATTGTATCCCCCGGCTTAAGTGGTTATAATATTGTTATTCTTCCTTAAAGAAAGCCAAAGCCCCTGCATTGTCCAGCAGCTTTATTGCTTGTTGGTAAATTTCATTGACTTCGTTGATCACCTTATAAAAGGCGTCGTCATCATAGATGTTTCTAGCCATGTGGGCCTTGAGGAGAATCTTCAAATAGGTTTTCGATTTCTCAAAGTCCTTTTCATTGAACTTCACTTTGTATTTTTCCCCCGTTTTTACCAAGTCACCTAACATAGCATCCGTAATATCGAAGTCTTTGTTAAATGCTTCAAAAGGCATTTTATCAAATTTCTTTTTATTTAAATCTAGGTAATCCAAGATGTATTCTCTCCATGACTCAGAGCTAAAAAGCCTGTTAACATAAGAGCTTGACATACTTGTATCCAAAGGAACAAAGTAATCAGGCATTATACCACCTCCGCCATAAACGGTTCTTCCTTTCAAGGTCTCATATTTCAAAGTGTCGTTAAAGTCTATGCTGTCAGCACTAAAGAATTCTCCATGTTCTAATCGATTGTAATAATCCATGGCATAGTCTTCTTCGCTCTCTCCGTAGGGTTTCTGGATAGACCTTCCTGAAGGCGTATAATACCTTGCAATGGTAAGTCTAAGCTCCGCACCATCAGATAGATCTATGGGCATTTGCACAAGTCCTTTGCCGAAAGACCTACGGCCAACAATCAATCCCCTGTCGTTGTCCTGAATGGCACCGGCTACAATTTCAGAAGCCGAAGCACTGCCTTCATTTACCAAGACAATCACGGCACCTTCTTCAAAAGCACCAGGGCGAACGGCAAAAGCCTCTTGATTGTATCTGTCCAGTTTACCTTTTTGGGAAACAATTACAGCTTTATCTTTTAACATTTCATCTGCAATATTTATGGCCGCTCCCATATAACCTCCAGGATTGCCCTGAAGATCCATTATTAAACGCTTCATTCCCTCGGCTTTCAATTCCTCCAAAGCACTTCTAAATTCCTCGTGTGTGTTGGCCGCAAATCGGGTTATTTTTATATAACCTGTTTCGCCGTCTATCATGTAAGAGGCGTTTACACTGTATTGGGGTATTTTATCCCGGGTAATTTTAAAGTCCAGTAAGTCTGATTCACGCTTTCTTTTAATCGCAATTTCTACTTGGCTACCTTTCGGTCCACGTAGTAAATCAAATACATCTCTATTGGTAACACCAGTTCCTGCAACAGTTTCCCCATCTACTTTTACGATCTGATCTCCTGGCAATAAACCTATCTTCTCAGAAGGTCCTCCAGTTAATGGGGAAACCACGTATATGGTATCTCTTAAAATCCCGAATTCGATACCTATTCCGTCAAATTCTCCTTCTAGTTGAGACTTTGCCAAGGCAGCATCTTTCGCCGGAATATAACTGGAATGTGGATCAAGTTTACCAAGCATTTTTTCAATGCCAAATTCCACCAACTCATTGGTATCTACACTGTCTACATAATCCCTGTTAATGTAAGTAATGATCTCTTGCAACTTATATATTGCTGATTTGAGATCATTTCTGTCAGACGAGGGTTCTGCAAAAGTCGCTCCTATCCAAATACCCGCCGAAATGCCCAAAGCCAGGAAAATTGGTAGTCTTATTTGTGATTTTGTATTCTTCTTTATGCTCACGTTGTTCCTGTTTATATTTTTATGCAAAGAAAAGCATCGTTTAATTTAATGGTTTTTCACCAATTTTACAATTAAACATGTATTACTGGCGTTTCGTTTAGATAAACGTAATATTTTTAAAATCGGTGCGCTAACTTACTTTTTTTACATTTATTTCTTTTAATTTTGTGTTAATGCACTCTTCCGAAAACAAACATATAAAATCCATTGGAGAATTGGTTACTGAAAACCATGTTTTAGCTGAAGTACTGCACTATTTTGGTATTAGTTTCTTTCAGCATGAGGAACACTCATTGCAAGAAGTCTGTGCCAAATACAGAGTGAACCCCTCTCAGGTGATTGCTGAATTGGAAGAGTGGGCAGGCAGGGTGGAGCCTACTAAAGATGAACTCTTTCTTCACCCTATAGGCGTTTTGGTAGGGTATCTAAAGAAAAAACACCGACATTTTATCAGGCAGGCATTGCCCTTTCTTACCAGTATGGTGGAGGGAATTGAGATGGATAAATCACAAAAAAACCTAATCACTGATTTGAGGTTGATGTTTCCCTTGTTTGTAGACGACTTTATTCACCACATTCATGAAGAGGAGGACACCCTTTTTGAAAGGATTGCTTATTTGCATGAAATAGAAAGTGGATCGGTTCCATTGTCGGAGGGAATTAAAGTTTTCACTTTACCGTCCATTCAGAAAATGGCTGAAGAACATGATGCACATGACGACGAAATGAAGGGTATCAGGAAGCTTACAAATGATTATCAAATTTCCACTAAGGCGAGTGTATCTGTGCGGGTATTGTACCTTGAACTTCAAAAGCTCGAAAGTGAATTAATGATACACGCTAAAATCGAAAATGACCTGCTTTTCCCAAAAGCAGTAGAGCTAGAACGTGAGGTTTTAAGAAAGCTTCGTTTGCAAATTAAGAACAATTGATGGGCAGGGTGCTGGCCATTGATCTGGGAACTAAGCGCACAGGCTTAGCTGTTACTGATCCTTTGGTGATTGTAGCAAGTCCTTTGGAAACTATACCAACACACAAATTGTTGGAATATTTAAAGGATTACACAAATAAGGAAGAGGTCTCCACAATAGTTTTAGGATGGCCAAAATCTCTGGATGGTACGGATACAAACATGACACAGCCTGTTATGGCCATGGAGAAAAAATTAAAGAAAATATTCCCTGAAATAAAGGTTGAATTCGTAGATGAGCGCTTCACCTCCAAAATGGCCATGCAATCCATGATCAGCATGGGTAGCAAGAAAAAAGATAGAAGGGAAAAAGCGGGCAACCTGGATAAAATTAGTGCCGCAATAATTTTACAAACCTATTTAGATAGAAAATGATATACCCTATAGTAGCTTACGGTCACCAAGTATTAAAGAAAGAGGCAGAAGAAATTCATGAAGGTGATGATGTTTGTGGGTTAATTTCGGATATGTTTGACACCATGGGTAAAGCAAATGGTGTAGGCCTTGCCGCGCCTCAAATTAACAAAGGGATACGTCTATTTGTCCTTGACAGTAACCTGATGTTGGACGAAGAGGACGAGGAGAAAGGCATTAGAAAAGCTTTTATCAACCCCATCATTCTTGACGAGTATGGAGACAAATACACCTTTGAAGAAGGATGTTTGAGTATTCCTGAAGTCAGGGCAGAAATAACTCGGCCTGAAAAATTAACCATTGAATACTTTGATGAAAACTGGAACCTCAAGGAAGAGGAGTTTTCAGGCATGACTGCCAGAGTCATCCAACATGAGTATGATCATTTGGAAGGGATCTTATTCGTGGATTACCTTAAAGGCCTAAAAAGGAGAATGGTAAAAGGCAAATTGGTAGATATTAGCAAAGGAAAGGTATCTACTGATTACCGTATGCTTTATCCCTGATTAAAGAGTTTTAATTTTTTTTAGATCGTCACCATGCAAAATCTAACCTTAGCTTTAGTACAAACAGATATATACTGGGAAAATAGCGCTGCTAATCTTGCTATGTTTGAAGAAAAGCTATGGGCAATGCCTCAAAAGGTAGATATTATTGTATTGCCTGAAATGTTTAGCACGGGATTTACTATGAATTCAGCCAGCCAGGCAGAACCCATGAATCTCCACAGTACCAAATGGCTACTTCAAATGGCCGGTCAGTTGAAATCTATCATTACAGGCAGTGTCATCATAAAAGAGAACGGTAGCTATTACAACCGTTTGCTTTGGGCTACTCCAGAAGGGGAGCTTTTGCACTACGACAAACGACACCTTTTCAGAATGGCAGGAGAGGACAATTATTATTCGATGGGTGAAGAGAATAAAATTTTCACCTGCAAAGGTTGGAATATTCGCCCACAGGTTTGTTACGACTTAAGATTCCCCCTTTGGTCTAGAAATACCGCAACACCTGAAGGGAAAATGGATTATGACTTGCTTTTTTATATTGCCTCATGGCCTGCATCAAGGGTCACTGCTTGGGATGCATTGCTTAGAGCTAGGGCCGTAGAAAATCTTAGCTATTGTATTGGCGTGAATCGTGTTGGTGAAGATGGCAATGGCGTGAGCTATTGTGGGCATTCTGCAGCTTATGGATTCAAAGGCGAGGACATTATTCAGGCCGGCGAATCTGCAAAGATTTCTATAGTGGAGTTGAATGGTAAAGAACTTGTGGATTACCGGGCCAAATTCCCAGCTTGGAAGGATGTCGATGGTTTTTCTATTGATTGACTTGTCTAAAAAAAAATAGATTTCGTAAAAAATCTCCCTTGATCCCCCTTTAAAAAAAAGGGGGAGTTTGCACTTTCAGGACTAACGTGCACGAACCTGATTTCCCATTTACTCAGCCCGTTACAATGATACCAAACAACAATAAAACACCTTTAGCCGCAACTCCCCCTTCAAGGGGGAGGGGGGGATTTCTACGGGCACAATTTAGGGACTAACAATCAACTTTCTATAATGCCTTTCATTTTCATCATTTATGATTTCCAACAAGTACAAACCTGAAGGGAAGCCATAGCTGTTAATTAGGTTTTCCTGATTTTCCACTAGCTCAATCCCCTGTGTTATAAGTGCCCCAGAAGGACTGTAGATATTCATTAGGGCATTTTTATTTATTGCAATTTTAAATTCCCTTCCATTCGTAGGGTTGGGGAACAACAGTATTTCAGTACTGGCTCCTGGTTCAGTACCTCCATCACCCAACTGGCTCAAATATTCCAGGCCTCCAGCCTTGCTTCCTAGAATCAAATCAAAGCCATCACCCAATAAATGTGGGACAAAAGTGGGGAAGGCGTTACGACCAAGCCTCGTTTCTGGAAATATGGTCTCTGCCAACTTTATAGAGACTGGAAATTTTTCTTCCTCCTGAAGAAAGTCTTCAGCTACATACAAAACTCCCTGTTGGTTGATGGCCATTAATAAAGGTTTTGCCCCTGATTTTACTGTCACGGCTAAATTCCTGGCTACTGGGTTGTCAATAAAGTCTAGAAAATCATTGGACAACAATGCAGCTTCAAAGCGATTGTTAAGTGAGTAGAGCATCAATTCCCCTGTTTGTCTGGCAAGGAGTAGGTAGTTATTGATTTGATCGTGAAAAAAATGAACCTGATCCAATCCCCGTAAAGTAATGGAAGGCAGCATTAATTCACTGATATCTTCTGGGTTGGCCACTTCAGAAATATAAATTTTTTTCTGAGGAACATTGCTTTCATAAGCATCACCCGTTACGATATGGTAGGATTGATTGTCCTTCGTTTGAAACCTTTGAAAACTTGGTTCGGTTAGTGCTAGTTGGCTTATGTTGAGATAATCGTTTGAAGTGAGGCGGGCTTGGCTTTCTGTCAGTTCATAAGCGAATATTTTACCTATTATTTTATCCCCCACTTTGGTATTGGCAGCGATGAAGAGTTCACCATTGGATTTATTTCCGGTAAAAAAAGGCCTGGAATTTTCCCCGAAATCCAGCATGTCATCTTTTAAAAAGAGGTCTGGGCTGGATTCAGAATTCGATGGTAGTCTATACAGTGCTTTTGCAAAGTCTATTTTGTAAGTGAAAGAAGTGGCAGAGGAATGGGAAGAAACGATTAATTCCTCTTCCAATAGATAAGCCGCATGGAAAACTGGAAATTGAGGCAATTGACCAAATTGTGGGATGTTTGTACTAATAGAGGAGAAAACGGGTGCTATATCTGACCCTTCATTGGCTAAGAAATACAGGCTGTTGCATTCATCCCTTCCCATAAGCAGGTCTTTGATTCCATCCTGATTGAGGTCTTTGTATAGTAGGGAATGACCACCCGAATGAAGTATTTTTAGCCGGTCAGTATTCATTCTGGCATTGCTTAAGGCATTGCCACCACAAGTAAAGCCAAAACTAATGTCTCCACAACCACAAAATTCAAAATTTCCCCAATGGTTTTGGGAAGCTTTGAACTGATCAATGCCTGGCGTTCCATTACGTTCCATGCTGGTATTTTGGTAATATTCCAAAAAATCGCCTGAGGCAAAATTAAAAACCAGTACGTCTAAATCCCCATCCTGGTCTATGTCTTCAATTAAGGGGATGTCTAATATATTGGCCGTAAGATTGGAGCCATTTTCCAAGCGCAGAAAGCTTTGAGCGACTTCCCAAACCGGTATAGCACTGCCCACAGGAGTAATGTTTTTATAGGCCTTAATGCCAAATGGGGAGCCGGTAAAAAGGTCTTTTTTGCTGTCCCCATCAAAATCCACCAAGAGCAAAAATGCATTGACATCTTCCGGGAACAGGTAGCTTCCCCCGGGAAGAAAGCTGTAAGCAGTGCCATTTTTCTCAAAAACCTTTATGTTTCCTGAGTTGATGTCCCATATGACCAGTTCTTCTTTACCATTGTTGTTGCTGTCAAATTGCTGGAATTGGGCCGCATTTATCCCACCTACAAAAGGCATAGGTAGCGCTTCTCCATTTTCATCATATACCTCCAAATTTGTTTCGAAAGCAAAGTTGTATTGGGCTTTTGCAATATTGGCAAAGAAGGCAAATAGGATAAGAAGGTGGATTTTTTTTGTCAACATATGTGAAAATAATGAATTGGCTTCAATTCCTCTGTTGGGTTAATATTATATTTTTGGAATTCCTTTTGAAAGGTATTTTTCATCTTAAACGGCCATAATTGAAAACAGATGCATTACTTTTGTCTCTAATTTCAGTATTTAGATTACCTGTCTTAAGTTTGATCAAAGTAAATCATAAATCCACTATGGACAAAATAGCGCAATTGTATGCCATTTTCCTTTCTTCAAAACGTGTTTCTACAGATACCAGAACAATCGAAAAAGGAGATTTGTTTTTCGCCTTGAAAGGTCCCTCTTTTGATGGGAATCAATATGCTGCAAAAGCCCTGGAGACAGGAGCACTGGTTGTGGTGGTGGATGATCCAGAGGTGGTGGTAAATGACAAGTTTTTTTTGGTTGAAGATGTTTTAGTGGCTTTGCAGCAACTTGCGACTCATCACCGAAAACAAATGAGCATCCCTGTTATTGGCCTGACGGGCTCCAATGGCAAGACCACTACAAAGGAAGTGTTGGTCAGGGGATTGTCGGTTAAATACAAGGTCCTTGCGACCCTGGGGAACCTCAATAACCATATCGGCGTGCCACTTACACTATTAGGAATTAATGCGGAGACTGAAATTGCGATTATAGAAATGGGGGCCAACAAGCAGGGGGACATCGATGAATTGTGTCGGATAGCCCTTCCTAGCCATGGTCTGATTACCAATATAGGCAGGGCCCATTTAGAGGGAATGGGAGGTATAGAAGGGGTCTTGAAAACAAAAACAGAACTTTTCCAGTTTCTACTGGAAACGAATGGCCAGGTATTTATCAATTCAGGGAAAGAGGTCTTTACCAATATGATCAGAAGGTTTGAAAGCCCAGTGCTGTTCCCGGGTGAGGCTGATTTTTGTTCCGTAGAGTTCTTGGGTGCATCGCCTAATGTATCTTTTAGCTTGCCTCCGGATGAGTCCCAATATACCTCCCAGCTTATCGGCAATTACAATTTTGACAATATAGCGGCAGCACTATGCATCGCTAAATTTTTTAAGGTGCCAATGAAGGAAGCGGCTGCAGCTATTGCTGGATATGTTCCAGAAAACATGCGTTCTCAAATGATCGAAAAACGGAGCAACCTGATTTTATTGGATGCCTACAATGCCAATCCTTCCAGTATGGAAGTTGCCCTTGAGGCTTTCAATAAGTTAAATAAGCGAAAGCATAAAATGGTCATTCTTGGAGACATGTATGAGCTGGGCGAATACAGCAAGGAAGAACATGAAAAGTTAGGTGAGCTTGTGAATAAGATGTCTTTTGACAAGATCTGTTTTGCAGGAAAAGACACCCAATATGCTTTATCTAAAGCTCCCAAAGCCCTTTATTTTCCCGATCCTTTTTCCCTAAGAAACTGGCTCCAGGACTCCAATCTAGAAGACTATCAGATTTTGATTAAAGGGAGTAGGGGTATGAAATTGGAAGGCCTGCTTGGCTTTATATAGGGATGTTTGCTTTTGAGAAAACCTAATGAATTTATACTGCCCTTGGTTGTTTTACCGATGGGATACTGTATTATCAGAAAACCCTCAGGTGTTTTCTGATAATACTATTTACTTTTGGGCTTTCTTTTCATTTGTACGTTTTGTCTGATAGTAATACCTATTGAGACAATAGGTATGGGAGTATTTTTTTTCATCAAATACCATTAAGCAATGGAGAATACACTTGTCATTAATCGAAAGGTTCGACAAGCTGTGCCTAGAGAGTAAATAGGTCTCAAAATATTGCCTTCAAACGATTTAGGTAGTAGGGAAATCCTGAAATTTTGTATCTTGTGGTAAATAATTTTTTTCAACCCAATGCAGAAGACCATAATTTTGAAAAACGATAGCTTTCAAAAGCTGCATGTTATACGGCTTGAATTTCCCTATGATTTCGAATTAAAAGAGATTGTTAAAGGATTTCCGGAATGTAAGTGGTACCTCAAAGAGCGGGTTTGGGCGGTTCCCTATACACCGACTCAGGTGTCTGAGTTACTACAGTATTTCAAAGAAAAAAATATTTGGTTGGATTACAGCCGGATTCAGAAAGTAGATTTGCCGGAAAATATCCTGATTTACCTGTATTAAATGCTGTCTTACAGGCAGAGATCCAGGGTTTTAAAGAATGGATAAGAAACAGGCGTTATTCTGAATCTACGATTAAGACCTATCCACATTGGTTACGGCATTCCAATGCCACACATCTGCATGAAGGAGGGACGGATATTCGGTATATACAAGAGCTACTTGGGTATCAAAGCAGTAAAACCACAGAGATTTATACCCATGTAAGTAACCGAGAAATTAAAGAGATTCGAAGTCCAATAGAGGATATGGACATAAAAATATAAAGTGAAATAAAACTACACCAAGTCAACCAAATAAGGATATATTGTGCAATAAAACTGCGCCTATAAACGAGTTGAACAAAACCTCCTACGTCGGTAGTTTTTCACTTTTTATATATTAATGATCTTATTTTCAGGTATATAGATTATTTTTATTCCATGTTTAACTTTTAAACTTTACTTATCATGGAAAAAAAAGCCTACGTCAGCAGATGTATCAGGAGATGCAGATCAGAAACTACTCTCCTAGAAGTATCCAAAATTACATTTCCCAAGTATCACTAGTTTCCGGCCATTTTGAAAAAAGTCCCGACCAGATCAGCATATCCGAGCTAAAAGAGTACCTTTTCCACAAGATCGAGACAAAAAATCTTTCGGCCTCGAGCGTAAATCAGACTATCAGTGCGTTCAAAATTCTTTTTAGGGACGTTCTCGGCAGAGACTGGAACCCTGTAAAGATCAAACGGCCCAGACGTCCTAAACCCCTTCCGGTCGTCTTTTCAAAAGAGGAGATATCCCATATCCTCGACGGTATTATAAACAGAAAACACTATTGCCTGGTTGCGCTCACCTATGGCTCCGGTCTGAGGCTTGGCGAGGTGGCTGGCCTTAAGTTTGGCGATATCGACAGCGACAGGATGCAGTTGAGAGTCCGCGGAGGCAAGGGAAACAAGGATAGGTATACTCTCCTTTCCAGGGAACTGTTGGAAAAGCTACGAGAGTATTACAAGTACTACCGTCCCAAAACCTATCTTTTCGAAGGTCGTACGGCAGGTAAGGCATACAGCAAAAGGAGTGTCCAGGACTTGTTCAAAAAGATCCTTCTGCAAAGCAAGGTAAAGAAGGATGCCACTTTCCATACGTGTGCCGAGAGTAACGATCGGCTGAAAAATCGTTACGCAACTGTTTATA